>CAZQKN010000017.1:0-11743 GCA_964593935.1 uncultured Akkermansia sp. | reverse complement strand
GGAAAGAGATAGAAATCAAAATAGGTGGAGCTGCAGACAGTGAAATACGTAGTTGTACGTACTTATGGGAAATCTCGATTATCAGGATCTCATAGGAGGCTAAAGAAACGTGGATTTTTTCTTTTCAGATTAAGGCAAATTTATGCCTAGTCCCCAACTTTTTGACTTGATCCCCCCTTGATCCTTTACATGGGTACTGGTGAGACCGAAAACAAAAAAAGCCGTCAATACTGACGACTTTCTATTCTTGGTAGAGAGGAGTATCGAATTATCGAACCTGATTTGGGAGGGGTTAGGACAAATTGAAGTTCAATTTACCATGGAAAAGCTAAAGAGAAATTGTGAGGATTAATTTTTTTGAACTATGAACGTACTATTACCATGTCCTTCAATTTCAAAGGTATAGAAACCATTTGGTAAATCGGTTATGGAAAGCGATGATGACGTTATATCAAGTCTTCCTCTGATCACTATTCTGCCTATTTGGTCGGAGACTAAATAAGTTCTTCCGTGAAGTAATTCAATGTTCTTAAGTGTTAATTGTTCGCTCGCTGGGTTCGGATAGATGGAAAAAGAAGACGAGGATTTCTCATTCAAACTGGCTGAATTTGTTTCAACACAGATATTATCAACTACATAATCATTGTGAAAGGAAGCACCAATTCCAATAGAATCAACATAACCTGTAATTGTCACAATCCCGCCATTGACTAACGATGTTGTATCATAAGTTAAATTATACGTCCCTTGTGACCAGACTTGAATGTCCTCCATGATTATTTTTTCACCATATGAATTATAATCAAATGTGATGGTTTTGAACCCACTGGGCAAACCATTAAATAGAACATTCGTTGTTGCATAGGCCCACTGTATTTTACTTCCACTAAAATTATCATTGCCATAAATTCCTGTCCAAGCATTGAGCGGGCCAATAGTAACCTCTGAAAAAGCAGGTCCTTGAAACCCGTCAATAAAACGAAGGGATATGTCAGATTCACTTGCTATGATCTGATTAGAAGCAGCGTTAAAAGTTGCAACAATTGACTTAAATGTAACACAAGCGGTTTGTGATGTTCCTAAAAAAGGGGTTAGTACTAAAAGCAGGAGTGTCGAAATAACAAAAAATATATTTTTCATTGGTAATAAAATTAATGAACTTAAATCGGAGGTTTTGTTCAATCAAGTTCTTATTTAATATTGACTTTTATTGGAATGATTTAGTTGCTTCATTGCAATAATCATATAATTTCTTAGCATCTGCTTCATTATGGGATCCTTTTGATGAAGGTTCTACACTACAGTTGGCATAATAGGCACCATTTTCCAAAACACTATCAGGAGCAACTGAGCAATAAACCTGAGTAGAAGCACCAGATTCAGGTTTTTTCATTTTTATTTGACCAGTAATAATTTTTGGTAAAGTCTTTAACATATTCCAAACTGTAAAATGTTTTGACAAATTGGTTTGAACAACCCCCGGATGAACAGCATAACTTTTAATATGCGGGAATTCTTTTATGAATTGTTTCGACAATAAAATATCACCTAATTTAGATTGCTGGTATCTCCTCCATGAATTATAATTTTTCAAATCAACTTTAGAAATAGCATCAATATCTATATGAGGGGAATTTTCAATACTTTGTTTCCCAGGATATTGATCAATTAAGGTGTGTGCATCTGATGAAAGCCAAACTTGTCTTTTTGTTTTATTCGCAAGAATTTTAGCAAGAAGAAAATGACCAATAACATTGGTACCCATCTGAATTTCAAAACCATCTTTTGTTTTACCGGGAGGGGTGCGCATCACACCTGCATTGTTTAACAACACATCAATTTTCCCGTATTTCCCATCTATATATTTTGCGAATTTACTTACAGATGCTAAATCACCTAAATCCATGGTATGGTCAGCATCTATTTGGTCAGATGAAACGCCCAAGGATTTATTAGTAAGCAATTTTTGGACAAACTTCTCTTGTAAAGACTTGTTTCTTCCTACAATAATTACTTGTCCTTTCGCTTTCAATAATGCCTCAACAGATGCTGCCCCAAGTCCAGAATACCCACCCGTTACTAAAAAGACTTTACCGCTCAAATCAAGATTTTTCACAGCATCAAAAGCTGTTTGAATATTTTTGTTTTCCATATTATTTTGTTTATCGTTGTTATTTTACTTCTTGCATTTGTCTTGTTTGCTTAAGAAGCATTTTTTTGGGAAAGAATGGCAAAAGCGACATCATTATTTTTTGTGACCCTGGCAATCCAGAAGTAACTTCTAATTTTCCTTCTATCATAGCATTGTAGCCATCTGCCGCAACACTTTTTGCAGATACTGGGTTATTGAATAATGACGTTTTATCCATACCTGATGTCTTAGCAAACTCAGTGTCAGTAGCACCAGGTAGTAACGCTGTTACTGTAATATTGGTATCATAAAGTTCCTCTGCCACTGCGTTACTTAAAAAAGACACATAAGCCTTTGAAGCATAATACACTGCCTGCAAAGGACCGGGCATCAAACTGGCCGTCGAAGATGTATTTAGAATTTTACCACTATTGCGGGCAATCATTCCTGGTAAGAAAAGATACATTAACTCAGTAAGTGAAACCATGTTAAGATTTATCATTTCAGATTGACGATCTAAAGGCAACTCATGGAACTTCCCTCTCAACCCAAACCCGGCATTATTCATCAAATAATCTACTTGAAAACCTAAATAATCTACTTCATTAAACAATTCTTTAGCTGATCCTACTTTACTCAAGTCTTTTGCAATTATGCTGACTTGTACACCATGTTTTTTTTCTAATTTGGTTTTTAAATCGTTTAGCTCATTTAATCTTCGGGCTACCAAGATTAGATTACCACCTTTTTCTGCGTGAATTGTTGCTAACTCTTTACCTATTCCACTGCTTGCTCCCGTTATTAGTGCTGTTTTTGACATAAATTTGATTTTATATTGTTTAATATTTAAATCAAAATTAGCGCAGCATAAATTGTTCGATTAACACGAACAACGGAAGAATTAACACAAAATACGGAATCAAAAAAAAGCTAATAATTTCCTTTTTTTAATTCAGTTGACGAAATTCTTGTGGGGATTTGCCTGTTTTCTTTTTGAAAAGGCGACTAAAATAATGTGGGTAATTAAAGCCTAAAGAATAAGCGATTTCATTTATTGTTTCATCTTTGCTCAAAAGAAGATGCTTGGCTTTATTTACTAAAAAATCATTTATGTGTTCTTTTGCAGATTTTCCAGTTTCTTTACTCAGCAAATCACTAAGATAATTTGGTGATAAACAACAATTATCTGCTAAATATTTAATTGTTGGCTGACCAGTTTCAATTAGTTTGTTGGATTTGTAATAGTCTTTCAAAAGGGATTCCACCTTTGAAACGATATCAGAATTTTGAGCAGCTCTGGTATTGAATTGTCTATTATAGAATCTTTGAGAATAACTCAATATCAATTCAATATTTGCAACTAAAACCTGTTGACTATGATTATCGATTCGTTCATTAATTTCATTTTCAATTAATCTCACTAAATCACATATAATGGTTTGTTCTTTATCTGATAAATGAAGTGCTTCATTGACCTCATAATTAAAAAAATTATAGTCGTCAATTTGATCACCTAATTTCGTGTTTCGGATTAGATCGGGATGAAAGTAAAGCATCCAACCCTTCACCTCATTTAACTTCTGAACTTTTGTAACTGTATACACCTGATTGGGGGCAGTGAAAAAAAGCACGCCTTCGCTGAAGTCACACGAATTTCTGCCATAATCAAGTCCACATGATGCATCTTTCAATGCAATGCTATATAAGTCTGAAGAAATTCTAAGACCAAGCATTTCTTCCCCAAAAGTTATTTCAGCGGCATCAATAATTGCTATTAAAGGATGGGAAGGCGTGCCTAATCCAGAACCTTGAAGTAACTGGCTTATGGATTTTATATGTATGGTATTTTTATCCATTAAATTCTTTTAACAAAAATGATAAATTGGAATTTGAAACATTAACACAAATTCCGTTTTTCTTAACACAAATACTCTCTATGGTTTCTAATAACCATAATAAAGTTCAGGTATTCGATTTACCTCCTCGCCACAAATTGATAACTACTTGTTCTTAATGGTTTAGTCTTCTTTTTTCTGTGCTTTGAATTTATTTATTTCCTAGTTTCGTCATAATCCTTTCTTGATTGAATTACAACATCCATTTCATCTTTTATCCATTCCGATAGCACGATTAGCTTGTCAAGATATCTTAAACCAAATGCTGTGAGTTGGTATTCCACCCGTATTGGAACTTCGGGAAAAACCAGTCTTCTCAGATAGCCATCCTTTTCTAAACTTCTTAGTCTTTCAGTCAATACTTTGGCAGAAATCCCGTGTATTAAACTCTTTAAATCACCAAATCTTAAGATTTTATTTCCACCGATAAATAAAACAATCAAAATACTCCATTTATCAGATGCTACTGATAATATATCCCTTATTGGACAAGTTTTAATTGGTACTAAAGGATCGTATTCGAAAATTTTTTCCAACTTTTTTTTGATTTCAACTTGTTGATGATCAACAATAGTTTCTTTTCGGTTACTTGCTTTCTTCATGGTAACATATTTATCAACTTACTTTAAGTAACTAACTTTGCAAAAGTAATCTTAAGAATTTTAAAATGAAAAATATCAAAATAAGTTTTTTAACTCAACTCGTGACAATTGTCATAATGTTTGCACATCCAATCTATTTGACTGCTCAAAATGAACTGTATCCATCTAAAAAATTGAATCCTGAAAAGAATCTAAGCAATGAAATTCTTTATGAAAGCCAATTTATAGTGGTAAATAATGATTCAATACATTACTATGAAAAAGGTGAAGGCGAGGTATTTTTATTTCTTCACGGAATACCAACTTCCTCATATCTCTGGAGAAATGTAATAAAAGAAATGCCTGATAATAAAAGGTCGATAGCTTTGGATTTTATAGGGTATGGTAAGTCGTCCATGCCCACAAATGATGATTTCTCTTTTTTGAGACAGGTTAATTTAATAGGTGGTTTTCTTGATAGTTTAAAAATTCCAAAAGTAAATCTTGTAGTAAATGATATAGGATCCATGTTCGGCTTGTATTATGCTATGAAGAATGAATCGAGAACTAACTCCATAACCCTTGTCGAAGCAGTTATTTTACCAGCTGAACATTGGTACAGAAATCTCCCTTGGATTCAAAAAAAGATGTTTGCCATGGTACAGAAAAGTGAAAAGTCTAAGCAAAAATGGATGATTGAAAAAGACATTCTTTTAAAAACAAGCATGAAGATGCTTACCAAACGAAGGTTGTCTAAGGAAGAAATGAAGAATTACATCGAGCCTTTTGAGAACAAGCAAAGAAGAAGGGTCATGTCAGAAGGAACTGGACCAACAAGTTTTACGAATAAAGGTATCAGTCAATCTCCTGATGATGAAATGGCATTACAAAATTGGTATACCGAAAAATTGAATCAAACCAATATTCCGATATTGTTACTTTACGCATATCCGGGATGGTTATTAAATAGAGAGGCCGTTGAATATGCTCGAGCGAATTTTAAAAATTATGCCGATGCTTATATAGGTAGGGGAAAACATTTTATTCAGGAGGACCAACCAACCCGAATTGCACATGAGATTAATATTTGGTTTGATAAAAAAGCTGGTGAAAGGTAGGAAATTACCGCTAAAGTAAGGTAACTGATATTTGTCAACTTTATTCAAAATTACAACTTATTTTAAAGGTGTTTTATTGTTAGAAAATTCGTTTCTAAAAACGGACTTATCGAACCTAATAGATACAAATTAAATTCTTCTTTGATTTCAATATAAGTTTAGGTTTAGGACAAATGTAAAACAAAAAAAGTCACCATTTCTGATGACTTTCTTTCTCTAGTAGCGGGGACACGATTATCCTCCATTTCATTTCGGATGGACGTAAATTGGGTGCTAAACAAGGAAAAGCCAGACCGCTTCGCGTTCTTACTTTTTACATTCCTATCCCCTTTTGAAAGTGAACTTTCAGCGCTTTTGGAAATGCAAAAAGCCAGTCAAATTTTGACTGGCTTTTCCTTGTAGCGGGGACACGACTCGAACGTGCGACCTTCGGGTTATGAGCCCGACGAGCTACCAACTGCTCCACCCCGCACTAATATCAAATGAATGGTTTGATTCAAATGCGATGCAAAGATAGTTATTCTTTAGGCTGTATGCAAGAAAAATTTATTTCTTTTATATTGGCATCAAGAAATCAGCAGTTTAAATCAACTTTTTATATCCATGAAATGATTGATTTGAAGATTTCTCTTCGATTTTTACCTTTGCAACATTGGCTCCGTAGTTCAACGGATAGAACAAGCGTTTCCTAAACGCTAGATATGGGTTCGATTCCCGTCGGAGCTACTGAAAGAACGGGGGAAGTCTCCCGTTTTTTTGCTTAGACATGGATGATTTCACCTTTGTTGCGATCAAAACTTGTTACTTTTACTGTTCATGACATTTTGAAGAAAAAACAGCTTATGAAAACCATCTCCCACATTTTTATTGTTGCCTGCACATCACTTGTTTTGTTCGCCTGTGGCCAGGGTCAGGAAAAGGAAAACGATAAAGTCACAACATCTACTGAAGTTCCGGTTTTTGAAGGCCAGGCAGAATTGGAGACGAAGATCGCCGAACGTGATGACATGAGTAAATGGACTCCGGTAAACAGTTTGATCTATACCCATACCAACGGATCAACTGATGAGGCAACGGCTTTTTTGAATGAAAACGAAGAGATCGTTAAATTGATCCATCGTTATATGGACAGTAAAACACAAGAGTACGGTTCCATCTCTTTTTACATTGAGAATGGCAAGAAGATCGCAACGATTCAGACCTATTACGATTCAAAACGCAAAGAGCCGGTTTTCGTAGAGCGATACACAGTATATGATGTAAAGGAAAAACCTGTTTTTGCCAAGGAAAGAGAGGCAGAGTATGAGGTTGATCTGGAAACAGCAGTTTACAAACCGGTGAATGCTGAAGACTGCTCAATCAAGAAAGCTATGCAGATCCTTAATCAAGAGGGACCCTTTGTTACAACTTTTCAAGGATTCGCAAGCAATGGCGAGATGGACTTTGTTATTGTTGGCGAAAACGAAGAGATCGGTTATACCTCTTCAGTTGCTGTACAGCATCGTGAGGGTGATATATTGAAGCTTTACATGGACGAAAGGGGCTATGTTGGAACTCCTCTTGAACTGAGTTTTGAACGCATGATAGATGAGCGTGATTTTGAATTTCAGGTTTTGCTATCACTAAAGATCAAGGAAAGCAGCAAACAGAAGAGAAAATCCTGATACCGTAAATTCAATTGTAACGATAGATTAAGTTCATCTTAATCAGGTTATCATTCTTTTAAATCAGTCTTCAACGGTTAAAGAGGCCAAAAAATCATTGCAACTTTGCACCGTCGAAAAATAACAGCCGCGCGCAGCTAGTATTCGCAGACGAGATCGTCTGGAACACCGGTGAACACACCAGGTGAACCTTTGGACAGGCAAACATACCACTTGTCCAAAAGTTCGCATGCTGCAGTAACTTTTCAAGTTTTCACTGGTCAAACAGACGATCGAATTCAGATTGTTCAATTAAAATGTAAGATCATGAAAAGAAGTTATTTAAATTCTGTTTTGACCGTATTCTTGTCCTTGTTGCTCTTCTCCTTCACTTTTGAGTCGAACAGTAAATCGTTCAACAATGAACCGGTAAGAGAATCAGATACTGCAAGCGTAGAAGAAACCCGATTTAGAGTCCGCTATGATGAGGAAAAAGGCCTGGTTACGATCTCTGTTGAAGGGGAGTTAGACACCCTTTCAAGTGTTTCTGTCACCAACAATCGCGGTTCCGAGTACCGTTTTTCATTCGTTGAAAGCGGTGCATCCAACATTGAGTTCAATGTGAGCGACCTCAGACCTGGATCCTATTATGTTGTTCTTAATACGGGTGAAGAGATCCGAATGAAAAGGTTTTTGAAGCAGAAATGATCTTTTAAACTATATTGACCCTTCATCTTTGGAGATTTCCGTTTGACATTTTTTGAAACCTTTAGCGGAAAGATATGTTTAAACTTGCAGTGACTTAGTCTAAACATATGGTAAAGATACTTTTCAAATCGTTGATCATCTTATTTCTCTTGGTTTCAGGAACTGTTCTTGGACAGGAAATGAAGATAAACGGCGCAGTGCAGGATACTTCCGGGACAAAACCGTTGCCAAAGGCCTCTGTGATGGCTGTGAGGATAAAGGATTCTCTTTTATTGAAGCACACGCGAACGGCGGCTGATGGTTCATTTGAATTGAAGGGTTTCCAGATAGATACCTTCACATTGGTGATATCGGCACCGGGTTATGACGATAAATCGTATTTCATTTTTGGTCATTCGGATAATTACGAACTGAACATCCCTTCGATCAGGATGAACACTAAATCGCAGGAACTTGAGGAGGTTGTGATCTATGCGAATAAGAATCCGATATATTACAAAGGAGACACCTTAGTATATGTAGCTGATTCGTTCAAAGTGGCAGACGGCGCTGTCGTGGAAGACCTACTGAAAAAACTACCGGGGATCTCTGTTGACAAAGATGGAAAGATCACTTCTCAAGGGCAGGAGATCAACAAGGTACTGGTAGATGGTGACGAGTTCTTCGGTACTGATCCAACTATTGCTACTAAAAATCTTGGAGCAGATGGAATTGAACAGGTGCAGGTGTATGAAAAGACCGACAACGAAACCATTGGGGGATCCGACCAAAAGATCAAGGTGCTTGATCTGAAACTCAAAGATGATGCGAAAAAAGGTTACTTTGGAAGGGTATCCGGTGCATCCGATCTGGCCTTGACTCCTTTGCCTGATACCTATTTCGGGACACGTCCATTTTACGAAGGAGAGTTATTATTCAACAAGTTTAACAGTAAACAGAAAATCTCTGTTTTTGCTTTAGGGTCGAATACACCACGATCCAATTTTGGTAGAGGTGACCTTAATAAATTTGGTTTGTCTAATGAATCTTCCGGAGGAAGAAACTTCTGGGAAGACAATGGAAGTAACACAAGTGGAGTTCCGCAAACCCTGAAAGCAGGTATCTATTATTCAGACAAATTTGGGAAGAAGCAGAATACCGATCTCCTTTTCAATTACTCCTATTACAATGATCAACTGGATACGCGCTCTTCGAGCCGATCACAATACTTCCTTCCTGATACAACCTATTTCACAGAGGATTCTACCAGAAACTTTACCAGAAATGAAGCACACAGCATTAATTTGACTGTTAAGAGTCAGATTGATTCTTTGACATTGATAGAGTTCAGACCATCTGTCAGACTGGATCAGGGTATTTCAGAAAACACGGATATTTCTCAATTTATTGGTGAGACCGGATTCCAGTCTCTTGCAACAGATATCAGAAACAACAATGATTCTGAAGGATTAACGATCAATGGAATGGCGCGTATGTACCGAAAATTCAAGAAAAAAAGACGTGAATTGGAAGTGCGATACGATATCAACAAAACAGATAATAATTCAGAAGGTCAGTTAAAGACTTACACGGAATCTTATTTGTCCGCATTCAACGATACGATTGATCAACAGAAGCTAAACAATAATTCCTCGACTACACATTATGGAACGGTTTCTTATTTTGAACCCTTGTCCAAGAAACTTCGTGTTAATGTGAATTACCTCTACGAATACGGTTTTTCCAATCAGGACAGAAAGACATATGACGCTGCGAACGGGCAATACACAGCTTTGCGACAGGATCTTACGAACAACTTTGACAACAACCGTGTTCAGCATAGAGGAGGAGCAGAGCTGATCTATGAAAGCGGTAAGCACACGATCAGTGGTGGAGCTTTTGTGAGAAACATCAATATTGACAACATCAATTTAGCAACTGATTCTGTGGTAAATCAGAACATCAACAACTTCCTGCCTAAATTCCGATATGAGTTCAAACCGAGTGTAAGTAAGCGTTTCTCGATCAATTACAACACCAGCTCTCAGCAGCCATCGATCAATGACCTTCAACCGATACCTGATAATACGAACCCTAACAGAATAAGAATTGGTAACCCTGATCTGGTACCCAATTATGTGCACAATGTTTTCGTAAACTTCAACACCTGGAATGCTCTTACAGGTAAGTACGTTTGGTCGGGAGGTTCCGTAAGTGTAATTCAGAATGCTTTTGCCACCCAGACCGATTTCGATCAGTTTGGACGTACAATTGCGAAAACAGTTAATGTCGACGGAAATGTTAATGCTAACATCTGGGCAGGAGCTGGCTTCCCGATCCTTGATCGCAAGATCGAGTTCAATCCTTCGTTCAGTGGATCATTCAACCGCTTCAATAGCTTCGTTGGTGGTGAGCAGAATACCACCGACAACATTGCCATTAACCCGGAAATGGAGATCGAATTCCGCTGGGATTCTTTAGAGATCACCCTGAATGGTAGTTATTCATACAATAGTCCGAAAAGTTCTTTAAGTACCGTTTCAAGCACTCCGTTCAGTATTCAGAATTATTCCATTGGAGTGATCTGGCGCTTACCGAAAGGGTTTACGATTGGTACGGACGGAGATTACCAGATCAACTCTCAACCGGGTGATGGATTCTTTAATACGTCGTGGTTCGTTCTTAATGCCGAGTTGAGTAAGAAATTCCTTCCTACTCAGAATTTGGTTGTTGCCATTGTTGGAAATGACATTCTTAATCAGAACATCAACGCACAGCGTACTGTAAATGGGAACAGTATCACCGATTTCAGAACAACCATTATTTCACGTTACTTCCTTTTGAAGGTGACTTTACGATTCAACAACCGCAAAACCAAAGAAGATGATTTCAAAGGATGGCATTAAAAAACTGGGATTAGCCCTATTGTTTATAGGTGGGTTTGGAGCTTCTTTTGCACAGATCACCTCTGGAAGGATCGTTTTCGAACGTCGCACGAATCTCATGAAGCGCTTGGGAGATAACCCACGCATGAAGAATTTTCTGACCGAAGAGAACAAGATCCGTAACGAAAAGTTCGAATTGCTTTTCAATGATACGACCTGTGTTTTCAGACCGATAGAAAGTGATGATCCCGCTGCTCAAGGATTCATGAAGTACCTGACGACTCGTAACACAGTATATCAAAATATCAGTTCACGTGAAAAGATCATCATTCTCGACTTGTGGGGTAATGAAGCCATCGTAAAGGATTCCATGGATGAACGCCAATGGAAGATCACAGACAGTAAACGTAATATTGCCGGATACCAGTGCAGGAGAGCGATCTGGGAATTGAATGACTCAACTCGATTATACGCATGGTATGCGGTAGACATTGTTCCTTCGATCGGTCCTGAGGGCTTTGAAGGATTACCTGGAGCCATTCTCGGTATGGCTACTGAAGACGGGAGCGTTGTTTATTTCGCGAAGGAAGTCAAAGTAATGAGCGTGCCAAAGGAAACGCTGAATTATACGATCAAAAGCAAAGAGGTGTATACCGAAGAGCAGCTTAAGGAAATGCTTAAAAGTCGCATGGGTCAATGGATGAAACCATCCGATCTGGATGCGATGTTCCAGTGGCTTTAATAGAATAATTACGAATTACGAATTACGAATTACGAATTACGAATTACGAATTACGAATTAC
>CAZQKN010000016.1:0-34561 GCA_964593935.1 uncultured Akkermansia sp. | reverse complement strand
TTCTTTTCATAAACACTTGTTTTAAAAGTGTCTACTTTTTTTCAGGACGTCACATAGAGTGATCAGAAATCAGTAATTAGTGATCAGTATTTTTTGAACTTTTGAACAACAAGGTCCGCCGCGGCCGAAACCCTAGAACGGCCACCGAGCGATGACTGAGCGGAGCCTAAGTCTGAGCCGAGGAGTGAGCGCGCACCCTAGTACAAGGCTATCGCATTCAGTACTTGTTCCATTTTCCTTGTAATGGCAGAGCTGCTGCAGTTGAAATTGGTGATTGTTATTGCGAATACGATCTTTTTCCCGCTCTTGCTGTGGGCATAGCCAGCGTAGGATTTAATTCTGTTCATGGTGCCGCTCTTTGCAAAGATCCGGCATTCTCCCGGCTGACCTTTACACAATGACGAGATCGTACCATTTTTTCCGGCTTCAGGAAGTGTTGCGAAAAAATTGTCGTACCGTGATGAATTGAACATAAGATTCAGTAGTCCAACAAAATGCGAAGCGCTGATTCCGTTGCTGCGTGAGAGTCCACTTCCGTCTTTCAGAAAAAGTCCGCTCAGGTTCATTTTACCCGTGAGGAAAGCTTCCAGTTGCCTAAGCCCTTCCTCGGTCGTTCCTTTTCCACTGATCTTGTAACCGATTAGGCAGATCAATCCCTCAGCAAAAAGGTTGATGCTTTTCATGTTTGTCAATGTGGCGATCTCCTGAACTTTCGGACCATAATGGCTAAAAAGCAGTGTATACCCTTTCGACCAGTCAGTTTTTCCGGTAAGGCCACTTCGACGATAACCCTGTGCTTTACCCTGGATCTTTATTCCGGCTTTTTGAAGAGCTTGATATAGTTCAAGGGCTAGTTGATATTCAGAATCCGGAATACTTCCTTTGACCTCGAAACGAGGATGGTTCAAAGGTAGAGAACCAACACCGAAACGATCATTTGAAAAGGGTGAGCCATAGATGTAGCTGTTGTCACCACTCACTTTTTCTGCGGTAATACCGTTTCGAAAAGATAATCCCTCTACTTCAGGAAAAGTTCCCAGAAATGTAGCCGGCTGACCAGGCGACGAACCTGTTTTGAAATAATAGTTCAGCGCATTGTCATAAATACTGATCCCTGATGGGCCCGCACCGTAATAGTTCCCCATGTCATTCCAGCTCCAACCATCCGGAACCCCGGCATAGCCAAATTCGGAACCATCGGCTACAATATCGCCTGTAATGACTTCTATTCCTCGTTTTTTGATCGAATCAACCCATTGGATCAAGAATGAAATTTGTTCTCCGTTCTCAGCAAAGAATCTGCTTCCAAGGGTGATGTCTCCTCCTCCACGGACGCGTAGATTTCCATTGAGCGTTGAACCGGAAAGATGACCTTCGGCATAGATCCGTGTTTGAGGGCGGTAGTCGGGCCCAAGAATTTCGAAGGCTGCCGCTGTTGCAAATAATTTTGCTGTTGAAGCACTCGGGATGGAAAGATTGGGTTGAAGAGCTGCAATTTGTTTTCCATTTCCGGCTTCATTTACCTGAATTGAGATAGAGGCATTGGCTAACTCCGGATCGTTTTTCAGTTTGTTGATGGCATCCTGAATCGTGTTTTGAGCAGTGAGGCTGAGTGTTAAAAGGAGAAAAGTAATGGTGTTGATCGCTGCCTTCATGTCATTGTTTTTGGTAAAATTCTCTAATAATGGCTTTAATGTGATCTTTATCCCGGATTTTTTTGAACAATTCATATTATAATCAGTGGATAGGCTTCGTATATTTGTATGTTTTGCCGCCTTATCAAAAACGGCGCCACTGAGAAAGATTGCATGGAAGAGAAGAAAAAGATCAGGGTTCTGAGGATCATTAACCGTTTCAATATGGGTGGTCCAACCTATAATGCAACTTTTCTAACCCGTTTTCTTTCTGATGATTTTGAAACACTCCTAATTGGAGGTTTGCCGGAGGAAGGCGAAGTAGACTCTCTGCACATTCCTGAAGAGTATGGTGTTAAACCTCTTTTGATCGAGGAGTTGCAACGGGATCCGGGCCTAAGTTCAGATCGTAAGGCCTACAAACGGATCAAACAGATCATTGAAGAGTTCCAGCCGGATATCGTACATACTCACGCAGCGAAGGCAGGAGCTCTGGGAAGAAGAGCAGCGTTCTCAGCTAAAGTCCCTGTAGTAGTTCATACTTTTCATGGACATGTGTTCCATTCTTATTTTGGCAAAGCGAAGACGTACATTTTCAAAACGATCGAACGCCGTCTGGCGAAAAGATCTTCCGGGATCATTGCGATCTCCAACCTTCAAAGGAAAGAACTGAGTCATGATCACAGGATCTGCAAGGAAGATCATGTAAAGGTGATTCCCCTGGGCTTTGATCTAAGTCGCTTTGCTGAGCGAAGGTTGGATTCCAGGTCAAAAGTGCGCGAGCGTTTCGCTTTGAAAGATAACGAGGTCGCTATTGCCATTGTTGGAAGGTTGGTACCCGTTAAGGATCATGGTTTTTTTCTCGATGCTGTTGAACTAGTTCTGCGGATGACTGAACAGGTAATCAAGGTTTTCATTGTGGGTGACGGCACCGAAGGAGCTAAGATCCGTGAACGTGTGGATAGGATCAATGGCTTATATGGTGAGAAGATCGTTATGACTTCTTGGATCAAAGATATCGCAGAGTTTAATTCGGGAATGGATATTATGTGTCTGACCTCCCTGAATGAAGGAACACCTGTGAGTCTGATCGAAGCTCAGGCGTCCGGAATACCAGTGATATCAACGGACGTGGGCGGTGTGAAGGATATAGTCCTTGAAGGCGAGACAGGTTATGTCGTGCAGAAAGGAGATCTGGAAGAGTATGTGAAAAAGATGCTTGATCTGATCGAAAATGAAAAAAAACGCGAATTTATGTCACAAAATGGCTGGCCCTTCGTAAGAGACAAATTCCATTACGAGCGTTTGGTTCGGGATATGGAAGAATATTATAAAGAACTACTCAATAAAAATTAAAATGATGTCTCTTTTGTCGAGAGGATTGGCGGGTGGATATGTATTATTAAGCCTTTTGTTCTTAACCGGATGTGGCGTGAACAGTAATCTTATGTTCAAAGAGCCCAAAGGATTGGAAGCCAACTCTGATTCTATCCCTTTATTTCCAAAGGAGGATTACCTTATCACCGTCGATGACAAGTTCACGTTTACCTTGGCAACCAACGATGGAAAGACCATTATTGACAGGATGGCTGCGGTGCCATCGGTTACTGGTGGCATGGGAAATGTGGGTGCGCAAGGTGGTGCGAATCAGCTCGAATATGTGGTCAGGCAAAATGGTTTTGCGGAACTCCCTGTGCTGGGAGAAGTGAAGGTGCTGGGCTTAACTATCCAGCAATGTGAAGACACTCTGGAGTACCTTTTTTCAAAAGAATTTGCAGATCCATTTGTTCAGGTAAGGATTACGAATAAGCGCGTGATCATCTTTCCGGGAACAGGTAGTGACGCACGGGTAGTGAGTCTTGTCAACAACAATACAACTCTAATGGAGGTCATTGCTTCGGCAGGAGGGATTCCTGAAAGGGGAAGGGCAAGAGCAATAAAGTTGATGAGAAAGGAAGGTGATGAACGCAAAGTGTATAAGATCGATCTTTCCACCATTGAGGGATTAAAGTATGCTGACATGATCGTTCAGGGGAACGATTACATTTATATTGATCCAAATCCGGAGTTGGCGAGAGAATTGCTCAAAGAAACAGCACCGATCTTATCCATTCTATCCACTTCACTCGCATTTTTCGCGATCTTTAGATCCTTGTAAACGATGAGTAAGAAAGGGTTTATAGTCAATAAGGAGTTCGATATCAGCATTCTGAAAACCGTGCTGAGGCGAAACTGGTGGATCCCGGCAGTACTGATTGTGCTGTTTGCCAGTATCGCATGGACTTACCTCAGGTATACCAAACCGATGTATGAGTCCTCGATGGTATTGCAGATCGAGGAGCAGGATAACGCACGCGAGATCCTGAACGTTGAGAACATCAACATCAGGCAAAATGATCTTTCGGCAACCATTGAGCTTATGCGTTCACAGTTGATGTTCGAAAGAGCGATACGTAAGATCAATTACAATGTGAGTCTTTACTCTAAAGGACAGGTCTTGACGGAGGAAAAATATAACTCATCCAGTTTTAATGTTCAGCCCTATATCCTAAAGGATTCATCACTTATTGGTGTTCCGATCAATGTTGAGTTCAATGATGGGATATTAAGTCTGTTCTACAAACACAATGGCAAGACAAAAAGAATAGACGGCCGTTTGAATGAGCATTTGAAGAACAGCGATTTTGATATCGTTGTAAAGTCAACAAATGCAGCATCACTTGAAGATGATTCCCGACAGAATGAGCTGTATTTTACTTTTAACAGTTTGCAGACCTATGCGAATAGAATGCAGTCCGCACTGGTCATCGCACCTCTCGATCCTGTAGCAAAGACCATTCAGATCTCTTTTCGTGGGAATAACCCACAGTTGTGCCGGGACATAGTGGATGCCGTGGGAAATGCCTATATGACCTACGACGAGGATATCCAAAGAAGAAGTTCGGAAAAGATCATCAGTTTCATCAATCAGCAACTTGACTCTATCGGAAACGAGCTTCGTATGTCAAAGGACAGTCTGATGGATTACCAGCGCCGTTCGAATTTACCCGATCCAGAATCCGCTTCGGAGTCGATAACTTCCAAGATCACACAACAACAGGAGAAATTATACATAGTTGACGAGGAGATCCGTGCCCTGAACAATGTTTACGATAAACTACGATCAGAGCCAAACCGATTGGATGTCTATCGATTATTACCGGAGATGATGGGGCGCAGTTATCAAAGTGTTCTGTCTGGTCAGGTGTCTCAATTGCATGAATTGCTCGAGCGGAAAGATGATCTTTTGTTTCGTGTTACAGATGAAAGTTCCGAGATGAAGGCAGTCAACTCGAAGATCCAGACAAAATTGCTGTCGATCAGAAAAAGTATCTCTACTATACTGGAGCGTCTTTATGCAGAAAGCAAATTGATCCGTAACGAGATTGCAAAATATGAAAGCGAATACTTCGATCTGCCTCAAAAAAAGATGGAATTCGTCAGGTTGAAGAATATTCAGGATCTCAATGAAAAGTATTTCAGTTTGCTCACGGAAAAGAAGTTCCTCTATTCTATCTCGGATGCAGGTTATTCATCCAACAACCGTGTACTCTCGAGGGCAGCTGTCAACAATAGTCCTGTTTCGCCCAATAGAAATCTGGTGTACGGCTCATTCATTGCACTTGCACTGTTCCTTGGACTGGGGATAATTGCTCTGAGGTATCTTACGTACAATGAGATCACCCAGCTGGAGGAACTTCAGAAGTTATTGCCTTCTAAAGTTACTGTTTTAGGGTCTATTCCTTTGGTGAAGCAAGATATGATCTTTTCGCAGCTCGTTGTGCACAACACGCCGAAGTCTGCCTTATCTGAAACGATGAGGAAGATCAGAACAAATTTGAACTATATACATCCGAACTATCAGACCATTGCCATTTCATCGTCGATCTCGGGTGAAGGCAAGACCTTTGTCGCACTGAATACAGCAGGTATTATCGCGATGTCAGGTAAGAAAACGATCATTCTCGACCTTGATCTGCGAAAGCCAAAGATCCATCTTGGTTTAAATACGGACAATGACAATGGGATGAGTAGTTTGATCACCGGTCAATGTGAATTGGCCAAGTGTATCCGCCATTCTGAACTGGAAGGGCTGGATTATATTACTGCTGGTCCGATTCCACCAAACCCGTCAGAGTTGCTCTTGTCGGATAGTTTTAAGGCAATTCTGGTAGAATTGCGAAAGATATATGATGTGATCATCATTGATAACCCTCCTATTGGGATCGTTTCGGATGGTGTCAGCATTCTGACGGAAGCGGATATTCCGATCTATATTTTCAAGTCCGGTTATTCGAAACGCATCTTTGCCAATCGTATCAAGGAATTGTTTGAAATGCAGAATCTGAAAGGATTGAATGTAATTCTGAACGGTGTTCGATACTCCAAGAACGAAGGGTATGGATATGGATATGGATACGGATATTATGAGGAGAGTGAAAGGAGTAAAAATGGTGCTTTTTCCGACAGAGTAAAGAGAATATTTAAAAGAAAATGATCGTACACGATACCGGTATTAAGGATCTTCTACTACTCGAACCAAAAGTTTTTGGAGACCATCGCGGTTATTTTCTGGAGTCATTCAGGAAGGAATGGTTTGATGAATTGACCGGAGGACAATTCAACTTCGTTCAGGACAATGAATCAAAATCGGGAAAAGGAGTCTTACGCGGCTTACATTTTCAGCAGCCGCCTTTTGCACAAGGTAAATTAGTAAGAGTGGTGAGGGGTAGGGTACTTGATGTTGCCCTGGATATTCGAAAGTCTTCACCGACTTATGGTCAACACTACGCAATTGAGCTCAATGAAAGCAATAAACTGCAATTGTGGATACCACCGGGTTTTGCTCATGGCTTTGCTTCTCTGGAAGATGATACGATCTTTCAATATAAATGCACGAATTACTATTCTTTTGAAAATGAAGGGTCTGTGTTGTGGAATGATTCTGAATTAGGTATTGACTGGAAAATTAGCGATCCTTTAATTTCCGAAAAAGACCAAAATGCCTTACCTTTGTCGCTGCTGATCAGCCCTTTTGCATAAACCACTAAAAACTAGTAAATTGTGATCTTTGCCTTTTTCATCGGCGGAATAATCTTGTCATACGTTTGTAACGAACTTTTGCTTCGTTTTTCCCAGTCATTGGGAATTCGGAACAAGAATGACGTTGTCATAAGGTGGAGTAACCAGTCCAAACCTTCTCTGGGAGGGGTAAGTTTCTTTGTTGTTTTTATCTTTTCAGCGATAGCTTATGCGATAGTTGGAGAAGAGGAGAATGTGTTCAGGAACCTAAGCTATGTGGGCTTTTTTGTGGCTGCATCGCTTGCATTCCTAATGGGGCTTGCAGATGATGCTTACAACACCAAGCCTCTTCTAAAATTGTTCATACAGATCTCTTGTGGATTACTGATGGGCGTAAGTGGAACAGTTATCGATCTGACTCATGTATTCTGGATCGACCTGCTTGTTACGGTGATCTGGGTGGTGGCAGTTATGAACTCTTTGAACATGCTGGACAATATGGATGGCATCACCGGAACTACTGCATTATTTGTGATCACAGCATGTCTGATCGGAGGATGGATCGTTTATGGAGCGGATAAAGGGATATGGACCATCCCAATGGTCAGTATGCTCGGAGCATTACTGGGATTTCTTCGGTTCAACATTAATCCATCGAGAATTTTCATGGGTGATGCAGGAAGTCAGTTCATTGGCTTGTTTGTCGCTTTTTTTGCCATCAAGTTCTTGTGGAATATCGGGCCGATCACACAAAACCATTCCTGGACAGGGATCATTGTCACGCTCGTGGCATTTACTCCTGCAGCTGCCGATACCCTTACAGTTGTGATCAATCGTTTACAAAGAGGTCAGTCACCCATGGTTGGTGGCAAGGACCATACAACACATCACCTGGTTTATGCCGGGTATTCTGATAGGCAGGTATGGTATATTTTCCTGATGATTTCGATCGTATCTGCCTTACTTGCTTTGGGGATCATTTACCTGATCAAAATGGGGGTCATTGTTCCCGTTGTGCTTTTTGTGCTGTATTTTGCGCTTGTTTTTTACTACTTGTACAGAAACACGCGTAAATATCCGGAACCGAAGCGTTAAGCCTTGGGATCCATGAATGTCAATTCTATGCGTAATTTCGTGGCATGAGATCTATTTCCTTCTTTCTTGTAGTGGCATTCCTTTCTTCCTGCATTCAGCCTGCCGTTGAAACCGTTAAGGAGACGATCAAGGAAAAGAAACAGCGCCAAATGGATGCTTCCCTGCCGGATCTACCCGAAAAAATGATGTATTGTGGACAAACAGTTGATCTTACTGACGAAGATGTACGTGAACGATTGGACCGAGAGGTATTGGTTAATGCTTATTTCAATAGTTCCACAACACAGATCATCAAGAGGGCCAATCGCTTTTTTCCGGTAATCGAAAAGATCCTCGCCGAAGAGAAAATGCCGGATGATCTGAAGTATATTGCTGCAATCGAAAGCAGTTTGCTTCAGGCGGTTAGTCCAGCTGGTGCTGAGGGAATGTGGCAATTCATGCCTGTTACCGCAAAGCAGTACGGATTAAAAATGACGACCGAGATCGATGAACGACTGGATGTTAGGAAAAGTACGCGTGCAGCAAGTGCCTATCTTCGTTATGCTCAAGATACATTGAAAGATTGGGTTCTGGCATCCGCTTACTACAATCGTGGAATTGGCGGTGTTCGAAGCGACATGCGCCGGCAGGGCACGGATAATTACTTTGATACCTACATGAATTCAGAGACTGCGCGCTATGTCTATCGAATACTGGCCATGAAACTCATTATGGAAGATCCTGAGGCCTATGGCTATGTGATACCCGATCGTCAATTATACAAGGTGATCCCTACACAAAAGATCAAAGTAAGCGAATCGATCCCCAACCTCGCTGAATGGGCAAAGGAAAATGGATCCAACTTCAAAATGCTGAAAAAGCTGAACCCTTGGTTGCTGGGTAATAAACTGACCATAAAAAAGGGTGAGGTGCTGATCGAGCTTCCTGTAAATTAAGTGTAACTAGAGAAGGAATACCCTGTCAATGAGTTGATTCTCCGATCATTTTGTTCACTTCCTCTGATAAAACAGGAATATTATTTTGAATTATCCCCCAGATCATTTCAGGCTCAACTGAATCATAGGCATGCGAAATGATATTTCTTAATCCGATGATGTTTTTTGCGGATGAAATATTGATGGTGGAGTCCATTTCGATAATTTTTCTAATGGCCTCACCTATGATCTCCAGGTCTCTTTCAACGGCTCTTTGTAAAATAATATCAGATTGAAATTCATTGAAATTGTTGTTTGTTTTGATTTTGACAAGTTCAATTTCTTTGATAACACTCTGAATATCGAGAAGGAATTTGAGTAGCTTAGGCTGCATAAAGTTTTACTTTTGATCGCTCTATTTCTTCGATCAGAATTGGATTTTTCAAAGATTTCCGAGAGATAAGATCGATTTTTCTCCCGATCAATGTTTCCATACTATCCAAAAAAGAGAAATAATTGTCTGCATATTCGAGAACATCAATTTTCTCTGAAAATTGAACAAGAAGATCAATGTCGCTATTTTCGGTCATAGTGCCTCTTGCCGCAGAACCGAATAAAGCTATGGACTCTACACGGTGCAATTTGCAAAGGGCAATAATTTCGTCCAATTTTTCTTCTATTATACTTACCATAGCAAATCAAAGATAATTCTTTTTTGGAAAGGACTATCCAACAAGAATCTGACCCTTAAAACTATCGATTGTTAAAACATAAGGGTGATCTCAAAAAATACAATTGTTGATCGAGTAAAGCCACTTCACTGGAACTATTTATCTTTACACTTGTTCGAACAAATGAACAAGAAGAGGTCGGTATTATGTCGGAAAAAGGATTTATAGAGATCTATGGAGCGAGAGAGCATAATCTTAAGGATATTGATCTGAAGATCCCAAGGGATCAGCTGGTCGTCTTTACAGGTTTGAGTGGATCCGGTAAATCTTCACTGGCTTTCGATACGATCTTCGCTGAAGGTCAAAGACGCTACATCGAGACATTTTCCTCCTATGCCCGTCAGTTCCTGGGCGGATTAGAGCGCCCGGACGTAGACAAGATAGACGGACTGAGTCCGGTCATTTCCATCGAACAAAAAACCGTTTCAAGATCACCGCGATCTACTGTGGGAACCATCACTGAATTGTACGATTTTTTGCGTTTGCTCTATGCACGGGTCAGTACGGCATATTCGTATGAAACAGGCGAGCAGATGGTCAAATATTCGGATGAACAGATAGTCGACCTTATACTTAAGCACTATGAAGGGAAAAAGGTCGTGCTGCTTGCTCCTAAAGTCAAAGGTCGTAAAGGACATTACCGTGAATTGTTCGAACAGATCCTCAAAATGGGATTCACCAAGGTACGGGTGGATGGTGAAGTGAAAGACATTGAAAAAGGTATGCGGCTGGATCGATATAAGATCCACGATATCGACATTGTGATCGATAGACTGCAGATCAGTTCCAATGACAGAAAACGTATCTACGATTCAGTCGTCACGGCCATGCGTCATGGAAGCAAATCCATGATGGTAATGGACCATGAATCCGGTGCCGTGCGACACTTCAGTCGCTTATTGATGTGTCCTACAACCGGGATATCTTACCCTGAACCTGAACCCAATCTTTTTTCGTTCAATTCACCTTATGGAGCATGCCCGACTTGCAGCGGTCTGGGAGAAGTTTCCGAAGCGGATATTGACAAGATAATTCCTGATCCCTCACTTTCGGTAAAAAAGGGTGGGCTGGCGCCACTGGGTGAATACAAACGCACCTGGATCTTTGAAAAGATCGATGCATATTTGTCGCATGAAGGTTATTCTCTTACGACTCCGCTTTCGGAGATCCCTGAGGAGGTCATGAACGTGCTGTTGTACGGGAATGATGATATGGAGCGTTCACGAAAAAGCAACGTCGTAACCTTTGAAGGGATCATCAATTTCGTGTCCCGACACTCTGAGGAAAGCACTGCAGCAATACAGCGTTGGGCACAAAGTTTCATGAATAAAAAAGTCTGTCCGTCGTGTGAGGGAACTCGATTGAAGAAGGAAGCTTTGTTCTTTCGGATAGATAATAAACACATCGGTGAACTGGCCGGTATGGACCTCTCTGAACTAGGTGCTTGGTTTCGCGATCTGGATACAAAGCTTACTTCAGATCAGAGATTGATCGGAACAGAGATCCTAAAGGAGATCAACTCTCGTTTGTCCTTCATTCTGGACGTTGGATTGGAATACCTGACCTTACACCGTTCCGCTAAAACCTTGTCCGGAGGAGAGGCTCAGCGCATACGACTGGCGACGCAGATCGGTTCTGAATTGATGAATGTATTGTATGTGTTGGATGAACCGAGTATTGGTTTGCACCAGCGTGATAATACACGATTGATCAATTCCTTGAAGCGTCTGCGCGATGCAGGTAACAGTGTTATTGTCGTTGAGCACGACAAAGAAATGATCGAGGCGGCAGATTTTGTGGTGGATATTGGTCCCGGAGCGGGAATTCACGGTGGTCGGATCATTAATGCTTGCCCGATTGAAGAGTTGAAGTCTGTGGATTCGATGACGACAAAATACCTGACTGGCGAAATGAAGATCGAAGTTCCCGCGAAACGCCGCAAGGGAAACGGGAAATTCATGACGCTGAAAGGGGCAAGTGGACATAACCTGAAGAAGGTGGATCTTAAGATCCCATTGGGCACCTTTACCTGTGTGACCGGTGTTTCCGGAAGCGGTAAATCGTCATTGGTGAATCATACCTTATATCCGATCCTGTTGCAGCATATATACAACGGGGTAAAGAAACCTTTACCGTATGCTTCGATCGACGGTTTGGAGCACATCGACAAAGTAATAGAGATCGATCAGAGCCCGATCGGTAGAACGCCGCGTTCCAATCCTGCGACCTACACCAAGTTGTTCGATGAGATCCGCAGTTTGTTTGCCGGATTGCCGGAAGCACAGATCAGAGGATACAAAGCAGGTCGTTTTTCCTTTAACGTTGCCGGTGGACGCTGTGAAACGTGCAGTGGAGGAGGAATGAAGGTGGTAGAGATGAATTTCCTTCCGGATGTTTATGTGGAATGTGAGACCTGTAACGGTCGACGATACAACAGGGAGACACTCGAAGTTCGGTATAAAGGCAGGTCCATTTCTGACGTGCTCGACATGACGATCGAAGATGCAACGCACTTTTTCGAAGCGATCCCAAAGATCCACCGACCATTGGCGACCCTGCTTTCGGTTGGGCTGGGATACGTGAAACTCGGTCAGCCATCGACAACCTTGTCAGGAGGAGAAGCTCAACGCATCAAGTTGGCGACCGAATTATCGAAGAAGAGTACTGGAAACACGTTTTATATTCTCGATGAACCTTCCACAGGTTTGCATTTCGAAGATATTCGACACTTGCTGGAAGTTTTACAACGATTGGCAGACGAAGGAAATACAGTATTGGTGATCGAACACAATCTCGACATCATTAAGGTAGCTGATCACATTGTTGATGTCGGTCCGGAAGGCGGAAAGGGCGGGGGAATGATCATCGCTGAAGGAACACCTGAGCATATAGTGAAGAAATTTTCGAAGGTCTCGCACACGGCAAAGTATCTGGAGATGGAACTGATGTAATGGCTTCGCCATTCACACTTCGACTCCGACTTCGGCAGGCTCAGTCATCGCTCGGTGGCCGTTCAAAGGCTTCGCGTTCACACCTCGACTTCACCGCGTTTCGCTCAGTGGCCGTTCTAGGGTTTCGGCCGTGGAGGACTTTGGTGTTCAAAGGTTCAAAGGCTGCACGTTCAAAATCAACTGATCACTCTATATTCCTTCTGATCACTGATCACAAATTGGTTCCTGAGCCTGTCGAAGGACTAATCACTCTAAACTCTAAATTCTAAACTCAAAGTTCTAAACTCTTTTCCCTATCTTTATCTTGAACCCGGCTGAAAAAGCCCTAATTTATCGCCTATGTGCTTTTCAGCTACAGCAAGTTTTGCCGCAAGTGGACTCCTCACGGTAGTAGGGGTGGCGACCGTTAAGAAAGTGAAGGAGAACCGCATGAAGCCCTATGCGACCATCCCATTGTTGTTTGCTGTGCAGCAGGCCATAGAGGGTTTTGTCTGGCTATCTGCAACGGGTGACGATCCAGAGTTGTTGCAGTCCATGACCTATGGATTCGTATTCATTGCCCAGGTATTCTGGCCGTTCTTTGTGCCCTTTTCCATCTTTCTGATGGAGAAAGATCCAAAGCGAAGGAAGATCCTCGTTTGGCTGCTACTGATCGGAACGGTGATCTCGACCTATCTGCTGTATTGTCTGATCAATTTCCCTGTATCGGCAGAAATTACCGGATATCATGTCCTGTACAAATTGGATTATCCACCTTTCCAGTTGAATTACAATGGTATACTTTACATCGCAGCGACGGTATTGCCTTCCTTCTTTTCATCGTATCGTTACATGTCCTATTTTGGACTGGCGATCGCACTTTCTCTTATTGTCAGCCGTATTTTCTATCCGGAACATTTAGTGTCGGTGTGGTGTTACTTCGCTGCAATCTTGAGTACGGTCATCTATTTTGTCGTTCGTGCATCACACCTTCCTACCTTTAGGGAGGACTTAGGAGGGGGACAATAATTCTGCAGCACTAAATAATGATTCTAAATTCAGAGTTAGGTTAATACTGGGAGTTTGTTTTCGGGTTATTGTATGTGTTTACGATCTAAGTCACCCCCCTTAAACCACACTACGGTAAGCTCAGTGCACCGCTCTCAAGGGGGGGAGGCCGAACACTCACTTTCCACACTCCACACTCTTTCCCCTATCCCAATAACCATTTCACCAGTTTCTTTTTCCAGCTGGTGTATGGGGCATATTTGATAGGAGCTTCGAACCAGAACGGCTTTTCCAGAATGCTTTTGTGGTGGCTGAACGAATCGAACCCTGCTTTACCATGATAGCTTCCCATGCCACTGTGACCCACACCTCCGAAAGGTAGTCGACTATTGGAAAGATGCATGATGCTGTCGTTGATGCAGCCACCACCGAACGACACCTCATGGAGGATCTTGTCGATCATTTTTTTATCCTTTCCATAGATGTAACAGGAAAGCGGTTTTGGACGGTCCTTTACGCGTTTGATCGCTTCATCAAGGTCTTCGAAACTCAGAACTGGCAGAATAGGTCCGAAGATCTCGTCTTCCATGATCTTATCGGTGAATTGGACATTGTGAAGTATGGTCGGTTCAATAAAACGACGTGTTCGGTCATGGGATCCGCCATAAATGCATTTTTCCTCATCTATCAGCTCTTTGAGCCTGTCGAAATTGCGCTCATTGATGATCTGCAGATAGTTCTCCGGAATACCATCCTTGAAGTTGTACATGTTGGAGGTCTCGGATCGTAGAGCATCCAGTAGTTGAGGCTCGATCCCCCTGTGCACGAGCACATAGTCGGGAGCAACACAGGTTTGACCGGCGTTCAGGAACTTAGCCCATATAATTCGTTTGGCTGTCATGGTAACATCCGCATCTTTCAGGACGAACGTGGGGCTTTTACCACCCAGTTCAAGCGTAACCGGAGTCAGGTGTTTTGCTGCGGCCTGATAAACGATACGTCCTACATGGGTACTTCCGGTGAAGAAGATCTTATCAAAGGGCAATTCAAGTAATTCAGTGGTGACCTCGACTCCTCCCTGAACCACGTGTATGTAGTGCTGATCAAAGTTCGAATTGATCAGTTCTGCCATGATCTCAGAAGTTCTGGAAGGCATCTCACTGGGTTTGATGATAACAGTGTTTCCTGCTGCCATCGCTGTGAGTGCAGGAAGGATCGATAACTGGTATGGGTAATTCCAGGCTCCGATCACCAATGTGACTCCTAGGGGCTCCTGAAGGATATAGCTTTTTGCCGGGAAATTGGCCAGCCCGGTCCACACTCTTTTTCGCTTGCTCCAATACGGAAGATGCTTGATCAATGAATTGATCTCTTCGTACATGATACCTAGTTCGGTAATGTACGTTTCAAATGCTGATTTGCCAAAATCTGCGTAGATCGCCTCGAAAAGCCTCTGCTCGTTGTTTTTGAGAATGTCCCGTACTTTCTTCAATTGAGAGATCCGGAATGCTACACTTTTCGTTGCATTGTTTTGAAAGAACTGTTGTTGTTTCTCGAAAAGTACTTCGATGTTCATTGGATGAAAATAGATATTACACGAAGTTAACAAGGAATACCTACGATTGTTTTCTACTCCCCCCTTGAGGGCCTGTCCCTACAGAAACTCGTCGGGGAGCACCAAGGTGTTTCGCCGCTTACACAGAGCTTGTCGTGGTGAGCGATAGCCGAGGTGTGGGCAATAGTTTTACTGTAATAGGAAGGAGGGGGTACCATTTTGCAAGGATTCCTCATTGAAAGAGAAAGGATGAAGTGTCTCAGAAAAGTAACGATTTCTTATTTAAACCATCACTAAAGGTATTTGCATTTCAAGTGTTGTCCCTTTATTGGGTTCGGATGTAAAAAATAGTTCCCCCTGTGCTATTTGAACCCTGCTTTTCATGTTGTAAATCCCTATTCCGGGTTTAATCGCAGTAGAATCAAATCCTTTACGTTTGTCGCAATATTTCAATTGATCATCATTGAAAGTTCCTGCGATGCTTATCTCGCCAAATTCACACTCTGCAGAGATCGTAGAAGATTGTGAAGATTGAAGGGATTTGAAGATTACAGTTAACCTCAATCTTCGAATAAGAAATCATCAAATCTTCAAATGGCGAATCCCAAATCCCGAATCAGGCCCCTGGTAAGTAGTTCTACTTAGTGCTGATCAGGCAAGTACTTAAACGGTGTTTTAAACTAGTACGTAATTGCGCGAAGCCTTTATGTATAAAGGGTGAGAAGGTGCAGTAATGGTCATTCCTTTGTCTTGTTAAACGTTCAAAACGAGACAAGATGAAAAATGTGATCAATACTTTAGCAGCAATCGGAATGACAGTGATGAGCCTTTTGAGTGTGAATGCACAGGAAGGAGTTATCTGGACACGTATCCCGGGAGCAGGTCAGTACGGATTGACAAGCACAGCGAATGGAGTAGAATCGAACTCAGCAGTGATCAACCGATTGGTTTCTGAGTATAACATCACAAAGATGTTCAAGGCGGTTCCATCAAGCCGCAATGCATATCTTCAGGATCTATACCAGATCGAGTGTAACTGTGATGAGATCTCATTGCTTCAGGCAGTGGCGAAAGAGTCAGCTATTTTCTCAGGTCCTGAGCACGGTCCTCGTTACGAGACGCTTGGAACACCGAACGATTATTCACTTGCTGTTTCTTATGATTATGCTCTTGAATTGATCAACGCAACAGAAGCGTGGGAACTGACAACAGGCGATGAGAACATCATCATCTCAATCACGGATGCGGGTTACGACATGGGGATCGTTGAATTGAACGGGAAGATCGCGAGTATTTCAACAGGTATTACGAATTCTAATGTATCGCACGGTACAGCAGTTGCAACAACGGCAGCAGGATCTACGAACAACGCATTTGGAAAGAGCTCAATCGGATACAACTCAAGATTGGATCTAAGAGGAATGAATTACAACGAATTGTTGTCAGCAGCGTACTCAGGAGCACGTGTTATAAACGCAAGCTGGGCAGCAGGATGTTACTACAGTGCTTACGGACAGATGATCGTAGATGAAGTACACGCAGCAGGCGTGATCATCGTAGCAGCAGCTGGAAACGGAAGTACATGTAATGATGCTTCTGCATTGGTCTACCCTGCATCGTATTCAAAAGTGATCTCAGTAACATCAATTGGAGCAGCAGACAACCACGAAGGAACACCTGGAAATCCATACTCTACACATCAGCACAACGCGATGGTTGACATCTGCGCACCTGGATACGGAGTGGCTCTTGCACTGCCGGGGAATGGATTTACAACCGGAAACGGATCTTCATTTGCAGCGCCGTATGTATCAGGCACGATTGCTTTGATGCTTGCAGCGAATCCATGTTTGACCTATGAGAATGTTGATTACATCCTTAAGGCAAGTGCAGATACGAATGTTTATGCAGTTAACCCATCAGTATACAACGGACTTCTTGGAGCGGGAAGACTTGATGCACATAAGGCGGTGGAAATGGCGATTCAGTTCAGTACGATCCCTGGATCTATTTCACATGAGGTGGTGTGTGAGTTCAATGAGCAGGTATTGTTCCTTGACAGTGTAGGAGGAGTTGGTCCATACGAGATCGTATGGTCAAACGGAGAAACGACTTCAATGTGTCCGGTTGGAGCAACAGGAACCTATTCAGTGATGGTGAAGGATAGCTTGGGATGTCGTTTCTATGAAGAGATGGAAGTGCTGCCTGTAACGCCAATCGCGATCCAGGGAGACATTGAGCCGGTAGCATGTTCGAATACAGAGGATGGAAAGATCTTCTTGACAGTAAGTGGAGGAAGCGGATCATACAGTGTAGAGTGGTCGAACGGAATGGAAGGGATGGAGATCAGCGGTTTGGGTGCGGGTAATTACCAGGTATTTGTAACGGATGACAACGGATGTCAGTCGAGTGAGTACTTTACAATGACGGCTCCTGAGGCATTGAACCTTGATTTGGAGATCGTACATGCGAGTCCATTTGGAGGTGGAAGCGTATCGGCAGAGGTTAGCGGAGGAACAGGCGAGTACAGCTTTCAGTGGACGAATGGAGCTACGACAACAGAGATCATGGATCTTGAGCCGGGAATGTACCAGGTTACGGTAAAGGATGAGAATCATTGTTCTGCGGTTAAACTGGCGATCGTACAGTATCAGAACACGGCAGGTTTGGAAGCAGAAGAGCTTGTATCCTTGAATGTATATCCAAACCCTGCAACAGAGCATTTGACGGTTCAGTTGTCAGATAACGCGGAATATACAGTAGCGGTGTTCGATGCACAGGGGAAGGTGGTATATGAGCAGAGCGGATTGGTAATGGCACACACGATCGCGGTAAATGAAATGGAGCGTGGCGCATACCTTTTGAAAGTAGTGAAGGAGAACGGTGAAACAGCAACACGCCGAGTGATCGTTCAGTAAATGCTCATCGTGTCCAAGGTAGTTGGGAATTGAGGATTAAAATGATTGTGAAGATTGAAGGGATTTGAAGATTACAGTTAACCTCAATCTTCGAATAAGAAATCATCAAATCTTCAAATAAAGAATCCCGAATCCTTATACGTATCCCTTCTCCTTCGCCCAGGCAATTAACTGAGCTGTATTGTGAAGATCGAACTTTTTAAGAATATTGTGTCGGTGAGTTTCAACGGTTCTCGGAGAGATGAACAACTTTTCGGAGATCTCCTTGGAAGTTAATCCATCAGCTGTGTACTTGATGATCTCCAGCTCTCTCGAAGTCAATTCAGCAGGAGCATCAGAGAAAGAGGCCATCATGAACTTTTCCTTCATCGATTCCGAAATATAGATCTTACCGTTGTACACTTCGTTGATGCCTTTGATCAGTTCCTGACTGGGATCATTCTTACAGAGATAACCTTTGGCGCCGTTGGCAATGAATTTTTTGATCAGTGCAATTTCATTGTGCATGGAAAGGCCAATCACCTTAAGACGAGGTAATGTATTTGTCAGTTCACGGGTCACCTCAATTCCGCTTTCACCATTCGCCAAATTGATGTCCATAAGCACAACATCGGGACGATGGGTATGACAAAGATGTTCGGCTTCCTTTTGAGAACTGGCACTGCCGACAACTTCAAAATTATCAACGGCGTTTAAAATGATTGACCAGGCTTCAGCAACAAGTGCATGATCGTCAATGATTGCAATTTTGACCGTATTCATTTTCTAATTCAGTTTAAGAGTATTCAATTGCCCACTAATATAGAAGTTATTTCGCTAATAGAAATAAAGGTATTGAAGAGCACGTTACTTTTTTGGTATTTTACTTAAATTTACGTCCATGAACTATTATGCCCCTGGAGAATACTCTTATCAATATATCACAAACGAGCCGATTGACAAAAGTGATCCCAGGTATATGGATTACCATCGGAATATTGTGAAATATCCGATGGAAGGAGTTTACATATACAGTTTTACCGAGGGGCGAATGATTTACGCGGATGGTTGGGAAAAGATCGTCGGTATTCCCGATGAGCAGATATCGATGCATCTGATCCCGAAACTGACGGTTCCTGAATTTTACCCTTTTGTACATGAGATAAACGACAAGGCACTGATGTTCCTGCACGAACGGAATGAGCGCCTGACAGAATATTCTTTTCAAATTGAGATCAAGCTGATGCATTCCAATGGAATGAAGATTCCTGTTTCAGCGAGGGTGTCTGTCCATTCGACGAACAACGACGGCTCACTGGCCTCTATTATGGGGAGGTTCCAGGTCGATCACAGCATCCGCTTTGGAAAGGTCATGCGCTTCTGGGCCTATGGTCCGGAAAAGGACATCTTTGAAAATACCTTGAACGATCAATTGTTCTACACCAACAGGATCTCTGAAAAAGAAATGGAGGTAATCCGTTTGATCGCCAATGGACTCACTTATAAAGAGATCAGTGAACACTTGTACATCAGTATTTCGGCCGTGGAAAAAAGAATCAGGACACTTTTCCAGCGCTTTGAATTGAAGAACAATGCCCATCTCGTAGGATTTGCCTACGAAAACTTCCTTTTGCCTTAATGTAGCCTGATCACATGGATGTTATCAGGTCGCACACCTGACTGTACCAGCATGTTGATCCAGTTTTCATCTGTCTCTTGTGAATGGTTCTAGCCTACTATGCATGCTATGCTGCATTGACTGATCACTTTCCTGTTCCTCTCTCCATGCTGTAAACCGATTAGGCGCGAAAGATCCCCTGCTTGAATGAGGTTGGCTTCGTCCGGAACACCAGGATTGATGTCATCAACTACCAGGAAGTCAGATTCCGTCCAGTTCCATTTTGAATAGGTGTTTTGGTCCAGTTCGCTGTCACTCTCCTGTAACTGTGTCACAAATTTAGAGTAGGTAGTATAGGTGCTTAAGCGCTATCTAATGGCCATTTCGTTCGCAACTCCGACCATTAAGCGAGTCTTTCCACTGCCTTTTCCACCGTAAACGAGAAAGTGCCGTTGAACAGATGGATCATTCTAGTAATCCAGAATGGCGTTTCGGCTCTGTTCGTCCGGTGCATTGTTCCACTGACTCAGTCTGAAAGCATAGGGAAGATAGGTGTTTTGCTGAAAGAACTTGGTAAGGAACCAATATCGCGTAAAAAAGATCAAGGCAAGGATCAGCAGAAAATAGATCCACATGAATTTCCTGTCACCGCCGTACAGAAAATACATCGAAGATGATCCCAACCAGAAAGAACAAAGATCGGTAAAGGTGTCAAATGTGAGGTTACCCCATTGAACCATTAACAGGCCATTTGCCTTGTATTCTTTTTTATACAATGGCGATAAGGCATTATAGATCTCAAAGGCCAACCAAAAAAGGGATACACCAACAAAACTTCGCTCAATACTCCAGTCGAATTGGCATAAGAGAACTACGGGAATGAACCCCAGAGCAAAATGTCCTACCTGATTAGCCATCCAGCCATACGTAAGCGTAATGCCCCTATGTGAATCCTTTCCGATCAGGTCGGCGTGAAGGGTTTGGAGAATGTCCCGGATTGTTACTTATCTTTTTATTTAGTTAAGATTTGACTCTAAAAATGTAGAAAAATGTTGTTTTTGATCCGGATAAATGAAAAAACTGCGGAAAATCACAGGTACGTTAAATAGTATTTACCTTATTTAAAGACTAATTTTATTGTCTTTCAGAACCTGCTGTTAACGATTATTTCATGAACAAGAAAATGGGATAGACAAAAGTGCCTTGGTCGAGAAGAGCTCGGACATGAAGCTGTGTGGTTATCTTTTCCACAATTCATATCCTGAACTTGTACATGTGGAGTTGGCCTTATTGAGTGAACAGGACCCCTCTATGTTTCGTATGATCTTGAGTATTGGAAATTGCAACGATTCTCATTTCTTAGTATTGCCTAAATATGCCCCAACTTCTGGATTGATAGATGCCAGTTTTGAAGTTTACGATCGAAATAAGCATTGTGCCGGTCCATGTGATCAAAGTGCTGAGATCCGATTGGATACATCCATATCATTCAAAGAGCCCGAAAGGGTGAATTGTAACCTTGACATAGAAAGTTTATTGAGGTTTGCAGTGGATCGGAAGACAATCGTAGTATCAGATGTAAAGAAAACGTATTGTGTTATTTTCAGTACGCTGCAGTATGATCCCGAAGTACTTTTAGGTTATGTGGATTGTGTACTTCTAAAGGATGCCTTGTATAAGTTTGAAAAATATCGTGATCTTATCGAAAGAGATGACAAGGTGAGTAAAATGGAGGGAATGATCTGACGATTGGAATGCATCAGTCGTAATCTGGGTCCTTACCCGGGTAAAACGCTTACGGGTTCAGACAGGAACTACCTTAGAGATGTCTGTTTATACTTTGAAAAGCTCATTGAACTAGACTCCAACATATAATCTTATATGGCAGTTCTTTATCCGAAAAGAAAAATATCATACATTTGTCCCCTGTAGTGTTCTGTATGAAGACCCTAATTGTTGATGATTTCATGCCCATTGCCAACATCTGGAAAACAATCCTGATGACAGAAGGATTTAGCGATATTACTATACTTACAGATGGCAATGCCGTGCTGGATTTCGTGGATACAGAAAGGCCTGAGCTTATTCTGACAGACATCAATCTGTCAAATGAGTTGAATGGGATCGAACTGGCAGAAAAGATCATGGCAAAATGGCCGTTAACGCGTATCATGGTCATTTCCATGCACAATCAATCGAGTTATATCGATGCCGCACGCCGCGCCGGGGCAAGCGGTTACCTTACCAAACAAGCTTCCATAGAAGAATTCAAAAGTAAATTGAAGATCGTTACTGAAGGCGGTCTGGCATTCTAAATTTCCCTCTTGAAGGGTAGCCGGATCACACCTTCCCCCCTCAAGGGGGGACCGAGGCGCTGCGCCGAGCGATAGCCGAGGTGGGGGTGACGATATTACCACGATTCATTAATGACAGTGATTGCCGAGATCTAATTTATAAATGGGAATTTAGAAGGATCACTATTGTTGGGAGTGGATTTTGTTATGTGGTTTAGGATCTATTTCACCCCCCTTAATCCCCCCTCAAGGGGGGAGACAGATCGCAACTTCCCCCCTTGAGGGCGGTGCACTGAGCTTGCCGTAGTGAGGACCGAGGCGCTGCGCCGAGCGATGGCCGAGGTGAGGGTGACGATTTTAAACCAGTTAAGTATTTAGTATACTCTGTTCCATCAGGTAGCGATTTGATCTGGAGAGTTGGATTTTGTTGGGAAAGGTTTGGCGATCTAAGTCACCCCCCTTAATCCCCCCTCAAGGGGGGAGACAGATCACACCTTCCCCCCTTGAGGGGGGACAGAGGGGGGTGACATATATCTTGGTTTTTTTCACTACCTTAATATAATGAAGCACACTAACTACCACTACAACCCTAACCTGAAAGAGTATGCCCGGGAATTGCGTTCAGCAACTGTATCCAAAGCAGAAAAAAGGATCTGGAAAGCAATTCTGTCCAGAAGGCAAATGGAAGGATTGCGATTCCTGCGGCAGCGTCCGATAGATCGTTTTATAGTTGACTTTTTTTGTCCCGAATTACTATTGATCGTTGAGATCGACGGGAATTCTCATTTCCATAAACCGGAATACGATCGCTATCGTCATGACAGGCTTGAAGCACTGGGCTATACTGTTATTCGATTTACAGAGGGCTTAGTGATGCAAGATCTGAACGCAGTGCATGAACAGTTGAGTTATGCGGTGTATTGTTTGAGAGAGGGGAAAGGGTGAGTTCGCACCTTCCCCCCTTGAGGGCGGTGCACTGAGCTTGCCGTAGTGAGGACCGAGGCGCTGCGCCGAGCGATGGCCGAGGTGAGGGTGACGATTTTAAACCAGTTAAGTATTTAGTATACTCTGTTCCATCAGGTAGCGATTTGATCTGGAGAGTTGGATTTTGTTGGGAAAGGTTTGGCGATCTAAGTCACCCCCCTTAATCCCCCCTCAAGGGGGGAGACAGATCGTACCTTCCCCCCTTGAGGGGGGAACGATGGGGGTGACGAGCGATGGCCGAGGTGAGGGTGACAACACCCCAACAATTAATCCTCCGTAACCAACAAGCGGCGTGTGACCGCGTTGTCACCGGAGATCATGCGAAGGGTATAAACACCTGACTGAAGTCCTTTCAAAGAAACGGTGTAAGGGTACAAACCTTTAGCCAGCGTAGCGTCCTCGTAGAAGCGTTTCACGACGCGACCACGAGAGTCGATCAGGTCTACTGTGACCACACTTTCCGTACTGATGAGGACGGAGAACTGGAACTGCTGTGTAGCCGGATTCGGATCAGGACCGATGAGCACCGGAGCACTTCCTTCCAGATTCTTGCAGAAGGTATTGTTGCTGAGGTCTTCATCTTGTAGATTCAATGAACTGTAGGGTGTTGCCTCGGCACAGACGAACTCCTCGGTTTCGTTTTGGTCGGACAAGAATGCCGAAGGCATGGATTCGAAAACCAAGATCGCTGTTTCACCGCTTTGGATCAGGCTTTCATAGCGGTCCATCAATTGATTGCCGTTGCTCATACGGACGATCACATCTGCTTCGCTTATGATGGAAGTTCCAATGTTCTTCAGTTCAACGCCAACCGTATAGAATCCATTGTTTTCCGTCAGGAAGATGTTGTTGACCGCAAGGTCGAAATAAGGACGATAAATCGTCGAAGTAAGGGTAGCGGTATCTATACAACCCAGTAAGTTCGATACGATCAATGAAACCGTTACGGTGGAATCGATCCAACTTGCGTCGAAGATGTGACTTGGATCAAGGTCTGAAGAGGTTCCTCCATCACCAAAGTCCCAGGCGTTGTTTACCTGTCCCGTACTCATGTTGGTGAATTGTACTGGGTCACCGGCGATGAACAGCTCAGGGAAAACGCTGAAATCAGGTGAGACACCGGGTTGAACGTTGATGATGACCATGGTGTCGCCGGTACAACCGAAATCGGACGTGCTGGTCAACTCGATGTTGTGTGAACCTGTGGTTGGGAAGGTGTACGCGACACTCGAGCCCGTCAGTTCATCAGTCAGGTCGAACACCCAGTCGGATTGTGCGACCGATCCGGTTATAACGGTTGAAACGTCTGTGATCGTCGTGAAGTTTCCTGCGCAAGCCGGACCAACAGAAACCGCAGGAACAGGATTGGCGTGGGTGAACACTTGATCCTGTGTGGTGTTGCTGCAATTGTTCGAAGCCGTAACGATCAGGGTAACGGTATGGAATCCGGAATTGAAGAACGTTTTGTTTGGGGTTGGAAGGAACGAAAAGGTATTGTCACCGAAATCCCACAGGTAATTCGTTATTTCATCCGGAGCAGGAATGGAGCTGATGTTAGTGAACTGAATGTTTTCCCCGGCACAATGGTCCAGTGCGCTGAAAGAAGCCAAAGGAGACTGAGCGATGGTTACGCTCATGGTGGTATCGTCTATACAGCCGTTGTTATCGTACACCTGAAGGTAGACATTGTATGTTCCGGCTGTTCCATATTGTCTTCCGGGATTTTGCTGTGAGGAGACATTGTCCAGGCCGAGAGCAGGATTGTCGAAGTTCCACAACCAGGCGTTGATGGCAGCTGAGCCTTGTGAGCTGAGGTCGATGAACATGGTTGTTTCTGCCGAACAGTTCTGATAGGTGATAAAGTTGGCCGTTGGAGGTGCTGAAATGGTCAGTGGCAAGGAGAGTTGCGCTCCACAGCCCCCGGCGGATTCCACATAAAGGTTCACGGAGTACGTTCCAATGTTGGCGTACATATTTTCTGCATTGGCCACGCCTGAGGTATTTCCGTCTCCGAAACTCCAGTCCCAGATCACGATAGGGTCGCTTCCTGCAGCAACGCTTTCATCCGTGTAGAGCGTCAGATCGCCCAGGCAGAGGTTGGTAGTACTGAAGTTCACCTCCGGAGCAACACCGCCGATATTCACGAAGATCGTATCCTGTGCCACGCAACCGTTCACGTTCACACTTTCGAGGAAGTAGTTCCCTGTGGTATCGACATCCCAAAACGGTGCTTGATCCGCGTCCGTGGCCCCGTTCCAGTAGTATTCTACCGTTTCCGCAGCGCCCACTTGCAGGGCGATCGGGTTGCCAGAACACAGGCTAGTGTCGTTCCCCAGGAAGGCGGTATTCGCGTAGTTGTCGACCGTGAAGGTATAGTTGCCGCTGTTGCGTGAACAGCCCCCGGCACCCGTAACCGTCACGCTATACGTTCCCGGAGTGCTGATATCAATGGAAGGCGTTGTTGCCCCTGTCGACCACAAGTAGGTGAACCCGGGACCCATGTCAGCGTTCCAGGTGTTGCTCTCACCAGCGCAGATGCCGGTATTGGTGGGAGGCGGGATGGTAGGGTAGGAGACACGAATCGTATCGTACCACACAAAACCAAAAGGATCAGTACCTCTCACCCAGTAATCGTCACTTTGGTTTACGGTGATCGATGCACTTGTGGCTCCGGAGCTCCAAAGGAGGTTAGTAAAACCACTTGTAGCAGTAAGAGTTGAATTACAGAAGCCAGCCGGTGTAAGGTCTGCTCCGAGGTTCATTGGAGGGTGGTACTTATGGCGCAGGTAGCTTTGTATTTCTCCTGATAAGACAATATCGAAAGTGTCAACAAAGACGATTTCAGTGATATTTCCATTTAAAAAACGGACTTCACCATTGTCTGCGTCATTATTTGACGCGCCCAATAAAAACCTGGAGTTAGATTGAAAATTGTAGTTGTTAGAAATTGAATTTGTGCCAATTAGAGAATTGTTGATCTTGAAAGAGTTCTGACTGAGATTTCGATTATTACCTAATTCATAGAAGGAATGATTTAAATTAGTGTGAGTATTAAAAATGTGACGAACCAAAACATCTTGATAAACGAAATAAACGCTACCATTTGATGCTGTTGTTAGAGAATATCTATTCTGAAAAGCAGATGAAACTCGAGACTTCGCAAACATTGACTGATCGTTTCCGCTTATCCGCCCAACACAAAAGAACATATGGCTTTTGGATCCGAGATCCAGGATATCACCGCCATCTAAGACTTGTCCTCCTGAAAAAATAACAGATGGATAACCGTTTAGTACGTTGTTATTATAGAATGGCTTTTTTGAAGATGTTAATTGGGTAAGTAAGTGACTATTTTGGCTTTGATCTGACCAAGACTCAACCCTTCCATTTCCGTCGAGTCCAACACCTGAATCTGCCTTAAGCCAAAATTCTAGAGTAGATTCTTGAGAAGGTAAATAATATGTCAACTTTTCAATTGGTCCATTGATACTTGAGAATCCATTATTCCCTACGACTTTCCAGTACCAGGTGCCGAAATCCAGAGGGTCAGAGGTCCAGCTTGTCCCGGCTTGAGGTGGAGATTGAATGAGGTTTTGTGTAAACGCAGCATCACTCGCCAGCACAAGGGTGTAATCCACCGCACCGGGAAGGGCATTCCATTCGAATGTAACAATTGGTTGGTGAACGTAGGCATCGTACTTCGGCAGGATCCCTGACAAAGGCTGCGCCAGTAAGCGAGTACCAATGAACAAAAAGGCTGTAAGGATCAATGCGATGATTCGAGTAGTACTGCTTCCTGCGATGGATGTCGTCATGGATTTTTTTTTTAATCAAAAATAGGATAGATTTTGGGATTGTGCAACCTTTCCCCCCTTGAGGGGGGACAAAGGGGGGTGACACACGACGTTGAATTGAGCTTTCCCGTGGAAGGTTTGCACACTTCCTCCCTTGAGGGAGGATCGAGGAGGGTGGCGATATTCTACACTGTTAAATGATGATCTGAAATTCAGGGTGAGGTTGATACTGGGAGTGGGTTTTCCAGTTATAGTACATGTTATCGATCTAAGTCACCCCCTTTAATCCCCCCTCAAGGGGGGAAACCGATCTTACCTTCCTCCCTTGAGGGAGGATCGAGGAAGGTGACAAACTGTAATCAATCACAATAATCTATTTCGCAAAAATCTAAAGGGGGGGACAAATTGGGAGGCATTCAAACCAAACCACTAAACAAATCAGTTTTGGTGACAAAATCATAGGGATCGTCACCCCCCCCTTAATCCCCCCTCAAGGGGGGAGACGTTAAATCTCCCTCCCTTTGTTTCACATTTTCGCAACATTATTATTCCCTGAAGAAAAAAGTCACCCCCCTTGATCCCCCCCTCAAGGGGGGAAAGAAAAAAATCCCTAACTTTACCCTACACAAAACTGCTCAATGAACCCGGATACTGCTATTTCCGTTTCGCATGTTTCCAAAAGGTACAGCATTGGCGTCCAAAAAGATGGATCGCTCAGAGGAACTTTGGTGGGGTTGATTGGTTCCAAAGCAGCAAATCCACAGGAAGAATTCTGGGCCCTGAACGATGTCTCCTTTGAGATCAAAAAAGGGGAGGTCATCGGCATCATCGGTAAGAATGGTGCTGGTAAGAGTACTTTGCTCAAGATCCTTTCACAGATCACCAAGCCCACCACAGGACGCATAGAGATTAACGGACGCGTGGCCTCCCTTCTGGAGGTAGGGACGGGTTTCCACCCGGAGCTGACGGGACGCGAGAACATTTACCTAAACGGTACCATCCTCGGGATGACCCGCCAGGAAGTAAAAGACAAATTCGACGAGATCGTTGAATTCTCAGGAGTGCAAAAATTCATCGATACACCGGTGAAACACTACTCCTCCGGGATGTACGTGCGTCTGGCTTTTGCCGTAGCCGCTCATCTGGAACCAGAAATCTTGATCATCGATGAGGTGTTGGCAGTTGGTGATGCAGACTTTCAAAAAAAATGCCTCGGAAAAATGAAAGAGGTAGCAGGTAAAGGCAGAACCGTTTTGTTCGTTAGCCATCAATTGTCCTCAATGATGAACTTGTGTGATACAGGTATACTTTTAGAACATGGGGAATTAATTTTTAAAGGAACAATTGAAGAAGCTGTAAATCGTTATGTCTCAAGAAATATTTTCTCTTCAACAATCGATCTAAGTGATTTTAGTGAAAGGTCAGGTAATGGACTTGTTGTTTTTAAATCTGTTTCCATAAATTCCGAATCAGATACTGCAACTATAAAGATGGGATCAACGATAAAACTTTCCATCCAAATAGAAGCAAAAGAAGAATTAATGAATTGTTCGGTTAACGTTCGGTTGAATAATTCATCTCAAGTGAAAATTGCTGCCTGGAGATCAAATGAGCACAACTTTAATATCGATTTGAAGCCTGGTTACAACAATATCCAATTAGAGATTCTTGATCTGAATATTTTTGACGGCATTTATAATTTCTCTTTAGCCGTTTTTAAAGGAAAGGAAATGTTTGATCTAATCGAAGAAGCTTTCTTTTTCGAAGTCTTGCCGAACCAAATACCTTTATTCGGTGATAAAATTGTTGGTAAAAACAATAATCTCATTTATACACCCTGCATTTGGCAGATCACACCGTCTGAGACTCATTGAAGATCCTAATCACGAATATCGTCCCATTAAATGCAGGTGATGAGGCTTTGTTGATAAGTCTTTTCAATTACTTAAAAAATCGATACCCAGGAGTTTCTATTAATATTTGCACCAACAAACCGAATTTATGCAATAAACATTTCCAACATAAATATGGCTGGTTTTTCCTTTGGGATCTTGAATACGTTTATTTTAAATATTCATCTTCATCGATTTTCAATCGACTCAGATACAAATGTAGACTGATTCTGAAAAATGCTGGCTTTAAAGAATGGTTTGGTTTTGCACTGATATTTGCTTCTAGGGAGGAGCGAAAAACAATAAAAGCATACAGGGATTCAGATATGATCATTTCTGCACCTGGTGGATATCTTCATGAGTATTATGGTTTAGATAGACGATTCGATAGTTTTGAAAAAGCTCTCGAAATGGGTAAAAAAGTCTACATTATTGGTCAATCACTAGGTCCTTTTACAAATGAAACAAAGGATCGGGCACAGCATATTTTCAAACAGTTTGCGCACATAAACGTAAGGGAGAAAAATTCACAGAAATTTCTTTTCGAAATTGGGGTTAGTCAAAATGTTTCCCTCTCTTCGGACATGGCTTTCTGTCTGCAAAGCAGAGTAAGAAATAGTGTTTCAACATCCTCGAAACCTAAAATCGTTATGTTGGTGCGGGAATGGCTAACTGAAGAAAACAATCATCAGATTGCCATAAAAATGAGATTGATATGTGCTTATTTGATTAAATACTTTGATGCCCAAATCACATTTCTCTCAACTTGCCAAGGTATAACAGGATATAGAGACGATTCTGAATTTGCTTCTTACATTGTTTCTGAATTGGACCAGGAATTAAAACAACACATTCAAATTGATAAGAAAAGGTATTATGTTGACGATTTGATCAAGCAACTGAGTTCTTTTGATGCGTATATCGGAATGAGGTTACATGGTTCAATTCTATCAATGCTTGGTGGAACCCCAGCCTTTCTAATTGGTTATGAGCCGAAAGCGGATGGCATTTTTGAACAACTGACCTTTTCCGATTTCTGCGCGAATTTTAAAGATGATTACGAAGTGATCGAACGAAAAATCACCTATTTTTTGTCCCACTTAGATGATGTTAAAAAGGATCTCCCTGCTAGAATTGCACATTTGAAACTAATTACAGAAAATCAATTGGACAAAATATTCCATGAATAATATTGCTGTCATATCACCCAATGATCAGACTGTTTCGGAGACGTTTATTAAAGCACACGTCGAAGGTATTGATGGCAACGTATTTCATTTTCATGGTGGTTATTTCCCAAAGAGAGTAGGCAATGAAAGCATATATGAACCATTAAGAAGTTTCATCCAACGCCAGATAACACGTATTGGATTTTTCTTTTTCAGAAGGAAAAACCGGCTAGATAAACCCACAATGGAGGATTACTTGTTGGTTTTAAAATTTAAGTCATTGGAGATTGAGTTGGCCTATGCCGAATATGGCCTAACAGGTATTGAAGTGATGAAAGCTTGTAAGTTGTCTGGCGTTAAGTTGATCGTTAATCTCCATGGTTTTGACATCCATCGACATATCATAATCCAAGATAACAGAGATAAATATATTGAGATGTTCGATCTGTGCTCTCGGATCATTGTAGTTTCAAAGACAATGAGAGAGGAAGTCTTGAAATATGGCTCTTTTGGAAATAAACTCATTTACACTCCATGCGCACCAAACGATCGATTTTTTGAATTAACCCCCTCCTTCGAAAGCAGCAATTTTCTTTTTATCGGAAGATTTGTAAACAAAAAAGCTCCCTATTATCCAATTTTAATTTGGCCTGAGGTTATTAAACATTTTCCTAATGCCCAATTGCACATGGTTGGTGATGGTCCGTTGCGGGAAACATGTACGAACGTTGCAAAACAATTAGGCCTGGAAAACAATGTTATTTTTCATGGTGCTGTACCCTTCGAAAGTTTTAAATCATTGATGGAAAATTCTTGTGCTTTGCTTCAACCCTCAGTGAAGGCAGAAGATGGTGATATGGAAGGTACTCCGGTTGCGATCATGGAAGCAAATGCTGCAGGGATTCCTGTTATTGGATCACGGCATGCAGGAATCCAAGACATCATCCAACATGAAGTTAATGGACTTTTGTTCAATGAGCATGATACGGAACAATTAAAAAATGCTCTAGTAGAGGTCTTGATCAATAAAAATAAAGCACAAAAAATGGGTCAGAAAGGTAGAGAGATCGTCAAGCAATCGTATACCATGAATTCGCATTTAGTAACTATTAACTCGGCAATTAAGGAAGTCCTTGGATCACATTAAACCAAATATTGCCATTGCGGTTGTAACCTACGACCGGGTTGATGCACTTAAAAGGGTATTAAAAAGTCTTAATCAGGCTAGATTTCCAAATACATCAGAAATCCCCTTAATCATAAGTATTGATGGAGGTGGGGATTATAATGTAGTCAAGGTTGCAGAAGAGTTCGATTGGAAATATGGTACCAAACAAGTTATAAAACACTCTTCAAATCTTGGACTAAAAGAACACATCCTTAAGACGGGTGATCTCACTGAAGTCTATGAACACCTATTGATCCTGGAAGACGATATGTTCGTTGCACCTAATTTTTATTCATTTCTTCAGCAAGCATCCAAGAAGTATAATAAAAGCGAAAAAATATCAGGTATTTCCTTGTATTCCTATGAATATAACGATCACGCCGGGTTACCTTTCATTCCATTGAGGAACCAATTCGACATTTACTTCATGCAAGTACCCAGTTCATTGGGACAATTATTTCAAAGAGATGTATGGGTGAAATTTAAAGAGTTTCTGCTTCAGGATCAATTTCTTGAGGAATTTAAAATGCCGGAGTCTGTTGCAAAATGGCCTGAATCGAGCTGGAAGAAGTTCTTTTATGCGTTTATGGTAAAGAACGATCTTTACTTTGTATACCCCTATAATTCACTTGCTACAAATTTCTGTGATGCAGGTACGCACTTTCATTCTTCAAATAATTGGTTTCAGGTAAGTATTCCACAGCTGAACAATGTCGAGTTTCGCTTGCCTGATCTTGAACAAAGCGAATTTGTTTATGACGCATTCTATGAACCACTGATTAGGGTTGCATCTATTCATGGTATACCTATTGAGAATATTGAAATTGATCTCAACGGCCTAAAGGACCTCCGTAGAACAGAGAAATCTTATGGATTATCAATCAAAAAGACTCAAAATTCCATTTGTTCTTATTCATCTGAACTTTTTCCTCCCATAATGAATGCCTTATCAGAATTGGAGGGAGATGTTTTTTATTTAAGTCCCGTGGAATCATTTGAAGATCAAGCGCCGGTTGAATCGAAATACGCATTGTTGCTTCGTCATGCCTCTTTTGCAGCTGAAAAACTGATTTCGAATGGAAGAAAGATAGTATTAGACTCAACCTCCTTTAAGTTAGGGAACACATTATTGAAACCTTTCTTTTGGCTTAGAAGATGATTTGCGGGCCTAAAATATCGATCATTACACCTACGTTTAATTGTGAGGAGCTCATTGAAGACTGTATTGAAAATGTTTTTGAGCAGACCTATACAAACATTGAACATATCATAATGGACGGCGCATCAACGGATGATACTATTCTACGAGCCAAACAAATGGCTTTAAAACACAATCATATTCGCATTTTTAGTTCTAAAGACAAAGGGATATACGATGCAATGAATAAAGGCATTTCCAATTCTACAGGAGAATGGATCTATTTTTTAGGCGCAGATGACAGATTTGTGGATTTTAAAGTTCTGGAAGATCTTTTTGTCGCCGGTACCCAAACAGATGATGTAATTTATGGAAGTGTTCAATTCGAACATTCTGGACTGGTGTATGATGGCAGATTTGATTTAGAAAAATTTATGAAAAAGAATATCTGTCATCAGTCGATTTTCATTAAAAAAACTGTTTTTGAACGATTGGGGGGATTTGATCTAAAATACCCTTTACAAGCCGATTATGCGCATAATATTTCATGGTTCACATCGAAAAAATTTAAAAAGAAGTTTATTGATCGAACTATTGCTATATATAACGAAAAGGGTCTTAGTGGAATGAGAAATGATTTTGAATTTGAACGTGACAAAACGGACCTGTTTCAGAAAAACATTTCAGCATTTCGTAAATTAGGATTACGTTTAAATCGAATCTTCAGATGAAACGTGTTTTCGCCTTTTATTTACCTCAATTTCACCCTATTCCGGAGAATGATGAATGGTGGGGAAAGGGATTTACTGAATGGACAAATGTAAAAAAAGCTAAGCCACTCTTTAAAGGACACGATCAACCGGTAATTCCCGGTGAAATGGGTTATTATAGTTTGTTGGACGAGGATATCAGAGAGCGTCAAGCTAAGATGGCTCGCGAACATGGTGTTGAAGGATTCATTTATTGGCATTATTGGTTCGGAGGAAAACGATTACTGGAAAAGCCTGCAGAACAAGTTTTAGTCTCTGGAAAACCCGACTTTCCATTTTGTTTTGCTTGGGCAAATGAAACATGGACTGGAGTTTGGCATGGTGAACCTGGAAGAATATTGATAGAACAGACTTATCCCGGAGAAAATGATCTTATTGAACATTTTTATCATGTTTTACCTTATTTTAAGGACAAAAGGTATATACAAATCAATGATAAACCTGTTTTTTATATATACCGACCTACTCATTTACCCAATGCTAAAGGCTTTATAAATCTTTGGAATGACTTGGCGATAAAAGAAGGATTGAAAGGCATATACTTTATCGCTAATTCAGGAATACCTGATCAGGAGAAAGAGTTACTTCTTGAAATGGGTTTCGATTCCATTTTCTCCAATCGTCTCTCGGAGGCTACTTACAAGGCGAGTAAAAAATTCGACTATCGATTGCGATTTAATTTAAATAAACTGGGATTAAACAGACGCATGACGAGAAAGGGCGTTTTTACCTATTTGGAAGTGATAAAGAACATAACGCATGATAATGATGCTGATGAACATCTTATTCCGATGATCTTTCCAAATTGGGACAATTCACCACGATCAGGCAGAAACGCACTGATATTAACCGATGGGTCTCCTGAGACGTTTAAAAAACATTTAGAGAAGGTGAAAGAAGTTCTAACAGCTAAATCTGCAGATAAACAGATTGCTATAATCAAATCTTGGAATGAATGGGCGGAGGGAAATTACATGGAACCGGACGATCGAAACGGAACAACTTATTTAGAGTTGTTAAAAGAATTTGTTTCATAATCTTGAAGAAATGTTAAAGCTAATCTATAGGACATTCTTTCTAAAATTAGGGAACTGGCTTCCTAATCATCCGAAATTGAACAAAAAAAAAGCTTCTTTATACAGAAAAGCTGGTTTAAGTATTGGTGAAAATGTTACCATTACAGGACCGATAACTACTAGAATTGACAGTACACATCAAATTTATATTGGTGAAAATACATACTTAAACTCTGAGACCCGTTTTGGTGTATATGATTCAAAGGTTACAATTGGTAAGGGCTGTTTGATCGGACCACGAGTTTCTTTTGAGACAGCTAAGCACAACCTTGTTCATGATAATGATCAAGGACGTGGATACAGCTCAAGCTCAATCTTTATTGGTTACAGAGTTTGGATCGGAGCAGGGGTTATAGTTGTAGCTGGCGTTAAAATTGGTGATGACGCAGTTATAGCAGCTGGCGCTGTCGTTACAAAAGATGTACCCCAAGGGGCATTTTTTGGCGGTGTTCCGGCAAAACTCATTAGACAAATCATTTCTAATTATTAGTTCGGGGAGCATCAAAAACATTTCTAATACATTAAACAATTTATTCAAGTTCAAATTAATTTTTTCGAGATGTTAAAGCCAAAATTCATAATAAAAACAATCCTACGAAAACAATTATTTTTCCAAAAGAAAAAATATGATAAAAATATTTAAAATAAAAATTGATAAGAATAGGACTTTTGGTCTAGACATACTAAGGGCGTTGGCGATTCTATTTGTTGTAATGTAATGCTACCAATTTTTAGGACAGAAATTTAAGTACAAATAATGTTTAAATTACCTGTCATAAAAAACACCAGAAGGAAGTTTACAGCCAAGTTCAAGGCGAAGGTTGCGATAGAGG
>CAZQKN010000015.1:0-46836 GCA_964593935.1 uncultured Akkermansia sp. | reverse complement strand
CCCAGAGAACTATTTTTTGACCAACAGAATGTTGCATGAAAATACACTTTAACTTAAGTCAAAATCCTGCCCTAATATTGGGGAGCATTACAATTGGACATCATTTGAATGGACACACATTCCTTGACTTAAAAGATGATGTTCGTATTCAGCTTGAACTGGAAGCCGATCGTTTTTCGGGATTCATAATGGCACGCTATGGCGCATCTCTTGAAGAGGCTCTTAAAGCTATTCAAGTTTATGGAAGTGAAAAAGAATCTTCGACTCATCCGTCTAAAAGAACAAGGATAGCTGCGATTACAAATGGTTATATGGAAGGGAAGATAGGATCAAAAGATTCTGAGGAAATAGCGGTCCGGAAAAAGTCCGAATTCAAGTATGTCATAGATCTCGCAAAGCCCCCTATTGCAATGCGAAACAAAAGTCTTTCTCCGGATGAAATAAGAATTGCGAACTCTGGTAGCAAACAGGCTGTTATTCTGAATAAACAAACGATTATAGCAGACCTCCCAAATGGCACACCGGTTGAGTTATTGAGTCAGGTGAATAATACCTATTTTATCCGTGCCTTCCTAAATGGTAGGGAAATAACGGGCTATATTGTTAAGCAATATGGTGGTAAACCAACCATTATTGAAAGCAATAAATAAAAATCACTCCCCCACCAATATAAACGCACCCCAATAATACGGCTGTGGGTACTTCGCCTTGATCTCCAATTGTGTTCTGTTAAAGGCTTCGCGAATACTCGTTTTTTCGTTCAGCCAGATCTCATAGAAGCGTGTCATGAACTCTTGTGTGACTTTGTCATCCACCTTCCATAAGGACATAATGATGTTTTGTGCTCCGGCATCAGCAAATGCCTTGCGTAGACCATAAACTCCTTCACTGTTTTTTACTTCGCCTTTCCCTGTTTCACATGCACTTAGAACGACTAGCTCTGTTTCACGCAGATCGAGAAGCGCTGCTTCAGCGGCACTTAACAAACCGTTTTCGCCTTTTGATTCTTCTCCTTGGAGTGTTTTGTTGGCTCCAGTGAATAATAATCCAGAACGCAACATTGGATCTTGCACGACACGGTTTCTATCCATTCCCAGGAATCGATTATCTACCGTATCCAAGGGAATGTCTTCGAAGAAATAACCGTGCGTAGCTACATGCAATACACGAGGGCTCTCCTCCTTTTTAATGTTTGTTTCTGAGGCTTCAGCGCCTGTGTAGGTGCTTACTTTCCATCCATTCTTTTGAAAGGTCCCGGCGATCTGTTCGATTTCCACTTTAGTGGCAGGCAAGGCAGAAGCCTTCATCCCTCCCCGTGTGAGTGAGTCTATCCAGGCCTGGTTAAGGTCACGGGTTGCAGCTAAATAATCAGTTGTGTCTGCAGAGCGTGTGGTATTTCCTTTGTAATCAGGGAAACCATAGAGTGCTGAGGTTGTAGATGTATATTGCTTTTTCTCCCGCTCCTTCATCAATATAAAATCACGAGCGCTATTGACGATCCGAATGTCTTTCTCTTCTAACAGGTATTTCCCGGTTTCTGGGTTGTAAAGTGTATTTAGGTTGATATTGTTGTATACACCTCCAAGCGACACATAAACGGTTTTTGCATCACCGATCTTGTCGGCAATGGGTTTCCAGAAGGAGTTGTAGAAGATTTCGTTTTTGAGATCTGTAGCTCTGGAAATTTCCGATGTTTCGCTTTTGTAGTCGAATTGAATTTCATTTTCCAGTTCTTTTCCTTCATTGATGAAGAAATGATCTACTATCGTATCAGATGAGTTTGATACAAACACAAGATATTTAACTGAATCTGTCCATTCATTGCTGTAGAAACTATAATAAGGTATGCGGGCGATGTCTATGAACAAATCTTTCGAAGCTAAAATATTAGTTAGATTACTTGGTAGGAATCGCCTCGCTAAAACTGAATACCCCAGCATTTGACTAAAATATTTTTCACAGTTGCTTATTTCATTCTCAATTTTAACTGGATCACTTTCAAATTGATTTTTTTCTTCGACTGTCAACTCAGTATATCGGTTATATTGTTTTTTCAAGAGTACATATTTATTCCAATAATCCGATATGATCTTATCATTGCTAGTTAAGAGGGAATGAATGATCTCCACCTGCTCTGAATTAACTAGACCGTTCATGTTTATTCTTGATTTGCTAACAAAATCAATTGCTATCGGATTTAGTTTAGAGAAGGAGGATAATAAGATAAACCGTTCAATTATTTCGTCTTTTAAAGTAATTTTCAGGCTATTGCTTAACAATGATTTGTTTTTAAGAAAAAGATTTTCTTTTATATTGTATGAGTGAATTAGCCATTTTAACGATGCTAATTGGTTATTTTCTTTGGCTAAACTTAAGCATATCATTAATGCTGATTCACTTGAAATTTCAGAATGAAGAAAGTCTGCGTCAGGATTATTACTATTTGAAATTCTATCATTTTCCCAATTTAAATAATCTATCGGATTATTCTGATTTCTTTGAATATAAAAACGCCTCAGAGGTATTGATTTTTTATAAGATTCAAAAAAGTACTTTAATGCTTTTTTAGGTTTGCGTAAATGGTAATAATCTAGGCCAATTGAATACAGCGACTGAGCGATACTCAACTTGTTTCCTTTAAAGTGTTTTTTTTCCAATCGGATCACTTTTTTCTTCAATCTTAATGATTTTGAGTATTTACCTAAATGAGTATATGTGAATGAGGTGTTTTTCAAAGAATTCAAGTATCGATTATCCTTTACCCCAAAATTATTTTTAGTGTACTGGGTTAATTTCAAATCTATTGAAAGTACTTCATTTGAATTACCAGTTTTTCTTAAGGCATCGGAATAGCATAAAATTGAATAATAAATATTAGAACTGCTTAGAAAATCAGTTTCTATTTTAACTATATCATCAATTGACCCAAAGACATTTATTGCCTTTTTACTATATTCCATACTTTTAGAATAATCTCCCAATTCCATATGACATTTTGATATCTGACTTAATAAGCGTGAATAATAGGAAGGCTCATGCAAGTTGAATTTTTCAAAAAGATATAATCCGTATTGGGTATATTCTAGTGCTTGTGCGAACTCCATACGATTCAAGTAACATTCAGCAATTTCAATAGAAGAGATTGCAGTAAGTAGATTTTCTTCCCCAAAAAAAATATATGTTTTTTTTTGGGTTTCTTCTGCTAATGAAAGGGCTCTATCAAATTCACCAATTTTATTAAAATTCTCAGCACATATAAATCTAACTAGCACTATAACCGAGTCCAACTCTATTTTTTTTAGCTGAATATACTTTAGTAAACCATTGCCGGCTTCAATAATTTCAGCGGTATTGTTTTTTTTATATTGATAGAAAAAATTAGCTAATTGCGCACCATAAGGCGGAAAGATATATTCTGTACCAATAATTCTTGTATTTCCATCATCCCCACGGATTTTCTTTGTTGTGTAAATATGCTCACTTCCATCTTTTAAAATATTTATAGATGAAATTGATTCAACTTCTTGAGCAATAATTGAATTTCTAAAGAAGAGTAACAGGAATATGAACATTATTAACTTCAAAACATCACTCCCCCACCAAAATAAACGCACCCCAATAATACGGCTGCGGGTACTTCGCCTTGATCTCCAATTGTGTTCTGTTGAACGCTTCTCGAATAGTAGTCTTTTCGTTTAGCCAGATCTCATAGAAACGCGTCATGAACTCTTGTGTGACTTTGTCATCCACCTTCCAGAGAGACATTATGATGTTTTTTGCTCCAGCATCGGCAAAGGCCTTTCGAAGACCATAAACTCCTTCACTGTTTTTTATTTCTCCCTTTCCGGTTTCGCAGGCGCTGAGGACTACCAGCTCCGTTTCGCGGAGATCGAGCAGGGATACTTCAGCAGCACTTAACAATCCGTTTTCGCCATTGGGTTCCTCTCCCTGAAGGGTTTTGTTGGCACCTGTAAACAATAGACCAGAGCGCAACATTGGATCTTGAACTACACGTTGCCGGTCCATTCCCAGAAAACGGTTATCATTCTTATCAATAGGGATATCTTCGAAGAAATAACCATGTGTAGCTACATGCAATACACGAGGACTCTCCTCCTTTTTGATGTTTGTTTCTGAAGCTTCAGCGCCTGTGTAGGTACTTACTTTCCATCCATTCTTTTGAAAGGTCCCGGCGATCTGCTCTACCTCAACTTTTGTTGCAGGAAGTGAGGAGGCCTTAATTCCGCCTCTGGTTAATGAGTCTATCCAAATTTGGTTTAGGTCACGAGTTTCAGCTAAATAATCAGTTGTGTCTGCAGCGCTTTTGGTATTTCCGTTGTAATCTGGGAAACCATAAAGTGCTGAAGTGGTAGATGTATATTGTTTTTTCTCACGCTCTTTCATCAACACAAAATCACGGGCACTATTGACGATACGAATGTCTTTCTCCTCAATAAGGTATTTACCGGTTTCGGGGTTATAAAGGGTGTTGAGATTGATGTTGTTGTATACACCACCAAGAGAGAAATAAATCGTATTAGCATTCTTTATATCTTCTATCAGTGGTTTATATATTCCATCAAAAGGGAAATCTTGAAAATACTCGTCTCTCAATCCTTGCAAATAAGTCTGAATGATTAGATCTTCTATTTCCGATGAATTTTCAATGATTTTAAATCCCTGTGAATATGAAGTAAAAGTTACAACGAAATATATCCATTCTTTGTCCCAATTAGAACTTTTCAGATTCCATTTTGGCATTTTTATAATCTCCACATAAGCTTCATCTTTTGAAAGTTTAGATTTTAAATGATCAATCTTTATTTTTTCCTTTACAAGCCGAGAATATTTAGTGTTGAACATTTCTTTCGTTTCGAGAAGTGTATTAATTAAAAAAACGCCAAAATCTTCTTGAATTCTTTTCGCATCTATCGCATAACCCAATGCCGACCATAAATCATCTTCAATATCTGCTTTATAATCTACTACTTGAAAACTTTTCAAATTGTTAGATATTTCAATGTAACCGTCAATTGCAAATTCTATTTTTTCGCTCATTTTTTGTTCAGCCATCAATGTGTCACCAATACTGAAATACGCATTTGCTAAGTTTTGAAGAATTATAATCTTTACATGATAATCTTCGAGATCGGGCATTTTCAAAAGCTGATTGTTTATTTGAATACTTTTTTCAAATTGCCTAATACCACTATAATTATTTGCGACTTGAATAAGATTCTTAATCTTAATTTCAGAAGTTAGATTTGAATATTCCGGATCCTTCATGATCTCTAACAAAATTGAGTTAGACTTTTCATAGTCACCAATTGAACTCATCATCAGTGTTGCTTGGGTTATTGCTATAATTTTATCTCGATATGAACAGATATTGCTTTTCATGGCAAGATCAAACTGTTCCAAATACAAATCTATTGCTAAATCAACGCTGTCATTCTGATTATAATAACGTGCCAATGAGGCTAAACACTGAATATAATATGGATGTTCTGTTCCTAAGGATTGCTCATAAAGATTAGCTGCTTTTAACAAAAAAGATTCAGCCTGATGGTTATTAATCTCAACAAAAAGTTTTCCGAGTTCATTATAAGCATTAGCAAGATTGGGTTTGAAATAGATATTGTTCGTATCACCATATTTAATTTGTGAATTAACGCTTTTAATTGCATTTTCAATTGCTAATGGATAATTTCCTAAATAACGATAACACGTTGCTTGCTGCAAAATGCAAGAAGTGTAGAAATTGCTAACACTATCACCTTCCAATTTAGTTATCTTTTCAATCTTTTTTAAAAAAGCTAAACTTTCTGTAAAATTACCTTCATCCATTTTTAAATTAGCTACTATAAAATAAACTGAAATACAAAAAGGATATTCAATACAACCTATTGAGTCAGCAATTTCTATAGCTTCATTTCCATATTCAAGCGATTTTTTTGGTTCAACTTGTTTGTATAGGTGTGCAAGGTTATTCAGGGCTTTTACCGATTCTATAGAATATCTCATATTTCGGTATTCTAATTCAAAAAGGGATAAATTGTAATAATGTGCAGCACTGTCGCGATTGACCTCGTTAAATGCATTACCGTATTGTCTGTAGAATTCTGGTAATAATAAACTGTCCTTGGAACTGAATTCTCTTTTCAAAAAATCACGGCAACTGATAAGAGCTTTTGCTTTTTCTTTTTGCTCAATTTGATTTTGAATTATTTTTAATTCTTGATGAATAGACTGTCCCTTTGCGTCATTGAAAAATGTTGTGCAAAACAATATTATTTTTAAAATCAACAAGTCTTTTTTCATTCCCCCACCAAAATAAACGCACCCCAATAATACGGCTGTGGGTACTTCGCCTTGATCTCTAATTGTGTCCTGTTGAATGCTTCTCGGATAGAAGTCTTCTCGTTCAGCCAGATCTCATAAAAACGCGTCATGAACTCCTGGGTAACCTTATCATCTACCTTCCATAAAGACATGATGATGTTTTGAGCTCCTGCATCTGAAAAGGCTTTGCGCAGTCCATAAACACCCTCACTGTTCTTGATCTCTCCTTTACCCGTTTCGCAGGCGCTGAGAACCACCAACTCCGTTTCACGCAGGTTGAGCAAGGATGCTTCAGCAGCACTTAGCAATCCATTCTCTCCTTTAGGTTCCTCACCCTGAAGTGTTTTATTTGCACCTGTAAACAAAAGACCGGAACGCAACATTGGATCTTGAACTACGCGCTGCCTGTCCATTCCGAGAAAACGGTCATCGTTCTTATCCATTGGTATGTCTTCGAAGAAATAACCGTGCGTCGCAACATGCAATACCCGGGGGCTATCCTCCTTTTTAATGTTTGTTTCAGAAGCTTCTAAACCTGTGTGGGTGCTTACTTTCCATCCATTCTTTTGAAAGGTCCCAGCTATTTGTTCTACCTCGACCTTGGTGGCAGGCAAAGCAGAAGCCTTCATCCCTCCGCGAGTCAGAGAGTCAATCCAGATTGGGTCTAGGTCACGAGTTGCAGCCAAATAATCCGTTGTGTCTGCAGAGCTTGTTGTATTTCCATTGTAATCAGGGAAACCATAGAGCGCTGAAGTAGTTGAAGTATATTGTTTTTTCTCCCGCTCTTTCATCAACACAAAATCGCGAGCGCTGTTGACGATGTGAATGTCTTTCTCTTCGATCAGGTATTTTCCGGTTTCCGGATTATAAAGGGTATTGAGGTTAATGTTGTTGTAGACACCACCCAATGAAACATATACTGTTTTTGCATCACCAATTTTATCGGCAATGGGTTTCCAAAAGGAGTTGTAGAAGATTTCGTTTTTGAGATCGGTGGCTTTTGATTTGTCGGAAGCTTCGGTTTTGTAGTCTTGAATGAGGTCTAATTCAAATTGAGTATCTATAAAAATGTAATCAACATTATCTTTCTCCTTAGAAAGCATAAATACCAAATAATCCAATGAATCTAGTCTGCTTTGGTCAAACTCAAATTCTAAATTATTCATTTTTAAATAACTAATATCTACATAAACATCATCACCCGTTAGTACTTTTTTGATTAACGTGTCTGTTATCCGAATTTCAACATCCTTTTGACTCGATGAAACTAAAAAACCATCCAACTTATCAATTTCCCGTTTCAGAAAATCTATTCTGGATTTACTAAAAGAATTTGTTTCTATCAGTGAATTATATTCTTGTTGTAGTAGTTTTTTAATACCGATTAAAGAATCTTGAAAATTATTATTCCTTAGGTTACCAAATCCATTAAAATTGAACCAAAATTGCGATAAAAAATCCGGAAGATCATTTGTCTCCTTTGTAATCGCCGCGCTGAGCATCCAGTATTCTTCGAGCATTGTTTTGAAAGCGATTCTGGACTCATTTGAAAATTTAAATGAATTTTCTAAGTAATTATCAGTCAGTAACTGTACTCCTTTACTGATTAATGATTTAGATTTCTGATAATCTTGTAACTTTAAGTGGCAAATGGAGGAATTAAACAAAACAAATCCAAATATTAACTCATTGGTTTTGGAATAATGAGAAATTAATTCATCATTTATTTTTAAACACTCTTCATATTTTTTAATGTGTAAATAGTAATTACTATATGCCATTAATACACCAAAATATAATGCTTGTTCATGTGCGTATTTATTCAAAATAGACATTGCGCTATCTAGTAGTGAAAGGCTTTTCTCTTTATCATCTATGTTTTGATAAGCATATGAAGCATATAGTGAGAGTCTTACTAAGGGGTCATAAAGTTTATTTTGATAAAGAAACTTTTTATATTGGTTGTATAAATCAATAACCCCTTGGGGGTCATTCATGCCTAATAAGTTCATTGCTACCAATGGTATAGCGTCTGAATTCGTGACATCTGTCCATGTTACACTCGTTGTATCCATTTTTTGGATGAGGGGCATTGAATACTCATTGGATTCATTGAACCGTCCAGCAAGAGAATATGAATTACCAAGAACACTATGAAGTAAATCTAAGGCATCTATATTTATCTGGGATTGACTTAGATGTTCCAATAACAAGTTTATTGACTCAGAAAAATTACCACGTCGATTGTTTAAATCACACTTTTGGGCTAATATTAAAGAAAAGTTTGGATCAGTAATATCAATTTTTAAAAGTAATTGATCGATTTCTTTTTGGGCCTCGAAATATCTTCCAAAAGCTATTAAATTCATAATTAATTTAGAATTTAAATCAACAACATTTTGGTAATATTCTTCTCCACTCTCAACTTTTGAAATCAACGATCTCAAAGCTAATAACGATGAATCTGCGTCATTGGTCTCATTAAAATATTCACTTTTTACACTTAGTAATTCAAGCTCAGTATTACAAGATTCAGGTAAAATCATTTGAGATGAATCTATGTATGATTTTGCCAATTTTAAATCAAAAAGATTTATGAAATATTTCGCTTGATCTACATATGCTTTAGATAACTTACAATTCTCATTTTTACCCCTTAGGCTGTTTATGAGAATGGAATTGGACCATAAACAAGTTTGGAAATCAAGTTGATAGAACTTTCTTGACTTCAAATAACCTGTTATCGTTTCTAAAATAGCAGGATTCTTTATTTCGTGACTGGCTTGATATCTTTTCAGCCAAATAATACTGTAATGATCTGCTTTTTCTTCCTGTTCAAGTTGAATGAAACTTTGTATGGCATAGACGATAAAGAAATTGTCTTCATCAAAATCTTTTCCCTGGAGTTCTAGGATCTTTTCGCAAGTTAAAATACATGAAATGTGATTTTTGAGAATTGAATGCCCTCGACAAATATTTTTTAAAAACTGTATACTAATATTAGAACTCTCCCCAAATACTTCCTTAGATCTTTTAAATCCGAATTCTGAAATTTCTAAATACGAATCAAAATTCTTTGAGTCTAGAAATAGCCATGCGACTTTATAAATTATGTTTAGATCATCAAAGTTTAAAATCTCTGTTTTTTTATAAATCTTGATTAATTCAACTCCAACTTTTTTAGCCTCATGGTAATTCCCATTCTCCAATTGAATATTAAAAGACTGGATCTTATTTTCAAGTGCTGTTTGATTTTGTCCAAGACAAAAAAAAGATGATAAAACAAAAAACGATAAAAAAATTAATCGATAAATAATCATGTTGACACAATACACCAAAGGATTCAACGATGCCATTGCATGTGATTCTTTCAAGGTATCTATTTTCAAATTAACGACAAGAAATAGCCTCTTTAGATTCTTAATTTACTTGTCTTGTGTTTTCCCTCCAAGAACCATTGGTTGCTCAGGCACCTCAAAATCCTGAAAATAAGCATTCGTCCTATCAAGATCCTGTTCAACCTGACTACCATTAGATAGATCAACAAGTACATTCAGAAGTTCTTCTAATTTACTCTCTTCTTCAGAAGCGTATCCTTGCTTGACCTCACCGCGTACATAGGTGTCATTCCTGAACTGTACATTAAAGAAAAGATTTTGCTTGAGATCGTAATAAATGCCATAACCGTCTTTTCGTCCTTTGTTGATACCACCAACATAAAAGTCACCATTCGGATAAATAATTGAACCATAGATGTCCGGGGTACCATTAACTGACAATCCTTCGAATATTGTGCCGTCATCGTAGGTGTAACGAGAGTAGCTATTATAGCAATCCCCCATTGAGCATCTTCCTTTTTGAAAGTTAATTGTCTCTATCACATAGGCTTCTTTAACGTATTTATAAAAGTCCTTATATTTGATCCAAACGAAACCTTTGTCTCCGTAATTCGAACCCCAACTGTTCATTACTTCAAATGCGCCTCCAAACTTAGTGTCATCATATCCAACAACACACATAGCATGACCTCCTATTGATGTCTCATTTGAAGCTGGAGCCCAAACGCCATAGTTGGCAGTAGATCCTGACTGGAATGATTCGGTTAGATTCACACCTACCGAAACTATAAACTGATTTGCTAATGCAAGTTTTGTGCTTGCTACGATATCGTCATGTGTTAGCGCCAGAAAATCGTTGACAACGTAATTGGAGGCTAAAGCAGTTGTAAATTCAGAGAAGGTGGTCGTTGAATTACACGTTAACCAAGGGTCCCAAATCCATGGTTTTGTTCCTTTGTTCATAAGAACATACATTGCATCACTTATCCTGGTGCCTTCTTGGCACCATCTATCTCCATACGAGCTGATATAACCATAGACAAAGTGTGGATCCATTGCTCTACAAATTTTTTGAGTTTCGTTGGTAATTCCCATCTGAAGATTCTGCTGTGTAGAAAGTTGTGCATAAGCAACAGCCCATCCAACACACGTTGCTACCTCACCCTGACTCTGAACAGGTGGAGTATAGCGCCTGTATGAAACCCGCACAGGGATTTCTTGTGCAGCATAACCTTGCGATTCATCGGGAGTCCATTGAGGAGTATTCACATATTCAGCACTATCCAAAAGAAGACCTTGAGATAATCCGCAGAAGGATACAAACACAAATAGAAACAGACAATATTTTTTCATCTTTTAAAAATTTATCAAGTTTATTTTATTCGATATATATTAATTGATTCGAATTTTCTTTTTAAAATCAACGATCCCTTTACGATGAATTCTGAATCTCCAAACTCATAGAAAATATCAGCAGATTTTTTCAGGGTTTCCCATTTTAACTCATCGATGACAATTGCTTCTTTTTTAGACTGTATATCTACAATAGTTTTTTTGAAACCCCATCTTCTGGACTGAAATTCGTCAGACGTCCATAATCTCAGTGAAACGCCACTGTTTTCGCCTAACTTTTCAATAGCACGCCTTCCTTCCGCAATTTGTTCTTTACTGTAAACCGGATTTGGCCACTCAAGACTTAAAATTTCACTCCAGTCATTTATAGATTTGCTCTTGAGTTCAGTCTCCTTTCCCTCCATGATTCCATAATTCCTTCGAGCTAATTCCGATTTAAAGGCTATACAAGACAAAACTTGTAATGCCTCATCTTTTTTTCCGCCCTTATGCAAATGAATCGCCCGTAGTATTGATGCTGAAAACTCTGTGTATGAATCACCTGTTTTTTCAGCTTTGTCAAGGGACAACTTCATTTCATCGTAGTCCTCCAGCAAAAACTCCACAATTGCTTTATTGATGAAGCCAATGGAATAATCCTTAGCATTTAAAGTTGCTATTTTGAATTGTCGAAGCGCCTGTTCCAATTTTTCTCGCGTATCATCAGTTATACTTCGTTCAGTAACACGGTCAAGTTTGGATTGAATATCAATCTGCAATGGGAAAAGGTATGGAAACTCAAGTGTATCCAACTCTTGTAATGCCTCCATCAAATAAGCAACACCGAGGTTGTTGTACATTTCCCGGCTGTTGAACTGATATTTTAAAATGGTTTTGAAAAACTCCTGCGCGCCTTTATAATTTCCTGCTACCAATGATAAAACGCCTTCGTCAAACATGAGTTTCAAGGCCTTCATTTGTTCCTCACTGTTTTTGACAATCAATTTGCGTTCTTCCAGACTTGGATATTTTTTTAATTTGGCATCTGTCAAATTGAAGCGCTTATAGATTGAATCAAGTACTGCTTCACCGACGTGAACAGTGCGATAGCCGGCAACATGACAATAGAATGCAGCATATTCGTCTGCTTGACGCTCTATCACATGGAAATTAAGGCTGTCGTTGAATTTCTTTAACTGTTTTTTCAAATCCACAGAGGCATAACCATTCCCAACCATACTAATATCATTCTGATGCTTGAAAACGTGAGCCAACTCGTGACCAAGAACATGGGCCAGGGCATTCATTGAATCTTTCCCAAAGTTTCGACAAATATCGATCAAACCCTTGCCAATAACGATGACTGAGTTACCATAAGTATCACTTGGAATACGTGTAGCGATCTCTTTGGGATTGTCTGACAAATAAAGAGTGGGCTTGTCGGTTCGATTATCATCCATACAGACAAAAATATCATCGTATACCTTCTTGGCAAAAGCCGGAGGACGCAAATATGACTGACCAACTACCTGATGGGAGTATTGGAACAAGAAAACTAAAATCAGTAAATGGTGGTTTAGTCTTGAAGTCATTACCGGTAACAATCTCAATTTTCGGAGGAAAAATAAGAAAATATTGTCATTTTGAGAAGGGTGAAAGTAAGATTTATTTGTATTTTGCCTAGGAATGGTTACTTTTTACCGGAATGGCTATCAATAAGCGTTAATTATCGTAGAGTCAAACACTAAAAAAGAAGCCCATGAATTTATTTGGACAAACTGAAACACTTAAAGAACAAATTATTAGAATCCTCAATGAGGAAAAGTTGCGCCATTCTATTCACAGCGAGAATGATGATGAAGTTGTCATCAATCTTGGAATGGCTTTGAGAGAGGGCAATGTAGATTCATTTATTGTTGCTCAAACCGCGAACCATCTGCTTGAGATAGTGACTTTTGCTCCTCTTAATATACCGGAAAACAAAAGAACAGAGGCTGCACGCTATTGCGCGGCAATTTCGTCTTATCTCTCATTTGGTGCTTTTGAAATGAATCATACGACCGGACAGTTGCGCGTAAAGACCTATTTGCTCTTACCGGAATCTCATATGCTAAGCGATGATGTATTCAAGAGGTGTTTTTATGGGAATCTGGACATAATGGATCGTTATTTCTCCGGAATGATGCAGATCGTGTATGGAAATATTTCAGCAAAGAGTGCTATCGAAAAGATCCATAATAGAACAGATCCTCAGTTGAATTAAAAAAACCGAACGTTCAGATCAGGTTGTCTTATTGGGGCAACCTGTTTTATTTGGTCATTTGTTTGCGCTGTTCAATTTGAGTTTTGTATACTCAACTCCATCTATAAGAAGGAAATAGTTCTTCTTACCACCTTCTTCGATATCCAATCGTGATTCAATACTAAAGCGGTTTGCTCCTGTTTTATTCGAGTAGATCTTTAACTCCTTCCCATTGAATTCATAGTTCATTTCTTCTTTCAAAATGGAACCTTTAAGGGCTAAAAACTCAGATCGTTTTCTTTCCAGTTTGTCACTGGATTCTTTCAGTTCTTTCGTTTTTGGTCCTTGCCCGCTGCCTGTCTTAATTGATTTATTCAATTCGTTCTCCAGCTCCCTGATCTTTGCTTCCAAAAGCACTATTCTCTCTTCAAGATGAGCAATCTGGATTTTTCTTGAAATTACGGTTATCCTTATCTCTTCATCTTCCTGTGCATAGCCGAGGTTACCTTCTTCATTTTCCACCTTAACGATAGCCTCTTTGAACTCTTCAGCAGGTAAGCTCAATGCCATTAATGCATCCAGATCACCAACCGAATATACATCCGAAGAGTTAGTTCCACCATCTCCTTTGTTTGAAGCCAATTGTTCACTACCGGGACTATTCAAATTATAGAAAAACAAAATACCCAGTGGAACCATTATCACTACTAGGATTGCAGCAATTTTCAACCAGATATGACGGCTTTCTTTCACCGATGCGACACTGTGTTCATCGAACTCGTATGTATCCGACACGGTGTACTTCCTTTCAATTGAATAATTCGCCACAGCAGCCTCTTCATCCATCAACTTCAAACGCTGTTTTAATTCTTTTCGCTCATTTCGGATCAAGGCTTGTCTGATCTCTTCTGCTTCCTCTTCTTCATCAAACTTTATCAATTCATCCTTGAGCCGCTTTCGTTCCATTCGCTTAAGGGCGAGCTCCAGGTCCTGAAGATCTTGCAGCCTTTCTGAAAAAGAAAAAAGATCTTTCTGCTTAATAAGATCGATGATAGGGTCTGAATAGTCGGGATGTTGATAAATGTATTCTGCAAGTTCCGTTACAAGGTCGCTCAGGATAGATTCTACTTCTATAGCATTGTTCAGAAGTTCTTTTTTGAGAATAAGTACACTGTCATGATTCACACCGGAAACCGCCAACTTCAAAGTATTGAATATCTCTGAAGCATCTTTTTCCTTGAAATAGGGTAGGTGTTCAGTGATCTTATCCTGAAATACCTGTACTGATTTGAATTCAGATGGATGCATGTCCGTTGAGCGTGAGTTCTTTTAATTTTTTCTGACAACGCGACTTTTGATTTTTCACGTTATCTCCATTTGTATAGCCCAGTTCCTGAGCTATGTCATCCATTGATTTCTTTTCGTAAAAAAAGAGTTTAAGGATCTGGTAGCACTTTTCACCTTTATCTTTCAATTCCTCCAAGGCTTTCTCAATGGCATTCAACCTGTTTTCCTTCTCTTCGGAAAGAGAATCTTCATGCCAATCTGTAACCCCGGGATCAAAGTCGTCTCCTTTGGTAATAAACCTGGAATTGTGTTTGAAGCGGTTGAGCAATTGATTTCTGCAAACCGAATTGATGTAGGTTTGAATGCTGCAAGTCAAAGTGAAGGAAGGATCTTTCGATTTTTGATACAGCAGGATAATTGCATCCTGATACAGATCAGACAGGAGATCAACATCTTCATTCATTTTATACAGAAACCGCATCGTATATCCTTTATGCTCATTATACACCTTTGTAAAAAAGGATTCATCGGTTCTCAATTTAAACAGCTTTTCCTTGTCTGTCATGCTTCATTCCTATTCGAATACAAAGCGAAAATTAAGAAACTTTTTCCAATCAATATAAATTGGCATCAAAACCCGAATTGCCTTCTGTAATTTGCTTGAAATGTTCTGTAATCAGGAGATTGAGAAACGATATTCTTTAGCTTTCGGAAGTACTGAATGCGATCCCTTTCAGCGTTTAGTTGGTTTCTGGAGGACTCATAGGTTCCCATGTTAAGAATTGGATGTAAAACACCAAACACACTTGTCAATAGAACAATGATGGCCCAAATCGGTGCTACTTCTGAGTTGAAAAGGGTGATCAAAGAAATAGTTAGTCCAAACACACCGATAAGCAAGATTCCACTCAACCTATCGTGACCACGCTCCACCATTTTTTCATCAATCAACGGCTCAGACGGATTCATTCTGATCTTCATTTTTATAATGTTGTAATCTTCCTCTGATACCATCCTGGGAACTCTAAAGGAATAGTGTTCTACTGTTCTTGTGTATTCAAAACGTGCCATAAACTGGAATTTTAATTGTTTTACGGCTGTTAATAGTGGATGTAGGGAAAGGTAACCGGGGAAATCAAATTTTTTTCCTCAATCAAGAATATTTACTACTTTCAACATAAAGACTTTCTTGATGAGAATAACATTATTATTATTTGCAATACTTCTTGTTTTTCAGATTAAAGCCCAGAAGACTGAAAATACACAGTCTAAAATTGCCTCAAGTGAAAAAATGCTCGAGAAAATAAAAAGAACGAAACCCGATTCCATTTATATAGATAGTCTAATTTCTCTAGGTAAACAGTTTTTAGATCTGGATCTAAATTATGCAAAATTAATTGTTTTAAAAGCTATAAGTCTAACTGATAGTATTTATGATCATTTGGAAGAACGTAATATTGAATCGAAGCATCTTTTAGCAATAGTTCTGTTGAATGAAAAAGACTACAAAGGTGCTTTAAAGGTGAATCAGGAAACATTGGATCTCAGAAGAAAGAAGTATCCGGAAGGTCATCTGCAAATTTTACGTAGTAAAATGAACATGAGTATTTGCTTTCTAAATCTCGGAGAAAAATCTGCTTATGAAGATAAGATGTGGGAAGTTATCGCCGGGCTAAGAAGTTCTGAAGATTATGATCAAAAAATCTTCAAAACTGCGTTTTATAATTTTTTTAATTACTTGAAATTTTCTTCTAGGTACAATGAAAGTTTTGAATTGATAAGTGCGTTTGCCGGAATACAAAATAAACGGGGTGATTTTTACGGGTTGGCAGAAACTCTTGTGCGGATGGCAAACTTTTATCTTGATTTCGGCAAGAATATTATGGCAATTGATGTTTTACAACAATCCCAGCAAGCCCTAAAAAGGAGTAATGTTGTCGATCTTGAATTAGAAAAATGGCAGTTGGAGAGAATGAAGGTGGCGTATATTGGAGTTAAAGAATTAAGTCAAGCAAAAAAAGTGTGTGAACAACTTGAATCCATCTCAAAAGATGATCTTGTCTACCTGTCGTCCTCACGAGGTACCCTTGCACTTATTTATAGGCTGGAAGGGGATAACCATAAATCAGAGAAATACATAAAAAAAATTTTTGAAGATTTTGCTAAAAAAGGGCAACAAAACTCTGTAGAGTATGCAGAGTTGTTGTATACTCTGTCAGTAGAGTTTGGAAATAATAATTTTGATGTAGAGGCGCTCAATTTTAGTACAAAGGCCTATAATATTTTTAAGTCTTTAAAGGATCGGGGTGGAAATAGGTTTTATACAATTGCCATTGCTTACGGAACGGGTTTGCAAAATACAGCCAGGTATGCAGAGTCAATTGCCGTTTTTGAGGAAATAAAACGAACATGGAATGACCAGTATCTCGAACGAAAAAACTATTTATTGTTGTGTTCAAATTTAGCTGGAAGTTATGCGAACATCAAGGACTTTAATAATGCTGTGAATATTCGAAATGAGTTTTTTGAACATTACTTTAAAGGTCATATTTCGGAGTTCTACGACAATCTGGCTGATAAAAACCGAATCAATCAAATACGAGATTTAAATTCTTTAGGAAGACATGAAGAAATTATTTTTTGTCTTCGGAGGTTTAATTCTTTCCATGAGAAAAATAAAGATTTCAAAAGACAAGCAGATTGCTTTATAGAATTGTCTAATCAATACAGAAATAATTATTTTGATCCGGTAGTTTCAGAAAAATATATAGATTCAGCTGAACAATTCCTTGATTATTTAAACGATCACCCTGATCTGTTAGGAAAGTTGTATTTTTCAAAAGCAGACCTTTTTAGGCGTCAAGGAAAATTCATTGACCAGCAAAAGATGTTTTTATCAAGGGCTTATAACATTTTTAAGGAACATGAACTTTATAGTTTGCCGGAGTTTAAATTTTGTGTGTATCGTCTCGCTAAAATGGAATTGCTTCAAAATAACAATTCGGCTGCTGTTAATTTAGTCTCTGAATTCTCAAACTCAATCTGTCAAAGGCTGGGCGGAAAGCATAGTAATTGTATTTCATCAAAAATAAAGGAGATAGAAATAATTGCCGATATAATTAGTGAGGATTCTTTGAGTAAAGTATTCAATTTGTTTGAATCAAATTACTATGATTTGATACAACCGTATAACCATTTGCTCATTGAGTATAATAATTTAAAAGGGTTATTATTTGAATCTGGTTCATTTGAGCAAAGACAGCTTCTCTCGAAAAACATTAGGCTAAGTGAAGAATCTCAAAATATTCAGCAGCAAATAGAATTTAAATCTCAATTAGCTGAAAATCTATTTATTTCTGATTCTATTGAAGATGGATTGCAAGTGTGGGAAGAAATTTTTGATCTAATTTCAGAAATGAAAGATTCTTATGTTCAATTTTATTATCGACTATATGCCGCTCAACTTTTATGGCACAATGTTGACATTCCCCTTTCTATAAGTGTTTTTGAAACAAAAACTGATATAATTGATAACAAGCAATTTGAATTTTATAATGAACCGATAGAAGCGTATCTCGAGACTGGAGATTTATCTAAGGCATTTCGACTGATTTTGGAGAAAGAGAATTATTTAATGAATTCTGAAGAACCTTCACCAGAATTAGTTAAAATTTTTGATTACAAAATTCGTTATTTCACAATAATCGGGGACAGAAAAAACTTATTAAACACTATTGAAGATAGATTTGAAATGGTTGAAAAAATGTACCCCGATGATCCACGTAAGATTTTTGGCCCTTTAGCAGCTTTAGTAGAACAATATGTTGATCTAGGCAATTCGGCTCGAGCTTTAGCATTGTTATCACAGAAAATTGAAAAATATGGTTGGGTAATTGATTCAAAAAAAGATAATATACCAGCAGGTAATTCTATTTTGGATTTCATTCTTTTACATCTTTTGAGAATCAATACTTCCGTGAATAAAGAGGTGGTTAATATGCAAAAAAACAATCTGGATTCGTTAATGTATGACTTAAATGAGATCCGAATAATTGCTGAGGAATGGAATCCATCTGGCCATTCAAATTCACAACTTAAAGAGTTAATGCTTAGGCTTATTGAAATGGACATTATTTTCCTTAAACAACTTTTGCAAATAGAGATTGATTTTACTGTGAATAATCTTAAAGAACTCATTAAAATTTTTAATGATCAAAAAAAGTCTTCTCCAGAATTGGCTGAACTAATAAAACATCAAATTAGTTACTTATTAGATTATTTTCAGGAAGATGAGTTATTATTCGAGTTCAATACTACAAACAACATTCCTTTTAATTTGTCTTACTATGAAAGGCAACGTTTTTATTTTGAGGCAGATAGTATTCGTTTTTCACAAGCAAAAAGAGATCTGAATAATCTAAACAAATCGAAGTATCTGCTTTCTGAAAATGAGCAATTAGAACTGAAAAAATTGGTTACATGGTCTTTGAACTACACTCTTCTTGATTTAGTAATGAAATACCAATACACCAACTATGTTCATACGAAATACCTTGTTCCAACAGCAAAGAAAATTCGGAGATCCACAATTCGGAGTTCAGAGATTTATGAATTAATACTAAATTCTTCAGGGAGCATAATTGAAAGCAAAAAAAATCTAAACATCTCGATAAGGTCAAGAGAAGATTTGAAAACTTTAAATGATCGCTGGTTGTCGTTCCAAAAAGCTCTCAATTCGGCTGATTTATCGAGTGAAAATCGATCGAAATTGAATGATTCAATTCTTAAAATAGAACGAAAACTATTTCAAGAAATTGATCTTCCTGAAACTCAATGGAAGATTTACAAACAAATTCGCGAGTCTATTGACAAAGATGAAATATTGATACACTCATTTCGAATACATGGTACCGATAGCACTAATTATTTAAAAGGAGATTCAATTATTTATTTACATTTTATCATTGATAATGAGTTTAATGAGCCAATCATTTACTCACAAAATATGAATTCTTATGAGGAGAGAGAACTTCTCAATAATTACAAGTTTTACATGTATGAAAAAGGCAAAAAACAATTAGATCTGCGATCATGCGAATCCCTTTTTGGTTTTTTGTTCGAGCATGGAGTGTTAAATAATAAAAAACGCATTATTCATATTCCTGATGGAATTTATCATGAAATAAATCTCGCAACAATATACAATGTTGAGTCGGATAAGTATTTCATTCAAGACTATAAAATAGATATTTTTCAACATCCGGGGAGTTTAAAAAAAGCTCAAAACAATGGGTACAATAATGAAAAAACGGCTGTTTTGATAGGTTCTCCAAAATTTGATTCCAAAATAGAAACATATCATCTTTCGGATACTGATCCCCCCCATGAAATGATAGAAACTAAATTTTTTGACAATATTTCAAGAGGAGGCATACACATCTCACCATTACCAGGTACAAAATCTGAGGTATATAATGTTCGAAGTAAAATGGAAAAGGCAAATTGGCAGATAGTTACTTATACTGATGATTCAGCCAATGAGCAAACATTAAAAAAAGTAAAGAGTCCAAATATCCTGCATATTGCAACTCATGGATATTTTTTGGAAGACATACCTTTTGAATCGCCAAATGATATGTATCTTGGAATGAATCGAAACCAACTAATTGAAGACCCTATGCTCAGATCCGGTTTACTTCTTGCAGGAGCCAAAACTGCATTAAATGAAAATATCTGGAATGAAAACAATGGAATATTCAGTGCATTTGAAGCATCGACCTTAGATCTTCGTAATACTGAGTTAGTCGTACTTAGTGCTTGTGAAACCGGAAAAGGTGAAATCAAAAATAGTGAAGGAGTTTATGGTTTGAGAAAGGCATTTGCAGATGCCGGGGCAAAAAATGTGATCATGTCATTGTGGAAGGTGGATGACAAGGTTACACAGGAGTTCATGACACGTTTCTATGAGGTCTGGTTGAATGAGAAAACAACCATCCGAGAAGCGTTCAACAGAACACAATTAGAAATTATGGCGAAGTACCCTGAGCCTTATTATTGGGGTGCGTTTATCTTAGTTGAGAATTGATCTATATAAATTCCCCTTTTTTCTCCTACCCCCAATCCTCCTCAATCTTTTCCACCACAAACAACATTGTATCGAAAAGGTCATCGTTGGCATTTACAGAGGCTTGTATGAGCCGACCGATATAAGGATAAAAGTCAATCTTATTCATGCTGTTCAGTTTTGAATCAAAGATCTTTTTCAGCTCAATGACTAACCAGCTCAGGGCTGCAGCATGTTCCGTGTAAATCACAAGATCTCCTTCATGAAAATTACGATCCGGTTCATTGGTAATGATGAGGTTGGCTCCGCCGAAATGGAGGAAATCGGTTGGGAAGTGGCCGGAGTTAATAGCAGTTCTAAGATGTTCAATTTGATTCATTTCTTTTACTTATCAAAGTGTCAATATTTTCTTTAACCATATCAGCCTCTGCTTTATTCATGTTCCACAATCTCTCCAGAACAAAAAGTAACTCCTCAAAGGCCATTTTTAATTCAGGATACTTTTTCATTCCTGACTTACCTCGGTGTGTGATATTTGATCTTAGTTGATAGTAATAGTTCAAAGCCACGAATGGATGTATTTCCTTTTCAGGAATAAATTCCCAATCCACTTTTTCTGACGGATTATTTGAGGGGTTAATAGACCGCCGAAATGGTCTTTTAAACTGACTAAATTGTTGTTGTTCAGCAAGCTCATTGAATACTTTATTCATTACCTTATTTCTTGATAGAAATTTCAATTGTTCCATTGGGTTTTTACCAAAACCACCATTTAAGAACATAATCCTTTCAAGGATTGAACACAGAAGCAAAAAGAGCATTTGAAATTTCAGAAACTCATTGAAAAGAGGTTCTTCATCCCACTTTGGCAATGAATCATTTTGTTCTAATTCAAGATTTGCCCTTGAAGCTTTCTTCAAGATTTGAAATCCGTTTAAAATAAAAGGATCATCCCAACTACTATCGAATCGTGAGGCCCAAACTTTCTCATTAAATGTTGCCTTTTCCTCATCAATTCCTTTGTTAGTGGTTCTTCCATGAAGAATGTTGAATTCTTTTCTAAACTTCGATTGGCTATCATTCCACGAATAGTAGTTAATCGGCTCTAAATTTATTATTGCCTCGTATGCTTCCTTTTCAAAACCATCCTTAAAGTGTAATAAGTATCCTTCTATTTGGTCATTTCCATTTTGATCTAAAATCACGATACCATCTCTTAATTTTAGAGAGCCTTGAATTGTTCTTTTATGAATTCTTTCAAGATCCACAAACTCCGACAAAACGTGAAACGCTATTTCTCCAGGCCTAAAAATCCCATAGCTAAAAAATGGTTTTTTTATATCAGTTGGAAAATTCATTGATCAAATAATTATTTATTTATCCCACCATCGGCCAATCCTTAAACTGACCTTCGGCTTGTTCGATTACTTCTTTCAATAGATTATCCAGTTCGGAAAACGGAACTATCCCTTTTAATTCTTTTTTGACTGCCAGACGAATCGCTGCTTTGGCGTCTTCTTTTTTCGTCCAGTCGAGTTGGAGGTTCTTTTTGACGCTGGAAACAACATTGTGAACGAGATCTTGTATCGGACCTTGTTTGTTCAGGAGACTTTCCTTGGAAATGAGCAAGTCGTAAAAAGCGAGTTCTTCTTCGTCGAGACCGAGTTCCTTGCGGCGCTTGTCTTCGTGACGGAATTCGTTCGCGAGGTCGAGTAGGTGCTTGATCGTAGCTATCGAATCCAGACTGTTTTTATGGTACTTGCTCAATACTTTGTCGAGTTCGTCTTTGAGCGTCGTTGCTTTGCGGATGTTCTTCAGCATGCGCACACGGATCTCGTCGTTGAGGATGCGGCGCAACAATTCGATCTTGATGTTTTCGTCGCCTTTTTCTTTGACGATCGCCTGGAACTTATCGTCGACAATGGAAATATCGATCTTGTCGAGGTTGTACATTTCGGCGAGGTCAACGATCTTGTTGGCTTCTAGGGATCGGTTGATCAGATCGCGGATCACATCCACTTTTCCTCGTTCAATGCCCGGAGGGAACTTGATCTTGCGGATCGCCTGACGGATCTTTTGGATCAAACTGACATCTTCGAGGATATCCCAAATGCGCGGATCGGAACTGGTCATCGCGACCAACTCGGATAGCTTGCGTTCTTCCTTTAGGAAATTATCGGTGAACTCGTCGGTTTTCAGGATGTCGTTGACAATTCGATTGGTCCATTTCATCCATTCGCCTGGGCTCATTTCTTTATTTTCGGAAAGGTCGAAGCCTCCCATGAGTTCTTTCACAGTTCCCAATTGCTCCAAACACATCTCAACCGCCGTTTCGAGATCAAAAGTTGGTTCTCCTTCACCACCGCCGGCTGTATATTTCTTGGTGGCTTCAGCCAGGAATCCGGAGATTCCGATGAAGTCAACAACTAAGCCTGACGGCTTGCTTTCAAATACACGGTTCACACGAGCGATAGCCTGCATCAGGTTGTGCCCTTTCATGACCTTGTCCACGTACATGGTATGGATGCATGGCGCATCAAAACCGGTGAGCCACATGTCGCGAACGATCACGAGTTTCAACGGATCTTCCACCGCACGGAAACGTTTCTTGATGGCTTCCATGCTTTCCTTGGTGCGAATGTGCGGATTCCATTCTATCGGATCTTTGGAAATGTTTCCTGTCATGATCACCGCAACTTCCGGACAATTCGGTAAGGCTGTGAGTGCATCGTACATCTTGACACAATTGCGACGACTCATGCACACAATCATAGCTTTTCCGTCCAGTGTTTCGATGCGGGCGTTGTAATGGGTGAGAATCTCCCGTGCAATCTTGCTCACACGATCTTCTGCACCTGCGGCATCTTCAATTGCTGCCCAAACCACATTTTTACTCGCTTCTTCGTCTTCGCGCACTTCTTCCAGATCCTTCAGGTACTCCGGACGAATGTTCAGCGGAACCATCTTTGGTTCATAGTAGATCGGAACCGTAGCACCGTCTTCTACTGCTTGTTTGATATCGTAGGTGTGGATCGTCTTTCCGAATACCAATTCTGTGTCAGCATCTTTGCCATCTACAGGAGTTCCCGTAAAACCAAGGAAGGAAGCATTTGGCAAGGCACGACGCAGGTTCTGCGCATAGCCACCATCGTTGAATCCGTATTGGGTTCGGTGCGCTTCATCCGCCATCACGATGATGTTGGTGCGCTCTGATAATACTGGATGCGTGGTTTCGTCTTGGGATTCTGTCATCCCCCTCGGTCCCCCTTCAAAGGGGGAAGCGGTTTCTCCCCTTGAGGGGAGATCAAGAGGGATGGCCCCTTTCTTCAACCTAAACTTCTCAATCGTCGTGAAGATCACGCCGCCGCCATCAGAACTGAGGATTTCTCTTAGATCATCGGTCGATTCTGCGTGTTTTACTTCGCCTACTAGGTCTTTGCAGAGAACAAAGTTTTCGTAGAGCTGCTGGTCGAGGTCGTTGCGGTCGACTTGAATGACGATCGTAGGGTTGCGCATTTCGGGTAACTGACGGAGAATCCCGGTGAGGATTGCCATGGAAATACTTTTTCCGGAACCTTGCGTGTGCCAGATGACACCGAGACGACCATCGCCTTTGGGTTTGATGTTTTCCAATGAACTTTTCACAGCCGCTGAGATCCCGAAGAACTGGTGGTATTTCGCGCCTTTCTTGATCAGTTTGCCGTTGTGATCTTCGTGGAAGATGTAATTTTTGATGTAATTAAGCAAAGTCGCTTTCGGGAACAAGCCCTTGATCATCGTTTCCAGTTGCAGGTCTTCGTCGCGTTCGAGTGCGTGCCCATCGATGCTTTTCCAGGGCGCGAACCATTTGAGCGAGGAATTGTACATGCCGTGCAAGGCTTCCTGACCGTCAGACACCACCGTGAACGCATTGAAATCGAACAACTGCGGAATATCCAGTAGATAATGCGCCAACTGACGATGAGCATTATCTACACCCACTTCCTGATCGAACATGTTCTTGAACTCAAACACGATGAGCGGCAAGCCGTTGATGTAGATGATCAGATCCGGGATGCGTTTGTTCTTGCCAACTATAACCATCTGATTGGAACACACGAAGGAATTCTTCTCCGGTTCCTCAAAGTTGATCGGGTATATGTGTTTTGCTTTTTCCTTGCCTTCTGCATCCTTCCAGGTGATGGAAATCCCTTTGGACAGTTTCAGATGAAACTCCCGGTTGCGGTAATGCACATCCATTCCAGTTTGTTGTAGGAATACGGAAAGGGCTTCATTCACGGCTGTTTCAGGTAACTCTGGATAGGTTTTAGTGATGAACAGACGCAACTCCTCTTCCAACACCACTTTCTTCAGTTCACGCGGCAACTCATTCCCATGCCGGTAGCGATAGCCTAGCGCTTCCAACCATTCAATGGCTGCTTTTTCGAGTGTAGATTCGAGGAGGTTAGTCATTTAATTTATCAGTGTTTTCTTTATTCGTTTCAATATCTGTACTTTTTCCAATTTGGGATGATTCATCTACAGAAGACGAAATTTTATCATTAAAACTTAATTTAATTGATTCCTTAACCATAAGTAATATAACACTCGGTTTTAATCGCGCTTTTTTAAGAATAGGAATCAGTTGATCAAATGCTAAGAATGTTAGAAAGGATTGTAGAATAGCATTTTCTTTACCTGAAGGGACATTATTCAATTTTCCAACAAATTCCAAGGAGTAATAAATAAAGAAAACCAAATAAAAAGAATAGATGAAGAAACGAATGTTTTTGAGATTGAAAATATAATCTATAATTGCGCGGTATTTATATTCCTCCATCCATCTTTTCATGTTTTCATTGACAGCAATTAAATAAATTAAAATCTTCTTTATTTGTACATTAAAGAGAAGAAGAAGAATAAATGATAATGAAAATTGGATATAAGTTTGAAATTCAGGTTTTAAAAAGTATAAGTTGAAAAAATCGAGGATTTTGAAAAAAGAAAAAGTTGGAAAAATCAAAATAACACCAGTCAAACCAATGGTCATGAAAATTATAATGACCGGAAAGAACAGATTAAATAAAATCAGTACAATCCCAATTGGTAAAGAAAAAATTAATGCTATGATATTTGTCAATCGATTAGGAATTTTTTTGTGTAAAAAATTTGCAGCAATGGAAATGAATAACAGACTTACAATTCCAATTGATGGTCCCCAAACTCCTAATTCTGCTAATGAGTCTATCAGATAAGCCGATACAAGTAGAAAGCAAATTGCTGCTGTCGTCATTATCAAAAGAATGCCAACTGCTTTTAATTCTTTTATATGATTGGACCATTTATCCATTAGTGTCCAATTTAATTTCACCACTTATCAACTTTGGTAAAAGTGAATTTCTTTGATTCTTTAATATCTCGTTTTCGGAGTAATTTGAATAAATCAATTGATCTATTTCTGCTATTTTGTGGTTGAATTCCATCAATATTTCTATGCTAGGCTTAACGAACTTTATATTCTCAATTTCAGTTTTATTTACTGAATTAAAAACCGTTCCAGACCCTATTATATCTTCCTTTAGAAAGAAATTCTTTAATGCATAAAGTAGAAAACCATTTCCTTCTTTCATTTTTATTGATGCTAGACCTCTACCTAAAACAATCTTATTTTTAGCGATATTTATTCTGCCAACGGGAGCACGAACACTAAACAATATATCACCTTCTTCTGCAATTTTATTTCCTGAAGTGGAATACGTTATATCTGTTGGGAAACGGTCTCCAAAATCTTTAACACCTTGATGAAATGGTATTCCAACCCTCTCTGTATTATAAAATTCAGATTTTGGTGATTGTCCCATTACAACATTAGCAAAATCTCCCAACTTCTTCACCTCCCAACCTTCCGGAATAAACCCCAATTCACTTTCCACAAACTTTCCATACTTGAAGGGTCCAAAATCTACGAACCAGTGCTTGTAAAGTGCCATGGCCATTTCTTCTAAGGTTTTGTTCATCTGGAGGTTGAGTTCAATCTTGTCATCGAGAGCAGAGAGGATGGATGCGATGGCGCGTTGTTCGGGGAGCGGTGGGAGGGGTATTTCGATGTTTGAAAGCGAATTCCAGTCGGCTCTCGGCATTTTTGTACCTGTGCTAGTTTCAATAGCCTTTTCGGTAAACCATTTTGTCTTAGTAATTTGATAAAGGTAGCTTTGGTCAATTAAGTTTTCATTCTTCGATCTGATAACCAAAATGTCAGTTGAACAGATTCCATCAAAATCTGGGCGGTAAACTTTTTGAAAATAGGGTCTAATTTTACCATACAAGATATCACCAGCCCAAAATTTAGATTTGTTACTTGTTACATCTGATGAGATTCCGATGCCATCTAATGTAAATGTACCTTGTCCAATATGTTCTAAACCAATGTAAGATTCCCCGGAAAAATTCTTAGGAAGAATATTTTCTTTTCGGAGAATCGCAATTTGGCAAAGTTTATATGTTTTCCAGTGTTGGGGCATTTAATTCAAAAAATTATTAGTCATCCGATTTATTCAATTTTAATCTACTCCCGCAAATGATTCCCTTTCTCGAACTGCTCTGGTATGTGCGTGTGCAGGTGCGCTATTTTTTCTTCCATGTCTAATCAAAAATAGTGAGGTACGCGTCGAATGTAAAAAGGCGGTTACGGCTTTGTCCGGTAATTTCTTTTAAAATACATTGCTTTTCAAAATCGGCTACCAGGTCATTTGCAGCTTTAAAACTGAGCTTGGTTATACGCTTTACCTCATTGGTGTCGAGAATGGGTTTTTCAAACAAATGCTGAAGCAATATGTAAGCATGTTTACTCTTGCGTCCAAATTGGGCATGAATACCATCTTCCAGGTTTTTTTTCAATTCGAGAATCCGCGTTAAAGTGTTCACTGCTTCTTCTGCAGTACTTGCTACACCAACCAGAAAATATTTTAACCATTGAGTCATGTCGTTTTTTGTTCGCACGACTGTCAGGTTGTCATAATACAGCGTTTTATTTTTTTCAAAAAAGGAAGACAAATACAACAGTGGTTTTGTCAGTACTTTTTTATCCACCAGAAATAAAGTGATTAAGAGGCGTCCTATTCGTCCATTCCCATCCAAAAAAGGGTGAATGGTTTCAAACTGGTAATGCACAATTCCAATGCGAATGAGGTCAGGCACATTGATTTCATTGTTGTGAATGAAATTCTCCAGATCACCCATCAGTTCGTCCACGTACTTGTAGTGGGGAGGTATAAATGTTGCATCACTCAGTGAATTTCCGCCAATCCAGTTCTGACTTCTTCGGTATTCTCCCGGTTGCTTGTTCTCTCCCCGAACAGAATCGAGCAATTGCTCATGTGTCTTTCGTATTAATCTGGAAGAAATGGGTAAGGAATTCATCTCTTCAATGGCCCCATTCAAGGCATTGATATAATTCCGGACTTCTTTCCAGTCATTTCTTCGTTCTGGTGCCACATCAGCCTCTGAGAGGAAGGCTTCATCCATGTTGGTTTGTGTGCCCTCAATTTTGCTTGATACAACGGCTTCTTTCGTGACATGGAGCTGAATGAATAAATCAATATTAGGGACAAGGCGGGCAAAAGAATTCAATTCCCCCAATTTAATAGCCGCTTTTTCAAGTAATTTATTAATTTCCTGATTCTCCCATATCCAATTGTCGTTAATGGATGATGGAACAAAATAGCGGTATCCTGTGGGATCTAATTCAATCGTACCAGCGCTATATTTGTCTAAATTGATCATTCTTCGTTTTGTCTTAGAAAGTAAAATATAAATTTACATATTTTATTTTATGGCGATAAAGTAAAATAATAGACTTGCTTATTTTACTTTTTTACAGTTTTTCAAAATTCATTTTAATTCGCTCTTGCAGCTCATTCCCTTTCTCAAATTGCTCCATTAATTGCGTTTGCAAACGTGCCATTTTCTCGTCGAAAGGTTCACTGTCTTCTTCAGCTGCTTCGGTGCCTACGTAGATTCCAGGAGTGAGTTTGTAGTCCTGGGCGCGCACTTCTTCGAGGGTAGCGGATTTGCAGAAGCCGTCGATGTCGGTGTAGGCTTCGGCGTCTCGACTCCGCTCGATCGCCGAAGGATTGTTTCGCCATGCGTGGTAAGTGGAGGCGATTTTATCGATGTCGTCATCGGTGAAGACTCGGAGTTTGCGGGAAGCCATGGTTCCCATTTTGGAAGCATCGAGGAATAGGATCTCGTTTTTGCGTTCTCGGTGCGTGCCGTCGCGTCCATCACGGTTCTTACTCATGATGAAGATACACGCAGGAATACCTGTAGTAAGGAACAATTTATCGGGTAAACGCACAATGGCGTCGATCATGCTATTTTCCACCATGTGCTGGCGTACGTTCTTTTCTCCTTTGTTGTTGGAGGTCATCGCACCGTTGGCCATGACAATCCCGGCAGTTCCGGTATCGCTCAAATGGCTCCAGAAGATCTGCATCCACATGTAGTTGGCGTTGCCATCGGTCGTAAATTCTTCCTTCGGGCCAAACAAGCGCGGATCACCATCGGGTAAGTCCTCCGGGTGCCAGTTGCTCACGTTAAACGGTGGATTGGCAATGATGTAATCGGCTTTCAACTGTGGGAACTTATCGTCGAGCAAGGAATTCCCCAACTGGATATCAAACGATAAATCGCGCAACAAGAGGTTCATCAAACATAAACGCAAGGTCTGTGCGGTCATTTCTTGTCCGTAAATGGAAATATCGCTTTTGTTTCCGCCGTGCTCGTTGATGAATTTCAGGGATTGCACAAACATTCCACCCGAACCACACGCCGGATCGAAGATGCGTCCCTTGTAGGGTTCTAATAATTCCACCAACAAACGAACAATACTTCCCGGTGTGAAGAATTGTCCTGCACCGGCACCTTCCGCCATGGCAAAGCGACCAATGTAGTATTCGTAGATCCTTCCCAGAATATCGCTCTCCGGATTTTCCTTCTCCGAAAACTTCGGATGCGAAAGTAAGTTGATGATACCACCGGTTTGTTTCGCCGACAGCTCACTTTTCACAAAAATCCGTGGCAAGAGGTTCGCCAATTGCGGATTGTATTCGGTCAACAGATCCTGCACCATATCAAAGGCATCGTCAATGATCACCTTGATATCGTCCTGCTCGGCATTGTCTTTCAAATATTGCCAGGAAGCTTTGTGTGGAATTTTAAAGGTATTGCGCGCACGGTATTCATCGGCATCTTCGAGCACGTAGTTTTTTTCATCCTGATCAACCGTATAATACGACGACTTCGGATCATTCAGTAACTCTTCGATCTCTTCGTGCACGATCTCGTAGCGCTCACTCAAATGCTTAAGGAAGACCAACGGCAGAATGTAATTCTTGTAGTTGTTCTCTGATACAGCGCCTCTGAGTTCGTTCGCTGCGTCCCATAATTCTTTCTCAAAGTCGATATCGGCTTTTGCCATGAGTGGTGTAGTTAGTTTTTTCGATCTTAAAGCTAGTGAAAATTGAGTACTACTGTGGTAAATCACAAGGACAAAACCTCAATTTCTTCTTCCAATCCTTTTATAAATCGTTCAATTGGTTTCAGGCTGTTCGCTTCTAGTTTCAATTCGTATTTGTTCGATTTTGGGATGGGCTTGATGTAGGGCGCACAAAGCGGATATTCCTCTTTGAGGAGTAAGTAGGCTTTAAGTGATAAGTGTAAGTGAATCGGGTAGGTTTTGCCTGAAGGAGCAAAGCCGAAAGCGTCTGGTTGCTCGATCGCATGTTTGCTTTGGTGCATCCATGAGCGATCGAGGATCTCCACATTGGTGATCCGTTCAATGTTGAAATACTTGTTCTTTTTGGTGGCCAGCTCATAAGCCATCAATGAGGTGTAATTGTTCGTGAATGCGATTGGTTCAACCAATCTGTCGCTAATGGAATCGCCATTCAAGGAATGGTAATTCTTTAATTTAACCTGAAGTCGGCAGGAAATTGCTTCGCTGAGATCCTGAACAATTCTTCCGAGGTGTGCTTTCAGCAAGTGATTTCCTACAATGGTTGTTTCTGAAGAGAGGTAGATCTTCTGCATTACAGAATCCCTCAGGTTATTTTCTTTTCCACTTGTCAGAACCAGCTGCTTCAGGAAATCTGCTTCTTCGGGACTGAATTGGGTCACGAAAGCTGGTTCATTCTGCACGATGAAGTATCTGTTGTAATCGTCTTTCTGAAGATCAAAGCCCAGGCTTCTGATGAGGTCTATGTATCGATAGGCAGAGCGGGTGGTCGTTTCGATAATATTGGCCAGATGTTGAATGGATTTTGGAGGATATTGCTGCAACAGTGTAATGAGCTGAAATACACGCAATATTTTATGCTGGTTGTACATACCACTAAAATTTAGCGACAAATAAGGTCAAAAAGTATAAGGTATACAAGTTAGTGACCTGAGTTGTCACAGAAGTTGGAGAAGTTTGAAAAAATAAAATTCTATTCAATGAAAAATTTAGCAATACCGGTTTTAATGTCACTCGCGTTGACTTGGCAACTTAGTTCATGCTCGGAAAGTACGAACAAAGAAAATGAATCCACCAAAGTTGAGAATATTGGTAAGGTAAGCGTGGAAAACGGTGCCGGCAAGAAAGACACAATTGACTATGTCTGCGTTGGTTGTGAAGAGCTTTTACCTTCCAAAAAGGAATTCGACATGTTAATCTCTGAGGCCACCAAACGAACAAAGGAAACTTTGAAATATCCCCTGAGCTTTATTCCAAAGAAAGTTATTCTCACCCTTGATCGGGTAGATTCATTGTATGCCTTTGACACCAATGAAAAAATGAAGGACATCATAAAAGTAATTCTCACCTATTCCTATATCGGAAAGAACACCTACGGAAATGAATTAGAGGGTGATCATATCGACTGGTTCTATCTGCAAGACATGAAGATCACTGACATTGAAGATAATATCAGATTGGAACCTCTTAGCATTAAAGATGGGTCAGTTAACAGAAGTCTTGAACTGTTGAATCACAATGGTGAAGAATCGCTTCGAATTATTCCGGGAAAGAATGGATCCATCATTGCAATCAGTAGTCTTAGCTGCGTTGACAAAGGCACTTGGTTATTATTAAATCTGGAGAATGGAACTGAAATAAAACTGGTTTCATGGAATGATTTCAATTGTGAAGGCACATCCTACTTTAGAGCTTTTAATGCTGATCAAAAGGAAAAGCTAAAAGCGAGTCGTTTGGAAAGTATTACTGTTGTTGATGACAAGAGTATAATTTGTCTTGTTCCGAAAAATAAATCTGATTATTTCCAACAGTTAGTGGGGCTGCAATAATTATTTTTACCACTAAACCAATGAAAGCCCTAGCAGAAATGCCAGGGCTTTTGTGTTTTTTAGCGCACTTGTCCTCGATATGCTTTACACTCAGACTGAAGTGCTTTGAGAATTGTTACGCTACTGGTCTCGATACATCCTGACCTCCCTATTCGTCCCTCCTTTTTACACGTAATCTACTTTCATTTAAAATGATTTTGGCGCCTCGGTAACTAAGATAACCAACAATTCCAATTACTGCGATATGCCATAATTTAATTGTTTTGGGAATCGAAGGCTTTGGGACCTGATTAAGAGGCGTTCCGAAAAGGTCTTTTATTTCATTGAAATTTAACATGCTATAAAGATTTAGAATTTACAATTAAAGCTGTATCAAAACTCACGCGAAAAAGATGGTAAGGCCCTATGATCAGGAATTTGCAGTTTGATTCATTGGGAGTGTTGTAAAGATCTCCCTGACCGTTGTTCACGGAAAGGTCTACACCTTTACAATCTAACTCTTCAAAGCTCACATAGACTTCATCTTCATTTACCGAAAATAAGTTCTCGAGGATCTCAATATTTCTTAGGAGCACTGCAGGCTCATTCTTTCGAGGAGCAAGAATAGGAACGTCATTTTTTTCCGAGATCTCAGAATCGCTATTTTTTAATTCTGTGGACTTTTCTCTTTTTTGTTCATTGTGAAAATCGTCTTTGCAGGAATCACAGCAATATTTCTCCCGTAGATCCTCTGCCATGAATTCATAGCTGCAATTCGGACAACTCCTGTAACGTCTGGAACTTGGATCAAGAGGTATCTGCAGTCCTCGTTTTTCGTTTCGAAAAATATATTTTTTAAGTTTCAATGTATAGATATAATAAAAAATTAATTACATTAGCCGAACAAAAATACATGAAAGAAATCATAAAACAAAATCTATGAACGATCTGATTCAAAAATTGACAGGTATTGAGATGATTCAGAGGATCGAGACTGAACTACCCAGGATAACTGAAAGGAAGGTAAACCTCCACCAAACCGGTGTTGATACTCGAAATTTCCACCATTGGAAAATTTCAGAGATTGTCCCAAAGTTTGAATCGGAAAATATGGGGAAAAGATCCTGGGTGCGACTGAACCTGTATGATTTCGTATGGGTTATGATCATTAAAACGGCAAGAGAGTTTGGTGTGCCAATTCCACTTTTAAAAGAGATGAAGGAGTTGTTTTATACAAATGTGCTGAAAGAGATGATCGAGGATAAAGAGGAGCTGTTCAATTATTTAACTGAAAGTAAAGTCCTTGATAATGATCAAATCGAAGCTTTTAAAGGTCTGATCATGCTCTTGGATGAGGAAGAAAATCAGATCGACGAGACTGAATTTTATCTTGTCACTTTATTGGGGATGTCGGTTAATGAGGTTTTGTTCAAAGGATCAACTTTGGCAGTGGTTTTTTACAAAAAAAACGAGCAATTCGTTTATGATGTGCTTGAAAATGGACGCATGGCAAAACTTAGTTCAGAAGAATCGATTATGAACTACCCTCACCTTGTAATTCCTATTTTACCGCTAATCAGCGAGTTCATGGGAGATGAATCGAATGAACCGGTTATGGAATACTGGGGTTTCATCAACAAACATGAGAAAAAGGTGATAGATGCCTTACGCAAAAACGATTTCACGGAAATTGTCATTAAAAAAAAGAAGGATGGAACATTGGTGATCGAAGGCACAGAAGAGAAAGATGTAATGGATGAAAAGGCCAGAGTGCTTAGGAGGATCCTCGGATTAAAAGAATATGATGAGATAACTGTAAAATACAGAAACGACAAGCATATTTACGTAAAGAACATAAAACGTTTATAGACCCGTGAAGCGGCTCTGAGTGAAACAGGAACGGGTACCCTTGAAAAGGCTGCTGGTTGCATCATGACGAGAGATGATATCAATTGAAAAATGCAGAAAATTACTTGGTGAAATAGCAAAGGATTGGACAAATGAAGAAGTTCTGATGGTTAGAGATTGGCTGGAGCAGTTAGCGGATCTGATCCTTGAATTAAAGAAAAAACAGACTTTTAAAAGATGAGAAAAAGTGCAATTCTATACACACGTGTATCAACCGATGAGCAGAACAATGGCTATAGCCCGGCCGATCAAAAGGACAAGTTGATCCGTTATTGTGAGCACCATAACATTGATGTTGTGGGAATCTATCACGATGATGAAAGTGGAAAGTCGTTCGAGCGTCCTGAATGGAAAAAGATCATGAGCTACCTCAAAGCCAACAAGGGGAAGGTAGACTATATCTACTTTCTGAAATGGGATCGCTTTTCACGCAATGCTCCGGAGGCCTATGCTGAATTATCCAAACTGAACAAACTGGGTGTTGAGGCAAGAGCAATGGAGCAGCCATTGGATCTAGAGATTCCTGAACAGAAGGTTTTACTGGCCATCTATCTGACTACACCTGAAGTGGATAATGACCGACGCGCACTGAATATTTTTCATGGAATGCGAAGAGCTCGAAAAGAGGGAAGATGGATGGGAGCAAGGCCCTTGGGTTATCGGATCGCACGAGATCAATTCAATAAACCGGTGATCGTACCTGAAGGGGGACTTCAGGAAAAGTTAGTGAAACAAGCGTTCAGAGAATTTGCGACAGGTCTCTACAGTACAGAAGAGCTGCGAAAGAAATTCAATAAGCTCGGTTTGAAAACCAGCAAGAACGGGTTTTGGAATCTTTTACGCAACAAAGCTTACATCGGGAAGGTATGCGTTCCTGCGTACAAGAATGAAGCTGAATATTGGGTGGACGGTCGTCACGAGGGAATAATTGATGAGCGAACATTTTACGCTTGTCAGGATGTAATAGAAGGTCGAAAGCGCAAGGTTCCCCAAACTTTCAAAACTGTCAGAGATGAATTTCCTCTTCGTGGTTTTTTGATCTGTCCGCAATGCGGTAAGTTACTGACAGCATCTTCTTCGAAAGGGCGGAGTGGGTACTATGAATACTACCATTGTTTGAAAGGGTGTACTGAGCGTCATCGAGCTCAAGATGTGAACATAGCATTTGAAAAACTACTTCAAAAACTGAATTTTCAGGAAGGTCCTTTGCTTTTGCTTGCTGAGATTCTTAAAAAGAAATACAAAGAGCAGAATCGTTCCAACAGAGCCGAAGCTGATGCCATTCGGAGAGAGCTCGATAAACAAGAGCAGCGGGCTCAAAATGCAAGAGCTCTAATGTTGGACGGAGATATTTCAGCGGATGACTACAAAACAATGAAAAATGAGATCGAAGAGAACCTTTCAAGACTAAAGCGTGAGCACAATGATTCCATGCGAGAAGTTGTTGACATGGACAAAAAGATTGACCACCTTGTTCGAACCCTTTCAAATCTTGAAAACCTTTATAAACAGGGAGATGTAGTGCAGAAAAGAAGGTTGATCGGTTCGATTTTTCCCCAAAGGTTGATTTACGAAAAAAAATCAGTTCGAACCGTTGAAATGAATCATGCCGTCGCGCTGATCTTCAGTAATATCAAGGGTTCCGGCAAGCGTAAAAAAGAAAAGCACACCGATTTTGGCGTGCTTTCCCATAGGGTGGTCCCACCTGGGCTCGAACCAGGGACCCACAGATTATGAGTCTGTTGCTCTAACCGACTGAGCTATAGGACCGGGAATTGACGTGCAATTCGATGGCAAATATACTATTCTCCTGCTAAATGGCAATCCGCTTAATAAATTATTCTCAGGCAATGTTCTTGAGGCGTAAGCGGAAAAGAAGCATGGCCAGTATTCCAAAAAGAACCGTGGCAAAAACCAGGTGAGAGGTTTGAACCAAGCCCGGCATGTCTGCATACGCCAATAGAACTCCAGAAATGAGTTCAAGTGCGAGGATAACGAATGCCCAGCGGATCATGCGGTGCTTGTCTCCCTTTTCGTTTTTCCAGAACATGTAGGTCAGGAGTAGTAGTACCAGCCATGAAAAACTCCTATGAACAAAAAAGCTCATACCCAATTGTTCCGTCCAGGTTTCTCTTCCCAAACCTTGTTTGGTGAGCTCATCGATGAATTCACGCACCTGCGTTCCAAGAAACATTTGATAGAACGTGATGGCAAAGACAACATAAGCCAAGATCCTCAAGGTGTTGGACAAGTAAATATTCTTCATTTGAGATGGGCTGATCTGTCTGATCAGATACAATTGCAACCCAATGATCACGAGTGCAAGGAACATGTGTACGGTGATTGTCCATGGAACAAGGTTGGAAGCCACAACGATTGAACCGAACCAGGCTTGAATAGCCATTAGAACCAAGTTGATACTGCTGATCAAGATCAATTTGCGTTTGCGATAACGAAGAATGAGCCATACAAAGGCAGCCAGCATTGCGTTCCCGGCCAAAAACCCAAACAATCGATTGATGTATTCGGTCCATGTTTTGCGACCATTGAAATCTTCTTCAACAAGCAATTGAGGATCATTCTCAATTCTTTTGGCGGTTTCTTCAAGGCCAACTTTCTTGAGAAAAGAGCAGAATTTTGTGATCTTTTTCTCTCGTTTTGCAGCATAAATGTCTTTATAATCTTCCGGTAACTGATCTTCCTGAGTTGGGGGAACCCATTGACCGAAGCATTTTGGCCAGTCGGGACACCCCATACCACTTCCTGTAATTCGAACAAAACTTCCGGCAACTACCACCAGATAGATCAGCACCAAAGTGATCCAGTTGAAACGAACGAAATTTTTACTGTACATATTACAAATGTAGTGTTCTACATTATTTGATTTCCATAAAACAATTCGTTCTCCCGCTTTGTTTTTAGATTTGAGCTTATGAGAGTACTTGTGATCGGTTGTGGATGGTTAGGGACTTCGCTTTCTGAAAGGATGCTTGAAGAAGGATTGCAGGTATCCGGAACAACTCGGAATGTCGAGAAACTTTCGATCTTGCAGCAGAAGGGAATCAAGCCGATAAAGTTTGATGGTGAAATTACAGATCAGTTGAAAGTGGAATTACAGGAGGCGGATATCATTGTGATCAATTTTCCACCCAGTAAGTCTCTTGATTATCCCGGAGAGATTAATGAGATCCTTCAAACTTCCAACAAAAGTTCTAAAGTGATCTTTACTTCATCAACAGGGGTTTATCCCGAACACCTGGATGTTGCCGTTGAAGGATCAGAAGTTTTGACAGATCATGTTGTACATAGGGCAGAGATGATCGTTCGTGGCATGAAAGGTCAGCATGCAACGGTTCTTCGTCTCGCAGGACTTATTGGAGGTGATCGTCATCCAGTGAAATATCTGGCAGGTCGATCAGAGGTGGCAAAAGGAAAAGGTCCGGTTAATCTTGCCCATCGTAATGATGTCATCCAGGCCGTTTTAACCATTGTAAATGAAGATCTTTGGGGTAAGACCTATAATGTAGTGTATCCTGAACATCCCACTCGAAGTGAGTATTACTGTGGAATGGCCATTAAGCTTGGATTGGAGAGACCAATTTTCAAATTGGACGATGGGGTATCAAAAAGGGTAGAGGGTGAATTGATCACAAAAGAGAGTTCATTTGAATACCGCCATTCCATATTTGGGATTTAAGCACAATTTTTGTGCGTTGGGCAACATTTAGTCTAAATTTACGTCTAATTCAACGAATGAAAAAGATATTTCTCCTTCTCCTTGTTCTGGTTGTCGCGCCAATGTTGCGTGCTTCTCACATCGTTGGAGGGGATATCTATTACGATTATCTGGGCAACAATCAGTACCGCTTTTACATTACGATATACCGTGACTGCAATTCTACCGGTGCTCAGTACGATAATCCTTTGCCTCTAGCAGTTTACCTTCAAAATGGAAATGTTCCCATTCAACAAGTTGCGGTTCCACTTCCTGCTGTGGTGCAGTTACCCGTAGTTTTCAATAATCCTTGCGTTGTTCCGCCAAACAATATTTGTGTTCAGCGTGCGATCTATACCGTAATCATTACGTTGCCACCTACGAATGGTGGTTATACCATAGTTTATCAGCGTTGTTGCCGTGGGCCGAACATTACCAATCTTGTTTCTCCAGATGATACCGGTTTGACGCTTGTAGCAACGATCCCGGGTTTAGAAACGGGTAATTGGCAGAACAGTAGTCCGAGATTCACGAATTATCCGCCGTTGTTATTGTGTAATAATGATCAGCTGGTATTCGATCATTCAGCAACCGATCCTGATGGGGATCAATTGCTTTATTCATTGGTAACTCCTTTTGCTGGAGCGACGGACATTAATCCTGCACCGAATCCACCCCCACCACCACCTTATTTTCCGGTGAATTGGGCAGGAAGTTTCAGTATGGTCAATCCATTGGGTCCGGGGGCATCGATCACTATTGATCCCAATACCGGGTTACTGATTGCTGATCCACAGATGATCGGTCTTTTCGTTGTGGGAGTGCGTGTTCAGGAATTCAGGAACGGCGTGCTGATCGGGCAAACTATTCGGGACTTCTTGTTCAAAGTATTCAACTGTCAGATCACAATGCAGGCCATACTTCCTGAACAGGAAGATCTGCCGAGTTTTGAATCGTATTGTCAGGGGCTGACAGTTCCCTTCGTCAATAATTCTTATGGTGGGACCAACTACCAGTGGGATTTCGGTGTTCCCGACATTACGACAGATGTGAGCACTCAGTTTGCGCCAACCTACACATATCCGGCTCCAGGAAATTATCAGGCCATGTTGGTCGTAAACCCGGGATGGCCTTGCACAGATACGGCCTACATGGATATTACCGTAAACAACGAGTTCGATGTTTCCTTTACCAGTAACGACTCCCTTTGTATCCTGAACAATAGTTTCAACTTTGTTGGGCAATCCAATGGTCCGGCGGGATCGACTTTTACATGGGAATTTGGGCCCAATTCATCGATCCCAACCGCCACAGGATTAACCGTTAATGGAGTTTCCTTTAACACTACAGGATTAATTCCGGTCACACTGAATGGTGAGAATGGTGAGTGCGAAGCAACATTTACCGATCAGATCTACATATACCCAGAACCCATTGCCGGAATCGTTTTACCAACCGGTTATGAATGTGAAGGTCTGACTCTGCCATTCGGAAATTCCTCTCAGAATACGAATACGTATTTATGGGATTTTGGTGTCCCCGGAACAGATACTGACGTAAGTACGGTTCAAACACCAGAATTCACGTTTCCGGCTGGTGGAACATATACAGTTACCCTTATTGCAGGGACATCGGAATCCTGTTTTGACACGACTTATCAGGAGGTCACGGTTAACGAATTACTGACTGTATCTTTTACGCATGATGATTCCTTGTGCGTTACAAACAATAGTTTCAATTTTGACGGAACGGTCACAGGGCCATCCACGGTGAGCTACCTGTGGAATTTCGGTCCGAATGCTAATCCCAGCACATCAACATCTCTGGATGTGAATGGAGTTAATTTCAACTCCTTCGGAACGTACCCGATCACTCTAACTGCCTCGTTCGACAATTGTGTTGAGAGCGCGTCTTCCAATGTATTTATTTTCAGGGAACCAGAGATCAATTTCAGGGTGGAACCCGGTCCACGCTGTGCTCCGGCGCTGGTTGAATTTACTGATCTCAGTTTGTCGGATTCACCTTTGATCTATTCATGGAACTTCGGAGATGGCGGAACATCTACATTGGCTGATCCAACGCATGTGTATTCCAGTCCGGGAAGCTACAGTGTGTCGTTAGGTATCATTTCTACAGTCGGTTGTGTCGATACATTGTTCATGATGCAACAAGATGCGGTAACCGTCCATCCTTCTCCGGTCTCTGCTTTTGCCGTTGATCCTGAGTACACCGACATATGTAATGCCGAGATCACATTTTCAGATCAATCAAGTGGAGCAACCTCAATTTTCTATTGGTTCGATGACAGCACACGTTTTGAAGACAACGCATCTCCTGTGCACGTTCATGATTACCGAACAAGTGGTTGGCATCGACCAATGCAGATCGCCACGAACCAATTTGGTTGTAAAGACACAAGCTACAGAGAACTTTTCATTGAGCCATTCATCATTTATATCCCGAATACCTTCACACCGGACGGAAATGAGTTTAACAATGATTTCCAAACCAAATTCGCACTAGAGGTATTGGAGTGGGATTTCAGGATCTATAACCGTTGGGGAGAACTCGTATGGTCGACTACAGATCCTGAACTAGCCTGGGATGGTGTGTATATGGATCAATTTGGCTTGGTTCAGGAAGGAACATATGCCTATGTTTTACGCTATGTTTCCTGTGAATTACCCGATTCATGGCAGATGATCACAGGCCATGTGAATGTTTTACGCTAAAAAACTTAACTTTTTTTGACTCTTTTCCGTACAAGAACGTTATAACTTGTAAGAAACGGGTGGATATGAAGAGGTTGATGATTTTTTTGGTACTTATAACAGGTTTGTTGGCATCATGTAAAAAGCACACGATCAACAGGATCGAAGATGATATTGTTGAAGGCGAATGGATGATCACAGTGTATTCTGAGAACGATAATGTCCTTACAGATAAAGGCTATAGTGAATACAGTTTTGATTTTTCCGACGATGGAACTGTAATGGCTAAGATCCAAACCCTATCAATTTGCATTCCCGGAAAATGGTCGGTTTATAAGTCCGACGGAGAGGTGGTCTTTGATCTCAGCATGAACAGTCCGCTTGATCATTCACTGACCGAGAAATGGATCGTCGAAGACAGAAGAAAGGATAATCTGGACCTTAGGATTGTTGGTGAAAAGGGAATTCGAAAGAGAGTCGTTTTTCAACTAAAGTAAGACTACTTCTTTTTCGCTGATTTACGGGCCGTTTTGTGCATGTGATAGATCATTCCGTCCGAAAGTCCGATCTTAGGCACGTGAATTTCCGAACAATTCAGCTCCTCCATGATGTAAAGGTAAATGTTGAGTGCAGGAACAATAACATCGGCTCTATCCGGCTTCAACTGGTAAACATCGGCACGCTCATCGAGTGTCATTGCACCTAGTTCATCTCGCAGGTCCTTCATACCTGAAAATGAAATACTCTCAAGATGAGCTGCACCAAGCAATTTGTGCACCTTGTTGATATTTCCACCAGTACCAAAGATCTTATGGGGTGATTTGAGATCTACGTGTTTTGATATCCACTGATGAATATCTGACCAAATGGACGAATTCACTTTTTCTTTCAGAAGTCGAAGGGTTCCGATCTGAAAAGATCTTGAGGCAACCCTTTCGCCACTCTCAAATACACTTACTTCAGTGCTTCCGCCACCTACGTCGATGACAATGAAAGGTTGAGTTTTGTCGATGTCCAGCAGGAAAAAGGTTCCAAAGATGAGTTCAGCCTCTTCATCACCACTGATCACTTCTATTTCCACACCTGTTTCCTGGCGGATCTTTTCTATGATCTTTTTGGAGTTTACCGCTTCGCGCATAGCCGAAGTTGCAACAGCTCTCAGTTGTCTTACTTCGAATATATCGGAGATCAATTTGAAGGCCTGAATAGTTTTGACGAAATGTTCAGACTTCTTTTTTGAGATCTTGCCATCATCGAAAACCTCTTCACCCAAACGGAGCGGAATCCGGGTATACGAGATCTTCTTCACATATGAGTGTCCATTTTCTTCAGTTACTTCTCCAACAAGAAGTCTTGCAGCGTTCGTTCCGATATCGATAGCTCCGAATTTCACTCGAACTCCAATTATTTTTTACGGAAGAATATTTTGATCGGCACCCCACAGAAATCGAATTTCTCACGCAATCTGTTTTCCAGGAAGCGTTTGTATGAATCCGGAATGTATTGCGGCAAGTTACAGAAGAATGCAAATGACGGTGCATGGGTCGGTAACTGTTGAACGAATTTGATCCGAATGTATTTCCCTTTCATGGCCGGTGGAGGAGTTGCCTGAATGATCTCCAGCATAACCTCGTTCAATTTACTTGTAGGGATCTTTTTCGTACGGTTCTCATAAACCATCATTGTGGCTTCGAGCGCTTTGTGTATTCTTTGCTTTGAGATCGTCGAAGTAAAAATGATCGGAACATCGTTAAATGGTGCGAGTTGCTTTCTGATGTTCTCCTCGAATTTGACCATAGTGTTCTGATCTTTTTCGACGAGATCCCACTTATTGACCAGAACAACCACACCTTTTGAGTTCTTTTCTATGATGTAGTAAATGTTCAGATCCTGTTTTTGCAGACCATCCACAGCATCGATCATGAAAATACAAACGTCCGCATTTTCTATTGCACGAACCGAACGCAAGACAGAATAGTACTCGATATCTTCGGTTACTTTTGCTTTTTTACGGATACCAGCAGTATCGATCAACATAAAATCGAATCCGAAGGCTTTGTAACGGGTGTGGATGGCATCACGGGTTGTTCCCGAGATATTTGTGACGATGTTACGTTCTTCACCTGTCAAAGCATTCACCAGAGATGATTTTCCTACGTTTGGTTTTCCAACCACGGCAATTCTTGGTAGGTCATCCTCTTCGCGCACAGATTCATCTTCCTTATCGAAATATTTTACGATCTCGTCCAATACCTCTCCTGTACCACTTCCATTTGTCGCTGAAATGTCAAATACATCTCCAAGGCCCAGGGAATAGAATTCGCCCGATAGGCCAACGCGCTCGGTGTTGTCAACTTTGTTTGCAACGATGAGGACCGGTTTTTTACTTTTACGCAACAACCCTGCAACCACCTCGTCGAGGTCGATTATTCCAGCCATGACATCTACCATGAAGATGATGACATTTGCCTCATCAATGGCGATCTCCACTTGTTTGCGGATCTCACCTTCAAAAATATCTTCAGAGCCTTTTATGTAACCTCCGGTGTCGATCACAGAGAACTGAACTCCGTTCCATTCACCTTTACCGTAAATGCGGTCGCGCGTTACACCACTGACCTCTTTAACGATAGCGTCACGTGATTCTGTTAATCTGTTGAATAATGTAGATTTACCAACATTTGGCCGACCTACGATTGCTACTATGTTACTCATGCTATGTGAACAAGGAACAAGGAACAAAGAACAAAGAGAAGGATTCGAGTCCTGGTTCTTTGTTCTTTGTTCTTTGCTCTAATCAATATCCGTATTTCTTTAATTTATTCTCCGTTGATCTCCAGTCTTTGTCGACCTTGACGTATGTTTCAAGGAACACCTTCTGGTCGATGAACTTTTCGATCTCTTTTCTGGCGTCGCGACCAATTCTTTTGATCATCTCACCACCTTTCCCAATGATGATCCCCCTCTGAGAATCACGCTCAACAATGATCAGTGCACGTATTCTGGTCAGGCCGGTTTCTTCTTTATACTCTTCTATCTCCACCTGGCAACTGTATGGAATTTCTTTGTCACAATGAAGGAAGATCTTTTCCCTGATGATCTCAGAAACGAAGAAGCGCATAGGTCGATCCGAGAGCTCCTCTTTGTCGAAGTATGCCGGACTTTCAGGAACAAGTTCTAATATCCTCTCCCAAACTTGCTCAAGGTTAAAACCATGCAGAGCAGAAACCGGGTAGATCAGCGCATTCGGAAGCTTTTCCTGCCAGTAGGCAATGCGCTCCATCACTTTCTCCTGATCACTCAGATCGATCTTGTTGATCAGACAGATCACGGGAACTCTTAGTTTCTTGATCTTTTCGAGTGTTTCCTGATGATTCATTTCATTCTCCTTGGTATCAGTAATGAAAAGGAGAACATCTGCATCTTTAAGAGAAGCATTCACATATTCCATCATGGCCTCATGCAGTTTGTATGCTGCATTCACTACACCTGGAGTATCTGAGAATACGATCTGATAATCCTCGTCGTTTACGATCCCAAGGATGCGATGGCGGGTGGTTTGAGCTTTGGAGGTAACAATAGACAACTTCTCACCCACCAAACGGTTCATGAGTGTGGATTTACCCACATTGGGGCTACCAACAATATTTACAAAACCGGACTTGTGCGCCATTCGCTGAAATTAGTCTGCAAAGAAACGAAAATTTCAGGGGGTAGGCAAATCCAATTACAAAGAGCGGTACCACTGTACCATGGGAATTGGAACAGGAAAGACTTCACCTCCAGCTATAATACCGGTAAATCCAAACTGGAATGCTTTGCCTTCTCCCTGATGCCAGCGTATCCCTGGGATAAGGATTGCTACACCGGGTCTTTCATTGATCCCCGTTTGGGTTATTTCATCGTAGTTCCCTGTTGTAGGGTTGTAAACAAAATCGGTATAGGTATACGTCTCATCCTTTCCTTTTGTAACTATGAATGAATCAAATACAAGGCTGAATTTTGGGCTCAATTTTGTCATTCCAGCAACTGACAGCAATGCTCTTCCCTGAACATCACCACCTTGCCAGAAAGCGCCGTATCCTCCTGAAAAGGCAATATTTGATTTTCTGTTACCCCCAGAGATCGTAGCGAAAGGCAAACCTAATCCAAAACTGAAGTCGGAAGTTGTAAAAGATGCCCAGGAAGAAGTGCCCAGCATTGTTCCCACCGCACCCTGAACATTTTCACCTAGTTTGAAACTGTATTTTGCTGTACCAATGATCGGGCTAGCCAACCAGGATGTCATAATTCCAATGCCAAAATTGTCACTCACTGAGAATTGGAAATCTGGCCCGAAAAGATTCCATTGGATGTAATGCTCCCCTTTTTTCAATGGAAGTCCATTGGTTGTTATAAAGTAGCGAGTGGCAAATTTATCTTCTCCAACATATTCTCCCTTAGATGAAAACTCTTTTGAGTTTACCACTACAATTTCTTTCACCACATATTGCGGAATGATGATCTTTCGGCCATCTTTCGTTTGGACTAACATTTCGCGTTCATCTTGTTTCAAAATGTATCCGATCAATTCGGTACCATCCGTTTTGATGATACGATAAAGTGTTGTGTCTTCTACCTGATTGGTTGTAACGTCTTCCTGAGAGAATGCAACTGTTCCCGTTAGGCAGAGGAGAAGTGTGAATAAGATCGTTTTCATGAGAGTGGTTATTTTAATGTTCAAATGTTCAAGGGTTTCCGACGAAGCGGAATCAAAGGATCAAATTTATAACAGCAACAAAATTAATTCATTAATTAACAACGAGAAATTGTTCATGTGATTTGTCGTTGATTTTCAGTGATATGAAATACTTGTCACCTCGTTTTAATTTTTTGAATTTGAAGGTTTTTTCTTGATTACCCGGTTTGAGCTTTTTGTATTTCTTTTGAAGCACCACGGTACCACTTTGATCTTTCATGGTGATGTAAACGTCACTGATCTGAGATAAATTAAACCAGCATGTGATTCTTTTTTCAAGAGGATCGGGTAGTATTTGTAGCTGTAGTCCAGAAATACTTTGATCATTTAATTTTGCTTTTGAACCTGACGTTTCCTTTACCAGATAAACGGGATAGATCGTACTGGTAGCAACGCTTTCTCTCCCCGTATTGATCCAAAAAATATTGGCTGCAGAACTTTGAATTCCCCCGTAGATATAGCCGATCAGGATCTTATTTCCTTTGAGTTCTTGAAGGCCGATCACCTCGTTTTCGAAGGTTTTTATCGTTGGATCCAAAATGAATTCGGATGCAGCACCCAGGTAGCCCGGTAAGCTGATGTTTTCTTTCCATTCAGAAAAGATCCCATTAGCGTCCTTTACAACTCTTGTAATTGCCGGTGTGAAAGGAACATCGTTATCAGCTACAAGTAGTCCTGTGCTATCGTAATAATGGGCAATGCCTCCAAAGAACAAATAATGCATGGAACCATCCGTACTATTGTATGCAGAAACATTCGCACAATGGTAATGATTGTAATATTGGGCAAATCCGGGAACTTCTTTCACTCCTTCCGAGTGGATCTTAACCGCATTGAGGTAAGGTAGGTCCACCTCTTTCTGAAAAACACCTGAAAATGCGATCAAACCTTCTTTTCCGTCTGGTTCTATAGATGGCAGGACATTGAAATCGCGACGACGCAGTACCTCACCATCTTTCAATGCCGGCAGGTGCACAACAGTGCGATTGGCAAGGTCAACTTGAAATCTTCGCACCTCGCTTGAATAGACTTGTTCAAAGGTCGAATTGTTCATGGGATGATAACGTCCATCAAATCGGTGTCCTCCGGTGATACAGAAAACTCCGTCCATAAAATTCATTTGTCCACCGCACAGCGCGAATTGATCATCTTTTATTCTCCAGAAGCCATTTGAGACATCTTTGCCATTTATTACTGCATCGATCGTTGCCGGAATATCAACTACGGTCAGATATGGATGGGTGATATGGTCATCAGCTGTTGGGGAAAATCCATAACCTCCAGTCAGGAATAAGTAGTTATCACGCTGGATGAATTGCATGTTTGTTGACCTCAATTGTTCAGCAAGTAAACTGTCAGGAACTCTGGAGGAAGCCGTCCATTTCTTTTTGGCAACCGGGTCAATAACGAAAAGCTGATCGTTGTGACCTGCAAGATCAAAAGATGCCCACGGTTGTCTCCTGTGCAATCCATCCAATCGACCGCCGATCACCAGCCACTTACCTTCATGTTGCCCAATGGCAAACGATTGAAGTCCGCCTAGTTCCTGTATTTGAATCGAGTCGATCTCGATGCGAAAAGGAAAACTCTGAGTAAATGCATGAATATTAAACGAAAGTACCAGAAGGACTACCAGTTTTTTCATGACCATTGTTGTTTTTTTTGGCAAAGGAAAGCAAGAGATGATCTTTAAACAATGATTATTATCACGTTTTATGAACATTTTGAATTTATGAACTCTGAACAAACGAAAAGGAGCTGCTACTTTCGTAACAGCCCCTTTTCTGATCTGAGTTGTATTTATTGTCTTCGTTAAAGAACCTTAAGTGTTTTTCTGGTGGTGATACCGTTGGCATCC
>CAZQKN010000014.1:0-51596 GCA_964593935.1 uncultured Akkermansia sp. | reverse complement strand
TCTTTTCATAAACACTTGTTTTAAAAGTGTCTACTTTTTTTCAGGACGTCACAATAAGTGATTAGAGATTAGTGATCAGTTTAGAACTTAGAGCATAGAACATAGAGTTTAGAACTTAGAATATAGAACATAGAGTGTGGAATTTAGAGTGATTAGTGATCAGTTTTGAACATAGAGAATGGAACATTTACTAAACAGTGTGTATAAGTCATGTCCATAAGCAAAGCGATCTATGTTCTATCAGCGAAGCGGTCAATGTTCCTTTTAAGTTTAGACTGATGGTGAAATGCAAAATAAAAAATGACGAGGCTTGTGTGGAAATGAACTTTTTCGCTAACTTCAAGTACATGACAACAAAAAATCACATTGAGGTGCAGGATCCGGCGGAGTTTACAGAACGTTTCATTAATCAGACCAATCAATCGGTATTTCTTACAGGTAAAGCGGGAACAGGAAAGACAACACTTCTAAAAAAGATCATTTCTACCACGCATAAAAATGCGGTTATCGTTGCTCCGACGGGCATTGCTGCTTTGAACGCAGGGGGAGTTACGATCCATTCCTTTTTTCAGTTGCCCTTTTCGGCATTTATTCCGGATTTCGGTAAGGCGAAGGGTCTGCATACCGGCGCAAAGATCGAAGACAAACAAACATTGATGGGACATTTCAAGATGAACCGTCACCGACAGCAGATCATACGGAACCTCGAATTACTGATTATCGATGAGGTGAGTATGCTGCGCGCCGATCTGTTGGATGCGATCGACTGGAGTTTGCGCAATGTTCGAAAGATCAATCGTCCGTTTGGTGGTGTTCAGGTTTTGTTCATTGGTGATCTGTTGCAGCTTCCACCCGTTGTAAAGCCGGAAGAATGGAATGAGTTGCGACATTATTATCGCGGAATTCACTTCTTTAATGCCCACGTTATCCAAGAGCAACAACCCTTGTATATTGAACTTTCAACGATCTATCGGCAACAGGATCAGGAATTCATCTGCGTGTTGAATCACCTGCGTGACAATCACATTACCGAGGAAGATGTTCGGATTCTCAATCAGTATGTCAAGCCGGAATTCGATCCGCTGAAAGCGGAGGGGTACATTACGCTTACCACTCACAATTCAAAAGCGGATGAGATGAATTCCCGCGCGTTGTCCTCGCTTGAAGGTGGTTCCCATTTCTATGAGGCAGAAATTACGGGGGATTTTCCAACCCATCTTTTTCCCATCGATCCTAAAATGGAGTTGAAAGTGGGGGCGCAGATCATGTTCATCAAGAATGACATCTCCTTTGAGAAGAATTTTTACAATGGAAAAATGGGCAAGATCGCTTCCCTCGGTCCAGAGGAAATCACGGTTTATTTTCCGGAAGAGAAACGAACCATCAGCGTTCAAAAATACGAGTGGAACAACATCCGTTACAAACTGGATGAAAGTAAGGGAGAGATCAGAGAGGAGGTATTGGGAACCTTTGTTCATTACCCGATCAAACTGGCCTGGGCGATCACGGTTCATAAAAGTCAGGGCTTAACTTTCGATAAGGCGGTGCTGGATGTTTCGGATGTTTTTGCTCCGGGACAGGCCTATGTTGCTTTGTCGCGATTGAGATCACTGGAAGGATTGGTTTTGCTGAAACCGATGCGCATGAACGGACTTTCGAATGACACGCAGGTTGTTGGCTATGCAGACAATAAGGCAGACGAAGCATTACTGAAAAGAGCACTTGAGGTTGGTACGCACCGTTTCTTACACGAAACACTCACCAATGCATTTGACTGGTATGAACTCAGTTCGGCATGGAACATACATGAAGCAAGTTACAAGATCGTTGGCCCGAAAAGTGAAAAAGGCAAGAACAAGACATGGGTCATACAACAAACACAGTCGATCAACAATTTGAGTGAACCGGCAAAGAAGTTCTGTTCGCAGTTGGATCGCTGTTTTTCAGGAGTGGCAGATATGAACTTTGTTCACGAAAGGGTGCAAGCAGCTTATGCGTATTTCTTCAAGACACTTGACCAGGTGTTGACATCGAATCTGAAGAAGATTGCTGAATTGAAAAGGGTGCGCAAAACAAAGCAATACGCGGAGGAACTGGAAGAGCTTGACTCTTTATTGACGGAAACCATTCTTAAATTAAAGAAGGCGCGATTGCTTGTCGAAGCAGTAAACAATGGTCGTGACATTACGCGGGAAGTGATTCGCAACACAGAGATCGAAAATTACAAGTTAGCCAAGATCGCTTCGCTGCAGCAGGATCTGAGACAGCAACCCGGCTTACTTGATATGGAGGACGATGAAGATCTGATCGTTGTGAAATCACTTAAGAGAAGTCCAAAGGAGAAGAAGGAGCCGAAGAAAAGCACGTATGAACAAACGCTCGAACTGGTTGAGCGGGGAATGAGTATTGAGGAAATTGCGCGCGTTCGACAGTTTTCTGTTGGTACCATCAATACCCATTTGGTGAATTTGATCAAAGCAGAGAAGATGGAATTAGAAGATGTTATGCCGGCAGAGAGGATTGCGTTTTTAGCTTCAGAATTGCTTGATGCAGAAGGGAAGTCATTGACAGAGATCAAAGAGAAACTGGGTGATGAGGTGACATATGATGAATTGAAGTTGTTTCAGGCTTCGAAGATGAGGTGAGGAAGTGTTGAGTTTAGAATTTAGAGTGATCTGTTATTAGTAATCAGTAATTAGTAATAGAGTGTATCCCGCGGATTTTGGGGATTGCGCGGATTTCTATGAAGTAAACTTTAATTTTGAACCACGCACCATTTATCAGCCTTCCAGTTCTTTCAGGATCTGATTCACGTCTTCCTCCGTTGTGGTGAGTTTTTGTTTGCAGAACTTGATCAATTCGGTGGCTCTTTTCACCTTTACAGAAAGTTCGTCAACCGTAATTTCGCCATCTTCCATGTCGCGAACGATCTGTTGAAGTTCTTCGAAAGCGCTTGTATAGTTCATTTTTAATTCCATCGAATTTTGATAAGTGACCAATATAGTGAATTTAATTTTAAGGGTAAGTCATATAAGTTACAATCAGATCGGCCTAAATTATATACTTTTGCGTTATTCATGGAACCATACAAGGAATTCGGTACTCTGCCGTCGTTAGTCTTGTGTGTCAAAGATCTGTGTCAAGACATTTATACGTTGAAAGTAGTTTTATGACAATTTATCTTCTGGAAGACAACGAGATTTACAGTAAGTCGCTTGTTAAAATTTTGGAAAAATGTACCCCATACAGTATTTCAAATTCTTTTTCAAAAGGCAGTGATCTGCTAAATGTTTTGAAGTCCGGCAAGGTAGAGGGAACAATTCCTGATCTCATTTTGTTGGATCTGAGTCTGCCTGATATGAGCGGATGGGAGGTGTTGGACAGCATAAAGGAATTTGGCATTCGTTCCGCTGTAATTATTATTTCAATTTCTACCTCTTCATCAGATATTGAGAAGGCTAATGATTACTCTAATGTTGTAGGGTACTACAACAAAGGCGCATTTCCGGCTGATCTGATAGACATGATCCATGGGTTTAATCCAGCCTGAAAGCTTCAAGTAAACTAGTTCTTCTGTTTGAGGAACTTTTAATTTAAAGACGTATCTTTGTTAGCGTAAGTTTTAAACAACTTGAACCTATGCTAACGGCTTTAAATCTGGAGTTTCTGATTCAAAACATGATGACCGGAGTGGTTTATCAGGATAAGAGTGGAGTTATTGTCAATGCAAACAGAGCGGCAGAAGATCTTTTAGGGTTGAGTCTGGATCAAATGACAGGTAGAACATCTGTTGACGATCGGTGGCGCTCTGTTAAGTCGAATGGTGAACCGTTTCCCGGCGACGAACATCCTGCCATGGTCTCTTTGCGCACAGGTAAGAAAATTGAAGAGGTCATTATGGGCGTGTTTCACCCCATGAAAAATGACTGGGTTTGGATCAGCATTAATTCATTCCCTGAATTCGATCAAGAAACCAACGAAATTAAAGGTGTCTTTTCCACTTTCAAGGACATTACTAAACGGAAAATAGCTGAAGAAAAGCTCGTCAAAACCAACAATGAGCTTTTAGATAAAACAAAAACACTTGAGGGGCTATTGCATTCGCAGACCAGTTATTTCCTGAAAACTAATCTGGAAGGTTATATCACCTACGCTAATGGCGCTTACATTTCCAATTTTAGTCATTCACACCCGAATGGTATATTAGGGTCACACGGATTTGAATCCATTTTACCTTCGCATCACGAACGCGCCACAGAAGCTGTACAAAGATGTTTGAAAGAGATAGGATCAGTCGTGCAGGTGGAATTGGATAAGCCCTCCTCTGATGGGAGGAAAAGGACCAGTCTATGGGAGTTCAGTGCCATAACCGACAAGAATGGTCTTCCGCATGAAGTACTTTGTATAGGTATTGATATCACCGAGCTCAATGAGTCCAACAAGAAACTTTTTCAAAGTGAAGAAAAGTATCGATCCCTCGTAGAAAATTCTGAGAATATTATCATCACCATAGACAGAGATGCTCGGATCTTATATGCCAATAACAAAGCGGCAAAGCTTATTGGCATTGAACAAAATAAGATTCCAGATGAGAAAGTAACCATTGGGATGTTCTATTCCGAAAAAGAACAAAAAGAGAATTTAAAAAGAGATCTGGATAATCTGTTTGATAAAGGTATTGCTTATACAAAAGTAACCTCTCTGAAAGTTGGAGAAAGATTAGTTTGGGTGAAGGGAACAGCAACACCTATCTTTAATAGTGAAGGAAAGGTTGTTTCCGCTCATGTAAGTGCGACAGATATCACAGACCAAGTCAATGCTGAGCGTCGTGTTGTTGAAAATGAGCAGAAATACCGATCACTGGTAGAAAGTTCGGATGCAATAATCGCCATGTTCGACCTGAATGGCAAGGCCCTGTACGCCAACGAGGTTGCAGGAAGATTTGTTGGTGTATCACCAGAGGAAGCGATAGAAAAAGGGTTTTCTCTACAAGATGTTTTTCCCGAATCGAGAAGGAACAATGTGCTGTCTGATGTTGATCAAATCATTCGAACCAAAAAAGGCATTAACGAGGAGATCAGTCTTAACATTGGAGGTCAGGATATATTTTTTAAATCTTCTTTGCAGCCAGTATTTGACGATCACAATGAAGTATATGCCATTCTTCTCAATGCATCCGACATTACCGAACAGAAGCAGAATGAACTGAAACTTTTGCAAAGTGAGGTGAATTACAAGAGTTTGTTCTACAATTCGGCTCATGCCTTTTTGATCATTCAGGATGGTGTATTTGTGGATTGTAACCTTGCCTCAGAAAAATTGTATGGTGGCGAAAGGGCTGATCTGATCGGAAAACACCCTGCAGAAATATCTCCGGAACGGCAATTGAATGGGGAGACCTCCGTTGAATTGGCTGCCGACTTCATCGAGCGTGTTTTACGGGAAGGCAGAGTTAATTTCGAATGGATACACCTTAAAAAAAGTGGCGAAACCTTTTTGGCTAAGATCAATCTCGTCTTGGGTATTTACAACGGACGAGAGGCCATAATAGTTGACTGGCGGGATATTACAGAAGAACGCAAAAATGAAAATAGTGTAAGACATTTGTCTCAAATCGTGGATCAAAGCCCGGTTAGTATTCTTTCCACAGACGTTTCCGGCAATATAGAGTATGTGAATGAATCCCTTCTGAAAAGTACAGGATACACTAGGGAAGAAGTGATAGGAAGGAATCCGAGGATATGGAAATCAGATGCGACACCGGATGATAGATTTAAAGAGTTGTGGTCTACCATTTTAGCCGGCGATACCTGGAAAGGCGAATTCTTGAACGTTCGAAAGGACGGGAGTCAATTCTATGAGTCATCCACGGTATTCCCGATCTTTGATCTGAACGGTCAAATTTCAAGTCTGGTTGGGATTCAGGAAGACATTTCCGAACGAAAAAAAGTTGAATCAGAATTGAAATTGTTCCGAACGATTTTTGATTCAGCCGTGAATGGGCGACTTATAGCAGATCTAGAGGGTAATATCTTGTATGGCAATGCCTTTTACTCAGAAATGCACGATTGTGAACCCTCTGAATTAATTGGACATAATTACAAAGAATTTGTCAGCGAAACCTCCCTCGCAAAATACAAATTGATGCTCAGTAAGCTTTCGTTAGGTCAAATGATCTATTCGACCGAGATCGAACACAAGAGGAAAGACGGTTCAACATTCCCTACTCTTGTGACCATCGGACAACTTGAAGATGAAAGTGGTTCATTGAAATACTTATCGATCACCGTTATTGATATCAGCGATCGAAAGCAGATCGAAAACGAGATCATTGAATTGAACTACAAACTCGAAGAGAAAGTGAGAGAGCGAACAAAGGAATTGGAGACCGCTATTGAGCGTCTTGAGACATTCTTCAATCAATCGCTGGATATGCTCTGTATCGCTAATCAGGAGGGAAAATTCATTAAATTGAGTAAAGCTTTTGAAAGTGTGCTGCATTATTCGAGGGCAGAACTGGAGGGAAAAAATTATCTTGAATTAGTTCATCCGGATGATATAGAGGATACACTTTCGGCGATGCAATCACTACAAAGCCAAAGCACTGTTTCTCAGTTTGTGAACAGGTATCAAACGAAAGAAGGAGATTACCGTTATATAGAATGGTATTCTTCGCCTGTTGGGGAGTATGTGTATGCGGTAGCCCGTGACGTTACTGACCGAATGGAAAGGGAGCGGGAATTGATCAATGCCCGAAGGGTAGCAGAGGAGGCAAATGCATCAAAAAGTTTATTCTTGTCTCGAATGAGTCACGAATTACGAACACCTATGAATTCCATTTTAGGTTATGCACAATTGCTCGAGATGGGTGAATTGAGCGAAATGCAGGAAACATCTGTCAAGCACATCTTGAACAGTGGCAAGCATTTATTGGGATTGATCAATGAGGTATTGGATATAGCAAGAATAGAAACCGGAAAGATGACCTTGTCTATTGAAAGCGTCAATTTAACCGACACAATCCAGAAAACATGTCTATCGCTTGAACCACAGGCGAAAAAAAGGAAGGTATCGATAAAAGTTAACCGATCTTTGGATAAACCTCTTTACGTAAAGGCTGATCAACAAAGGGTAGTACAGATCCTTACCAATATAATTAATAATGCGATCAAGTACAATAAAGAGGGTGGTAGTGTTTTCATCGAGCATGAAGAAACGGTTGATGCTGCAGGAGATGATGTAGTCAGGGTTTCTATCAAAGATACCGGGATTGGGATCGACAAAAAAGATATTTCAAAACTATTTACACCATTTGAGCGAATAGGTGCTGAAAATACTGATGTCGAGGGAACAGGTTTAGGGCTCGCCGTTGTTAAGGAGCTGATCCATGTACTAGACGGGCATGTTGGTGTGAACAGTCAGTTGGGAGAGGGCACCACCTTCTGGTTCGAACTTCCTAAGTGCACAAGTGAGATTTTGGATCATACGCCAGAGGAGATCATTGGGACAGAACATACCATAGCAAACGAAAGAACTGCCAGCATACTCTATGTTGAAGATAACGCCATGAATATTTCTCTTGTTGAGGATATTTTTAAATTGAGTAGACCAATGTATGAGCTATTCACCACTGTTTATGGGGGTGAAGCCGTTGAACTGGCCATAAAGCATCATCCCAAATTGATCCTTCTCGATCTTGATCTCCCTGATATTCATGGTTCAGAGGTTATCGTTCAGTTGCGAGAGAATGAATTAACCAAGGAAATCCCTGTGATAGTTGTCAGTGCAGATGCCACAAAGAACCAAGTATCAAAGTTGATGTCACTGGGTGCCGATAAATATCTGATCAAACCATTTGACATTAAGGAGTTCCTTGATACAATTGACGAATATATTAAACAGTAAGAATCTTGCATAACATGGAAAAGATCGAGGACGATCAGCGCATACTCATCATTGATGACCAATTAGCCAATACGCAGTTGCTTGAGGGATTTTTAAAATTGAACCGGCACGAAAATTTTAGGTCAATAAATGATTCGAGAATGGCCATAGACGAAATTAAGGGGTACAAACCGGATCTTTTGCTTCTCGATGTTATGATGCCTCATGTGAACGGTATAGAGATCCTTGGGATCCTGAAAGAAGAAGGAATTCTGGACGGTCCAATGCGTGTCATGGTCTTGACGGCGGATTCCACAAAAGAAACATTACAATTGGTTTTGAAAAGTGGTGCGCACGATATGTTGAGAAAACCGTTTGATTTTGTGGAGTTGGAATTGCGCGTTCGTAATTTATTGCATACGAATTCCATCATGAAAAAATTGAACGATCAATCCCTCCACCTCGCCGGATTGGTGGAAGAACGAACAAGAGCGTTGAGTTTGAAGAACGAAGAGCTTGAACAATTCATTTATGTGGCATCCCATGATACACAAGAGCCTTTGCGCATGATCACCGGTTTCATGCAATTATTGCAGAAAAAATATGCTGACCAGTTGGATGAAAAAGGGAATCAGTATATTGATTATGCTATTGACGGTGCTACGAGAATGAAAACACTGATCAAGGATATGCTGGATTTTTCCAGAGCAGGAAAACTGGAAGCCGATGATTTAAAACAAGTTGACCTCAATGATTTGTTCAGAGATGTCATGTTAGGATTAAAGCGAGTGATCGACAATTCAAATGCCAAGATCGATATTGATGCTCTACCCCCAGTGCAGGCAATGGATGCTCCAGTGAGACAAGTTTTTCAAAATTTACTGATCAATGCAATTACTTATCAGCCGGAAGGTCAAGCACCTGAAATAGGAATCTCTGCGACAAAGGAAAAGGATGGAAAAGTGCTGGTTTATGTTCGGGACAATGGTATTGGCATAGACCCGGAGCATCAAAAAAAGGTGTTCGATATTTTTACACGCTTACATAACAAGGATAAATACCCCGGTTCAGGGGTTGGTTTGAGTATTTCCAAAAAGCTAATGGAGCGTTTGGGTGGAACGATCACGCTTGAATCTGTTCCCGGAGAAGGATCAACATTTTGTGTTGTATTTCCATCTAATAATAAAGCAGACCAAGCGTAATTGCACTTTTCACCAATTTGGACTACAGACCCCAAATGCGTGTGATCTCGATTGCTTCAATTGATCATTTCATCGGATGTCAAGGTCATTTTAGTTCCTTTTCCAGGCATTGAATCCAGTATGAAATTGAAACCTGCTGCCATGGCTCTTTGCTTCATATTACCCAATCCTAATCCCTTCTGTACTGAACTGATTTCGAAACCCTTTCCATTGTCTTGAAGTAAGATCTTGAGTAAGTTGTCTTCTTCGAAAATAGTACAATTCACCTCAGAACATTGGCTGTATTTCACAGAATTATTGACGAATTCCTGGATCATTCTAAACAATTGGTATTCATCAAATTGTTCAGAATGATCCCCCTCTTTCAGCTTGTCTTCGATTGACAATGTGAATTGTATGTTGTTCACATTTTGCATTCTCCCGAAAAACGATTCCAATGCAGGGTATAATCCTTTTTCCATGTCCGGAGGAGCCAAATTGTAACTTAGAGAACGAGCCAGTTTAATACTTGTATCGAGTGTTTTTAAGCATGTATCGATAGTAATATCGGCTTTTTCGTTGATACCCTTAAGCATTTGTAGGTGAATGTTCAGCACAACAAGGTATTGCGCTAAACCGTCGTGTAGCTCTCTTGAAAACCTGTTTCGTTCTTGATCAAGTGTCTCGTGAATAATTTTGTTCCGATTGATCTCATTTACAATATTCTCCGTTCTATCCAATAGTGTAATCAGCCATCGGTTCTTCAATTCGTCATCTCCTTGTTTTGAGGTTTGTTCAACATATTTAACGGTTCCATCCGAAAAAGTGATCTTGATCAATTTTTGTTTTCTTTCTTCTATCGCATTAATTGCCATTTCACCGATAGATATGGATGGAAAAAGAGAAGAATAATGTAACCCGGTTCTGTCTTCTGTTATATTTAGCAACTTTGTTGCTGCATTGTTCAATTCGAGAACATTCAGGTCTTGATCCAGCATGATCACCGGTTGCGGAATAGACCTAAACAAGAGTTTATACTTCTCCTCGGATCGTTTAAGCTCATTTATGTTAGCAAATCGTTCGATGGCATAGTTGATCATTTTATTGATCATTTCATCGCTCATTTCATCCTTGATGAGGTAATCCTGAGCGCCCATTTTAACACTTTCGAGTGCAGTTTCCATATTGTCAAGCCCTGATAAAATTATCACCGGACAATGATCCACCAAGTGTTTTATTGAGGAAAATGTTTCAATACCTTGTGTACCCGGGAGAAAAAGATCCAATAAGATGACATGAGGACAAGTTGTGGAAATAGCTTCTTTCAGGTCTTCAAGCGAACTGAAAGTGCGGATATTCTTAGCTCTGAAGCTCAAGTCGATCAGCAATTCCTGAATGAGTAGAAGGTCACCTGGATTATCCTCAACAATCCATATTTGAGTGTTCTCATTTCTATTACCTGAGCTATTCATGATTAAGGGATTTGAGGTTCAATGAAATCTTCGAGTTCTTCGGGTTGAAGAGGTTTGGTCATAAATCCTACCCCCAAAGTAGCGGCTTTGTTGCGGTCATCTTCATTGATAGAGGATGTCAGGAAAACAATTTGATGGATCAGGTTTAATTGTTTATACTTCTCTACAAAGGACCACCCATTCATAACCGGCATATTAATGTCTAATAAAATAAGTGACTTGTCCTTTGAACATGTTAGAAATTTCAAACAATCATCGGGATCCGTAAAGGAATGAATACTTAATTCTCCAAAATGATCTTTTAAAACTTCTTCGGTTAGAAAAATTGATAGAGAATCATCGTCCAATATCACGACATTCAAATTTTGAAAATCACTCATCATGTCTGAAAGTAATTAAATTCTGGATGATGTGAATCAAATCTTTCTCGCCCCAAGGTTTGTAAATGAATGCTTCGATCAAATTTTCCTTCATCAAGTATTCAACAGCCGTTTCGTTAGCTTGTCCACTCAACATAATGACTTTAATTTCCGGAAAATCCATCTTCATCTTTTGAATGAGCTGAGCACCGTTTATTTTAGGCATTTGATAGTCCACTATCAAAAGAACCACCTCCAAGCCGGTCTCCATCATTTCCGTTACTCCATCCATGGCCTTTTCAGGATCATTAATGGACTCGATGAGAATATCAGAATGAAGAATATGCTTTGACAGCTGAAAGGTGATCAGTTGAGTGATCAAAGGCTCATCGTCTATACTGATGATAACTTTCATGATCCTCTATGATTTGTGCAGTGTTAAGTAAACAGAAAAAGTAGTCAAATTGTTTTCAGAGGTCAACTCAATTCTTCCATAGTGTTCTTCTACGATCCGTTTGACAATGCTCAATCCGAGGCCGGTACCTTTTCCTGCTTTGGTAGTGTAGAACTTTTTCCAGATCTTCTTCTGTATTTCTAACGGTATAGTTTCCCCGGTATTCTCAATACTAAGAATCACTTCATCGTCCTTTAATTGCGAGAATACTGTTATATTGCCTTTGAAACCCGTAGCGTCAATGGCATTCTTCAGGAGATTCGACCAAAGTTGATACAATCTTTCAGGAAAGCCTTGAACTTCAATCCCGTCGTGTAGATCGACTCTTAAATTGATGTCATATTGTTTTATCAAGTGGTTGAGAACATTGATTACCTTCAAAAGGTTTTCTTTCAGAGGAACTGTTGTTAGTCCTTGATTTTCTCCTTCTTTAATGTAGAAACGCAAACTGTCAATAACTGATTTTGCTTTTTCTCCGGCCTCAAGAACCGTATCAATGAATGTTCTGATCGCTTGAATATGATAAATTAATTCAAGAAAATCCTCCGGATTCGAAGAACGCATGATCTTTTCGATGACTTCCGGTTCATCTGTTGTAATCCTTGCTTTCACCAGCAAGCTTATCAGTTCGGCTCGTTGAGGTACGTCAGCGAAGTGCTCATCGAGGTACTCGGTCATGGCTTTCGACTCCTTTAGCGTCTGTAAGCCGCCAACGAACATAGTGAAATTACTTTCCACAGCACGGGAGCACGCATAATGTATTTGTTCTATACTATTTCCTTCGAGTACTTTTTTAAACAGGTTTTCAAGCATAAACCGAACACTCTCAGCACCTACTTTGATTGCACCCAGAGGAGTATTTAAGTCATGTGCTAAACCTGATGTCAACTCACCGATCATGGCCATTTTATCAAGGCTGGCCATTGATTGAGTAAGCTGTGAAGTTTTATCCATTTCTTCTGCAATCCTTGCATTAAGGTTATCGTTAATCTCTTTGATCTGCTTATTTGCTGATTCAATAAGGCGAATACTTTGAATACGTTTCTGGATGTTCACCAACATGTAGGAGAACAACTTTAGGATTTTTTTGTCATTTTCCGAATAGGTGTGCAAACTTTTAACCGAGTCGAAGCCAATGAAGCCAATACATGAATCACCATCCATCATAGGAAGTGCGATCAAGCTTTTAATATCTTGTACTTCCAGTAGTTGTCTTAACAGAGAGTCCGGCAGTTCGGCAACATTGGGAATATCCATTATTTCTCCTCTAAAATGTCTTTCAAGCCATTCAGGCATGTCCTTGAAAGGAACATTTTGCAGATTTTCTATCTGAGGTTCAACACCTGAATTACACCATTCATAAAGGTTTGAGCTTGTCTCCTTTTCAGTGTCGTAGTCAAAAATATAGGATCTGTCAGCATCAACAAAGACCCCGATCATCTGTAAGGCTTTATTGATCGTTGAGTCAAGATCTGAAGGATCAATATTGATCATATCCAGAGCAATGTTGACCAACAGTTCCTGAAAGACAACATGCTTTTGAATTTGGTTTTCAGCCTCTTTCTCTTTGGTGATCTCTTGCCTTATAGACATGAATTGATGAATATTCTGAGATTCATCAAAAAGCGGATAAACAACTGTTCTCACCCAATAGATGTCTCCTGATTTTTTGCGATTGCAAATTTCACCCGACCAAACTTCTCCTTTGTAAATTTTTGAATAGAAATCTTTCCAGAAGTGTACTGTGTGTGTATTAGAAGAAACGATGCGGTGATTTGAACCAATAAGTTCTTCCTTCGTATATTGGGAGACTTCACAGAATTCATCATTCACTTCAAGAATGTTTCCTCTAAGATCTGTAACTGAGACAAGGGAGGTTGAGTTTATAGCTGTGTGAAGCTCCTTTAATTTGTTGTTTAACAAATGAAGGTTCTCTTTGTCGATCAGTCGCTGAAAGATGTCTCTACCTGTTGCTATGATGTATTCCTCGTTCAGAATTTTTGCAAGACGAATACTTAATTCGGTTGGATACAATTCTCCCGTGGAGATATTTTTGTGAACGGACTCAACAACAAGTTCTTTAACCGTTTTAATGTCCTCGAAATGCTTAGAGAACTGCTGCCGATCTTTAAAATAGGGGGATATTTCCAGAATGTTCAGTTTTCTCTCGTAGCGATCAGTTATTCCCAATCGATCTTTCGCAACCGGGTTCAAGTAAACCAAATCCCCATTTTTGTCTACCACTTGAACAGCATCGCTGATATTTTCAAGGATCGTACTCAGCTTTTGAAGCTCTTCATTTTTTTTAATGAGTTCTTTTTCAATCTCGATCTGGTTGGTAATATCCAAAAGAGAACCTTCTATGAACATTTGATCGTTCTCATTCAACAGTCGAACATTCACCAATAAATAAATCTCTTTGCCCTGAATAGTCTGATTACGTAGGTAAAAGTTCTTCAAAACGCCTTTTGACTTCAATTCCTTCAAATAAACCTCTCTGACATCTTGGTCTGGATAGAATTCCTTTGAGGTATGTTTCTTCAACTCTTCAACCGAATCAAAACCGAATAATTTTGCGTAGGAAAGATTGGCATAAATGATCTCTCCGGTTTGTGTTGTTTTGAAAACAGGGGTGATGTTATTTTCGAAGAACAAACGGTATGCTTCATTTAAAAGGGATTGCTCCTGTGTCGAAGGTTGCACCTGCTTAACATAAAAAAGCTCCTTGTCGAGTTTAGAGATTTCGACTGATCTATTGTAACCCTCAAGTAAAAGTTTAAGGGTTCCATTGTTTGGACTTTTCTTCCATTCGTGAAATTCGGTTGAATCAAGAATTAAATCTTTGATATTGTGGTGTTCAATATTGATATTTTGTTTCTTGTTGAACAGTTCACCAGATTCGCTAATGATCAGGTCAGAAGGATAAAGTTCCAGTATCTTCTCGCAAAATGATTTTAAATCACTGTTCATTCCTACTTATTTTGTCGAAACTCATTCATCGCCCTTTCTATTTGGTCAACAGCTTTATGAATCGTTTCCTTGGAAAGTTCAAGTCCTTTTTCAGGGTCATTCAGTGTTTCTTTGATGATGTTGATATTAGCCTGTAGATCATCCAACAAGCTCAACGAAAGGCTTTTGGATGTCTCAAGAAAGCCAAACCTTTCCAATGTATATTCAATCGTTTTTTTCAAGTATTTTTGGTCTACATCTGTTTTAACCAGGTAATCTTGAGCACCGTTCCTCACCAAATTCGTAGCAAGATTATCGTCTTCTGTCCCTGAAAGGATGATAATTGCACTTTCCGGGAACATTTCTCTTGCAGCATTGAATGTATCTAGACCTGAAGATTCCGGCATTCCGAGGTCAAGTAATATGATATCTGGAACAAGGAATTCCCCGAGCTCTTTCATTTCGGTGATTGAGGAAACATGATTCACACTGACTTCAAAACCATTGAACTGCATTTTTGAAAGTTGAAAGAGGATGATTTTCGAATATACAGTCTCGTCTTCGACGAGCATTAATTGGATGGCTGATTCTTTCACTGGTGGGTAATGTGGTTTAAAGAATTATCAAAAACAACTTATTAATAGACAACTAAATTAACGAAATTACAATGAAAAACTAAAATCCTAAACTTTATTCATTTTCCGATATATCTGAAATTCGTGCTTTTAGGGAAAAATCGAACGTAATAATATGTATGTCGTTACCTTTTTCCGGTCTATTGTGATCCGAAATTATCTTATCGTTGAAAGTCGAAATAGAAAACCCCCGTTTCAGCACATTCATCGGGTCTAGTAAGCGGACCATTCCCGTCAGATTTTCGACATCTCTTGCACTTCTCTCGAGCAGGCGTTCGCTGTTATTAGCCAAAATCTCAACAGAACGAGTAAGTTGGTTGTGCTCATCTTTGAATAGGCGCGTTCCGGAGTTTTTGAGATCTTGCAAATATGAATTGACGATCTCCTTGTTTTTAGCGAGCGTTGTTTTGGCTTGACCCTGAATCTGACGGCTGGCGTTTTGCAAGTGTTGATTCGAACGATTGATATACAATTGGGCGGCATTACGGAAATGCTTTGTTTCATTGTTGAATTCATTACGCGTCTGTTCGATCATTTTCAGCGCATTTGTTCGAATCGATTTTTTGGCGTCTTGTACAGGTACAGAAAACTCGTGAAAAGCCTGGATCAGGAATTCACCCAGTTCGGTCGGTGTGATCGCATTTCGGAAAGAGATCATTTCTGCGACGGTGAGATTTGTCGAGTGACCGATACCCGTGAGCACGGGTACAGGGAATATAGCTATGGCTTTGCAGAGTTCATAATTGTTGTAGCAGGTCATCCCAACTTCACCACCGCCACCACGAACGATCACAACAATATCGAAGTGTTTGAGTACCTTTTTAATCCTTTCCAATTGCTCCATGATGGATGAAACGGCCACATCGCCCTGAAGGTATGCCGGAAAGAGCATGGTGAAGAACTTATAGCCCCATGGATTTTGTTCAATGACCTTCATGAAGTCGCTGTAACCTTTGCTCGTATCAGCAGAGATCAAGGCAATGCGCTGCGGTAAAACCGGAAAATCCAGTTGTTGATTCAGGTTAAGAAGTCCTTCCTTCTGAAGTCGTTTCAAGGTTTCATCCCGTTCCCGCTGCAATTCCCCCAGGGAATAATTGGGATCGATGTCCATGATCTGTAAACTTAATCCGAAGATCTCGCTGTAAGCAACTTTCACCTGCATGAGTAAAAGCGTCCCTTCCTTCAAGGGTTCCTTTACTACTTGAACAAATTGTTTGTTGATGCGGTCGAAATTGTGATTCCAAATGGTTCCGGTCATTTGAGCAACGATCTTGTCTCCTTCTTTTTGAACCAATTCAGGGAAAGCATGTCCGCTGGGGTAGCGATTAACCTTGTGCATTTCGGCCTTTACCCAATAGAGCTGCTGGTAACGAGCTTCGATGGTTTTTCGAATCGAATTCGCTACTTGCTGAAGGGTGAAGATCTGACGGGTTTCGGACATGAGAGTGAAGTTAAGAATTTAGAGTTAAGAATTTAGAACTTGGAGGGATTAGTGATCAGAAATTAGTGATCAGTTTAGAGTTTAGAGTTTAGCGTTTGGAGTGGGTATGTAGTACCCCGATTGCATCGGGCCATGCTCGGGAGATTAGAATTTAGAACTTGGAGGGATCAGTGATCAGAAATTAGTGGTCAGTTTAGAATTTAGAGTTTAGAACTTAGAGTTATTGCTTATTGTTGAGAGGATTCATGTGGATGAGAGGAGAATTAATTGAGTCGTTCTCAGGGGCTTGTTTCTTAAAATATGTTAAAAAAAATAAGATATGAATGAACAAGTTTGAATCTATTCTGTTTAATGTTCAAGTATTAAAAGTTAAACAAAAAGACTTATGAAAAAAACAAGATTACATTTTATTGGAGCGCTGGGAGCAATTCTATTGAGCTCGTCATCGTTTGCACAGACGAACGTATTTGACAACATTATTGCAACAAGTCCAAACCACACCTACCTGGAGGCAGCGATTCTTCAGGAAGGATTACAAGGTGCTTTGCAGAATCCTTCTGCTAACTTAACAGTGTTTGCACCGACAGATGCGGCATTTACAGCTCTTGCTGATGCATGGGGTACAGATATACCGGGATTGTTAGCGTTGCCCAATTTAGATGACATTCTTCTTTATCACGTACTTGGAAGTGAGGTTCCATCTTCTGCTGTAACAAATGGGGCCATTGTTCAGCCCTTGAGCACAACAAATACGTTGAAACTTACGGTTACTGCGGCTTCTGAGGTGTTTGTGAATCAAGCAGGGGTATCCGCGGTGGATCTTACTGCTGATAACGGAGTAGTTCACGTATTGGACGCTGTTGTTTTGCCTAGCACAACTGTAGCTGACGTGGCGATCGGTTCATCCGCACACACTGTATTGGTTGCTGCTGTTGTAGAAGCAAGACTTTTACCAGCCTTGACTAATCCACTTGCTTCCCTGACAGTTTTTGCTCCGACAGATGCTGCTTTCACGGCTGCATTGGGATCGTTGGGATTGACAGCAGCAGAACTGTTGGCATCACCGGAACTTGCAGACATCCTTCTATATCACGTTTTGGGAGCAGAAGTGCTTTCAACAGATCTTTCAAACGGAATGCTTGCAACACCATTGAACAACGCTAATACCTTGAAAGTTACTATCGATGGTTCAAATGTATTCATCAACCAGGCTCAGGTAACTGCAGCGGACATTCCTGCCGACAACGGGTCAGTTCATGTTTTAGATGCAGTTGTTTTGCCGGGATTGACGGTTGCTGATGTTGCAATCGGTTCTCCAGCTCACACTGTTCTTGTAAATGCCGTTGTTGAAGCGCGTTTGCTTCCTGCACTTACTAATCCGTTCTCAAGTTTAACTGTATTTGCTCCGACAGATGCTGCTTTTACAGCTGCCTTGGGATCGTTGGGATTGACAGCAGCAGAACTGTTGGCATCACCGGAACTTGCAGACATCCTTCTATATCACGTTTTGGGAGCAGAAGTGCTTTCAACAGATCTTTCAAACGGAATGCTTGCAACACCATTGAACAACGCTAATACCTTGAAAGTTACTATCGATGGTTCAAATGTATTCATCAACCAGGCTCAGGTAACTGCAGCGGACATTCCTGCCGACAACGGGTCAGTTCATGTTTTAGATGCAGTTGTTTTGCCGGGATTGACGGTTGCTGATGTTGCAATCGGTTCTCCAGCTCACACTGTTCTTGTAAATGCCGTTGTTGAAGCGCGTTTGCTTCCTGCACTTACTAATCCGTTCTCAAGTTTAACTGTATTTGCTCCGACAGATGCTGCTTTTACAGCTGCCTTGGGATCGTTGGGATTGACAGCAGCAGAACTGTTGGCATCACCGGAACTTGCAGACATCCTTCTATATCACGTTTTGGGAGCAGAAGTGCTTTCAACAGATCTTTCAAACGGAATGCTTGCAACACCATTGAACAACGCTAATACCTTGAAAGTTACTATCGATGGTTCAAATGTATTCATCAACCAGGCTCAGGTAACTGCAGCGGACATTCCTGCCGACAACGGGTCAGTTCATGTTTTAGATGCAGTTGTTTTACCGAGTATCACTGTAGCTGATATCGCTCTTGGTTCTCCTGCACACACCACTTTAGTTACTGCAGTTGTTCAGCAGCGTTTGTTGCCTGTTCTAACGAATCCTTTTGCTGAATTCACTGTGTTTGCTCCAACGAACACTGCTTTCGACAACCTGGCAACAGCTTTGGGAACAGATCTTAATGGTATTCTTGCTCTTTCCAATTTGACTGATGTATTGACATATCACGTAGTAGCAGGAACAGTTGAATCAACTGATCTTGTAGAAGGTCCGGTTGCAACAGTCGAGGGAACGAACATTTTTGTTTCGCTTGACGGTGGTGTTGTGATCAACGATGCGAATGTTGTCTTGGCTGATCTTGCCGCTGACAATGGCGTTGTTCACGTTCTGGACAAGGTTCTACTTCCATCTTTTGCTTCACTTGAAGAAGCTGCGGCTAACTCATTTGTAGTATACCCGAACCCGGCTGAAGATGTACTTTACATTTCAGGTGCTGAAGGAACGACATATCAGATCGTTGATATGAACGGAAGAGAATTGATCTCAGGAACAGTAGTAATAAATGAGCAGATCAATCTTAACACCTTGAATGCCGGAACATATTTCATAAAAGTAACAACAGAAAGTGGAGTTCAAAATTTCCCAATCATCAAGAAATAACAAATCCATTCCACGTAAATGATAAGAGGGGCTTAGGCCCCTTTTTTTGTGAATAGAGATTAGTGATCAGTAATCAGTGATCGGTGATCAGTGATCAGTTTAGAATTTAGAGTTTAGAGTTTAGAGTTTAGAGTTTGGAGTTTGGAGTTTGGAGTGGGTATGTAGTACCCCGATTGCATTGGGACATGCTTATAAGATTGGAATTTAGAGTATAGAACTTAGAGTTTAGAATTAAGTCTTTTCACTTTCCTGCATGTTCTTATCTTTGCCGCACCAAAAAGTAAAATGATGGCTGACATTCACACTTATGATTTTTCGGGTAAACGTGCGTTGATCCGAGTTGATTTTAATGTTCCATTGGACAAAGAGACTATGGCGGTGACTGATGATACGCGTATCAGAGCAGCTGCTCCAACGATCCTTCATGTATTGAAGAACGGAGGCAGTGTGGTGTTGATGTCGCATTTGGGTCGACCGAAAGACGGACCGGAAGATAAATTCTCTTTGCGCCACATCGTTGCCCATACTTCTAAGGTGTTGGGAGTAGAGGTCAAATTCGTTGACGACTGCATCGGCGAAAAAGCATTGGAAATGAGCGCTTCGTTGAAACCGGGAGAGGTGTTGATGCTGGAGAATGTACGTTTTCACAAGCGTGAGACAGCAGGTACCGAGAGTTTCGCGGAAGAATTAGCGAAGCACGGAGATGTTTACATCAACGATGCTTTTGGTACAGCTCACAGAGCCCATGCGTCAACAACAATTGTGGCGAAGTATTTCCCTAATGATAAAATGTTCGGTTTCCTGATCGAAGGGGAGATCAAGGCGGTAGATAAGGTGTTGAATTCAGACGAAAAGCCCCTCACTGCGATCGTTGGTGGAGCAAAGGTTTCTTCAAAGATCACGATCATTGAGCGTTTATTGAACAAGGTTGACAACCTGATCGTAGGTGGTGGAATGGCTTATACTTTCGTGAAGGCGAAAGGTGGAAAAGTCGGTTCTTCTCTGGTGGAAGATGATTTCTTGGATGTTGCACGCAAGATCATGGCTGAGGCTGAAGCGAAAGGAGTTAACCTGTACATTCCGACGGATACGGTAATTGCGGATAAATTCGATAATAACGCGAATCGCCAGTCAGTAAACATCAATGATATCCCTGACGGCTGGATGGGATTGGATACCGGTGCAGCAACGTCTGTGGCTTGTCGCGAGATCATTGCTCAATCTAAATTGATCCTCTGGAATGGTCCTATGGGCGTTTTCGAAATGGAGAATTTCCAGCAGGGAACGGTTGATGTGGCCAATGCAATTGTAGAAGCTACTGCAAACGGGGCCTTCTCTCTGATCGGTGGTGGTGATTCTGTTGCTGCGATCAATAAATTCAACCTTGCCGATAAGGTTTCCTATGTTTCTACAGGTGGTGGAGCGATGCTGGAATACCTTGAAGGGGTCGAGTTGCCGGGGATCAAGGCGATAAGGGAGTGATTGGTGATCAGTGGTTAGAGATCAGTTTAGAGTTTAGAACTTAGACCTTCGAATTTAGAGTGGGTATGTAGTATCCCGATTGCATTGGGCCATGTTCATGGGATCATAATTTGAAGTGATCAGAAATCAGTGATCAGCCCTTTGGCAGGCTCAGGAGACTATTAGAGTTATCAGTGTTGGTGGTTTTTCCGGACTGATTTATGGAATAAATTATTTGAGAGCATCTTAAAGTCAAAACCGGCTTATGAGATGCTTTCTTTTTTTCGTTTTGTTCGTATCGTTCAGCACCGTTGCTCAGAATGGATCGGTGTTGATCAAATGTCTGGATCCGAACAGCAATAAAGGTGTTGGACCTTTTCAAATTGAATTCCTTGTCGATTCAACTTCACAAACTGAAACGATATCGTTCGATGGTATCTTGTTGAAAAGAGGTCTTCCTCCGGGTAATGTGCGCTTTCGAATCCTTCCAGACAAGGGTGGAGACACCCTGGCAGGTACTGTATTTATACAGTCGAAACAACTGGCCCAGTTGAATCTATACATTAACGAGGAACGGACACAGCTGTATGCCGCACAGATTGGTAATCATGTCAAATTGGATGCAAAAGGAGATCCGAATGCTCAAGGGAAACCTTTTCCGATCTCGACACTTTCAAGCTCTTCTTCAGTTATGGAGATCCAATGTGTTAATGTGGTGGCTTACCGTGCTCCATTGATCAGTCGAGATGGCGGTGCCTCCGGAGCTACGATCACGCGTGAAGATATTTCCCGCCTACCGGTAAGAAGTGTGGGGGGTATTGCTTCTACTGTCGGGGGTGTGCAATCACCGGTTTCCGATGAAGAATTGTTCTTTAGAGGATCGAGAAGCGGTTCTACCGTTTATTACCTGGACGGTATGCGCATTTCTGATCCGAATTCTATTCCCAGATCGTTTTTGGGAGAGGTTAACGTGATCACAGGAGGGATTCCGGCCAATTATGGTGATCTTACGGGTGGCGTGGTGGACATCCGTTCGCGTGGATTTTCTTCTTCCGATCAACTGTTCTGTAGTGAGCGCAAAAGGAAGAGAGAAAATGAAACACCTGTTCCGGCGCCGGTTTATGATCCGGTTCCAACTTATAAAACCTTGACTTACGACCACTTTCTGCCGATCTACGAGAATGATTTTCTTTCACCGAGAGAATTTCCTCATTCTACCTTCGGTCTCGATGTGGACCGAGCTTCATGGAGCTTTATAAAAAGACAATTATCGCTTGGGGGCTTTATCAGTCGTGATGCAGTGAAGATCGAGGAGATGATCAATTCCTTCAAAACGTTCGAAATTGAAGACAAAAAAGAGGAGCTGATCCAAGTGAAAATTGAACGCAACAACTGTGAGTGGAATCCGAGGAATGAATTGGTGACGATACACGTAAAAGCACAGGATCTTCCAAGAAGTGAAGAGCGAAAAGTGCACAATCTGGTATTCCTTGTGGATGTTTCCGGATCGATGAGCAATTATGATAAACTTCCACTTTTGGTGAATGGATTAAAACGCTTTGTGAAGACCCTGGACGAAAGGGATAGGGTGGCCATCGTGACTTATGCCGGTTACAGCGCCGTTCTGCTTGATCCCACTAAATGCAGTGATCAGGAGAAGATAATCGATGCCCTGGAAAAGCTGAGTTCGGGTGGTTCGACCAACGGGATCGGGGGCATCATGGAAGCGTATAAACTCGCTGAAAAGCATTACGATCCTAAATTGAACAACCGCATCATTCTGTGTACGGATGGCGATTTCAATGTTGGGATCAGCTCTCCTCTGGAGTTGGAGCGATTCATTGAACAGAAAAGAGGGCAGGGGATCTACCTCACGGCTTTAGGTTTCGGAATGGGTAATTACAAGAATTCTACTCTTGAAACGCTCGCCGATAAAGGTGACGGAAACCATTTTTACATCAGTGATCTTCACGAAATGCACCAGGTACTTTCGGGTGATCTTGGAAATCTGTTGAACATTGCCCGAGATGTGAAACTCAATGTAGAATTCAATCCGGAATTGGTGAAATCGTATCGTTTGATCGGTTACGAGAACAGGTTATTGCGTCCCAAGGATTTTATGGATGACACGAAGGACGGAGGTGAAATGGGCTATGGTCATACCGTTACAGCAGTTTATGAAATTGAAAGGGGTAGATCAGAATTGCCGGAAAGTCATTTTGCTGCAGAAATAAAAACGATCAATTCAGATGAACTGGCTTTTGTGAAATTGCGCTACAAACCTTTTGAAGAAGAGGCAAGTATCGAACGCAGGTATTCCTTGACAAAGGATCAAACCATGATATCTAATGATTTGTTGAATGTGATAATCGGGTTGGGATTGCATCTTCGCGATTCTGCCTTTAAAGGTGACCTAAGTATTGAGCAGTTAAAACGACTGGCGAAGGAGATTCAACCGAGGACGGAAGATGAGTTTGAGTTGAAGAGGATCGTGGAGGGATTGTAGAGGGAGTTTAGAACATAGAGCATAGAACTTAGAGTGATTAGTGATCAGAGATTAGTGATCAGTTTAGAACTTAGAATTTAGAGCTTAGAGTGATCAGTCTTTCGGGTAGTATTCTAAAAAGTGTGTCAAGTATAAAATTAGGAGTATTAATCTTAAACTTGAACACATGGAAAGAAAGAAAAGAAGTCGAAAAGAAAAGACAGATTCTTTTGACTATGCCAACTTTGAAAAAGAGGCAATCGAAAAACTTAAAGCCGGCAAAGGTTTAATTGGTCCTGAAGGAGCCCTGACTGGTATGATACAGCGTATACTTCAGGCTGTCTTGGAAGGAGAGATGGATGATCACATGTCTGAAGAAGACAGTCCAAATCGCAGAAATGGCTATACATCGAAGCAGGTTCAGACCAGTATGGGTAATATCAATGTCGATCCTCCCAGAGATCGAAATGCAAGCTTTGAGCCAAAGATCATTGGCAAGTGGGAACGAAGAATAGCCCCTGAGATAGAGAACCAGATCCTGACGCTTTACGGCATGGGAAACAGTTATCAAGACATTAGTAACTTTATTGAGCAAATGTATGGTGTGAAGGACAGCACATCATTAATCAGCAATGTTACAGATCGCGTTTGGGATGAAGTTGATCTCTGGAGAAAACGTCCCTTAAACACCTGTTATGCTCTTATCTACCTTGATGCTATACATTATAAAGTAAGAGACAATGGACGTGTTGTGACTAAGGCCATATACACTGCCTTTGGTGTGGATCTAGAGGGCGAACGAGATGTCTTGGGTCTGTATATCGATCAAGCAGAGGGAGCACGGTTCTGGGGTCGCGTTTTAGAAGATATCCGAGACCGAGGCGTTGAAGATGTATTATTCTTCAGTATTGATGGTTTAAAAGGCTTTACAGAGGTCATACAGAATGTTTTTCCTCAGAGTATCATTCAGCGCTGCATTGTTCATATGATCCGTACCTCGCTGCGTTACGTGTCATACAAAGACTATAAATCGATCTGTAAAGACCTAAGAACTATTTACAGTGCCGCTAGAGCAGATGAAGCTAAGAGAGCATTAAGTGTGTTTGCCGATAAATGGGATAAACAGTACCCTGAGATCAGCCGTAAATGGGAAGATAACTGGATAGAACTATCTGCTTTTTTTGATTACTCGGCTGATATCAGAAGAATGATCTACACCACAAATGCTGTCGAAGCCTTGCACAGTCTTATGAGAAAAACAACAAAAACCAAAGGCTCTATGATCAATGATGATGCGCTCATTAAAATGCTGTTTTTAACCCTAAAAACCAATGAAAAAACCTGGAGGCGAAGAGCAAGAAATTGGCCTTCAATACTTAGCACTTTAAGACGTGAATTTGGAACTCGGATAAATCAATATCTTTGATGACACACTTTTCAGGATACTCTGTAAAACATAGTATCTTAACGTCAAAAGGAAATTTAAAATAGCTTTGCAATCTGTATATCGTTGTCCATGCTCCGTGCTCCATGCTCTTTGTTCCTTGTTCCTTGATCTTTGTTCCATTCTAAATAACATCTCACTCCATCATGCTCTCACCAAAAATCGATAAAAAACTCTTTCTCCTTGATGCTTACGCATTGATCTACCGAGCCTATTTTGCTTTTGCAAAGAATCCAAGGGTCAATTCCAAGGGACAAAACACTTCTGCCGCTTTCGGATTTACGAACGTGTTGATCGATGTCATAAAGAACGAGCAACCAACTCATTTAGCTGTTGTTTTCGATCCTCCGGGAGGTTCAGTTCACCGTCAAACGGAATTTGAAGCCTACAAAGCGCACCGCGAAGAAATGCCGGAGGATATCCGTTCCATGATCCAGCCGATCAAACGCATCATCGAAGCATTCAATGTGCCGATCCTGGAAGTGAACGGTTACGAAGCAGACGATGTTATCGGTACACTCGCCAAGATCGCTGAAAAGAGAGGATACACCACATTCATGATGACACCCGACAAGGACTACGGTCAGTTGGTTTCGGAAAATATTTTCATTTATAAACCGGGACGTGGGGGCGCGCCGGCAGAGATCCTTGGGGTCAAAGAAGTTTGCGAGAAATTCGAAGTGGAAAATCCTTTGCAAGTGATCGATATCCTTGGTCTCTGGGGCGATGCTTCGGATAATATTCCGGGGATTCCGGGGATCGGAGAGAAAACTGCCAAAACGCTTATACAGAAGTACGGCTCCATCGAGAATCTACTCGAAAATGCGCATGAACTGAAAGGTAAACAGCAGGAAAATGTGATCAATTTCGCCGATCAGGGAAGGGTTTCCAAAATGCTGGCAACGATCATTACCGACCTTGAAGTCGATTTTGATGAGGAGGCCTTGATCATGTGCGATGTGGACGCTGAAAAAGTGAAAGATATCTTTACGGAACTGGAATTCCGCAACCTGGCCCGAAGAGTGATCGGTGAAGAGATCGTTGTAACGGCTCATCCTACAGCAAACAAAGGCGAATCAGCTCAGCTCGACCTTTTTGGAGTGCAGAGCATGCTTGTCGATCAAGATCCTGAACCTACAGCTGATCTCAAAACGATCGCAACGGAAAAACCGAGCTATCACCTCATCACCTCACCTGAAGAACGGAAGGAACTGCTCGAATTGCTCCTCAAACAAAAGGAAGTATGCTTCGATACGGAAACAACGGATCTCGATGCCATGCATGCTGATCTGGTTGGTATGTCCTTCTCCTACAAGGCAAGAGAAGCATTCTATGTCGCCGTACCGGACGATTTTGAAAAAGCCCGTTCCATTGTCGAAGAATTCAAACCCTTCTTCGAATCCACCTCCATTGAGAAGATCGCACACAATATCAAATACGACCTTAAAGTCTTGCACAGATACGGTATACATGTATCCCATCCGACCTTCGACACGATGGTGGCGCATTACCTCATCAATCCGGAATCCAAACAAAGCATGGATTTCCTGGCTGAGTTCTACCTGAAATACAAACCGATCTCTATTGAAACGCTCATCGGAAAAAAGGGGAAAGGTCAGGGCAACATGCGCGATCTGAAACCGGAAGAAGTCTCAGACTATGCCTGCGAAGATGCAGATATCACCTTCCAGTTGAAGCAACTTTTCGAGCCGGAAGTGAACAAAGAACACTTGAAGGAACTGTTCTACAACATCGAAATGCCGCTGGTTGAAGTCCTGAAAGACATGGAACAGGAAGGTATCAATATCGATGTGGATGGCTTGAAACAGTATTCGAAAGAACTGGAAACGACGCTGAAAGAGCTTGAAAAAGGAATCAAAGAGGCTGCAGGTCTCGATTTCAATGTCGATTCACCAAAACAGTTGGGTGAAATACTTTTCGATCACTTGAAGATCGATCCGAAAGCAAAAAAAACGAAGACGGGTCAGTACGCCACTTCAGAGGATATCCTACAGAAACTGGAAAAATCTCACCCGATCATTGCGATGATCCTGGAGTATCGACAGTTGAGAAAATTGAAAAGTACTTATGTCGATCCACTGCCAACCATGACTGATCGCATTGATCATCGTATTCACACGAACTTCATGCAAACGGTTACAGCCACAGGTCGATTGAGCTCCAACAATCCGAATTTGCAGAACATACCGATCAAAACGGAAAAAGGACGAGAGATCCGCAAGGCATTCATTCCACGCGATAAAGACCATGTTTTGCTTGCAGCGGATTATTCACAGATCGAATTGCGCATCATTGCGGCACTTAGTGGCGACAAACACATGGTGGAAGCTTTCCACAACAAATTTGATATCCATACCGCAACCGCTTCAAAGGTATTCCACGTGCCGATGGATGAGGTAACCCGCGAACAGCGTGGTGCCGCGAAAGCCGTGAACTTCGGCATCATTTACGGTCAGTCAGCCTTCGGACTTTCACAAAGCCTCAACATCTCCCGAACAGAAGCTAAATCCATCATCGATTCCTATTTTGAGCAGTTTTCTGCACTAAAGACCTATATGGACAAGGTGATGGTCGACGCGCGCGAAAAGGGCTATGTAGAAACGATCATGAAACGTCGTCGTTACTTACCGGACATCAATTCTGCCAATGCGGTGGTCCGAGGATTTGCAGAGCGAAATGCAGTGAATGCTCCTATTCAGGGTTCAGCAGCTGACATCATCAAAATGGCGATGATCAAGGTGCATCACACGCTGAAAGACCACAAATTGAAATCAAAAATGATCCTTCAGGTGCACGATGAATTGGTGTTCGATGTTCACCTCTCAGAAGTGGAGATCATGAAAAAGCTGGTTCAGGAAAGCATGGAACACGCTGTAGAAATTGGTGTTCCGATCGATGTGCAAGTGGAAGTTGGAGATAACTGGTTGGATGCGCATTAAAACAAATTGTGTCAGATAAATACAAAGGCAAATACCGTGGACAAACATTCCGTTTGAAGAATTGGGACTATGGTTCTGAAGCCCTTTATTTCATTACCATCTGTACTCAGGATCGCGAAAAATATTTTGGTGAAATTCGTTCCGGAAAGATGCACCTTTCTGAAATCGGAAAATTAGCCGAGAAATTCTGGTTTGAAATTCCAAATCAATTTGATTTCATTCAATTGCATGAATTCATTGTCATGCCCGATCATATTCATGGTATTTTGGAAATATGTAAATCGGATGATTGCAATGTTGTCAATGGTGGTGGTAATAATGGTGGGGGTGATAATTGTGGTGGTAATAATTGTGGTGGTAATAATTGTGGTGGTAATAATTGTGGTGGTGCGATTAATCGCACCACCACAATACAATCCACAATACCAGCCATAGAAAACAAAATCAACGGCGGATTCGCCGGTATCAAAAACCCCATGTTTCATGATAATATTTCCAGGGTGATCCGCTGGTATAAAGGCAGGTGTTCCTTCGAAATACGGAAGATAGGATCAGAATTCAAATGGCAATCACTGTTTAACGATCACATTATTCGCGATGATGAATCCTTCCAACGAATTTGTGAATATATCCGCAAGAATCCAAAAAATTGGAAAGAAAAAGGATGAATTCAAACTATCCTGATTCTTGATAAGATCAAGATACTTTTTCAGGGGTGGTATCCTAGTAATGGTAACCTGGTGATGGTATCCAAGTAGAGGCTGTCTCAAAAGCACCTAAATTTCGTTGTACTCGATTCAAAAATGCTCATTTACAAAAGTAAACTCCGCTTTTTTCATCTTCGAGAGCCTCATTTTGGCACTTTTTAGCTCAGCCTCGAACAAAAAACAAAGAGGGCTGTCCCTTTTGAGACAGCCCCCACATTATCAATTATCACTATCACAATAACACCAGCGAGAATCATACTTTCACAGCAAATCTTCTATTATTATCAATGCAGCTTAAATGCTATTTTTGGTTTACAAAAAACAATGTTGTACTTTCGCCCAAAAAAGAGAAATTGAGGAATTTAATCGAAAAAATTAATCTGATCGGTATTGATAAAGCCGACGATAGTCTTTCGATCAATCGCAAGCGCTTCGTGGTGTACGAGGCGATACTCATGAGTTTTGGCGGGATTCTTTGGGGTGTAATTTGTTTGTTAATTGACAAAAGTGCTCAGGCAATAACTCCTTTTACTTATGTGCTTTTATCAACGATCAATATCTACTTTTTCAGTAAAAAGAAGAACTTTTCATTTACCCAGGGCTTTCAAACAGGCATAAGCCTTCTGTTACCGTTCATCTTTCAGTGGCATCTCGGAGGATTTTATGCTTCAGGTGGTGTAATGATCTGGTCTCTTTTGTCCTTGGCGGCTTCTTTGAGTTACTCCAATGTAAAAACGAGTATTTATTGGTTAGTTACCTATGTTATACTGGTTATTTTCTCCGGTATATTCGATGAAAACTTCTATCTTCTATTCCCCTCTGATTACGATATACAGTTCTCAATAGGTTTAATAACCATGAACGTGGCTGTAGTATCTGTTTTAATCTTTTTACTCGTTATATTTTATGTAGTTGAAAACACACGTTCGTTAGAACAAGTAAAAAAGACTCAAAACCTTCTTTTGCAATCAGAAAAACTCGCTGCTTTAGGACAATTGTCCGCAGGGATTGCCCATGAAATCAATACCCCTTTTGGAGCAATTAAAGCCATCTCCAACGAATCGATCGTTTTATCCAGAGAACTATTGAATTCTTTTTATACTTTATGCCACCAATTTGATCAAAAAGAAGTGGATAGGTTGATCGAATTCATCAGCAAATACAACTCGAAAGAAGGCTATTTATCTACAGCGGAACAACGAGCATATAGAAAGGCTCTTGAAAACGAATTGGCAGTATACTCTGTTCCGAATAGTAGAATACTTGCAGAGAAACTGGTCCAGATCCAGATTTATTCTATACCGTCAGAACTTGAAGATCTCCTTAAAAGATACCCTAACGAAGTTATAGAGGTACTTCATAGGATATTAATGATCAGGAGGAACAATGAATCCATACTTGCAGCGGTAGATAAAGCTTCTCGAATAGTCACTGCCTTGAAAATGTACCTGCACTCCTCTGAGGAAGGAAAAATGACAAGATTCAACCTTCTTAACAGCATTAACACAGTTCTCACGATCTACAGTAACCAACTGAAACAAGGAGTCGAAACTCACCTGACTATCCCTGAGGATATTGATTTATACGGCTACGAAGATCAGATCAATCAGGTTTGGACCAATATCATCGTTAATGCATGTCAGGCAATGCAATTCAATGGCAAATTAACTATAACATCTGTTGTAAATGGCAATATTGTTTGTGTTGCAATAACTGATTCGGGAGGAGGAATTGATCCGGCGCTTGGCAATAAAATATTCGATGCTTTCTTTTCAACAAAAAAAATTGGTGAAGGCTCCGGACTGGGTCTTGATATTGTCAAGCGAATCATTGAAAAGCATAGGGGACGAATTTATTACAAAAGTGAACCATCGAATGGCACTACTTTCTTTGTTGAATTGCCGTTAGATCAAGATCAGTTATAAATGATTGAATGTATATTATTTAAAAACTTTAAGCATTCATTCAACGCAGTGCTTAATGAAAAAATGAAACATGACTAACGATATCATTATTTGTGTTGATGATGAAATATCTATTCTCAACGGATTGAACCAACAACTCGGGAGGGCATTTGGGGAACTTTTTATGTTCGAATTTGCCCAGAGTGGAACAGAAGCCCTCGAATTACTTCAGGAATTGAAATTAGATGGGTGTAATATTCCCTTTATTATTACCGATCAAATGATGCCCGGAATGAGCGGCAGTGAACTGATCAATCAAATAGCCACGATAAGCCCCGAAACCAAATGTATATTATTGACAGGTTACACGGAATCTGAAATTTTAGAAAATCTTCCTAAAAAAAATTTGTTAGGCTCTCTTCAAAAACCATGGGAAGGAAATACACTGGTTGACCTGATCAAACAAAGTATGAAGGATTAAATGGTTGCTCCTCTCCAAGTTAGAAATTACGGTACCGCAGCATAAGGTATGATAAACCTGAAGCTTAATATTCTTTCCCTGTACTCCGTGATTTACCTCTATAATTTACCAAACAAGTTGGAAATACGTTTTGTGAAGAGCGTGTTATAAAGACCCACGGAATTTGCATGGTATAGCAGACACATCGATTAATTGTGTGAACCAAAACAATACGAATTACTCCGATTTTTGTTGCATCTCTGGTGCTTGAGACAAAGGAATATGATCTTTTAGGTAATTCCTTACAACTAGTATGGTCTTGTTCCTTTAATATTAATTATTTAGTTCTTAACAATGTTTATTTAATAATTCGATAGTCAATAATTTTGAATTGTTCAAAAATATTAAGAAAATTAACTCAGGCAAAGTAAGATAATGCCTAACTATTATTAACTAATTACTACTATTTATGAATGAAAAGAATTTACCTTTTGTTGATCTAGAGATTGCTAACAGCAACTACAACAACCGAATTTTACCTTTTTTAGGTAATGTTGACAGTGGAACTTTATTTAAATGGTATCTGTACAACATTCTCAGGATTTTGGGTATTGCCCTCTTAATTGGCGGAATTGCCCTCTCGATAATGGAATTATTTGGTGATGATGGGTTTATAAAGCAGACTTTCGGTAATGATGCCATGGAAGGTGGTAAAAAAGCCGGGGCTGGCGCAGGATTGGTTGTTGGATTTGTTTTGAGTATTGTTACAGCTTGGGCAATGTATAGTATTGTTAAGAAAAGATCTGAACAATTAAACGATCAAGCGTACACCGGGCTTCTTCATTTTTTATACGCTACTATGGCTCCGAGAATGATAACGCTTGTTGGTGAGCTGGCCTTTTGCATTGTTCTTTATGTGGGTATTCTTTCGTTGATGGCCACTTTGGTTGGATCAATGGTATACGCCCCATTATTATCATTTTCTGAAATTTTACTTTCATTACCAGGAGTTGATATGGTTGGAGGAATGATTCCAAACTCAATAAGTGGAGACTATGATACTTTTACACAAGGTATGAAAGTTTCTCTAATAACAATTTTTGCTTCAGTTGCTGTGTTAATTGCTTATTATATATACAGAGAAATATATAACTATGCTGTTCTGATTGTTACGAACCTGATCAAATTCCTTCCTAAGTTTGCAATTCCAATTGCAGTTAGAAATAAATCTGAACAATGATTTATTCTCCAATTATTGAATTAAAGAGGCTGTCTCAAAAGCACCTAAATTTCGTTGTACTCGATTCAAAAATGCTCATTTACAAAAGTAAACTCCGCTTTTTTCATCTTCGAGAGCCTCATTTTGGCACTTTTTAGCTTAGCCTCGAACAAAAAACAAAGAGGGCTGTCCCTTTTGAGACAGCCCCTTTTTTTATTACTCTGATCGAAATATCTCAATTTCCGTTTCAACTGACGAACAAAGGTTTCATGCAGGGCCTTATTTAGTAATCAGTAGAGCCTATACCTAAAATTTAATGATAAAGAGTTAATAAAACGGTTACTTTTTTTCAAAATGATGCTCTTCACTGTTGACTTTAAATCGCCTTTAGATCTGTTCTTCAGTCTTTTGTAACAATGTAATATACGGTTTCCGACACCAATTCTGATTACCTGAATATTGCTGTGTACTGGTGTAATGTCATAGAGATGATGCGATTAATTGCACCCCACAATAACTAACATAAAATCACAATACCGATCTCTCTGAAAAACAACTTTTCAATTGGATCAATTCAATGGTATACAACCTCCCAGCCCCTCATTTCCAGTACCCTGATCAGGTCGATCAATTCATCGGCAGAGGTGATGCTTTCATACAACTGTGCGAAGTGAAGTTTTTTTCCGGTCACAGTTGGAGCCAATCCATGGGGGAATTGAAGTCTTTGGTCCTGATCGTTTGATTCCAGCATCATCAGGTACTTGCGCAGAAGATCAACCCCTTCATTGTCGCTGACTTTGAAGTCGGAGGAGCGAACAGAGGTGAAAAAGTCCAGTTTTTTGCGGGCACGTGTGAGAAGAACGTTCAATCTTTTAGGACCATTCACAGTATTAAGGGGACCAAAACGCAGGTGAAAATCCCCTTCAGCATTTTTCGCATAACCCAAACTGATGATCAGGTGATCACATTCCTCACCCTGAACATGTTCGAGCGCCTTGAAAAAGCACGTGCCTTCCTCTATGCGATGCTCCAGTTTTACTTTTGCAGCGCTGTCTAAATGGACATAGATCTCATTCAATTGTGTCTCTGAAAAAGCTACTATCCCCAGGGATAAAGGAGAATCTATGTGCTCAGTCAGGTAGGATGCAAGGCGTTTTGCTTCGATCTTGTTCTTTCTGTCCTCAAAAATGCCCCCTTCCACAAAATGCAACGCTACGGCTTCTTGCAATGCCCCCGCCGATGGATACGCCTTCAAACTGCCCTGATAGAAATTGGCATTCGAAAAACGGATAAGTGCCGGGTGCTCACTGCGGTAGTGATGTTTCAACGCAACATTCTTCCAATAGAACGAGGCCTGATGAAGAAGGTCGGTAACATCTGAAGATCCCGATTGAAAATAAACACTGGGACCCATTTGCTGTGCATCACCGGCCACTAAAATATGCTTCGATCGCTGTATCGTACCAAGAGCATTTTCCAAGGGGATCTGACTCGCTTCATCGAAGATCGCCACGTCAAACAGCCCGGCATCCATTGGAAAACACTTCGCAACTTGTGCAGGATTACTCAACCAGATCGGCTTCAACAAACGGATCCATACTTCCGCTTCGGAAGAGAACAGCTCTCGCATGCTTGGAAAACTGCGCACCTTGGAAAATTCCTTGACCAATATGGCCTTCCCCTTTTTCAAACCCTGTTTCAGTTCCTTCTGCGAGGGATCCAACTTTGCTGACGGCGTTCTCAGGATCTCGTGATATGTCTGAAAGATAAGCTGCTGCTGGTAGCGGATCTCCATTGCGAATAGCTTCGATTCTTCCTCCAGCACCGACTGGATCGTTCGGCAGCGCTCAACGAGATCACCCTCCTGAAAATCCTTGAAGGCAGGAAAACGATGTATGAACTTGGTGTAATTGCATTTCAAAACAGCTAATTCCATTTCTTCCGCTGACGAAAAATAAGCGATCGTACGAAGAACAGCATCCGGCAAGACACTCAATTCATTTCGCACCTGGATCAGCAATTCAAATCGCTCAAGATAGCGTGTGACCAATTCCATTACAGCGTCTTGCTCATCCAATTTAAAATGCACCTTCAGCTCGTGATATACACGATTCAAAGTACTATTTTGTGCAGCAAATTTCTGACGCTCTTCAAGTGGGATCGATCGCAAAAGATCATGATCTTCTGTCTTGATCAAATGGATCTGGTGGTATAAACTTTCAACCTCTTCCTGTGGCTTTAATACTCCTAATTCGCAAAATTCAACTTCTATTTGAGAAATTACCTCTACGTTGTGTAAATAATGCCTCCATTGGATAAGGGCTTGTTCGGCCTTTTCCCTGGAGATGCGGGCCAATTTATTCCACCTTTTTGAGAAGCGCCATTCGTTGATGTAGCCCTTCCTCTGACTTGCCTTCAACAGGTCCTCCGTTTCGATGAGTGACGGTGCAATGATCCAGTTGGAACGCTCAAGTTCGAGTGGCGTCATCGCCGTTTTCAACTGGATGTATTTCTTGTAAAGCTTGATGAACTTTCGTTGTTCTTTTGAGTCCGGGATCAGGATCTTTTCGTGTCGAAGGAATTCCGGATTGCTGAAATGCTGACACAAGGCCGCTTTCTTCATCGCTTGCTGTACATCTCCAAAATTCAGTTTCCCGAAGGTGGATTCAAGCAGCTCCAGATCCTTCTGCCAACTGCGCAAGAGATGATCGAACTGAAGAAATGACTCTGAACGATAGAAGGGAATCGAAGTATGACCGAGTAGAGTTTGAAGTTGGAAGGCAAAGATCTTATCGACCATATCCTTCGACGACAACCATTCATTGGTTTCCGGGAGATCACTTCGGAAGCTGAGCTTTGAAAGATCCCTGCCATTGAGCAAGCTGGTGAATTCTGCAAAGCCAACTCCACCTAACAGACTGTCTTCGTTCAGTATATCGAGCTGAAACTGCAGCTGGTCGCGCAATTGCTCCGACAACAATAAATTCGTTGGTACACGCAAATCCTGAGATTTCTCCAACTGCTCCCAGTTGTTGCGCAATTCAACCAAAACATCTCTGCTGATCGTTTCAGATGTTGAAATGAAGCAAAGGTCTCCAAGGTTTCTTTCTTCCAGTTTTCGCTTGAGCACTTCCAATGCAACGCGCTTCTCGGAAACCACAATGGCCGATCGCTTTGAAAAAAGAAGTTTCCCGAGCAAGTTGGCAAGGACTTGAGATTTCCCTGTCCCCGGAGGACCCTGAACAACGGTATGTCCCTGCTGAAAAGTAGTGAACAACAGATCCTGATCCGTATTGGAAGGGAACAAGGTTTGATCACCCAATTCAACAGACCTGAGAGGAACACCGTCTTCTTCTCCAAGCAATTGTGCCAGCGCAGGACTCAGGCTAATTTCCTTAAGTTCCTCCAGTTCTTTTATGATCTCAAAGCGATGATGGTGAAAATTCCCAATGAACTGTTTCTCCGGATCAATGCTACCGATGCCTTGCGACCTTAAAATGTCAACGATCTTTTCTTCATCACTTTCCTCCTCCAGAACGGAACGAAATTGATTCTGCAGAAACGGATTGAGAAAGCTTAACTCCTCGTCCATTTCAAATTGAATGGTGTTCCGGATCTTATTCTGTCGAAGTTCACACGGAATGAGAAAGATAGGCGATTGAATACTTGTTCCTTTGAAGTTCCAACTCATAACACCCTTTGCAATACAGAGTGGAAACACACCGCTTTCTCTTTCGGTTTCCCGTGCTTTTCGGATGATCTTTGTGTACGGTTGAGGGTCCAATTCTGTTCCGGATAAGGCTCCCGAAAAAGGCAAAACGCCATGATGAGCAAGATCAACCAGCAAGTCATTCGCATTGAACTGCAAACGATCCTCCAGCAACTGTGCGATCTTTTCCTTACCCGTTTTACTCACCTTGCTAAGTTAATCACTAATCCAAAACCAATTACCTCATTCCCTGAACACAGATCACTCTACGTTCTAAGTTCTAATCTCATGACCATGGCCCGATACAATCGGGGGAATAAATACCCACTCCAAACTCTAAATTCTAAACTCTAAACTACTCTCTGATCACTGATCACTAACTACTCTAAGTTCTGATCTCATGAACCTAGCCCGATGCAATCGGGGGACTACATACCCACTCCAAACTCTAAACTACTCTCTGATCACTAATCACTGATCACTGATCACTCCCTTATCCAAAAAATGTTAAACCCTTCCCCCAAGCACCAACTTCTGCGTGGCATCATTTCTTTTTTACTATTTTCGATAAAAATTAAGTTAATAAAGATGACTGGAATTATTGTTATTGTAGCTGTTGCCTTGTTAGGTTTCTATTTGGTAAGTCTGAACAACCGGCTGGTAGCATTGAACAACAACCGTGAAAATGCCTTTGCTGATATTGATGTTCAGTTGAAGCAGCGTTACGACCTTATCCCACAATTGATGGGTGCCGTTAAAGGGTACATGGATCACGAAAAAGAAGTGTTGACACGAGTGACTGAAGCGCGTGCTAAATGCATGAGTGCGAATTCGATCAATGATAAGATCGCGGCAAACAACGAATTGGGCGCAGCGATGGGTGCGTTCAACATTCAGGTGGAGGCTTACCCGGATCTGAAAGCAAACTCCAACTTCATGCATTTGCAGCAGGAGATCGCTGATATTGAGAACAAATTAGCGGCAGTAAGAAGATTCTTCAACTCTGCGACGCGTGAATTGAACAACGCGATCGAGCAGTTCCCTTCAAACCTTGTAGCAGGTTTCCGTAAAATGACCGTTCAGCCGATGTTCGACCTTGGAGCGGAGCAGCGTGTCGTTATGGACAAAGCACCTGAAGTGAAGTTCTGATAAAAAACATGGAATACATTGGATTACAAACGCAGATCGCCCGTAACAACAGGCGATCAGTTTTATTGTTGATGGGCTTTCCGGCTCTGATTCTTTTTGCTGTGTTCGTCATTCTATTTTTCATGACCCAGCAAAATGTTGAGGAAACACTTTACCTGTTTATGCGGGTGACCCCTGTCGTTCTGATAGGTGTTGGCATCTGGTTCCTCATCGCTTGGTTGTCGCATTCAGCGATCATCAAGGCAACCACCGGCGCACGAACACTTCAGCGAAAAGAGAACATGAGGGTGTACAACCTTACGGAAAACCTTTGCATGTCTGTTGGTATGCCAATGCCTAAACTTTATGTCATCGACTCTCCGGTTTTAAATGCCTTTGCATCGGGGATCGATAAAAACTCTTATGCGGTTACGCTGACTCAAGGGATCATAGATAAACTTGATGACCGGGAATTGGAAGGAGTAATCGCTCACGAACTTGCGCACATTCGCAACAAAGACGTTCGCTTATTGATCATATCCATCATTTTTGTGGGAATCTTTGCTTTTGCCGTTGAGATCCTTTTCAGAATGGTTCTGCATGGCGGTGGACGCCGACGCGATAACAAAACAGATGGAAGAGTACTGATCATCGCACTGGTTGTCGCGATAGTGGTTTACTTCTTTTCCATTCTATTCAAGTTCGCACTCTCCCGTAAACGCGAATACCTCGCTGACGCCGGAGCCGTTGAAATGACCAAGAATTCTCATGCTCTTGCTTCTGCTTTACGAAAGATCTCAGGCAATTCAGACCTCGATGTGCAGGGAGAAGACATGAAACAAGCCTTCATAGAGAATGATCCAAAACACAGTAAAGGCTTTTTATCCTCGCTGGGTGGATTGTTCTCAACACACCCACCAATTGATAAGCGAATTGCGATCTTAGAACGAGGACTTTAGAATTGACAATTCACAATTGACAATTGACAATTGTGCATTCCTTTCTCGTCCCCTCTGGTTTCTCATAGTTCAAACCATAACCAAGTGGGGCGTCAAAACGGTCTCGCTTCTCACTTCTCGCAGCGACCTGCACTGAGTATAGCCGAATTGAGCGGTCTCGTCTCTCGCTTATTGCTCCTCACTCACGATTCCGTAATAACCTATTGATCTCCTTCAGGTATTCCACTTCCTTGTTTAACTGTCTGATCTGAAGTTCGGAAAACTTGTTTTTTTGCTCGCATTGTTCCAGTGCCTGGGTCAGTGAACCGTGAGTGTAAAATCCGGCCATGCTGACCACCCTTTTCCGGTTCATATTGACCAGTCATTTTCATTTGCCTAAAAGAGTGTTTTCTAATGCCATCATTTGATCAAATTTAGGGATTTAAATTGATGGATAAATCAGGTTTTTGAACATCCTTCTTTTTGCGCATTGATTCACCTTCAAGTTCAAAGCGATGTGCATGATGAACAAGGCGGTCCATTGTGGCATCAGCGATCGTTTTTTCTCCAATAATATCATACCATCGACTGACTGGAAGCTGTGAGGTAATAATAACAGATCCTTTTCCATGCCTGTCTTCTATGATCTCTAAGAAGGCTAATCGATTTTGATTATCCATTGGATGCAAGCCGAAGTCATCAAGGATGATGAGCTGCTGTCGTTCGATCTTAGCAAGTTCTCTCAGATAGTTCCCTTCTGATTTTGCGATCTTTAGTCTTGCCAGTAAACGTGTGGTGTTATAGTACTTGACTTTGTAGCCGTCAATACAAGCCTGATAACCAAGTGCGATGGCCAGATAGCTCTTTCCAACGCCTGCACTTCCTGTGATCAGAACATCTTCTCCTTTGTTGATGTAAACACCCTGTGCAAGTCTAAGAAGACGTGTGCGATCAAGGTTGCGTTCATCGGTGAAGATCAACTCTTCCATAGATGCTTTCTGCCTGAACTGAGCATTTTGGAGGCTTCGCTGAAGCTTTTTGTTTTGCCTGTCATCCCATTCTGTTTCGATCAACTGTGCCATGAACTGATCGATTGTGTAATGATCTGTTCGTCCTATTTCAATGGCTGTTTTAAAAGCATTGTACATGCCGTAAAGCCCCATGAGCTTCATTTTTGATAACGTTGTTTAATTCATATGCATTGGATTTATTAATTACTTGTAATAGTTATTTTCTCTAATGTTTTCATGCTGAGGGATCTCTTTTTCGGTTTCATTTTTTTGTGGAAGATCAAGTTCCTTTTCCATAATTGTTTTCACCATACCATAGCTGTAAATGCCATATTCCAGTGCCAGGGAGCAGATGCTAGCCAATCGTTCGTCGCCTATCTTTTTTGAGAGTGAAAGGATGCCATGGCAGCTTTTATAGGACTGCTCAGGGTGCTGTTTTTTATTCAGAACCTGTATGATAAGTAACTCTACATTTTGATCGATGGAGGCTGCCCAACGGATAAAACGATCGGCTGACCATTCCGTGGTGAACTTGTGTGTTGATGCAAGATGCTCACTGTTTGTGGAGTAATTATGGACTCTTTATACGGGGGTGCACTGCAATGCGATTGTACTTGTGGAAGATCTCAACGTTGGTTTTACTGTAAAGTATCTTCACCTTCTTACGCATAAAGAAGTGAGGAACACTGTAATAGTGCTTGTCTTCACTGAGCATCACATGGCCGTTGTTCAACACTGTTACCATTGCTTGTTTCTTGATCTCATAGCGATCTTGAGCGAGTGGTAAAAGTGTTTCCCTTTCTAACTCATTAAAAAGCTGTTTTCGGCTGAAGCTTCGGCCTGTAAGATTGGTATTGTTATGCTTCTCTATTAGCTCAAGGATGGCTTTATTGAGTTCTTCCAACGAGAAGAACTTTTGTTCCCTGATAATGGCATAGATCCGTGTGTACAAGATCTTGACTGCATTCTCAATCAACGCCTTGTCCTTTGGGCGGTAAGCCCTGGCAGGAAGAACGGTTGTTCCGTAGTGTTCTGCAAAGTCGGCAAAGAACTCATTGATCTTGGGCTCGTAACGATCACTCTTCGTTACAGCGGCTTTAAGATTATGAGGAACGATTGCTTTGGGAACTCCACCATAATAATGCAAGGCATTTTCCACTGAGTACGCAAAGTCTTCCTTTCGCTGGGTTAATGAAGCTTCTGCATAGGTATATTGACTTGCGCCTAATATGGCCACAAAGAACTGTAAATCAATAACCTCACCTGTTTCAGGATTAATAAACTCAAGCGTTTCCCCTGCATAGTCAACATACATTTTGTCACCTGCTTTGTGCTTAATGTGCATCGTCAACTTGGCATTAACACCCCTTTTCCAGTTCATATAATGCGCACAGAACTGTGAACGTTGAACACCATCAGGATGCTTTTGCTTGTAATCTAACCAAAGTTTTATTTTGGTCTCGCCCGTTTTGGTAAGTTTCTTTTCTACCAATGGAAAGTAGGCATACAAGGCCTTGATTCTTGGGTTCTGATCCGGTTCTAAGGGTTTAATAAAGCGAGCTTCCAGCTCTACGTCACTCAACTCATTCAGTTCTTCAAAAGTGAGCTTCAAAAGCTCAAAAACACGCAGGTACTTCCTAACTGTATTTCTAGATATATTCAGGTAATTACTGATAAATACCTTACTCTTTCCCTGGACGTGTAATTTCAGTGTTTTTCTTAATTTACTCATGTCTATCGGTTTTCCCGCCATTATTTCCAACTGTTAATTCTACAGTCGGATTTTTCGGCTACGATAGCATCAGAAAAACGGTTATCTTTAGGTGGTCAACATCAACCGGACGAGGGTGGTCAGTATGATCGGAATTTACACTCATGAGCATGGCCCGATGCACTCTGCACTCTACACTTTGAACTATTTCTAGATTAAAGCCTACATTTGTACAAAGCTCAAACTATGCACAGAAAGATCGATACACTCTCCATACTTATTCCAGCTTACAATGAAGCAAGGACGATCCATATTATTCTTGATAAGGTGCTGGATGTAGAGTTGATCGACGGGATCAAAAAGGAGATCGTTATTGTGAATGATTGTTCGAAAGACAATACGCAAGAGGTGATCGAAGTGTACATGGCGGCTCATCCGGAAGTGAAAATGACGCTTTTCAATCAGCCGTTCAATCAGGGAAAAGGGGCAGCAATTCACAAGGCGATCGAGATCTGTACCGGTGATTTTCTGATCGTTCAGGATGCTGATCTGGAGTATGATCCCAGAGAATATAACCTGTTGTTAAAACCGGTGATCGAAGGATTTGCGGATGTGGTTTACGGTTCACGTTTCATGGGGCATCATCCTCACAGGATCTTATTTTTCTGGCATTCAATCGGTAATAAATTCCTCACCAGCCTGTCGAACATGTTCACCAACCTGAACCTCACGGATATGGAAACCTGCTACAAACTGGTCGATTCGTCCATGGCGAAAAGTTTGAAATTGAAGGAAAAACGCTTTGGCTTCGAACCTGAACTGACAGCAAAACTTTCACGGATACCTAAGATCCGCATTTATGAGGTGGGTATTTCCTACTACGGTCGCACTTATGAGGAAGGGAAGAAGATCGGATGGAAGGATGGTTTCAGAGCGATCTGGTGTATTTTGAAGTATAATTTGTGGGGGAGGTGATGGGTTAGTGATCAGTGAATAGTGATCAGTAATCAGATATTAGTTTAGAACTTAGAACTTAGAACTTAGAGTTTAGAGTGGGGTATGTAGTCCCCGATTGCATCGGGCCATGCTCATGAGATCAGAGCTTAAAGTTCAGAATTTAGAGTGATCAGGGTTTCTTAGTGGAAGAGTTTTCAAGCGTGAGTATGCGAAAGTTCTGAAAAGTGATAAAGTTCATTGAACTGAATAGGTTGAAAATTGTAACAGCAACAAAATCGTAGAAATGAAACGTATTCTTCCAATTCTTTTTGTGTTGTTGTCTCTTCAATTGTCGGCGTTGCCAAAGGAGTTTTTTCCGATTTATAGTATTACTTCAGTGGAAAGGGACTCCACACTGGAAGCGGGAAGATCACTTCTTGTTTTTCGCAGCCTTAACCTTGGTGCTTACGATCTGAGCAATCCTGTACAGTATTCGGTTAATGGGATCCTTGGTAGTCAACAAATAGGTGAGAATCGTCTCTTTTCAATCTCCGTGGCTTCTGGTAAATGTTCGATGCAGTTCTACCTTCCCGGGATGTTGGAGATCTTCACCGATTCCCTCGAGATCCCTGAGCGCTGCCGCGTAACTATCGATCTGAACTGGGAATTGGCGACTCGTGAGATCATGGTTGAGAAACCAGTTATTTATCTTTATCCCGAAACGGAGCAACGCATTGAAGTTCAGGTTGAACCAAAGGGGAAATTCAACTTTGTTTATCCGGCATTCGATCAGGAAAATACCTGGGATGTGATCGCTGATCCTGAAGGAAATATCCTCTTCAAGGGGCACAATTACCGCTACCTTTTCTGGGAGGCAGAGCAGGCAATTAAGAGTCTGGGGTTTGACAGCCGAAAAGGATTCTGGTTCACACCTGAAAACGTGGTGGAGCAACTCAGTATGATCTGTGACCAGTTCGGGATGACGAGCGAAGAGAGGGCGGATCTGATCACCTATTGGGGACCTCAACTGATCAAGTACCCAAATTGTTTTGTTCATTTTGTCTTTAACGATGAGGCGGATCGCTTCGCTAAACTGAAGATCACGCCAAAACCGGATGTTGTTGCGCGATTTTATATGTTGGTGCAGCCATACGGAACCGGGATCCCGGCAGTTTTGACTATTCCACAAATAATCCCGAAAATGGACCGTAGCGGATTTAATGTGCTGGAATGGGGAGGAATGGTGATTATGAATAATTGACAATTGACAATTTGATCGGATTTCGTAGTAGAGTGGATTAAAATAATCGTCGGAGGGCTCCTGCGGATTTAGCTGAGTAGTGAAATAATTTAAAGGTGAAAGGCTCCCGCAGATTTCGCAGATAGCGCAGATTGAAGTTTAGTCCCGAGAATCGGGATTAGAATTTAGAGTTTAGAATAGCAATGTGTCTACTTATATCAGTACATGACACCATGCACCATGCACTACACACTCTGCACTAACTAATCAGCTCCAGGTTGTCCCGTCCTTCGAATCTTTTACTGTAATTCCTGCTGCTGCTAGGCCATCGCGTATGCGGTCGGAGGTCGTCCAGTCTTTGTTGGCGCGGGCCTGCTGACGAAGATCCAGAACGAGGTCCATCACAGGAGCCAGTTTCGAATCGCTGTTGGCAATACCGACGCGAAGACCCAACACATCCAAAACGAATGAATGCATCTCTTTCTTGAGCAACTCCAGGTCGGAAGCACTGATCGTGTCGTTGCCGTCGTTGATAAGGTTGATGCGTCGAACGGCCTCAAACAAATTCGCGATCAGCATCGGTGCATTGAAATCATCGTCCATTGCCGCGTAGAAACTGTCTACCAGTTCCTGAACATTGAAAGAAGAGTTTGCTGAAACGGTGAGTTTATCGAGTAGCACCAGGGCATCGGACAAACGCGTATAACCTTTCTCGGCTGCATTCAAGGAATCTTGCGTGAAGTCGAGTGTACTGCGGTAATGCGCCTGCATCATGCAGAATCGGATCACGTCGGGAGAATAAGGTTTTTCGAAAAGTTCCGTGGTTCCTTCAACGATCTCTTTGGGTAAGAAGTAATTGCCAAAGGACTTGCTCATCTTTTGACCATTCACGTTCAGCATGTTCGCATGCATCCAGTATTTCGCCGGATTACAGCCCAAAGAACCACAGTTTTGTGCGATCTCGTCTTCGTGGTGTGGGAACTTAAGATCCATGCCCCCGCCGTGGATGTCGAAGTGCGAACCGAGGTATTTTGTACTCATCGCCGTACACTCAATGTGCCACCCCGGATTTCCATCTCCCCAAGGTGAACGCCAGATCTGCATGTCCTCGGGATTGGCTTTCTTCCACAGTGCGAAATCGGCAAAGAAGCGTTTTTCGTCCTGCGCATTCAGCGCGCGGGTTTCTTCTTCCAGCTCATCGATCTTGCGTCCGCTGAGAATACCATAATTGTATTTCTCGCTGTATTTGCGCACATCAAAATAAACAGAGCCGTTCACCACATACGCAAAACCATTTTCAATGATCTTTTCAATGATCTCGATCTGTTCCTGAATGTGACCTGTCGCCGTGGGCTCAATGCTTGGCGGCAAGAGGTTGTAGATCCGTTGCAGCTCCTGAAATTTAACGTTGTATTTGTAGACGATCTCCAGTGATTGCATTTGCTCCAATCGCGCAGCCGCTCCAATGCTGTCAACCGCTTCGCCCAGACTATTGGTGATATGACCTGCATCAGTAATGTTACGAACATACTTCACCTTGTAATCCAGCTTCAGCAAGTAGCGGTAGATCATGTCGAAATTGATGAAGGTGCGCATGTTCCCCATGTGCGGTTCACTGTAAAGTGTTGGTCCACACACATACATTCCAACTCTTCCTTCGTGGATCGGCTCGAACTTTTCTTTTTGTCCGGAAAGGCTATTGTAGATGTTGAGATTACCCTGTTTCACGTTCATCAATTTTCCAAAAATTATTTCAATCCAATTCCCAATTCCTTCATTTGTGACTCATCCAATGGCGAAGGTGCATCGATCATGGTGTCGCGACCGCTGTTGTTCTTAGGGAATGCGATGTAATCGCGTATCGATTCAGAGCCACCCATAGTTGCTACCAAACGATCCAATCCGAAGGCCAATCCGCCGTGTGGTGGCGCTCCGTATTCGAAGGCGCTCATCAAGAAACCGAACTGCGCCTGTGCTTCTTCTTTTGTGAAACCAAGTAAGTCGAACATTCGTGATTGTAGGTCACGGTCGTGGATACGTATCGAACCACCGCCCAATTCTACACCGTTCATTGCTAGGTCGTATGCATTGGCGCGCACTTTACCCGGATCGGTATCGATCAGGTGCATGTCCTCCGGTTTCGGAGAAGTGAACGGGTGGTGCATGGCATGGTAGCGTCCGCTTTCTTCGTCCCATTCCAATAGAGGGAAATCCAATACCCACAATGGTTTGAACTCATTCGGGTTGCGAAGACCAAGTTCATTCCCCATGTGCAAACGCAATTCGTTCATTTGCTTACGGGTCTTATCCAGGTCACCGCTCAATACCAAGAGTAGGTCGCCCGCTTTCGCGTTGGCTTTAGCCGCCCATTGCGCCAGGTCTTCTTGTGAATAGAATTTATCTACAGACGATTTGAAGGTTCCGTCGGCATTGCAACGCACATACACCAATCCTTTTGCTCCAATCTGCGGGCGCTTCACCCATTCAGTCAATTCATCGATCTGCTTACGCGTGTATTCCACACAGTCTTCAGCGTTGATAGCAATTACCGTTTCAGCTGAATCGAAAATGGCGAAACCTTTCCCTTTTGCCACCTCATCGAGGTAAACGAACTCCATTCCGAAGCGGATATCCGGCTTATCTGAACCGTATTTTTCGATCGCTTCCGCGAAGCTCATGCGTGGGAATGTCTCGACAAACTCGACACCCCTTACAGTTTTAAATAAGTGCTTTATTAGACCTTCAAAAGTATTCAGGACATCTTCCTGTTCAACGAAGGCCATTTCACAGTCGATCTGTGTGAATTCGGGCTGACGATCCGCACGAAGGTCTTCATCGCGGAAACACTTTACGATCTGGTAGTAGCGATCGAATCCTGAAACCATCAACAATTGCTTGAAGGTTTGTGGCGACTGTGGCAAGGCATAGAACTGACCCTGGTTCATGCGCGACGGCACCACGAAATCGCGTGCCCCTTCCGGAGTAGATTTGATCAAAACCGGTGTTTCCACATCGAGGAAATTCTGTGAGTTGAGGTAAATTCTTGTTTCCAATGCTACCTTGTTACGGAGCATCAATTTTTGCTGAACCGGATTTCTTCTCAGGTCCAGGTAACGGTATTGCATGCGCAATTCATCGCCACCATCCGTATCATCTTCGATCGTGAAAGGCGGTGTTTTAGAAGCGTTGAGTACTTTCAGTTCAGTCACTTTGATCTCGATCTCACCGGTAGGGATGTTCTTGTTCTTACTGCTTCTTTCGATCACCTCACCGCTTGCCTGGATCACGAATTCACGTCCCAGTTTGCGCGCCTGAGCACACAGGTCAGCATTATCCTCCATGTTGAAGGCCAGCTGAGTGATCCCGTAACGGTCACGAAGATCAATAAAAGTCATTCCTCCTAGGTCGCGTGAGCGCTGCACCCAACCCGCGAGTGTTACTGTTGTTCCGATGTGTGAAGGGCGAAGTTCGCCGTTGTTGTGAGATCTGTACATTCTTATACTTTTGTGCAAAGATATAACAGATCCGAACATGGTAATTGAAGTAATTCCCTAAACTGAAAACTCAGAGATTGAGAATGCTCTTAAGATAGTCAATTGAAAGTGGTTTCGAAATAAAATCATGTATAATTGGGAATGTTTTTGCCCTGTCCAAATCTTTGGTATCAATTGATGAGGATAAAATTATAATCTTTGAGTTTCTTAGGAATTCTTTGTCTTTTTCTGAAAACGATGCCACAAATTCGAAACCATTCAGAAAAGGCATGTTAATATCAAGAAAAATGAAATCAGGAGCATTTTTCCCTTGTTCATTCAATTCTTTAAGATAAGAGAGTGCTTGAACCGAATCATTGAAACACTCAATATCTGCCTGAGGTTCAACACGTTTAATGACTGCAGGATGAAAAACAGAAATGATTTCATCGTCGTCAATGAGCAAATATCGATTGATCTTAGTCATTTAGTTCAAATTTCGGTAAAGTTACTTTAATTTGGGTTCCAGAACCTTTTTGTGATTGAAGTGTAATGTTACCTTTCATCTTGTTGACTAATTCCTGGCATAAATACAAACCTAAACCCGTTCCAGAGCTACTCACCGAGGCTCTGTAGAACATGTTGAACACTTTTGCCTGATCTTCCTCTTTTATTCCCTCACCGTTGTCAAGCACTTCGATGGTGAAGAAATCATGACCATCTTCAATTTTTACTTTAACAAATGATTCTGATGCCTGAGGATTACTGTATTTTATACCATTCGAAATCAAATTGTAAAGTACCTTTTCAATTCGCTTTTTATCATGGTGAATTTGGAAAGATTGATCTGGAAAAATTTCAAGGTTGACAATATTATCAGACAAGTGGCTCAGATCTGCAAAGATGTTCAAGACAAGTTGATGAAGATCAAAATCAACCAGTTCCAGTTCTTTTCTTGAATTTCGTGAATACTCAAGTATCTCTTTGATAGTGTCATCCAAACGATCAATACTTTTATTGATGAGTGCCATGTATTGCATTGATTCCTCATCATTTTCCGATATATTGATCAGGGTCAATAGGCCTTTAACCGAAAGCAAGGGAGCTCTCAGATCATGTGAAACACTGTACACAAAGTGATCCAGTTCGCTGTTGATTTTCTTTAATTCGGCATTATTTCGTAACAACTCACTTTCGTGATTTTTAGTTTCCGTAATGTCTGTTGTTGATCCAAGAATCCTTTTTTCATAATCATTATATTGCTCTGAAAAGGCAATTGTTCGGACGTGTTTTATCTTTTTTTCGTTTCCAACAATTACTCGGTACTCAGCGATATTCTTTTTCTGTTCCCCTGAAAGCATTTTTTGAATCCCTTCAAGCACATATTCAGCATCCTCAGGATGAAGGGCGTCTCTCCAAACCTCATGAAGGTTTATATCCGAAGCAGGATCCAATTCATATATTTCAAATAACACTTCATTCCAGATAGCCTCTTGCTTTTCAGGCATAAATTCCCAAATTCCCACTTTCGAACCTTTGGTTATCTCATTGAGTCTGAAATTCATCTTTTCCAGCTCATTTCGCTGACGCATCTCTTCCGTAATGTCTTTTTGTAAGGCAATAAAATTGATCAACTCACCTTGGGGGTCAATTACCGGGGTAATTTGAAGTTTGATTATATATTCAAATCCATTCTTGTTTCGGTTGATAATATCCACTTCGACAAACTCTTTTTTAGAAAGAGCCGATGACAGGATTGTTCGTGCTTTGAGTGTTCTATCATCGTTTACCTGAAGAAAATCTTTTGGTTTTTTACCCACAACTTCATCCATTGTGTAACCAGACAAAGTAGAAAAGGCCTGATTTACCCACTCTATTCTACCATAAGTATCAGTTATTATTACTGCATTATGCGTTGAAGTAGCGATCAACGAAAGCTTTTGCAATTCCAATTCTGATTGCTTGATCCGTAAATACTGTTCTTTATTTTTAGTTAAAGTAATAAGGTTATTAATGATTGATTCGATCTGTTGCAGAAAGATGGAGAACAGCGAAACTTTAGTAGGCACATCAGCATCATAATTTTCCTTGTAAGCCTTATGAACAGCACCGCCAATAAGTAATGTTGAATCACCGTTGAACATGAATCTTTTGCTAATTATTGCAAAAGACAAGGATGGATCTTCAATGTATAGTTTAATTTCTTCTTCCGAGAATTTCTTATGGTTTCCGCTAAAAATATTGATCGATTCGAGTATTTTTAAATCGTTGACAATTGAATTTTTCTCGGACGAGCTGACCCCTTCAAAAAATATTTGCTCTTGGAAATCTCCGTTCTGATCATATTTTCTGAAGCTTATATATCCAATCTGAAATTCAAACACATCAACAACTGCCTCACTTGTCAGATGAAGTAGGTCATTGATATCTCCAACCCTGATCGCTGCTGCAAAGAACTTGTTGAGTCTTTTATAACGAACAAGCTCCTGATCAAGAATATCTTTTGTATTGATTAATTCTTGCTGTGTAGAGGAGAATTTTGTAACACGTGATTGGAGTTCGAGATATTGCTGATAAAGTTGATCGTATTTAATGTCGTCACTCAAAACAATTTAATTATCACGGTAAATAACATAAAGTGCAGTGGTATAGTTGTGATAAGTATTCTTCCCGCCAAGTCTTGCAATCTCTCCGAATCCATACATACCCAGCCATGGAGGGCATTCACCATTGGTGTAGAACGGATACTGCATACTTGCTACTAATTCTTCTTTCACGATCCGGTTGAACAAGAAGCGACCTCTTGCCAGGCAATCGGCATGAAAAACAGCCACAACCTCACGGTTACCGATCCTTGAAGTCATATCGTTCACCATACGATCCATTTCAGAGAAAATAAGTTCCTCATCACGCGTTGTTAACCATAATGGTGTGCCCGTTTCGATAGTGGTCGCGAAATACATGTCATTTCCCTCACGTTTAGTGACTACGCGGAGAAGTAGGTCATTTCCATATTCTTTTGTCAATTCATCTGAAAGTTTCTCACCCAATGCTCCAATTGGAATGGTATCCCCGCATTCTGCATCAGCATTCAATCCCAGACGTTCTGTGTACTCTACCCATGCTGGTCTACCGTTAAATTCCTTAATGATATGGCCTTCAGCCTTTGTAACCACCAAAGGTTCACCAATTCGAACAAAACCGTGTGTTGCTTGGGTTTCCACCTTGAGAGTCGGATCACAGAAACCTACCATGTAAGCACCATGCTCAAATACTTCATTGTTGACCGCCTGGAAATTCACAATTCCTTTCATGTTATCGGCTGAAGTTGCCCCAAAAATAGTAACATCTTCACCAAATACCTCTTCTATGGCCTTTATACATTCATCGTTTGCGATGTCAATACCCGAAGCCAGAAAGTAGATCATGTTGATACCTGCTTTCTGTCTTTTGATATCTTTGGCCATTTCAATTGTCTTCTCAAATGAGTTCTTTCCGTATATACCATTACAATGACTTATTGCGAAATCATTGCCTTTCACGGCCATTACTGCTATATCTTTCATCGATTCACTCACCCCTTCCCTGCCTACAACTCCGCAACATGAGGCTGCCAAAATCTGAGATTTAGGGGCCAAACGCGCTGCTTCGTTAACAATGTCTTTGAAATCATGTCCTATTGACGCATGGAAAATGAGAAGATCAGCCTGATTGAAATCTCCGCCCATTGCTGATTCTAAACATTCCTGAACACCTCTTGCGGTGTTTACTGATCGAGTACTTGAAGAGAAAAATTTAAGCATAATTTAATTTTTTGACTAATTTATTAAAAATAGAAAGATTTCTGTTCTAAGCGTTCTTGTGTAAGTAAGACCGAGTAAAAATACTGAATAGAAGTACAGTAAAAATATTGAAATGATAATTAAATCCTTTAAAAACAAAAGAAGCGTTCAGCTTTTTTGTTCAGTAAAACATGAATTTCTACTTCTAACAGGTTTACAATGGGATGTTTCCATGTTTCTTTTTCGGTAGGACTTCTGCTTTGTTTTCGAGCATTCTGAAGCCGGCGATCACTTTTTCGCGTGTTTCAGACGGAAGGATCACGTCATCTACGAAACCGTGTTCAGCTGCACGGTAGGGATTGGCAAACATCTGACCGTATTCCGCTTCTTTTTCGAGCCATTTTGCCTGTGGATCTGCCGCAGCCTGGATCTCGTGTTTGAAAATGATCTCTGCTGCACCTTTTGCTCCCATCACAGCGATCTCCGCCGTAGGCCATGCAAAATTGAGGTCGGCACCAATGTTCTTCGAGTTCATCACGTCGAAGGCACCACCGTAAGCTTTTCGGGTGATCACCGTTATTCTGGGCACTGTGGCTTCAGAGAAGGCATACAACAATTTCGCCCCATGGGTGATGATCCCGCGCCATTCCTGATCCGTTCCCGGAAGGAAGCCCGGTACATCTTCAAATACCAAAAGCGGAATATTGAAGGCATCACAGAAACGCACGAAACGCGCACCTTTTCTGGAAGCATCGATGTCTAATACACCGGCAAGTGCCGACGGTTGATTGGCTACAATTCCAATGGTTTTTCCTTCCAGTCGACCGAAACCGATCACAATGTTCTTGGCGTAGTCTTCCTGTACTTCGCGGAACGAGTTGTCATCGATCACACAGTCGATCACTTTGCGCATATCGTATGGAACGTTAACGTTGTCTGGAAGGATCGATCCGATCTGGTCTTTTTTATTTTCGCTGTAGTGATACTGGCTCGGACTTGGTGGGATCTCATTTGCGTTCTGCGGCAAATAGGTCATTAGATCGCGTACTTTCTTCAAACACTCAACATCATTTGCTGCCGTAAAATGGTTCACTCCCGATTTCTCTGCGTGTGCTTTGGCACCACCCAGGTCTTCAGATGTTACTTCTTCGTGAGTAACGGTTTTCACCACGTTTGGTCCAGTAACAAACATGTAAGAAGTCTCTTCTACCATGAATACAAAATCCGTCAATGCAGGTGAATATACCGCACCTCCGGCGCATGGTCCCATGATCACTGAGATCTGAGGAATTACTCCCGACGCTCTAGTATTTCTGTAAAAAATGTCAGCATATCCTGCCAGGGAAACAACTCCTTCCTGAATACGTGCACCACCTGAGTCGTTCAAACCGATCACCGGCGCTCCGTTCTTCATCGCAGCATCCATGATCCTGCAGATCTTCTGCGCATGCGCCTCCGCTAATGATCCTCCCAAAACGGTGAAGTCCTGAGCAAACACGTAGACCAAACGACCATGGATCGTTCCATAACCCGTCACGACACCATCTCCCGGGAACTTTTGCTTATCCAGCCCGAAAGATGTTGATCTGTGCTCAACAAACTGTCCGATCTCCTGGAACGAGGCTTCATCGAGCAACAGAGTGATGCGCTCACGAGCTGTTAATTTGCCCTGCTGGTGTTGTTTGTCAATACGCGCCTGTCCACCTCCGATCATGGAGTTCTTACGGCGTTCGATGAGTTCCTGGTTCTTGTCCATAGGTGAGAACGTTTGTGAGGGACAAATATAGTGATCAGGGTTGAGTTTAGAGTTTAGAATTTAGAATTTAGAGTGAAGAGTGATCTGTCATGTCCTGATATAAGTAGACACATTGTTTCACTTACTTCTATCTTTAAGCG
>CAZQKN010000013.1:949-67839 GCA_964593935.1 uncultured Akkermansia sp. | reverse complement strand
ACGAATTACGAATTACGAATTACGAATTACGAATTACGAATTACGAATTACGAATAATATTACGCCTATTCGTTTTCTGCAACGACCTCTTTGACTTCAGGGAGGTGCGATTTCAAAAGGTTTTCAATTCCTCCTTTCAGCGTTGCAGTGGAGGATGGACAACCGGCACATGAACCTCTAAGAACAACCGTTACCGTTCCGTTATCGTAACCGCGAAAATCGATGGCACCACCATCATTTTCTACCGCAGGTCGAACGTATTCATCAAGCAAACTACGGATCGCATCGTCAAATTCAGAAGGCGCATAAACTTTCGAAGGTTCACCTTCTTTTTCTTCAGTTGACGTTTTAGGAGCCGGCATCTGGATCAGAACATCTTTTCCCTCCGCTATCCAATTCTTTACGAATTCACGAAGTTCCATTGTGATGAAATCCCAAGGAACATTGTCTGTTTTTGTTACCGTAACAAAGTTTGCCGCCAAGAAAACATTTTTGACAAAAGGGAAATTGAACAATTCTTCAGCCAGTGGTGAATAACCTTTCGCATCTGCTTTTGATGCAAATTCAGCAGAATCTCCCGTGATCAACAAATACTTGTTCGCCACAAATTTCATCGTGCTCGGATTGGGCGTCATCTCTGTGTAAACTGTAACCGGAACGTTCATTTTCATTGAATTTGATACAAAGTTAGTTTAAAGTTCCAAGAATAGACCTCACAAAAATTTTTGTCCATGGATTCAATACTTTAACTTTGTTTCGTGCGAATTGTTCAGTCACTTCTCGGAATTTTTCTGATTGCCTTTATTTTATTGGGCAATGCGGGTCTGCGTGTGTTCAAACATTCGTGTGAAGAAGATGGGACCTTTACCTCTTATATCATTCCTGCCGACGATCATTGTCAGGAAGTTGAGATCGAGGAATTGCCTTCATGCTGCAAAATGGAATTGGTCGAGGAGTCGTGTTGCGGCCCGGAGATGAGTGATGAAGATGATTGTTGTTCGGATGAGGTAAGCATCTACACTGTTGACTTCAATTACTTTCAGGATGTCGATTCAGAGTTGCCCAATTTAGTAGTTGATGCGGATCACATTTTATTAGAGTACTATGAAGTTTTCACTTCGACATACGACAAGCAAAAGGAATTTCTAAGGCCACCACCGGATCCGCCTGGTGGTCGAGATATTTTAATTCTCAATCAAGTATTTCGAATTTAATGCGTGGATGACAGTTTATTTCTGAACATCAAAAACGCATTTTATGAAAAAAATAATTGTTTTAATAGTATTGATCTGTTGTGCATTTAGCTCCAACGCACAGATAAAAGGCTTGGTTCAAGGTATGCGCTCAGACAAAAAAGAACCGCTCTACGGAGCAAAAGTACGCTTGCTTGGTGCTCAAACGGGAACCACGACAAGTGAAGAAGGAACATTCGAGATCGTCCTTTCCAAAAAACTACCCGATACCTTGGTAATCTCTGCTATGGGATTCACCAATGACACCCTAGTTGTTACAAAGAGTGACCGATTTGTCTCATTGAATATCACTTTGTATTCAGATCAGTTGTTGCCCGAGGTCGTGATCGAACATAAACGCGCCGGGCACTCCATATCGCGTTTAAAAACCTTGCACGTAGAGGAATTGACCTCGGCCGAATTGAGAAAAGCAGCATGCTGTAACTTGTCCGAAAGTTTTGAAACCAATGCTTCGGTGGACGTTAATATCACCGATGCCGTTTCCGGAGCGAAAAAGATCCAAATGATGGGTCTGGATGGGGTCTATACGCAGATCCAAATGGAAAACATCCCCTTTTTGCGGGGGCTTGAAAGTTCATTCGGTTTGAACTCCATTTCCGGAACATGGATCGAATCAATTCAGATCACTAAGGGAACAGGGAATGTTGTGAACGGCTATGAATCGATGGCAGGACTTGTAAATGTAGAGATCAAGAAACCCGCAGAGATGGAACGTTTTTATGCTAATGTGTACGGAAACATGTTTGGTCGGGCAGAATTGAACCTGAATGCAGGTCGCGTACTCAACGAGAAATGGAGTACGGGCTGGCTCGCTCATGTATCCGGTGTTTTTGCCGATATGGACAATAACAATGATGGCTTCCGTGACTTGCCGATGGGAAACAACGCGGCATTCATGAACCGTTGGAATTACATGGGTAAAAAGATGGAGTCCCAGTTTGGATTCAATACCTATCTGGATCAGAAATACGGGGGTCAAACCGGTTATTCTCGCACCGATCAAAAGGACCGTTATGCGGTTGTGATCGATTCACGACATTTCGATGCTTTCGCTAAAACCGGATTCTTCCTGAAGAAACCGATGACATCATTGGGAGTCGTTTATCATTTCAAGTATCAGCAGATCGATGCACAATTTGGGAACCGATTCTTCGAGGGAGAAGAGAAAAGAGGGTACATTAACGCGATCTATGATGGATATTTTGGTACTACAGATCACAAGATCAAGTTTGGTTTGAGTGGAGTTTTGATCGATATGAAACAAGCTCAGGATACGCTTCGTGATGATCGATTAGAGATGGTTCCGGGTATATTCAGTGAATATTCTTATACCGGGATGCGCATGACTGCTCAACTTGGTGTTCGTGGAGACTACCACAATCTCTTTGGCCCACAAGTTTCTCCAAGATTGCATGCCAAGTACACCTTAACCGAAAAAACGGATTTGCGCTTTACAGCCGGAAAAGGTTGGCGGGTACCGAATTACATGATCGATAACATTTCCCTGTTGGCCGCTTCAAGTACGTGGATGGCTTTGGACAAATTGCGTCCGGAGATCTCGTGGAACATTGGGGGATCGGTCGTTCAGGAGTTCAAGTTATTCGGTCAGAAGGCGAGTATAGCGGTGGATTATTACCATACGTATTTTGAGAACCAACTCATTGTGGACAGAGAGATGAACGGATTCATCCGATTCACGAATCAGCAGGGTCAATCGTACTCGAACAGTTTGCAGAGCGAGTTGAGTTTTAGCGTGATCAAAAACCTCGAATTCAGAATGGCCTACAAGTTCCTTGATGTTAAAGCGGAGTATGGCGGGTTGATGCAGCAGCAGGTAATGATCCCAAGACACCGCGGATTCTTCAATCTCGGCTATATTAGTCGTAACAAACGATGGGAATACGACCTAACGGTTTCTGTTTTTGGGGAATCGAGGTTGCCGGGGACAGAATATGGTTCCGAACCTCAATACAGTGAGGTATTTCCAATGGTTAACACTCAGATCACCCATGTTTACAAGAAATGGGATTTTTATCTCGGCGTTGAGAACTTGACCAATTATCGTCAAAAGGATCCAATAATGGATGCTGAAAATCCGTTTGGTCAAGGATTTGATGCAACACGTATCTGGGGGCCTGTTATGGGAATTAATGTTTATGCCGGATTGCGTTATGCGATCAAACGAAAAAAGTAACTTATATTAGACACAAAGCATATGAAAAATCTATTTTTATTTACTTTCCTGCTCATATTCAGTGGTTTGAATGCACAAGAGAAAAAGGGAGGATTAGAAACAGCCGTGATCCAGACCTCTGCCGAGTGCGGTGACTGTAAAGATCGACTCGAAAATCTTTTGAATTATACCAAGGGCGTTAAATTCGCCGAATTGAATCTAGAGGATAAACGGCTCACTGTCAAGTATAATCCTAAGAAAATAACCCTTGAGCAGATCAAAAAGAAGATCAATGGAATTGGTTACGATGCCGATGAAATGAAGGCCGATCCTGAAATGGTCAAAAAGTTACCAGCCTGTTGTCAGCCGGGCGGTATGGAAAAACAAAAAATGACTCATTAATTTGTGGAAAAGGGTGCTTCTTAAAGTACCCTTTTTAATTTTCTTAATTCTTTCACAAGCCATCCCTTTTTATTAATTTCGCCCTTCCAATAAACGTAAAGAATTAGAAATGTCATATCTATTTACATCAGAGTCAGTTTCAGAAGGGCATCCTGACAAAGTATCGGATCAGATCTCAGATGCGTTGATCGACCATTTTATGGCCTTCGATCCTGAGTCAAAAGTTGCATGTGAAACCCTTGTTACTACCGGGCAGGTTGTACTTGCCGGAGAGATCAAAACAAAGACTTACCTGGATGTTCAGCACATTGCTCGTGAAACGATCAAGAAGATCGGTTACACGAAGTCTGAATACATGTTTGATGCCAACTCTTGCGGAATCCTTTCCGCATTGCATGAGCAGTCTTCTGATATCAACCAGGGTGTTGAGCGCAAGAATCCTGAAGATCAGGGTGCTGGAGACCAGGGGATGATGTTTGGATATGCTACAAAAGAAACTGACAACTATATGCCTTTGGCATTGGACCTTGCACACAAGATCCTACAGGAGTTGTCGTACATCCGTAACAATGAACCAGGATTGATCGGATATCTTCGTCCTGATGCAAAGTCACAGGTGACTATCGAATATTCTGACGACAACGTTCCTCAGCGAATCGATACGATCGTAGTCTCTACACAACACGACGATTTCGACACAGAAGAGCGCATGTTAGCGAAGATCAAAGAAGACATCATCAATATTGTTATTCCACGTGTGAAGGCAAAGATGAAGCCTGAGGTTCAGAAGCTTTTCACAGAAGATATTACTTACCACATCAATCCAACAGGGAAATTCGTTATCGGAGGTCCTCATGGAGATACTGGTTTGACAGGCCGTAAGATCATCGTTGATACATACGGTGGGAAAGGTGCTCACGGTGGTGGTGCTTTTTCAGGTAAAGATCCAAGTAAGGTTGACCGTTCAGCGGCTTATGCAACACGACACATTGCGAAGAACATGGTTGCATCCGGACTTTGTGATGAGGTTCTTGTGCAGGTTTCTTACGCGATCGGCGTTGCCAAGCCTTGTGGTTTGTTCGTAAATACCTACGGTACTGCGAAAGTGAACATGACTGACGGTGAGATCGCGAAGAAGATCGAAAAGATCTTTGATATGCGTCCTTACTTTATCGAGCAGCGTTTGAAGTTGCGTAATCCGATGTATTCTGAGACCGCGGCGTATGGTCACATGGGACGAGAGAATGAAGTGGTTAAGAAATCATTCGTTGCACCGGATGGTTCAGTAAAGACCATGGATGTGGAATTGTTCACATGGGAGAAACTGGATTACGTTGATAAAGTAAAAACAACGTTTGGGTTGTGAGGGATTAAACAGACCCAGTGTAAGTAAACAGGGGACATCAAAATGGTGTCCCCTGTTTATTTCTTTTAAAAGCCAGAAAGTGACTTATATAATAGTCGTAACATTCTTTTTTGGGGTCGCTTTTTGTTGAATTCAGTTAAGCTACCGAACAGCTTTTAATTGAATCAAATCGTATCGGCACTAAAACCATAGACAGCTGGATTTTTTCCTCCCATCGGTCTTATGTAAGTGGATAGTTGTCCTCTGTGATGGATGATATCAAAAAGGAAAAACCACATCATGTTGGCACGTGGCAAACTCAATAAAGGATTTCCGTTTATTTGTAACTCAACCATCTCATTGTTCCAGCGATCTTCATCGTAACCATTTAACATTGAAATAGTATCCTTCCAATATTGTTCTAACTTTTCCGATCCATTTTGTGGGTTTGTGAATGGCATTACCAGGCATTCGTCACAAATCAAATTGTTTAAAATCACTTGGAAATCAAATGCATGTGCAATGATATGCTCAGCAATTTCATAGGCACTACGGCTCCTTTCGTGTGGGCGGTAATGAATATTCTCAAAAGGCAAAGCGGAGATAATTTCCGATGTGGCTTTTAACTCGGATTCGAGCACTGATCTGAAGAAAATAATGTTGGACATAGTTTTAGATTTTATTTTGTAAATTTACTAGAAATATTGAATATAGAGGGTAATGTATGGATTAGTGAATAAAGCCATTAAGGATCTTGTGGTTACTAAATTTGGGGAAGACAAATGGAATGAAATATGTGATCTGTCTGATTTTGTTGAAGAAGATTTCATTTCACTTCAATCCTATCCGGATGAACTCACCTACACCCTTGTAAAAAATGCATCACGAGTTCTTGAATCGGAGTCCTCCGTGGTGTTGGAGGCTTTTGGTGAATATTGGATCCTATACACAGCCGAAGAAGGATATAATGATCTTTTGGAAATAACTGGAAATTCGTTTGTTGAATTTCTCCGAAATCTGGATATGTTACATTATCGAATGGCCAATATTATGCCTAATCTTGAGCCCCCGAAATTTACGGTGAGGAATGTAAAGGACAACAGTTTAGAGCTGGAGTATCGATCTGCGAGACAGGGTTTTATCCCGATGCTTTTTGGTCTGATCAGAGGGTTGGGAAAAAGATTTTCATTGGAAGTGACAACGACTCTCCTGCAGGAAAAAGACGACCAAAATGATTGCACGGTTTTTTTAATCACTTGGTAAAATAATGCATAGACCAGGTTTTCCGGCAAATGAAAAAGAACGAATAGAGGCTCTTCATAGCTATTCTATTCTGGATACAGCTGAGGAAGGAGAGTTTGACGACCTGGTAAAACTTGCTGCGCAAATTTGTAGGAAAAAAATAGCCTTTATAAGTTTTCTGGATTCCGATAGACAGTGGATCAAATCATCGTTTAATCTGAAAATCAAGGAGACTGAACGGGATATTTCATTTTGTGGTCACACTATCAACACCCCAGACGGAGTGATGGTCGTGAATGATTCTTCGAAAGATGAACGTTTTTTTGATAACCCCCTCGTTCAGACTGAGGGTGGAATAATATTTTATGCAGGAGTTCCTGTGCTGAGCAACGATGGATTTGCATTGGGAACATTTTGTGTAGCAGATTACGTTCCAGGAGAGTTGTCTGAGGAAGAAATTTTTGCACTTAGAACGCTTAGTAAAAGTGTGACCTCCCTACTCGAAGAGAGAAAGAGGAATTTACGGCTATCCGCGGCAGAACAGGAGCTGACGGATGTAATAGAGTACTGCTCTCCTTTCAATATTATCATCGATCAGGATGGTAATATTGAGAGAGTAGGCAATAAATTGACAAAAATACTCGACAGGAATATTACCGGTGAATCGATAAAAGAATGTTTTAATATTGACAATAGGTTTGATCTTGATCAATGGAGAATGAATCCAGAAAATTCAACTGTTCAATTGTTTTTTATGGAATCCAAAGAAGGCGATAAGAAATTTAAATTCAGTGCTTTCAAGTTCAAGTTCCGAATCTTCTTTTCGCTTAGTCCGGTTGTAAATACTGAGTATCCTCTTTCAAATTATAAATTGACTGTTAATGACTTTTCGCCGCATGACTACATTATTGAATATCTTTTTTTAATGCAAACAACTGAGTCTTCACTGAAGGATTCAAAAAGGGTGATTGATGGAATTGTTGCGAAGTCGAATGAAATAAAAAGAGCGCAGAAAGAAATAGAAATTATTTTGAGATTCCCTGAGGAAAACCCTGATCCTATCCTCAGAGTTGACTATAACTTGAAAATCAACTATGCCAACAAGGCTTTCGATAATCGATTGAATGATATATTTAATGTTGAAAACGAAACGATAAATGATATTGAACTTGATCAGTTAATAAAGCAAAAACACACAGAGATAGAACTTAAAAAGGAGGTTGTAATTATTCGTGATGATCGTTACTTCAAACTGAATCTTGTGTTTTTTGAGGACTTCATCAATATTTACATCACGGAAATAACCAATTTTATCAATGAAACAAATAAGCTTAAGGAATTTTATGGGCTCATTTTAGATAATTTCCCTTTGGATATTGGAGTTTTTGATGCCGAACACCGTTATTTATATGTCAATAAAGAGGGAATTAAAAATCCGGATATCCGAAATTTCATGATAGGAAAAACAGATTATGATTATTGTGATTTGAAAAACTTGAATTACGATCTAGCGGATCTGAGAAGGGGGAGATTTGAATCCGCGGTTAATTCAAGGGAAAAAGTATATTGGGTTGACAGATATGTTAATCCGGATAGTAGTTTAAGATTTGTTCAACGTCAATTTATTCCAATATTAAACCAATCAGAAAACGTAGATTATGTTATTGGATATGGAGTTGACATAACAGATCTCACCAATGCTCAAACTGAACTTTCAGATCAGTTAAAGCTTATCAGTGTGCTTCAGGAAATCACCTCCTCTTTTGTGGGTGTTGAAATGAACGGCTTCAAACATGTTGTACAAGAAAATCTGACCAAAATAAGTCATTTTCTTGAAGCTGACAGAGCCTATTTTTATTCCTATCATTTTGACGACAATCTGATGAAACTTGAAAACGAGTGGACAGTAAATGATTTAATAGGTAATTCAAATCCGGGTTGTCTTAGTATAGAAACTTTACCTCAGGAACGTATTCAACCACATTTGGATGGTAAGTCTTTCGTTGTAAATGATATAAGATCCCTTGAAGAGAGTTTTTATAAAGACCAATTAATTCAGCTTGATCTAAAATCGTTCGGAACCTCACCGTGTGTTTCGCATGACCAATGCATAGGGTTCATTGGGGTAGATTTTGTAAGGGACTATAGGGTTTTATCTGAAAGAGAGCTTTTATTACTTGAATTGTTTGCCCAAATCGTCGGAAACAGTTATTCTGCCATAATGGACCAGAGAGTAATTGCCGATAAGAATGAGGTGATTTCAAAAATGAATAAGGACTTGGAGATCCAAGTGCAACTGAAATCAGAAGAGAATCAAGAATTAACGCTGATGCTGGCAAATTTAGATAAAATGGCTACGATTGGGGAGTTAACCGCCAATATTGCTCATGATTTGAACACGCCATTGGGAGCTGCTAAAGCGGCTTCGGAAAGCGTAAGTTATGTTCTCAAAGATTTATTTTATGAATCCGCAGGTGATTTTTCAAGGGATCAGCTTATAAAAGCATATTCACGTGAAATAAAGGACATTGACATTTTAGTTGGTGGTTTTCAAACGTTCAAGGAAAGAAAGTTTTGGTTGAGCTTTTTTAATGATGATCCCCGTTTTGAAGGCGAATTCCTGGAAAATATTGTCAATGGATTAATCAAAGCAAGAGTCAGAATTGAGGAGAGAGAACTTCTCAATGACATACTTAATTCAAATCAACCTTTAAACTATCTAAATTTAGTTTATAGCGTTTTATTGATCCGATCCTTCAATGATACCATATTGTTATCCACGGAGAGGGCTTCGGATGTTATTCGAGATCTTAGATTTTATATCAAAGAGGGTGGTAAAAATCAGAAAGAATTGGTTGACCTGCGAGAAAGTTTAGAAACAGTTTTAAAAATTTTCAGATTCGAGGCAAAGAAAGGGGTTGAAATTTCTTTGGAAATCGAAGGTGACACAATGATCATCGGATACAAATCCAAGTTATATCAGGTATGGTCAAACATAATTAAGAATGGAATCGACGCAATGGAACATAAAGGGCAGATAGTCGTTCGTATCAAAGAGGAGTCCGATAATAAAACAGTGAGTATTGAAAACAACGGGCCAAAGATCCCGGACGATGTATTGCCAAATATTTTTAATAAGTTCTATTCAACTAAGGAATCATCAAAAGGAACGGGACTTGGTTTAAATATTGTCAAGGAGATCATTGATGAACATTCCGCAAAGATCTTTGTTTCATCAACAGAAGTTCAGACTGTTTTTACAGTTTCTTTTCCTAAATAATAAAGAATGAAATACGCGGTTGTTTGTGTTGATGATGATAAATCTATTCTGGACCTGTTGGCTTTTCAGTTGAAAAAGCATTTTGAACCTAATTCAACGTGGATTGAAACTTACACCAACCCAGGTGAGGTTGAGAAGGCCATAGATGAACTTTTGGAATATGGGGTAGATATTTTGTTTTTAATTGTGGATTATCAAATGCCTGAGATCAACGGCGCTACGCTCATTCGAAATTTGAAACAAAAACGTCCCGATCTGATCTGTTTTATGTTATCAGGACAAGCAAACAAACTTGTTGTGAACGATTTAATGTCATCCAAATTACTCTATGAGTTCATAGAAAAACCATGGGATGAGAATAAATTGGTTGAGCTGATTATACCATTTATCAACAAGGCGAAAAACTGACAATTGACCTAATGGATCAGCGGATCGTGTCTTTTTTCATATTCCATTTTAGCCCAATACTTCCTTATAGCTTTCAATGCTTGGGCATGCACAAACAAGATTTCTGTCCCCGTAAGCGTTGTCTACTCGACGAACGGATACCCAGTATTTAAATTCTTTCAGGTAATCAACAGGATATGCTGCTTCCTGAGGAGAGTATGGGTATTTCCAGTCTTTGTTGATGATGCAATCAGCGGTGTGCGGAGCATTTTTCAATAAGTTGTTTTCCTTGTCTGCATGACCATTCTCGATCTCACGGATCTCTTGACGGATCTTGATCATTGCTTCGATGAAGCGGTCTAGTTCTTCTTTGTCCTCAGACTCAGTAGGTTCGATCATAAGCGTTCCTGCTACCGGGAAAGAAACCGTTGGAGCGTGGAATCCGAAATCGATCAGACGTTTAGCGATATCAGCTACTTCAACATCCGCTGTGCGTTTGAAATCACGACAATCCAGAATCATCTCGTGAGCGACCGTTCCATTTTTCCCTGTGTAAAGAATATTGTAGTGACCTTTCAAGGAAGCAGCAATATAGTTGGCGTTAACGATGGCTATTTCTGTTGAGTGACGCAGTCCTTCAGCGCCAAGCATTTTAATGTAACCATAAGAGATCAAAAGGATCAGTGCAGAACCGTATGGCGCTGCAGAAACAGCGTGAATAGCTTGATCACCGCCTGCCTTGATCAATTTACTTCCCGGAAGGAAAGGTGCCAAATGTGCTACCACACCGATTGGACCCATTCCTGGACCACCACCTCCATGTGGAATTGCAAACGTCTTGTGAAGGTTCAGGTGACATACATCAGCACCAATGTTGCCTGGATTGGTCAATCCCACCTGTGCATTCATGTTTGCGCCATCCATGTAGACCTGACCACCGTTTTCGTGGATGATCGAAGTGATCTCGCGAATACCCTCTTCGTAAACTCCGTGAGTAGAAGGGTAAGTAACCATTAATCCACCCAATGAATCTTTCAGTTCGGTGGCTACCTGGCGCAATTCATCGATATTGATGTTTCCGTTTTCATCACAACCGGTAACTACAACTTCGAATCCTGCCATAACTGCCGATGCTGGGTTTGTTCCATGTGCAGATGAAGGAATGATCATTTTAGTCCGGTGGAAATCTCCGCGTGATTCGTGATAAGCTTTGATCACCATCAAACCTGCGTATTCTCCTTGTGCTCCTGAGTTGGGTTGTAATGACATAGCCGCGAATCCTGTGCACTCACAAAGGTCTTTTTCCAATTGACGGAACATTTCGTGGTATCCTTCCGCCTGATTGATCGGCGCAAAAGGGTGCATGTTTGCGAACTGAGGATTGGTGATCGGCATCAATTCAGAGGCAGCGTTCAGTTTCATGGTACAAGACCCTAGAGGGATCATACTGTGAACCAATGAAAGATCCTTGTTTTCCAATCGCTTCAGATAACGCATCATCTTGGATTCTGAATGGAAACTGTTGAAAGTTGGGTGAGTAAGGATCGCATCTGAACGCATGAATGAACCAGCAAGGTTCGCATGCAGCTCAGGAGTTACATTTCCGGCAGATTTGCCTTCTACTTTTGCAAAGATGTTGAGGATAGTCTGAACGTCTGCCAAGGTATGAGGCTCACCGAAACTGATCGTCAATTCGTGGTCATTCAAGTAATGGAAGTTCATGTGAGCTTCTTCAGCTGCTGACTGAACAGCAGAACACTGAACACCCTTCACCCAAAGCGTATCGAAATAGTTTGACGAACCGAGCTCAATTCCCATAGCTTTCAAGCCATCAGCAGTTTTTGAAGCCAATGAATGAACATTGAGTGCGATCTCGCGGATTCCTTTAGGCCCATGATAAACAGCATACATACTGGCCATTACAGCTAACAAAGCCTGAGCAGTACAAATGTTTGAAGTGGCTTTATCCCTTTTGATGTGCTGTTCGCGGGTTTGAAGAGCCATTCGCAGAGCAATGTTGTCGTCTGCATCTTTAGAAACACCGATGATACGACCAGGCATGTTGCGCTTGTAATCGTCCTTCGCTGCGAAGAAAGCAGCATGCGGACCACCGTATCCCATCGGAACACCAAAGCGCTGTGAAGAACCCAACACAACATCAGCACCAAGCGAACCAGGTGAATTCAAAATAACCAGCGAAAGGATATCTGCTGCAACGGCAACTTGAACAGCACTTTCTTTAGCCTTTGAAATGAAGGAGGCGACATCAGTGATCACTCCTTTAGCATTCGGGTATTGAACCAAGGCTCCAAAGTAACCGTTGTCAAGAGCGATCGTATTCTCATCACCGATGATCAGTTCGATCCCTAGATTTTTTGCACGACCCTCTACAACATCGATCGTTTGAGGGAAACAGTTCTCAGAAATGAAGAAGCGATTCTTTCCTTCTTTAACGTCGTTGCGTGAGCGGGAATTCCAGAACATGATCATTGCCTCTGCAGCTGCGGTACCTTCATCCAGAAGAGACGCGTTGGCGATTGGCATTCCCGTAAGATCCATGATCATTGTCTGGAAATTCAACAATGCCTCAAGACGACCTTGTGAGATCTCCGCCTGGTAAGGAGTATAAGCAGTGTACCAACCAGGATTTTCTAAAACGTTTCGAAGTATAACTGATGGAACAATCGTTTCATTGTACCCAAGTCCAATAAACGATCTGAACACCTTGTTCTTGCTCCCAAGTTCAGTAATGTGGGTCAGATACTCCTGCTCAGACATTGCGCTCGTGACGTTCAATTCACGATTAAGACGAATGTGGGCAGGGATCGTTTTATCGACCAGTTCAGCAACTGATGCGACTCCGATCTTGTTCAACATTGAAGCTTTTTCAGCTTCATTAGGACCGATATGACGGGTAGAGAAAGTGCTCATTCCTTAAAGTTTGAATTTTAGACAACAAATATACTGCTACAGCAGCAATTAGAACTAGGAACAAACGAAAAATAAAAGGGTTTAGCCGGAATGTTTTTTAACCGAAAAAAGGGCAGTTATGAACAGCTTGAAGTGGGGTCAGATCCTTTGCTTGCGAGCGGCTCTCCGATAATTGCGGTTGAAGTTCCCGTTCTTACCCATGTATTTGGATCCCTGGGTTTTGTTGAAGTAATAAGGCAAGCCCATCCCAAGATAAATTTCACCTGATCCACCGCGTACGCCGGAAAGCTTACCAAGATCGAAATTGTACATGTATCCAATTCTCACGCGCTCTTTGAGCATGATATCGAGCCCGGTGATCAGCGCATTTTCTGTACGGTATCCCAAGGACAGTCCCATGAACTGATAAATACCCCTCACCTGTAGCTCTACCTGCAGTGGTGCATTAGGAATCAATTTTAACTGAGTACTGGGATGAAGGATAAAGTCATCAGTAAGCTCCAGGTAATATCCTCCAATGAAGTTGTAATATAAGTGATCAACCTTAAATCGTGAAGATCTCGCAGTATTCTGAAAGAACTGTGGGATCGAAAAACCGAGGTAGTAGTTGTGGGTGCGGTAATAAATTCCGAAGGAACTTTGAAAACGAAATGCCGAATAGTTACCCTGAAATGCAGGATCATCTGGAGTTTCGGTAGTTGCATCATTCAGACTCCAGGAATAATTGTCCCCGCCAAGTCCCAGACCAAAAGCCAGATATTTTCGCTCATCAAACAAAAGCCGGTAACTGTACATGGCCAAGAAGGAGTTGGTTTGATTCAATCCGATCCTGTCATTGAAGAAATTGATCCCAACAGCCATAGACGAATTCAAATCGTAGGATCCATTAAACGCAGCGGTTTGAGGTGCTCCATCAATTCCCCTCCATTGGTTGCGGTAAACCAGGTCTGCGGTAATGGAGGCGTCTGCACCTAAGGCCGCAGGATTGAAAATGCTTTTGGTAAAATTGTATTGACCAAAACGATAGAGATTCTGTGCCGATGTGAACTGCGACAGGAATAGGACCGAGATGTACAAAATTGTTCTCAACATCAGCGTTTAATAGTTGTGAATCCCGTAAAGATCAAGTTTTCTGCTTCGATATGATAATAATAAGTTCCCTCAGGTAGCGGACCATTCCCTATGCACATTGAGGACTGACAGGTTCCGTCCCAATTATTTTGATAATGATCACTTTCAAATACCAGATCTCCCCACCGGTTCCAGATCATGATCTTACCTTTGTAGACATTCAACTCAGGAACTACAAATAGATCGTTCTGCTGATCGTTGTTGGGAGAGAAACCTGTAGGTGCAGTCATTTGAAGAACGATCACCGTAAAGGTGTCAACTCTGACACATCCTGCATTGTGGCTGGAGGTAAGAACGTAATTCGATGATTCGGTACCAATGAAAGTTGAACCTTGAGTATCCGTCAAAGTCAGGTTCTCAGTAGGTGACCAGCTGTAGGAATCGTATCCTTCAGGACCGTTCATGAATATCACATCCCCTTCCGCAATGATGAAAGTGTCTTGAACAAAACTGTTGCCGACATCAACCACTTCAATTGTCGCAGATAACGTTGTCGAACAATTGCCTGAAGTGATCTCAACAGTGTACTCCGTGTTTATTTCCGGAGATACAATGATCGAAGGACTGGTTTCACCCCCTGACCACAAATAAGAGGTGCCACCGGAAGCAATAATCGTTGTACTCATTCCTGAACAGATCAACTGCTGCGATGCATTCAAAGCAAAATTCGGGGAGGAGATGATGATCGAAGTATTACTTGAGCATCCATTGGCATCCGTAACCTGAACGGAATAGGTCCCGGGTTCATCCACCGGAAGTATAGGAACAGTGGATCCTGTGCTCCAAAGATAGCTGGTGAAACCTTGTGTCAAACTCAGAACGGTTCCTGAACCACCGGGACAAATTACATTGCCTTCCGAAGAAACGATCACACCAAAAGGAGCTGAAAAAACGGTAACATCAATCGTATCCGTTGAAATACAGCCAATGGCATCGATAGCCTCCACGACATATTGCCCTGAAACTGAAGGGAAGATCGTTGCAGTGCTGAAATTTTGCGGCCCCGTCCAGCTGTAGGAAACGAAACCGGAGGCAGCACTGACAACAGTGTTCGATCCCGCACAAAATGAAATGCTTGAACCCTGTGCTATAGTGACATCTGTATCACAAGCTATGGAAAGGCCCGTAAGCAAAGTGAACGCAAAGCACAGGAGTCTTTTCATTAATCGACGTAGCTCAATTTCAACATGTTTGAATTACCCAAGTCCTCTAAAGGAATGGAAGCGATGTTGATCACGAGATCACCGGCTTTGAGCAATCCTTCCTTCTTTAACAAGTATTTGATGTCTGCGATAGTGTGATCCGTACTGACTTGTTTATCGTAATAGAATCCACGAACCCCCCAAATTAAGTTGATCTGTGTAAGGATCTGTTTATTGCTTGTGAATACATAGATCGGAGCCTTCGGACGCTGTGAAGCGATCTTATACGCCGTATAACCGGAAAAGGTCATCGTTACAATGGCATCGGCCTCAACACGCTGGGAAAGTCGGCAAGCATTGAAACAAATGGAATCTGTAATAAAGCGGTTATGGTTTTTCTCCGGTATCTCTTCCTTGTTGTAAATTCCTCCGAAGCGTTCCATTTCGGTAACAATGTTCGCCATCGTTTTGATCACTTCTACAGGGAATTTTCCTACTGAAGTTTCACCGGATAGCATCACCGCATCTGCGCCGTCAAGAACAGCGTTGGCGACATCATTCACCTCGGCCCTTGTCGGAGAAATATTGGTGATCATACTTTCCATCATTTGTGTTGCAACAATAACCGGTTTCGCATGTACAACACACTTGTTGATCAACATTTTCTGAATGAGCGGAACGCTTTGATAAGGAACTTCAACCCCAAGGTCACCTCGCGCCACCATCAAGGCGTCACTTTCGCGAATGATCTGATCGATCTCTTCGATCGCTTCCGGTTTTTCAATTTTCGCTACAACTTTCGCTTTACATTTTCGGTTCGCAATAATGTGCTTAAGTTCGATAATGTCGCGAGCTGAACGTACGAACGATAGTCCGATCCAATCCACATTCTGATCAAGTGCAAAATCAAGATCTTTAAGGTCTTTTGGTGTGAGTGAAGGCATGGAGATCCTTGTATTTGGGAAATTCACCCCTTTTTTGGATGAGAGTATTCCTCCATGAACCACTTTCGCCTTGATCAGATCCAAGCCATTTGTTTCCAATATGTCCAATGCCAGTTTACCGTCATCCAGCAAAATGCGCTCTCCAGGAAGTACATCTTTGGGCAACTGAGCATAGTTGATCGAGAAACGTTTCGCGGTTCCGAGAACTTTTTCGGTAGTGATCTCCACTTCAGATCCGTTGATCAGTTCAACCCCGTTGTTTTCCATTTCATCTGTTCGGATCTTTGGTCCTTGAAGATCGGCAAGAATTGCAACGTTCAGTCCGGTTTCTTCATTCAATTCACGAATCGTTTTTACCACTGCTGCGTGATCTTCGTAAGCACCATGTGAAAAGTTCAGACGACAAACGTTCACTCCAGCGAGGAACATTTCCTTTAGCACTTCTTTGCTGCTGGAAGCAGGTCCGAGTGTTGCTACTATTTTAGTTTTCTTCATAATTCAATTAAAAACAATATGTTCGGTCGACTCCAATTCTTCCGGATCAAAAACAAAGGCTCCGAGAACACTTGCTACCCCTTTCATCTTCTGCACTAATTCATTTACATCCAAAAGATGGTTCTCATAGATGAACAGGAAATAATCGATCGTTGGCTTTTCAGGGATCAAGTATTTACCAAGGCTTTTGTTGCGTATGAGATAAAATTCCGTCAGGTTCTCCTCATCCTTGAACACATATTTCGAATGGTTTGATTGAACCAGCCCTTTCTTATTCATTACAATGTGATCATCGGACGACTTTTCAAGGTGAATACCCAGTATTTCGTTGATCCCCCAGGCTAACCGGTAATCATTGTGATGTGAACAAATTCCGATCAGTTCAAAATCGTATTCCTGTTCGAAGGTTAGTATGTGTTTCTTGGTTTTCGTCACAGAACTGAAGTCTATGGCAAAGGTACGGAATTTTCAGATGCTGCACTCACGACAAGGTTCAGTGCATGAAGATTGATTTGCTTAACAAAAAAATAACAAAATGGACTGAATTAATGATCAGTATATCAATGAGATACAATTTTGGCACGTGCTTTGAAAAGGACAAAACATTAACATATAAATCTTTTAATTATGATCGCGAAAAAAAATTCGAGGTACGACCTCGAGAGGAGAAGAACTGCCTTGTTCTTCACAGGATTACTCACAGCAGGATCCTTCACTTTAGCAGCATTTAACTACCAGAGTCCTTTGGATGATCTGGACCTGAAACGCAGAATGGAAGGATCATCAGTCACTTTCGCAGTGGAAGAACCCATTGAAATTCCAAAGGAGGAACCGATCATCAAACCGATCGTTGAGCAACCACAAACGAATACCTCTGACCCTTCGATCAACGCTGATCCAAACGTTGGGCAGGAGATCACAGTGATCACAGGTGTTTCAACTGTTCCTGATCCAAATGTTGGTCTAGACGGATTGAACATTCCCACAGGGGATCTCAATACAGGATTGGTTGATGTGGATCTTGAACCGGTAGTTTGGGCAGATGTTGACGCTGAGTTCATTGGTGGATTCAATGAAATGATCAAGTACATCAAAACCAATATGGTTTATCCTCAGGATGCTATCGAGCTTAACGAGCAAGGAAGAGTATACCTTTCATTCGTTGTAGAAAAAGACGGAACTATTTCAGGTATCAATGTTGAGCAAGGAGTATATAAGTCAATTGATCGCGAAGCGGTAAGGATCGTTCGTAACATGCCGAAGTGGAAACCGGGAGAGGTTGGTGCCAAGGCTGTTCGAACAAGGGTTACACTTCCAATTGTTTTTGTATTGGAATAATTCACCTTTCGCAAGCAAAAAGGCGACTGTACTCTGGTGCAGTCGCTTTTTTTATGGGTTATCAAACCATTTTCGAAGGATCAACCCATTTGTCAAAATCCTCCGCTGATAAATGGCCGGATCGCACAGCAGCCTGTCGAAGGGTCAGGTTTTCCCGATGGGCGAGTTGAGCGATCTCTGCAGCTTTGTAATAACCAATGTGTGGATTCAAAGCGGTGACAAGCATCAGGGAATTGTCGAGGTGTTTTTTGATATTTTCTTCGTTTGCACGAATGCCTTTAACACAGTTTTCGGTGAAGGATCGAACGGCATCTGCTAACAATTGAGATGATTCAAGAACTGTAGCCACAATCACTGGCTTAAATACGTTCAATTCGAAATGTCCGTTGGAGCCTGCGATTCCTACTGTGACATCGTTCCCCATTAGCCGTGCGCATACCATTGTAAGGGCTTCGGGTTGAGTTGGGTTCACTTTGCCCGGCATTATTGAAGATCCCGGTTCATTGTCGGGAATATTGATCTCTCCAATACCACTGCGCGGACCTGATGAAAGCATGCGAATATCATTTGCGATCTTCATCAGTCCTACTGCTGCCCGCTTCAGTGAACCAGAAACTTCGACTAATGCATCATGTGCGGCTAATGCTTCGAACTTATTGGAAGCTGTTTCAAATGGCAATCCACTGAATTCAGCGATTTTTGAAGCCACCAATTGAGCATATCCGACGGGAGCATTCAATCCCGTTCCAACTGCTGTCCCACCCAAAGCAAGAGGCCTCAATCCTTCGTTTGAATGTTCCAGAGCTGCAATAGCATTCGCTAACTGTGAAGCATAGGCACTGAATTCCTGTCCAAGTGTCAATGGGGTTGCATCCATAAAATGCGTGCGACCTGTCTTAATGATCCCTGAGAAAGCCTCCGCCTTTTCAGCTAAGACGTTTTGAAGATGCCTTAAAGCAGGAAGTGTGTCATGATGGATCTTTGAATAGACGGCTATGTGCATGGCTGTTGGGAAGGTATCATTGGACGACTGAGAACGATTAACGTCATCGTTGGCGCTGGGGATTTTTTCTTTGTCCGTCAACTTTCCACCCTGAAGAACATGGGCGCGATTAGCGATCACTTCATTCAGGTTCATATTTGTTTGGGTGCCGGAACCCGTTTGCCAGATTACAAGCGGAAACTGATCATCCAGTTTACCTTCCAGGATCTCGTCGCACACCTTAGAAATGAGCCTACTTTTTTCAGGGTCGAGAACACCCAGCTCCTCATTGCTTTGTGCCGCTGCTTTCTTTAGGATGGCAAATGCATAGATCACTTCTATCGGCATTGAGGCCTCAGGACCGATCTTAAAATTCATTCGCGAACGCTCGGTTTGTGCTCCCCAGTATTTATCTGCAGGTACCTTAACCTCGCCAAGGGTGTCTTTTTCAATTCTGAATTCCATTTTTTGTTTGCGTATTTGAATATTTTAGTATTTTTACCCCCATATTGAACACTTAAAGTTAAGAAAGATGAGCGTATTTGGTATCGTATTGTTTCTTTTGATCGGTGGAATGGCATTCTGGATGTTGCTCTTCCTTATGGGATTCATTCTTCCTTACTGGATCACGCTTGGTGTGTTCGAGCAGATGCGTCCAAAGCGTATCTTCGAAGAAGAAGGTGAAGAACATTGATCTGTTCTCTAAGATTATAGCAAAGACGTCTCCGGTTTCGGGGGCGTTTTTTTTTGAGCATAGAACATAGAACATAGAACATAGAACATAGAACATAGAATTTAGAGTTTAGAGTTTGGAGTTTTTGGGTATCATGGCTGTTTGGAAAGACAATTTGAATATTTTGAAGCATTTGTCCTTGCGTAGGATGGTGAATCTGATTCAGTTGAGGGCTTCGTACACCATTTCCGGTATCTTGAAAAAGCCCTTCCATTCGGGCCTACCCTTTAGCTTATCGATCGAACCAACTACCGCCTGCAACCTGGGATGTCCTGAATGCCCCAGCGGACTGAAACAATTTACACGACCGACCGGAAAACTCGATGTTGAACTTCATGAGGAAATGCTGGATCAGGTCAGCAAGACGGTTTTTTATATCAATTATTACTTTCAGGGGGAGCCCTTCCTTCATCCGAAATTCCTCGAACTCATAAAATCCGCTAAAAAAAGAAAGATCTACACAGCCACCTCGACCAATGCTCATTTCATAGATGCCAAGAAAGCAGCAGAGATCGTAGACTCAGGCCTGGATCGCCTGATCATTTCCATTGACGGGTTGACGCAGGAAACGTATGAACAATATCGGGTTCATGGCGATTTAAGCAAGGTGATCGAGGCGAGTGAACATCTGGTTCAAGCGAAAAGAGAAAAAGGTTCCTCAACACCACACCTGATCTTTCAGTTTCTTGCGGTTAGACCGAACGAACACGAAATCCCGGCGATATACTCATTGGGTAAAGAACTCGGGATCGACGAGGTAAGGATCAAAACGGCTCAATTGTACGATTATAAAAATGGGAATCCACTTATGCCCTTGAACGAGCGTTATGCGCGTTATAAGAAAGGGAAGGATGGTACATATTCTCTTAAATATAAAACGGAAGACCGCTGCTGGCGCATGTGGTCTGGAAGTGTGCTCACCTGGGATGGAAAGGTTGTTCCGTGCTGTTTTGACAAGGATGCGCAACATGTACTGGGTGAAATAAAGGAAATGCCGTTCAAAAAGATCTGGAAAAGTGAAAAATACAAGGGATTCAGGGCAGCAGTGCTTACTGGTCGACAACAGATCGATATTTGTCAGAATTGTTCTGAGGGAGCAAAAGTGTGGTCCTAAATATCGGACCCAAAATGCTTGGGAACATATTTAACTTTGAAATGTTAACCTGAAAATTGATACTATGCTACTTACAATACTCTTATTGATCTTTACTGTGATCGTAGTTCCTGTGCTCAGTTTCTACATGGGAACACCTTTGAACGCCATGCAAACAGAGATCCTCTGGAATTCCTCCTATATCGTTTCCGGTGTGATCGCGTATTGTTTTATTGTCGGGGAATTGACCCGGAATAATTCTCAAGTCGATAAATTGTGGAGTATTATTCCAATCGTTTATGTCTGGTTCATGACAAATGCGGGCGATATGGAACCAAGAATGGTTTTGATGTCTGTTCTGGTGACCATCTGGGGAATTCGCCTGACTTACAATTTTGCCAGAAGGGGAGCCTATCAATTGAAATTCTGGGAGGGAGAAGAAGATTACAGATGGGAAGAACTTCGCAAAAGACCCGGATTCAACAACAAGTTCGTTTGGGGGCTTTTTAACTTGTTCTTCATTTCTGCTTACCAGAATGTGTTGATCTTTTTGTTCACGTTGCCCATCCTTACTACCATCGGAGATGGAGCTGATCCGCAGCTTGGAATGGCAGACTGGATACTTGCCGGACTTTTCTTGATGGCAGTTATCATCGAATATATTGCGGATCAGCAGCAATATGATTTTCAGACCGAAAAATATCGTCGCATCGCCAACGGTGAGGACCTAGGAGAATACCGACATGGATTTGTCCGTACCGGGCTCTGGTCTATTGTTCGTCATCCCAATTATGCCATGGAGCAAAGTATATGGATCATTTTTTACTGTTTCAGTGTTGTCGCTACAGGAGAATGGATCAACTGGTCGATTGCAGGATGTTTATTGTTGCTGATCCTGTTTAAAGGAAGCTCAGATTTCTCTGAAGAATTGTCGGCATCCAAATATCCCGAGTACAAAGAATATCAGCGAAAGACACCACGATTCGTACCATTCTTCAGCATTTTCCGGAAGGTGATCTGATCAATCGAAGCAATTACAATTCAGGATTAATTATTTTTAAACCATGAATCGGTTTTTGCTCTTAGCCATAGCGGCGTTTGTTTCTTTTCTTTCAACTGCTCAGACACCGTATTTTATAAAAGATGCCGTTTCGAAGGAATCCGTTCCATTTGTAAAGATCTATCCCGATAAAGGTTCACCATTTCTCGCTGATATCGACGGTCTGTTTCATTTGACTGATGAGGTAATGTCCATTCGTTTGCACGTTGCATCCTACCGTGATACAACGATCGAAACAGTTAATATCATTGACGGGACGATCTACATACAACCTGTGTTCCAGCAGATCCAGGAGGTGCGTGTAGTAGCCGGAGAGAATCCTGCCCATCGCATTATAGATCAGGCGATCGCCAGAAGGAAATTGAATAATCCCATGGAGAACGATGCCTTTTACTACGCGAGTTACAGTAAGTTCATTTTCGACATGGACAGGGAATACTTGGCCAGTATTCCGGATTCAACATCCGATTCAACTTTGATCCGAATGAAACGCTTTTTCGAGGAACAACATCTTTTTATGTTGGAAAGTTCCTCCACAAGAACCTTCATTCCACCTTCCCGTGACAAGGAGGAGATCACCGCTTACAAGGTGTCCGGATTTTCAGATCCCATGTTTTCTACCTTTGCCAGTGAATTGCAGTCTTTCAGTTTTTACGAGAATCAGGTTCAATTGCTTGGGAAGAATTATGTGAATCCAATAGCTTTTGGGGGTACAAATCGTTATTTATTCATTCTTGAAGACACAACAATTGTTGGAGCGGATACCACCTTCACCATTTTTTACCGTCCGAGAAAAGGAAAGAATTTTGATGGAATGACCGGTCGATTGTTCATCAATACCAAAGGCTTTGCGATTGAAAAAGTTACGGCATCTCCATTTGCGGACACATCAGGCACCAAACTGGGGATCGTTCAGGAATACAAATACACCAATGATTTCAAGTGGTTTCCTTATAAGCTCAGCACTGAACTCATTATGCCATTAACCGTATCTGTTGAAGGGCAACAGATCGTCGGTAAAGGAAGCACTTATATTCGAAATGTCAATTTTGACCGATCGAAGATAGGAAAGGTGTCGTTTGATAATGTTTCAGTCGTGGTGTCCGAAGAAGCTGCAGAACTCAAAGACAACGAATGGGAGGAACGCAGGGAGTTCAGTATAACTGATCGTGAAAAAAGAACGTACGAAATGATCGACAGCTTATCGGAAGCAAATGATCTCAACCGAAGACTAAGCGCCTTGAAAGTGCTTACTGAAGGACGAATTCCGATGGGCTATTTTAATATGGACATTAATCGATTGCTGAATTACAACGAATATGAAGGTGTGCGACTGGGTGCGGGTCTGGAAACATCCCGGAAGCTGATGAAGCCTGTCGTGATCGGAGGGTACGGAGCTTATGGTTTTAGGGACAGAGCTTGGAAACACGGAGCGTATTCAACGGTACATCTTTACCGTAAGAAAGGAATACGAATGGATCTGCGTTATCAGGAGGACCTGATGGAACGTGGTACACCCGGTTTTCGTCCCGGAAATTTCAGCTTGTCAAATCAGGAACTATACCGTAACCTGTTTATTGTCAATATGGAAAGACAACGACTTGCAGAGGTGTCATTTTCTGCTTTCCCTAAGGCCAATATCAAAATAGTTGTAGCGGGTAATTTTCAACGTATTTCCTTTACACGTGATTACAATTTCCTCCAGAGCAATGCGGTCTATCAGTCTTTACCAGTTAGCGGAACGGATCTGGCGGAAGTATTTGGTGAACTTACCTGGAATATCAGGGAAAAGGTAATGCTGGTTGGAGAGCAGCGTGTCTCCAAAGGAACGAAATATCCGAAGATCAGACTTCGGGTTGCGAAAGGTATTCCTGACCTCTTCACTGCAACACAGGATTACTGGAGATTTAATGTCGATATCACACAGGACATTCCGTTGATCGGAATAGGAGTCTTTTCATGGAAACTGAATGCCGCAAGAACGATCGGAGATGTGCCGCTCTTCTTGCAGCAATTGGGCAATGGTACTGGAAAGGACTGGAACTTATCCGTCAAGAATACTTTCGAAACCATGGTACCCGGAGCTTTTTACCATTCTTCACAAGTGGCGCTGTTCACCCGACTGGACCTATTAAGTATAAAGACCAAAGCCAAGTGGAATGAACCGCAATTCGCTTTTCATCACGGTATCGGATATGGGGAGCTGACGAACCGTTCATCGCACAATGTCTCGGTGCGTTCAATGGATAAAGGTTATTTCGAAGGTGGATTGATCATTAACGGAATTTTGACTTCCGGATTCACAGCCATTGGGATCGGAGGATTCTATCACTACGGTTATTATGCTAATACCGACTGGAAACAGAATATAGTTCCAAAGATCTCGATAGCATTTAATCTGTGATCTGTAGTCGTCTAAACCAAAACTAAAGCAATGATCTCAACAAAAAGAATAAACGTGCTGCGACTCATTTTGGTCTTCACCGCCTTGGTATTGTCCATCAATTTCATTTCGCGGATCATTGTTGCCAAGTTCGATTTTGTGCATTTCCTGAATTGGGAAACGTTGATCTTTGAAATTGGAGTGGAAGGAATCTTGCTAATCCTCTGCGCTCTGATCACCTATTTCAGTACCTGGTTTATCAGGGAGTTTTCCTTCTGGAAGGCCATTCTGCGAGTTATTGTTTATGCTTTGAGTTACATTTCACTTTCCTTTTTCTTCATGCTGTTCTTGGTGGAATGGGAGTATCTTGATCTTTTCAGTGGTTTTCTGAATTACTTTTCCAGTGCCTTGAAGGATGGAATTACTTTCGTGTTTGTTTGGATGATCTTTGATCAAAGCATCCAAAAAACCAGTTCTGAAACAAAGGATCCTTCTTAGAAGAAGGCCCTTATTTCCATTCCTCCGGAGTGGATCGTTCGGCTATTTTCTGATCTTCTCCCGTTATACTGAAGGTTCAATTGCAGGTTGCGGGAAACCGAACGCTGATAGCCGATGTTCCAGGTGAAGTTTGTTCCTGTCCTTAATCCTTCCAACATTTCAAATCCGAGAGCAGAAAATTCGTTTCCGTCGAAGCGGATCTCGACCCATTTGAAATTGCCCTGCAAACTTCCTTTTTCAGATTGATTGTATTTGAAACTTGTTCCGAGTTCAATGATCTCTGCACTCTCACCTCCATAGATTTCGGAGTTTTCTTTCTGTGCATATTTACCCTCCAGAGAAACCCTGTAAGTGGTGGTCGGCTGAAAGATAAAGGCCGGTTGAGTGAAAAAGTAATTGAGTTCGTAATTTCTGCCGCTTGTATAATCTGCTTCTGAGACCTTTGTCCCCATTTGTGCTTTGTTCTCAATGGAAAATGTGCGCTGAATATTCCAGCGAAAGCTCAGTTCGTGGTAGAGGTTGGCGCGCGAATCGAATCCAGTAGCCAGAAGGGTTTTACTCTGTACTTGCTGAAAAGTATATTCTCCACCAAAAATGCTTGAAGTTCGATTGAAGAACACCGTATTTCTGAGATTACTTCCCGTAGAAATAAGGTTTGTATCCCGAATCTCAGCAGGGTAAGGATTGAAGGCCGACCAGCCATCGAACAAAGTGGTCTTTCTGTTGATCCTGATCCTCGCCTGATCGGAGAAGCGTGAAAGGAATTTCAACATTCCTTTTTTATTGTTCCAGAGTTTTTCAGGACGCCAGAAAATGGATTGATTTAACTCGTTGGAATAGGTCCTGACATAATCACTGCTCGGTGTGAAAACTCTAATGTACTCAGCCTGGTCAACGAATTGTGCGATCTCGAATTCGTTCAGGTCTTTAATGCCATCGCCGTTGTAGTCGATCCAAGTGTAGATCCCTTGCCCTGCGTTCACCTGGATGTATAGGAATTCCCGCCTCTGTTCAAGCCCTGAACCGATCTCATAGAAATTGCTGAAGGTCAGGGCGCCTTTGAAGAATTTTGCTTCATAATCGATGCGACCAAGCAAACTGCTTTCCGGTTTTTGAAGGATCAAAGAGGAATCATTGATCACGAGTTGACGGTAGCCGGTAACCAGGTTCAGACGATGATTGGTCCAACTTTTTATACTAAGCTCACCACCCGTTGTTCTGGCCTTTGCGGCAGGCAATAATGCTGAACTGTCGGAGATACGATCGTATCGTTCGCGATAGAATACCTTGAACTGATTTGTAGTTGAATCGCCGTTGGCAAGGTAGAATTGGTAATCGAAGAACTGATAGCTTCCCGGATCAAGTGCAGTCATACCTCCAGTAAAACGGTTGAATTCGTGATCATCTATATATCCTACGCGGATCTTTTTACCAAGTTGTTGTGAAAATTCACTTCTGTGGCGAATGAACTCGCTTCGTCTTTCGGCCGTGGCAGAAAGGTAACTGGCATCCCACCTCGCACGGAATCCCTTTTGTGACCAGTTTCCGTTGCTTGCACCTCGCAATCCTTCGTAGTTATTTCCGATCTTAAAGTGCTGCGCTTCGGCGTTGAGGTTGCCGTATTGTCGGTGCTTGAAATTCGTTCCGGCAGAGGAAGCGATCTGTCGTCCGGTGTAACCCTTATTTCTGGTGTTCCAATCCCGGTCAAATTCCACCGTTCGGTACTGCTCTATAGGAACAAAGTTTTCGCTCAGCAATTCGACTTCAACTTTGGTTTCCAGTTGCCAGTTGGGCACAGAGTCACGACTCAACGGAATAGTCCCGAGTATGCGCGTCCGGTTAGAGTAACCGGCGTCATCTTCCCGGTCGAGCGAGGAGAAGGTGTTGACATCATTTCCAGTGTATGCCACTTCACTTTCCATCCGCAGTTTTTTACTCAGCGCATAACTGAAGCCTGATGAAACCATGCGACGTTGCTTGGGTGTAATGATCAAACGCGAAGGTTCATGATCACCTTGTGGTACACCGCCGATCGGTTCGACCCACTTGTACACTTTTCCAAGTGCGTTCAGATTACTGAAGACATAATTTCCTTTTCCCTGTCCAACGAACGTGAATACCGCGCGGTATACTGCCACGGATGGATTTACGGAATAAACGAGAACTGAATCGTATCCCAGCGAGTCGATCATTCGGTACATGACCTGGTTTTCGAAATAGCCGATCGAATCGATGCTGTTCGTTCTGGCAAGTTCAATACTGTCACCGATCGAAGAAAGCAACTGTTTCTGTTCAAAGGACAATTCCTGCTGAAGGGTTTGATTTTTCGCATCCTGCTCAGTGTAAGCATTGATCCAGAATTCTGTCTTCTTGGAGGTGTAAGTGGTTGAAGTTTGCAGTAAAGAACGGGCATAATTAAGGTCTGAGTACTGGAATTCTACCACGATCCGAGAATCTTTGGTGATCATATTCCTGGAGGTAAAAATGAGCTCTGAGGTGTTGTAATTGATCGTATAGTCGTATTCCTGTCCTCTTTCCAGTTGTTTTCCATCAATGAAAACGCGTTCTGTTCCAGAGAGTAAGGTGATGAATGGTTCATTTTCAGCTCCTCTTAGGCGATAAGGGCCCTGATTACCTTCTATACCCTGTATGACCTGTCGGTTGAACTTACCTTTGGATAGTGCTCCGCTCACCTGAGTTTTCCATACCTTTTCGGGATCTGTTGTCCAGGTGTATTCTGCCGTTAATCCCTGACCTCTTTTGCGGTAATTCATGAAATAACCTTTGGGTTTGTACAACCAGAAATCACCTGCGATGGTCTTGAAACGATCGTTGTACAATTGAATGAAAACCTGATCGAACTCCTGCAGCTTGTTGGTGTTTCCGTCCGGTTGGATCGGCATATTGTCATCTGAAAGGGAGGCGATGAGTTTCAAATTGGGAGCAATATCACCTGACAATTCAAGATTCAGTGTCGAGTTGACTCCAAGATCCTGATTGTTCCCAAAAGAAACTCCGCGAGAGATACTACCGCTTTTATTGAGTGAGGAGCCCCCAAAAACATCATTGACATCATAGCTGCTCGTTATCCTGAAATCATCTTGACTACCCTTGTTGGCAGTATATATCTTACTGGTATCCCTGTAGCTGTAGCTTTTTGAAAGATTTATTGGAAGAACACGGTATTCGGTAAGAAGGGTGTCCCTGCATGGATGGAGCAGGATCAGTTTAGCTCCCGCGTGATCAAGCTTGTATCGGTCACTGGTGAGCAATTCATTACCACAGAACAGTTTGAATGAACCCGGAAAGATGCTTAAGGTGTCGAGTAAAATAGTGTCTGCACTGTTAGTTACACGGTATGAACGCACATTCGATACCTGAGCGTTTATCGTTCTGCTGAAGAACAGCAAGAATATTGTTAATCCTATGTAGCGCAGAAGCGGCATGTGTACGAAAGTACAACGATAATTGTTTTATCTTAGTTCATATTGAAGTAAATATACCGCAGTTATCAGTGTTGTTCCGAACGTTTTTATCAGAAAGGAAGTCGTGTTAAAAAAAGTTAAGTCATCATTGCACTTTGCAGAGACGTTTACTTTAGCCGAAACTTTTGGTGATTGAAAAAGATCAGGGTAAATCTCATCTGGGTATTGGTGGTGCTGGCCATGCTGGCGCTATTGGTCATTCAGGTATTTCAAACTGCCCAGCTATACGATCGAACGAACATTCGCCTCAAGAACAATCTTTCTACTTCACTCGAGCGCATTGCCATTCGTCATGAAAAGGCAGAAGACATTCGCCGTTACATGCACATTGTCAACCGTGATTTCAGCGGTCAGTACAAAGACATCCTTAAACAGGAATTCCAGCAATTGTTGTCGTCTCAGGAATCCATTTCCATTCAGGACACTGCCATTTACGAGGATGGGGAATTGCATAATTACCTTGTCATAAAGGGAAAATCCTACGACTCTATTTCAGGCGTAAGTACTGAACAGAAAGTATTAGCAAGGGATGTGCGCCAACTCAGGGACCTTTTCGACAAGCACAACAAGAAAATTCCAACAAGTGACTCTGTAAAATTGGCTATTCAGCTTGACCAGCGAGTGATGCAGCAGATCTTCAAAAAGGCCAAGTTCGTCAATGACATGATGATCCAGGCATTCCGCGATAATGTTTATGAAAGTCCTGCAGAGAGAATTGACCCTGTTTTCCTCGATTCTGTGATAAGGATTGAGAATTCTGATGATGATCTACCGCACAGCTACGAATTCATGGTGGCCGACGAATTCGGTATCCCTATCGATTTCGACAATGCCCCTGATCACTACAGAACCGACCTTGACACCACCGGGGTAGGAAAGACCCTTCTTTTTCCAAGTAACGTGCTGGATGATGATCTTTATCTGTATGTGTTCTTTCCTAAGAAACGCGCTTTCATTCTTACAGAGATCTGGGGGCAAATGGTGATCAGTTTGTCCTTGGTCGTGTTGATCATTATTACCATGATATTCATGTTCCGGACCATTTTGACCCAGGAAAAACTTTCGGAAATGAAAAACGATTTCATCTCGAATATGACGCATGAGTTCAAAACGCCAATTTCTACCATTTCCTTGGCCTGTGAAGCATTGGGAGATGAAGATATGGTGAGAAATGGAGTAGAGGATGTGAAACCCTATGTCAAAATGATCCGTGAAGAGAACAACCGACTAAGTTTGTTGGTGGAACGGATCTTGCAAAGCGCTGTTATGGATAGAGGAGAGGTGAATCTGAGAGAGGAAAAAGTGATCCTCAATGAGATCATTCATGAAGTAGCACACAACGCCCAGTTCAGAATACAGAACAGTGGCGGCGTGATTCGTCTGGACTTGCCTCATGAATTAATAGAAGTACATGCCGATCGCATGCATCTTGTCAATGTATTGACCAATCTGGTTGACAATGCCATCAAATACAGCAAAGAAAAACCCGAGATCGAAATAATTCTTAAGCGTGAAAATAAGAAGATCTGCTTGAGCGTTAAGGACAAGGGGATCGGGATAAAAAAGGAGTATGTTTCACGGATATTTGATAAATTGTACCGAGTTCCAACCGGTAATGTACACAACGTGAAAGGTTTCGGTCTTGGTCTGAGCTACGTCAAAGCAATAGCTGAAATGCACAACTGGGATGTAGTGGTGCGCAGCAGATTTGGTGAAGGAACAGAGTTTACAGTCGTAATAAAGGAATGATATGAGCAAACAACTGAATATTTTGCTGGCAGAGGATGACGAAAACCTCGGAGTGTTGGTGAATAACTTTTTGAAGAATAAAGGGTTCAAGCCTGTTTTGGTTAGAGACGGAAAAGAAGCACTGGAGAAATTCGGAACCGGCAAGTTCGATTTTTGTGTGTTGGATGTTATGATGCCTAAAATGGACGGTTTTACTCTGGCTCGTGAAATTCGTCAGTTGGATAAGCGCATTCCCATCATTTTCCTTACCGCCAAAGCGATGAAAGATGACAAACTTCAGGGATTTGAGATCGGAGCGGATGATTACCTGACAAAGCCTTTCCAGATGGATGAACTGGTGGCAAGGATCAATGCGGTCATGCGTCGACTTGAACCACAAGACGAGAAAGAAGAAAGTGAAGATTTTATGATCGGTTCTATTCGCTATGAGCCGGAATCGAGACTACTGCATCTTAAGAATGAGGTTCGCAAACTGACCACAAAAGAAAATCAACTTTTATTATTACTCGTGAAGAACGAGAGCGACATTCTTGACCGACAGGCTACCTTACGCGCGATCTGGGGGGATGACAATTACTTCAATGGTCGTAGTATGGATGTTTACATTGCCAAACTGCGCAAGGTCTTGAAGGAAGATGAACGGATAGAGATCATGAATGTTCATGGAAAAGGATTCAAGCTCATCGTGAAATAAGGCATAACAGTTCATTATTGCGCTCTTCTGTCGCGCTTTCGCCAACTTTTCCTACTTTTGCCCCGTTTCAGGGAAGTGAAGAACTGGGTAAAATACATATTGCAACGCGTCATGGGATTTCAGAACTACCTGTACGTGTTCGCCCTGTTCAAAATACGCACACTCAATAATGATCGAAAGGAAAAGGATTTCTTTCTTTTCCTCTCACTTCTGGAAGACGGAAAGGGGGATGTACTGGATATCGGAGCCAATGTTGGCATTATGACCGTTCATTTAGCTAAGAAACTGCCGAACACGACCGTTCATGCTATCGAACCTATTCCCGATAATCTTTCTGTACTGAAAAGAGTGGTGGGTCATTTTGGTTTACAGAAGATACGCATTCATGAAACAGCGGTCGGTGATGAAGTTGGACAGATCGAGATGGTTTTACCGCATCATGATGGCACCAAAATGCAGGGTCTGAGTCATGTAAAGCACGAAACCATTACCGAGTGGAACGAAGGGGAAGAATTTCAGGTTCCCGTTAACACCCTGGATAATCTGATCAATGGACAACCCGTTCAGGGTATAAAGATCGATGTAGAGAATTTTGAATTCTATGCTTTGAGAGGGGGTAAACGCGTTATAGAGCAAAATCATCCGGTTATTTATGCTGAACTCTGGGATAACGAGAACCGCAGGAACTGCATGGAATTGCTCACCTCGATGAATTACAGAACGCACATCGTTGAAGAGGACAAGCTGGTGCTTTTTGACGCCAAGATCCATAGCGGTCAGAATTTTATTTTTATCCCGAACTAAGGGGTTTCATTGTTCGGATCGCCTCAATTTTTCGTTTCTTATCAATAATTTCTGAGGGAATTGCGTTATTTGTCGCATGCAAAAGAAGTTCCTGTCAAATTTGATCCTGATCGTTCTGATCAATCTGCTGGTGAAACCGCTGGCGATCTTCGGGATAGATGCGACGGTTCAGAACCGATTGGGTGCTGATGTCTACGGTTTGTATTTCTCTCTGCTCAACCTGTCCTTTTTATTCAACATCGTATTGGACCTGGGGATCAATAATTTCACCACAAGGAACATTGCGCAGTATCCCTTTCTTGTTGGAAGGTATTGGGGTCGTGTAATCGGTTTGCGCTTAATGCTTTTCATCCTTTACGCGGCGATAACGCTAACCATTGGTCTTGTCGCCGGCTATGACAGTAACTCCATGAAAATGCTTGGCGTACTTGTTTTTAATCAGTTACTCGTCACCTTTATAGCGTACATTAGAAGTCATTTTGGCGGCTTACATCTTTTTCGTACCGATGCATTTATTTCCGTATTAGACAGATTGTTACTCATCATTATCTGTGGAACGCTGCTCTTCACAACGCTTTTTGATATTTCCTTCACCATCGAATGGTTCATCTGGATACAAACCATCTGTTACGGGATCACACTGATTACTGCCTTCATTTTACTTGTGATCAAAGCCGGCATTCCAAAAGTCAGATTCAATCGGGCTTTTTCCATGGTCATTATCCGAAAGAGCTTTCCATATGCTTTGCTGATCCTTTTAATGATGATCTACACCCGAACAGATTCGATCATGATCGAGCGACTGCACTCCAACGGAGCACATGAAGCAGGAGTGTATGCCCAGGGATTTCGTTTGCTGGATGCTTTGTTCCTTTTCGGGATGTTATTTACCAATTTGTTGCTTCCGATCTTTGCTCGAATGATCACTGACCGGTCGCGGGAGATCGGTGAATTGTTGGCAACTTCAAGGGATCTGCTCGTTGGTGGCGCTATCCTTATTGGATTCGTTTGCCATATGAATGCTGAAGGTATCCTTTCATTGATCTATTCCGCTAACCTCGAAGAATCAATAATGCCTTTTCGCTTGTTGATGTGGGTATTCGTAGCCATGAGCCTCAACTTGATCTACGGGACTTTTTTAACTGCAGGGGGAAATCTGCGCGTGCTGAATATCATATCGCTGATCGGCGTCATGTTGAATGTTCTGCTCAATCTTTCCCTGATACCTGAACATGGAGCAGAAGGAGCCGCATTGGCGACACTGATCACACAGGTTTTAACTTCGCTGGCTCAGGCATTTATGGCCCACCGAATGTTCGAACTGCCATTCAAAATGAAAACGTTCGTTTCTTATATGATTTTCGTAGCGTCAATGTTTCTTTTGGTCCCTTTATCGGCATTGATCGAACTGGAGATCATGCCCTTGATCCAGATTTCTTTTGGTGTGCTGATGTTATTCCTGTTGCGATTGATCGATCCAGGGAAGTTGCTTGAAACACTCAGGACTTAGAACGGTTTACCTGAAAACCAAACCAAAAAATCCGGTGTGTGAACCTTTTGAGGTTTCTGCCAATGCGCCCATCGCCAGATCATAAGCATAACCGATCCTGAATTTCTTAAGGATGTCCCAGTTCACCGAAAAACTAAGATCCTCATTGCTTCTGAAAGTGACACCCGCACCGATCTTTTGTTTCCATAAGACCATTGCATTCAGATCGTAAGTCACTTTTGTCAGATCGGTCATCACAAAAACTTGAGGCTTGAGTTGCAGTCCTTCTTCTTTTCCAAATATGTAATCAGACATTATGATCAGATGAGGAGCTTCCGTGTAATTTCCAATTCTTGAAGAAGTTAGTTGTGTAGCACTAATCGCCAGATTCATCTTTTTGGAAGTGTAGGCTATTCCCAGATCACCTGTAAATCCGGTTTTATTGTATGCCTGGGGAAGAAAAGGATCAGTTGGATCTGCCACTTCCCAAGTTGGTTCGAATTTGAGATTGTTAAAACCGGCAGCAAGTCCTATTGAGAATACACCTTCTTTTTTAGTTTTGATCTGATAACTGTAATTGAACTTGGTCTTATTGAAAGTGGAAAATCCGATCTCTTCTCTCATATAGGTAAATCCGAGCCCACCATGCAGTTTCTTGATATTGGCGGCGTATCCCAATAATTGTGTGATCGGCTGACCATCTACCCCCACGTTTTGCCATCGTCCGATCGTTGTACTCAGGTGTTTGAAGTTCAAACCGGTGGTTGCAGGATTATAGTAGGTTTTCGCATTCCAGAATTGTGAAAAGATCGGTTCTTGCTGAGCAAACAGGGACTGTGTTGCAAGAATAAAAAGGAATAGGATGAATTTGTTCATGTTGCTGAAACATTTTAATGGACCGGAAAGTTACAGTTTAAAAACGAAACGGATCCTCTGTGAATAAGTTGTTGGATTCCAAATAAGGAAAATGGTTTCGGTGGAGATCTTTATCGAAAAAGTGATATTTCCATCATCTTCTAAAATAAAAAGTCTTCCTTGCTGTTAATATTCACTGAATAAGCAATAAAGCGTAAATTCGCACAGCAAAACTGAATACGAATGACTGACCCGATCAACGAATTTGACAAAGAGAGACAAAACCTACTGATCTTTATCTGGAAGAGACGTAAAACCATCCTGATATTCACTGCTGTAGCTGCTGTTCTTTCTGTTGGGATCTCACTCCTGTTAACCCCATTGTATCGTTCAACTGCAATCGTTTTCCCGGCAGCAACAAGTACTGTGTCCTTTTCCGAGCAGCGTAATGCGAAAGCCGCAGCAATGGATTTTGGTGAAGAGGAGCAGGCTGAACAGCTTGTACAGATCCTACATTCATCACGCATCCGGGACCGAATTGTGGATCAGTTTGGATTGATGGAGCATTATGATATCGATGCAGACGATCAGAACAAACACTATAAACTGGTTAAAGAATACAACAATCACTTTTTCTTCGTTCGTACGCGATACGGTTCAATTCAGATCGACGTACTGGATCGTGAACCGCAAAAAGCAGCGGATATGGCCAACAAGATCGTTGAGCTGATCGACTCCGTGAAGAACGAAATGGTAGCAGAAAGAACCATTCCTGCATACGAGATCAATAAGCGTAAAAAGGAACAAATGGAGCGCGATCGCGAGATCGTTCTCCGCAAACTGGATTCATTGGCGGAACTTGGTGTTGTATCACTCGACGGTCGTGCCAACCTTTTCCAGGCCTATGTCGATGCCAAGAACCCTCAGGAAAAGGCAGAGATCAAAAAAACGATCGATGTGAACATGCAACACGGATCCCTTTTCGACGGACTGGAATTCATCCGAAACGAAAAGATCGTGAAATTGGAGGACTTTATGGAGTCATATGAACAGGCTGAATCTGATGCCAACACGATGTTCAATCACAAATTCGTGGTGGAAAAGGCAGTCGTTGCGGATAAAAAAGATAAACCAAAGCGCTTGATCATTGTGCTTCTGGCAACGATCGGTGCATTTGTCTTTATCATTTTCGCACTTCTTCTAAAAGAAAGACTGGACGAATTGAAGAAAATTGCCTGATCTGTGCAGTTGCTCAAGCAAAATGTTCTGATCCTTTTTGCCGGTGCTCTTTATCTGGCGCTTTCCGTCTATTTTGTCTGGACAGACCAAGCGTGGATGACCCTTTTTCCTTTTGGGCTTCTAGCTGTTTACGCGGCGATCTATCACACAAAATGGGCCTTCCTTTCTATTGCTTTTCTAACTCCATTATCGATCAATATCGAAGAATATACGGATAGTTTTGGTCTGTTCATTCCCACTGAACCTTTGCTGTTTGGTTTTTTGCTGATGATCGCCATAATGAGTGTTAAGAGATCCTTGATCGAAAAGGAGGTCTGGCGACATCCAATAGTGCTGGCAGTATGTTTTTACTTATTCTGGGTTTTCATTACGTCTATTACCAGTACACATCCTGTTGCTTCATTGAAGTTCCTGTTGGCGAGACTGTGGTTCATCGTCCCGGTTCTCCTGTTTGGAACTAATATTTTTCGAGACCCAAAGAATATTCGTTATTTCCTTTGGTTCTTCATGACGGGAATGATCATAGCGATCCTTTATACGCTGTTTGTTCACGCGCAATACCGTTTCGGCGAAAAGGAAGGACACTGGGTCATGTGGCCATTTTTTAAGGATCATACTATCTACGGTGCATTGGTAGCCTTAGTGGTTCCTTTGATCTTCGGGATGTACTTTTCAAAGAAACACAGTCCATTGATTCAAGCAATTTTGATCGGTTTCATCGTCATCTCTCTTGTCGGACTTTATTTCTCTTATACTCGAGCAGCTTGGCTGAGTATCATTGCAGCTCTTGGGGTATGGTTCCTGATCCACTTCAAGATCAGATTTTCCTTGCTGTCAGGTACTGCTCTCCTTGTTGGATCCGTGGTCTTTTTATCCTGGGATGCCATACAGATGGAATTGGAAAGAAATAAATCCGAGCATACAACAGAGGAATTCGGTGAACGCCTGCAAAGTGCGACGAATGTCACAACAGATGCCTCTAATCTCGAACGGCTCAACAGGTGGTCTTGTGCGATCGAAATGTTCAAGGAACGCCCGGTTTTCGGATTTGGCCCTGGAACATACGCCTTCGAATACGCACCTTTTCAAGATCCTGAGAACCTGACGATCATTTCAACGAATTTTGGAAATATGGGTAATGCCCACAGTGAGTATCTTGGCCCACTGGCAGAAATGGGTGCTGTTGGTTTATTGTCTATGCTGCTGATCGTTGCGGCTATTTTCTATTCGTCGATCACTTTGTACAACCGTTGGAATTCAGCTGATCGGGAACATCGCGTTCTTTTGTTGTCTATAATCCTTTCGCTGACGACTTATTTTGTACACGGTGTACTCAATAATTATCTCGACACCGATAAGGCCGCTGTACCGATCTGGGGGATGTGCGCCATGATCATCGCTCTGGGGATCAACCTCGATAAACAGGACGAAAAAGTACAATAGTAACCATTGAGAGTTGATAAATGATTCAGGTTGTTTTTCATACCTGATCCTTTTTCGCGATCTTTAGTCGATCAAAACGACAAACATGACAACTGAATTAACCCTACAAGAGCAGATCGAGATACTTAAAAGTAAATTGACCGGTGACCTTTTTGCCGATATGGACATCAAGGATGAGATCCATAACCTGGAAATGAAACTCAACGGTGTAAAACCGATGGATAGTCATATCGACTGTGTGGGCTGTGGGTCTTAAAGATCCGTGTCTTTTCCGCAAATTATTTTGAAGCGGACCGGAACGTGATCTGAGAAAGTGGTTCTGAACAGATCGTGATTGTATGGTTCCAGTGGAAAACTGATGGAGCTTTGATGAGGTTTCAAAGCACTCATCAGATCTATAACTTCAAAGGAATTTGGCAACACATCTTCCGTTGAGTGAGCAAAGTGGAAAACATGGTCATATGGTTCTCCCTTTGATGCGGATTCGTACATTTTAGTATTGGTGCTGGCAAAATTTATATTCAACGTGTGAACTCCGGTAGATTGGAATGGGAGCATTTCATTCTGATCGTAAATGTTGCAATCACCCAGTACAAAAAAGTCTTTGTTCGATTCCCACTGACTTGTCGACCATTCCAATAGTTCTTTAATCTCCCCTTTCCGACGAAGTCGATCCTCACTACCATTTCCCGGTTGTAGGTGAACGGAAACCAGAGTGAAATTTGTTTTCTTATCCTTGGAGCGAAATGGGAAAGCGTAGGGAACGCGCTCAAAGTGAGGATTATTCACCAGAGGATGAGAAATAAAGCCGTGACAGCGCGCTGAATCCGGTTCAACAGTCTGTGGTCTGTAAAATGCGATCCACCATTCGCTTGCCGTTGTTGGCGTATGGTTTTTACTTGGACCTGTGTCTTCCGAAGAAAGCCAATACGAAAATCCATTTTTCGACATTTCTTCAACAAAACTTGCGCTTTCAGGGTCCTTTTTAAAGGGACTGCCATCAGGATAATTCCCATCGATCGGAGGAGCGACCATTTCCTGAACTACAACAATGTCATAATCCTTGAGGAGATCTGCCAGAAGCTGATCATTTCTTTCTTTGAAATGTCCGAGGAACTGGATATTGAAGGAACAAATGTCAAGAGTGTCTTGTGAGAAAACAAGATTCAGTGATGAAACGAAAAAGACTAGGTACAGAAAAAATCTCATTCAAAAACGGTATTGAGGACCTGTTATTTGGCGATCCAGAGCGTTGGATTTAAACACTGAACGGCTGTACCTACTACCTGATGGATCTCAAAGTGAGCAACCGATACAGATGATCCCTCTTTCGGCAAAAGTGCACCAATGGCTTGTTTGGTTTTCACTTTGCTTCCCGGCTGAACATATGTCTCCTGTAGGTTACTGTAGACACTTCTGTAGTTACCGTGTTTGATGATCACCACTTTTCCTGCTCCGGGAATATTCAAGACACTTGTTACTTCTCCTTCGAACACCGATCTCACCTGGGCGCTTTTGGGTGTGCTGATATCAATTCCATTGTTGTTCGTGAAAACGTTCGGCAGGGTAGGGTGGGCATTCTTTCCGAATCCTTCAGTGATCGACCCTTTTTCTACCGGCCATGGCAATTTACCTTTGTTTCCTTCAAAGTTCTTGCTAAGTTCAGCAGCCTCCTTAGTTTCGGCAAAGTTAATCTCTTTGGCAGCTGTGCTTTCAGTGGAAGACGGTTTTGCTGTGGTTCCTGAAGTAGCGGCTACACTTTTCTTTCTCGCTTCTTCTTCGGCCTTTTTACGTCGGGCTTCTGCTTCAGCGATCTCTTTCTTGATGGCAGCATCGATCTTTCTTCTCAAGTCCTCTTTCTTACGCTCGTCTTCCCGTAATTGAGCGTAAAGTTTCTCTTCTTCCTTTTTGAACTTTTGATAGACTACCTCCTGCTTTGCTTTGTCATTCTGGATCTGCTCTCGCTCCTTCTTCTTCTCATCCAAAACCTGCAACTTGTATTCACGTTCTTTTGCGATGCGGTCGATCTCTTTTTTGATCAGCGACTGATGCTGAAGGATTATGCGGGATTGTTTTTTCTGCATATCTGCAACTTTCTCCAGATATGAATTGCGTTTGATGGCCTCGAAATAGTTGTCGGATGAAAAAATAAACATCAGCTTTCCGAACTTGTTGCGATGCTTGTAGGCATATATGAGTAGATTGCGGTATTGATCCTTTAAACGCTGGATCTTGCTGTCCAGTTCGATGATCTCTCTGTCTTTTTCCGAGATCTTGGTTTCAGCAGTACGGATCTGATTATCAAAATTTCTCACCAGTTCCTCACGAAAACGGATCTGATTTTCGATCAGCCTGAGTTCGTTCAGTGAGGCTTCTGTGTTGCCTTTCATTTTACTCAGCAACATTCTGGTGTTCGAGATCTTTTTTTCCAGTCTTTGCTGCTCGGTCTTTAGTTTTTCACTCGTCGACTGACCAAAGGAAATGAATGGCGTCAGCACGATCAGAAAACCGATTATTCTACTCACATTCAGCATAGCTTTCAGGGATTATCAGGATCAGTTCTTTGGGTTCGTTGACCTCAACTTTTTCGTAGGTCATGTTGATGCGCATGTTGTTTCGTGGAGAGCGAATTTGAATGAAAACTTCTTTCGGAAGAGTAAAATTCCCGACGGTTTGGCGTTCCGTATAATCGATCTGGATAGATGCGGTATCGGAAGGACTTTCGATATACATTCCCTTGAGAGATTTCAAGTCATCGCTCAGATAATACCGTATGGCGATATCCTCTTTTTGCAGTTTTTCCACCTTTTTTAATTCTCTTTTCTTGTGCGAAGAGACAATATAATTGTAGGGATCGTTCAACTGAAAATACTTCTGAGTGCTATCGAAATCCAGCGGCAATCCAAGAATGATCTCTTCAATATTTCTGTAATTGAAATCCACAGCAAAATTATCTTTGATATAATCCATACTCTGGCGAACGTAACATTTTTCACGCTTATTTACCAAAACGACACTGTCGCGTGTGATCATAGCATTGAAAACAGGAAGGGTAGCGTAGGTGATCAAGGTATTTATCGCACTGTCCTTAACCAATCGAACTGAAGTCTTGAAGGATACATCCCGGTTGGTGTCTGAGAACTTGGTGCTGATCTTGGTGTAGAACAGATTCGGTTTCAGATCACTCAGACTATCCAGTACATCGACCAGGTCACCGGTTTTTTTTCTTGGAAGCTTTTCCTTCTCTACTTCCGTTAGCTGTTTGGCACAAGAAGCAAGTAGGATGATCCCTGCAAAGAAAAGAACTTTAGTTGTTTTAATAGATCGGATCATAATACTCCTTCTTTTCAATTTTTTTGTCCAGATTCTTGTTGGAAGAACCCAGTTCTTTGGCTTCTTTCCACAATTCAAGACCAAGATTCTTGTCGCCCAGTTTGAAGTAGACATCACCCATGTGCTCGACAATGATCTTGTCTTTTGGTCTGGCTTTGTATGCTTTTTCGATATACGTTCTTGCCTCCTGATATTTTCCCTGTTGGAACAGGATAAAACCTTTTGTATCCATGTAATGAGGTGAGTCCGGATTGGCTTCAAGAGCGGTATTGATCAATTCCAATGCTCTGTCGAGGTCCATATTGGCCAGTGCCAATCGGTAAGCAAAATTGTTTTTTATCAGCAAACTTTTTGGATCTGCTTTCACTGCTTTTTCATAGAATGAGCTTCCCTTGATGGGGTCTTTTTTACCGAACCAGGCTTCCCCAAGCTGACCATTGAACTCGGCAATCAGCCCATTGTCATTCACAACAAAGTCAATTCCCGCAGTGAGCACATCGATTGCCTCTGTGTAGCGCTTGGTCTGAACGGCGCCAACACCATTCAACAGGTATACAGTTGGTTGCATGGAGAAGTACTCCAGACATTCTTTACTGTCGTTGTACAGTGCTTCGAAGTCATTGGCCTGATATTCCATGATAAGCACTTGATTCCAGATAGGAAAAAGGTTCTTGTCGTATTTAAGTGCTTCTCGGTAGGATTTGAGTGCTTCGTCATCTTTTTCTGCTCTCACCATGTAATCACCGCGAATGGAATGTGCTTTTGCTTCTTCGGGGTGATATTGCACGACCATCTCTACCAGTTCGAAAACCTCAGGATCGATCTTGAAACTGTTCTCATGAATGTTGATCAGGATCTGCATCTTGTTGTCGATCGTAACATCGGAACAAGTAAAGGCATTTTTAAGGAACTGGTAGGCGATCGCTTGTTTTCCACGTTGACGGTAGATGTCAGCAAGTGCCAGTTGTGCTCTTCCGTTCTTAGGATCAGCTTTCACCAGTTCTTCCAGCATAAGAACTGCTTTTTCTTCTTTTCCTTTCTGGAAATAGTAGTCTACGAGTGTTGCGATCAATTGAGAATCTTCGGGAAAAACTTTGCGTGCCGCTTCTATCTCCTGAATCCCTTTTTCGTCCTGTTTGATCTCCAGGTACAATTTGAATTTCTGAATAGATAGCTCAGGGTGTTTTCCGATCTGGTCCTCCATTTTGTTGTAGGCCTGTATAGCCTCAGAGGCTTTGCCTACACGCACTAAACTTTCTGCATATCCGTACAGCCATTCAACGTTTCGAGGTTCGTATTTTACCAGTTTCTCGAAGGATTTGATCGCTTCAGAATAGGCACCGCTTTCAAAGTACATGTAGGCCAGTTCCTGGGTATACCAGATGTTCTTGGGGTCAAATTTAGCGGCCTTCTGAATATTCTCCGATGATTTAACCCTGTCGTTCTTGATGAGGTACAATTGCGACAAAGCATAATACACAGCATCGTCATCTTGTCTGAGCGTAAGACATTTTTCAAACGCAGCAATAGAAGCATCCAGATCACCACGAACCTTGAGCTGTACTGCCTCATGAAAAGCTTTGATGTAGGTTGGATCCACAGGCTTGGCTTCATTTTCAGTCTTTTTTTTCAGGACTGAGCAGGAGCCGAACAAAAGGATCAGGGAAAAATATATCAGGTATTGTTTCATTCAGAATACGTTGAAAAATCGCCAAGGCTCAAATCGCGCGCCAAACCTTTGATGCTAGCATTTGACCCGATCATTGAATTGGCAAAATTGGCCGAAGAGATCTTTGTTGAATGCTGAATGATGCTGTTTTTCAGAATACTATCAGTAACTACGGTGTCTGCACCGATTGAAACATGAGGTCCGATAACCGAACGTTCGATCTTCACATTTTCACCAATAAAACAAGGTGGAATGATCACTGATTCTGAAATTTCAGCTGATGCTGAGACGAGCGTTTTACTTTTTTCAGCATCGAACTCAAGTACACGTTGATTCGTGTGAACCGTTACTTCTTTGTTCCCACAATCCAGCCATTCGATCACCTCTCCCGGTTTGAATCTATAACCTGCTTCTGTCAAACGACGAAGCGCATCAGGCAGCTGATATTCGCCTCCCTTGATCACGTTATTCTCAATGAGGAATTCCAGTTCCTTTCTTAGTCTCTGACCGTCCTTGAAGTAATAGATCCCGATCATGGCAAGATCTGACACGAACTCTTTTGGTTTTTCCACAAAGTCTATGATCTCACCTTTCTCATTCATCTTGATCACACCAAAGGCGCTTGGATCTTCGATCTGCTTAACCCATAAGATGCCATCGTCATTCGGATCGATCTTGAAATTCGCTTTGAACAAAGTATCAGCGAAAGCGACAACCACCGGCCCTTCCAGCTTGTCCGCTGCACAAAGAACCGCATGAGCTGTTCCAAGAGGTGTGTCCTGATAGTGGATCGATCCTTTTGCTCCCAATTTCGCAGCGACTTCTATCAGTTCGCGTTCTGCTTCTTCACCGAATCGACCAACTACAAAAGCGATCTCATCGATCTTTTCAGAACAAACTGCTGCGATGTCCTCCACCAAACGGTGCACGATTGGTTTACCGCCAACAGGCACAAGTGGTTTTGGTATGGTTAGCGTATGCGGTCGGAGCCTGCTCCCTCTTCCCGCCATTGGTACGATTACTTTCATTTTCTTTTCTTATTATCTTTTTTACGGTGCAGTCTCGGTCGAATGCAATTCGTCCTTACTTCACTCCTGTACTTCCGAAACCGCCTTCACCGCGTTCTGTTTCCGTCAAAACCGTTGTTTCGACCCATTGTGCCTGCTTGTATTCAGCAAAGACCAGTTGAGCGATGCGTTCGCCGTCTTCAACAACGAAATCTTCGTTCGACAAGTTGATCAGGATCACTCCCACCTCTCCACGGTAATCAGCATCGATCGTTCCCGGTGCATTCAGCACTGTTACACCCTTTTTAAAGGCTAAGCCGCTGCGTGGACGCACCTGACATTCGTATCCTTCCGGTATCTCAAGAAAGAGTCCGGTAGGAATCAGCGCGCGTTCAAGAGGTTTCAATACTACGCGTTCACTCAAATTGGCACGAACATCCATTCCGGCAGAACTTCTGGTTTCATAACCGGGAAGAGCGTGTTTTGAGCGATTGATGATCTTGACTTGCATAATAAAGGCAATAAAGCCAAAATTACTGAATTCCTAGCAATGGAGAGGGATAAGCATGAGTAGAAATGAACACAGTAATTAACAGATGAGAGCAGAGAACATGGAACATAGAACATGGAGTATGGAACATAGAGTCCGGCGGCAGAAACAAGGGCTTACTCAGTGAACAGCTATTTACAACTAATCACTAATCACTGATTTCTGATCACTCAGCCCATTCAGCCCATTTTCAAATTCTTTCTCTCCAGCACAAACACCATTCCCAGGTAGAGGGCTATGAAAGTGTTATGGACTACGAAGCGAATGATCGGTTGTTCGAGATCGAGAATGCTTGCAAGGAAATAGAAAAATATTGCCGCTCCGAGGTATAGACCGAATTTTCGAGAATTGTATTTGATCGGATAATATTTCTGACCCAGATAATAAGAAGCTGCCATCTGCGCCGCATAAACGATCAAAGTAGCCCAAGCGCTTGCCATATAACCGTATTCCGGAATGAAAAGAACGTTGATGATGACCGTCAGAAGAGCACCTCCAATTGCGATATACGCTCCAAAACGGGTTTGTCCGCTCAATTTGTACCAGATACTCTGGTTGTAATAAATGCCCAAGAATACATTGGCCATAAGCAAGATCGGCACAACGGAAAGTCCAACATAATAGGCCTCATTTCGGATGAACAGTTTGAAAATATCAATGTTGAGTGAAACCACCAGGAATACAACAGCAACGGTAGCGACAAAAAAGTTCATCACTTTGGCGTACACCTTATTACGGTCCTCATTCTTCAGCTGAGAGAAAAAGAAGGGTTCCGCCGCATAACGATAAGCTTGCAGAAGTATGGTCACCAGCATGGCGAGCTTGTAATTGGCGCTGTAGATCCCGACTTGCGCTTCAGCATACGTCAATGATTCGGCGGTTTGTCCATCGTAAATGATGTGCTTCAAAAGAATACGATCGAGCGTTTCGTTGATGATCCCTGCGAAGCCTGCGACAACAAGTGGGAAGGCGTAAAAAAGCATTCTTTTCGTCAGCTCCCAGTCGAAATTGAACTCGATGTTCATGAAATGCTTATATAAAAACACAGGTTTCACCAGAGAAGCGAAAAGATTAGCAAAAAGGATGAACAATACTCCTTCTTCCGGTCGCGAAGGATCGAAAAATCCCAGCATGAGGATCAGGTTGAGAGCTATGTTGACACCGATCGATGCGAATTGAATTCCTGCAAATTTCAGCGCTTTTTCTTCCGCCCTTAGTTTGGCCAGTGGCAGTGCAGTTATTGCATCGATACAAACGATCACTCCCAGTAGAATAATGTATTCATTGTGTTCCGAATACAGCATGAGATCGGCTATGTCCTGATTGAACCATGCCAAACTGAGAAAGAACAACACATTGATCGCAATGACTGTCAGAAAACCATTTCGAAAGACTTTCTCCTTGTCCTCATGATCCTGCAGAAATCGAAAGAAAGCTGTTTCCATTCCAAAGGTCAGGAACACAACCAAAAAGGCGACCCATGCATAGAGCTCGGAAACCACACCGTAATCCGACGGATCGGCAAAGACTCCGGTGTAAAGGGGGACCAATAAATAATTCAAAAGTCTGCCGATGATACTCGACAGACCGTAAACAGCCGTTTGACCCAATAACTTCTTTATCGGGTTAGACATTTATCCTCTGAAATTTGGCTTGCGTTTTTCCAGGAATGCGCCTGTTCCTTCTTTGAAATCTTTGGTTCCAAAACATTTTCCGAACTCTTCGATCTCGACATCAAAACCATTCACGTCATCCGCGAAGTGAGCGTTGATCGCACGGATCGCAGAAGCGATCGCGGTTCCAGAATTGTTCAGGATCTTCCCGGCGATTTCTTCGCACTTAGCCATCAATTCTTCCGGCTCAACTACATAATTTACAAGACCCCAAGTCAATGCCTCGTCGGCTTTGATCATGCCTGCTGTGAAGACCATTTCGTTCGCCTTACCACGTCCTACCAATTGAGCTAAACGCTGTGTACCTCCGTATCCCGGAATAACGCCCAATGAAACTTCGGGCAGACCCAAGCGTGCATTGGAAGATGCTACACGGATGTGCGAAGCCATCGCCAATTCCAATCCACCACCAAGTGCAAATCCATTTACAGCCGCAATTACCGGTGTTGACAGATTTTCCAAAAAGCTGAAAAGTGTTTTCTGTCCGTTCATTGCCAATTCACCTCCCTGAGCGATCGAGAAATCTGCAAATTCCTTGATATCAGCTCCTGCCACGAACGATTTTTCGCCCGAACCCGTTAGGATAATGACACCTGTTCCGGAATCTTCGTCCCCGGCCGCCAGTGCACGGTGAAGTTCTTCGATCGTTTCTTTGTTCAGGGCATTTAATTGCGCCGGTCTATTGATGGTGATCACGAGGATCTGTCCTTTTTGCTCGGTGAGAATGTTGTTGTACATGATTGAAAATTTGTGATGTAAATATAGGTATTTTGGGGCGGATTGCATCCGCCCTCACTGCGCCCTTAGTCGCTTATAGATCTTGATCCCGATCATCAGACCGATCGCCACTGCGAAAAATCCGATCGTTCCCTTGATCCAGTTGAGTGAGTCTTTCATCACGACGAGAAAAACGATCGCGACGAGTGCCAGTGTAGCTACCTCATTCCAGATACGAAGTCCGGTCGAGGTCCACTTAAAAATTCCTTTTTTGAGATCGTTCAGGATCTTTTGACAGACGAAATGGTAAACCAGTAAAAGAATCACAAATCCCAGTTTCAGGTGCATCCATCCGACGTGTAGGTAATATTCAGGATTCAGAAGGATCATCCAGGTACCGAAAAGAATGGTGAGTACCATTGCTGGTGTCGTTATGATCCACCACAACTTCTTTTCCATGATCACGAATTGATCGGAAAGTACTTTTCGTTCGGTTTCGCTTCTTTCCTGTGCTTCAGTGTGATAGATGAACAAACGCACAATGTAGAACAGTCCGGCGAACCAGCTGACTACAAAGATGATGTGAAGGGCTTTGATAACGTTGAAATCCATGCGGTAAAGATAGGAACATAGAGCATAGAACATGGAGCATGGAAGGAGAATTTTGGGTAAGAAGCGAGAAGCGAGACTGTTTCTTTAAGTTATTTGGGGGATTGAACTATCGTATTATTTTATAGAAGTGTGATGAATTTGTAACACGTTGAAACAAAGAACAAGGGACAAAGAACGAAGCCCTCTTATTCTAATTCGGAATTCAGAATTCTGAATTCCGAATTCTCCCCTATCTTTGCAGCTCAATTTTAACAAAATGAGTGTTTTTGAACTTTCTGAACAGGAACTCCAGCGAAGAGAGACCCTGCAAAAGATCCGCGAGTATGGGATCGATCCCTACCCGGCGGCGCTGTACCCGGTAACTGATTACACGGCCGATATCAAGGCTGATTTTCAGGAGGGTAAACAGGTGTGTCTGGCAGGTCGTATGATGAGTCAGCGTGTGATGGGGAAAGCTTCGTTTGCAGAGATCCAGGATTCTACGGGTCGACTTCAGGTGTATTTCAACCGTGACGAGATCTGCCATGGTGAGGATAAGTCTCTGTACAATGACGTTTTTAAGAAATTTCTTGATCTAGGTGATTTCATCGGGGTGAAGGGAGAAGTGTTCAAAACGCAAGTAGGAGAGATCTCCGTGAATGTAAAGGAGTTTACTTTGTTAAGTAAATCCCTGAAGCCGCTGCCCTTGCCTAAAACGGATGCAGACGGAAAGGTACACGATGCATTCACCGATCCAGAGCAACGTTATCGTCAGCGTTACGCCGATCTTGCGGTGAATCCTCATGTGAAGGAAGTATTCGTTAAGCGAACAAAGTTATACAATGCCATGCGTCAGTTCTTCAACGATGCTGGCTATATGGAGGTGGAAACGCCTGTTCTTCAACCGATCCCGGGAGGAGCATCTGCGCGTCCGTTCATTACGCATCACAATGCACTGGATATTCCATTGTATATGAGAATTGCCAATGAGTTGTACCTCAAAAGACTTATTGTTGGTGGATTTGACGGTGTTTATGAATTTTCCAAGAACTTCCGCAACGAAGGAATGGACCGTACACACAATCCGGAGTTTACGGCAATGGAGATCTATGTGGCGTACAAGGACTACAACTGGATGATGGATTTCACAGAGCGCATGCTGGAACATTGTGCGATCGCGGTGAACGGCACGACCAAGGCAACTTTTGGCGAGCATCATATCGATTTCAAAGCACCGTACAAGCGTGTTACCATGCGCGATGCGATCCTTGAATTCACAGGATTTGACATTTCCGGTAAAACCGAAGAAGAGTTGTTTGCTGCTGCAAAAGGCATGGGACTGGAAGTGGATGCGACAATGGGGAAAGGAAAATTGATCGACGAGATCTTCGGCGAGAAGTGCGAGGGGAATTACATTCAACCAACATTCATTACAGACTATCCGAAAGAAATGTCGCCGCTGTGTAAAACGCATCGCGACAATCCGGAGTTGACCGAGCGATTCGAGTTGATGGTCTGCGGTAAAGAGATCGCAAATGCTTATTCGGAGTTGAACGATCCGATCGATCAGCGTGAACGATTCGAAGAACAATTGAAACTTTCGGAGCGAGGAGACGACGAAGCGATGTTCATTGATCAGGATTTCTTGCGTGCATTGGAATACGGAATGCCCCCAACAAGTGGTTTAGGTGTCGGTATGGACCGTCTGATCATGTATTTGACAAATAATCCGTCGATCCAGGAAGTATTGTTCTTCCCACAGATGCGTCCGGAAGTGAAGTCACACAAACTCGAATTGAGTGACAACGAGAAAATGATCTTCGAGATGGTTCAGAAGGAAGGAACAATGGAACTCGCTGCTTTAAAGACCAAAGCAGGTCTGAGCGGAAAGCAATGGGATGTGAGTATCAAAGCACTGACCAAGGCAGGATTGTTGAAGGTTAATAAGACCGAAGAATCATTGCTCGTGGCGTTAGCAGAATAATTGTTTCACATAATAGTTAAAAACGAAGGGAAGCCATTGAGCTTCCCTTTGTTTTATTAGTGAAATTGGTAGGTGTTGTTAACTCAGGATCCAGTTGTAAAAGGTAGGGTTAACTCAATCTTTAAAACTACTGATCAAATGTGCAATTTTCAATTCATCAATTAGTTGATGAATTTGTGAATGGTACGTTTGAGTTTGTGAACAGCAAAAACCCCTCACCTCGAGTGGAGTCGAGAGGAGGGGTTTAAAAAATACTGATTAGATCAACTACTACATTTCTATGTACTTGAACAATTCCTGGCGAGCAGCTTCATTCTCGAATTTTCCGCCGTAAAAGGAGGTCACCGTAGCTGAATTGTTGTCTTGTACACCACGGGATGAAACACACAAATGTTTAGCATCAATGATCACGGCCACATCTTCTGTTTGAAGGATCTTTTGCAATTCACGTGCGATCTGCATTGTCATGCGCTCCTGTACCTGCGGGCGCTTGGCAAAATACTGCACGATGCGGTTGAGTTTACTTAGTCCGATCACTTTACCATTGGAGATGTAAGCCACATGCGCCTTACCGAAAATGGGAACAAAGTGGTGTTCGCAGTTGCTGTAGAAGGTAATGTCCTTCTCAAGCAGCATTTGATTGTACTGGTATTTGTTCTCGAACAAAGCTACTTTGGGTTTGTTGGCCGGATCCAGACCGCTGAAGATCTCCTGAACATACATCTTTGCAACGCGTTTTGGCGTGCCCTTCAGGCTGTCGTCTGTGAGATCAAGCCCAAGCGTATCCATTATCGCTCGGAAATGCTTTTCAATGATGGCCATTTTTTCTTCTTCACTTTTTTCGAAAGCATCCGGACGCAAGGGTGTTTCCGTGCTGGTAGAGGCATGTTCATCCCCAATTTCTTCTTCACTTAAATGTGCAAGACTGATCTGCTCATCCTTAAGCAGGGTATTCAACGAAATTCCGTTCTGTTTCATAAAGTCTTAAGTTTAATTCGTAACGACTGTCGATTTGTGCGCGAAGCAGATCATAGATCACCATCACAATATTTTCGGTAGTTGGATTCAGGGATTTGAATTCAGGCACATCCAGGTTGAGGTTTTTGTGATCAAAACGCTCTACTACGTGTTCCTTGAGTAACTTGCTCAACTCTTTAGTGTCATACACATAACCTGTTTCAGGATCAACATCTCCTACCAATTTTACAACCAATTCGTAGTTGTGACCGTGGTAATTGGGGTTGTTGCACTTACCGAACAACTCAGCATTTCGAGCATCGCTCAAGACATCATTATGCAAGCGATGGGCGGCGTTGAAATGTTCTTTGCGGTAAACGGCGACTTTATTCATTTTTTAATTGCTTTAGTACGAAGGAGTTTACTATTCTCTTCGCGCATTTTCAGGAGTACTGTGTCGGAAGTTTGCCGATCAAGTAAGCCCTTTTTCTGTAGATTAAACAACATGATTGACATATTGTTTAAATAATTCACCCTAAAGAATAAACAAAACTTTCAGAATTCGATCACATGAACAACGCTGAAGGCAGCAAAGACTAATCAGCATGCTAGATAAAAAGATCCACAAAGTGGGGTGATTGATAAAGTTGGGCAAAATAAAAAACCCCTTCCCCGAAAAGTATCGGGAGGAGGGGTTTGATTACAAAAAACGATTTGGTGGTTATTAACTCGTATAGGTTAATTGCAACAAGTCAAAACTTAATTACTCTTTGACAAACTTCACGTTTGGTCCCTCTGTTGTACGAATGAAATAGATACCATTTGATAGTCCACTCACATTTATGTCAGTCGCACCATTGAGTTCAAACTTTTGCAAAACTGTTCCGTTTATTGAAATGATTTCTGCACTCGTTATTCCTTCTTGCGTAATGGTTAGTACATCCTGCACAGGGTTCGGGAATACATTTAGTGCGGTTAATCCATTTTCTTCTATATCCGCTATCGGATTAGGAGCATTTAATAGCTCGGAAATATCATCACCTGTCAATGCTCTCCTGAAAACATAGATATCATCAACCAAACCGCTGAAATATTGCCCCCCATTTGATGATCTTCCGGCCATAAGTTCTCCTCCGGATGTACCAGTAGCATCAAAAGTTCCAAGACCTGAAATATCTCTTGAATTCACAACTACACCATCCACATAAAAATGCAATTGCTGAGCTGAACGGTCAAATACCATAGCAATATGCGTCCATGTATTCCCAGAAATCTGTTGAGTCTGCCAGGTTGAATATCCAACATCTCCGTTATCATCCCTGTAGTACAACATCAATTCTCCTGTAGTTGAACCTGTACCATTTGATGTCCAACCAAACATGTATGCTTTATCACCTCCGTTAAACCCTCGTTTTCCAATCGGAATTCCCTGACTTACTTGACCCATGTCTGTGTAAATCCATAAAGCCACTGTAAAGCTGTTTAAGCCAAACCGATAATTCGTCAAGTCACCAAAATCGATGTAGTCATCAACTCCATCAAAGAACATGGCTTTATTCGCATTTCCGAAGCGATCATTGTCCGAGAAAGCACCATAGACCGAACCTCCTTGGGTTACCTGACCGCTCGTTACATCCGCTGTTCCATTATTAAATGAAAAATAAGCCTCAAGATCACTCGTTATATCTTGTGCAAAAGTTTGCTGTGCAGCAATCAGTATCAGTACAAGTAATTTTCTTTTCATGTTTTTCTTTTTGATTTTTTTTCGAATGTACGAACTAGCTTCATTTGCTTTCTTTTACACTTTGTAAATGGTAGGGTTGACTTTGTAAACAGCAAAAAAAACCTTCTTACGCAGTGGTAATTGGGGTTTCCCTATGAAAAAAACTATTCGGTCATTTCTTGATGAACTTCGCTTTCGCTCCTTCTGCTGATTCGATCATGTAAATTCCCGATGTGAGGTCTGTTACATCTATCGTGTAGATGGAAGAACCGTTCAGCTCTTTCAACAACTTTCCACTGACATCGAACAAACGAACTGCAGAAGCATTAGTCATTTCGACATTGATCACGGTAGAAGCTGGGTTAGGGTAGACACGGAAAAGTTCTGTCTTGATGTCTTCCAGACCAACGGTTGTGATCTCCACGCAGTTGCTGGTTACCGTACAACCATTCTGCTCCACAATCACTGCATAGCTGCCGTTTGAGGTTACCGTGTAGGTTTGTGCTGTTGCACCCGCGATAGCTTGGTTACCGTTGTTACAATCTACCCATGAATAATTCGCTCCTGACTGAGTAGCTGTTAAGGTAATTCCTGATTGCGTTACGCTGGTATTCAATGCATCCACAGTTAGCGTAACACTTGTACTCGTAGCTTCATTGCATCCTGAGCTTATAATGCAATTATAGGTTCCGGCATTGGATACTTGTGCATTTGAAATTTGTAAATTGTTTGTATTCGCACCGGATATACTTCCTCCATTAGTCAATAGGGTTCCGTTAAATGTCCATTGATAAGTAAAGGTGCTACCCACTTCAGGCGTCAGAACACTTAGGGATAGGTTTGCTGTTTCACCCGCACAGACACTTTGGTTTTGTGGTTGAGTTGTAATTAAAAAAGGACTTGTTCGTAATGTATTAATTTCTGAAAGCGAAAGTACAGCGTTGTAAAAACGTACCTCGTCAATAAGACCTGAAAATGGTTGATTTCCAGTAGTCGAAATTCCTTCAATCCCTGTATTTGCATAACCATTTCCTATTTGGATGATATTCGAAGCACCGGGGCTAGGTGTACCACTCATCGTTGCAACTTGACTGCCATCTAAATAGGCAGTTTGGGTATTTGTAGAATAAACCAATGCTAAGTGGTGCCAATTGGTGTCAATTATAATCCCTGAACTCCAAGCCGCAAAGCCACCCTGATACATCCAGCCACGCAGTATACCATCAGAACCTATGTAAGCGAGTGGATTCCAATTACCTGGAGATGCTTGCTGATAACCAATCAATATTCCTTTACTTGAAAGAGAACTTCGCTTGAACCAGAGTGAAATGGATTTATTTTGACCGTTGCCTAAAATAGTTTGTCCGGTTGGTGCCGCAATTGTAACAGTTGATGATGTTCCGTTAAAGGAAAATGCAGAGTTTGTCTGATTAAATCGATTATTCACGCTTGTTATCGCTGTGGCAGTAGCATTATAGTTATTTCCGCTTGCATCAGCACTACTGCCATTATTAAAAGGGTAATATGCTATAAGATTACTGATATTAATAATTCCAGATTCAGTAATATTTATTGAATAAGAATCGACACCACACGTCGAGGTGACTTCTACACTGTAGGTGTCAAAATCACTTGAAACCAGGTTCAATATTTGCAAATTCGCAGATGTTGCTCCGGAAATATTCCCCCCATTCGTTAAATTAACCCCATTTTTCTTCCATTGATATCCTGTAATGGATTCTCCAGAGTTCAAAACAAAAGAAGCAGTAAGGTTAATTGTTTGCCCTTGACAATAGCTGGTTGAACCTGTAATATTTGACGACAAAAAGCAACAGGTAATTCCAGATTCAGTAATGTTTACTGAATTAATGCCGACACCACAAGTAGAAGTGACTTCTACACTATAGGAGTCAAAATCGCTTGAAACTAGATTAGCTATTTGCAAATTTGCAGAAGTTGCTCCGGAAACATTCCCCCCGTTCGTCAAGTTAACTCCATTTTTCTTCCATTGATATCCTGTAATGGATTCTCCAGAGTTCGCAACAAAAGAAGCGGTCAGGTTCATTGTTTGACCTTGACAATAGCTAGTTGTACCTGTAATATTTGACGATAAAAAGCAACACGATTTCCCATCTACCCAATTAGATGTTGAACCGTTCAATGAAAAGTTCGATAACGTACCATTATTGTTGTTTCCCGACTGGTCGGATAAAGTTGTAATTCCTGCGTTATTACCTGCTGCTATTCCTTGGTTAAAATTGTAGGACCCTTTTAACTCCGTACTGTTCACAGTCAAACAGTTATAACTGTCATTAATCTCAGAGGCTGATAATGCGCGGTTGTATATTTTAACGTTATCAATTTGACCGTCAAAAAATTGAGTATTTGTGTTACATCCTATTTCGAAATTGTTGTTTGGGGGGAAATTAGCAGTATTTAGGGTTATTGCAGGACCAACAGGTTGACCGTCAAGATACATCTGCGTGCCATTAGTAACACCAAGTTGAATGCGAAGTGCGACATGATGCCATGTACCATCATTTAAAGAAACAGTGCTGTAAGTTGTTGCTCCTGGCGTACCTACTCCCCAATTATATGTGCTTAATTGATTATCAATTAAGAATAAACCATAATAATTTGAACGTACTACTATTCCTCTGTATCCGGAGTTGTTAGCCGAAGTTTTGATCCATGCTTCAAGTGTTACATTAAATAAAATGCCATTTTGCGTAGCGGAAGATAGATCAACTTTGTCATTCAAACCATCAAAATAAAGTGAATTCTGGTTTTGTGCAATTACCGAAATGGAACAGATGAAAGAAAAGCTTATTAAAAATAGTCTTTTTATAAATTTCATGATTTTTGATTTACAAGTTACACAGCTAAATTACCGTAATGATAATCCAATCAGAAAATGGTTTTGTGAACAGTTTACTTGAATTTGTAAACGGTAAAAAAGCTTGTCGCTAATTCAGGGAACTTAGTCCAAAAGGAGTTGGATGGATCACTTAAGAATATCCTGAATGGCCTGCTTACGCTCCCTAGAAACAGGGATCTGCACATTTCTCTTGAGGGTAAGATATCCGCCATCTGATTTTGAATAGTTGGTTACAAAATCTAGATTGACGAGGAAGGAACGATGTGTCCTAACAAAATTTGTACAATCAGTCAGCGCCCTTTCGAAGTATTTGAGGTTTTTGGAAACCGTTTTCGAGCGGTTATTGACACAATAGATCTTCACATAGGAACCATCTGCTTCAAGGTATTCGATCTCCTCAAGCGGTAAGTATTCAAAGCCGTGTTGCGTCGGGATACAGAGTACCTCACCGCGCTCTTCACGCAAATTCTCAGAAAGTGCCTTGAGACGGTTGGCATTGTCGCGATTCTGTTTTTCTTCTTGCAGCTTTTCAACGGCCTCCAACAGCTGGTCTTCCTGAATAGGTTTGAGAAGGTAATCGATGGCAGATAAACGGAAGGCTTTGATCGCATAGGCATTGTAGGCGGTTGTGAAGACGATATTTCCGGTGAAGTTCCGTTCCAGGAGTATCTCTGCCAGTTGCAGTCCGGTCTTACCGGGCATTTCGATATCGAGAAAAATGGCATCCGGTCGCTCTTTTTCAATGAGTCGTAAACCCTCTTCAACGTTTTCAGCTTCCCCAAGGACCTTTACCTCCGGACTCAACTCCATCAACATTAGGCGAAGTAGCTTTCTGGCCTGCGATGAATCATCGATTATGACGGCACGAAGTGTAGTTTTTTCAGACATGAATTCGGATCGTTACGGTAGTTCCAACTGCTTCCTCTCCCTCAAATTTATCGCTTATTTCAACTCCAACAAGATCTTTTTTTCCATGATTGAGCAATTCGATCCTTTTTTCCATCGCAGAAGTTGCGAAAGACTGATGCTCCTCTCTGTTCACCTCATTTAGTTCAGCTGACGCTTTTCTGCCAATTCCGTTATCGTTTATTTCGATGGTCAGAACGCCATTTTCTTCATCCATTGCAATCTGGATAAAAATGCGTTTTGGACCAGTTTTATGTCTCAGACCATGCTTGAAGGAATTTTCCACGTAAGGTTGTAGTAGCAGAGCCGGAATTTGTATTCCTGAAAGATCAATGTTCTCATCGACTTGTATACGGTATTGAAAGTCACTTTGAAGGAGCATGGCCTCGAGGTCGATGTACAGTTTCAAGGCTTCTAACTCTTGTTCTAGAGAAACGCTCGGCACTGAACTCAACTCAAGCACTTTTCGAACAAGACTGGAGAAATCACTCAGGTAACGCGCCGCATTCTTCTTGTCGTTCTCATAAATGTATCCTTTTATCGAGTTGAGTACGTTGAACAGGAAATGCGGATTCATTTGGGCCTTTAATGCATTCTGTTGTGTGAGACGCAGCTCGTTTTCCATGCGTATTTCCCTTAAAGCTTGTTGTTGCTTTTTTCTCAGTTTGATCAATCGACTCCTGAAGATCAAAAAGGCAGAACCGGCAACCAGAAGGATGATAAGGACATAGAACCACCATCTTTGCCAGAAGGGAGGGATAACCTTAACCTTATATTTCAGTATGTTCAGGGAATCCGAACCCAGATGATCGATCATCTTTACTTCGATCGTAAGTTCACCTGACGGCAATCGCGGAATTTCTATCTTTCCCAGAGAACCAGGAATTTTGCTCCAGTCATTATTGTATCCCGGAATTCGATAGGCAAGAAAGAAGTTGTCATTGGAGGAGTACGAAAGTCCATCTACAAAAATGGTCAGGAGCTCATCATATTGAATTACTGGGATCTCTTCAGAGCTGTAAAATAAAGAGTCAATTTTCACCCCACGGTCGATCACCTTCCCTAATGAACGTTTTTTGTCAAAGGCGGATAGTGGGACACGCATCAATCCTTTTCCACTCGCAATCCAGCAAATATTACCTTCTATTGCAATATATCGAATATTGTTCGATGCCAGTCCGTTGTTAGTATTCAACAAGGATTGCTCGCCACTTTTCACATCTATCCTTAGTAAACCCTTTATCGTTGCCAAATACAGTTTTCCATTGTGGTATCGAATGTGAACAGGCCTTAAATCAACAAAGTCATTTGGTAACAACTCACATTTACCGTTTTCACTGATGCTGTGTAACTCACCGTCAAATGTTAGAAAATAGACCTTCTTTCCGACTTTATCCATGCAAACTGAAAGCACCTGTTTGTTTGGTAGAAAGTTCTTTGTAAGTTGCCATTTTCCGGTGACCTGCTCCAATTTCAACAGACCATCATTTCCAGCTATGAAATACCCTTTTTCGAATGGCGATCGAATGATCTCGCGATACCAGCCATCCTTAATGAGATTTTCTTCTAACAGATCTTCAGATATGTCCTTGATGAAATAGAGCCCTTGAGAAGAAAGTATAAAATATCCTTCCGAAATGTGAAGCATATCTTTAATAGCTCGTGCATAATTATTGACAAGTTCGGTCTTTCCATTTTTATACCGGTAAATCAAGGATAATTTATTGATGTACGTGCATTGGTCAAGTTGGTCATAATACAACATACCAATATCAGCCTGTGGTTGGTGATGTATTACTTCTAGCTTCTTTTTGTCGGTAAGTTTTAATATATCGCCATTTGTTCTTGCACAGAACAGATCCTTAGAGGCGTTAGATACATGACTTAACTGCTCTGTTATTAACATTCCACTTTGACGGTTCCATATTCTGATATCGATCGAAGGCATTTTGAGAAGACCGTGGTGCAGTGTGGAGAACCAATAATTCCCTTCCCGGTCTTTTAAGATTCCTGAGAAAGCAATATCAGGATAAATCAATTCACAATTACCAGAAATCAAATCCATGCTTACAATCCCGGTGTATGTGCAGATCCAGAGACTTTTATCAACTTCAATCACCGCAGTAACTTTTCGATCATGCATAAGATTTTGCATTTCGGAATCTTGATAAAGTTCCCATAAACTTCCTTTCTTGTGATAAATACTTGATTCTGAGTAGCTGAAAAGCCAAGGAGTTTCTTTAGAGTTAGAAATGATCAGTGTTGAATTGTCATGTTTTAGATTGAGTTGAAATTTAGTTTCTTTTCCATCAGCTGATATTTCAATAAGTCTGTTGGAATTTTGAAAAAAAATGGAACCGTTTTCATTTCTCCGGACATTGTTGGCAAAAGCAATACCATTCGAACCGTAGAACAAAAGCGCTGAATTATATCTTTCTATTTTTTGATCACTATCGTTGATGATATAGCATCCCTTTTGCGCTGAAACCCAGATTCGATCCCTATTATCAGCAGCTAAACCATTAAGTGATCCTTCCCAGTCTTTGATCACATGTAATTTTTCTTTATGAATGTAAAAGATCTGACCCTTGAAATTATAGCCGTAAATACGTCCTGTACTAGTTTGGATCAATCCGGTGGCAGATCGTGCGAGAAGATCCTTTGAGGTGAAGTGCTCGTAGCTTACACCATTGAAGCGGTACACTCCTGCATCCGATCCGATCCAGATATAGCCGTCCTTATCTTGGAGTATACAGTATATCTCGTTAGACGGGGCCCCGTTTTCAATGTTGTAGGAAACATAGGAGGGATATTGAGCCAGGGAATAAAATTCCACAAGCACAAAAGATAATATCAGGAATAGTTTTGTATTCAGGTTCATGATCGTGCTTCAAAAATAAGTCTTTTTGCAAACACGAGATCATTCAGTTTAATGCGAGCCTCTCGGAATGAATTCACACGAAAGAAGTAAATGTTTACCCGGAGTTTTCGACTCTTTCAATCGGTCTACGATCCGGTCAACACTTTCTTTGCCAATATGATCAACCGGTTGACTCAAAGCTGAAATGGAAGGGTCCATGTATTCAAATGCAATGTGATCGTCAAAGGATATCAGTCGGGCATCCTTTGGAAGGGAGACCCCCAGATTTTTCAATGCCGCAAGGACATTTATAGCTACCTTGTTGTTCAAGGGCAAGAATGAATCTGCACCCTTTTTGATCTCGGCTTTGATCAATTTATTGATGTCTTCCTGATTTTCCGGCAGGTTGATCACCTCATGGTCGATCTTCTCGACAGAACAAGCTTTTAATGCACCTTTTATCCTGTCATCAATGGTCGAAACATTTTTGGTGTGCTGAGCAACAATAAGCAATCGCTTTGGTTTCTTACTGAAGCATTTGATCAGCTTTTCTGCTTCTTTGCTGTTATCGATCCCAACAAAATCTGCATGATCATCGCCCGGACGATCCGCAAAAACAACAGGAATATGGGTATCGTGAAGTATTGGGATAAGATCTTCGATAACATTACACGGAGAAATGATCATACCATCAATGGAACGGTTGATCAATTCCCGCATCAAGGTTTTTTCCATATTCTTATCGTCATTGGTATTGACGATGATGGTTGAGTATTCCCTATTGTACAATTCTTCCTGAATGGATTTACACAATTGTGCATAGAAAGGATTGGTGATATCCGCTAACACAACTCCTATAGTCTTGGTCTTTCCCTGCCGCAGACTTTTTGCATAGAAGTTGGGCACATAGGCCATCTCCTTCGCTTTTTCACGTATGATCTCCTGTTTCTTTTTGCTGATATTGAACTCATCACCTTTGCCATTAAGTACAAAGGAAACGGTTGCTTTCGATACGCCAACAGCAGTAGCGATATCCTGAAGGGATGTTCTTTTTTCTCTCATGACTAGCCTTATCTAGGCAGTTTGGCAAGCATGGCCTTGTATTCCGCTTCGTAATTGAAAGCACCCTGACAACCCATCGTGACTTTTGAATTCTGGAAAGCTTCTATTCTGTTTCCAGGATCCGGGTGTGTGCTCAAGAATTCAGGCTGACGAACACCGCCCATTTCCTGGATCTTTTTAAAGAATCCGGCTCCACCAGCAGCATCATAATCTGTTGGGCACAAATATTTCACGGAACATTCGTCGGCCTCTGTTTCGTGAGATCGCGAGAATTTCAATCCAACCAAAGCGCCTGTCACTTGCTTCAGTGCAGCTCGGTCACCCGCCAGAACGTCAAGCAGGATCTGAACACCGAACATTTGAGTCATTTGTCTTGTGGAGTGGCGCATATCGGCATGACCCATTTCGTGACCCAAAACTCCGGCTAATTGTGATTCGTTGTCCAGAAAACGAAGAATTCCGGTATACACATAAATATAACCTCCCGGAGTACAAAAAGCGTTAAGTGTAGAATCGTCCTTTATAACACGGATCCGCCATGCAAATTCATTTTTAAAATCCACTTTACCTGTGTTGAGGATCTTATTACGCACGTTGTACAAGTAGGCGTATACTTCCTTATAAGAGGCAGAGTCAAGAATGGGATATTGTTTCGGGTCGGACTCTATCTCAGCCGCAACCTGTGCACCCAACTGTCGGTCTTGTTCAATTGAAAACAGATTCACCCCTTTTCCTTTATTCTTCTCATTAAGAATACCACATCCGGCTAACAGAATAATAACAAAAGTTGAAACGTAAATTTTTACTGTGTTGTTCATAATGTTAAGATATAGGATAAAGCAAATTTACCAAAAATGTTACTAAAGTGGCAGCTGTCCATCCGGTATACACTTCAAGTGGAGTATGTTTTTCAAGATAAAGTCGTGCAGTCAATGTTAAACCTGAGGCAATGATCGGAAAAACAAGGATCCAGAATTGGTAATCGGCATTTGACCATGCGTAGGCGAAAAGGAACCCTGTTAGAATTCCAGCTCCACCTGCGTGCAAACTGATCTTTGTCCAACGGTTGATCAAACCATAAGACGCGGTAACAAAAACGCCTGACAAGGGCAGGGCATAGATATATTTGGGTAAGATGTGACCGGGAGCCTTGATCACGAATAAGAAGTATAGTACAAGACAATATGCCAGCATGATCAGCATCGGAATACTGCGTTCTCTTCGGTTTTCCATATCGATCGTTGTAATGATATTTTTCCATTTGAGAAACAGAAAGGACAATCCGGGTGCGATCACACTGAAGACCAAAAACATGTATAATATAGCCAGCTTAGCGGTGCTGTTCAGGAAATAAAGAGAATCCTCATTGAACAGAAAATCTTGATTACTTGGCACATACATCGCAATGATTAACGCGTAAACCGGCATCAGAAGGGGTAGGAACGCCCACGAAACAATATGAGAGAACAATCTCATCAGAGCTCTTTGCGCATTCGTGCAACAGGAATATTCAGTTGTTCGCGGTACTTGGCAACTGTTCTTCGCGCGATGTTGTAACCCTTTTCTTTAAGCAAGTCCATTAACTTCTCGTCTGTCAGGGGCTTACGTTTATCTTCGGCTTCGATCGCATCGTTTAGGATCTTCTTCACTTCTCGGGTCGAAACCTCTTCACCACTATCAGTCGATAAAGATTCGGAGAAGAAATACTTCAAAGGATAGATACCGAAATTAGTCTGAACATACTTACTGTTCGCAACTCTGGAAATGGTTGATATGTCCAAGCCTACAACCTCTGCAATGTCCTTTAGGATCATTGGTTTCAGGTTCACTTCATCGCCTGTCAGAAAATACTCTGTCTGGAAGTTCATGATCGCAGACATGGTCAACAAAAGTGTTTGCTGGCGTTGCTTAATTGCATCTATGAACCATTTTGCTCCATCCAGTTTTTGCTTCACGAACATGAGCGCTTCCTTGTCGGAACGAGAAGTTTTAGCACCTTCTGCATACATTCGCAGCATCTGTTCGTATTGACGACTTACTTTAAGATCAGGAGCATTCCTTGAGTTGAGCGTAAGTTCCAGTTCACCTTCAAATTCTGTAAGGATGAAATCAGGAACGATCTGCTGATGATTCTTTGCCGACTCTTTCATGGAACCACCCGGTTTGGGGTTCAGCTTTAGGATCTCATCAACTGCTTCTTTCAAATCCTGGTCTTCGATCTCTAATTTCTTAAGGATCTTATCGTAATGCTTTTTGGTGAATTCTTCGAAGAATTGCTCCAATATGACCTTGGCCGTGAATTTAGTGATATCACCATCCTGCTTGCGACGCATTTGGATCAGCAAGCACTCCTGAAGATCTCTGGCGCCTACACCGGCAGGATCCAATTCCTGGATCACTTTTAATACTTCTTCAACTTCACTTTCTGAAGTCATCACATTCGCACTAAAGGCCAGATCATCCACAATAGCCTCTATGTCTCTTTTCAGGTATCCTGATTCATCCAGGTTACCGATGATCGTGTCAGCGATGAGGTATTGGGTGTCGTCAAGATCGAGCATGTGAAGCTGTTCAATGAGTCGCTCCTGAAAAGACATTTCACCGGACAAAGGGATCACACGTTCCTCCTCATCCTTGCTTGAGTTGTTTACGCGCGTTTTGTAATCAGACCCTTCTTCATCGATGTATTCTGAAATATCAAAATCCAGATCATCGTCGTTGTCATCGTAGTCATCCTCCTGATCTTCATTTTCGTAATCCTCATCGCGGTCTTCGCCTTCTTCAAGTGCTGGATTCTCTTCGATCTCCTGTTTGATTCGCTGATCAAGCTCCATAGTTGGAACCTGCAACAATTTCATCAGCTGGATTTGCTGCGGCGATAGTCGCTGTTCAAGCTTCTGGGAAAGAAATTGTTTCAGAGCCATCTAATCAATTAGGTGTTCTCAAAGATAGTTAAAAAGATTAAAATTCTGCATTCTGGGGAGTCCTTGGGAATGGGATCACATCACGAATATTACTCATTCCGGTCACGAACATGATCATACGCTCAAAACCAAGACCGAAACCAGCGTGTGGAACAGAACCGAAACGTCTCGTATCGAGATACCACCAAAGGTCTTCCTCAGGAATATGGAAAGCTGCACATTTCTCTTTGAGGATTTCCAGACGCTCTTCACGTTGTGATCCCCCAACCATCTCTCCAATTCCGGGGAAAAGGATGTCCATCGCAGCAACTGTTTCTCTTCCGGGCTCACAGTTGTCATTTCGACGCATATAGAATGCCTTGAAAGATGCAGGATAATCGGTGATGATCACCGGACGTTTAAACTCCTTTTCAACAAGGTATCTTTCGTGTTCACTCTGAAGATCAGTTCCCCATTCTACATCGTATTTGAATTTGCCTTTTTTGTAAGGAGTTGAATTACGCAACAAATCAATTGCTTCTGTGTAGGTGATTCGCTTGAAATCGTTCTGCGTTACGAACTGTAAACGTTCGATCAAGGTCATCTCGTTGCGTTCATTCTGAGGCTTACTTTGTTGTTCAGCAAAGTCACGGTCATTCAGGAATTTAAGATCATCTGCACAATTATCCATGACGTATTGACAGATGTATTTCAACATGCTCTCAGCAAGATCCATGTTGTCCTGAAGATCAAAGAATGCTACTTCTGGTTCGATCATCCAGAATTCTGCAAGGTGGCGGGAAGTATTAGAATTCTCAGCCCGGAATGTTGGTCCGAATGTATAGATCTGACCCAAAGCAAGTGCCGCCAATTCGCCTTCCAGCTGACCGGAAACGGTAAGGTTCACTCCTTTTCCGAAGAAGTCTTCTTTGTAGTTGATAGTTCCATCTTCGTTCAGAGGTGGATTGATCGGGTCCAAAGTCGTCACACGAAACATTTCACCGGCCCCCTCTGCATCAGACCCGGTAATGATCGGTGTATGGATGTAATAGAATCCCTGATCATTAAAGAATTTGTGGATCGCGAACGATACGGCATGACGGATTCTGAAAACAGCGCCAAATGTATTCGTTCTGAAACGCAGGTGGGCTTGTTCACGGAGGAATTCCAAACTGTGCTTTTTCGGTTGCATGACCGTTTTTTGTACTTCATCCGGATTAGCTTCACCAATGATCTCGATGTCTGCAACCTGCAATTCAACCGACTGGCCTGACCCTTGCGATTCAACCAACGTTCCTCTTAGTCCTACAGCAGATGCCGTCGTGATCTTTTTTAATAGTTCTTCATCGAATTGTTCAAAGTCGACAACAGCTTGGATCGTATTGATCGTCGATCCATCGTTTACTTGTATAAAGCGGTTACTTCTGAAGGCTCTCACCCAACCCTTGATCAAGTATTCGCTCCCCACTTGTGGGTGCGCTAAAACGTCTGCAATTTTCGTTCGTTTCATGTATTTTTTTATGCATGACAAATGTAATAAGATTGAACAAAAGAAAAAGGGTTGAGTTTAAAACCCAACCCTTTTCGGCTCCTGAAAAAGGAATCACATCTTTAGAATGATGAATTCCGTTCTTCTGTTTTTCTGATGCTCTTCTTCTGAACAATCAGATTTAACAGTACCCTCACATGGACAGTCTATCTTTAATTTTGACTCTCCGTATCCTTTTCCTTGAATTCTTTCCGGATTTGTTATCCTTTTCCTGATGTACTCCGCCGAGGCTTTAGCTCGATTATCTGAAAGTTTAGAATTAGAAGCGATTGATCCTCGGCAATCGGTATGAGAACCTAATTCGATCTCCATGGATGGATATTCGTTCATGATCTTGACGATCTTATCCAATTCAATTGCAGCGTCTTTACGGATTGAGTATTTGCCTAAGTCAAAATAGATTGGTTTGATATCAATCAGGCTTGCGAGATCGAGACCAACTTCCATCTTGCCAATTGATGTATTCATCAACTCATGCAAGTTGATATAACCAGATTTTGTTATATCAATATCAAATCGAACGGTCTTACTGAGGTATCCTTCCTTGTTGATGACCATTTCTATTGACAATACATCTCCGATTTCAACATTGTTAAGTGCGTTTTCAATTGATCCGTTTATATCTGTCAGACCATTAATCAATTCTGCTCCGGATACTCTGTCCTTTACAACAAGTTTAACGTCTTTCAAAACGGAATTATCTGAGGCATCTGTGATCACACAAAGCAATCCAAAAGTGGGTTTCTTTTCAAGTTCCGCATTTACTTCTAGAACACCATTCTTAGCTGTTCCACCAACCTCCAGCATATTTTCAACATGGTCTTTTTCATGGAATGTAAGAACATATGTTTTTTCCGGATCAATAACGAATTGATAATTTCCATTTTCATCAGCAACGGTTGTCATAATAATGTTGCCCAGGCCATCCTCTAAGTTGACTTTCGTTCCAGGAAGGATGTATTTTGAAAGGTTTTCTGTGACTTGTCCTTTCAATATCAATTGGAATACAAAAGGTTTTAATAATTCAAAACTGTAAATGTCATCACTTCCTTTACCCCCTGAACGATTAGAAGAGAAATAACCATTTTTACCGTTAGGCAGGAAAGTCAGACCAAAATCATCAGCAGTACTGTTTATTTCAGGACCACAGTGCTGAATTGCTTTTACGTTACCTTGACTATCCAGATCTGCCACAAAAATATCAAGTCCGCCAAGTCCTGCGAATCCGTTTGAAGCGAAGAACAATTGACCTGAAGGAGAGATCCATGGAAACATTTCTTTCCCCTCAGAATTGATCTTGTTTCCCAGGTTAACCGGGTTTCCTAGATCACCATTTGCTTTAATTTCTGCTTTGTAGATATCTGGACCACCAAAACCTCCTGGCATATCTGAAACGAAAAACAATGTCCTACCATCTCCTGAAACAGTTGGATGACCGATTGAGTACTCTTTATTGTTAATATTTATTTTCCGGATATTTGACCATTTGCCTTTAGCATTAACATCTGCAACGAACAACATTAAATTTTGGATGTTGTTGATGTCTTTCCGCATTTTACCTTTATCGATATTATTTCTGGTAAAGTAGACCTTATTGTTTGAGAAACATAGTGGACCTTCATGGAATTTTGTGTTAATTTTCCTGTGCAGTCTCTTTACTTTTTTTTCTTGTCCTTTTAGGATGACATAAGTATCGAGAAAAGAGGAGTTATTCCAAGTGTAAGTCCATTTGACAGGATCAGTCGAACGATCAGAGATAATATATAAGCCCTGATTATTGGGATTGAAATATGCTCCAAAATCTACAAATTGAGAATTAAATGAAACTGTGGAAATAGCAAAATACCCTGTATTGTTCCTGATGGCTTCGAGGTAGTTCTGATTGGCTCTGTAATAGTTGCCGATTAGTGTGCTTTTGGTTTGGTTATCAAATACTTCAACAATTCGATCCGACTCTTTATATTTTCCATTTTGTCTAAGTACATCAGCATATTGAAGCGAATATTCGGATGCCAAAGATGGGTCTTTCTGAAAAGCTTTTTCAAATAATAGCTCTGCAGCTGATATGTTGCCCGTTTCGTAGTAACTGTGAGCGAGTTTTGCTTCGATCTGAGGTGAATTCATTTTAGAACTAACTACCTCTTCGAACAACGGAATCGCACTGCTGTAAGACAATAAAGCGTAATGTTGATCTGCTCTTTTCAACACCTTGTTTTGTGCATAACTGAGCGTAACAAAAAAAAGGAAAATGAGGGTGATATATTTTTTTTGCATAATTATATGGCTAATTCATTAGAAATAACGAGGAGAACGAATCCCTCCTTTTTTGAAGCTCATGTCATAAGACATTAATACTTCAAAGGTCCCGTTGTTATAATTTCTCAGAGCTTGTGTTCCAAAATCGCTGGCGATTCCAATTTTAAATTGTGTTGTGATTTGGTATTGTACATAAGCTCCAAAAGCGGCGTTGTGTCTGTAAAGTGTTCCCAACCAAAGTTTATCTGCATAAATTCCCGCAATGCTCAGATCAAGACTTATTGGTGCACCCGAAGTCATTTTAAACTGACCCGAAGGTCTGATTTTCCAATCGGCAGAAATTGGGATTATACCGCCAATTATTCCATATAAATGGCGACGCTCCAAATTTGTTGGTCGTGTACCGTCTAAACTTTGCTCAATGAACTTTGGTGTACTTGCACCTATAAAAAACCTAGGACTGTGATAGTAAACTCCTGCACCGAAATTTGGATTGAAATGGTTAACGGTATTTTGCATTAGTTTAGAATCATTCTCTTCTGTTGTGACCAAAGTTGAAGTCGAAATATTGATCATATTGAACCCGCCTTTTAATCCAAATGAGAGTTTTCTCTTTTTACTGAATCGAACAGTGTATGAAAAGTCTGCATAGAACATTGTTTGATTCATTGGACCGACACGGTCATTAACTGCAGTTATTCCCAATCCAACCGATTCATAACGCAACGGCGAGTGAGCACTGAAGGTAGTTGATCTTGGAGCACCTTCAAAACCCAGCCATTGCTCTCTGTGCATCGCTGTAAAATTGAGCATCTCCCGACTGCCGGCATATGCAGGATTAATAAATAAGGTGTTGTCATTGAATTGGGTAAACTGTGCTTCCTGCTGTGCCATTGACTTGGCGCTCAGAAACAAGAAAACCCCACCTATTACCGTTTTAATTATATTTTTCATGTCCGTATATTTTAATATACTTATCGTTGTAAGTAAATAAACCCTTTGATAACATTATACTCAGTTGTACCCGTGTCAAACAAATAGTAATATGTTCCGGTAGGCAACTCATCTCCACCTGCATTCATGGAGTTTGTAGATGTTCCATTCCAGTTATTCTCATAGTTGTTCGTTTGGAATACGACATTACCCCATCTGTTAAAAATGGTAATGGAATTGTTTGTGAACAGTTCAATGCCTTCGATGACAAAGAAATCATTGACACCATCACCATCAGGCGTGAATGCTTCCGGAATAGTAAACCCACATTTGATCGGATCGCATGGATCAAAAGGATCCGATCCTTGGGTATATTCATCTCCGTTCGAAACTCCATCGTTGTCGCAATCAAGATCCATCCAATCCTGAGATGGAGTAGTTGTTTGAGAAGAGACAATAAACTCACATGGTTCGTTCGGATTTGTTCCGTCAGCAACTTCAGTTCCGTCAAGGACACCATCGCCATCTGAATCCGGGTTAAGTGGATCAGTACCTTCGGCAATCTCTTCGTCGTTGGTCAAACCATCGTTGTCACAGTCAAGTGCACCCCAGGCTGTTGAAGGAGTTACAGTTTGTGAAGCCAGGATCAAATCACATGGATCATTTGCATCTGTTCCGTCAGCAACTTCAGTTCCGTCAAGGACACCGTCACCGTCTGAATCCGGGTTAAGTGGATCAGTACCTTCGGCAATCTCTTCGTCGTTGGTCA
>CAZQKN010000013.1:0-849 GCA_964593935.1 uncultured Akkermansia sp. | reverse complement strand
AACCATCGTTGTCACAGTCAAGTGCACCCCAGGCTGTTGAAGGGGTCACCGACTGAGAAGCCAGAATGAGGTCACATGGTTCGTTCGGATTTGTTCCATCAATTAGTTCTTGTTCGTTCGTAACACCATCCCCATCACAGTCGAATGTCGGAACATTCAAACAAGAAATTACAGTTATGGTTACCATAGCTACATCACACTGAGCAGGAAGCGGAGTTCCGTTATCACACACTTGGTAAGTGAATGAATCAGAACCATTGAAGTTTGCATTAGGTGTGTAAGTTACCGCACCCGTTGTTGGATCAACAGTTACCGTACCATTCGTTGGACCGGAAGTGATAGTCACTGAAGTTGGATCAATCGCACCATCGATATCTGTATCGTTAGCTGTCACATCGATCACAACAGGAGTATCTTCGTTCGTAGTAGCGACATCGTCATTAGCTATAGGCGCATCGTTTACTGCATTGACAGTGATCGTTACTGTCGCCTGATCACACTGAGCAGGAAGCGGAGTTCCGTCATCACATACTTGGTAAGTGAATGAATCAGAACCGTTGAAGTTTGCATTAGGTGTGTAAGTTACCGCACCCGTTGTTGGGTCAACAGTTACCGAACCGTTGCTTGGACCGGAAGTAATGGTCACTGAAGTTGGGTCAATTGCACCATCGATATCTGTATCGTTAGCTGTTACATTGATCACAACAGGAGTGTCTTCGTTAGTATTAGCGACATCGTCGTTAGCTACAGGCGCATCGTTTACTGCATTGACAGTGATCGTCACAGTAGCCTGGTCACACTGAGCAGGAAGCGGAGTTCCGTTATCACACACTTGGTAAGTGAATGAAT
>CAZQKN010000012.1:0-79834 GCA_964593935.1 uncultured Akkermansia sp. | reverse complement strand
TAGTCGCTACAGGCGGAACTGGAGCATACACCTTTGATATCCTTTCACCGATCACGGCTACGAACGGAACAGGTGACTTCAGTGCTCTGACGGGAGATTACGTAGGCGCAGGTGGTACGACTTATACAATGGAAGTTACGGATGCGAACGGCTGTACGGATCAGATCACGCAGGTAATTACTCAGCCGGATGAAGTGATCATCACCGTAGATGCTTTCACGAACGAGACCTGTGATTACTCAGACAACGGAACGATCAGCGTAGTCGCTACAGGCGGAACTGGAGCCTATACCTTTGATATCCTATCACCGATCACAGCAACGAACACGACAGGAGACTTCAGTGCCTTAACAGGTGACTATGTAGGTGCCGGTGGTACGACGTACACAATGGAGGTTACGGATGCGAACGGCTGTACGGATCAGATCACTCAAGTTATCACTCAGCCGGACGCCCTATTGACAGATGCAGCAGTTGTTTCAAACTATAACACCTTTGGAGTTTCGTGTGGTGAATTAACAACAGGACCTGTTGATGACGGATCTTTGGAAACAACTACAACTGGTGGAACAATCGGATATACATATTTGTGGACGACTGCGGATGGATTGATCCCTGGAGGACAGGAAACAGTCCAGACACCGACAGGTTTAACTGCAGGCACGTATGATGTGCTGGTAACAGATGCCAATGGATGTACAATTACGGATCAAATTGTGGTGACCGAACCAATTGTTTTTACATTGGACGCAATAGTTCCTTCTGTTTATGCAGGTGGATTCAACCTTTCTGGTTGTGACCCTGATGGAACAATTGATCTAACAGTTTCTGGTGGTGTAGCACCTTATTCATATTCTTGGAATGGTGGGGCCTTTACAACAGAAGACCTGAACACTCTACCTGCTGGAACTTATGATGTTGTGGTGACCGATGCAAATGGATGTGAGGTAACAGGTTCAATTACGCTTACTGAACCAACTGGATTAACAGCTGCAGCAACTTCACCTACCTATCCAAGCGGAACAAATATTAGTTGTTTTGGCCTCAGCGACGGAAGTATTGATTTGGCAATCAACGGAGGAACACCGGCCTATACATATGCATGGACAACTGCCGATGGTTCTATACCTGCAGGACAAGAGACGCTTCAAAATCCAATAGGACTTTCGGTTGGATCCTATGATGTATTGGTAACAGATGCAAATGGATGTACAATTATTACCAACATCACTCTCGTTGAGCCACCGGTTCTTACAGTTACAAGTTTAGTTACAACAGATTACAACGGGTTTGGCATCAGCTGTTTTGGATTGAGCGACGGAGGTCTGGGCTCAACACCAACTGGCGGGTCAGGACTGGTTGCTACAGATTATATTTATTCATGGGATACGAACCCTGCAACGGGTGTAGTATCGACTGATCAGAACCCAACGGGTCTTCCGGTGGGGGATTATACAGTAACGGTAACGGATATCAACGGTTGTACAGCGACATCGGATGTTACGATCATAGAACCAACGGTGGTAACATCAGCAAGTTTGGTGACATCGGATTACAACGGTTTTGGAGTGAGCTGTTTTGGATCAAGCGACGGATCATTGGGCTCAACACCGGGTGGAGGGGTAACGACGCTTCCATATACCTTTGAGTGGAATACAGACCCAGCAACGACAGTGGTGTCGACAGATCAGAACCCAACGGGCCTTCCGACAGGATCATATACGGTAACGATCACGGATGCGAACGGTTGTACATCGACTACAGTACCGGTATTGATCACAGAGCCAACAGTGGTAACATCAGCAAGTTTGGTAACATCAGACTACAACGGCTTTGGAGTGAGCTGTTTTGGATCTAGTGACGGATCATTAGGATCAACACCTGGAGGAGGAGTAACGACACTTCCGTATACATTTGAGTGGAACACGGATCCAGCAACGACAGTAGTGTCGACGGATCAGAACCCAATAGGTCTGCCAACAGGATCATATACGGTAACGATCACAGACGCTAACGGCTGTACATCGACTACAGTACCGGTATTGATCACTGAGCCAACGGTGGTTACAGCGGCAAGCTTGGTAACATCGAACTACAATGGTTTTGGAGTGAGCTGTTTTGGATCAAGCGACGGAACACTTGGTTCAACGCCTGGAGGAGGAACAACGACACTTCCGTATACATTTGCTTGGGATACGAACCCGACATCAGGAGGAACGATCTCCACAGCACAGAATCCAACAGGTCTTCCAGCAGGAGATTACGTGGTAACGATCACGGATGCGAACGGTTGTTTTGCAACGACACTTCCGGTGACGATCACAGAGCCACCAGTATTGACTACGACGACATCGAACACAACGAACTACAACAGTTTTGGAGTATCGTGTGGAGACATCACGACAGGACCGGATAATGATGGAGGTATAGATGCTACACCTGCAGGCGGAACACCGACGTATACTTATCTGTGGACGACGGCAGACGGATCGATCCCAGGAGGCCAGGAGACGGCACAGAACCCGACAGGTCTTACAACAGGAACGTATGATGTATTGGTGACGGATGCGAACGGTTGTACGGTAACGGATCAGATCGTAGTAACGGAGCCGGTGGTATTGACTTTGGACAACTTGGATCCATCGGTATATGCAGGAGGCTTCAACTTATCGGGCTGTTTCCCTGACGGTACGATCACCACGACGATGTCTGGAGGAGTTACGCCATATACATACGCATGGACAGGACCTAACGGCTTTACATCCACGGATGGCAACCTAACGGCACTTGCAGCAGGTACGTATACGTTGGTAGCGACGGATGCGAACGGTTGTGATGTAACAGGCACGATCGTCTTGACGGAGCCATCAGGATTGGATATCTCAGGAACATCGTTTGTATATCCAAGCGGGGACAACATCAGCTGTTTTGGTGCGAGTGATGGTTCAATCGACATGAGCACAACAGGAGGAGCAGGACCATATACGTACTCATGGACAGATGGAGCGGGCTTCACGGCATCAACAGAAGACATTGGATCGGTACCTGCAGGAACCTATACTTTGACGGTAACAGATGACAACGGTTGTATCGTTGATACAACTATCACGTTGGTGGAGCCTATTGTGTTGGATCAGGCGATCACTGCACCTACTTTCCCAAGTGGAGACAATATCAGTTGTTTCGACTTCAATGACGGTTCAATTGATTACACGGTTAGTGGTGGTTCACCTGGATACGATTATGTCTGGACAACTGCTGATGGAACCGGGTTAACAGCGGGAATCGAGGATCAGTCCGGTCTTACTGCAGGAACTTACACGGTAACTGTGACAGATATTAATGGATGTGTTATCACAACAACCATTACGTTGACAGAGCCAACAATTTTGACACAGAACATAACAGCAGGTACTTTCCCAAGTGGTGATAACATTAGCTGTTTTGGTTTCAATGATGGCTCTATAGATTATACCGTTTCAGGTGGATCACCAGGATATACTTACGAATGGTCAACTCTTGACGGAACCGGTATTTCATTGACTAATGAAGACCAGACAGGATTGACTGTTGGAACATATGAAGTATTGGCAACAGACATAAATGGATGTGTTATCACGACAACGATTACTCTTGTTGAGCCAACACCATTAGTACAAACGGGCACGCCGTTCAATTATCCTAGTGGAGACAACATTAGTTGTTTCGGATTGAGCGATGGTTCGATCGATTATGAGGTGAGTGGAGGTAGTCCGGTTTATACTTACAGTTGGTCTTCATCACAAACATCACAAGATATCAATGGTGTGCCTGCTGGAACTTATACAGTAACAGCGACTGATGTTAATGGCTGTACAATAGATACAACAATAGTATTAGTTGAACCTGATCCATTAGCACAGTCGACAACACTCTCTGTTTACCCGAGTGGAGACAACATCAGCTGTTACACCTTTAATGACGGTTCGATTGACTATGTTCCCACCGGAGGATCACCGGTTTATACTTATGTGTGGTCAACAACAGACGGAAGTGGCTTAACCGCAGGATCCGAAGACCAGTCTAACCTAACGGCAGGAACATATCAGGTGGTGATGACAGATATTAATGGCTGTCAGCAGACAACTACAGTAACATTAGCTGAGCCAACTGAATTAACACTTGGATTGACACCTTCTATTTATTTGGGCGGATTTAATTTATCAGGGTGTCAACCTGACGGTTGGATTGACGCAACTGTAAATGGCGGCTCACCGGCTTATACATATGCCTGGACACCGAACGGCGAGGTAAGCGAAGATTTGGCAGACCTTCCTGAAGGAACCTATTCAGTGACTGTAACGGACATTAACGGATGTGTGATTACTGAAGGCATAACATTAATAGCGCCTCCTATAATAACTTTAACAACCAATGTGACATCAGATTATAATGGTCAGGATGTAAGTTGTGTGGGATCGACAAACGGTAGTGGAATAGTAAACCCTGTTGGTGGAGCAGTTCCTTATTCTTACGAGTGGACAGATGTTAATGGTGTTGTAGTAGGAACAGATCAGAACGTGATCAATATTGGAGCAGGAACATATTCAGTTCTCGTTACCGATGCAAACGGTTGTGCCGAAACGGAAATATTGACGCTTGTTGATCCTCCGGCAATTGCACTGGATGCTATTGTTTCTTCTGATTACAATGGTCAGGATGTATCATGTTTCGGTGCAGAGGACGGTTCAATTTCCCTTGACGTAACAGGAGGTACATCGGCATTTACCTTCACATGGAGAGATGAGAATGGTACACCTGTGAGTAACAGTGAAGATCCAACGGGTCTAGGCGCAGGAACCTATGAGGTTTTTGCAACCGATGCAAATGGATGTCTTCTTACATTGACAATAGAGATCACTGAACCGGAACAGCTTGTGGTAACGACAGTAGTAACATCAGATTACAATGGTCAGGATGTAAGTTGTTTCCAGGCTGAGGATGGTTCAGTAGCGGCAAACGTTACAGGTGGTATGCCGGGGTATAATTACTCATGGATCGATGTAACCGAAGTAATTGGTACAACTCAGGAATTAACAACAATGGTTGGAGCCGGTAATTACGGCGTCACTGTTACTGATATCAACGGGTGTGTTGCTGTCGCGGGAATAACTGTCACACAACCAACGCCGGTTACTGCTAGTACCGAAATCCTTTCCAACTATTTCGGAGCACCGGTAAGTTGTGTTGGAGCAGAAGATGGAATTGCTGAGGTAAATTACTCCGGTGGTACGCCAGGCTATACCGTTTCATGGAATACCAACCCTGAAGTTACAACTGAACAGTTCGATGCTTTCCCTGAAGGTACATGGACGGCGACTATTACCGATGCGAATGGATGTATTACAACAGCTGACGTTGTAATGTGGGCAAATCCACTTCCTGACTTTACCGCGCCTGAGTCTCTGATAGGTTGTATTGGAAGTCCAATTATTATCGATGCGAATGCCAATCCGGGGGATAATTGTGAGTGGACATTTTCAAATGGAATGGTTATAAACGAGTGCGGACCATTTGAGTTGATGTTTGATCAATTGGCATGTTTTGATATGCAAATGGTAATTACTACACCGACGGGATGTAGAGATACGGTATCAGCAACTGATTTCATTTGTGTAGCCCCGAACCCTATTGCTAGCTTTACAATTTCTGAGTACGACCTTTATACAACAGATTTTGATGCCTATTTCTACAACGTTTCAGAAGGAGCTGATACTTATTACTGGGACTTTGGAGATGGAACTAATTCTACAGTTGAGAATCCTTATCACCAGTTCCCTACAGAAGGTTATGAGAACTTTGAAATTTGGTTGACTGCTATCTCTGAATATGGTTGTTTGGATTCGACTGTAAGATACATCCGATTCCACCCTGAGTTGATCTATTATGTTCCTAACACCTTCACGCCTGATGGAGATGATTACAACAACGTATTCAAACCTGTAATTTCTTCAGGATATAGTCTTGATAATTTCAATTTCATGATCTTCAACCGATGGGGTGAGCTTATTTATGAATCGAAAGATATCAGCAACGTTGGCTGGGACGGAACGTACAGGGGTAATAAGTGCCAGGAAGGTGTTTACACTTGGAAACTGCAGGTCATGAATTCAGATACTGATAGGAAAGAAGAGGCCGTAGGTCACGTTTCCTTATTGAGAGGTGCAGGGTTGGATTGATCCTAAAACTTTAGAGATCAAAACGGGGCCTTCAAAGCCCCGTTTTGATTTTGATCATTTTGATCAGCAAAATTCGTCGTAAGCCGCAGCTAGATTTTCTGCTATCATCTGTGCAGTTACACCTTCGATGTGATGTCTCTCAAGAAAATGCACCAATTTACCGTCCTTGAACAAGGCCAATGAAGGCGATGATGGAGGATAAGGTAAAAAGTACTTTCTTGCTTGAGCTACAGCTTCCTGATCAACACCTGCAAACACTGTTGCTAGCGCAGACGGTTTTTTAGAATGATTGAGGGACAATTTCACACCAGGGCGCATATTTCCAGCTGCACATCCGCATACTGAGTTGACTACTACCAAAAGGGATCCCGGTGTGTTCTGGATCATCTGATCTACATCCTGACTGTTTGTAAGTTCCTTGAAGCCCACATTTGTCAGGTCTTCTTTCATTGGTTTGACTAATTCCGGTGGATACATAATTATCTGTTTTAAAGCACAAAATTACGAAAAGGCCATGCCCTTTTCAAGTTTTGATCATTTAATAAATCGCAGGAGATCAGTTTCTCCAGAAAGGGCTTTGCCGTGAAGAATATGATCTGTGAATTCTTTTGCCAGAAGCGGGGCGATCATATAGCCCTTCGTGCCCATTCCATTGAAGAGATAAAGTGATTTTTTCGCGGGATGCTGCCCAATGATCGGTCGTCGATCTGGACTCGTAGGGCGAATACCTGCCAGATGACCGATGATCTCAGGATTTGTGTCCGTCATGTAAGCCAAATTCTTTAGAATCTCCTTTTTACCTTTTAGGGTGGTTAAAGCTTCTTTAGTGTCCCAGGCGTAAGTAGCACCAATTCTGAACGTTTGATCACCAACAGGAAGTACGAAACATTTACGGTTGATCGATTGGTCTTCAGGAAGGTGTGTTGACCGAGCCGTTAACACTTCGCCTTTGGTATGTTGAACGGGAAACTGGGAGAACCAGGGATTGTCACACGACTGAAATCCTTCAGCAAATATGATCATATCGAAAGCTTCATCCTTGTATAAAGATTTATCTGCATCCAGGGCAAGATGATCGAATTCTTCGTTGCGGACGATGGCAACCGAACGGAGATATTCCAAAGTGCTTTCCAGAAAAATGGGTGTATTCACCCAAGAGGCGTTTTTGACACGCCCACTTCCGAAATCGTTTTTCAATCCGTGGTCAGTGTAATTCAGATCTTCGTCTGTTAGAGAATTCATGTAAGGTGCAAACTCATTCAGATCTTGCTTCTCGATCCAGAAACCCTTTTCTTGTTTTGAGGAAAAAAAACGCCGTATGACGATCGGGTGAAAGAATTGTTTGCCTGTTTTCTTTTCCAGCGACCGGTAAAATTCTTGAGTATAGGGGATGAGTTCATCCGCCCGCCATGATTTTGTCATGCGTCGGAAAACGAGTGGATTGATAAGTCCGGCGGCGACGATCGAACTTTGATTCTTTCCACGGTCGATCAGGGTTACCTGCTGTCCTTGTTCAATCAAATGAACAGCAAGTGAACAGCCGGCCACACCACCACCGACGATCAATATATTTTTTGATTCCATTATTTAGCTATTGCGAGACTGATGATCGTGAAGCGAAGTTCGGGATAATTTTCCTTAAGGACATTCACCATTGCTTCAATTGTTGCCCCTGTTGTGATCACGTCATCGACGATGACATAATGTGTGTGCTTTGGAACACTGCATCCTTTGACTGTAAAATTCTCGGAAACATTGTCCCAGCGCAGAAATCGTCCGCGACGGGTTTGACTTCCGGTGTGTCTGACTTTGCGAACAATGTCTTTTTCGATTCGCAACCCCGTCGCCTCAGCTAATCCTCTCGCGATCGCTTCACTTTGATTGTATCCACGTCCGAAGCGTTTTCGGGAATGTATGGGAACCGGCAGTAAGGCCTCGGCACCGTTTAATATGCCGGTTTTTTGTAGCTTTTCTGCGATCAGTCGTCCCATCATAATTCCTAAGTCGGGATTGTGACCATACTTCAGTTCATGCAGGATCTTTTGCGAGATCTTTTCTTTTTCAAAATACATCAGAGCATAGGTCGACTGAACTTTAATCCTGCCCCAAAACAGTTGATCAAGCTGGGTGGGTTCACTGTACTTTTCGAAATAAGTGTAGGACAATTCTTCCAAGCAAAAATTACAGCAATGGCTTTCCATTTGGCTGAGCTCGGCAGAACAATTTATGCAGGTTGAAGGATACACGAGATTGGCAAGGTCCCTGAAAGAAGAAAACCAATTTTTTAGTCCATAAAGTGCGTTTTCCCTTGTCCTGAACATGATGACCCCACCTTTAAACATTGAGCTGTTCAAAATAACAATTTTTGTCTCTTGACCAAGGACTAATTCTCCGTTAATTTTATGAGAAATTGCTCAAGCGCTTTGTTTTTCAATGCTTTAAGGAATTGAAAAAATTTATCGACAAAATACACAGCTTCATCTGTGAATATTTTTGTTTTACGTGTTGAAAAGGTCGGTAAGGTTTGTAGTTAAAGGGATTCCGAAATCCAATGTTAATAACATTAAGTCATTGTGAATTTCTTTAATTGCGAAAGGCTGGTTTTTTGACAACTTTTGTATGCCTCATTTACGAAATCGATCTGATCAGTTCACACTGATTTCACACCGAGGAAACAAAGAGCTTAACGAGAAAATATAGGACGGAATAATTTTTCGTCCCTGGGAAGATACACATATTAAAAAACAAACAAATGGCACAACAAAACGAACCAATCCTCGAAGAGAACAAGAATCGCTTCGTGCTGTTCCCGATCCAGCACGACGATATTTGGGCCTTCTACAAAAAAGCTGAAGCCAGTTTCTGGACAGCTGAGGAGATCGACCTTTCCCCGGACTTGATCGATTGGGAGAACAAACTGAATGACGACGAGCGTCACTTCATTAAACATGTATTGGCATTCTTTGCAGCATCTGACGGTATTGTGAACGAAAACCTTGCAGAGAATTTCCTTTCTGAGGTACAGTATACTGAAGCGAAGTTCTTCTATGGTTTCCAGGTGGCGATGGAAAACATCCACTCAGAGACCTATTCTCTTTTGATCGATACTTACATCAAGGATTCCGCGGACAAAAACTATTTGTTCAATGCGATCGATTCTATTGACTGTGTTCGCAAGAAAGCAGACTGGGCACTTCGTTGGATCGACCAGGGTTCGTTCGCTGAAAGATTAGTGGCTTTTGCAGCTGTTGAGGGGATCTTTTTCTCAGGATCTTTCTGTTCGATCTTCTGGTTGAAGAAGCGTGGATTGATGCCTGGACTTTCATTCTCCAATGAATTGATCTCACGTGATGAAGGCTTGCACTGTGATTTCGCGTGCTTGCTTTATACTCGCCATTTGATCAACAAGCTTCCTAAAGATCAGGTTCAGAAGATCATTACTGATGCGGTAGAGATCGAAAAGGAATTCGTTACAGATGCTCTTCCTGTTAAATTGATCGGGATGAACAGCGAATTGATGTCACAGTACATCGAGTTCGTTGCTGACCGTCTGTTGTTGGAGTTGGGCAATGATAAAGTGTACAACGTTACCAATCCGTTCGATTTCATGGACATGATATCGATCCAGGGCAAAACCAATTTCTTCGAAAAACGAGTGGGTGAATACCAGAAGGCAGGTGTACTTGCCGGTAAGGAGAACCAGACATTCAGTCTTGACGAAGATTTCTAACTATAACCATTTACAAAATAATTAAACGAGCACTATGTACGTAGTAAAAAGAGACGGCCGTAAAGAGGCTGTGAAGTTTGACAAGATCACTGCCCGCATCATCAAGATGTGTTACGGACTTGATCCATTGGTTTCACCTGAAGTTGTAGCGATGAAGGTGATCGAAGGGATCTATGACGGAGTGTCTACAACGGAGTTGGACAACCTTGCGGCTGAAGTAGCGGCAGCAAAAACAATCGACCATCCGGATTATGCCTTGTTGGCTTCACGCATCGCCGTGTCGAACCTCCACAAGGAGACGAAGAAGACTTTCTCAGAAGTGATGGAGGACATGTATAACTATGTCGATCCTAAGACAGGTCAGCGTGCTTCTTTGATCGCTGATGATGTATACGAGATCATCATGGAGAACAAGGAGACTCTAGATTCAAGTATTATCTATGATCGTGACTTCCGTTATGATTACTTCGGTTTCAAGACCCTTACGCGTTCTTACCTGATGAAACTGAACGGAATGATCGCTGAGCGTCCACAGCAGATGTTGATGCGTGTTGCCGTGGGTATTCACAAGAAAGATATCGCTTCTGCGATCAAAACATATAACCTGATGTCTGAAGGTTGGTTTACACATGCTACACCAACGCTTTTCAACTCAGGAACACCGAAACCACAAATGTCGTCTTGTTTCCTTTTGACTATGAAAGAAGACAGCATCAGTGGTATTTACGACACATTGAAGTCTTGTGCTCAGATCTCACAGTCGGCAGGTGGAATTGGATTAGCTATTCATGATATCCGTGCTACAGGATCATACATCAAAGGAACGAACGGTACTTCTAACGGAATTGTACCAATGCTTCGCGTTTTCAACGATACTGCTCGTTACGTTGATCAGGGTGGAGGTAAACGTAAAGGTTCATTTGCGATCTACATGGAGCCATGGCATGCTGATGTTTTCGACTTCCTTGATCTGAAGAAGAACCACGGTAAGGAGGAGCAGCGTGCACGTGACCTTTTCTACGCAATGTGGATCCCGGATCTTTTCATGAAGCGTGTAAAGGAGAACGGTGACTGGACCCTAATGTGTCCGCACGAGTGTCCGGGACTTTCTGAAACACACAGTGCTGAGTTTGAGAAATTGTACACAAGATACGAGAAAGAAGGTAAGGGTCGCAAGACGATCAAGGCTCAGGACCTTTGGTTTAAGATCCTTGAATCACAGATCGAAACTGGAACTCCTTACATGCTCTATAAGGATGCTGCCAACGCAAAGTCAAACCAGCAGAACCTTGGAACGATCAAGTCTTCGAACTTGTGTACGGAGATCATTGAGTACACAGCGCCGGATGAGGTAGCGGTTTGTAACCTGGCTTCGATCGCTCTTCCTAAGTATGTGAATGAAGATAAAACGTTCGATCACGATAAACTTTTCGAAGTAACTTATCAGGCGACGATCAACCTGAACCGCATCATCGACGAGAATTACTACCCTGTAGAAGAAGCTCGCAATTCAAACCTTCGTCACCGTCCGATTGGATTAGGTGTGCAGGGATTGGCGGATGCCTTCATCATGATGGGCTTCCCGTTCGAGTCAGAAGAGGCAAGAGCATTGAACAGAGAGGTATTTGAAACGATCTATTATGCATCGATGACAGCTTCTAAGGATCTTTCTAAGGAATTTGGTCCATACGAAACATACGCTGGATCACCAGTGTCGAAGGGAATTTTCCAGTTCGATATGTGGGGAGTTACGCCAACAAGCCGTTGGGAGTGGGATGTGTTGAAAGAAGAAGTGAAGAAGCACGGTGTACGCAACTCATTGTTGCTTGCGCCAATGCCAACGGCATCTACAGCACAGATCCTGGGCAACAACGAATGTTTCGAGCCATATACTTCAAACATTTACACCCGTCGTGTATTGTCAGGTGAATTCATCATTGTAAATAAGCACCTTTTGAAGGATCTTGTACGTGAAGGATTGTGGAACAAAGACATGCGTCAGAAGATCATGAATGCTAACGGCTCGATCCAGAACATCAATGAGATCCCACAGCATTTGAAGGACCTTTACAAAACAGCTTGGGAGATCTCTCAGAAAGCGATCATCGATCAGGCTGCTGACCGTGGGGCATACATCTGCCAGTCTCAGTCATTGAACATCTTCATGGAGAATGCTAACTTCGGTAAGTTGACGTCTATGCACTTCTACGGATGGGAGAAAGGCTTGAAGACAGGTATGTACTACCTGCGTACGAAGGCTGCAACGGATGCGATCAAGTTTACTGTTGACAAAGCCGTGGTGGAAGAGCCTACAGCAAAGTCGATCGAAGAGCAGCAGGCAGCGATAGCATGTTCACTCGACAATCCTGATGCATGTGAGATGTGTTCCGGCTAGAAAACGATAAATCTTGTAGTGGTTAATAATTGTGCCGTTTTTATTTTACCACAAGAAAATCTCGACCATTGAGTCGGGATTTTTTTTTGAGAAGACTATAGAATTCTATTTACCGAAAAACTCACTTTTCTTCCATTCTTCGTCGACTTTTTCCAGCTCCGCAAAAAACTCTTCGCCGAAGGCTCTGATCAGCGGCTCCTTTAAGAATTTGTACACCGGAACATCAAGCTGTTCCCCGCAAGCACATGCCGGTGCGCAGATGTCCCATTCATTGTAGTTCAATCCTTCGAAATCATCGAATTTCTTGACGCGAATAGGGTATAAGTGACAGGAGATCGGCTTTTTGAAATCGATCTTTCCCTCCGCATGTGCTTTTTCAACCGCACACTTGGCAATGCCTTTTTCATCGAAGTATACAAAGGCGCATTCCTTTTCATTTACAAGTGTTGTGGCCGGTTCGTTTTCCTGATCAATGTAAAAGACTCCTGTTGCTTCAACGGCCGCAATACCCTCCGGCCGCATGTAGGGTTTGATCTGTTCTAAGCCGTCTTCCAGTTCGTCGATCTCTTCAAATTTCAAAGGTGCGCCGGCATCTCCCTCTACACAACAAGCACCCTTGCACGCATTGAGGTCACAAACGAATTTTCTTTCAAAAATTTGTGTTGAAACGACTTTATCCTGAACTTCTACCAGCATCTTTTTTCTGCAAAGATAAATGGTCGCTACGTGAAATTTGAGTTAAATATTTGGATTTAAAAGAAATCGACGTATATTTGCACCGTATTATTGACGAAAGGAGCACAGAACGAGGGGACGAAAGTCCCCTCTTTTTATCTCGTATGATTAGCAAACAAAAAGTACTGGAACTGGTGAATGAGCGAATTGCCGAACTGAACAACGGTCTTTTCGTGGTGGATCTGACGATCTCGGCTACCAATGTGATCAACGTGGAACTCGACAAGGAAGAAGGTTATGTAGCCATCAACGATTGCATGTCCGTTTCCAGAAATGTTGAGCATAACCTGGATCGCGAGGCAGAGGATTTTGAATTGCATGTCTCATCAGCAGGTCTCGACAAACCTTTCAGGGTACTTGGTCAGTATGTGAAGAATATCGGCCGCACGGTAAAGGTGGTGTTGGTGAACGGAAGAAAACTCGAGGGTACGCTGGCTAAAGCTGATGAATCAGGAGTAATACTGGAAACATCCCGAATGGAGAAACCGGAAGGGAAAAAGAAAAAGGAATTGATCGTGGAACAACATGAGTTCCCGTTTGAGCAAATAAAGGAAACAAAAATTGTTATTTCATTTAAATAGGTAAACATGAATAGCCTTGAATTAGTTGAATCGTTTTCGGAGTTTAAAGAACTGAAGAGCATCGACAAGCAGACGATGCAGCACGTATTGGAAGATGTCTTCCGTTCGATGTTAAAGAAGAAGTTCAACACTGACGAGCATATTGATATCATCGTAAACATTGATAAGGGTGACGTACAGATCTTCATCAATAAGGAGATCGTGGACGATGGAGAGGTAGAAGATCCAAATACAGAGATCGCGTATTCAGATGCGATCAAGATCGAGCCGGATTTTGAGATCGGAGAAGAAGTGACCGAAGAATTCAAATTTGCTGACTTTGGCCGCAGAAATATCCTTTCACTTCGTCAGAACCTTATTTCAAGAATTCTTGAACTGGAGAAAGATCACCTTTACAAGAAGTACAAGGAAAGAATTGGTGAGATCATCACCGGTGAGGTTTATCAGGTTTGGAAGAAAGAGATCATGGTTCTTGATGACGAGGGCAATGAGCTGATCTTGCCGAAGTCTGAGCAGATCCCATCAGATTACTTCAAGAAAGGTGAAGCTGTTCGTGCAGTTGTTGCGAAAGTGGATATGCGTAACAGCAATCCGGTGATCATCCTTTCACGAACTGCTCCTGAATTCCTTGAGCGTTTGTTCGAGCTTGAAGTTCCTGAAGTTTTTGACGGATTGATCACGATCAAGAAGATCGTTCGCGAACCGGGAGAAAGAGCTAAGGTTGCTGTTGAGTCCTATGACGACAGAATTGATCCGGTTGGAGCATGTGTCGGAATGAAAGGGTCACGTATCCACGGTATCGTTCGTGAGTTAAGAAATGAGAACATCGATGTGATCAACTTCACCAACAATCCACAATTGTTGATCCAACGTGCTTTGTCACCCGCTAAGATCTCCTCTATCGAGATCAAGGAGGAAGAAGGTCGCGCAAGAGTTTATCTTAAGCCGGATCAGGTGTCACTCGCTATCGGTAAAGGTGGACACAACATCAAATTGGCTGGTAAATTAACTGGTTATGAACTGGATGTCTACCGTGAAGGTGAAGTGGACGTAGAAGATGTGGATCTTGAAGAATTCGCAGATGAGATCGATGGCTGGATCATCGTCGAGTTGAAGGCGATCGGTTTGGATACAGCGAAATCAGTATTGGAAATGAGTACAGATGACCTTGTTCAACGTACAGATCTTGAGCAGGAAACCATCGAAGAAGTAATGAGAATATTGCGTGCAGAGTTCGAATAATCAGTACGAAACACGTATATTGTAACACCATTCGAAAGAATAAAATAAAGAGGACGCACAAATTAATATGGCGGGAAAACCAATAAGATTAGGAAAAGCAGCCGGAGAACTCAATGTAGGGATCTCGACTCTAGTGGATTTTTTGGAATCCAAAGGGGTTAAGATCGACGCAAACCCGAATACGAAGCTCGAAGAAGATCAGTTCGAATTGCTTCGTCAGGAATTTGCTGCAGACCAGAGTTTGAAGGAACAGTCGAAATTCACTGCTCCGAAACGTGAAAAAAGAGAGACAGTCTCTATTCGCGACAAAGAGCCTGAAGCACCGAAAGAACCTGTCGAAGAAGAAGATAGTGAACCGATCAATGTAGAGGAGATCAAGCGTATTGTGCTGGAGACACCTGCAGAGAAGCCGGTTGAGGTGAAGGAAGAGAAGACTCCTGCTCCCGGAGAGGTACATGTGTCTGTTGTTGGAAGGATCGATCTGGACAAGATCAATTCAAAGACCAGACCGGACAAGAAAAAAGAAGAGCCGACCCCTGCGCCTAAACCTGAGCCGGTTAAGGCTGAAGAGCCTGTGGTGAAAGAAAAAGAAGAGGAGAAGGAAGTGAAGCCTGAGGTGGCTGAACCAAAGGAGATCGAAACGATCCGTGTGGAGCGTCAGACCCTTTCCGGTCCAACGGTTCTTGGGAAGATCGAGCTGCCAGTTGAAAGACCACGCACACCAGGACAGCGTCCGGGTGGAGAAAGCGAAGCTGAGCGTAAAAAGCGCAAGCGCATCAAAAAAATTGACGTTAATAAAGCGGCTGAGCAACAAAAAGTTCAGCAGCCTGGTCAGCAAGGAGGTGGTTTCAAGAAAGGCGGAGGTAAATTTGATAAACCTGAGATATCTGAACAGGATATCCAGAAAGAGATCAAGGAAACACTTGCCCGACTTTCGAATCAAGGAGGTAAATCCAAAGCATCGAAGAACCGTCGTGCAAAACGTGATGACCGCGCTCAGCGTCGTGAGCAGGAACAGATGGCTGCTGAAATGGCAGAAGGCATCCTGAAACTTACGGAATTCGTAACGGTATCAGAACTTGCTGCGATGATGAGCGTTTCCCCGACACAAGTCATCTCAGCTTGTATGTCTTTGGGTATCTTCGCTTCGATCAATCAGCGACTGGATGCTGAAACGATCCAGATCGTTGCCGATGAATTTGGATTTGAAACAGAATTTGTAAGTGCCGAAGTACAGGAAGCTATTCCTGTGGTAGAAGATAAAGAAGAGGATCTTATCGCTCGTCCGCCGATCATTACGGTGATGGGTCACGTTGACCACGGTAAGACCTCATTGTTGGATAAGATCCGTAATGCGAACGTGACGGCAGGTGAAGCCGGAGGAATCACCCAGCACATCGGAGCGTACTCGGTTACCCTTAAGGACGGTCGTAAGATGACCTTCCTAGATACACCGGGTCACGAAGCCTTTACGGCGATGCGTGCTCGTGGTGCGCAAGTTACCGACGTTGCGATCATCATCGTAGCAGCGGATGACGATGTCATGCCACAGACGAAGGAAGCGATCTCCCATGCTCAGGCAGCAGGTGTACCAATGGTGTTCGCGATCAACAAGATCGACAAGCCGGGGGCAAATCCGGACAAGATCCGTGAGCAGCTTTCAGCCATGAATATCCTCGTAGAGGACTGGGGTGGTAAATATCAGGTTCAGGAGATCTCTGCGAAGCAAAACCTGAACATCGACGAATTGCTTGACAAGGTGTTACTGGAAGCTGAATTGTTGAATTTGCGTGCAAATCCGAACAAGAATGCGGTAGGTACGGTGATCGAATCATCACTTGACAAAGGAAAAGGATACGTAACCAATATGCTTGTTGAAGCGGGTACACTCCGTATTGGAGATGTTATCTTAGTTGGACGTTACTACGGAAGAGTGCGTGCCATGCACGATGAGCATGGTAAGACACTTAAAGAAGTTGGTCCTGCGCAGCCGGTATCTGTTTTGGGTATTGGAGGTGCGCCAAGTGCAGGGGATAAATTCCACGTGCTTGATGACGAGAAAGAAGCAAAGAACATTGCCTCGAAACGAGAGCAGTTGTACCGCGAGCAAGGACTTCGTACTACGAAGCACATTACCCTCGACGAGATTGGAAGACGATTGGCGATTGGCGATTTCAAGGAGCTCAACATCATCATCAAAGGAGACGTGGATGGTTCCATCGAAGCCCTTTCAGACTCTTTACTTCGCTTGTCGACAGAAGAGATCCAGGTCAATATCGTTCACAAAGGTGTGGGTGCGATCTCCGAAGCGGATGTCAATCTTGCTTCTGCTTCCGATGCGATCATCATTGGTTTCCAGGTGCGACCAACGCTTGGTGCACGCAAACTTGCAGAGACAGAGCAGATCGATATTCGTCTTTATTCCATTATCTACAAGGCGATCGAAGAGATCAAGGCGGCAATGGAAGGAATGTTGTCTCCGGACATCGAAGAGAAGATCATCGGTTCAGCCGAAGTTCGCGAAACATTCGATATCACGAAGGTTGGAACGATCGCAGGATGTTATGTACTCGACGGATTGATCAAGCGTAGTTCGAAGATCCGTGTGATCCGCGACGGAATCGTGATCCATTCAGGAGTGCTTGGTTCATTGAAGCGTTTCAAGGACGATGTGAAAGAAGTGAAGAACAACTACGAGTGTGGTTTGAACATCGATAAGTTCAACGACATCAAAGTAGGGGACATCATCGAAGCTTACGAAGAGGTTGAAGTAGCAAGAAAACTCTGATCAACCCATTCAAAAACAATACAAGGCTGCCTTCGGGTGGCCTTTTTTGATGGTATTTAACAGATTCCCTTATCACCTAAAGCGCGGTGACCTTTTATTTCCTTAACTTTGCACGATTAAAACAGAATATTATGATTCTAGGTGTTTTTGGACCATGGCAGGTGATCATCATCCTGGCGGTGGTTTTACTTCTTTTTGGTGGCAAGAAAATTCCCGAACTGATGAAAGGTTTAGGAAAAGGTGTGAAGGAATTTAAGGATGCCTCTAAAGGTGAAGAGGTAAAAGAGGAAGAAGAAAAGAAAAGCTAATACATCATGTATAGAACTTTTGCTGAAGTTAAGTCCGCCCTTGCTTCGGGTGCTACTGTTTTGGATATCGTTGAGCATTACCTCAGGGAAATACAGCAGCATCAGGAGCTCAACGCTTTTCTGGAAGTTTTTGAGGATTCAGCAAAAGAACAAGCTCAACAGGTTGATGCCACAATTAAAAATGGCAATGCCGGTCGTCTCGCCGGAATGGTGATCGGTTTGAAAGACAACCTATGCTTCAAAGGACACAAAGTATCTGCATCTTCAAAGATCCTCGAAGGATTTGAGTCGCTCTACACGGCCACGGCGGTGCAACGACTGATCGACGAAGGCGCTGTGATCATTGGCCGATTGAACTGCGATGAGTTCGCAATGGGTTCATCAAACGAGAATTCCGCTTTTGGACCGGTAAAGAATCCTTTGGATACCACAAAAGTGCCTGGTGGATCTTCGGGTGGATCTGCTGCCGCAGTTGCCGCCGGACTTTGTACTGCTGCCCTTGGTAGTGACACGGGTGGATCTATTCGTCAACCGGCATCGTTTACAGGAACCTATGGTTTAAAACCAAGTTATGGTCGCATCAGCCGCTACGGCTTGATCGCCTATGCTTCATCTTTCGATCAGATCGGACCTTTTACGAATTCATTGGAGGACGCAGCTTTATTGACGGAGATCATGTCCGGAAAGGATGAAATGGATGCAACTTCTTCTTCAAGAACTGTTGAGAACCTCACTGAGCGTGCTGTTCCCGCAAAATTACGCATTGCAGTCATTCGAGAAAGTTTTGAGGTTTCAGGGATCGATCCTGAAGTTTCAGGAACCATGGAGAAAGTGATGGAGAAATTGCGCAACGAAGGTCACACCGTGGAAATGGTTTCGTTCCCTTACATGGATTATATGGTTCCGGTGTACTACGTGTTGACCACAGCTGAAGCATCTTCCAACCTTGCCCGTTTCGACGGAGTTCACTACGGCTACAGAAGTTCGGATGCACAGGGCGTAGAACAAACTTACGTCAAGTCGAGAAGCGAAGGCTTTGGTCCTGAAGTAAAACGCCGTATCATGGCAGGAACGTTTGTCTTGTCGCACGGATATTACGATGCTTATTACACAAAAGGGCAGAAGGTTCGTCGTGTTTTGCAAAACAAGACCAATGAGATCTTCGCCAATTACGATATCATTCTATTGCCCACCACGCCATCAACGGCTTTCGGCATCAATGCGGTGAAGGATCCGATCCAGATGTATTTGCAGGATATTTATACTGTTCATGCTAACCTGACCGGAAATCCGGCGATCTCGCTTCCTCTTGGAAAACACAGCAATGGCTTGCCATTCGGAGTTCAGGTCATGACGGATCATTTCAAAGAAAAAGAACTCTTTGATTTTTCGGCTTACCTTGAAAAAATAGTAAACGACTAAAGTGAAGTTCAGGATCCTTATCATATTGACGTGTATGTTTCAGTTTGCTCAGGCACAATCGCCGAAGCACATGGAACGTCCGTCGGATACGCTGAAAAAAGATCCTTTCGTCAATACCGTCGAGCAGTCCCTGATGTTCTTCTATCAGGAATACGCCGGAAAAAAGGGATACGACTCGATCATTAAGTCGCTCAATTATGAGGCGAATGATGTTCCTCGCTTTCCGGATGAGGTGTATTGTCAGCGACTGGAGGAAATGAACAAGATGAGTCCATTTCATCTGGACTGCAATAATGCAACGTTGTCAACCATAAAGTTCTTCGCGGAAAAAAGAAGGGGATTTATCCGCGTGGCCATGGGTCGTTCGGAGTTGTATTTCGACATGTTCGAAGAAAAACTCGCTGAATACGGTTTACCGATCGAATTGAAATACCTTGCGGTGATCGAAAGTGGATTGCGTCCTCAAGTTAAGTCTCGTGCCGGAGCTCTTGGTCTTTGGCAATTCATGTACAAAACAGGCCTGTATTTTGGGCTGAAGGAGAATTCCTACATCGATGAGCGCATGGACCCGGCTTTAGCAACTGACGCTGCGTGTCGTTATTTGCGACAGCTGTACGGAATTTATGGAGATTGGAACCTTGCATTGGCCGCATATAACGCAGGACCAGGTAACGTGAACAAAGCGATCCGCCGATCAGGGAACAAAACGACCTACTGGGAGGTAAGACCGTATTTACCGTCTGAAACACAGGGATACGTTCCAAATTTCATTGCTGCGGCCTACATGATGACCTATCACGCAGAGCACAACATTGTGCCGGTGAAAGCTGAAGTGCACAATGCTCAACTTGATACGATGTGTTTGTCTTCAGGTGTGCATATGGCAACGATCACAAAATTGATCGACTGGCCCCTTGAGCAGATCAAGGAACTCAACCCCGTTTATAAGACAACTTATATTCCCCATACAAGACCGGCACAGTGTATCACAGGGCCGCTTGACAGGATCGGTTTGCTCGTTGGACTGGAAGATTCTTTGTATAAACTCGAAAAAGCGATCTATTCGACAGGACAGTACACTCGTCCTGTTGTCACGCCGGAAGCGATAGATGATACCAGCGCTGTTGACTCTCTTGCTGTTCCTCCGGTCAATACCGATGAAAGTTATTTTTACCATGTGGTGAGATCGGGAGAGACAATGACGGCTATTGCCACGAAATACGGTATAGGAATCGAACAGATCATGGAGTGGAACGCGCTGCGCACCACAAATTTATACGCTGGTCAGCGATTGAAGATCAAAGGGGTCAACAAACCTGCCATTACGCCACCGGTCGTTACACCAACCAAGCAATATTACACTGTAAGATCGGGAGATACTTTCTCAAAAATCGCCAGTAAACACAGAATGAGTCAGGAAGCGCTGCGCAGACTGAATCCGGGTATTAATATTAACCGTCTGAATGTGGGACAGCGAATTCGGGTCAGGTAATATTTGCCCGATTTTTGTTGAGTGATTGGAATATTTAAAGCTATGACAAAGTACTTGTTCCTTCTTCCGTTCGTTTTTTCCTTCCTTCTCTTACAAGGTTGTGATCCTGAAAAAAGACCTTATCGTGCACCCGGTCCTGAAGTAACCGGAAAAGTAGGGGAAATTCTGGTGGTTTGTGAGACCGGCATCTGGGATTCCGAGATCAAACATTATCTTGATTCACACCTTACCCAATTCATAATGCCTTATTTTCCTGATGTGGCGACTTTTGAACTGGTACATCGTACCCCGAATAAGTTTGAGGAAGGGGTAAAGCGCTATCGCAACACCTTGTTCATCAACATTGATCCAAAATTCAATAAAGCAAAGGCAGATATTATCCGCAAGGAAGATGTTTGGGCGGTTGGTCAGTTGGTGATAGAGATCACGGGTAAGGATTACAATCAGGTGTTGAGTGCATGCAAATCAGGCCTGAGAGCTGTTCATCAGGAGTTTGATCAGATGGAGTGGAAGCGTATTTTGAAGCAGTTCCGCCACGACAAGAATCACCAGGTACAAAAGGAGATACAAGAGAAATTCGGGATCGACCTTGCTCTGCCAACAGGCACTAAGATCGTATGGAAGCGTAAGAATTTTTACCGGTTGGAGTTCCCTGCGGGAGCAAGACCAATCGAATTCGTTGGATCTGGCTCTCAGGAAATGGGAACAGTTCTCTCCGGTGTGATGATCTATCAGTACGATTATAAAGATTCCTCTCAATTTATTCTGGAAAATCTTCTTCAGGCCAGAGATACGATGCTGAGATACAATGTTCCGCATGAAACGGAGGGACTTTACATGGGTACCCAGTATGCCAAGCTTGTTTATCCGGAAGGCACAGAATGGACCAACCTGAAAGGAGATATCAAAGGCTTTGAAATGCGTGGGATGTTCATGTTCACGGGAAAGAATGTTCACTCGACAGGAGGGGCATTCTGGGCATTTCATTTTGTTCACCCGAAGTCAAAGAAGTTGATGTGTGTCAGTGGATATGTTGATGCACCGGCAACAACGAGTTGGACACATTATTTAAGAGAGCTGCAAGCAGTTCTTAAAAGCGTTGAAATTGTACCGTAATGCCTACTATTTCCGCTGTTATCATTACACTCAATGAAGAGCGCAATATAAGACGCTGTATCGAATCACTGAAGGGATGTGTAGATGAAATAGTGGTGCTGGATTCCTTTTCAACTGATGCGACTGAAGCGATATGCAGGGAATTAGGAGTTGTTTTTCATCAGCGCGAATGGCAGGGTTATTCAGCTTCCAAGAATTACCTTAACGGACTGGCAACAGGAGATTACATATTCTCCATTGATGCTGATGAGGCGCCGGATCCGGATATGCAGGAAGATCTGAAGCACTTGCGTTCAGGTGCGATGGAAGGGGTCTATACGGTGAACAGGATCACCAATTATTGCGGGAAATGGGTCCGACATTCAGGTTGGTTTCCCGATATCAAAGTACGGCTGTTTCCGAGAGGGAAGGCTGAGTGGGTGGGAGATCTGGTGCATGAACAATTGAGTTACGCATCCGACTCAGAAATCACCCTGTTGAAAGGATTACTACAACACTATTCCTACTACGACTATGCGGAGCACAGGCGCCGCGCTGATCAGTATTCCCTTCTGACCGCAAAGAAATATGCAGAACAGGGAAAAAAAGCAGGTTTTTTCAAGCCGATATTGAGTGGTGTCGGAAGATTCCTGTCGATGTATTTCATGAAATTGGGTTTTCTGGATGGGAAAATGGGTTTTATGATCGCATGGATCAGTGCACAGTCGAACGTGTTTAAATACCGCGAACTAAGAAGGTTGTCAAAAGGAAATTGAACATGTATAAAAGAATTGTAATATCGAGAACGGACAGTATCGGCGATGTAATGTTGACCTTGCCAATGCTGGTATGGTTGAAGGAAAAATATCCTTCTGCTGAACTTGTTTTTCTGGGAAGCGAATATACTAAGTCGGTTATCGATTGTTTTTCCGTAGTAGATCACTTTGTTGACTGGAAGGCGATCGAGCAAATGCCCAGTGGACAACGTATTGAAGCATTTCGTCACCTTGAAGCCGATGTTTTCATTCATGTGTTTCCCGTAAAGGAGATCGCTGCATTGGCGAAGAAAGCTCGTATTCCGATGCGGATCGGGACATCACACCGTACTTTTCATTTGCTCAACTGCAATCACCGGGTAAATTTTACAAGAAAGCGTTCTGACCTGCATGAAGCACAATTGAATTTTGAATTGTTAAGACCTTTGGGTCTGTCTGAAATACCAAGTTTAGAGACGATCCAGGAGATGATCTCCGCGTTCAAGGTACCAACAGTTGAATTGCCTTCAGAAATTGAAGAGCAATTGAGTAAGGCCAAAAAGACAGCTATTCTTCATCCGGGCTCTCAGGGAAGTGCCGTTGAATGGCCTTTGGATAAGTTCATTGAACTGGCTTCCGAACTTGAAAAGCGATCCTATACCGTGTTTTTTACCGGCACCGAAAAGGAGGGGGATGCATTCCGTTCTAAGTTGCCAAAGAGTGAGCAGATCATCGATACAAGCGGAAAAATGAATTTGGACCAGCTGATCTGTTTCATTTCGAGAAATCAGAATCTTATAGCTTGCTCTACGGGCCCATTGCACATTGCAGGATTCACCGGTATCCGAACCATTGGATTGTTTTCACCTCGCAAACCGATCCATCCGGGAAGATGGGCCGCTTTGGGAAGCGATACGGTAATGTTGGTCAACGATCCGAACTGTCCAAACTGTAAAAAGGGCAGTGCTTGTAATTGCATTCAGCAGATCACCGTTGAAAGGGTCTTGAGTGAAATGAATTAAACCTCCTTAGGTTTGTGATGTTTCTTTCCTGATTTTTTTCGGAACGGCCTCTTTTTCTTGTTCGAGCTCGCTATTTTCCATTCCGGTCCCGCACCAAGATCTTCAGGCAAAACCATTCGAGGAACTTCTGCTTCGATTAGCCGTTCGATCTGCGCCATTTTACGCATGTCCTTCTCGTTCACAAGTGTGATCGCTTCTCCTTTGGTATTGGCACGTGCCGTTCGACCCACACGGTGAACATAATCTTCGGCATCGTACGGAGTATCGAAGTTGATCACCAGATTGATCTCTTTGATATCAATTCCACGACTCATTACATCTGTTGCTACCAGAATTCTGATCCTTCTTGAACGGAATCCTCTCAAAATTTCTTCGCGTTGTTCCTGATCAAGGTTGGAGGAGAATCCATAAGCCTTGAATCCGTTGCGTTTTAATGCATGAACGATTTCGTTCACCCTGCTTTTGGATGAGGTAAAAATGATGATACTTGAATATTCTTTTCGGTCATCCAGGATGTGTTTGATCAAGGGGATCTTCTGGTTGTCAAAGGTGAGTGCTACACGCTGAGTCACGCCCGCGGCCGGTTTGGAGATCGAAAGTGTGATCTCATCCGGATCCTTGAGGATCTGTTTGGCCAGTTCCCTAATCTTTGGCGGCATGGTGGCACTGAACATCAAGGTTTGACGTTCCTTCGGTAAAAAAGAAATGATCTTGATCAGGTCTTCAGCAAAGCCCATGTCGAGCATTTTATCTGCTTCATCCAGGATCAAGTGTTGTACTTTGGAAAAATCAACGTATCCCTGCTGTAAATGGGACAATAACTTACCTGGTGTGGCAACAATGATGTCTGTTCCTTCGGTCAAGGCTTCTTTTTGAATATCCCAATCTTTTCCGCTTCCTCCGCCATAGATGGCCATTGATCCTACCGAAACAAAATAGGATAGTCCCTGAATTTCCTGATCGATCTGAACCGCCAGTTCTCTGGTGGGTACAATAACGAGTGTGTTGATGGATGTATCCTCTTTGCCGGTAAGTTTGTTGAGTACGGGTAAGATAAAAGCTGCCGTTTTTCCTGTACCGGTTTGAGCACAGGCAATGATGTCCTTTCCTTCCAGGATCTTTGGAATAGCAAACTGTTGGATAGGAGTGGCATTTACGAATCCCATATGGTCGATCGCCTCGAGGATGGATTCGTTGAGTTGTAGTTCTGTAAATTTCATTCGACCGTTAAATTAATCAAAAAAGGCGGATCCTTCAGAATCCGCCCAATGTCGTCATCGACAAGGATCAGCGTTACCCAGCATAACTTCTCTTAGCCCAGTTGTGGCACGCTTTTCTTCTTTTCTTGTTCATGCGCTTGTTTCTGCGCTGTTTCTTCTTGTCAATTTGCGAAGAAGCAATGGTCTCGGTTCCGTAGATCGTTACAGAAGCTGAAGCAGATTGTTCCTTGGCAGAAAGCGTAAGTGAGGTAAACAGGACAGTAGCAAAAACGAATAGTCTCATTCTTAATCAAGTTTGGTAAAACGGTGCAAAGCTATGGCATTCATAACGGCCACACAAAAAAAAAGTTGCAGAATGAGTTAAATATTTAACATGTGGGTGTCACTCAGTATGTTGAAAACATAGATCCTGTCAGATTAATTCAAAATAACGTGCACTCTGCGTTCTAAACTCTAAACGCTGAAATTTACTTCGGTTTCTTTGCCAATCCGATCTTATAGTTCTCCAGGTCTCCCGACATTCTGATGTACACGAATTTGGAATTCTTCTGTCGGTATTGGATCTCGTCTTCGCTTTCTTGAGATGAGTTCTTTCGACCAAAAAGCTTCTGTCCACCGACTTGCGTGATCATTTTCCAGGGAACACCAATGAGGTAATCCATGTCCATATTGCCATCAATGCGCTGTTCACCGTGGATCTCCATGAATCCCAGGCTGGAATTAATGGTCATCGCAGGGATTTTCAACACACTGTTTTTCAGACTTAAGGTATTTTTCAAGGTGTCGAAGAGTACATGGTTGACATTCTTGTCCTGGAAGTACTCGCCCAAGGCCTGAAGCGGGGCATAATTTTCCAGTCTTCCGTTAAGAACGGTCATGTCGATGCGCAATTCTGAATCATCCAGTTTGGGAACGAGATCGGCATGAAGATGAATTCTTCCCGTAATGTGACCGGTGAATTTGCCATGGAGGTTCTCTGATACAAGATAGTCCTGACCAAAATTTTCGAATTTTACCATGAACTTATCCAGATCAACGTTTTTGATATGAATGTCAGGCTTGAAATAAATGTGTTTTTTGTCTTTTCCACTCAAGTATCCTTTAATGTCGAAGTGACCACCGGCGGCATCAAATGAAAGTATATCCACGTGCACCATGTGTTCTTTCGTGGTTCTGAAATCCGCTTTGAAATGGTCAAGCAAGTGGTGGTGGTAATTCAAATGTCCTACATTGAAATGGAAACTCATATCAGGGAAATCCAGGTCATACAGACTGAATCCTGCATCATGGTCCACCTTGGTCTCTTGCTTAGAAGCCGATGATTTGAGATCATAATTCATTAATTCATCAATATCCAGGTGACTTCCGGAAATACTCAGTGAATTCGGTTTTTTCGACAATGCCGGATCGATAGTGTATTCCAGATTCACAACGAAATTCGAATGTCCGAGTTTGCCTTTGAACTGTTTTACACTTAGATGACCTTTTTCGAGGTGAACATCACCCATAAAGTTTTCAAAACGAAGGGGATGAACTTTCATACTTCCTTCAAAATTGGTCAAACGAAAATCAGTTGATTTCAGACCATGATCGAAGTGCAGGGCCGTACTTCCGTGTAATTTTAAGCCTTTGATCTCCTCATGGCGGTAATCTTCCGGTACAAAGCGCTCCCCTTTGTAGGTGAAAATGTTATCCAGGTGAAGATGCTTAGAGGTAAGATCGAATTCAACGCGTGTATCACCGTGCATTTTCTCATCGAACCAAAGGTTATAGTTGGCAAGTTTTCCTGAAAAATGGAAATCCGATCGGTCGATCATTCCGGAGAAATCAATGACCCTGAAATCGTGATCATCAATGAAAACATCCGCATGAAAATCGTGCAGGGTATGCGGGTAATGTTTCATTTTGGCATAGAGGTCTTCGATAAAGAACTCACCGATTGGGAGATTTGGCGACTCGGTTATCGCTTTGGCGGAACTGTTGAAGCGCAAATTGAGTTTAAGGTTTTCGATCTGCTCATCAACACCTTTTGTTTTTTCGGTTGAGGTAAGTTCTTTAATGTCGATGAATTTGGATCGTATTTTCAGATCGGTCGTTACCGGGATATTCGTGTGATGTATGATCGCGGGAAGATCACTGACACTACCAGTCAAATGTAGATCGGATCGACCGATCTTAATATCGAATTTTTCGATCAGCGCTTTATGACCTTTCATTGTAGCTTTCAAGTCCAGGTTCTCCAGAGGAACATGAAAGGCTTCGCTTTTGAACTTCAGGTTTTCAACGAGCAACTCGGTGTAGTACGATTCATTCAGACGCTCAATACTCTTTTCCGGTTCATCTATGTCGATGATATCGTGAAAGTTCATGGTGAGCGCCACTCTTCCCGATAGACCTTTCAGTTCTTTTGAGTTAACGAATTTTGCCAGAAATTCAAGATCGAAATCTGATCGAAGATTCATGTCGATATCAGGCGACTCGAAGTTTTCTACAACCAGTTTGCCACTGAAAACTCCGGCCTCAGGTTTGGCACTGAAATTCTCCAGTTCAAAGCGCATTGTGGAAGGATTTCGCTTTTTCCCGTTTGTAAACGATCCTTTGAAACCGATCTTATCCAGTCTCTTCCCTGATTCAGTGTTATTGAAAAAGCCTTCTTCACAACCAAAACGGGCATTAACGGCTGGTTGATTCCCGTTGAGCGATTTCCCTTTTACACTGGCTTCGAAGAAGATCTTGCCCTTATTCTCGAACTTTTCAAGTGTGGGTGCCAGTTCCTCAGGAGCCAAAGCCAGAAAAAGATTGAAGTCTGGTTTGTTGCCGTGAAAATGAAGGTCAAGATCCATTTCATTCTTCAGATCAATGCTGCCGTCAAAACCAAATGTCGCTTTTTCGAGTTCGATCTCGGTTGGCTGAATGGTCATCATTTGTGTACGTTCATTCAGATCGATCTCAGTATCTACATGGAAGTGTTTGTGTTTGATGAATGTTGTATCGCCATCCTGGATCAAACTCAATTCAAATCGACTTTCCAGTCCGATGAAAAGATGATCTTCCTTCGTTTTGAATTTTGATTTTGCAGAGGTGATGTAAGCGTCAACCATCATGTTGTTGGCCTCGTTCAATTTGGAGATGTCAACGTGCTCCAGTTTTATTGATTTCAAATCCAGATGCATTTCTTCCTCGACTTCTTCAACGGGTTTCGTGCTAGTCAGGGCATTAGTAAGGTTGAAACTGCCATCTTTGTGTTGAACGATCCGCAGTTCTCCTTTTTTCAGTTTAATTGATTTGATCTGATAATTGCCACCAAGTAAACTGAACAATTCGAATCCTACATATACATCTTTGAAGTGAGCTATTCGCGCCGCTTTTTGGGTTGCTTTACCTTCGAAAATCTCAAGCTCCTCCAGATCGATGGATATGTATGGGAAGTTGGCAAATGGGGCAATGTGACTGTCGTGGATCCGCACAGTGCCGATGAAATCCTCGTTTGCCGTTTTTACCAGTTCCTGAATGATGGCATCTTGTTTAATGTATACTACTCCTATCACCAATGCGAAAAGCAATATCGGTACAGTGATGGAAAGAATGATCACTCTTTTCCAAAAGCGTTTTTTTCGAAGGAACTCAAAGCGCATAATTCTCTAGGGTTTTTCTGACCATGTAAAAATACGGCGATTTGGGTAAAGTTCATTACTCGAAACTCAGTGAGTCCACTTTCAAACATTTTTCGGACCTTCGCGTTTCAAATGGAAATGAAGCAATTGGAACAAATGGGATTCGAACTGCTGAATACCACGCTCCCGGAGTGGATTGCGGTATTCTCAGGTTTGATCTATGTTGTACTGATCGCCAGAAAAAAGATAACAGCCTGGTTTTTTGCAGCGATAAGCTCATCCATCTATGTTTATCTGTGCTTCATCAGTGATTACTTTCTTGAAACCGGACTTCAGTTGTTTTATCTGTTCATGGCTTTTTTGGGCTGGTACAAATGGAATCAGAAGAAGAATGAAAAGGAGTTTATTCGACGCTGGAGCCTAAAAATGCATTTGATCAACATCGGGATCAGCGTTTTAACCACCATCTTATTTGCCTTTTTCTTTGATGCCTTCACTCGGCAGGAGTTGCCCTATCTCGATGCATTTACCACCGTTTTCAGTATCGGGGCGACTTTTATGGTCGCACAGCGTGTTCTTGAAAACTGGATCTACTGGATTGTAATTGACATAGTATCCATTCGGTTGTACGCGTACAAAGACCTTAATCTAACAGCCCTTTTGTTTCTTATTTACACCATCATAGCGGTGGTTGGATATTACAAGTGGTATAAGTTGTATAAGGCTCAGAATACATGAATCGTATAGCGGTCACAGGTCCTGAATCGAGTGGAAAGACGAGTTTAGCTGAGCGATTAGCGCAGGAATTCAGATTAGCCTTTGTTCCTGAATATGCCCGTGAATACTTGATCCAGAGAGATGGAAAATACGACCAGTCTGATCTTGTTCAGATCGCTGAAGGCCAGGTGAAATTGTGGTCGGAAGTCAAATCAGCAAGGGGTTTTGTGGCTGACACAGAAATGCTTGTCATGAAGATTTGGTCGGATTTTAAGTATGGCGAAACTGATCCTGTCATCCTGAGTCTTTTGCAAAAACAGCATTTCGATCACTATTTTCTATGTTATCCCGACATTCCGTGGGAGGAAGATCCATTGCGCGAACATCCCGAACAGCGATTGGAATTGTTTGAACTTTACCTTAAAGAACTGCAGGATCGCAAACTTCCATTCACTATCCTGAAAGGAGATCTTTCTCAAAGACTGGAGGCATGCCATAAAAGTATGCAGTGACAAATGAAAGATTAGTCATTCATAATTAATAATTAGTAATTAACTTTGTCCTGTCTCTAAGGGGTGCCCCGACACAAATCGGAGCTGAGATCATACCCATTGAACCTGATACAGGATAATGCCTGCGCAGGGAAGATGACAGAAACCTTTCCCGTATGGGAAGCTAATTTGTTTAATCACCACCAAGAATTAGCCCCTTGTTCTTGTTTAATTTTTTAAAAAATGAAAACAAGAATGGTTAAGATGATGTGGGCTTTGGCGATCTGCCTGCCCTTTTTGTCCAATGCACAACACACGATCCGTGGCACTGTACGCAGCAGTGAGGGTCAAACACTTCCGGGAGTAAAGATCACGCTGGAAGAGACATTTTACGGTGCCTACACCGATCCGAACGGCAAGTTCACCATCTCTACAGTTCCCCCGAACACCTACACGCTTAAGGCTTCTATACTGGGTTTTGAGCCAATTGAACAAGAGATCAGGGTGTTGACTTCAGATCTCGAGATCGAATTGACAATGTTCACTTCAGCACTGATGATCGAGGAGATCCAGGTTTCGGCTGTAAGGGCAGATTCAAAGACTCCTACAACTTATACGAATCTAACTAGTGAGCAAATTTCGAAGTCCAACTATGGTCAGGATCTTCCTTATCTTTTGGAGGGAACACCGTCAACAGTTGTCACTTCGGATGCCGGAGCAGGAGTGGGATATACCGGAGTAAGGATCAGAGGAGTAGATCCGACTCGAACAAATGTCACCGTGAACGGTATTCCACTCAACGACTCAGAATCACACGGTGTTTGGTGGGTAAATATGCCTGATTTTGCTTCTTCAAGCGATAACATTCAGATCCAGCGCGGGGTGGGGACATCATCCAATGGTGCCGCAGCATTTGGGGCAAGCATCAACATCAAAACCGACAACATTGAGCGTAAACCTTATGCAGAGGTCGATAATTCTGCTGGATCGTTCAATACTTTGCGCAATACCGTTAAAGCCGGAACAGGAATTATCAATGATCGATTTGCGTTGGATGCGCGACTTTCCAGGATCAGTTCTGACGGTTTTATTGACAGGGCATCGTCGAATTTGAAATCATTTTACCTTTCCGGAGCATGGGTTGGAAAGAAAAGTTTGCTCAAAGCAAATGTTTTCAGTGGAACAGAGCGGACATATCAGGCTTGGTGGGGAATTCCGGAAGCAAAGTACAAGGAAGATGACAATGCTTTACTCACGCATTTTTACAACAATTACTATCCTGGGGGGCTGTATCAAACCGCAGCCGATTCTGCAAACCTTTTTGGATCGGGCTCCAATACCTATAATTATTACCTGTATGAAAATGAGGTTGACAACTATCAGCAAGACCATTATCAGCTTCATTTCAGCCATACTTTCAATCCAAAATGGTCATTGAATGCGGCCGGACACTATACGAGAGGTCGAGGGTATTACGAACAGTACAAGCTCGATCAGTCATTTAGCACTTACGGTTTCGAGTCGATCGTTGTTGGTATTGACACACTCGATCGCACGGATCTTATCCGCAGGAGATGGTTAGATAATCACTTTTACGGTGGGATCTTCTCTGTGAATTACAGTGATCTAAAAAATTTCAAATTTATACTTGGTGGAGGGGTGAACCACTATGTTGGAGACCATTTTGGGGAGGTGATCTGGGCAAGAATGGCCTCACAAAGTGAGATGGGAGAGAGGTACTATGACAACCAAGCTAACAAAACGGATATGAACGTTTATGCCAAGGCGAATTACACCTTGAAGAAGTTCAATTTTTTTGGTGATCTTCAGTTGAGATACATTGATTACACCTACCTTGGAATTGATGAATCATTCGGGGAGCTGGTAAACCTTGAGCAACAGATCGATTTTACTTTTTTCAATCCTAAATTCGGTTTGAGTTATCAGTTTAACGATCACTCAGAAGTTTATGCTTCCTATAGCGTTGCACACAGAGAGCCGGTAAGGACCGATTTCATTGAGAGCACTCCATCGAGTCGACCAAAAGCAGAACGATTAGATAACCTTGAGGCCGGATACAGGATCCGCAAACGCAAAAGTTTCTTCTCCGGTAATGTATATTGGATGAATTATACTGATCAGCTTATTTTGACCGGTAAGGTCAATGATGTTGGATCCTATATCCGCACCAATGTGGAGAACAGTTATCGAGCAGGGATTGAACTGGAAGCCGGTTATATGATCCTCAAAAATTTGAGTGTTTCAGGGAATTTCACTTTCAGCAGAAATAAGATCGCACGCTTCATCGAATACGTTGACAATTATGACAACTATGATGCTGAAGGAAATATGATCCAGGATGAGATCGAACACACCGATACAGATATTGCATTTTCTCCAAACCTGATCGCATCATTGGGTGTTTTGTATGAACCGATCAAAAACCTTGAAGTCAGTCTTCTTGGAAAGCATGTCAGTGAACAGTATCTGGACAACACCCAAAGCAATGATAGAATGCTCGATGCCTATACTATTTTTAATCTAGGGATCTCATACGGGATCGAAAAATGGGGATTCAAAGAAATCCGTATCGGTGCCCAAGTAAATAACCTGCTCAATTACCGATATGCGAACAACGGTTATACCTGGGGTTACGTGTTCGGGGGTCAAAGGATCATCGAAAACTTCGTTTACCCTCAGGCAGGCAGGAATTTTCTTGTGCGTCTTAGTCTAAAGATCTAAACTATGTGGAGCAAAGAACTCACTGCACTTTTGGACAAATATTATTTGCCTGATTCCGGGAAACCTTTTAACGATACTATTCCGGATGAGGTGCTGGTCCAAGCCTATTCAGACGGGCTGTTCCGTTGTTTCCTTCCTGAAGATTTTGAGGGATTGAATCGTACAGCGGCAGATACCTTTGAAATGCTAAGGAAGATCTCCTTTTACAACGGGAGTCTTGGTTGGCTCATACAGATCGGCAATGGAGGTAATTATTTTGTTTCCTGTTTCGAACCAGAAAGTGCGAAGAAATTGCTGGGTACAAGGAACGATGTGATTGCGGGAAGTGGGCATCCGTCAGGAACCGCGGTTAGAACAGAAGACGGGTTTAGGATCTCGGGTGTTTGGCCACACTGTAGTGGTGCGGACCACACGAAGTGGTTTACCATTACATTTGTCGATCCTGAAAACGGACAAAAGAAGGCCGCCCTGATTTCGCGTCAGGATGTGGAAGTGATTCCTGACTGGAAGGCCATTGGATTAAGACAGTCATCCACGCACTCGATCCGTTTGACCGAGTGCGTGGTAAAGGACGAACAAGTGTTTGATGTGACCGTTCAGAAGTGGATTCCCGAGCATGATCTGTTCAAAGTGCCCTTTGTGATCTATGCCCAATTGTTCTTTCTGCAGGTTGCGATAGGAGTTCTTCAGCGATTGTCCTTTGAAGCCAAAAGCATTCTTCAACACAACGAGCTACGATGGAAGGATCAAGATCCCTGGCGTCTTGAACGTCTCAAAGAGTTGTTGTTCCGTTCGGAGGAGGTTGTCCGCACAACAATTAGAAGGTCTGATGAGATCGTCCGGGAATCGCTCTGTGAAAAGGATGAAATGAAGCATCGTCAGGAGTTGCTTTTTCTCGCTGGTAAAGTGAGACAACTGGGCCATGATCTCTTCCATGAGTTGGGTATATCAGTAGTATCCGACGACCATCCCGTTTCAGTTTTTTACCGTGATCTGCTCGTTACGACTCAGCATTATTTACTGAGACAGGAGTAGTTGGCTGTTGATCCAATATAAGATGTCGTTCAGAAGCTTTTCTTTTTCTGGTTCGTTGTGAAGTTCGTGGTACCACCCATCAAGAATTCTGACTTCTACGTTTTTCATGCTTTTCTGATCCAGTTCTTCAGATCCTTTGTGTGATGTCAGACGATCGGACGTACCATGCATTACTAGTGTTGGTACTTTGATCTGATCTGCGTTTTGTATGGCATATGGACCGGCAAAATGTACGTTGACAAAGAAGGAAGATGTAATGCGGTCATGCACCAGTGCATCTTTTTCATAGGCTGCAACGACGTTTGGGTCACGCGATAAGGCTGCGGTTTCCAAACCTGTGGATTGTGTTAAAGTGGGTAGGATTCCTGCTGAGATCTTGCCCAGCGCCACTTTCCATGAGGGTGGTTCGAAAGCCAGTTTGAGATAGGGCGCAGTAACGACTGCTGCCCTAATCTCCGGTTTTCTGCGAATTAGAAAGTTGAGCACTAAATTTCCGCCCATGCTGTGTCCGTATAGGACCAATGGCATGTTTGGATACAACTCCCTTGCTTTTACAATTACTGAGTTCAGATCATTCATCAAGTGGTCATAGGAAGCAGTATGCCCTCTTTTTCCTTCGGAAGAGCCATGACCCCTGAGGTCCATTCGTAAAACCGAGAACCCAACAGCTGAGAAAAAGTCTGCAACATGGGAATATCGTCCGGCATGCTCACCCATTCCATGTATGAGTACAATAATCCCCCTGATATCATTAGTCTGGGATTTATTTAGATATCCTTTTAATTGGATACCATCATTTGTTCGAACATCAATTGCTGTTGTCATGGGGTTGATCTATCTTTCTGAACTGTTTGTCAAATGTATTGTTTAAACCAATATGGAAAAAATTCTCATTTTGTTGCTGTATTTTGTATTGGGCTTAACTACGGGTATCCATAAGCTTACGGGTTCTTTTCCGCCGGATTGGTTCAGGGAGAAATTTTCAGGCAGCCTCATCGGATGGGTTCCCGGAGGAATTGAACTAAGTTTCGGGATCATAATTGTTTTGGAACTGACGATCGCGGGCTTTTTCCTTCTGGCACTGATCAGACGTGAATTTGTCAACAGCACCGACAAAACATTTTCGCTTCTCGGCTTTTACGCTTCTCTGATCCTCTTCGTAATCCTGTTCTTCGGAAGTTTTCTGGTTCAGAACTATGACAATGGTTTTTTCGATTTCATGTATTTCGGTGTGACGGTTTATTTGATGCGTTTTTACTTTGGTGGGGAAACCGTTTCAGGGAGTAATGGCAAATCTTTAAAACATTAACAAAAGTATATACAAAGAATTAAAAATATAAATAAAAATAAATGTATATTCCACTTTACATTTGCCTTTAAAAAAAGAGCTTATGTTCCAAGTGAATGCTTTAGAAAGTTACACGACTCATGAAGGAGTCCAACTCGCGCAGCGTCGAATTACTTCAGACGTTTGTGTTTTAAAAGGAATTGAGATAGACGTATTTAGTCATAAGATCAATAATGATCATTTTGAAAATGTTTTACAGGAGACCTGTGGTTCTCAATTTAGTTTTACCAAGATCAGGATAGCAAGGGATACCAACACTTTTTATATTAGACCTCTGGATCATTGTCTGGTTGAAGGAGGAATGATGTACACTTCGGCAATAAGTATTATTTCTTCTTTGAGTGTGAAGGGACTCCTTGTAAAGGGATTCAGAACAGATGAGAGAAAACGGGCTTAAGGGACCGAAAGATTTACGTTGTATTTTTATGCACGACCTCTGAGAATGGAATCTTTGACTGAGTTTTAGATCATGATTCTTGCTGATATTATCAAGTCATTGACGGTAATACCGCAATCCCTGGATCTTCATGGTCCATGCACCGTTGCCATCAATATTGGGCTCCTCATCGATGCGCAATGCGTAATTAGAACTTCCTATTCTCATTTGTGTTCGCGAACTGTTCATGACAGCCTTGCCAACGTGTGTGTTGAGGCAATCGCATAGATCTGTGCCACATGGTCGACACGTATTTTTGTAAGTTCCTTCCTCTCCTTGAATAACGATCTCACTCATAACCTCTGTGTCCAGAATATCGTCGTACACCAAAAGGGTTCTCCACGTTCCTTCGAAGTTAGAATTGTACTTATAAACAGGCTTGTTACACGAAACAACCGTAAGGAAGACAAGAACAAAATAAATATACCTCATAGCGAAAATTTAACTTTTATGTGGACCTGAACAAAATATTGGCATGGAGTGAGTCATTCAAAATTCTAGGTAAAGAGTGATGGGGAAGAGAGTGAGAGTGAAGAAAACAAAGTGGAGTAAATCGCTCTCGCTCTTCACTCTCACTCTGTTTCAGTGACCCCGGAGGGATTATTTTTCACACCTCATCAAAAACTAAAAAACACTCAAAAACCTTGATATAGTTGACTTTCAAAAAATACACTGATTTTTTCAGGGGTAAACAAATTAAAGAAAAACGCAAAATGTTTACCCCAATGTTTACCCCATTTTGCACTTTTTAACCTATATTTGAGTATAGTAAATCAGTCAAAAAAATGTCGTCGGTAACCATCGTTTTTCGCAAGGATAAGATCAACTCGAAAGGAGTTGCACCGATCCATTTCAGGCTGATCAAAAACAGAAAAGTCAGCTACATTGCATCCGGTCATTCAGTGCATATTGATGATTGGGATGAAAGCAATAAGATGATCAAAGTTACCAAGCGCCCGGATCTCGATAAGCATACAATCAGAAGTATCAATGCACAGATCTTCAATCGCTTTAATGAACTTCAGCAAGATGTACTGGAGCTTGATGTTGAACACAGACGCATTTCCACCAAGCAGTTAAAAGAGAAAGTATTAGGTCAGGCCCCTAAACCATTTTATCCTTTTGCCGATGAATACGCAGAACGTATAAATATCGAGAACAGAATCGGGACCTATGATCGTGTTCGAACGGTGATCAAGAAAATGAAGAAGTTTCGTAAGGAATTGCATTTTTCAGAAGTGACGCCGGTGTTCCTGAAAGAGTATGAAACCTATCTTACAAAGCAAGGGAACCGCATCAACACCATTCATTCCAACTTCAAGATCATCAGGGCCATTTACAACGAAGCTTTCCGTCAGGGCTTGGTGAAATTCGAAGACAACCCTTTTCTTCGCTACAAGATGAAAACGGAGAAGACAACCAGAGTTTATCTGACTGAGGAAGAATTAAAGAAATTTGAAGAAGTTGCGGTTACAACAGGAACCAAGATGGAGCTGCATAAAGACATGTTTATCTTTTCATGTTACACCGGAGGGCTCAGGATCTCTGACATCCTGCAGCTTCAGTGGAAACATTTTGATGGAACACACATCAACTTCAATGTTAAAAAGACGAATAGCCAAATCGTGATCAAGGTCCCAAACAAGGGGTTAGAGATTTTCAAGAAGTATCATAAAAAGGGGCTCAGACCAAACGATTTCATTTTCGATATCCTTCCGGCAACGATTTACAAGGAGGGAGCAAAAGCACTGGATCTGGCATTGAGTTCGGCAACTGCCTACATCGATAAGAATTTAAAGATCCTTCAGGAAAAAGCAGAGATCGAAAAAAAGATCAGTTTTCATACCTCAAGACACACCTGGGCAACCCGTGCTTTGCGAAAAGGCGTTTCCATCGATAAGGTTTCAAAACTCATGGGGCATGCCGCGATCAAAGAAACGCAGGTGTACGCTAAGATCGTCTCAGAGGAACTCGATAAGGCGATGGATGTTTTCAACGACTGAAAATACAACATTGCGTAAAAGAGCCTGAAACAGCCTAAAATAGCACAAATACACCCGTTCAAACACAAGTTTTAGTAGAACGTAAATAAATTACGATCTACTTACATAATTTCGCTTTATAGAACTTATATGAACACTATGAGCGATCACCTTATCCTGGAAAAACTTCAAAACATCGAACGAATGATGATCGAACAGGCGATCCATCAAAAAGATGTGCTGAATGTCAAAGAAGCATGTATTCTTCTCGACATTACACCCTCTTACTTGTACAAGCTTACAAGCAACAAACAAATCCCTCATCATTGCCCCATGGGCAAAAAACTCTATTTCGAAAGAACTGCTCTTCTGGAGTGGGTTAAAAAGAATCCGGTTCGCGGCTTTACAACTGGAATGAATCCCCTTAAGTCATCTAAAAAATCCTAATGCCAATGAATTTCCAAGTATTTACACAAGAACAGTATGAAGCCATCGTAACACAATTGAATGTGCTTCAGCAGCACCTCGCAGAAAAACAGAAGAATCCGTCTGAAGTCATTTATGACAATGCGGATCTTATGAAACTATTGAACATCAGCCGTTCCACTCTTCAGAAATTGAGAGATGAAGGCTGCATTGGATTCTCCCAGATCCATGGGAAATTCTTCTACCGCCAATCCGATGTCAACATGATGTTGGAGAAATACTACAAACCACCTTTCAAGTGATCAGCTCCTGCCGGGGGTAATCATTCCCCCGTTGATTTCTTGTCTTAAAATCGTATTGTATGAATGTGACACTATACAGTGACTTCCACACACCATTGGAAGAAGGGGAGTTCTTTACCCTATTGGAAAGAATAAAAAGCAATGAATTTGAAGAGAAAGTAAAGGCGATCCGTTACGCTTATCACCAGGGCAAAGATAGCCTTGGTGATAGACTCAAAAAAGAGTTGCCTGCTTTTACTCCATCAGCCACTTTTAGCGGTGGACGCACCATGAATCATTTGAAAGCATATTCCGGAATTGCTCATTTGGATCTGGATGATTTATTACCTGAAGAACTGTCTAAAACTCGGAAAACGGTAAATTCTTGTGCTTTTACCGCGGCTTCTTTTATCAGCCCGAGTTACACCGGTCTAAAGATCTTTGTAAAGGTTTCTTCAGGAGCTGAAGAGCACAAGGACATGATCGTTCAGCTGATGCAGTACTATGAGCAACTAACGGAGATCGCCCCGGATCCGAAGTGCAAAGACATCACACGGCTTTGTTTTTTATCCTGGGATCCTGACATGTATATCAATTCCGAGAGTGAAACTTTTACGCCGGTTCCTGCGGTGCCTCTGCCTCATGCCCCGATCGAGAAGAATACTCCAACAGCATCAATGGATGAATGTTTGGCCTTCACCGAGAAAGTGGCGCAATACACTAAAGGATCACGAAACAGTTTTGTCTACCTCTTTGCTCGGAATGCAAATCGTCTGGGTATTACAGAAGAAGAAACTCTCCAATTCAGTTTGACAACCTTCGATCTTCCGGAACGCGAAATAGCAGCTGCAGTGAAGAGTGCTTACAAGCACAATGTTGCAGAACATGCAAAGTTTGCAAAGACTGCAAAACTTGTAAAGGATGCGGAGAATACAACTTCAATCACCGCAAATCATGCGGAGGATCTTCTTGCAACAACACCTACCATTCCGGATGAGGTATACAGTGTTTTGCCTAATCTTTTGAAGGATGGTGCAGAAGCATTTACTGAAAACAGAGAAAGAGACGTATTTCTCACAAGCGCATTGGCTATTCTCTCTGGATGCTTGCCTAATGTCACCGGTAGTTATGGACAGAAGACTGTTTTCCCAAATCTCTTCACTTTCATTTTAGCACCCGCAGCCAGTGGAAAGGGATCGATGGTGCATGCAAAGGAACTGGCAGATTATTACCACAACGTGGTGAAATCACAAAGCGTGGAAGCACAGAAAGATTACCAGGTGAAATTGAGAGCATACAAGAAACAACATGGTGCCTTGAGTAAGAATGCTGATCCGACAGTTGAACCACCGGAGGAACCACCCTTCAAAGTGGTCTTCATTCCGGCTAATACCTCCAGTGCTAAACTCTATCAACACTTGCTGCACAACGATGATCAGGGAATCATGTGTGAAACGGAAGCAGATACCTTGGCAGCAGTATTCAAAAACGAGTGGGGATCCTACTCTGATCTTTTGCGCAAGAGTTTCCACCATGAGAAGGTGTCTTTGAGCCGTAAATCAAACAACGAGTACATCGATATCGCACAACCGAGATTATCAGTTGCCCTTTCGGGAACACCAAGCCAGGTGTTTAACATCATTGTTTCTGCTGAAGATGGATTGTTCAGTCGTTTTATCTTTTACCTGTTCCGAACCGACCCGCACTGGATCTCACCGGCACCGGATCCCACCCGACCAAACCTTACCAACCACTTTTATGAACTAAGTGTTCGAGTTTACAGAATGGTTTCTTTTCTCACAGATCATCCAACATTCGTAATACTCTCACAGAAGCAATGGAGCGAATTGGATGATACGTTTGCGCAGCACCTCAACGAGATCAATGAACTTTCAGGTGGTGATGCTTTGAGCGTAGTAAAACGGATGGGACTCATCTTGTATCGGATCTGTATGATCCTAACGGCCATCCGGAAATTCGAGAACCTCAATTTCGTTCAAACGATCCAGTGCAATGATCAGGATTTTGAAACTGCTAGATCCTTGGCCAACATCTATCTCCAGCATAGCTTATTGCTCTATTCCAATCTTCCATCCCAAACAAAAGACCACGCAATCCGCACTCCCACACGAAAAGACAAACTCCTCATGGAATTACCCGAGCGCTTCCGAAGAGGCGAAGCAGTTGAACTCGGACGCCGTCTGGAGATCAAGGAAAGGACGGTGGATGAATGCTTGAAGCGGTGGTTAGGTACCAAATTACAGAAGGAAGATACGGGCTGGTATGTGAAGGGAAACTTATCGACAAAATAAACTGTTTAATCCGTTCAAAAAATAACCTTACGTGTTCAAAAACTTGTGAATGCCTCAAAATATTGAGATACAGAGTATCCATGTCAATAACATTAAGTGGTTGTGAATTTCTTTATTTTGAGCCTGCTACGACCACCTGTATCTTTACATCAATAACTAAGCCCACTTGTCGGAGTGGGCTTATAAAAAATAAATAGTATGAACTACTTACGCTTAAAATGCAAATGGTTTAAGTTAGAAGTCCTTTGGACCAAATCTTAACCGGGAAAAGTGCCTCAGAAGATTCTGAGGCACTTTTCTTTTGGCTAAAGTACATCAAATGGAAATTGAAATGCAAATAAATTTTCTATCATTTTTCCATAGTGAATAGGTCCCGCTATTAACAAGGCTTTTTGCTGTTATCGTAAGGCTTTTGATCCCGTGGTTTTCTTTAAAACCGATGAAAATCCCACTAAAAACACTATATTTAGTCCGTTTTCACCCTATTTGCGATGAACAAAAGAGACCTTTCCGAAAGAGATATATGTACAAAGTTCATTACACCTGCCCTTGAAACTGCCGGGTGGAATAAAACCACTCAAATTCTGGAAGAGGTTTCATTTACAGATGGACGAATCTATGTGCGTGGTAAACTAACCGCCAGAGGTACAAGAAAAAGAGCAGATTACATTCTCTACTACAAGCCTAATATTCCGATCGCGATCATTGAGGCAAAGCAAAATAAATACTCAGTTCGCCACGGTATTCAGCAAGCATTGGATTACGCCAAGCTCTTGGATATCCCTTGCGTGTTTTCAAGTAATGGTGATGGTTTTCTATTCCATGACCGTTCAGGACTTAGCAGTGAGTTAGAAACAGAACTAAATCTTGAATCCTTTCCGAGTCCGGAAGAATTGTGGGAACGTTACAAAAAATACAAAGGCATAACAACGGATGAAGAGGAGAAAGTAGTATCTCAGGATTATTATTTGGACGCCAGTGGTAGAAGGCCGCGCTACTATCAGCAAATTGCCATCAACCGAACTGTTGAAGCCATAGCTCGAGGACAGAATCGAGCATTATTAGTGATGGCTACCGGAACAGGTAAAACTTATACGGCCTTCCAGATCATTCATCGACTTTGGAAAAGTGGAGCCAAGAAAAGAATCCTATTTCTTGCCGATAGAAACGCCTTGATCGATCAAACAAGGAGAGGCGATTTCAAACACTTTAAGGATAAAATGACGGTGGTCAAAAACCGTATGATCGACAAAAGTTACGAAGTTTACCTTGCTCTATACCAAGGATTAAGTGGCTCAGACGAACATGCCAATGCCTATAAACAGTTTTCTCCTGACTTTTTCGATCTTATTGTAATTGATGAGTGTCACCGTGGCAGTGCTAACGAGGAAAGTGCCTGGAGAGAGATTTTAAGTTATTTCAATAAAGCAACACATGTCGGTTTAACGGCAACGCCGAAAGAGACCAAAGATGTTTCCAATATCGATTATTTCGGAGAACCTGTTTACACCTATTCCTTGAAACAAGGGATTGATGATGGATTCCTGGCACCTTACCGCGTGGTTCGTGTCAATTTGAATGTGGATACAGAGGGATGGAGACCGGAACAAGGCAAACGTGATAAAGACGGAAACGAAATTGAGGATCGTATATACAACCGTAAAGATTTTGATCGCAGCCTGGTTATTGAAGAGCGTACTCAAGCCGTTGCCAGAAAACTATCTGAATTCCTGAAAGGGTTTGATCGGTTTGCAAAAACAATTGTATTCTGTGCTGATATCGATCACGCAGAGCGTATGCGCAACGCACTTGCAAATCTAAATGCAGATTTGGTAGCAGAGAACTACAAGTACATCATGCAAATTACGGGTGACAATGAAGAAGGAAAACGCGAGTTGGATAATTTCATCAATCCTGAAGAGAAATACCCGGTTATTGCAACAACCTCAGAGCTCATGACAACCGGTGTTGATGCGCAAACATGTCAGGTAATCGTGTTGGATGCGGAGATCAAATCAATGACGAAATTCAAACAGATTGTTGGACGTGGAACACGAATCAATGAGGAATTTGGTAAAATGTACTTCACGATCCTGGATTTCAGAAATGTGACGGACCTCTTCGCAGATAAAGATTTTGATGGTGATCCAATCAGGATCAAACCCGTTACAGAAGACACCGATCTTTCTGACATTGTTGATGAGGAGGAAAAGGATACCACACCTATCATTGACCAGGAATCTGGAGATGAAATCCAAATTGAAAAGCCGGTTATTCGCTATCCCGATCTTGGGACAATAGGCAAGGTAAACGAACCACGAGAAAAGATTTATGTAAACGGTGTTGATGTGTCCGTATTGATTAGTCGCGAGATGTATTTTGACATCAACGGAAAACCAATAACCACAAGTTTAAAAGACCACACAAGGGACTTGATCAAAGGTAAGTTCGCTTCGTTGGACGAGTTTCTTGCACGCTGGAATACCACTGAAAAGAAAGAAGTGTTGATTAAAGAGCTGGAAGAGCAAGGTATCCTTGTGGAAGCTCTTCGAGATGCGGTCAACCGAGAAGTAGATCTTTTCGATCTCATTTGCCATGTGGCATTCGATCAACCACCTTTAACCAGACGTGAGCGAGCGAATAAAGTAAAGAAACGCAATTACTTCACGAAATACGGAGACCAGGCCCGAAAAGTATTAGAAGCCTTATTGGATAAGTATGCGGAAGAAGGAATTTCCAATTTGGAAAGTATGGATGTTCTCAAAGTAAAACCTTTGGATGAATTCGGAGGCCCACTTGAAATCCTTTCCCAATTCGGAGGAAAGTCAAAGTACATGGAAGCAATTAAAGAATTAGAAAACGAATTATACAATACCGGAGCGTAATGAAACAAAAAGAAGATCAAAAGATTAATACATACGCGTTACGGGAGTCCCTAAATGATGATGGTGCAAAGAACTTTGGTAATGCGATTTTAAAGTCAATTGAAGAACTCGGTTTGGGAGTTTTGTCTAAATCGGATTTTGAGGCACTGATGTTCCATCATATTGTATTGAACATAGAAAAAACAAGGGTAAAAGATCAATACGACTGGATGAGAATTTTAAAACTTACCCCATCAAAACTGAAAAGCCTTCAGCAGATTCGAATAGCAAAACACTTGACACTTGATTTGAACAATGAAAACAAGCAATATGTAATTGAAACACTAAAAAATGCTTCAATTGACATTGAAAATCCAGAATTAGGTTTAATTAGATTCTATATCCCCGATGTTCATGCCCAAATGCTAATCGAAAAAATTGTTGTTGGTCATAAATCAATGATAGACTTCAAGTTAAACTCCAATATCCTCGTAATCAAATTTGATTCGCTTTTAAAATTAATGGATCTGTTTCTTGAGACAGATGAAGGAGATATAGTTCTTGGCCTATTAAAAAAAGATAGAAGCGCTAAAAAGTATGCTTCTAAAATAAAAACCGTTGGCAAAATGTGGGATGATTTTACTGATGATGTAAAAGAAAATGGAAAGAGCGAAATCTTAAAACAATTGGTGGCTTGTGGTTTTGAAATCGTCAAGAATAAAATAACTGGTAAATAACATGGCAAACCTTAAAGGCATACTCGATAGCATCAGAAAAATAATGTGGCAAGACACCGGACTCAATGGTGATGCACAAAGAATAGAACAATTGGCATGGATGCTCTTCTTTAAGATCTTTTCAGATAAAGACAAGGAATTGGAGGTCCTAAATGAAAGCTATGTAAGTCCAATACCAGCTGAGCTCCATTGGGATCAATGGGCTGGTGATGATGAAGGAATCACAGGTGATGAATTGGCAGCTTTCATAGATCGAACATTATTCCCCGCATTGCGCAATTTGAATGTGGGTGTAACAGAAGATCTCGCGAATAAACGCGCCTTGATCGTTCGTGAAGTGTTTGAAGGGAACAACAACTACATGAAGAGTGGTACGAACATTCGAAAAGTACTAAACAAACTCAACGAAATCGATTTCAATATTGCAAAAGACCGACACGCTTTTGGTGAATTGTATGAAACCATACTGAAGGAACTACAAAGCGCTGGTAAAAGCGGTGAGTTCTATACTCCTCGTGCCATTACAGAGTTCATATGCGAAATGATAGACCCCAAATTGGGTGAGAAAATACTTGATCCGAGTTGTGGAACGGGTGGTTACTTGACAGCAGCCATTGAGCATTTGAAGGAACAAGCGAATAGCGTTGAAGATCGGGAAAGTATTGCTAAAAATATCATTGGTTGGGAGTATAAACCTTTACCTTATCTGTTAGCTACGACAAACCTCATCTTACACGATATGGAGGTCCCGAATATTTCATATCGAGATTCGCTGGATCAACCATTGAGCAATTACACAGAAAAACACCGAGTTGATGCAATTTTAGCCAATCCTCCTTTTGGTGGTATTGTTGCTAACAACAACGAGAACAACTTCCCACAAAATTACCGAACCAAGGAAAGCGCGGATCTCTTCTTGGTACTAATGGTCCACCTACTAAAAAAAGGAGGTCGTGCTGGAATCGTATTACCGGACGGATCGCTTACCGGAGACGGTGTTAAGCAACGTGTAAGACAGAAATTACTCGAAGAGTGCAACTTGCATACGATTATTCGTTTACCAAATTCAGTATTTCAACCTTATGCAACCGTAGCCACAAACCTGTTATTCTTCACCAAGGGAGAGCCAACGAAAGAAGTGTGGTACTACGAACACCGTTTACCTGAAGGACAAAAAGCCTACAGCAAAACCAAATCAATCCAGCAAAAAGAATTCGATCCAATTAAAACATGGTGGAACAAGCGAGAAGAAAGCGATGTTTGCTGGAAAGTAGATATTAAAACAATAATTGATCGTAACTACGATTTAGATATTAAGAACCCTACGAAACGAGACGAAAGCATCGAATATTCCAGTGCTGAATTAATGGCAATGTTAGAGGAAAGTTTTGCTGAAAGTTCGGAGTTGTTGAACCAACTGAAATGTGCAGTGAAATGAGTTTAATGAAGATAAAAGACTTGTTTCATTTTGAAAAAGGAAGCTTACAGAGTTCAAAATGTACGCCAGGTGAATTTGATTTCATTACTGCATCTTCAGAATGGAAAACGCACACTGAATATACTCACGATTGTGAAGCCCTGATCTTTGCTGCTGCAGCTTCCGGTTCTTTAGGAAGAACGCATTATGTTCATGGGAAATTTATATCCAGTGATTTATGCTTTATAATAACCCCAAAAGATCCTATAAATTATCCTATTGATCTGAAATTTTATCATTTAATATTTCAAGCATTCAAGGATGAAATTGTAAGAAACACAAAAGCTGGTACCTCCAAGGAGGCTATTGGTCTAACTGCATTTGGAAAGTATGAGTTACCATATTTTGGCATAAAAAAGCAACAAGAAGTAAAAGAGCAATTTGTAAAGGCCCAAGAATCAACTTTTGGTTTGAATAATGAATTCTCAAACCAACTCTCCCTCGTCAAACAACTTCGCCAAGCCTTTTTGCGTGAGGCGATGCAAGGGAAATTAGTTCCGCAGGATCCAAACGACGAACCGGCATCGGTTTTACTCGAAAGGATCAAAGCGGAAAAGGAGCAATTGATCAAGGAAAAGAAGATCAAAAAGGAAAAACCTTTACCTCCTATTTCAGAAGATGAAATTCCATTTGAAATTCCGGAGAATTGGGTGTGGTGTAGGTTTAATGAAATTTGTGAAATCAAATCAAATCTTGTTAACCCAGACGACTTTCTTGATTTTCCGCATATAGCACCGAATAATATTGAAAAGAATACAGGGAAATTGCTTGATTATAAAACAGTAAGAGAAGACGAGCTTATTAGTGCAAAACACCTTTTCTTTCCAAATCAATTACTCTACTCAAAGGTACGTCCCAAACTCAACAAGGTTGTGAAAGTAGATTTTACTGGCCTATGTAGCGCAGACATGTATCCATTGAATCCCGACATAAACTCTGACTTTATGCTTTGGTGTATGCTTTCTGATTATTTTTTAATAGAAGTTGATAGATTTGACAATAGAGTTAAAATGCCAAAAATCAATCAAAAACAGCTTGCGCAAATACCTGTTCCTCTTCCCCCACTTTCAGAACAACAACGCATTGTTTCCAAATTGGACGAACTCATGCTTATGTGTGAAGATCTGGAATCAAGCATTAGAGAAAGCCAGCAGCAAAATGAAGCCTTGTTACAGCAGGTGTTGCGAGAGGCGTTGGAGCCAAAATAAATTATGCCAAATCCTACCTATTACATACCAGATACATTTTTAGATGTTTGCATTGCTCTCACTTCAAGCATTGCCGCCCTTTTCATTCCGCTTTTTTATACTGTTGTAATACGCTTGGATGAGAAATACGAATCCCGACTTATAATTAGGTTCTTCTGGGCAGAAAAGGTGGTCAGATGGTTTTTGATCTCGACCATTATTTTAATCGCATCAACTATCGTCTACAGCTTAAAGTTTGAACCTTGGTTTTTAGCAAATAATTTTTTCATTGCAAACTCAGCAGCAATTACAGCAGGATTTGTCTTAATAGTTAACGTATTATTAGGCATTTATTCATTGAGAGAAATGAGTAAATATCAAGATCCTGAGAGGCTATTCCATCACATACGCGATTCCAAAAATTTAACAGAAAAGCAAAGACGCATTGTTCGATTTGACTTACTATTTCATTCATTGAAAGATTTGAATCACAACAAAGATTTTACTGAGAAGATTTGTGATGAACTTGAAAATGAAATTCTCAGTATTAAAGATAAACAACAAAATATTCCAATAGAGTATTTTGACGCATTGGAGCAATTAACTGCTTCTGTTTTTGGCACAAGTCTAAATAATGAGACTCGACAAAATAAAAAAGCAGTCCTAAGCCTTTGGGGTACCATTTTTTATTCAAAATTCCCTATTGATGATCTCACATATAGTTTTATGTGGTATCACTTAGTACTTGCAATAGAAAACGATTGGGATTTTCTTGTTCAAAAGCATTGGGAACGTGGTGATAGCCTGATAAAAATGAGAGGGTTGAGATCTCGAGGCATCGAGTTTTACGATTTACCTGTTGAAGAACAAAAAATTGAAAAGAGTCATCACGATGCTTTTATTCTTTTTTTCGTTGTATTAGGTGCTTTAATGTTACACAAGCGCAAAGCAAATTTGTTGAAGAGCTGCCTGGAGTACACCTCGAGCTGGCCTCCTGAATACTACTTAATACCTAAACACAGCCATTCCATAATAGAGTATTTTAAGGAACTTAACGACCCGCATGACACTAAAAACATATGGTTGTTTTGGAAATACAAATTTCCTGGCTCAACCGGTTTTGAGCAAGATCAAAGAATTCGTGGGAGTATAAATCAATACCTTATTTTATTGCTATTGCGTATTAGCATAGTAAAACCGGACAAGCTGATAATAGATTTTAGTAAAATGGACAAATTCGAGTGCACCAAATACATTGATACACTCGACATTCTGATAAAAGAGATATTAAAGGTCTCAGAATTTGATTTTTTAAATCAGATTACGGCCAAAAAAATCGATGAAGCTGCCATTCAGAGTCTTTCACACAAAGTAAAAGATCTAAAGGAAAAGGCTATTGCCCACAAACAAAAATTGAAATCGATAGAGGATGTTGATGAATTGAAAATTGCAGGTTTTTGCGACAACGTGAAAAATGAACTTTCTGGCTTCATTGAGGAGCTTTCAAAGATGAAAAGAAAAAAGAATGATGAAACTCCTGTTTCTTTAAAATATAAAGGTTTTAAAAGTACTGTCGATAAAGACTTTTTTGTTGAAAAAAGTGAAGTCGGATATTTGAATTATGAAGAATCTTTTGCCTCCGTTTTCAGACAAAATTTACAGCATAAACTTGGTTATGAAATCAACCAAAAAGTGATCTTGAATTTAACCAGTAATGCGCAGGATATCGTTAATGTTATAAAGTTATTGGGGAATTCTGCGCTCATTCTGAATTTTGGATTACAAGCGCTTGAAGATCTCAATAATCCTCAAATTGTGAATTTAGGACGGGTTACAGGAGTAACCCCTCGAGTGTTCATAATCAATAGCTTAAAGAATGACACTTTTGGCATCCAATTCGATGGAATTAATCTCCACAACGACTTTGAATTCATTAAAACACCAATACCAGAAAAAATAGCTATAGGTATAGGGAATCTGAGTAAAGGAGCATTAATTGAAAACTTCCGAAATGAAGTAAGTGAAGATACCGAATCAGAACAGACTATGGGTATCGAAATAGGTTCAGCAATCTCTGTTTATGTTCCAGATTCACTAAAATGCGTTTGCCTGATTGAACATCAGCCTTATCGAAATTCAAAAGATCCTGATCAAATTAACATTGATGATCTAAAACGTAATCTTGAGTTAAAATAGAAAAGGGAAAAATGAGAATTACTCAAAACTGAATAACTTATACGATACATTGCCAACAAAACCAGAATATGGGTTTGGTCCTGGACTGAAATAACTGTCTTTACAATTACAGTTTAGACAAGACGTTGTAAAAACATTTGCCGTATTGAATGTAACGACAACTCTATCAACAACCCCCGAAGGAACTATACGCACTGCTCTTTCTATCACTCTCATTGTTTGACCACCAGCTGAATTGTCAATAGTTGAAGGAATCATCAATGATGATGTACTCCCAAAATTTCGCTCAACAGGTTGTGTAGTCCAATCCCAGCTACTATTATATGTTTGCCAAGTTCTACGATCATCATACATTGCACTTAATTGATTGTTAAGCGAATCAAAAAAAGTAAAATTGGCACCTACTGAAAAACACTTATGTGAAGCTTCGATCATTATAAACTGAAATTCTTTTGCATTTAAATCAGTAAATTCTTGAGTTATGGTTGTTGTAGTCGCCGCATAATATCCTTGAGCCTGTATACTTCCGGCAAAACCATTATGAAGTGTATTGACTGTATAATAGTTAGTATTTCCTCCCTGAGATTGTAACGCAGGGGAACACACGTAAACCGTTTGTGTAATATCAATTTCACTTGGATCTAAAATATTATTACCATTGAGGTCAAGTCCGCTTTCAATTTTTACACCGCCATTTGCACAGTTGGCACCTGAAGGTTCCGGCGTAGTCTTAACAAGACTATTTAATCCATCAATTCCTGAATCTCCTGCTATACCTTGAGGTCCTTGAGGTCCGGTTATACTATTTAAAAAATCAGATTCTGTCCCAGTATTCCCTTCTGCAAGCCAAATTTCATAAGCGCTCAAACCATTTTGACCTGGAGTTCCGGCTGGGCCCTGTGCGCCTGTAAGCCCTGTTAAAACCGGAGTTGTGTATGTAGAGCCATCAATATAAGTGAAAGTTAATGTTCCATCACCATTGTCTGTAACCGAATCAATTCCATTTCCCGAAGTTTGTGAATATTTCGAATAAAGTGAATATGGCACACTCCATAACTTTTTGGTACCCATATCTTTGTAATCAGTACCACCTGTAATATCCATTTCTACTTTTAGGAAATGGTATCCGGTACCCCAATCAATTTGATCAAATGAATTTGGTGAGGCATCTTCTATTCCTTGTCCAATAACGGTATTGAAAAGCCCATAAGCGTCAGTGGTTACTAAATGTACTTCACGGTATTCCAAGGTTCCAGTTTCACTGGTTTTTATAATGGAGAAACGTACCCGTATCTCTTTCTCTGCTATGGGTTTTCCGGTTACATCAGTACCAACAGTCTCCTTCCCGCTATTGTCAACCGCAACGGCTTGGTAATTTATCCCCTGTGGAGGAGCCTCTTGCTGAGCGTTTAAGGAGAAAAAGTTAAATAAAGTAAAAGAAAGTGCGAGTATAAATAGTGCTTTCATAAATCAATTCTCTATGTTCTAATTTAATTTGATACCAACACCAAGAAGTGCGGCATTATAAAGATTTCTACTCTTCTGAGCATTTATGTCATTTTCAATTTGAGTGATTCCCATACCAAACCGATACTCAATTGAGATTGAAAAGTTTTCTGTAACGTTAGCACGGAAATGTGCCAAGCCTTGAAAGCCGAAATCGAAAGATTTGAGTGACTTACTGTCTATTATGGAATAACGTGTGCTTCCGATGTACTGCTCGCCGGTCAGCATGTATCCAGCTCCAAGTCCAATACCTGGTGCAACAACGAATCGTTCTGAATTTAACACATTGAATAGATAAGCAAAATTTACATCTAGGTAATTCATTTTCCAAGACATTGCTAATCCTTCATAATCAGATTTTGCACCAGCCTGTCTAAAAGACAATTCAGGTCTCAAAATATTCCTACCCGAAGTTAAGTTGAAGTTAACCCCGAAAGTGCTTAGGGCTTCGTAATCCAGTGTTTTATCTTTATTGCCCTGTGAATCGGTAAAAATAAATGTGCCAAAGTTTCGACCTCCGATAAGATTAATATCGGTAAGTTTCATATTCTGACTGTGACTAAAACAAACCAAAAAAAGAAACGCTAGAACTGTGGTAAATTTATGCATATTAGATAGTCTTATAGAACAATTAGTTTTGCTTCAGCCTTTAAGCCGTTTTCAGTTTTAATGGATATTGGGTAACTACCTGTAGTAACACCTTGGGGCAATGTAAAGAAGCTCTCCTCTCCTCCTTGACCTTGATTAATGTATAAAATCTTTCCAAGATTATCGTAAACGGTAAGAGTATACACCATTCCACGCGATAAATCAGTAGATAAATAGAAAGAGCCATTATTCGGATTAGGATAAACTATGATGTTTACGGTTTGAGAATTACTCTCATTGGTAAAAATTAAAGCTTGCTCAAAACCTTGTCGCAGTTCAATTTTTGCATTATTCTCTTGTGTATAACCTGATGCTTGTCCTGCTGTATGAGAAAGATATAAACCATCGGTCATTACACTATTTCCGAATGGACTAATTTCAGCACGTTGAAGTGTGATCCTACTGTTGTTCTGTGCACTCAGAAATGTAGTCGTCAGAAAAATGACAATAATGGTTAGGAAGTTTGAGTTCAGTTGCATAATGTAAAGTCAATTACAAATTAAACGAAATTAAATCTCAGAAGCAAACTACATGATTTTACCATAAAATGTTCAGGCACAAGATACAAAAATAGGATTTGTTTATCACAGGAATTTAATAGTTATCTCTTATCATCACTAAGGTCGATAGGTAGAAATAAAACTTAAACAGCTATTTAAAAAAGTACTCAAGTCGATCTCTTCAGAGGTCTCTGTGAGTTTTCCATCAACTTCTTTTTTGACAATTTTTGAGAAAACAAACTTCTGATGGACTAAAACATCCGTGCGTTTTACGTTTCTCCATAAAAATTGATAGTAGATCGTGTATTCCGCGAAATACTGTTCCATTTTTTCAAGGAATACAATTGACACTTCATTAGGTTGGCCTGATGCTTTGAATCTTCTTAATTTCTCATCCACAGATTCACCAATTAAGGATAATTGATCTACAAATTGTTTGTAGTTCAAATACGTTTCATTGGCGTATTTTTGATAACTGGAGGCTAAACATAGCCCGGTCATGTATTTACGTATTAAAGTATCAAGCCCATTACTAACCTTTAATTGAGCATTCATTTGAAGAATATTTAATCCAATTATGATACTCTTATTTTTGTACGAACTCACAAAATTCTTTGTATGAAAGTGAAGATCGTTACATGCTTTTTCTCTTGCTTCCCAAGTTGCATTGACATTGTTAGCATTTCTCATCAAGTCACTGGAAATCTTATTAAAATCTACAGGTTTTGCAGGATCAGGAGGAACATGGTAAGTTACTTCAACTTCAATTTTTTCTGTTCTTTGGCCCCAAACGACACCTGTTACTGAAATTAGAACCGGAAAAATATACTTTAAGATCATCTGAATTGATTTGATTGTAAACACATCTTTGTCAAATATAAATTATTTAAAGGAAAATCGGTCTTCCTCCTTGTCTTCACAGCTTCAGAAAAACATAGCTGCAAGGGTGATACAAGCACGGCACTCCCAACTTTGCCTAACAGCGTTTTAGGTCGTTACCGGCCCTTGCATCTACCGCTCCTTAGCCGTTGCCTCAGAATTCGCCAATGCGGCTGTTAACTTGTTTTCTTTGCCTGTTCATCCTTCGTCGTCAGTCGCAGCTCTCTGCCACCCCAGAGCACACGTCAGTGTGTGAAGACGTCGTTTAGGCGAACTCACGCCGTAAAACGGAGGTACCCCAATCTTGCTTCGAAATAATAATCTCGGAACTTCACCCACTACCGCGCACTCTTCCCCTAATATTGTGTTCAGGGAAGCTAGTCCCGTCACTCCCTTCACAAGTGTAAAATGGGGTGTCACCGCTGCTTGTGTTTATGCTCGCCTGCTAAATCGCTCAGGCTGCGGGCTTGTCACAGTTTTTGATAAAGCCACCGATAGTGCCGTTTAGCTCCGTACCTCCACTAAACCGCACTTTCATCCCTACTACTATCCACAATGTTTTGTGTCAAGCGTGTTCATGACCTTCACTCTGTACCGCCGTTCCAGTCATTTCATACCCTTGGATCCAATCTTTCTTTGACCCTCAAAAACCTTCGCTCGATCGCCTCCTTTGATCCGGCCACCGAGCTTGCCGAGGTGCGCCAAGCCCTTGTGCATACTGCATAGGTCGCCCTCGTTCCCCTCCCGGGTCCCTCTTTGGGCTTTCACCTTCGCTCAACTCGCGGACGTCTCGCGCATTCCGTTCATCCTCCGTTCGTTCCTCTCTCCGGTTTCACTCCATGCTCCCGCACTCAGGAAGCAACTCCGTAGGGCTACGTTGCTTCCCTTCGCTGCACCATAGCAATTAGATAATTTTCTTAATTTAGCTCGAAATGAATTTTTATAATTTCAAAATAGATTATATCATTCTTATCGTCATTGGAGTAGCGATATTGTGCTTCTACTTTATGCCCCAAAATCTGTTTGAGTCTAGTTTAAATGATTCCCACTGTATACATCAGAAAATATTTTCTAAACCCTGCCCTGGCTGCGGGATAACTAGAGCAACTTATCATGTTCTTCATTTTGACTTCAAAGAGGCAATAGAATATAACCCAAGTATAATCTTCTTAATAATTGCTTTGTTTTCTGAAGTTTTATATCGTTTGTCTGATGCAATAAAAAGCATCGTAATTTTTCGAATTCTTGCGTATTCAACATTTTGTATATCCTTATTTGTTGTATATATTTATAGACTTTTTTAAGTTAAACTTAATCCACTATTTATGAGAGTAATAACTAAAATTCTGCTATCTATTTTAATCTTCTGTGGAGGAGGGTTAATAGCAACCATGGTTGCTCAAGGTTTGGGTAATAAAGTATCTACTGGAGGTATTGGGCCATTTATCATTTACCCAGCAATAATAGCCGGTATTTGGGCTGTTTGGAAATACAATCCTGAAAAGAAGGATGAAGATCAATTGAACAAGAATTAATGTTTGTTGACTACTACGCCCTATTAGAAGTTAATATTCATTCTTCTGCTGCCGAAATTAAGGCGGGCTTTAAAAGGCAAGCCATGAAGTGGCATCCAGATAAAAATCCTGGGATGGATACTACCGAAATGATGCAGAAGCTGAATGAAGCCAAACTCATTTTATTGGATCCGGAAGCCAAAGAACGATATGATAAAGAATATCTTCGATTTAAGCAATTCAAAGAGAAGGAATTCCGTTCTAATCAAAACCAAAGCAATAATCAACGTTCAGAGAACACCCAAAACAAAACAAAACACGAGGAGAATAACACAGAATCTAAGTATGACGCAAACTTTGAATATCACAAATATGATATTCTTGATGAAACGCTTAAAAAATGGATGCATAATGCAAAAAAGCAAGCTGTGCATCTCGCTCAACAAACAATTGAAGATATAAGAGGAATGTCATTAGAAAGTGGCAAAGCAATTGGTGAGGCCATGCTTGGTGGGTTTGTTAGATATTTATTGTTTGGCTTGGTCTTAATAGTTATTATGAGGGCTTGTAGCGCTTAAGACTAGACTTTCAAATTTCTTTTTGAAATTCTTCCAGTTTTGGTGTTAATAACACCTCCACTTTGCTAACGGCAAGTTAGGCCCCGCTCGTCGCTGGTCAAGGTCAAGCCCTGCGGGTTTTGTATAAAAAATCTCCACCCACCGGCATATTCTTCTTGCTTTTGTTCATTTTAGCTTACCCAACCTTCCCTTGTACATTTAGTTAGTGGGTAAGGTGGGTAGTATTTTTTACTCAAAAACCTTGTCCTGCTTCCTCTCTTTGCCCTTTTGGTTGCCTAAGCAAATTGCAGCCTGCCTTTATGCTCATGAAAATGAATGAATTAAAGCATATCTTTCTTCAAAATTCCTACATTTGCAAGTAAAAATTTAGTTCTATGTCTACTACTATTCGTTTCTTTGTTAATTTATCGTTCTTGTTCGCAATATTCGCCCTGCATGGTCAAAATATTCTTTTCACTGCAGACAATGTAACATCGACAGCATTGAATGGATCATGGATAGTTCCTTTAAATGTTACCCAGATTCGCGTGCAATGCTGGGGCGGTGGTGGCGGTGGCGGCGGGGCTACTGGTCAGGCAGCTGCCGGTGGGGGTGGAAGTGGAGGAGCATATACTGAGAATGTATTTAATGTAACAGCCGGTCAAACATTTGATTATTCAATAGGCAATGGCGGAGTAGGAAGTTATTCTACAGGTGGGGCTGGCGGTAGTACGTGGTTCGGTTCTGCCTCAACTCTTTTGGCAAGAGGTGGTAATGGGGGGTTGGGCGCAACTAATTCTTGTTGTCAAACTGCCTCAGGTGCTGCAGCTGTAACATCAGGAAATATTGGAGGTTTAGTAAACTACTACGGAGGTGCTGGAGGCACAGGAACATATGGCGCCAATGGATCAGAGGCTGGTGGTGGCGGCGGATCAGCGGGCAGTTTGGGGAATGGATCACCAGGGGCTGGCAGGCAAGGCGGAAACGGCGGCAACAGTGGCGGTGGAAATGGAGCTTGGGCTGGCGCTGTAGGATGTAATTGCAACGGTTCAATTGGTTCAGTTCCAGGGGGTGGTGGATCCGGTGGTCAGGCAAGCGGGGTGGCAGATAAGTTCAGCGGTCCCGGTGGTGGAGGCAGAATCGTTATTTCCTACACTATACCTGGTATCGGTGGCAGAGTTTATACTGATCAAAACCAAAACTGTTCAGACGACTCCGAACCGGGAATTGCTGGAGTAAGAGTTATGCTTGAACCATTAAACCTGATGACTCAAACAGATGTCAGTGGTAACTTCGCGTTTAATTTTATCCCTTCGGGTCAATACAATATTATCGTCGACACATCATACCTAAACACGAATTATTGCTTAGATCAAATTTCTGTAAACTATACTGATCAGAATTTATTTATGGAAGTTCAATCAATTGGTTTACAAAGCACAATTCAATGCTCTTCACCTAACATTTCAATTACTGCACCTACCTTGAGAAGATGTTTTAGTAATCAGATTATATATGTTTCTGCTTGTAATAGAAATCAGGCTTCTCTCCCGCTGAATAATGCCTATGCAGATATTCTTCTTGATCCTTTGATTACCGTAAATAGTTCTTCAGTACCATACACCCTAATTGGGGATAATACTTATCGTTTTCAATTGGGAAATTTATCTCCGGGTAGTTGCTCTAATTTCCAATTGTCAACAACAGTTAGCTGCAATGCATTGATGGGGCAAACCATTTGTATGGAGGCTAAACTATACCCTACAGAATCCTGCTCATTTCCTGAGGTTACTCAAGGAGCGTACAACCCTGTTCTACCTGAAAACAACTTTTCGGGAACACTTTCAGGGCTCCCTGTGCCGTGCACATTGCCTTGGGATCAGAGCAGCTTGAGTGTAAGCGGATGGTGTGCAAACGATACGGTATATTTTCAAATAACAAATACAGGTGAGCCTGGTGGAGGAGATATGGAATGTTATTCTCCGGTATTGGTGTATGTTGACGGAGTTCTAACACACACCGATTCATTGATGATTGCAGGAGGTCAAACATTCACTTATACATTTCCCGGAAATGGGCAAACATGGATACTTCAGGCTCTTCAGCATCCATTGCATCCGGGATTTTCCCTGCCTAATGCACACGTGGAAGCATGCGGTGATATTAATAATTGGACTCCGGATATTATCAATAACTTTCCTCAAGATGATGGCAATCCTGATATAGACATTTATTGCGGTGTGGTGCGCACGAGCTTTGATCCGAATGATAAGCAAGGATTTCCTAATGGATTCTCTGAAAATCACTTCATCTGGCCGAATCAAAAAATAGACTATCTAATTCGTTTTCAAAATACTGGTAATGACACTGCATTTACTGTTGTCCTTCGTGATACGTTAGATTTCGAACTTGATATATTTTCAGTTGTTCCGGGAGTTTCTAGCCATAATTATGAATTCAGAATTTATGGCCCACGTGTATTAGAATGGACTTACAACAATATTTTGCTTCCGGACAGCACAACAAATGAACCAGGAAGTAATGGTTTTGCAACGTTTAGTGTATTTCAGAAACCAGATTTGCCTGAGGGTACGGTAATCAAAAATAAAGCAGATATTTATTTTGACTTTAATGAGCCTATAATCACCAATGAAACATGGCACACTGTTTTTTATGGCTTCCATGTTATTGCTGGAGTAGAGGAAGTTATAATTGGAAAAGAGAAAGTTAAGGTATACCCAAATCCTTCTTCGAATGAAATATTTCTTGTTTCTGATGATAATTTAGACTTTGAGTACATGATAGTCGATCAAACCGGGAGGATAATCAAAAAAGAAAAACTAAGTGGTGTAAACACAAGAATTGATGTTAGTGCACTTCCAGCGGGGTATTACATAATAAAATTTGCGAATTCAGAGATTGATAGCATCAAAATACTGAAATTATAAAGAATAGTGAATGACTAAGGGGCCTATTTGAGCCCCTTGTCATTTTTAGTGTAATCTCGGAATTTTTTGAGCACCAAACTCACCACAAAACTCACGGTCGCACCAATTACTGCAAGGATAACCGTTTTCATATAGTCCTGCGTGTCGATGGTCGCAGCCACGGTAAACACCGTGCCGGTTACGGTTCCTAATGCGGTTGTGCTGTCGTGATGATGAGTCATGGCCAATTTGAATTAGTCGTTACAGCTTTCTATCTTTCTGAAACGAAGTTGAACCTTGAACTCGATCAACTCATGATCTTCACCGCCATCTTCTGTGATGTCCACATGAACCCTATCCAATTGGCTTGGAGATCCATCGCAGTCCACAACTGAAGCCGCACGTCGCATGTTGAAGTGGAAATCATTTCGCTTCGGATCCTTCACCGAAATTCCATTCGGATCATCCAGCTCACACGGATCCTGAACCTCAGGCATACCATGAGACGCATTCTGGATCTTCAACTCCAGATTCTCCTCAACCCCATCATGATCATGGTCAAAATCCACGGCCATAATGTTCACTTTCCCTGAAAGTTCAGCACCAGCCTTGAAGCGTCCAACATTGCGTTTCCGCACATTTATCATCAGGTCACTTCCTTGATGTTGTTCAATACAATTTGTATTCGTCATTTTTCTTTTTGTTATCACCATCCAGGCAGCAATCACCGCCCGGATGATGAGGTTCAACATTCTTTTCATTTGGTCCCTGAGCCCGCCGAAGGGTTGGTTCCTGAGCCTGTCGAAGGACAGTTTGCTGCATCATCAATAGCCGCCTGGCTAACCGCTGATGCTACCGCACCACCTACGATGAGGTATCCACCGATCGTCAGAACCACCGCCGGCAAAGCCACCGGTGCCGCGATCACCGCAGTTCCTGCAGCGGCTACCATCAATCCCACCTTGCGCATCTTTTTGAAGAATGGGGGAGTGTCTTCTCCACATCTAGTGAAGTAAGAAACCAGTTTGTCTTTAAACCGCTCTTTTCCGCTTCGGTCATTGAGCTTGTCGAAATGTTCCTTTTCCATACTTCAGAGATTATTGTACTTCGACAATGCGAAGAGCGTTGTAAAGACCGTTCTTCAAGGTGTATAATGCACCATTCACTTCCTGGAAGAATTCAATCTTCAAAAGGTGAATTCGAGTGGTATTCACTCCGGGTACAGCCGGAGGGGTGAGAGTAACCGTGGTTTGCGTCATGTTGATCGGCAACGTTACAGAAGGGGAGACCTGAAGGTCTTTTTCCTTTGTATCAAAATCAACACCGGCAAACCCGGCAGTCATACGGATGTGTGTTGCACCTTGCGGCCATACCACATCTGTTTGCGTAATGAGATCAGCGACCACGATCTCTCCGGAGTTCGGATCCACGGAGAACGGTTTGTACAAGATCGATCCCAGGATCGCTTGCTGGTTGAAATCAAAATCCTTCAAGGTCGCCAAAGCTTCAGCGTCCTGGATCCCGATCGCAACATTTCGTTTCCCACGAATACTTGTTCCATCAAGATTCTTGATCACAGTCATGACCTGGGTTAGTCGCGAAGCAACCCTTCCATCGGAAGCGTTGAGCGCCATCGGTCGAACTGCATCTCTTACAAGTTTTCCGGAGTTTGCAGAGTTTGCAAATTCTGCATTGTTCTCCCTCGTTCTTTCGAACGATGGATCATTCTTGATGCGATCAGCATCTACAGAAGTCTTCATCCGGGCAAGGTTTCCATCCTTGCTCTTGTAGAAGTTGACGTTATCCAACGTCCCTTTGAGCTTAATAAGGCCTGTTTGTTTTGCCATGTTTGTTCGTTTTAAATGAATAATTTGTTTGTGCGCACAATCAAATTAACGAACATAAAATGGGCTCGTTTCCACCCAAAAACCGATTACACTACTTTGGATTCTTTTACCTGATTTTAGTCATTGATCACCCGGAGATCACCCCACTTTACAGTAACACTTTCTGTTTTTGTTTGAAGAAGTAAAAGGGGATAAAGTGAACCTTGAATAGAGACAAAAACAAGAAAGAGAAAAAATACGCTTTTAAAAAAATGTTTACCCTATGTTTACCCTATAAAGAAAAAGCCCTTGTAAATACTTGATTTACAAGGGCTTTAACTAATTTACAGTGACCCCGGAGGGATTCTAACCCCCAACCGCTGGAGCCGAAATCCAGTGCTCTATACAATTGAGCTACGGAGCCTTGTTTAGTGCATCAATTGAAATCCTGGTAGGAACAATTGAGTTGTCAAGCTTATTTTGATCGGAGTCTCCAAAGTCAATTCCGATCTTGTGCAAATTTAATGCGTCTGGTTGAATAGGCAAGTTCAAAATCTCAATAGTTTAACTAAACCGTAGGATCAGTCCCTGATCTTTGAGTTTGTTTTTCAATTTGTTCGAAATGCATCAATCTAATGCAACTAAATGTTGATTATTAGTCAGGATTCAAATAATTTTGGCAAAGTGCCGTTTTATGGCTTCACACATGAATATGATCAGAGGATTTTTCTTATTCTTTTTCTTTTGTCAAGCCTTTAGTTTTGCCCAAGTTGGAACCGGACAGTGGCGACTGCATGTTCCATCCCGGAAGGCAATAGATGTTGTTGCAGGTGACGGAAGAATATTCACAGCTTTTCAAAGCGGCGTTTTAGAGTATTTTCCGGATGATGAGGAAAAGCGCCTTTGGACATCGGTCAATGGTCTGTCGGACATCAGTCCGTCATGTCTTAACTTTGACAATCAAAGAAACGCACTGTATATCGGATATGAAAACGGTAATTTCGATAAACTCGAAAATAACAGGGTAACCAATATTCCTGCTATCAAACTCGCTCAAATACAGGGGTCCAAAAAGATCTACAAGATCGTTCAACATCAGAATTTTCTTTATCTGGCGACAGGTTTCGGAGTGGTAAAAGTGGATCCGTCAAAAAATGAAGTAAAGGATACATATTATCCGACTGCTGGAAATGAAGCAATTCTGGATATTTCGATCAAAGGGGATTCCATCTATGCTTTAAGTGAAACCAGGATGTATAAGGGTAAGCTCTCGAATTTTGCCCTTGCTGACGCCTCTCAATGGACTGTTGATCCCAGATTGCCTGTACAATTGGTAAATAACTACGATGAAATTGAGTTGGTGGGTGATGAATTATTTGTGTTGCAAAAAGTACCCGGTTACGGTGCTGATTCGGTTTTCAGGCTTTCGAATACAGGCCTGGAACTATTTACACAGGAACCCTTCACGCTCGAGATCAATTCGCTGAATACACAGGATGGCTTATTGGCGATCAATATGGAAGGTGGAGCTCTGGTATATAATGAAGACGGTTCCTATGCTACCATTGCAAATGCTTATTCTTTTGGCGGATTTCCTTCCGTGAATTCTTCGGTATTGTACAACGGACTTTTGTGGATGGCCGATAATTCCTTTGGTCTCGTACGATTTTTCTCTGAATATTCAGCGATCCCAATTGCTATTGATGGGCCAGCGAAGAACGAGTTTTATTCCATGGACTGGCAAAAGGGACGACTGGTCGTTGCCGGTGGTGGGATTTCATCCATTTCACCAACATTCAGCAGTTCTGGGATCTACCTCTTCGAGGATGAAAAGTGGACCGTAAGGGACCGCGACAACATGAATATGTGGAACGGTCAACCTGTTTGGGATTTTCTGGCAGTATCCATCAACCCAAATGATCCGGATCAGATAGCTGTTGGGACCTTTTCTGAAATTCCGGTCTCGATAATGGGGTCAGATGGACAAGTCGCGGATACATTCACGCCACTGAACTCAACATTGACAACCACCGCAGTGGGTGGTAATTGGACTTTGGTCTCGGATTTGTCTTATGATGATAATGACAATCTGTGGGTGGTGAATGCCTACTCGGATAAACCGTTGAATGTTTTGTCTGCTGATGGTACCTGGTATGGTTTCGACTGTGGCACGGCAGCCAAGAACAAGTTTTCAAGGAAGTTGGTAATTGATTACAATGGCAACAAATGGTTTTCGCTCGATGGAGCCGGTGTTTTTGGATTCAAAGAGGGGGAAAGCCTGGCTGATCCTTCTGACGATGATTATGTCCAATTGAATACAGGTGATCTGACAGGTGCTTTGCCATCAAATACGGTTACCGCTCTTGCCGTTGATTTTGACAACGAGATCTGGATCGGAACGGACAATGGATTTGCGGTACTTTATAGTTCGGATGCTGCTTTTACGGCTGCACCCGGACAATATAACGCTCAACGCATTAAACTGGAGTTCGAGGGAAATGTTGAATATGTTCTGGGTAATACAGCGATCACAGATATCGAAGTGGACGGGGGGAACAGAAAATGGATGGGTACGGCAAATGCGGGGATCATTCTTCTTTCACCAGATGGGTTACAGATCATTGAACAGCATACGACAGAGAATTCTCCTTTGATCTCTAACAACATTCTGGACCTTAAATTGGATCATCAAACAGGGGAGTTGTTCATCATTACAGATATGGGCCTTGTATCTTACCGCACAGATGCGACATACGAGGATCCCGAATATGCTGATGTCAAGATCTTCCCAAATCCAGCTCGACCTGAGTTCGAGGGACCGATCACTATTCAGGGAATACGCTACAATTCAGATGTTAAGATCACGGATGTTGCCGGAAACCTGGTCTATATGACAACTTCGAACGGTGGTACCGCTACGTGGGATGGAAAGAATGTGAACGGTGAACGTGTCAAAACGGGAGTATATCTTATTTGGACGGCAGCCAATGAAGGAAAAGGTCGGAAAGTTGGTAAAGTGTTGGTGGTAAACTAGTGTTGTGAAAGAAACAGATGAGGGAATCGTTGTTTCGCGGCTGAACTACTCGGATACGAGTTTGATCCTCCAGATCTATTTGCATAAAGCGGGTATGCAAAAATTCATTTTCAAAGGAGGAAAGAAGCGTTCAGCAGCTCTTTTTCCAATGAGTTTTGTAGAATTGACTTATTACCGGCGACCCGAGAGTGAATTGCTCAACCTCACTTCTGTTGATGCACTGTCTCTTTCAACAGAGATTCCTTTTCATCCCATACGCTCCGTGGTAGCATATTTTCTGGCAGATGTGCTCAGGTCGTCTCTAAAGCAGGAACAGCCTGATCCTTCGTTGTTCGGATTTATTCAGGAAAAAGCTGTCGAGTTGAATGAAAAGGATGATGTTTCACTTCTCCCACTTCAATTTCTGGCAGAATTCACCTATCATTTGGGAATAGATCCACAGGTAGAGGCCGGTGCTGAGATCTTTGATCTGGAAGAAGGGCTGTTTTGTAGAGGAAAGGGTTCTGTCGGTATCTTTATAGAGCAGGGACCGGCAGTGAACGAACTGATCTCTCTTTTCAAAGGAGAGTCCGTAAGTCCGCCAAATTCATTGTGCAGGAAAGAAATGTTGAGGATTTTGATGAGGTACTATGTGTGTCATATTCCTCGGTTTGATGTCAGTCGAACGCTCGATGTCTTAGTCGAAACTTTGCATTAAAAAAGCCACCTTTTTGAGGTGGCTTTCATGCAAGCAGAGAGCGCTTTAAAAGTTAAACATCAATTAATTCTTCGGTTCCTTGATATATACGGTCGAAAAATCCAGGGTTTCCATTGCGTTCGTTTTCAAGTCACGAGCGCGTGCATTAACGATGATAAGAAAATCGTCTGTTACCATTGGCATTACTGCAGCCTCATCAACGATCATTTGATCACATTTTACAAAAAGAGCATTTCGTTTTTCAATGTCAATTTCTTTAAGTGCCTGAACGTACAATGCATCGTAAGAAGGATTGTTAAAACGGAATGCATTGATACTTCCACTGTTGTCGCTCATATTTCCTCCATAGAAAAGACTTAGGAAGTTTTCGGCATCCGGGTAATCTGCTACCCATCCTGACCTCCAGATCTTGGCTTTTCCACTCGCAATCGCCTGATCGCGCTCGTCAAGTGAACAAAGTTTGATCTTAAGGTCGATGTTCAGGTTTTTCTTGATTTGGTCAGCTACTCCGATACAAAGCTTGTGAGTTGCTGATCCTTCCATCGCGTTCACATAAAACTCAAGGACCGGAAATCCTTTTCCGTTAGGAAAACCTGCCTGAGAAAGCAATGCCTGCGCATTTTGAACATTGAGAGTATGGCCTTTAACTTTTTCAAATGGGTAATTATCCATTTTAGGGACGAAACCGTTCTGAATTGCCCATCCTTCGCCCAACAAATATTTATCGACGATCTCTTCTCTGTCAATTGCCATGTTGAATGCCTTTCTGACTCTTACGTCTGAGAATTCTGTACTTTGATTAGCAAAGCCGATGTAGTTGATACTCATACTGGACTCCGATTCAACACGGTGTTTGATATTCTTCCCTTCTTGAGCTTCCTGAAGTGTACCAAAGACATTCTCGATCTCTTCAACAGGGATTTCCAGGACAATATCTACTTTTTTGTTTCGGAAAGCAAGAAGTTCACTTTTCTTGTCTTTTACGTAGGTCATGGTAATCTTGCTCAGGAATGGCAACTGGTTACCCAATTCGTCTTTTTTCCAGTAGTTTGGATTTCTCACCAGAGAAATGCCTTTATCATTCATTTCTTCTAGCATGAAAGGTCCTGTACCAACGGGATGTTTAGACAGGTCTTTGCCGTATTTCTCGTAAGCTTCTTTCGGGAAAACACCAAGATTTGTGTGTGTAAGTACTTTGTCGAAGCCAACGAAAGGCTCAACAAGTTTGATCTCAAGTGTATGGTCATCTTTAACGGTAATTCCGGATACACCTGTCTTTGCAAGGGATCTTGTGGAACGTTTGTTGAACTCAGCTGCCCCCTTTATGTGGTTCACCAGAAGATAACTCATTTGATTTTCAGGCAATCCTGAACACGCCATTTCCAGTGTGAATTTCACATCGTGTGCGGTAACTTCTCTGGTATTTCCACTGAAGCAGTCGTTCTCGTGGAATTGAACACCCTTTCGGATCTTGAATGTAAATGTTCTTGCGTCATCACTCACGTTGTAGGATTCAGCGATCGCCGGGGTGACGTTCATGGTTTCAATATCGATCTTCAACAATGGCTCAAAGATCTGATTATTAATCCTCTGTGCATATACATCGATTGTAGAGAGCGGGAAGAGGTTATTTACTTTTTCAGCCGACATGAAACTGAATTCTCCGCCGTACATTTTTCCACCTACGGCTTCTTTCATCGTCTCTTTCTCTCCACCACAGGAAGCAAGGATCAATGAAGCTGTTGATAGCAGAAGGAAAAGGGATTTTCGCATTTTAACAGTAGTTTAATAAAACAAATATATCAAAATATCCTTGCAAGGGTTCAATAACCGACTTTTTCACGTACTCTGTGCAATACCTTGGAAGCAACTTCTCTGGCTCTTTCAGATCCGATCCTGAGGGCAGCATCTATCTCTGATCTGTTATTCATCAAGTACTCGTATCGAGCTCTTTCTGTCGAAAAACGCGTAAGGATCTTGTCAAGTAATGCGGCTTTAGCATGTCCATATCCAAATCCGCCGGCAAGGTATTTACCACGCATTTCAGAGATCTCCTCTTCAGTAGAAAGCAGTTTGTAAAGTGCAAATACATGACAAGTGTCCGGATCCTTTGGATCCTCCAATTCTTTACTGTCAGTAACGATGGAATTTACTTGTTTTTTGAGCTGCTTCTCAGGCAAAAATATGTCAATATAATTGTTGCGCGATTTACTCATTTTTTCTCCGTCGGTTCCGGGAATAAGTTTGGTTTCCTCACTGATGCGTGCTTCAGGTAAAATGAATGTTTCCCCATTTACCGCATGGAACCTGCTGGCAACGTCACGGGTCATTTCAATATGTTGTTCCTGATCTTTTCCAACAGGAACGAATTCAGCGTCATACAGAAGAATGTCTGCAGCCATGAGCATTGGATAGGTGAATAAACCGCCATTAACATCCTGAAGTCGATCTTTCTTGTCTTTGAAAGAGTGCGCAAGCTCCATACGGCTGAACGGAAAGAAACACAGCAAGTACCACATCAATTCGCTCACTTCCGGTACATCACTTTGACGGTAAAATACTGTTTTTTGCGGATCGATCCCAAAGGCAAGCCACGTCGCAGCAGTTGAATAAGTGTTCTCACGCAATTCTTCTCCGTTCTTGATCTGTGTGAGTGAGTGCATATCTGCAATGAACAGAAATGACTCGTTGTTAGGGTCATTAGCCATCTCAATTGCTGGCACAATTGCCCCCAGAATGTTACCTAGGTGAGGTGTTCCGGTACTTTGAATTCCTGTCAGAATGCGAGCCATGTTTTTTCAATTTTATAAGCAGCGAATTTAGTTATTTTGGAAGGATTTCAGCCATGGCATGTTTGTTCCCGTGTCTAAAGTTGTATTTTTGGGTATGCGTTTAATCGTCAGGATCTTTTCCTTTTTTTGGAAAGTATACGTTGGGATCATCTTTGCGGTCTTCGCAATCGCTCTCTATCCTTTTCTTTGGCTAATGCTGACAAGGGATTCCTGGAAGAAGAACAGCTTCTACATTTTTGTCTTTTGGAGTTGGATGATGCGTATTTTTTGTTTCTACCATGTACGCTACATGAAAAGATCTGCAGTGCCAAGCGGGCCATATGTGATCATTTCAAATCATTTGTCTTACCTCGATATTTTTCTGATGCATTCCATTATGTCCAAGCATCCTTTTTTATTTCTGGGAAAGAGTGAGATCCTGAATTATCCGATCATAAAAACGTATTTCAAGGGATTGAACATTCCGGTTGACAGGAAGGATCGTGTTAAAGCAGCCAGATCATTCATACAGGCAAAAATGGAGGTCAAAAATGGATGGTCGATCGTGATCTTTCCGGAGGGAACTATTCCGGATGATAACAACCCCAAAATGTATCCCTTCAAAGAAGGAGCCTTTAAATTGGCAAGGGCATTGAATGTTCCTATTGTCCCGTTGACTTTCACCAATAATCACAGGTTGTTTTCTGAGCCGCTTGATTTCAGCGGAACCGCTTTTCCGGGTTTGTCACGGGTATATATGCATGAGGCGATCCCGGTGGAAATTATCAATCAACTAACGGATAAGGAATTAACACAACACTGTTTCGATCTTATCAATGGGCCCTTGCTGAAAGAATACCCGAATCTGTTACAGGATAGTAGCTTGAATCAATGACCATTCAGAATGGATGCTTTTGAAAAGCCCAAAAAAACTTCAATTTTATTCGGATCGTTGACTTATATGCTTGATTACTTAAATTTGCATTATGAAAATTACAGAGGAGATCATTGATCATATTGCTCACTTGGCGAAACTTGAATTTCAGGGTGAACAAAAAACGGCTATCCGTGAGGACATGCAGAAGATCATTTCGTTCATGGACAAATTAAGCGAAGTTCCGACTGACGATGTTGAACCGCTTATTTTCATGACCGATGAAGTCAATCGTCTCCGTGATGATGTTCCTTCTGTTACAATTTCACAAGACGAAGCGCTGAAAAATGCTCCCAAAAAGGATTCTGATTACTTTAGAATTCCAAAAGTACTTGACAAGTAATTACAATTTCCAGTCAAAGGAATCAAGTTCAGAAACACAAACCGTTAGTAGATCAATACTTCCTTCAATGTCATCTTTGTGTGCCATTTCAATTACCTGATGCAAATGTCTTGTTGGAATGGAAATAGCACCAGCAATTGAACCGCCTTCAGTCATCCTTTGAATTCCTGCGGTATCTGTTCCACCGGCCGTGAGAATCTCAGGTTGCCATTTGATCTTGTGCTTGTCTGCTGTGCGTTTCATGTATTCAACCATTCTGTAATCGCAGATCGTTGAGGCATCCATTAGTTTGATCGCTGTTCCTTCCCCAAGTTTGGTGATCATTTCATGTGCAGCAGCACCCGGTAGATCGAATGCGATGGTTGTATCCAGTCCGAAGCCAAAATCAGGATTGATCCTCAAAGCGGCAACATTTGCTCCTCGGATCCCAACTTCTTCCTGTACAGTAAAGACACCATAAATGTCGTATGGAACTTTCTTTTTTTTCAGTTTACGCAAGGCTTCGATCAGAATGAAAACAGCAAGACGGTTATCAAGTGATTTTCCGTTCACGCAATGTCCCATTTCAATGAATTCTCTTTCTCTTGTGATAGGATCACCTACATTGATCAGTTTCTTCACCTCTTTAGCGCTCAGTCCGGTATCGATGAAGTAGTCGCTCATTTTGGCTGGTTTATCGCGTTCTGCAGGTGACATGACATGGATAGGTTTTGAGGCCATCACGCCAATTACGTCCTTCTTGCCGTGGATGATCACGCGCTGAGCAGTCAGTGTTTTTGGATCAAATCCTCCGAGCGTGTGAAAACGAATGAATCCTTTGTCGTCGATGTGCGTTACGATGAATCCTATTTCATCCATGTGAGCACCGACCATTACTCTTTTGCGCTCTGCCTCCGGCTTCGAACCGCGTTTGATCGCATATACATTTCCCAAGTTGTCCGTTTCGATCTCATCTACGAGGGACTTAAGTTCTGACATCACCAGGTCGCGGATTTTTTTTTCAAATCCTGGAGCTCCGGGTACCGTGCATATTTCGCCGAGAAGTTTAGTATTTATGGCCATAGAAAAGAGTTTTTCTAAAATTACACATCAAATCGACTGCTTAGCACCCCCTTTCAGGATTGATTTTTAACTTTAGAACGTTAATAGAATTGGATATGGCTAAGATCAAATCAGCATTTTTCTGTCAGAACTGTGGATATGAAACACCGAAATGGTTGGGTAAATGTCCGTCTTGCGGGGAGTGGAACACATTTGTTGAGGAGATCATTGAAAAGAACGTTCCTACCGTCGTTGCGTTCTCATCCACCACAAGAAATGCGCGACCTCAAACGCTTCAGGACATTCAACAGCAAGAACAGAGTCGCAGAAAATTGCTGGACAATGAATTGAACAGGGTTCTTGGTGGAGGTCTTGTTCCTGGTTCTTTGATCTTGTTTGGCGGCGAACCCGGAATCGGGAAGTCTACATTAATGCTCCAAATGGCCGTTGAGGAAAAAGGACTTAAAGTACTGTATGTATCCGGTGAAGAGAGTGAGCAACAGATTAAAATGCGTGCAGAAAGAATAGGGGTGAAGAATGAAAGTTGTTTTATCCTGACGGAGACCAATCTTCAGAACATTTTCAAACAGGCAGAGGAGATCCAACCCGAGCTGATCGTTATTGATTCCATTCAAACCTTGTTTTCAACGCAGATCGAAAGTTCTCCTGGCAGCATTTCACAAGTTAGGGAATGTACCGCACAGCTGTTGCGTTATGCCAAGCAAACGGGTATTCCAGTATTTCTTATCGGTCATATTACGAAGGAAGGCTCCCTTGCCGGACCAAAGGTTTTGGAACACATGGTGGACGCGGTATTGCAATTTGAAGGCGACCGAAACCATGTTTACCGCCTTTTGCGTTCGATCAAGAACAGATTTGGTAGTACGAACGAACTTGGAATTTATGAGATGTTAGGCAGTGGTTTGCGACAGGTAGAGAATCCTTCAGAGATCCTGATCACCAATACGGATCATACGTTAAGTGGAATTGCCATCGGTGCCACACTTGAAGGACTAAGACCAATGCTTATCGAGGTACAGGCACTTGTCAGTACCGCAGCTTATGGAACCCCTCAACGATCATCGACCGGTTTCGACGTCCGACGGTTGAACATGCTGCTTGCTGTGATGGAAAAGCGCTGTGGATTCAGGCTGGGGGCCAAGGATGTTTTCCTGAACATAGCCGGGGGTATAAAAGTAGATGATCCTGCCATAGACCTTGCGGTGGTGGCTGCAGTCCTTTCTTCCAATGCCGACTTACCTATCGGAAGATCAATTGCACTCTCTGCGGAAGTTGGACTTTCAGGCGAGGTTAGACCCGTAAATCGGATCGAACAAAGGATATTTGAAGCGGAGAAGCTTGGGTTTGAAAAGATCATCCTTTCCAAATACAACAAGGGTATCGACCAAAAGAATTTCAAGATCGAACTCGTTAAGTGCGGAAAGATCGATGAAGTGGTGAAGGCCTTGTTCGCTTAAAATGATCAAGCCATAAAAAGTACGAGCCCAAGTAGTGCCATTGAGGAGTCAAGAAGACTCAAATAGGGTTCGTTTTTTTCTATTTCAACTTTTGCGATGAGGATGATGATTCCACAGATGACCATCGAAAAACTTAAATAATATCGCATAAAACTATTGAAATATGCGAATATTATATAAAAAATCAATATTGCCGATATGGCAATTATTCTGGCACCAACCACACCGACCAGTTGAGGAATGGTTTGAAGTTGATCGGAATCGTATTTCATATCCCTTATATCAAAAGGTATCGCCAGCCCGAGAAAGAAAAATAGAAAAGGGAGGAATTGAAGGAGTATTTGATTGACAGGAAATTGTCCGATCATTGGCAAGGCGATCACTACAATTGTCCAGGTTAGGGATACGAATACAGATTTAAAAAAAGGAATTGAACGCAGCCGACGTTTGAAAATGGGGAAAACGTACCATATAGAGATCATTCCTGAAATCAATAGTAAAATTACCGATTGAGGATTGGCAATGCCTCTAAAGATCATGACACCCCCAATGAGCGCAACAATAGAAAGAATGGTAAAAACAATTTTATTATTGTTGATCCATTCAAGTTGTTCCGATTTGTAACGTGTGTTGGTACTTTTAACTATGCGTTGAAGGTTATAAATACCGAATGTCGATAAGAAGACCATGGAGCCGAATCGAATTGCACCTTCCTGGTCGAGGAAATTCACATATCCGGCAGCCAGTATTCCTCCCGATAATGCTGTAAGCAAGCTGCTATAGTTGAGATATTTTAAACAAGTTCTGATTGTACAAATTTAAGCGAAGTACGTTAATCGAATATTTCATCGAAACGGGATAGCATCTGTCAAGTGTTAATAGATTGTTATTCTGCCAAAAAATTCATTTTTAAATTCGGATCGAACCGTTAATTCCATAAATTTGAGCAAATCTTTAAAAATCTGATCAAAATGAAACTAATCGCAAAAACAACTGCATTTATGATGTTTGCTTTGGCACTTGTTGTGGCTACATCATGTAACAAGTACGAGGAAGGCCCAAAATTTACGCTTCTTACAGCTAAGGCTCGTTTGGTAAACACGTGGACTTTGACCAAAGTTGAATCAAACGGAAACGACGTTACTTCTTTCTTCCCTGGGATCAAAGTTGAGATCAACAAGGACAATACGTACAAAATGACATTTACTGCAGGTTCAATTTCTACAACTGAAGAAGGTAAGTGGGAATTCAATGCTGACAAGACAACCGTTACTTTCATCGCTGATGGAGAAACTTCAGGGGATCCGCAAGAGATCGTTATGTTGAAGAACAAGATGTTGAAGTTGAAGACTGTTGACGGAAGTACAACTACTATCACAACTTTTGAGGGAGAATAATCTCACCAGATATTTTTCAAGGGCCGGAATTTCCGGCCTTTTTTATTTTATATGGCTCCTCTTGCCTTGAGCTCAAGGTATTTATTGATCGTATTTATGGAAAGATCCTCTGGAGTCGTTAGGATCGTCTGAATACCATTTTTCTTCAGCTCATCTGCCATTCTTGACTTCAGTGTGACGATCCTTTCAGCAATAGTTGATGTATAAACGTCCTGAACTGAATTCAACGGTTGGTGCACAAATTCGACGAGATCCGTATTTTCAAAGAACACAACTACGAGAAGATGTTTCTGATTGATCCTCCTGAGCATGGGAAGAGCTCTTCGCATGGCAAATTCAGTCTGGAAATTAGTGAACAGGATCAACAATGATCGTGTACTGATCGTTCTTCGGATCGTTTGGTAAACCAGTTCATAATTCGGCTCCAGAAAAGCAGTGCGCTGATCGTACAATTCCTCGAGTATTCTTCTCATCTGACCATCGGTTCTGTTGGCTAGTAGGCGTGTGCCGATCTTGTCTGAAAATGTGATCAGACCGGTCTTGTCTCCGTTCCGCAAAGCTACATTGGAAAAGGCAAGTGTTGAATTGATCGCATGGTCAAGAACGGTCATTCCATTGAACAGAACCTGCATATTCCGACTCTTATCGATCAAGCAGTAAATGTGCTGAGATTTCTCTTCCTGGTATTGATTGACCATGAGCTCAACCTTTCTACTTGTTGCTTTCCAGTTGATCGTTCTTACCTCATCACCCTGTACATAGGCTTTGATCTGTTCAAACTCACTGTTGTTACCGCTACGACGGATCTTTTTGATCCCCGTGCTCGTTTTTTGTTGATGGAAGACGAGCAACTCATACTTTTTCATTTGCAGAATGGAAGGATAAACGTGAATTTCTTGAACTGCCGGGATCACTAACTTTCGACTGACAAGTCCAAAGACTGAAGCCAATTGAAAGAAGGCATCATTGAATTGATACAATCCCCTTTTTAATGGAGTAAAGTCGTAATCGAATTCGATCGAATTTCCCGGAAGTAGAAATCCTGTGACATACCGTGAGCGTTCCTGCATTTCGACAGGGTATCCCTCATATAATCGGAACCGAACCGGCTGTTTACTTGCGTTGCTGACGGTTAATCTAACCGGATTGGGGTCGCCCAAGCTCATTCTCTCATTGAGCTTACGCTTGAAAGTAAGCGGATCTTTTGATGTAAAGATCAGCAACCAGTCCAATAGCGTTAATCCAAAAAGTACGATCAGAGAAACCTGCGCAATGAAAAACAGTTCCTTTATTGCAAAGGAGACTGCAAACAAAACAATTATCCCTCCCAGTAAAAGGAAGAAGAATCTTGTGAGGTATGTAGACAGGAATATTCTCATTGCTTAACGCGGAACTTCGATTGTTTGAAGGATCTCATCAATTACTTCTTCCGGTGAAACACCTTCCATTTCGGCTTCAGGGGTTAAAATGAGTCGATGGTTCAAAACTGGTTTAGCAACGAATTGAATGTCTTCCGGAGTGACAAAATCGCGCCCTCTAATGGCAGCAAGTGCCTTACTTGATTTTAACATGGAAAGTGAGGCACGTGGGGATCCACCAAGATAGATCTTTCCATGATTGCGGGTTTTATGAGTGATCGCAGCAATATATTTAAGCAGATTATCCTCAATGATCACTTTTTCCGCCGTTTCCTGCACTCTACGGATCTCTTCAGCCGTAAATACAGGTTTGATCTCGCTAAGGTCGGTGTTGCGAATGTTGTTCTTGTATCGCTTCAGGATCTCTTCTTCCTGATGAAGTTCCGGATAATCCAATTTTATCTTGAACAGGAATCGATCAAGTTGCGCTTCCGGCAGGTTATAGGTTCCTTCCTGTTCTATTGGATTCTGCGTTGCCATCACCAAAAATGGAAAGGTCATTGGATATAACGTACCATCATAAGTGATCTGACGTTCCTCCATCACTTCGAAAAGCGCGGCCTGCGTTTTTGCGGGAGCCCGGTTGATCTCATCGATAAGAACAATATTGGAAAATATAGGTCCTTTTTTAAAGGAAAAACTGGAGTCCTTCATACTGAAGACACTTGTACCGATCACATCAGACGGCATAAGGTCGGGTGTGAACTGGATCCGGGAGAAATCAATGGACAAGGCTTTGGAAAGCACTTTCGCCGATAAGGTTTTTGCCACACCTGGAACACCTTCCAGTAAAATATGCCCGTTTGAGAAGATTCCTGTAAGTAACAGATCCACCATGGCATGCTGACCAATGACGTATTTGCCCATTTCGATGCGCACTTCATTAACTTTTGAAGATACCCAGATCAGATCGTCGTTTCGTCGCTCAAAGCCATAATGGCTGGTTTCAGCTTGAGGAACCGTTTCACCACTATTGGGCTGAGGAGTGTTGTTTTCCTCTGAATTATCTTTAGGCAGATAAGCTGAATGGTCATTTTCCAGGTTGTTTTCTTCGCTTGACATATGCTAAATTTAAAGTTCAATCAATGGTTTTCTTATCAGAAATTGCTCAAGGATCCTGATCGATCTGTTGTCAGTTTCCGAATGTAAGATGCTTAAAGTTATCCCATCGTAAAAAGATAAGTTCGTTCTATCATTGAATTTTTCTGCACCAATGAGATCAGAGTGATCATAGAATATTCTTTTTCCAAGCAGTGGGAAATATTCGATTTTTTCCTGATCCACTTTCAAAAGTGGTCTTGAAATTCGTAGGATACCCCAGCTGATCATAACTGTTCCCGGTATCCATAGCACAGGTCCGATACCATTCGAATTGACCGCCAGGTAAAGTCCGAAGAGCACGATTATAATTCCGATCAGGATCAGAGGAAAGCTCAACCAGGAATTTCTGTAAATGCTGAAATCTCGATTGTCTAGTTTATTCAGGACGCGCTCGGATACAATTCCGCTTCTTAGATAGAAATCCCTTTTCAATCGAGCTGTTTCAACCAGGTAATCTTCATTGACCTTTGATACATTGGTTGTTTCAAGACGATCAAGAATTTGTTCTATCTCTTCTGAACTGATATTACAGCGTTGTGACAAATGACGGATCTCGATATGATCGGTTCGTTTTGAGAGATCCACAAAGAAATGCTTCTTCACGGTTGAATAGAAATTCTTCCTTAAAAGCTGGAGCAAACTGTAAGGATTATCCTTGTTGCGGTATATCGAGGCAACGGTTTGGACGAATGCAAAGGAAATGTTCCTTTTTTCGGGAATGATATCAACCCTTGGCTGCCTGCGTTTTGCCCTGAAAAGCAAGAATAGGACAAGACCTAACAAAGATAGGAGCATGGCGATCCTCAAGGAAGGCGTTCGTAAAAGGAACTGGAGATAGCTGTCGTCCCTTTTACCTTTAGCCTCTTCCACAGGCTCTTCTTCCACAGGCTTTTCATCTTCGAGACGTGCCAGTTCAAGATAACACACTTTCTTATTTCTATTGAATGAAGTAAGCACTTTCTCAGCATGAAAGAAGCCATCTTGTTGTGCCAACTGATAATTGTGAAAGAGTTCCGGTGTTGAATGAATTAAAATTCGCCCGGAACCAAATGGGATTTCGATGAAGTTGGGTTTTCCACTTATGCTTGACAGGACTTTTGCAGGAGCTTCAACCGGACCGTTCTTATGAATGACATGCCATGATCTGGCCAAGGTATCGCGTTGGTGTTGAAAGATAAACTTGTAACGATTAGTGTCTATTTTTACACTGACCAGTTCGCTAAATTCAAATCTCAGGTCCAGTTCAGGCGTGAATGATCTGGCAAAATTATTCGTAAATCCTGTGGCAGATATGAATAGATCAGAACCTTTTTCCACCATGGAAAAAAGAGTATCCAGCTCCCCATCGTACAGGCCGAATTCTTTACCAATGAAAACAAGTGTGTAATTTTCGTGACGCTTGGTTAGAGAATCCAGTAACGCTGAATTTGTGATCGAACCGGGAACAGATCCTCCGGTGCGATCCTTAATGAGCTCATCGAGTATGTACAGACCATAAGCATCCTTATCTGACCAAGCAAACTCCTTATCCCATCGCGCAGAAACATAGGCCTTCTTCCGACCATTACTCATGTTTTCCGTTGATCCCAATAGCCAAACTAAGCCCAGTGCCATCAGCAGGATCACCCCAACAATTATATTTCGGAGTTTCGGACTCATTTATTGCTCTGAAGTTGTTGGTAATAGCTGGTCAAGACAGGTTTTATCTGTTCATATTCCGTTCTCGATATGACATATTCACCGTACCAAACGAGGTCATAAATTCGAACACATTCCCTGAACAGGTGAACATTAGGCTTTGATGACATTTCCAAAAGATAATCGTAATTGGTTTTTTCCTTTTTCCAATTGATCAATTTTTGGGAGATGAGTTCCTTAAGAATGAACGTGAAATAGATCCTTACACATTCCCTGTAATTTTCGGAGGTCAGGGCCTCATCCAGACGTGTATCCAGTTCAGACTTAGTGATCTCTTCTGGGTTCCAGTCATGATCTCTGAATTCAGGTTCGATCTTTTTATCAGAAGCTTGGTGATTTTTTAAATACCAAAACACCAACAAAACGACTACAATGATCAACAGAATGATCAGTAGAATTCTCCAGAAGTTCTGTGGCAAGGTTGGAGCATCAACATCAGGCAGATCGGGTGTGTCGATATCAGGGGTATCAAAATCGGGAAGTTCAATGGGTTCAGCTTTTTGGGTCGCAGGATCTTCCGGTAAAGTACCACCCTTTCCTTCTTTCTGCATTTTTTCTCGGCTACGGGCAACCCGATCCTGAGATATCCCGGATGAGCGAGTGTCTTCTTCTTCCAGTTCAAGAGGGTCTTTTTGCTTCATTTGGGAAGGGCTGCTTCCAAACCACTCTTCCGGACCTTTGTAATTGCGATCCCGAACGTAAGTATAGCCTTTTCCTTTTTCCTCAAAACGTTTCTTACTGGCCTCCTGATTTTGGCTCAACAGTGGAAAAACCCACAACAGAAACAACGCTATGTAGGATCGCTTAATCAAGGTCGCTTGAATTTTCCTGAAGTCTACTCCGCTTTCCAAATCTTTTGAATGACTCTTTCAGAGATACAGCGGAAGTTTTTTCCTTGTGTGAGAAATAGATCATAGCCATGGTTATGGCAATGTATGGGAAGATCAGGATCAATAATAAAACATACACGACCTGTCGGACAACATTCGACCAAAACATATAGTCCTCAGTATAGATCAGAGCTACACGCTTTGTTAAGTCAGCAAGTTGATCCAAAAGATCTCGAACTAGAGGCTTATCATTGAAAGGCTCGTGGATACTGAAAATAAAAGCAAAGGGTTGAACGGCAAGGAAGATGATTAAGACCGATAATAACAACACCAGCAGGGTAGATCCGAAATTCCAGTATCCTGTCTTGAAGGCCATGCCGAAGTGTTTACTCAAAGGATTGTCGTCCAAACCAAAGACCACAGCCATGGGATAAACAAAGGGAATTAGGAAGAATACCCAGATCAGGATGTACCATGGTAAAAGGAACACCGTCCAGAAAAGTAACGCCGATCCCAACCAGGTTTTCCAGAGTTTCCTTTTGAGAAAGGAAACATAGTCTTTATTGTTGAATGAACTGTTACGGTTCAAAATAACGAACCATGTTGTTGAAAACATCATTGCGATCAATACCGACCATACAAAAACCACGATGAGGTCTTGAACATCCCGGAAACCGTAACCGAAAATGATCTTTAATTGTACCACCCAGTCGTAATAGTGCTGAAATCCCATTTCATAAGCATGTGTTCTATTCTGAAGAAACAGAATGACCACAACGAGGGGAACAATGGTGATCAGAGAGAGTTCGAAAACCCTTCCGATAACCTGTCGGTAGAGTTGAAAACTGTCTGAAAGGATCTCACCAACCGAACGAATGCGATACAGTTCTACCTTCACCTTGTCCCGAAAAGTTGAAGTGTCTTCTTTTGATAAAAGTTCAGGATGTTTGCGTGCAACGATGATCGGGTAGAACACATAAACAAAGAGGATCACAGCAAAGGAGAATAAGATCAGTGTCCATTTGGACCAATCGGGGAGGCGCTGGTAATTGTGTGTCACGTAACTCTCTAGGAATCCTGCGGCAATGATGAACGGAACGAGACTCATCATGATCTTCAGTCCTCTTTTTACGGAGAGTTGAAAAGACTGTAAGCGCGTGTAGGAACCCGGAAACAACCAACCATTCCCTGCAGTGATCCCTGCTCCTCCTGCCAGTACGATCGCTGAGATCTCAAATGCACCGTGGATCCAGATACCGAGGAAGCTTGTGATCAGTAATCCCTTCAAATGGAAAAAATACTGGAAAGCTCCGAGCATTACACCGTTGGAGAAGAGCAGCAGATGGGTTCCAACCGTAAAGAAGAAGCCGGCAGCGAAAGTCATGAAGGCCACTTTGAGGTTGTTGGTGGTGATCTGAATGAACATGGACACCTGATCGTCATCCTCATAGACAGCCAGCGGATTCCCATTTTTAATGTTCTCGATAGTCATGTTGACGTACTCATCTCCCATAACTATCCTAGGAAAGTCGGGATTGAAGTGAGTGGTGATGACACCAATAAGTGCGTAGACCATAAAAGCAACCAAGGCAAACAGTAAGCTGTGTCTTGACCTGTAGATCTCTAATGGTAGGGATGTTTGCCAAACCGTGAAAAACTTACGAATAGAATCCCCGCGCTGTTTGTGCACTCCTGTGTAAACCATTTGAGCCAGTTGGTTAAGGTAAACACGAACCGTTCTTCGCTTATAGAATGTTTGAGCATAACTGAGGTCGTCCGTGAGGTCCATGTAAAGGTCGCTGAGCTCCTCGGGTTTATGAGAGCTATCAGCGTAGAGTTTCTCGAAGCGAGTCCACTTCTCTTTGTTTTGTTCTATGAACCGAGTTTCCTTCATGCAGGTTGCAGAAGGCTAAATATAGTAATTATAGTTCTTGACATTCGTGCCGTTTTGCTTTGAATCTCAAAACAATTTTTCGGTCGAAAAGAGAATGAAAAACGGATACGCAATTCATATACTATCCATACTTAATGTATGGAGTATCTATGTAGTATCCATCTACCATGAAATGCTTGGAATCCCATTTGTTGGAATCAGTGTTTTTTGTGCGAAAGTTCGAATTTTCCGATCTTGAGGTAGAAGCCACCTGAGTTTTTCTCTGTTGTTTTGGCGGTTCTGAAATCCACTTCTTGCTTTATGGCGTCAGACAGGCGATTGGTTACCGGTTTGATCGGGTTGTTCATGTCGTTGATCCCCAGGATCGCGTAATCGGTGTGTTGATGGCGTTCCTCGTAGGTGTTTTGAGCCATTGTATTTTCAATGATCTCCAGATCGATGGCGTCCAGTTGAAGTGGAGCGGCACCTTTCTTTTCCAAACTAGAGACGGAATAGGAACGAGGTGTTTTGTTAACGCCGCTTGTTGTTTCATTTACGGCTGCGACCTGGTACACAGAAGTTCCTGCCTTGTTTGGAATACTTTGAGGGCTTTCTGTTACTTTACCCGGATCTTTACCCTGGCCATTGAGATCGGTCGGATCATTTTCGGCGAATTCCACATTGTTTTTACCAATTGGCAGTTCGGTTGCTGGTTGAATGAAAAAGAAGAATGCGGCAACACTTGCTGCAGCAGCAAAAGAGATGTAGGGCCACAGAACAATCGTTCCTTTTCTTTTCAATCCTGACTTGTCTGCATATTGTATAGAAAGATCCGGTTTTAGTCGTGCGGCGGCATAGATCTTTCGAAGATCCTGTAATTCTTTTCGGTCTTTCAGTAGATCGCCCAATTCCGTGGATCTGTCCGGACTCAGTAAGCCTTCCGTTTCTGCGATGATAAAGGTTTCTGCATTTTCAGCGTTGATCGGATCCTGAACAAGATCGACCTGCTTTAAACCTGCCTTGAAGTCCTGATCCAGGGTTGGTAAGTTTGTTTCGAAAGATGGGAGCATTTCTTCTTCCAGGCGCAATTCAGGATGGCGATCGAAGAAATCCAACAGCAAAGCCGCATCCTCCTCAGAGAGGTTTCCTTCCAGATAGTCCAGATAGAAGGCTTCGTAGTTGAAAATGCTTATTCTTTCCATTTATTATTAGTTCAATAGTTCAATAGTTTCCGCCGCAGCGGATTCAAAGGTTCAATAGTTTTTATACCACCAATTCTATTCGTTTCAAATATTCTTTCAGGGTTTGTCTGGCTCTGAAGATGTAGACTTTCACCTGTGATTCATTCAATCCTGTTACCTCGGCAATTTCATTGTAGTTGTATCCTTCATAATCTCTGAGCAACACAACTGTTTTCTGTATTTCCGGTAAGCGATCCAGTGCTTCACTCAAAATTTCCTGAAGATCAAAGCTAGTGGAAAACTCTGTGCTGTGCGTGTGATCCACTTTTTTGAAATCGCCGTTGCGACCATCTTTCTTTACCCAATCGATAATGGCATGGTAAGCTGTTGTGAAGAGATAAGATTTAACTTTTTCAAAACTGACCTCTTCGTGTTTGATCCAAACTTTGGTAAATGTTTCCTGCACAATATCGCGGGCCGACATCTCATTTCTGAGGTGTTTCAGCGCAAATCTGTAGATGTTGTCCGAGAACTGATCGACCGCTGTATTGTACTCTTTTACTGTCATTTCAACCGTTGGTTCGGGAGTATGACATGCAAGTTACGGAAAAGTTACAGGAGGGGGGGAGATTTTTGGAATTTTAGAATTTAGAGTATAGAACGTAGAGTGATCAGTGATCAGTGATTAGAGATCAGTTTAGAGTGTAGAATATAGAACTCAGAATTTAGAGTATAGAACATGGAGCATAGAACATAGAACATGGAACATAGAGTGATATGTCATGTCCTGATATAAGTAGACACATTGTTTCACTTACTTCTATCTTTAAGCG
>CAZQKN010000011.1:0-89591 GCA_964593935.1 uncultured Akkermansia sp. | reverse complement strand
ATTCGTAATTCGTAATTCGTAATTCGTAATTCGTAATTCGTAATTCGTAATTCGTAATTCGTAATTCGTAATTCGTAATTCGTAATTCTTTATTTACCTTCGTTCCGTGGCAAAACGCATCTTCTTTATTGCTCCCTACCCTTTCGAAGCGGCACCGTCGCAACGCTTTCGATTTGAGCAATATTTTACTTTTCTAGAAAAGCAGGGATACGAGATCGAAGAGCATCCGTTCTACGATGAAGAAACATGGAAGACACTATATTCCCGTGGTAACATCGTAAAAAAAGCATGGGGCCTAATACGTTGTTTCGCAAGAAGAAAATTGTTGCTCTTTAAGTTGCACAAAGCAGATTATATCTTCATTCACCGCGAAGTGGCCCATGTGGGGCCGCCTATCTTTGAATGGATCATTGCAAAAGTTTTGCGTAGAAAATACATCTACGATTTCGACGATGCGATCTGGTTACCAAATTACAGCGAGACGAATGCACGCTTTCACCGTTTAAAAGCCTATTGGAAGGTCAATTACTGCATGAAGTGGGCGCACCAAGTCACAGCTGGGAACGATTATCTGGCCAACTATGCTCGAAAATTCAACCAAAACGTACAGGTGATTCCAACTACCATCGATACCGAAGGTCATCATAATGTGCACTGCGATCACGACCAAGAACCAGTCGTAATAGGCTGGACCGGGACCCATACAACGATGCGGTATCTCGATCCCTTGATTCCGATCCTAAGAGAACTGGAAAAAACGTACCACTTCAAATTCCGTGTAATATCCAATCAAGCACCGGAGTTCGAATTGAAATCAATGGAATACGTTCCCTGGAAGAAAGAAACAGAGATCGAAGATTTGGCACAAATTCAAATCGGACTGATGCCGCTTGTAGAGGACATTTGGTCGGAAGGAAAATGCGGCTTCAAAGGATTGCAATACATGTCACTTGGTATGGCGACGATCCTCTCTCCGGTGGGTGTTAATAAAACGATTGTCCAGGATGGTGAAAATGGTTTTTTAGCTTCAACAGCAGAAGAATGGGAAAATAAGTTGGTACAGTTGATCCAATCCAAAGCGCTCTGCAGGAATTTTGGTGAAAATGGGCGAAAAACCGTCGAATCACATTATTCAGTGGAAGCGAACAAACATAAATATCTCAAGCTATTCACAAATCAATAATTTCTATTTATGGATCTCAGATTAGTTTTCGCAACCCACAACACCAACAAAGCCAGAGAAATCCAAACGCTGATGCCTCAGGGCGTGCATATTTTGTCATTGGACGATATCGGTTGTGAGGAAGACATTCCGGAAACAGGATCAACTCTTGAAGAAAATGCCCTGCTCAAAGCCCGCTATGTATGGGAAAAATTTGGAATAAGCTGTTTTGCGGATGATACTGGACTTGAGGTGGATGCCTTGAATGGTGAACCAGGAGTTTATTCGGCACGATTTGCCGGAGAGGCTAAGGATGCCGATGCAAACATGGATCTATTACTCAACAAACTCGGAGAAAACACTAACAGAACAGCCCGCTTCAAAACGGCCATGGCCTTGATCCTTCACGGTGAGGAACATGTTTTTGACGGAATTGTGGAAGGTCAGATCACTCACGAGAAAAGGGGCATTGAAGGGTTCGGATATGACCCAATCTTTGAACCGGAAGGTAAAGAAAGGACCTTCGCTCAAATGAGCCTGGAAGAAAAGAATTCGATGAGTCACAGAGCGCGTGCATTAGAGAAAATGATCCATTTCATCGTGAAAGACAACTACACACACAATTTGTAAGGAAATTGTCATTTTCGAACATCTTTTGATCTTTAATTTCTTTCAAACGATCAGCATTTTAGGTAAATTCGTAACCTCCAAAACAAGCACAAAACCAAAACAAACATGAACTCTACTAATTCAAAGATCATTTACACGCTAACGGATGAAGCGCCGATGCTGGCAACGTATTCATTCCTACCGATTGTTAAGGCTTTTACAGAGCCTGCGGGAATTGCAATAGAAACCAGAGATATTTCGCTTGCCGGAAGGATCTTGGCTAATTTCCCGGAATTTCTAACGGAAGAACAGCGCATTAGTAATGATCTTATTGAATTGGGGCAATTGTGTACAACACCTGAGGCAAACATTATCAAACTTCCGAACATCAGTGCTTCAATTCCGCAGTTGAAAGCCGCTATCAAGGAGCTACAATCTCAGGGATATGCCCTACCTGATTACCCAGAGGATCCATCGAATGATCAGGAAAGAACGATCAAAGGAAAATACGACAAGATCAAAGGAAGTGCAGTAAACCCTGTTCTTCGAGAAGGAAATTCTGACCGTCGTGCTCCACTTTCAGTGAAAAACTATGCCCGAAAGCACCCGCATTCAATGGGGAAATGGACAGCGGATTCTAAATCACATGTTTCTTGCATGAATGATGGGGATTTCTTCCACAACGAAAAATCGGTTACCGTAAAGAACGCAGGAACTTTCCGTATCGAATTTACAGACAGATCAGGAAATAAAACTGTACTTAAAGCTGACTCAGCACTTCAAGCAGGAGAAGTGATCGACAGTACCTTCATGAGTAAACGCAAACTGCTTAGCTTCCTTGACGAGCAAGTTGCTGATGCCAAAGCAAAAGGGGTTTTGTACTCGCTCCACATGAAAGCGACGATGATGAAGGTGTCTGACCCTATTATCTTTGCTCATGCGGTTCGATCATTCTTCAAGCCGGTATTTGAAAAGCATGCTGAAACACTGAATTCTCTTGGTGTTGATGTGAAAAATGGTTTTGGTGACCTAGTTGCTAAGATCGAAACGTTACCGTTAGACCAAAAAGCAGCTATTCAGGCTGATATTGACGCTTGTTTTGCAAATGGCCCGGCGATTGCCATGGTCAATTCTGATAAAGGAATTACGAACCTGCACGTACCAAGCGATGTGATCGTAGACGCTTCTATGCCTGCAATGATCCGTAATTCCGGTCAGATGTGGGATGCGGAAGGGAAATCGCGCGACACTAAAGCAATTCTTCCTGATTCGAGCTATGCCACGATCTATCAAACGATGATCGATTTCTGCAAGAAGAATGGTGCTTTCGATCCTGTAACGATGGGAACTGTTCCTAATGTTGGGTTAATGGCTCAGGCTGCGGAAGAGTACGGTTCGCACGACAAAACATTCGAAATGACTGCTGATGGAGTTGTTCGTGTTGTTGACAATAATGGAAATACTTTGCTTGAGCATGAAGTTGAGGCAGGTGACATCTGGAGAATGTGTCAGGTGAAAGATGCACCGATCCGCGACTGGGTGAAGCTTGCGGTGACCCGTTCGCGTTTATCAAATACACCAGCAGTATTCTGGTTGGATAAGAACAGAGCCCATGATTCTCAACTGATCTCTAAAGTATCTGAATACCTGAAAGACCATGACACAACAGGATTGGAAATACATATTTTAAGTCCGGATGAAGCGATCCAGTTTACGATGGAGCGCATCGTAAAAGGAATGGACACGATCTCTGTAACAGGTAACGTGCTTCGTGATTATCTGACGGACCTCTTCCCTATTCTGGAGGTTGGAACCAGTGCAAAAATGCTTTCTATTGTTCCTTTGATGAACGGTGGAGGATTGTTTGAAACAGGTGCCGGGGGATCTGCTCCAAAGCACGTTGAACAATTTGTAGAAGAAGGTCACCTTCGATGGGATTCCTTAGGAGAATTCCTTGCATTGGCAGCTTCGTTGGAGCATTTGAGTGTTACAACTGGTAATGAACGTGCAAAAGTGCTTGCTGAAACTCTGGATGAGGCAACTGGTAAATTCCTTGACGAGGATAAATCGCCGCAACGTGACGCCGGACAACTAGACAACCGAGGGAGTCATTTCTATCTCAGCTTGTACTGGGCAGAGGCGCTTTCAGCTCAGAACAAGGATCAGGAAATGAAAGAGCTGTTCACCAGAATAGCATCTGAATTAAAAAACAATGAAGTGAAGATCGTAAGTGAGCTAAATGGATCGCAAGGATCTAAAATGGATCTTGGTGGATATTACCACCCGAATGCTTCGAAGACTTCCAAAGCCATGCGTCCAAGTGACACCTTCAATAAGGTCATTGAAAGTCTGAGTGTTAACGCCTGATAATTATTTAAAGTGGGCCTTGGTGCCCGCTTTCTTTTTAAAATAGATTACATGAAGTTGCTAACTGCCTTTTCGCTACTGCTGATCTGCACTACATTTTCTTTTTCTCAATTTCCAGAGAATTGGGTTGGAAAATACAGCGGTAAAATGATTTTATCCAGTGTTTCTTCCCCTTCAGATTCGATTGATGTTTCTCTGGAAATTAAAACTGTACACACTGATTCAGTCTGGACATACAAAATGCTTTACGTGAGTCAACGTATCGGAAAGATCGAAAAGAACTATTTCATTGTTCGCAAAAATGGTCAATATCTGATGGATGAAGGAAATGGCATATTGATCGAAATGTCCTACATGAATAATGTATTTTATGAGTTTTATACCGTCGAAGGGATGATCTTCTCAACAATCATGAGAAAAAGTGGTCAAGATATCCATTTCGAGATCTTCGGAGCAAATGAAAAGCCAACTCTCTTATCTGAATCAACACCTGAAGGAGAAAACAATACCCAATACAAGGTCAATAGTCTGAAACCAACATTCGTTCAATCCGTCTTGTTGAAACCCAGTCATTAAGCCATGCGCTATTCTTATCTCGTGATCCTCCTTCTTGGATTTGTTTCCTGTAGAACAGTAAAAACTGCTTTACCTGATACAGAAGTTAAGTCCATTCCTCCAATTGAGAATAAATTCTCAACGATCAGCTTACCTATTGAGATCGACCTTACCCCTTATCTGAACGATGTAGAAAAATCATTGGATAAAACGTTCAGGGGAAAGGAGGACAACTGTTCCGGTGTGAGCTATTCATATCGCTTTGAAAGAAATCCGATTAAATTTGACGGAAAGGGAGCCTTATTGAATTACGAAGTATCAGGGAAATATGCATTGAATCTCAATTATTGTCCGGAATGCACATTTTTGTTCGATGATAAAGGCTCATGCGTTGTCCCACGCGTCTACGCCAGTTGCGGTGTTGGAGAACCTATGAGAAAAGTTAAAGTTGCCTATGCCACCAAGGTTGATGTTTCTCCGGAGTTGAAACTCAGGGCAAAGACAGAATTGACAAAGTTCGAAACGATCGATCCATGTGAGATCACTGTATTTAAATATGATGCAACCGAAAAATTGAGAAAGGAAGTAACGGGTGTCCTGAAAGATCTGGAAAAGGACATTGACAAATCTATCTCTGAGATAGACATACGAAGCGAAATCTCAGAAGTATGGAAACTCACCTCAGAACCGATGGCCATTAATGGTTATGGATTCCTCACCATTCAACCTAAAGATATAGCCTTGAGTTCTGTCGATTTCAGTAAGAAAAAAGCATTCATCGACCTGAATTTGATCTTTCAACCAATTTTCACTACAAAAGATCCGGGTATTCAATCCACCCCAATTCCGAAACTGAACGATTTCAAAAAAGGAAATGGATTTAACATCAACCTGGATATAATGGCCACATATGACTCCCTATCAAATATCCTTAACAGTCAGATCTCCGGAAAAAGCCTGACGATCAAAAACAAAGAGATCATTTTTGATTCGGTTTCTATCGCTGGTTCACAAGGAAATAAATTGAACATTATGGTCAAATTCAGCGGTAAACAGCGTGGGGTTCTTTACTTGACAGGTACACCAACCTTTGATGTTACAGAACAAATCATTTCTTTTCCGGACCTGGAGTTTGACATCAAGACCAAAAGCGCCCTCTTAAAATCAGCAGAGTGGTTATTCTCCCCGAAAATAACAGACCTCTTCAGGGAACAGTCAAAATTCGATCTCAAACCGCATCTGGAAACGATGAGAACAGAATTGAACAAGGAGCTGAACAAAGAACTGACAAAAGGGGTGTTCTTGGATGGAAATATTGAGAAAATCAGCCTCGATCATATCTACCCGTCCGAAGAGTTACTTGTACTTCGAATCGGCACAATAGGAAAACTAAAAATAAAAATGTGATCAACTGTTCACCATGTGCTGAGCCAATTGAGGGAACACTGAATAAAGTCTCTCTTTTATTTCCTCAGTTACGTCAAGCGAATTAATCGCCTGTTTCATACACCATAGCCATTCATCTTTAGCTGCATTAGTTATCTCATGAGGCATATGACGCATTCTCATACGTGGATGGCCGTAATTCAAACTATACAAATGAGGCCCTCCAAGGAACTGGGTGAGAAAATAAAATTGCTTCTTTTTTATTTCTTCTTTGTCGTTCTTAAATAATGGCCCGATTTTTTCTGAGGTAAAAACAAGATCATAGAAAGTATCCACAAGTTTCCTAAGGTTCTCTTCTCCAAGATGTTCAAACAAGGTATCCATGGTCTTTCTTTGGCAAAATGAATGAATATTACTTATATTTGGTCTGATTCATGGCAAAATTAAAACTTACTGCGTTTTTAATATTCCTGACCACTGCCATTTTTGGACAAACTAAAAAGATGGGCAGTGAAACTGTTGCTGATTGTGAAGGTGCCATGAATGTTTTTAAAAGTGGCAAATACAGTATACAATTCACCGGAAATGGTGGAAGTAAAGCTGAACTCACTAAATATCCCTCTCTTACCGAAATTTCTGATCTCAACATTGTTTGGGTAAATTTTATTCCAGAATACGACGGTATTCTTTCCTTCGATGCCGAAATTAGTCAGGACTATCTTCAAATGGTGATCTTTGAGGAAGGTCCGAAAGACATTTGTTTAGAGCTTGCGAGTGGATCGGCAGAGATCAAACGTCTTCATAAGGAGAAGAACCTTAAAAGGACAGGCTTAAACTCCGTGGTTACCGATGGTTATCTGTTCAACTTGAAAATGACTGCCGGTCAAAAAATTATGATCGCATTTTCAACGGTTGAGAAGTCACATGCTATTTTGAAACTGGATTTCAGGTTCAAGGAAGATAATTCTGCTTTGAAGGCAGCAAATGAAACCAAGGTTCTTGACCTGCGAAATGATGAATTTGCGCCTTCACTTTCGATCATGATACGAGATGCACAAACGCACGATCCTGTTATCGCTAATGTTACCATTGAAGGATTCAAGGAGCTTACTGCAACGTTCAAAGGAAGTGATCTCTTTTTTAACCTGTCCAGAGGTGGGAAAGGTTTTATTAAGTGTGACGCTGAAGGTTACTTTTTTCTCGATAAGGAAGAAGTATTTAATAGTACTAGCAACCAAGAGATAACACTATATCTGGAACCCCTTGGGAAAGGTAAAAGTATGCAGATCGAAGAGATCGAATTTCAGCCAGGAACAAGCGAGTTTTTGCAAGGTGCAGATGCTAAATTGAGAAGATTACGCGATTTCATGGCCTTAAATGCTGAAGTATCCATCGAAATACAGGGACACGTTCATGCTACCGGTGACAATAGCTTTGCAGCTCAAAAATTATCCGAGGCGAGGGCAAAACGCGTCATGACCTATCTTATTTCTCAGGGGATTGACAAGAGCAGGATGGAAGCAGTGGGATACGGGAATAGTAAACCGATCTATCAAAATCCAAAATTCGCATACGAAGAACAAGCTAATAGAAGGGTAGAGATCCTGGTAAAATAAAAAACGGTACTGCAAGCAATACCGTTCCTCCAACTCTGATGAGCGACCTCTTAGATCGTCATAATATCTTTTTCCTTCAGTTCGATCAGTTCATCAACTTTCTTGATAAATGAATTGGTGATCTGTTGGATTTGTTCTTCTGCATCTTTTGCCATATCCTCGGAGAGACCATCTGATTTAAGGCTTTTGACCATGTCCAGAGCATCTTTACGGTGATTTCTAACTCCCACTTTTGCGTGTTCACCTTCAGCCTTTGCCTTCTTTACAAGATCTTTTCTTCTCTCTTCGGTCAACATCGGAACTGCGATCATGATCACTTCACCGTTGTTTTGCGGGTTGAAGCCCAAATTGGCATTCATGATGCCTTTTGCGATCTCGTTGAGCATGGTTTTCTCCCAAGGCTGAACAGTAATCGTGCGAGCATCAAGAGTTGTTACATTGGCCACCTGTTGAAGTGGGGTTGGCGCACCATAATACTCTACCATGATTCCATTCAACATTGAAGGTGATGCTTTTCCTGCTCTTACCTTGGTCAATTCGTTCTCCAGATGGGTCAGTGACTTCTGGTTGGATGATCTGAATTCATCATAGATCATTTGCAGTTCTTCTGTCATATCTGTATTATTAATTTCTTACAATTGTTCCAACTTGCTCTCCTTCCAGTAATCGCTTCAAATTTCCTGGAGTATCCATATCAAATACGATGATAGGAAGATCATTCTCTTTACATAAGGTAAAGGCCGTCATATCCATCACCTTCAAACCTTTTCCATAAGCATCGTCAAAGGAGATCATATCGTAACGCACAGCATTCGGATCCTTTTCAGGATCAGCCGTATAAATTCCATCAACTCTAGTGCCCTTGAGGATCACATCTGCATTGATCTCAATTGCACGCAGTGACGCTGCCGAATCGGTTGTAAAAAACGGATTTCCTGTTCCGGCACCAAAGATCACAATTCTGCCTTTCTCCAGGTGACGAACAGCTCTTCTTCTCACATATGGTTCTGCGATCTCCTTCATCTCTATGGCTGACTGCAAACGAGTTTTCAATCCTGCATTTTCCAAAGCTGCCTGCAAGGCCATTGAATTGATCATGGTGGCAAGCATTCCCATGTAATCACCATGTGTTCGGTCCATACCGCCTTCCTCAGCCTGCACTCCTCTGAAAATATTTCCTCCTCCGATAACGATAGCAACTTCAATTCCTAATGAATGGATCTCACTTATCTGTTCTGCATACTGAGCCAAACGCTCATTATCTATTCCAAATTGTTTGTTCCCCATAAGGGATTCTCCACTCAACTTCAGGAGGATTCTTTTGTATTTCATAAGCTATGCCTTTTTAGGCTTGACAAATATAACAATTCAAATTTTCAGTGACCGATGTTCATTTATTAAAGAACAATTCAAAAAAAAGGCTATCGAAATTCGATAGCCTTTATATTTTTTAGTTGATCTTAGCTAAGCGAGAAACGCTTGAAATCAACAACTGTCAATCCATTCTCAGCTGACACAAGGAACTGCTCAACCGTCAATTTGTTATCACGAACAAACGACTGGCTTAATAAAGTGTTCTCCTGGAAGAATTTGTTAAGACGGCCCATGGCGATCTTCTCAGCCATATCTGCAGGCTTACCTTCCTGGATTGCCAACTCTTTACCAACTTCGATCTCACGCTCAATAGTACGAGAATCAACTCCGTCCTTGTTCAAAGCAATAGGATTCATTGCTGCCACTTGCATTGCTATCTGACGACCTGCATCCTCAGCTGCCTCAGAAGAACTGTTCAAACCTACCAAAGTAGCCAACTGGTTACCTGGGTGGTTGTAAGCAACAACTTTATCCGCTGAGATCGTTCCGTAACCTGAAAGATCAAGTTTTTCTCCGATCACACCGATCTGCTCAGTAAGTTTCTCTTCAACAGTCAATTTACCATCATAAGAGAGAGCTTTGAACTCTTCGATAGACTCAGGACGATTCTTAAGTGCGATATCAACTAGCGACTGAACCAGGTTGCGGTAACCGTCGTTCTTTGCAACGAAATCCGTTTCACAGTTCAACGTCACAAGAACACCAAACTTTCCGTCCTCAGATGCCTGAGCAATGATAAGACCTTCTTTTGCTTCGTTCTCACCACGCTTTGCCGCGATCTTTTGACCTTTCTTACGAAGGATATCAATAGCTGCTTCGAAATCACCGTTAGCCTCAACCAACGCATTCTTGCAGTCCATCATTCCAGCTCCTGTCTGCTGGCGAAGCTTGTTTACTTCTGCTGCTGTAATTGCCATCGAAATTTTATATTAAATATTGATTATTCGTTATTTCCTTCTGTTGCCGGAGCAGCCTCAGCTACCGGAGCAGCTTCTCCTTCCTCTTTGTCAGCACCTTTCACGTTCTTACGATCTTCCAAACCTTCTTTGATAGCACCGCAGATCGCATCAAGGATCACAGAAATCGATTTTGTTGCATCGTCATTCGCAGGGATAGGGAAATCAACCAACTTAGGATTAGAATTCGTATCCACCATTGCAAATGTCGGGATATTCAAACGACGTGCTTCGCTAAGTGCGATATGCTCCTTCAGGATATCAACAAGGAAGATAGCTGCCGGCTGACGAGTCATATCAGCAATCGAACCGAAGTTTTTCTCCAATTTCTCACGCTGACGAGTTTTGAACAAACGCTCTCTTTTGTTCAATGTCTCCCAAGTACCATCTGTCTTCATCTTATCGATCGTAGTCATTTTACGGATCGACTTACGAGTAGTCTGGAAGTTAGTAAGCATACCACCTGTCCAACGCTCTGTAACGTATGGCATGTTGATCTCAGCTACTTTCTGAGCAACGATTTCTTTAGCTTGCTTCTTTGTTGCAACGAAAAGGACTTTCTTACCCGACTTTGCGATTTGTTTCATCGCCGCACAAGCCTGATCAAGGTGTGCTATTGTCTTATTAAGGTCTATAATGTGGATACCTTTCTTCTCCTCGAAGATGTACGGCGCCATAGCCGGGTTCCATTTTCTTTTCAAGTGTCCGAAGTGAACACCTGCTTCCAACAAAGTTTCGAAATTTACTTTTGACATTTTTTTAATTTTTAATTGTTTACGTTCCTTAGTAGGTCAACAACAGAGGGTTCTAATAAGAAGGGTGCTCTGCGCTTGGATACTAAACAACCGACTCCCGAAAAAAATCGGAAAACTATTAACGCTTAGAGAACTGGAATTTCTTACGAGCCTTAGGCTGACCTGGCTTCTTACGCTCAACCATTCTTGGGTCACGCGTCATCAATCCTTCCGCCTTCAACAAAGTCTTGTTCTCTTCAGCAACTTCAACCAACGCTCTGGAGATTGCCAAACGGATCGCTTCAGCTTGTCCGTTGATCCCACCACCCATAACGTTCACTTTAACGTCGAACTGACCAACCGTATTCGTCAATGCGAACGGCTGCTCGATCTTCGCTTGAAGAACCGCCACTGGGAAAGCCTCTTTGTAGTCCTTCTTGTTCACGGTTACTTTACCTGTTCCTTTTGATAGGTATACGCGAGCAACTGAAGTCTTTCTTCTACCGAGTGTGTTAACTACTTCCATTTTTATTTGAATGAATCAAGGTTGAACACTTCTGGCTTCTGAGCTTCATGATTGTGCTCTGTACCAGTGTACACCTTTAGATTTGTAAATAATCTTCTTCCCAATTTGTTCTTAGGCAGCATTCCTTTTACTGCTTTCTCGATCAAACGCTCAGGATGTTTCTTCAACATTTCTTGAGCTGTAGTAATACGCTGCCCACCCGGATAACCAGTGTAACGAACGTACTCCTTGTTCTCTAGTTTTGTACCTGAGAACGATACCTTCTCTGCGTTGATAACGATAACGTTGTCACCACAGTCAGCATGAGGCGTGAAGTTGGGCTTGTGCTTGCCACGGATGATCTTCGCCACCTTACTTGCTAAGCGACCAACAGTCTGGCCCTCAGCATCCACAACAAACCACTTTTTGTCAGCGGTCTCCTTGTTGCCGGAAACGGTTTTGTAACTTAATGTATCCACAATTATACTTTATAAAATAAGACAATATCCCCAATTTGGGGGTGCAAAGATATAACTTCTATTTTTATTAACAAATGAATTTTCAAAAAAGATAATAGACCAAAACTCCGTGTTTACTCACCGAACCGATCAAAAAAAACAGCGGCACAACCAATATGTTGTGCCGCTTCTTATCTATTTTGTAAACTTTACTTCGACTTGAAAGAGTTGATCGCGTTCACAGTGAATTCACTTAGTACCAACTTCCCACTCATTCCTGCTCTTTCTGCGAGAAGATCATCCCAATGCTCTGTCCCTTGCCAGAAAACAGACTTCAACATTGACATCGCTTCTGGATTGGATGCCGCTAAGCGATTTGCCAATCGTTCGATCTCCTTATCCATTTCCTCTGCCGAATCAAAAACATCGGTATACAATCCTTTTTTCTTTGCCCAATCGGCAGTTCTCCATTCAGTCGCATTAATAGCTAGCTCGCTCATGGCCGACAATCCCATTTTACGCTCAACAGCCGGACCAACCACGAATGGGCCTATGCCTACCGCTAATTCCGACAGTTTGACATCAGCATATTTTGTCGCCAGGCAATAATCAACGGCTGAAGCCAATCCAACCCCACCTCCAACTGCTTTTCCCTGAACGCGACCTATGATGAACTTAGGAGCTTTTCTGCAAGCATTGATAACGTTGGCAAAACCTGAGAAAAAGATCTTTCCAGTTTCCAGATCATTGATCGAGATCAATTCATCAAAACTTGCTCCGGCACAAAATGCCTTTTCCCCTGAAGAACGCAGAATTATGACCTTAACGACGTCATCCTTCCCCAAGTCAGCTATTGTTTGGGCAAGTTTCCCCAGTACTTTTCCAGGAAGCGAATTACTCATTGGGTGTCCAAACTCAATTGTGGCAATGCCTTTCTCATCAATTTTATGACTAACGTAGCCCTGGTCTATTGCTTCTGACATGATCAATCCTTATTTCTATTGTCTCTATTGTTAAAATTATCCTTCCGGTACCCACCACTGTTCCCTTCTGTTCGAGGTCCACGGTTTTGTGAATTGCGATTATCAAAACGCCTTTGATCAGGACGTTTATTGCCAAATTCCTTTTTCTTGAATTGCTTTGGTTCCTGTTCTTTCCTTGGTGGACGATTCTCCTTTGGCGAAGCGATCTTAACATCAAGCTTTCTTCCGTTGATCTCTAATCCATGAAGGGCCTCAATAGCATTAATGGCATGCTCCGCATCCTCCATCTCCACATATCCGTATCCTTTTGACTTCTTCGTTTCACGATCATAAACTACATGCGCATAATGGACTGGTCCGAAAGCTGAAAATGTTGTCTTGAGGTCATCAGACGTGATGCTCCAATCAAGATTTGCTATAAAAATATTTACCATCTAACCTGATTCGCGGCGAACCGCTATTAATTTACTTTAACGTGAAACTATCCGTTCCAATGAGACTGCCATCGCAATAGATCTTAACCTTGTAGTTACCTTTCGCCGCTATGTCACCTTTTAGGTCGTAATAGATCGTCACATCGATTCTTTGATTATTGTAATTGATCTCTTTCGAATCAGAATAAGGGATACTACCTCCATCGGTCTGGATAACATTACTGGATTTGTGCTGCATCGTTTTTCCATCCGGGCTGATCACCTGCATGTAAACCATTTTGTTTCCGGCTTTTGCTATTGGATTCTCGGAGATGGTAAAACTTGAGCGGAACTGAACGATGTTCTTCGCGCGGTTTGATTCTTCGGTTGTATTGTTCAGTTTCATTCGAAGTCCAACAGAACTAAATCCAAATGCAGTCAATTTCGAACCTTTTCTAACTTGTTCGGCACTTTGCTCTGCCTCTTGCTTATATTGATCTCGCTCTGTTTTTGTACTTGTAAGCTCATTTGATGTCCTGTCAAGATCAGATGTCAACTTCAAATTCAGCGTATTCAACGAATCGATCTGTCTCACATAACTTTTCATGATGCCTCGCAAGGTCTCATTCTCCTTGCGCATTTTAGAAAGCTCATAAGCAGTAAGTTTTCCTCGCTCTACTTTATCCAACAACTCCTGGATCTTTGCCTTTTGTTCTTCTATCTCTTTTGCCTTAGTCGCGTCTTTCTCCTTCAATGCATCATAAGTCTTGAGCATATTCTTGAAATCTGTCTTCAAGTCGTTCGACATATTTCCAACATATCCGGACATCATCTGGTTCATGCCTTCCATGTCCGCTAACAACGTCTTGTTCTCATTACTACAATCGTTGAGCTGACTGTTCTTTCTTGAGAACATGTAAGTCATTACTGCCATACCGATCAACAACAGGAAGATGATCACGATAAAAGGTAGGTTGGATCTTTTCGGGGTTTCTGTGAATTCTGACATATCTGGATATCTAACGAATGACACGACAAAAGTATGAATTGATTCGGAGAATTATCGGCAAGAATTCAAGAATTAGGGATTTTTATGAACAAGGGATTGTCGGGTATATTCACCGTTGACTCTTCTTAAAATGTTGAGCGGGTTGGCGTCTTTTAATTCATCCGGCAACAGGTGGTCTGGAAAATCCTGAAAAGCAACAGGCCGAAGGAATCTTTTCATTGAATCAATTCCAACCGCAGTAAATCGACTGTCCGTGGTAGACGGGTAACAGCCTCCATGATGCATGGATGGACAAACCGTGACGCCGGTTGGGACGCCATTGAAAATTAGGCGGCCAACCTTTGATCTCAAACGAAAAAGTATGCCTTTCAAACCAAGCGCTTCCTCATCCGAGCAGAATATAGAAGCTGTAAGTTGACCCCCGAGACATTGCACACAATGTTCAATCTCATGAACTGACCTACATTTCACTATGACTGAAAAAGGCCCAAAAACTTCTTCGTGCAAAAGCGGATTTACCAGAAATTCATCTGATTGTACTTCCAGAAGATTCGGAAACGGTTTGTTTGGGGACTTTACACCAACGGATCCAATTAGCTTTCCTTTCGCTCCGTCAACAGCATGTTGCCTCGAAGAATTGAATCTCGCATATATTCCCGGACCCAGCATCAGTTCTGCTTCTTTATTGATGATCTCCTTCTCCATTGCATTGAGGAAGAGTTCTGAGGTGTGACCCTGTTCAACAAAGATCAATCCTGGCTTCGTGCAGAATTGTCCTGAACCAGCACTGACCGAGTTCACAATTTTTGCAGCAAGATCCGATTGCTCTTTTTGAGCTCCGTTCAACACGATGAGTGGATTGACACTTCCCATTTCTGCAAAGACCGGAATAGGCTCTTTTCTGGCTGCTGCAAGATCGAACAATGCCCTTCCTCCGCTAATACTTCCCGTAAATCCAACTGCTTTCACCAATGGATGCGTAACAAGAAATTTACCAATTGCAAAACCATCGTCTTGCAAATGAGAAAACACTCCATCAGGCATTCCTGTCCTTTTCGCTGCACGGATCACCGAAGAAGCAACAAGTTCACTTGTACCCGGATGCATTGGATGTGCTTTAACGATCACCGGGCATCCTGCAGCCAAAGCTGATGCAGTGTCGCCTCCTGCTGTCGAATAGGCCAAGGGGAAATTACTCGCTCCAAATACGACCACCGGACCGATTCCAACCATGCTTTTTCGAATATCAGGTTTAGGAGGAGAAGTCCTTAGGTCTGCAAGATCAATGGAGGCATCCTTCCAATTCCCAGATTCAACCTCATCAGCAAAATAGTGCAACTGAGCAAGGGTCCTTTTCATTTCGGATTCACCTCTTGCAAGTGGCAACCCGGACTCCAATGAGTATCGCTCGAGAATAATTTCCCGAGAAAGTTCCATTTCTTTTATGATCTCTCGAATGAAAAGAGCTCTTTGCCCCGGAGTCATATCTGAAAAGATCTCAAATGCTGAAGAAGCCAAAACTACTGCCTTTTCGGCTTCGTCGATAGAGCAAGAATAGAAGTCAGGAAAAAGGCTCGAATTATCCTCCGGATTTACCGCACGAAAAACCCTTTCGCTATCCGCAGACAGGTTAAAACCGACGTGACTTTTGCCGGTCACAGGAAATTTAATCAGGCTTCAGTAACGTTGAAGGTGTAGCTTTCCATGATCTGGTTAGCCAAAAGCTTTTTACATGCTTCTTCAACCTTCTGTTCTGCCACATCCTTTGACGGCGCATCAATGAATAAGCGCACATGTCGTCCAATACGAACTCCTTCGATCTCCGGCAAGCCAATATTCTTCATACTGTTCGAAACGGCTTTACCTTGCGGGTCCAACAAGGCCTCAAGCGGCATAACATCGATCTCTGCTTTAAATCTCATGGTGTTCTTTTTTATTATTTCTGTTGTTCAACAACGACAAATTCAGGTACAAAAATACAATTAATGGAATAGACCAAACATGTAGAAAGGGAATAAAAATCAAGCAAGCACCGAGAAAAATGAACCTGATCTCATTCTTTTCCCATCTGAAATGCTTGAATTTAAGTGAAAACAACGGCAACTCTGCCACAAGAAAAACCGGCATAAGTAATACAAAACCCAACAAGAAATAGGTATTGAACAACTGCTGGTAGATCGATTCAGTATTCTTCCAATCCTCAAAATACATCCCCATGCAAAGAGGAAAAAACATGAAGAACAGCGTGTTCAAAGGAGTTGGCACTCCGATAAATGAGTCGCTTTGCCGCGTGTCGATATTAAATTTCGCCAATCGAAACATTGACATGAAAGGGATGAAGAGAGCCGCAAAAGGCAGATACTTGATCGAAGCATCCATATCATTTGGAACTCCATAAAAAACCGCATTTACCCAAAGATGTAATTCCTGATGTACATAGGATGGGAATTGCTCCGCCAAGGTCAGGCTATCCATGTAAATAGAAGAGATCATCACAACCATCATGATCACTCCGGGTGCCAGACCAAAAGTAACCATATCCGCAAGGGAATCCAGCTGTTTTCCTAATTCACCAGCAATCTTCATTTTCCTGGCGAGGAACCCGTCCAGAAAATCGAAAAGAAGTCCTGCAAAAATGGCGAAGGGCGCTAGATCAATTCTTCCTGATAATGCCAGAATGATAGCAACACAACCACTAAGTAAATTGGCTGCAGTCAACAGATTGGGTAAATTGAACATCTGCAGACCTGAAATATTGCTTTTCATAATGAATTGTCGTTCAAATAAATTATTTTTACCTCTCGTAGAAATTCTACAATGTACAAAGAACACAATTTTTTGCTGAATACTGAGTTAATGGAAAGTAAAATTCAACAAATGAAAGCTGGAATATTTCAATCATCCTTAGCATTTTCTTTCCTTTTCTGCTCGCTTGTTACTATTGCGCAAGATGGCAATCTCGCACCGAAATACTCCAATGAATTCCTTTCGATAGGTGTTGGCGCCGACGCTTTGGGAATGGGAAACGCAGTGGTTGCACAAACAGGAGGTGTGAACGCCGGATATTGGAATCCAGCAGGATTGACTCAAGTCGACAAATGGCTCGAGGTAGGATTGATGCACTCCGAATACTTCGCCGGAATTTCTAAATATGATTACCTCGGTTTAGCTCATTCGATCGACGATAAAAGCACGATAGGTTTTTCAGCTATAAGATTCGCAGTAGATGATATCCCGAACACTACTCAATTGATCGATAACGACGGAAATATCAATTACGATAACATCACAACCTTCACCGCTGCCGATTATGGCTTCCTTTTTAGCTATGCGAGAAAGATGGGGATCGAAGGATTATCGCTGGGAGGTAATTTCAAAGTGATACACCGTCGTGTTGGCGACTTCGCAAAATCCTGGGGTTTCGGTCTGGATGCCGGGGCGCAATATCACCTCAAAGAAAAATGGAAATTCGGTATCGTAGCCAGAGATGTAACGTCAACCTTTAATGCTTGGGTATTCAACCTGAATCCTCAAATGCAGGAGGTATTTGTAGCAACTGGGAATGAACTGCCGAGAAACGGTTTAGAACTTACACTTCCCAGACTGATCTTGGCAGCTCATGGAAAGTTCGATCTAGGTAAAAAAGGACTCTATCTTGCTTCAGAGATCGATCTGGACCTTACTACCGATGGCCGAAGGAATACCCTGATCAAGAGTGGTTTGATCAGTATTGACCCCCACATGGGCGTTGAACTTGGGTTCAAAAAGATCGTTGCCTTGAGGGGGGGAATCTCCAATGTTCAGTATGTTAAAAATTTCGATGACAGCCAATCTCTTAACATTCAACCGAACATTGGTATTGGACTAAAGATTAAGGGATTCCAGCTTGATTATGCTTTCACCGACATAGGTGATGCATCTGTAGCACTGTATTCACACGTCATATCGTTGAGACTTTTACTTGATAAACCGAAAAATATGCAATAGCCATGATTAACCGATTGAAAGCGCTTATACTTCTATTGATCTCTTGCTCCTGTGGAATCTTCGCGAATTCGCAGGAATACGGAAATGAGTGGATCAATTATGGTCAGAAGTATTATGCCTTTAAAGTTCAATCATCAGGCATTCACCGAATCGACTATTCAACATTATCAAGTTCAGGAATACCCGTTGAAAGTTTCAGCCATCAAAACATTCAAATCTTCGGACGCCAGCAGGAAATTCCGATTTATGTAGAATTAGGAGCTGACAATACCTTTGGTCCGGGTGACTTTATTGCATTTTATGCTGAACGAAACGATGGGTGGCTTGATCAAACCTTGTACGAAGAAGCAGAATGGCAGGGCAACCCGAAATATAGTTTGTACAACGACACTATTAACTATTTTTTCACCTGGAACACCTCTACTAATAACCTGAGATTTCAACTGGAAACGGACCAGGATTTTGCATCCTATACACCTACACCTTATGTTCTCTTTGAGAGTACCGCATTTTACAGCAATGCCTACAATGAAGGCGAGAAGACATCGAATGCTTCCAGCTCTTTCTACATGCCAGGTGAAGGTTGGGGAAGAACTCCGGTGAATGGGGCAAGTAACTATACACTCACCCTGAGTGCAGCAACCACGTCACTGTATACAGGAACGGATGCTCCTTCCTGTCTTTTCAGATCTGTTTCCGTCTCGAATTCCAATGCAGCATTTACTGGTCAAGGAAATCACCACCTTCAGTTCACAATTGGCTCTACTGACTTTGTAATCGTTGATACCATATTTACTGGCTACAAAGCAATTAACATCAATAAAAACTTCCCTTCTGCAGTCTTGAATATTGGTTCAACGAACTTGAAATGGAAGATCATTGGTGATCAGGGCGCTGCCACAGATTTTCAATCATTAAATTACTGGTCATTCTTCTATCCTAGGATACCTAATCTTGGCGGAACAAACAAAACATCTTTTCTGATCAATAATTCGGCGTTAGAATCCAAAATTCGCCTCGACCTCACCAATATCGTCTATTCGAATCCTGTTCTACTTGTTCTAGGTAGTACACCCAGAAAAATTCCTTTAGTAACGAACGGGGCAGTTTACAGTGCATTGATACCGAATGACCCTTCTTCCGATAATCAGCAAGTTATTTTTCAGGATCTTTCAACCCTGACATCTATCACTACTCTTACTGCGGTGAACGGGAATGGTTTTTTCAACGATTTCAGCCAGTTCAATACTGAAAATGCACTACTAATGGTATATCCATCAGTTCTTCAGCAAGGAGCTTTGGAGTATGCCTCATACCGTCAAACCTCAGCTGGAGGTTCGTACAACGTGATTCCTGCAAATGTGCAGGAACTCTATTTACAGTTCGGTGGAGGAATTGATAAGCATATTTCCGGAATACGCAGGTTTGCTCATTTCATGTACGACCAGGCAACTGAAAAACCGTTCGGCTTATTTCTGATCGGAAAGGGAATACGTGAAGCTGATGTTGGTGGCATTACATCAACAGGACCTGGAGCGAGGAAAAATGTGATCAATTATTCGAAGAATCTTATACCATCTTTTGGTCAGCCGTCTTCCGATGTATTCATAACCTCTCGCCTACCGGGAACAACTCGCTGGATGCCATTGATCCCAACCGGTCGAATTGCCGCCATATCTAATCAGGAAGTCCTGGACTATCTCGACAAAGTAAGACTGTTTGACGCTCAACAGAATCAGAGCAGTGTCTACAATACACCGTTGAAGGATTGGCAGAAACAAATCATTCATTTTGTTGGAGGAAGCGATCAATCTCAACAGATACAGTTCCAGAACTATATGAATGTCATGAAGAACACTATTGAGAACAGGTTCTTCGCAGGAAACGTCACAACTATTGCTAAAACCAGTAGTGATCCTTTCACCCCATCTGAATTACAAACGGTCATGGACAGAATAAGCGATGGTGTTTCGATCATCAATTACTTTGGTCATTCTACAGCAACCACTTCCGGGTTTGAGATCAATCTGGACGACCCAAGCAACTGGAACAACTATGGTAAATATCCTGTTATGCTCACCAATTCATGCTACAATGGGAATATTTTTCAAAGTAACCGATCCAAATCTGAAGAATTCGTCAGCATACCTAATTTTGGTGCAATTGCCTACATAGGCGCTATAAATCTCGGGTTTGCCAATACATTGTTCCAATATTCCAATGAACTTTACCGGAATTTCTCTCTAGCTGGTTATGGAAGAACCCTTGCAGAACAAATGCGATCGACGATCGGGACTATGGAGGGATTCGGTGATAATCTCCTCAATGAAAGCACCGCAACTCAGATGGTATTGAATGGTGACCCAATGCTTCGTTTGAACTGGCATCAGAAACCCGAGATCGAACTGACTGAACAAAGTATAAGCTTCCTTCCGGAAACCATCGATCTTACCACTGACTCGATCGAAATGCTGATCGAATTAAAAAACCTCGGCCGATCCATTCTAGATACTTTCTTATTGGAGATTACCCGCAATTTTCCCGGATCAAATGCTGACTCAGTTTATAAGTTCTTCATTCCGGGAATGCATTACAAGAAGGTACATTCTTTCAAAATGCCTGTTCAGCAGAATATTGGAGTCGGGATTAACAACTTTTCCGTGAAAGCGGACATCCCTAATTTTATCAACGAACAATACGATGAACTGAGCAACAATCAGATCACTAAGAATTTGTTTATTAATGCCTCCGGAATAGAACCCGTTCTGCCTTGGGATTACGCAGTCGTTCCATCGGACAGTGTTACACTCAAAGCTTCAACGATCGATCCAATTGCCCCCTTGAGAACTTACCGATTTGAGATCGATACAACCGATTTGTTCAATTCACCGTTTAAGCGTTATGCTGTAGTAAGTGGCCTTGGAGGGGTTAAAGAGGTGAATCCATCACAATGGTTAATGGTGTCCAATAATACACCCGCCCCTTTGATCTGTACAGACAGTACTGTTTATTTCTGGCGAGTAGCACTTGACGAACCAGATCCATTCTGGAGAGAAAGATCATTCCAATATATCAATGGCAAAGAAGGTTGGGGACAAGATCATTTTTACCAGTTCAAGAACAATTCCTTCACCGATATTGATTACGACCGAAGCACCCGTACCAGGAATTTCCTTCCTGAACTTCACACCCTTACCTGTGACGTCAGATCATCAACCGCCATCCCTGATATTTACTACAACGCTTACTATATAGACGGGCAACAAAAAGAATATGGACTATGTTTGACAACAAGGTCACTGTACGTTGCCGTAATTGACCCATACAATTTCAATGAATGGAGAACACGATTTGGAACTGAAAATCCCGACAATAATTTCGGTAATGCCAACGATAACGGGTCCTGCCGCAATAGGACAGAAGGTTATTTCATTTTCAGACAGAACAGTCCAAGTCAGTTAGCGAACTTCCAGAACATGGTCCTTAATGAGGTTCCTGACGGGCATTACATTCTCGTTTACACTCCTATCGGGGCAAGCTATAGTGATTGGGATGCACTTGACCCAAACATGTATGCAACTTTCGCTGCTTTGGGTTCTGACAGTATTGTTCCTGGAAGACCGAATCTCCCCTTTGCATTTTTTTGTAAAAAGGGGGATCCAAATTCAGTCGTTGAAGAATTTGCTCAATTCCCCGGTCAAGATGTCTTCCTTTCAGCAGACATGACGGGATTCGACTTCATTGGACAGGAAAGTTCTACCTTGATCGGCCCGGCATCCGAGTGGAAATCACTATACTGGAAACAAGATCCGAAAGAAGATCCTTCTCAAGACACTACAGTTCTGAATCTTTCCGGTTATGACATCAACGGTGCACTGCAATTTACAAGCACCGTGGAATTCACCCGACACGACTCGATCATCGATTTGACGAGTGTTATTAATGCATCGATGTATCCTTACATCCGACTTTCCGCATCCTATCTTGATTCGAACACCTTCACTCCTGCGCAGGTCGACCATTGGCATGTTCTATACACTCCCCTTCCTGAAGCAGCAATTGATGGTACAAATGGTTATACATGGTTACCTTCAGTCGATACGTTGACCGAAGGCCAGGACATCACATTTGCAGTTGATATTCGTAATATTTTTGACTTGCCAATGGATTCATTGCTGGTCAGATATTGGGTAACGGATCAGGATCAGATAATCCATCCTTTATCTTATCCGAGACAAGATTCTCTGCATGTTGGAGCAACTTTAAGGGATACCATTACCTTCTCAACAATCGGACTGCGAGGATTGAATTCGTTCTGGATGGAAGTTAATCCTTACATCAATGGAAGTATGGTTATAACCGATCAACCTGAACAAGCACATTTCAATAATTTACTGCAGATACCTTTTGTAGTGAGTGGGGACGATCGTAATCCTATTCTTGATGTGACTTTCAACGGTCGACACATTTTGAACAACGATATCATTGCACCGGAAACAGAGATTCTGATCAGTTTAAAAGATGATAATCCATACTTGATAATGAATGCGGACAGCGATACGACTTTCTTTGGAATCTACCTGACGGATCCGGATGGCATTCAAAAACGAATTCCTTTCATGGATGGGAATGGCAACACGGTAATGCAATGGATCCCTGCAGAAGGCCAGTACAAACGGTTTAAGATCGTATATCCGGCATACTTTGAAAAATCAGGGAAATACACACTGACCGTTCAAGGTTCAGATCGAAGTGGAAACCTGTCGGGAGACATGGATTACAAGATCACCTTCGAAGTGATCCACGAATCAATGATCACCCATTTGATGAATTATCCTAATCCATTCAGTACCTCAACTCGATTTGTTTTCACGTTGACAGGAAACGATATTCCGGATGATATCATCATTCAGATCATGACCGTAACCGGAAAGGTAGTACGTGAGATCACAGAAGATCAGCTTGGACCAATTCAGATCGGAAGAAACATCACTGAATATGCCTGGGATGGAAAGGATGAGTTCGGAGATCCTCTGGCAAACGGTGTTTATCTGTACAGGGTGAAGGCAAAGATCAATGGTGAAGACATCAAACACCTTGAGTCAGGTGCTGATGAACATTTCAAAAAAGGATTCGGTAAGATGTATCTGATGAGATAATCTTAAAAAAAACGACAACTGAAGACTGCGGTGTCATCAACAAGAGGAAGATCACCTTTCCATTCGTCCAACTTGGAAAAGATAAGGTTGTTCATGTCTTCCATTTTCAGTGGGTAGTAACTGTGCACAATTTTCACAAGTCTTTCTGCGCCGAAGAATTCACCTTCTTCATTCTCCAATTCAACAACACCGTCTGTATAAAGCACCAGAGTTGTATTTGGTTTGAGATGGATCTTACCAGTATCAATAAATGGCAGTTCATCCAACATTCCGAGACCAATACAGCCCTTGTCTAAAAACTCCACTTTTCTTCCATTTGTTAGAAAAGGATGATTGTGCCCGGCATTCACATACTTAAGCTCACGTGTGTGAGCCTTGTAATGAGCTATGAAAAAAGTGATGAACTTTTCTCCTTTTGCGCTTCTCATCACTTTTTTGTTCAATTCTTCCAGAAGGAATTCGAGATCGAAACGCTGGTATTTGAACAAGGTACGGATTGTCGCCTGGAAATTCGCCATGAGCATTGCAGCGCTGATCCCTTTTCCTGAAACATCAGCGATGCAAATAATGTATTCTTCATCCCCTAAAGGAATAAAATCGTAATAATCTCCACCTACTTCATGCCTTGGCTTGTACTTCGCGGAAATATCCATTCTGCGATTGGAAGGAAGATCTGATGGAAAAAGTAATTTCTGCATCTCAGATGCGACTTCAAGTTCCTTTTTAAGCCTTTCCTGCTTCAAACTCTGTTTTGCCATTCGCTTATTTTCGATGGCAACAACCATAATGTTTGTAAGCGTTTGAACAAAACTCATATAGATCAGGCGGTCGGAAAGTTTAACAGTAGGGGACTTCAATCCGGCTATCAGTAAATACGCCAAAGGTTCATCCTTGTGAAAAACGGGAACGACGATATCAAATTCTGCGAGAAGCGGTGAGTGAGAAGATTCTATTACCGTTATATCTCTAAAGCGATTTAACTCTGAAGCAACATCGATCTCCTTAACCTTGGAACGAACTCCGACTCTGGACAAAAGGTTCCATTCCTTTTGACGATTGAAAAGTACAAAGCGATCGTAGCCCAATTGCTCTTTCAGGATAAACTCATAGATCTTAGTCAAATGTTCTACATCCTGATTGAGGTTGATGGCATTAGTAATCTCCAGCAAAGAATTCAGCTTGAAGTCTTTCAGTTTTAGCTGATTCTCTAAATTCTTTACCAGATTATCTGTCATATCAGAGTTTTTCCAGGAGTTCTGGCAGTTTTCTCAAAGCTGCCATTTCCCTGAATTTTGATTTCACTTCACCACATGGACTTCCGAAATAAGTCTTTCCTGCTTCCAGACTTTTTGCTATACCGCTTTGAGCAAGAACAATGGCCCCTTCTCCAATTGTGACGTCGCTTGCACATCCAACCTGACCCCATAGAATGACATTGTCCTCCACCCGCACGCATCCTGCTAATCCAACATTTGCCGCCATAAGGCAATTCTTCCCAACAACGGTATCGTGTCCAATGTGTACTTGATTATCGATCTTAGTTCCTTCACCGATCGTTGTTGTACCACTCACACCCGCATCAATAGTGCAAAGTGCTCCGATCTCTACATTTCTACCGATGTGAACCCCACCGCAGCTGTACATTCTGTCATAACCGGATGGTTTCTTTTTGTAATAAAAGGCATAGTGGCCGATCACTGTGTTCGGACCAATTACAGCGCCTTCCTCAATGACAGTATCATTCATGATCACCGCTCCTGAGTATATTGTAACATCAGCACCTATTTTCACACGGTGCCCAATAAAAACATTTGGATAAATGATCGCGGTTCTGTCTATTTCTGTATCAGAACCGATCAATTCATTCTGAATACTATATGGCTTGAAATGTCTTGTTAACCGATTGAAGTCGTTAAAAGGGGTTGGGGAAACGATCAAGGCTTTTCCAGCTGGGCATTCAACCTCCTGATCGATCAAAATCGTCGTAGCCGCACTGTTAAGTGCTTTTTGATAATATTTGGGGTGATCAACGAACACCAGATCCCCGTGCTCCACCATATGGATCTCATTGATTCCGGTTACTTGATGGTTCTCGTCTCCTATGAACTTGCAGCCGATCAAAGCGGCTATTTCTTGTAAGGAATGTGCACGTGATAATTTCATGATGTACGTTTTGGTAAAATTACAATCCCAACTCCGCTCTTATTCACCTGAATGATATACTTTTCCTCCTGAACTTGTTAATAGTGCAATCGGCACTCGCCTACGAATATTTCAACATTAAATGGTAGATTTACCTGATGCATCGGAACGATTCGAACACAACAAAAGCAATTCGCACAGTATATTTAAGTATTGCCGGAAACCTCTTGTTGGCCATTGTGAAGGGCGTAACAGGAATTGTAGGTAATTCGTACGCACTAGTCGCTGATGCAATCGAATCCACAACCGATGTGTTTTCGTCCATTCTCGTATTGTTCGGCATAAAATACGCAGCGAAACCCGCCGATGAAAACCATCCCTATGGACACGGAAAGGCTGAGGCACTAATAACATTCGCAGTAGTTGGCTTTCTCATCGTATCTGCAACTATCATTGCTACTGAAAGCATAAATAACATCCGGACCCCTCACTCGGCTCCAGAATGGTACACCCTTATTGTTCTCGCGCTGATCGTGATATTTAAGGAGGTCTCCTATAGAATCGTAAACAAAAGAGGAAAAGAAGTCAACAGCACCTCTATTCAAGCGGATGCCTGGCACCACCGGAGTGACGCGATCACTTCATTAATGGCATTAATCGGAATTTCGATCGCTCTGGTTATGGGTGAAGGATATGAAACTGCGGACGACTGGGCGGCATTTTTTGCATCAGGCTTCATTTTATTCAATGCTTACCTGATCTTCAGGCCCGCACTGGGAGAGATCATGGATGAACACTTACACGACCATCTTATTGAGATCGTCAGGGAGCAAACCATGGAAGTTGATGGTGTTATCTCTACAGAAAAGTGTTTTATACGTAAAACTGGCATGTGGTATTTTATTGATCTTCATGTTAAGGTCAATGGTTCTCTAAGTGTCACGAAAGGACATGAAATTGCTCATGCTGTGAAGGATCATCTCAAGTCAAACAATCCGGAGATCCGTGATATTCTGATCCACATAGAACCTGCTTAATTCTCATTTTGAGGGGCTGCCCCCTCTGTTTTTTTGCTTTTCAAAAATTACTTTTGAACAATGGTTGGGTACAGTTTACTCATACGATCAATCATTTATCTGCATGCATTTGCATTAGGATAATCGTTAAGGTTTAGGTTTAGGTACAAGGGTGGTCTAATGACCACCTTTTTTTTGAACCATTTTTTTGATCAAATGTAAGAGCGACAAAAATCAATTTATGAAACTCGCTTTTTTCTTTATTTTATCGATTATTCCAATTAGTTATTCTCAAACAAAATGGATCGCCCACAAAAGTCACAGTGGATCAAGGTCAAGCTTCCATCGAACCCTAAAAATGAATCCCTCCAATTTTGGCATGGCCCCGCAGCGATTTGTGCGAAATGCAAACCTGGACAGTGTAATCCTGATCTCAGAAAAAGTGGCTGTAATGGTTACAAGCGAAACATGCCATTATGAAGATTTTGATGGGCGTGGAAAGTCCAATTCAAATATTTGGCGTGCCGGCAGGGACACTGTATATAACCACGAGCTTTTCAATGCTGAGAAATCCTCTCAAGAAATTCGCAGAACACTGAAGCAAAAATACTTCTTTGCGAACCCCTCCGAAAAAGTTGTTCTGATAGGTTTTGACCAAGAAGTTTCAAGAAATGAAATTGCCAAACCGGATACGTCCTCTAACCTTGCACCGAACAACAAAAAGAAAAAAGTGCACCTTAAACCGAGGAAACAGAAGTCAGAAGATGAATTACCCGTTCGTTCATCCCCAATTACATTATTCTTCTTAAGTCTGGTATCGCTGATCACTCGTGGTACATTTACACCATTTTAGAAATGTCATCTAATATAAAAACCTGGATCGGCCTTTACGTTATTATTCTCGTTTTGACCTTTCCTTTTCCTTACGACCTGTTTTCATTTTTTACTGCGCTCATTATTTCAATCGCAGGTCCATTCAGTTTTACATTGGCACAGCACATTGGACTAAAGCCATTATTGATGGATCTATCGTCCGATTCCAAATCACTGTTGGTATTCATCTTTGTACAATTAATTTTCTCATTGTCAATTGTTGGAATTGTACCAATACGCAGATGGTTATTTCGGATCGATATTGATAGAGTGAGCAGGTCAGTTGCCGCATTGTTTCTTGCCTTGATCCTGTTCAAATACGGATTGGATAAATTATTCAAACAGCAATTTTATCTTCCTGAACCGAACTTGCTGTTCACACCACTTGGTCATCTGGACAAAGACATTCTATACTGGTCTACGATGGGTGTATCGAGATCGTACAATATTTTCCTGGGAATGGTTGAAATCGTTCCGGCAATTCTATTGCTTTTCAAAAAAACACGCACCATTGGAGCAATAATCGCTGTCGGAGTCCTAATGAACATTGTTGCGATCAATTTCTCTTTTGACATTTCAGTTAAAATGTTCTCTACCATTCTTTTGCTGCTGTCGATTTATTTGGCATGGCCCGGGATAAAAATCATATCAACCTCGTTGGTGTCTGGCAGAAACATTCAAAATCCAGAAGAGGAAGACCATTCAACAAGATCAAGAAAGCAATGGTGGACCAAAACGCTTATAATTTTTTTGATTATAATGGAATCCCTATATCCGCATTTCAAGAGAGGCAATTTCAATGATGACCTTGCACCAAGACCAGTACTTCATGGTGCCTATGAGGTTATATCAGGCTCATCAAATAATAAAGTATCATCTATAAAAAGAGTTTTTTTTCATAGGGATGGATACCTCATCTTTCAAGATAATTATGATGAGATGGAGGATTTCAAAATGGAAATCAATTCAGCCAAAAATGAAATCTTAATAAGTGAATATAGTGGTCAGACAAATGTAATTCAGTTTTCTTATGACAAGAAAAATGACATCCTGACGATTGATTTACCATTTGATAATAAAAGGAAACTCAATTGCAGAAAAATAAACACGCAGAAACTACTGATCATGGAAGAGCATTACCATTGGATGGTGGATTAGATCCTCGATCTAAATCCACCTCCATCAGCAGCATTGAAGCGAAGGAACAATTCGAAACCACCCCTGCCCTTGGAAACATCTGTAAGACTTGAAATATTCAAATCGTAACCAAAGCCGGCCATGAACTGATCGTATTCAAACATAACTTTGGCTACCATTGCATCTTTAACGCGACCATAAAGACCCAAATACAGAGCCATTGGCCGAGTAAATCCTGTATGCCTCGAACCCTCGTGCAATTCATATTTATAGTTAGCTCCAAAAAAAATCTCCTGAGCATTTTTCTGTCTGTGATAATAGATGCCCGGCATAACTGTACCACGCGTATTTGCTATACCAATTTCGGCATTTACAAACGCAGACATTCGCATAAATAAACGTTCATATTCAACATTGATAAAAGAGTAATTAGGTCTGTTCATATGATACACTGCAAAACCTGCATTCACTTTTTTACCAATGTTTTGCTTCATATACCCATTACCTGAATCATGCGTGTAAAGAACACCTGCTCCGGCGTCTAAATAACCAAAGTTTGCATTGGTAAATGTTTCCCCGGGATTGATCGAACCGTCATAACTTGAACCATTGTACTGCGAAGCCCACTTGCCGCCATCAGAATTCAATGAACGCTGACCATATCCACCATATATTCCAATACCCACCATATTGTTCTTATCGAGAAAAAGATGGTAGGCGAGGTTTAAGTTAACATTGTTCGTGGTAACTCGCATATCACCGGCCTGATCGTTGTAGAAATTGATCCCGCCAGCTATTATTCCTGATTTGCTTCTTTTGTTTTCATTGAAACGTGCATCGAACGAAGCGGCAACCGTTTGAAAGGGTTCAGCAACACTATTCCATTGACTTCGGAAGTTCACAGTTCCCTGCATAGGTGAATTGGCACCTGCCAGGCCCGGATTCAGTGACATTGTCGAGAATTCAACGAATGAAAAGTGAACGTCCTGTGCATTGACTGAAACTGCCAAAACTGATCCGAGAAGAACGATTACTTTTTTCATATCCAGTATCCTAATAGTATTTTTCATTTCAGTATTGTCAGATTACCACTTTCCTCAATCTCCGTTCCATCGAAGAGAACTGCAAATACTTTATAAACGTAAACACCTGTCTGAACCGGCTGTCCTCTATATGTTGCATCCCAACATTCCGAAGGGTCTTCAGTGGTGAACACCACCTCACCCCATCTGTTGTAAACAGCGTATTTGATCTCAGAAATACAATTGCCGTAAATACATAAGCTATTGTTCACTTCAGGACCTTCACCATTTGGAGAGAACACTGTTGGCACAAAGAAATCTCCACATTCGATTTCCACAAAAATGGTCACCTGAGCACTGCCTGTGCAGCCGTTAGCATCAGTTCCAGTTACGGTGTAAGTGGTAGTAGTTGTCGGAGAAGCTACGGGGGAAGGACAGTCGTCACAGGTTAAGGAGGATCCGTTGTTCCAGGAATACGCAGAGGCCCCGGAAGCCTGAATCTGAACCGACTGGCCTAATATTATTGTCTGAGAAATTGGTGATACAATTATCGGAATGGTTCCAACATTGTTAACCTGGAATGCTCCTGTTTCTGCACAACCGTTTGCGTCTATTAAAGTTAGAGTGTAAATCCCTGCGCTAAGTCCACTTGCCGTCGACGTATTTCCTCCCGAAGGAGACCATGAATAGTTGTAAGGAGCTGTTCCACCCGATGCTGAAATTGCGATACTTCCATCAGAAGCACCACAGTTAGCATCTGTAATCATCTCCGTCAACACAATTGTTGCCGGCTCATTGATCGATACTGTTGTTGTTGCAACACAACCCGTGTCGTCTGTCACAGTTATTGTGTATGTTCCTGCCTGTAATCCTGTTTCCACAGCACCGTTTCCTCCAGAAGGTGACCAGTCATAGGTGTAAGGTGTTGATCCGCCTGTAACTGTTACTGTTGCTGTTCCGTCATTCCCACCAAAGCAGCTTACATCTGTTGATGACTGAACTGAAACAACAGGTCCGTTTGAAGTTGTTACAACAATACTAATGGATTCAGTGCACCCGTTCTGGTCTTCTACCTCAACCGTATAAGATCCTGCGGCAAGATCCGAGGCTGATGATGCATTGCCTCCCAATGGGGACCACTGATATGCATAAACTCCTGAACCTCCATTTACCACAACACTGGCTGTTCCGTCATTGGCGTTACAACTGGCAGGTGTAATGATTCCCTCTGATACAACCAATTCATTAGGTTCATTTACCGTAACCGTTGCGTTGCCGGAACAGTTGTTTGCATCTTCAACAGTGATAGTATAGATTCCCGCTTCAAGTGCATTCTGAGTCGCACCGTTCAGGTTCCCTGGTGTCCAAGTATAAATATATGGCCCAGCCCCGCCTGAAGCCAGAACAGTGGTCTGACCTGTGGCTGCCCCGAAGCAATCAACATTCTGCTGAAAAGTGGTAGTTAAGGTTATTGTCGGACATGGGTTACTTACTGAAGGTAATATACAGCAGTTACCCCCTGCCGAAATGCTAACTGTTTCGTTTACCCAACATGCGTATTGTGTCTGATGAAAAAGGAGCGTCCCACCTGTGGCATTGAGAAAGTAATAAACTACCTCGTCCGGAGTGTTACCGCCCCCTGCATTCACGGTCGTGTCGCAAAGTCCCGAAACGCCCAGCATTGCACCTCCCCAAGGGCCGGATCCATTTCCATGAGCAGGTGTATACCCGACAAGCGGAGGATTCATTGGGGGGCTTATTGTAACTATGCCGGCTGTTACTCCCGTTACCGAGGTTGTGAAGTTGCCCAATCCACAATTGTTATTATTTTGATTGGAGTTCATACCCGCGTAGATCACTTGAGTAATATTTCCCACAAAAGGACCGGTAAAGTTTACCTGTATTGGTTCGTAGGTACAAATTCCGATCCTAAGGTCCGGAATATTCTGGTCAACATTGATCGTGAGAATTCCACCGTCGTAGTTTGAAAAAATGATCAGATTACCAGCCGGATCACATGTGTTTCCGCAAGGTATGTCTGTTAAGATGATTGTTGTATCAATTGAACACCCTGCTAAATTGGTTAGCGTAACCGGGTAGGTTCCGGAACTCAGATTGGATTGGCTACTCACAGTCGAATTCGACGGGAACGGCCAGGTATAGAAATAAGTATCAGAAGGAGAAGGTGCAAAAGAGATCGAACCGTTATTGTTACCACAAGTTGGCTGAACTATAGTAGCATTAAGATCAAAAGAAGCTGTAGTTGCACAAATTCCATTGCAGTTATTTGGCGTTGGTGCACCAAGAGCCCATGTAGTTCCACCGTCGGAAGTTCGTTCGTAGGATTGCCCCGTAACAGAGGCTTGAGGAATGTATTCAATTCCTGGTATCAGGGAAGCAGTAGCCAAACCTCCTCCACCGCAAACCGCTATTCTCTGAAGCGCTCCGGTCGTAAACGTGGCATCCGAATTCAATTTTGTAGGATCATTTGACGCAAATGTCCAATAAACAGCATCCACAGCTGTCCCGGTCGCATCATACAGCGCAACCCATCCATCGCCATTAGGTAAATGCCATCTGCTAGCATTGGATCGCCACAGGCGTGCTGCATTTGCTGCTAGATTCAAATTAAAGGTCACATTCGGTGTGTTAGGCCCACCAAGCGTTATGAAGCCTAAGGGAGGAATAACAGTGCCCGCCGGAAAGGAGAAAGCACCCCCATTTGTTCCACCGTCCATTCCACCGATCGTCCAACAGCTGATATCCACCGACTCACAGGAAGAAGTATTGTAAATTTCAATAAATTCAGATCCGAAGGCAGGTGTTGAGTTATACATAGACTGAAAAGCCTGATCCAGATCCCCACCGGAAGGTTTAACGTGTACTTCATTAATCACAACTTGTGCATGACCATATGATGTTGTCACAAAAATGATCAACATTGTCAGCAAGCCCATTCTTCGTAAAAAGCAATTCTCCATCATTTTGTTTCTTTTCTTAAAAAGCCCTGATAAAAAATCAATCAGGGCTTTTCAACTTTCAAGCACAGTTATTTGTGCTGACCTAACCATTAAACTAAACATAAACCTAACTAAAGATGTTGTAAAAGGAATCATTCCTTGATCACCCTGATCGACTCTGTTCCATTGATGATCACAAGGTAAACACCCGCGGAAAAGTGAGTCAGATCAAGCTGGTAAGATTCTTCTTCTGTTGAATGCTGTTCCAATACTTTTCCTGTAATATCCAGTACCACAACCGTATTTTCCTGATGCCTCGGCATCCCGCCGATCCCGAAGATCCCAGCACTAGGGTTCGGCAGGATCATGAGCTCATTCGTATTGTATACACTGCGGATCTCTGAATAGGAGTATTCTCCGTCATAATCGACCTGTTTGAGACGATAGTAACCCACACCACGGTAAGGATGAAAATCGTATGTTTTATATAAAAGTAATTCCGTGTTGTTCCCTGCACCGTCCAATTTCTCCAATAGCTCCCAATCCTTTCCGTTATTGGAACGTTCGATTACAAAATAGTCGTTATTAATCTGTGAAGCAGTTTCCCAGAATATTTCAACGACTCGATCCTTCATTTCAGCAATGAATGCAACTAAAGTAATTGGTAATGGTGTTAATCCTGCAATACCCGTTATATAGAATGGAGATTCCGCACCGCCATTTCCGTCAACTACCAAATAATAAGTCTGGCCAACAACAGCTGTAAAACAATGATTCTGATTTCTGGTGGTTCCAGTAACCGCAGCATAAATGTTATCTCCGTTCCTAGGACAACTCAATACATTCCAGTATGTTCCATTTCCTGATCCTGTGCAAGGATTGTTGTCACCGTCAGTATTTGGGTCGCTGACAATTATCGATTGAAGGTCATTCACCAAGCCACTTATCGCTATACAAACATTTGTAGAGTTCGGCTGAAATCTGATCCAAACATCGTTGTTATTTGCTGCATTCCACTGACACCCAGAAAAAGTCGCTCCATTCCAACCCGGCATGTTTGTGCTACCAACTTTTCCATTAGTGCTGGCGCAAATTGGTGAACCATTCCAATTAATAGCTGTTGAACATGATTCACCATTTGCCGTTTGGTCTGAGTGAGATGGATTTCCAAATTCAATAGAGGCAGAATTAACGCATGGAGCGAAAGAAGTTGATTCAAAAAAATAAATTGTCCAAGTTCCATCTGCATTTTGACCATTAAAGGAGGTTGAAATATTTCCGGTTGTACTAAAAATGCCATATCTACCGTCTTGGTTTTCCTCGCATCCAACAGTTGAAGGAAAAGCAGAATAATCCGGAGCTTTATTTAAACATGAAACACTATTTCTAAATGAGTAATCAAGAAATGTGGATGGCATCCCTGAATAATTTGTTGTAGCCCCCATCTGATTTGCGATCTGAACACATGTGCCAGCAGGACTTTTTATATAACATAAAACAGCATTGACATTAGCTCCGCAGGACGCATCCAAACGCAATTGAATTTCGGCTAACTGCTTGGTTGAGGTGTTTAACATTCCAACTCCTGAAACATTGAAAGTCAATGATTTCGTTCCCGGTGTTCCACAGGCAGTGTAATTCGTTCCAACATCCAAATCAAAAGGCAATGAAGATGTCGTACTAAAAACTTGGCAAATTGAAAAGTACGAAGAGAAAATAAAACAACTTGCAGCAAGAAATCTCTGGTGTTTATATGATTGAGCAAATTCTATAAAATCAAATTTAAAAATTCTCATAGCAGGAGTTAATTTTGATCTACTTATTGAAAGTACTAGCGTTCACTCAATACCCAAAACAAAATAATCTTCCGTAACCTTACATTAGATTACAGTCGATTACAAAAAGAATATATAAATTTGATTTTTAATTACTTAGATAAAAAACAGTTCAATGAGATGATCCTGTTTTGCAGCGCGCGAAACAGCCTTTTCGGAAGGAAAACGATCTGTAATCGACTTGAAATTATCCTCGTGTTTGAGCACTGCTTCGCGGATAATGAACTTGGATCGGAGGAAGGCTGGATCTTCTATTCTGATTTTTGTAGCATCCAGTTTTAGATCGAAGAAACCGCGGTCATTATTGAATAACTGATCCTGAGTCAATTTTATCTCTCCGTCTTTGTTCCAGAACTCCACCATGCGAAACTTACTTGTAGAAAGATCCTGCTGAGACAGCTTGCAATCGTGTTTCTTTGCCAAGGCGAATAACACCCAGTTTGCAAATGGTTGCAATAATTTGGAAGTGCTCACCTCGATCTCTCTGACCTTGCCCGGATCTGATAAAGAAACAAATCCAATTCGCACAAAATAGATTTTTCGCTGCTGATCAAAGCCAACCGACAATTGCTCCGGAGAATAAATCACCTTTTTACTCTTATCATCCTCTATGTCTGCAATAGCCGTCATTTCCATGTTCACCATACCGAAATAGGCCACACTGGCAAAATTAAAAAAGGTTAGACCGATCAAAAGAAGAACGAGCGCGTAGAGGTAATATGGTCTGAAGATCTCGGGGAAGATCGCGATCATCGGCAAAATAACCTGTGTTGAGATGAGCAAAACGAACATTCCAACGAGGAAACCCTTGATGAGTTTATCCGACCAGAACCTGGACAAGGACTGATAAAGCGCAATTGAGATCAGAATAATCGTTGTGGTTGAGATCAGAGAATCCACCCCAATGATGGCTTTCCTACCTGCATCTGAGTCAACACTGCGGTCGATCAAGGTAAAGATCACTGTGACGATCGCAAAAAAGATAAAAACACTGTTGACCCACTGCTCCGGTTTTCTGAAAATCGAAAAACGTTCCCTCAAACCTTCAAATACATTCGGAAAATACGGTAGCGACGCCAACAGGAAGAGGTTACTGAAAGCTGAAAGGATCCGATCATTGATCGCATTGATCAGCGAGGGCATAGGCGAATCAGAAAGTTTATAGATTCCGACAAGTGTCCAGGAGAACATAGCCAAAGAGATAAAGAACATTCCGCGATTTTCACTCGACTTTAGTTTAATCTGCCTCCAAAGTAGCAGCATGATCATACCTCCAACGAAGGTAACACCGATAAGACAAAGTAGATAGAATTGCTTGGTTGTCATTTATCCTTAAAAGTTCAAAAGATCGTTCAAGGCCGTCTTTACCTTCTCTGCATTTGTCAATAATGCAGCCTCCAAAGTCGAATTCAATGGAATTGCCGGAGTATCAACTGATCCAACAATCGTTACCGGTGCATCGAGGAATTTGAAATTATCCCTTTGTATTCTTCCCGCCAAACCTAGTGTAAATGAAGCTTCAACTGATTCCTCGGTTACCAGCATAACCTTCCCATGTCGCTGGGCAGCTTGATTCATCATTTCATGATCTAAAGGATTCAAAGTACGCAGGTCAATGATCTCTACCTTCCCTTCGAATGACTTTGAGGCCTCCAGTGCCCAATACACGCCACGACCATAAGTAATGATAGCACATGATCCACCTTTTGAAATATTCTCAGTAGATGCCTCTTGTACAACTCTTCCCTTACCGAATGGAATGATGTATTCCTCATCCGGCTCGATAGACATGGCACCTTCAGTTCCGGGGATCTTTGACCAATACAAACCCTTGTGCTCCAGGATAACTATCGGATTTGGATCATAATACGCTGATTTCAACAATCCTTTGAGGTCTGCACCCGTTGAAGGGTATGCCACTTTGATACCACGAATATTCGTCAGAACTGATTCGACACTTGATGAATGATAAGGTCCACCTGAACCGTAAGCACCGATCGGAACTCGGATCACACAACTCACTGGCCACTTTCCATTCGACAGATAGTAAGAACGAGAAACCTCTGTAAACAACTGGTTCAGTCCCGGCCAGATATAATCAGCAAATTGTACTTCAACAAACGGTTTTAATCCAACTGCCGACATTCCAACAGTTGATCCTATGATAAAGGCTTCTTGAATAGGTGTATTAAAAACTCTGTTATCCCCAAATTGCTGCGCCAATGTAGCTGCTTCTCGGAATACCCCACCGAGACGTCCTCCTACATCCTGACCATACAAAAGTGCTTCAGGATGCTTCGCCATGATTTCACGAACTGCAAATAAGGCTGAATCGACCATGACTGTTTTCTTCTTCCCTTTTGGTTCTCGTTCTCCTCTTTCTTCAGTTACCGGAGTTGGTGCAAAAATGAAATCAGTAACAGAATGTGGATCCGGATCCTCTGCATTTAATGCTTTTTCGTATTCTGCATCGATCAATTTTCTGGTATTCGCCTCGATATTTATGAAATCGGCTTCATCAGCACCTGCTGAACGAAGAGCCTCTTTCAATTTTGGATACGGATCTCTTGTTTCAGCCTCATCAAGGTCATCGCGGTACCATTCCTTCCGCACACCCGATGTATGATGTCCTAAAAGAGGAACTTTTGCGTGAATAATGAAAGGTCTGCGTTCTTTTCGAACGATTTCGAACACCTCATTTACGGTCTTATACGACTCAATAAAATCACTTCCATCGATGGTGCGGACTTCGATCCCATTGAATCCCTGAGCGTAATAAGTTATGTCCTGCGCACGGGTTTCTGCAGCATTGGCAGAAATATCCCAGCCATTGTCCTGAACAAGATAAACGATCGGAAACTGCTTCAATGCTGACATTTGAAGGGCCTCTGAAACTTCACCTTCGGTGCATGAAGCGTCTCCCAATGAACAAACGACTACCGGATTCTCTCCGCCGAAATCCTCAACTAATCCTTGTTTCTCTTTGTACTGAATTCCCATCGCAATTCCTGTCGTGGGTATTGCTTGCATTCCCGTTGCTGAAGATTGATGAGGGATCTTTGGCATATTGTCCCTTTTCAGCGAAGGATGAGAGTAATAGGTTCGACCACCAGAAAACGGATCGTCCTTTTTGGCAAACACCTGTAGCATTAATTCATAGGGAGTTATACCAATACCCAACAAAATACTGTCGTCGCGATAATACGGTGAAACCCAATCCTGTGGTTTTAGTTGGATCCCAACTGCAAGCTGAATGGCTTCGTGACCGCGTGAAGTAGCGTGCACATATTTGGATGTCACTTCTTTGTTTTCTTCGTATTTCTCAGCCAGTGTCTTTGCAGTACACATCAATTCAAAAGCCCTAATAAGCACCTCTTTTGAGACAACTCCAGACTTTTTCCCCTCCTTAACAACCTCTGCGCTCATGCGATTTATATTCAATTTCAGGGTTCAAATATACAGAAAAGTTAAGCGAGCTAACATGTAAAAATCCCCCTTTCCACTTAAGATCTTGTTAAATTTCAGAAAGGGGGATCAAGGTTTTAGAATATTCAAATAGCGCTCAAGGCACGATTTTTCAACTTCAGCGACAAATACCAAGAATGCCTCTTTATCACTGTTTACCTGAACTTTCTCAAGTGCCTCATGATAAGCCATTCTGCTGTCGTGATCTCCTTTGATGTTGGCGATCACAAAGCCATGACTCAATAAAATGAGGTTCATGACCAATCTCAATGTTCGGCCATTACCATCAATAAAAGGATGTATCGTAACGAGCCGCTCATGCATCTCAGCTGCCAGAACCACAGGATGCAACCTGTTTCGATTGGTCAGATACCAATCAAAATACTCTTCCATTTGCTTAGGCACAATAAAAGGTTGAGGTGGCATGTGTGCACTTCCTTTGATCATAACTTGTACCGAACGGTATTTCCCTGCATTCTCCGGCATAATTCCTCTAAGAATGAGATTATGGATTGTCAGAACTTCACGCTCGTTGATCTGCACTTTTCGATGAACAAGATCCTTGATGTAGGATATCGCCTCATCATGATTTATCGCCTCGAGGTGCTCACGCATTGATTTACCGGAGATCGTCAATCCTTCATTGATGACAAGATCTGTCTCTTTTAAAGTTAAGGTGTTTCCTTCGATGCGATTACTCTCAAAAGTATATTCAAGCTCAAGTGCCTGAGCAATTCTGTACGAGTCGTATTCACGCAATGCTTCAAGCTCAGATTTCATCTCATCGATTCTTTTTAACAAGTCTTCGAGCTTGTTGGAATAGGAGAACTGTGCGGTTTTATGGTACGCAGCAAGTTCCTCTTGAACCATCTGAAGAGCCTTGGGCGCAAAGATCTCATCACGATATTCGGACAGCACTCTCTCCTTGATCCATGCTACCATTAATTCATCCAAAGGAATTTCCAGATGCTTCGATAAAGCCTGAACTTGAACTTTGGTTGGAATCCGGGTTCCGTTCTCGAATTTACTCACCAAAGCTTGATCAACACCAAGAAGCTGAGCCAACTCTCTTGTTTTAAGCTGCTTTTGCTTACGTGCGGTTTTGATGAGTGTTTTCATTTTATTCTATTATATTTCATGACAAATATAGTCATATTTATCAGAGTTCCAAAAAAAGAGCCAAACTTTTCTGTCCGGCTCCCCTTTTTTCAGATTCTATTTATTTGTTATTCTCAAGAACGTAGGTTAGGATATTTTCCATCAAATGAACCCTGTCCTTACCCGAAACATTGTGCTTATGCATTGGATAAGGGAAGAAATCCATCTGAATTCCCAACTCAACGAATTTCTTGACTAAGGCATAATTGTGCTGAAGAACTACAACATCATCCACCGTACCGTGAATGAGTAGCAGATCTCCTTTCAGGTTTCCTGCATGTGTCAACAAGCACGACTCTTCATATCCTTTTGGATTCTCCTCCGGTCGATCCATATAACGCTCTCCATACATGATCTCATAATACTTCCAATCGGTAACCGGTCCACCTGCCACTCCAACTTTAAACACATCGGGATGACGCAACATCAATGAAGTTGTCATGAAGCCCCCAAAAGACCAACCATGAAGAGCCAAACGATTAGCATCCACGAAATGTAGTGACTTTAAATAATCAACTCCTGTCAACTGATCTTCCATTTCAACGGTTCCTAATCTGCGATGGATCTGTGATTCAAATTCAAATCCACGCTCTGCAGAACCACGGCCATCGAGTGTATAAACAAGATATCCTTGCTCTGCCATCCAGTACATCCATAAATTAGCTCCATCCAGCCATGAGTTGGTGATCAACTGAGCATGTGGTCCTCCATACACATACACCAAAACAGGATATTTCTTTTTTGGATCGAAGTTGCTGGGTTTGATCAATCGTGTGTATAGTATTGAACCGTCTTTGGCTGTAAGAGTTGAGATCTCAGCTGTTCCTATCTTAAGATCACTCAACTTATCTGAACTACTGATCAGGAACTTTCCTTTTTTACCGTTTGCAGTCAAAATCTCAGCTTTGAATGGCATGGTTCTGCTGGAGAATCCATCATAAATAAAACGTCCATCGGTAGAAATGGAAACCTCATGTGTTCCTTCTTCCTTCGTGACCTGTTTTTGAACTCCATTCAGATCAACGCTGTAAACCAATGTATTCAACGGATTTGGTCCGGTTGCGCTGAAATAGATCAACTTACCTGTATTCTTTGCTTCAAGAATATTCTTTGTGACGAATTTATTTGTAGTCAACTGACGGATCAACTTTCCTGTGAAATCGTAATAATACAGGTTATTGAAGCCATCCTTTTCTGAGATCCAGATAAAATTATTCGATTTTTCATTCGGAAAGAAAGCCGGATGCTCTGGCTCAACCCATCGATCATTCGTCTCCTCCAAGAGAGTTCTCACGAATTTTCCGCTTTTTACTTCGTAAACATTCAGCCACATATGATCTTGAGCCCGGTTCACTTCTGCTATTACGACAAAATTATTGTCTGGTGTAAAAGCCAGATTAGTCAGATAATCGTCCGAAGCTCCACGAGGCGAGATGAAAACCGTTTGTTTCGTTGCCAGGTGAAAGATCCCTACTCTGGGTTTTTCCGATTTTTGACCCGCCATCGGGTATTTGATGGAAACCAACTCACCTGGAGTCTGATTGATATCCAACAATGGATAGTCATGAACTTCTGATTCATCTTTCTCATAAAACGCCAGATGCTGTCCGTTCGGTGACCAGAACATTCCCTTTGAAATACCAAATTCATTTCGCGCGATGGATTGACCTGAAACAATGTTTTTGTCCGCATTATCCGTCACGATCAATTTCAATCCATCACCGGTGTTTATGTAAACATTGTTCCCTTTGGTAAAAGCAATGTTCTGAGTACTTTGGTGAAACTCAGTATGCTCTGCTGATTCATCCAAACCGTGAAGCATTTTGCCTTTTCCTGAGGCAGTATCGAAAACATACCAATTCAGACCGTCACTGATGAAGAACTCATTTTCGTTCTTCCATTCCAGCCCGAAGAAGGAGCTTAACTGTGATCCCAATGCCTCATTCACCTGCTGAATGGTATACCATTGTGTATCCTTTTTTCCTCCTACAGAAGATTTGTAAAGCGTCTGATAATTTCTACTGGCGAATACATAACAATCCGTATTCGGTATCCATTGAAATCCATTCACCCGATCAGGGTAATAAGCTCTGTACTGATTGAGTACCGCATCTTTCAACGTCAATTCTTTTTGCTGTGCAAGAACTGCAACATTCACAAAAAGTAGACTAAACAACAAAACTATAGAATAGCGCATCTTTAACATTTTACCTTCTGTTTATCAATTCATTAAAATAATTCTCAACCGGTCTGCCCGCCTTGTAACAATCAACAACAATCGCCAGCAAATCACTCGAAAGAACCGTTTCAGGATCAAATTCCGTATAAAAATACCATTGTTTATTGAAGATCAAAGGTTCTTCTTCTGATGCATTCCTTAATTCCTTCGGTAGCATCTTATTTTTCTCTCCAAGGATCTTCCCTCCAAAGACGCGAACGAATTCCGGATCTGAGTACGCCGCTTTAAATTTTTGAGGATTTGCCGCAATACCTTCTCTGACAATCAACAGGTCTTCCTTGTCGATCTCATAGACTCCCCCATACACCCTCACATGTTCAGGACCAAATTCAAAGTAAACACCATTAACCGCCTTGCTTTTCTTGCCTTCAGGAGCCACCACGGCTGAAACCATCATTTTGTATGGCGATTTGTCTTTAGAGAATCGAATATCCCTGTTTATTCGAAAAATACAATCCTTTGCCTCCAATCCTTCGAAGCGGTCGTCCATCCTGGCAATCTCATCGATTACATCCTGAACAAATTTTCGGAATGGCTCTTTTACTGCGTTTTCGTATCTTTTTCTGTTCAGATCAAACCAATCTTTATTATTGTTTGGCGCAAGATCAATAAAAAACTGTAGGAAATCTGTATTGAAATAAGTCATTGAATTTATTTTTTCAAAGTTAACAGAATTCCAAACAAGCATAGGTCGATCAGTTCCCATGAAATCGAAACGAATAAGTTTAATTCCTTACTTTTACCAAAAAAACAACTCCAATGAAACACGTTTCTCTTGCAAGTATTGAAAAAGCCATCCAAAAAGTAGATAATCTTGACGACGATGGACTGGAAAGATTTTCCGAAACGTGTGCATTGGCTCAGGAAACATTGCTTGGATATGTAATGTCTGCTGCTATTGAATACGACAACAAAAATCTCGAAGGACTTCTCATTTATTATTTCTGTTTGATCTCTGAGTGTTTCAATCAGGAAGGCTTACGAGTTCGTCCGGTAACGGATGAAGACATTAATGCTTTTGAGGAACCGTATTTCGAAATGCTGGATGGTTACTTCAATTCAGATGATGAAGAGATCATCGATGAATTCTGTGATCAACCTGAGTTAGCTCAGTTCATGGCGATGGAGATCAATACTGAGGATGCAGACGGCACAACCCTTGACGATGAAACGGCAACACAATTGTTCATTGTAACCTTGGCGATGATCACGCTAATGGGACGCGCAATCGAAGAATAACCAAATTTCATGAAAAGTCCGGCTGAGATCGTTCAACTCATGATGGAGAAGGATGCCTTCAGCCAATGGATGGGTATTGAAGTGCTTGAAATCGGATTGGGCACGTGCAAATTACGCTGTACCGTGCACCAGGACATGCTAAATGGACACTCTATTTTACACGGTGGAATCACCTATTCGCTTTCCGATTCAGCCCTGGCTTTCGCCTCCAATTCGCGCGGAAATCGAGCCGTGAGCATTGAAACTTCCATCTCTCACATTCGAAAGGGCGAAGTTGGCGATGTACTTACCGCAGTAGCGACAGAAGTCCATCGTGGAAGAACCATCGGGATTTACGAAGTGACAGTCACTAATCAACACGATAAAGTCGTATCTCATTTCAAAGGAACGGTGCATGTTTCGCCTGAAATCTGGTAAAATTCATATTCTTTCAGTGAAGCGCTTTGATTGGCGCTTTTTTTTGTACCTATTTTCCATTTTTATATGTACGCATAAATATTTTATGGTATTTTTAACCGTCGATTAAATTCAATATGAGCGAAAAACAAGATTTTCTATACGATTTCATGATCCGCCATTCCTGGCACCGTTTGTCCAGAATGTACAATCAAAAAGCTGCGGAACACGACATGACCATGTCGATCGGATTTATACTCATGAATGTGGACAAGGAAGGAACACCAAGTACCTCGCTGGGACCTAAAATGGGAATGGAGCCCACTTCGCTTTCGCGCACCTTGAAAACCATGGAAGAACGTGGTTTGATCCGTCGTGAAGAAGATAGGGTCGACAAACGCAAAGTTTTGATCTTCCTGACTACTGAAGGCGTCGAAAAGCGTCGCGAAGTGCGAAATTTCGTCCTTGGATTCAATGAAAAGATCGAAGACAAGATCGGTAAGACTAAGTTAAAAACCTTCTATGAGGTCATTTTAAAGGTTGATCAACTCATGGAAGAAGAAATGAAATTAAAGAACGAACGATAAAGCATATGAACAGACACATCAGAAAAGTCGCCGTACTTGGATCCGGTGTGATGGGCTCAAGGATAGCCTGTCATTTCGCTAACGTTGGCTGCGAAGTAGTATTATTGGATATTATACCACGAGAACTTTCCGAAGAGGAGCAGAAAAAAGGACTGACGATCGAAAACAAGCAGGTTCGCAACCGTATCGTAAACCAGTCGCTGGATTTCGCCTTGAAATCAAACCCATCGCCGATCTACCGTAAATCATTCGCAAAAAGGATCGTAACCGGAAACTTTGACGATGATCTGGCACTGATCAAAGATTGTGATTGGGTGATCGAAGTGGTCATCGAACGACTCGACATCAAACAACAGCTTTTTGCGAAGGTTGAAGAACACCGTACCCCGGGCACATTGATCTCCTCAAACACTTCCGGAATTCCGATCCACATGATGCTGGACGGTCGAAGCGATGATTTCAAAGCGCATTTCTGCGGGACACACTTCTTCAATCCGCCGCGCTATCTTCAATTGCTGGAGATCATCCCTACTCCATCAACTAAACCGGAGATCGTCGATTTCCTGATGGATTATGGTTCAAAGATCCTTGGAAAGAAAACAGTACTTTGTAAAGATACTCCTGCCTTCATTGCCAACCGCGTCGGCGTTTACTCAATCATGTCGCTCTTCCATGTGGTAACTGAAATGGGTTTGACGGTTGAAGAAGTAGATAAATTGAGTGGTCCGGTGCTTGGGCGACCAAAATCTGCAACGTTCAGGACTTGTGACGTTGTTGGATTGGATACGCTTGTTCACGTAGCAAATGGCTTGAGAGCAAATTGTCCGAACGACGAAGAAAAAGCTTTGTTCGAATTGCCGGAATACATTTCCAAAATGGTAGAAAACAACTGGCTGGGATCGAAATCCGGTCAGGGATTCTATAAAAAGGTAAAGACTACTGACGGAAAAAGCGAGATCCATGCTTTAGACCTCAAAACATTGGAATACAAAGCTTCTGAAAAGGTGAAATTCGCTACGCTTGAAATGACAAAGCCGATCGATGATCTGAAGCAGCGCACTAAAATGCTTTTCATGGGCATGGACAAAGCGGGCGAATTCTACCGAAAAGTGTTTGGTGGCTTGTTTGCCTACGTTTCCAATCGTTTACCCGAGATCACAGACGACCTGTACAAAATTGACGATGCATTAAAAGCAGGTTTCGGTTGGGAACTGGGTCCATTCGAAACCTGGGATGTCATTGGACTTGATCAGGGATTGAAACTGATCGCTGACAACCATAAAACTGTTGCGTCTTGGGTAAATGACATGAAGGCATCAGGAATCACATCTTTCTACAAGACGGAGAAAGGTCAGCGCATGTACTACGATGTGAATTCTAAATCGTACCAAACGATTCCGGGCACCGAAAACCTTGTCTTACTGGATGCCCTTCGCAGCGAGAACAAAGTTTGGGGGAACTCCGACACGACTTTGGTCGATCTTGGAGATGGAATCCTGAACTTGGAGTTTCACACGAAAATGAACACCATCGGTGGCGGCGTGATCGAAGGTATCAACAAAGCGATCGATTTGGCAGAAAAGGATTACAAAGGACTTGTAATATCGAACACAGGTCAAAATTTCTCAGTGGGAGCGAATGTCGGTATGATCTTCATGATGGCAATCGAACAGGATTACGACGAATTGAACTTCGCAGTAAAAGCTTTCCAGGATACGATGATGCGGATTCGTTACTCGAACATTCCGGTAATCGTTGCTCCGCACAACATGGCGCTTGGTGGAGGTTGCGAAATGTCCATGCACGCCGATAAAGTGGTTGCACATTCCGAATTATACATGGGACTCGTTGAATTCGGAGTTGGATTGATCCCAGGTGGTGGTGGATCTAAGGAATTCGCAAAACGCCTTTCTGAAGAATTGAAAGATGGTGACATCAAGATTAATAGAATGCGTGAGCGTTTCTTGACAGTCGGGCAAGCAAAAGTGTCAACTTCGGCTTATGAAGCCTTTGATCTGGGATATTTGAGAGAAGGGATCGACGAAGTCGTGATCTCTCGCGATCATCAACTGGCACGAGCAAAAGCAGCAGCATTGGAACTCGCTGATAAAGGATACGTCGCACCAAAACGTGAAAAGAACATCACGGTTATGGGTCAGGAAGGATTGGGGATCGTTTATGTCGGAGCCAATTCAATGCTGTCCGGAAACTATATGTCCGACCATGATCGCGTGATCTCCGAAAAACTCGGTTTTGTGCTGTGCGGAGGAGATCTAAGCGAGAATACGGTTGTTTCAGAGCAATACTTATTAGATCTGGAGCGACGCGCATTCGTTGAGTTGTGTGCTGAGCGCAAAACGCTGGAGAGATTGGAGAGTCTGGTAAAAAACGGTAAGATTTTAAGAAATTAATCTTCCCCCTTTGAAGGGGGACCAAGGGGGATGACAAATCGGATGGATCGTCACCCTCCTTAATCCTCCCTCGAGGGAGGAAACCCGAAAAAATTGAAACACTATGAAACAAAACGCATATATCGTAGCAGGCTTCCGCTCCGCAGTGGGCAAAGCAGGAAAAGGAGGATTCCGATTTTACAGACCGGATGATCTGGCAGCTGATGTGATTAAACATTTGATGGCTAGTGTTCCGCAACTGGAGAAAACAAGAGTTGACGACGTGATCGTCGGAAATGCAACACCTGAAGCCGAACAAGGGTTGAACGTCGGTCGAATGATCTCATTAATGGGATTGAATACGGACAAAGTTCCCGGAATGACCGTAAACAGGTATTGTTCTTCGGGTCTTGAAACAATTGCTATCGCAACTGCAAAGATTGAGAATGGTATGGCAGACTGCATCATCGCAGGCGGTGTGGAATCGATGTCAGTGATGGCAATGGGTGGATGGAGAATTGTTCCGAATCCAAAAGTGGGAAAGGAAAATCCGACATGGTATTGGGGAATGGGATTGACCGCTGAAGCAGTGGCCAACCAATTCAAAGTATCACGTGAAGAGCAGGATGCATTCGCACTACGTTCCCACGAGAAAGCGATCGCAGCGATCCAATCCGGTCGCTTTAAGGACGATATCGTTCCAGTGGAAGTAGAACGCATTTTCCTTGATGCCAATGAAAAAAGACAAGTAGAGAAATTTACTGTGGCAACGGACGAAGGTCCGAGAGCAAGCACCTTGGAAGCCTTGGCCGGATTGAAACCGGTTTTCGCAAATGGAGGATCCGTAACTGCAGGAAACTCTTCACAGACTTCAGACGGAGCGGCTTTTGTATTAGTGATGTCTGAGAAAATGGTAAAGGAGCTGAACCTAGAACCAATTGCCCGTTTGGCTTCTTATGCTGTTGTCGGTGTTGAACCACGCATCATGGGAATCGGACCGGTAGATGCCATTCCGAAAGCGATTAAAATGGCAGGACTGAACCTGAACGATATCAACCTTTTTGAATTGAACGAAGCCTTTGCCTCTCAGTCGATCGCAGTAATTCGCGAGGCTGGTTTGAATCCTGAACTGGTGAACGTGAACGGTGGAGCGATCGCCTTGGGTCACCCACTGGGATGTACGGGAGCGAAATTATCTGTTCAGATCATGAACGAGCTAAAGAAGCGTCAGCAGAAATACGGTGTGGTGACGATGTGTGTTGGAACAGGACAAGGTGCTGCAGGGGTGATTGAAATGCTTTAATAGAAGCGAGAGAAGAGAAGCGAGACTGCTTCGCTGCGAGAAAAGAGAAATGAGACGTTGAATTTTTATCCTTTTAGAAACAATATCTGTTCTCTCGTTTCTCTATTCTCACTTCTCTTCAATTTATCCTCAGTACCTTTGATCCATGAGCAACAAGCAACACGTTATTGATGAAATACTCAAAAACACAGGTTTTTCAGCATTGAATGACCTTCAATTAGAAACACTCAAAAAATCAGAGCAATTCAAAGATCTCTTGATCCTTTCGCAAACCGGATCAGGTAAAACTTTAGCTTTTCTCCTTCCACTCGTCCTGAATCTTAAAACGGATTTTCCTTTCATCCAAGCCATTATCATTGCACCAACACGAGAATTAGCGATACAAATTGAAACGGTTTTCAGATCACTGAAGACCAAACACAAAGTATTGGCTTGTTATGGCGGGCATTCCATGAAAGTGGAGCGACAAAGTCTATCTGAGGCTCCGGCAGTACTCATCGGAACACCTGGCAGGATCTGCGACCATATTCACAGAGAACACCTTGACTTGGGAAAGGTGGAACAACTCGTGATCGACGAATATGATAAGTGCCTCGAGTTCGGATTTGAAGATCAGATGCGCTACATCCGTGAGGAAGTAATACGTGTAAAACGGACAACTTTGGTCTCTGCGACTGAAATGGCAGAATTTCCTGCTTATTTGAAATTTTCAAACATCGGAAAGATCAATTTTCTGGACCAATCGACCGAACCCGATATCACTTATTTCAGTGTTCCCGTAACTACCGCAACCAAATTTGAGCGATTGTTTCAATTATTGTGTTCTTTTGAAGGTGAACCTGCAATGGTCTTTTGTAATTTCAGAGAAGCCACGGCCAGTATTCTTGAATACCTGGAAGAAAATGGCTATGAAGCAGTGATCTATCATGGCGGAATGGAACAAGAAGAGCGCGAACGGGCTTTGATCAAATTCAGGAATGGCAGTTACCACACCTTGATCTGCACAGACTTGGGATCCAGAGGTTTGGATATTCCGGAAATTCAACATGTCGTTCATTTTCAATACCCACACAGCAAAGAAGCTTTCATTCACCGAAACGGACGTACGGCTCGTATGAAAGCGAATGGATCGGCTTACCTGCTCATCAATTCCGACGAAGAAACTCCTGAATACATCGATATTCCCAAAGAAGAATATAAGACCAAAAAAGAATTTCCTATTCAAAGTCCGTGGGTAACCTTGTATTTCAGTGGTGGTAAAAAGGATAAGATCAACAAGATCGACCTTGTTGGTTTCCTTGGACAAAAAGGAGGATTGAAAAAAGAAGATATCGGACTGATCACCGTGCTCGATTTCACTTCTTTTGTTGCAGTAAAAAGAGATCATGCACGCAAAGTCTTGCAAACCGTTCGTGATGAAAAAGTGAAAGGTAAAAAGTTGAAAATGGGAATTGCTCGATAAGCTCAAAATTATTTTGAAATCCTAATTTTACGACTAACAAAAGCAAGATCATGAGAAGAATTGACGCAGAACTCGGGAAATTCAAAGAGGAACTCTATTTAGTTCAACAGGATGTAAATCAAGCCTATTACGAACGAGCGATGAATAAACTTTATGAATTGATGATCCACCATCCCGATCGAGCCGAACCTTATTACGAAATGGGTCGAATCGCCTATAATTTCTGGCGTAATGATGAAGCGGAGAAGAACTATCAGAAAGCATTGGAGATCGATCCTGAATATTTTCCAACCTATACTCAATACAGTCTGATCCTTGTGAAAGAAGGTCGTTTTGATGAAGCAGAAATGTTACTTCGTCGGGCTCAAAAACTCCGCAACAGAGAAGATTCAGATATCTATTTCTATTTTGGCATGCTTTACCAGCACAAAGGAGAATTGGATAGCGCCATCGAATCCTATACACATGCGATCAACTATAGCATCAACGAAAGCCAGATCGACCTGAACCTGAAATTTATCAGAGCCTGCAAGGAATTGAGGGGATGGGAATAACAAGAGATTTGAAGACTGAGGAAGAATCTGAAAATCTTTTCAATATGCATGCATAATAATTAAAAACATTCCTTATATTAGTGCCACTGAAATTAATTAGCACTATTTATACATGGAATCAACAAATCCCAACCCGATCAAAGGAGGCGAATTCATCATTCGTCAAACGAAACCAAATGAAATTTTCATTCCCGAAGAGTGGAACGAAGAACAGCAGATGATCGCACAAATGTGTGATGATTTCATTGCTCAGGAAATAATTCCAAACATCGAGCGAATCGACAAGATGGAGGAAGGTTTGATGCCTTCGATTCTTGATAAAGCAGGTGAACTTGGACTTCTTGGGATGTCTGTCCCTGAAGATCTGGGCGGAATGGGAGTCGATTTTAAGACTTCCTTGCTTGCTACAGAACGACTGGGTAAAGGATATTCTTTCTCAGTAGCATACGGTGCACATACTGGAATCGGGACCTTGCCAATCCTGTATTACGGAACAGAAGAACAAAAAGCCAAATACATTCCAAAACTAGCAACTGGAGAATGGAAAGCAGCCTATTGTTTGACAGAACCGGGATCTGGATCAGATGCGAACTCAGGGAAAACAAAAGCCGTACTTTCTGAAGACGGCAAACATTTCATCATCAACGGACAAAAAATGTGGATCACCAATGGTGGTTTCGCTAACCTGATGACCGTTTTCGCCAAGATCGATGACGACAAGAATTTGACTGCTTTCATCGTGGAAGCAGATTCAGAAGGAATTTCATTGAACCCTGAAGAAAAGAAAATGGGTATCAAGGGCTCCTCTACTCGTCAGGTGTTCTTCAACAATGTGAAAGTTCCTGTGGAGAATATGCTTTCAGAGCGGGAGAATGGTTTCAAGATCGCGATCAATATCCTGAACATAGGACGCATTAAACTGGCCGCAGGTGTATTGGGAGGAGCAAAAGCTACGATAAGTGATGCCGTGAAATATGCCAACGAGCGGGAACAGTTCGGACGATCCATTTCAAAATATGGTGCAATTCGCTACAAGATCGCAGAGCAAGCCATCCGAACCTATGTTCTGGAGTCTGCCACCTACCGCGCAGGACAAAACATCGACGATGCTATTGCTGCTTTGATCGCAGGTGGAATGCCAAAGAATCAGGCAACTTTGAAAGGAATCGAACAATTTGCTGCTGAATGCGCAATGCTGAAAGTGGCAGGTTCGGAGTGCTTGGATTATGTGGTGGACGAGGCAGTACAGATCTATGGTGGAATGGGATACTCTGCTGAATCGCCTGTGGAGAGAGCCTATCGAGATTCTCGTATCAATCGAATTTTTGAGGGAACCAACGAGATCAACCGAATGCTGACGGTAGACATGATCCTTCGTCGTGCAATGAAAGGTGAATTGGATCTGATGGGTCCTGCTATGAAAGTAGCTGGAGAATTGATGAGTATTCCTGAAATGGGAGAAGCTCCTGAAGGAGTTTTTGGTAATGAATTCAAGTCGCTGGAAGGATTTAAGAAAACCATCCTGATGGTTGCCGGAAGCGCCGTTCAGAAATTGATGCAGACCTTATCAAAGGAACAGGAAGTATTGATGAACATTGCAGACATGGCTATCTGGACCTATCAGGCAGAATCAGTATTGCTTCGCGTTGAAAAATTGATCGCTCAAAAAGGTGAGGAAGCTTGCGCCGTACAGATCGCAATGGCAAAAACATATGTTTACGACACGGCAGACCGAATCGAAAAAGCGGCGAAAGATGCGTTGAATTCCTTTGCTGAAGGAGATGAATTGAAAATGATGTTGATGGGATTGAAGCGTTTCACCAAAACGGAACCGTTCAATCCTAAAGTAGCACGTCAATTGATCGCGCAAGCGGTGATCGATGACAATCGATATAATTATTAAAAAATTGCCGATTAAACAGAAAGGACCACGAAAGTGGTCCTTTTTTATTCTATGTTATTCTATAGTGATGGAAGATGTTGTAAAGGAAGTTATGGAGCCGATCACTTTGAAGAAATGCTCTTCATTTATAAAAAGGGACTCCACTGCATCTAACTCCTCGGGTGCAACAGCAATAAGTAGTCCGCCGTTGGTCTGCGGATCGCAAAGTGTGAGTAACGACTCCCCTGCAACTCCATTCACTCGTTCGTTGTATGCCTTCCAGTTGCGCATGGTATTGTCTGCGTATACAAATTGTCCTGCCAGTTCTTTTACACTATCCATCAATGGCACCGCATTGTACTTTATTTGAGCGGATAATGATTTGTCCCCAACCATTTCCAACAAATGACCTATCAACCCAAAACCGGTCACATCAGTCATAGCATGGACTCCCTCCAAATCTCCCAGTTTTTCACCGATCTTATTCAACTTCACTAACTCTCCCACCAAACTCTGCGTTTGATCCTTTGTCAATAACCCGCGTTTCATTGCCGTGCTTAAAATGCCGGATCCAAGTGCCTTTGTCAGGATTAAAATATCCCCTTCTTCGACAGAATTGTTTCGCTTGATCTTCGATCTTTCGACTATTCCATTCACTGCCAAGCCAAATACCGGCTCCGGATTTTCGATCGAGTGCCCTCCGGCAATTGAAATTCCTGCTTCTGCACAAACAGCACGAGCTCCTCTTATTACTTCTGCGGCCACTTCAGTCGGTAATTTTTCAGTCGGCCAGGCAAGTAAACTCAGCGCAAGGATTGGTTTACCTCCCATTGCGTAAATATCGCTAATTGAATTCGCAGCCGCTACCCTTCCAAAATCATATGGATCATCGACAATGGGAGTGAAAAAATCCGTTGTACTGATCAAACAAAGATCATTGCCAAGATCATAAACTGCCGCATCATCACCCTCCGAATTTCCAACCAGAAGTCCATTTTCAACCAGAGCATGCTGGTCTTTAAGAATTTCTGAGAGCGCTGCAGGCGGAATTTTGCAACCACATCCACCCCCTTTAGTGAAACTCGTCAACTTAACCTCTTCCTTACTTTCCATTGTAATTCACTAAACGATCAACTACTTCCTCCAGGTTTAAACCCTTAATATTGAAACGATTCAGTTGATTGAACTTTACATCTTCCATCTGATAATCGTAAGCTTTGTCATAATACTTCAGCGCAATCGAAAATGCCGATCTATAATCTCCCTGATCTAAAAATTCAAGTGCCGCCTTCACATGTTGAGGTCCCAACCTTTTTCCGATCCGTTCCATTGACTTCCTCAGATCTTCTTTTTTGAAATGTCCATAGTCCATCACAATTTGTTCAAGTCGCTCATCAAATCCTCTTTCCAAAAGTACTATCGGCGCATTTTTCATTTGACCCCACAATCCTTCAGGAATAACCTTGTCACCTATTGTTCTGTTCTCATCTTCGATCCAGATCCTTTTTGCAGGATCAAGGCGACGGATCACTTCGAATAGATCATTTTCAAATTGCTCTTGCGTTGTGGTTTCCGTGAATGCCAATGCCCCAAATGACGAGCCCCTGTGTTTAGCTAAAAACTCAAGATCTATCACTTGCTCTCCTGCTGTAGCCAGGCGATTGAGAATCTCCGTCTTGGCAGAGCCGGTTTTACCACTCAGTACAGTCAGATTCAATTGGCCTTCAAAAGAAGCGTGAACCTTATTTCTGTAGGATTTGTAACCACCGACCAGCATGAAAGGCTCCAATCCATAATAATGCAGAAGAAAAGAATAGAATTCACTGCGCATGCCACCTCTCCAGCAGTGAACCATCACCTTACCGTTTCGTGTGTGCTTAACTCCCTGTCTGAGTCGATCACTTAGATGGGGGCCACTTAATTCCAAACCTTTGTAAACTGCTGGCTGACGTCCATTTTGTTTATAGGTGGTTCCTACAATTCTTCGTTCTTCGTTATCGAGTATGGGAACATTCACGGCTCCTTGAATATGGCCTGCAGCAAATTCGGATTCACTTCGAACATCGATAATCGTGTATTCCGCAGAAAAGTTTAAAAAATCGCTTATTTCAATTGGACTGACCATAGCTCAAAATTAAAAGTAATCTGACAATCAAGAACAACAAAAAAAGCCACCCTTGCGGATGGCTTGAACTTGAATTTAATTTCGATTTATTTCAAATAATTCTCGAACAGTTCACTGATCGGAACAATCACTCCACCTACGTTCACTTCTTGGATTCCATTGGCAGACAAGAAACGGATAATAACATTTCTTGACTTATCGTCATTGTTCACCATAGTAATCTTAGCTTCCCTGCTTTGAGCAACATAATCAACTGTGAAGTAGTGCGTATAATATTTCGCATTTTGTGCAACTTCCTCTGCTACTGTTCCTGCAGGAAATATGAAGGTGAACTTACCCGTCTGCTTACCTGCTGCAAACTCTGACTTGTTTGGGCCGACAGCAAGGTTAGATCTTTCCTGAGCAACGGAAAAACTGGATAGACCTGCAACGAACAATACTGTGTAGAAAAATGCTTTCATCTCTTTATTTTTTATCTCAGACGTACAAACTTAGTAAAAAGTTGTACGAAACCTGAATTCGAATACTAAGCTACAATATTTTTGCCAAATTTGTTTCCGATGGGAAAACTTTTGCCTTTTCTTGAAGAAAACAGGATCGAAGCAGGATGCGATGAGGCGGGACGCGGATGCCTTGCGGGCCCGGTGGTGGCGGCAGCAGTTATTCTTCCAGATGATTTCCATCACGAATGGCTGAATGATTCGAAACAGCTTCCTGAAAAAAAAAGAGAGAAATTAAAGGAGGTCATTGAAAAGGAAGCAATAAGTTACGCTGTCTCCCTAATTCAAGAAAAAAAAATCGACGAAATCAACATACTGAACGCCAGTATCCTGGCCATGCACGAGTCGGTTGCAAAGCTTGACATTGTTCCGGAATTCTTATTGATCGATGGTAACAGATTCCATCCTTATCCCGAAATAAAACATGCCTGCATCATTAAAGGTGATGGAAAATTCATGAGCATAGCTGCGGCTTCAATTCTGGCTAAGACCTACAGGGACGACTACATGTTAAATCTTCACAAACTGTATCCTGAATATCAGTGGGACAAAAACAAAGGATATCCGACTATCGCACACCGTGAAGCCATCCGCAAATTTGGAAGTACAGAACATCACCGGCAATCATTCACACTTCTTCCCCCCGAGCAATTGAGTTTATTTGGATAAACAGACAGATGTTCATTTATATTCTGAACTTCAATTACGGCAGACGAAGACCGAAGTATCTTTGAACTTGATTGAAAACCAATCTTGAACAATTTATGTTTGGAAGATACATCCTTATTGCGATCGGAATTCTAGCTTTTGTTTGGACGTGCTTTGTTGCCTTCGATCTTATTGATAAGAAGAATGAACTTGCTCCACAACAACTCTTCGGGAAGGAAGATTCTCTTGTGATAATTATCCACAGGACTGAAGAAGTCAACTGGGAAATTGTTGAACAACGAACAGGTACAAAAAGAAATCCGCTTTTATCCCGTATGCAGAGTTTTCCTGAGGAATTGAAAACGATCTATGTGAGTTCCAAGCGCAATCATTTACTATTTGAATCGGCTGTGCCTTGGACTAAAAAATCGCTGTCTGACCTGTTAGAGCAAACCGGAAAGATCGAATTCAAAGGTTCACAACAGATTTTATTGGAATCCTATACCGGAAAGGTTTACCGGAATCGACTCTACTTATTTGAAAAAGAATTTACCAGTTCATTGATAGCGTCTGACTGGACGAAATTCGACCGAAAAGCGAGTTTGTCCATAATTGACCTTTCAACTGCAATCCCCGGATCAACGGATATTTATTTCAAGGAAAGTGGTCTAGTTGAATATATAAGCGGTGCAACAAAAGGGATAACTGGAAAGAAAATCGATGATCAGGAACTTTTTTCTCGGGCTTTACCGAAAAACATTAAGAACTACCATTTCCTGGAAAAGAATTATCTTCTTTCTACCGATGTGATTTTCAAAAATAGCCCGATGAAAGACTGGATCGACAATGGTTTGGTTCGGTTTGATTTTGAGTCCGCTGACGTCATTGTAACAGATTATTTACAGAGTCAGGATCCCGTTAATTCGCTTTTCGATTTCACTCAAAAGGATCCCTTGAACCAATCTTACGGTTTCTTTCAGAACATCGAACTAATGAAGGGATTCCCGAAAAATGTGAAAAAAGGATTCTACGCATACAGCATGGATGACTTTGTCGTGATCAGTTCTGACCAGCAGAGCTGTGAAAAGATTGTTGCCGAATTTCGTCTAGGAAACACCCTGAGTCAAAGTCCCGAACACCTTAAAATGATCTTCGGTAAACTGCCGGCAAGAGTTTCTGAACGTTTCGTAAGCGAAACTGATCAGTTGTCTTTCTCTGTATACAACAATGTCCTGATCGAAACCCGATTTCCAAATTCAAGCAAGAATCAAAATGCTTCGGAAAATAATTCTGACGATAACGTCAAGGCTGATTCATACAAATTCGGCTCAGCCATTCATGATTTCATTTCCAATGACGGAAAAGGAAATATCACGGCTGTAACGAAAAATGGATTGGTCCGACAATACAAGAATGGCACCAAGGCATGGGAACGCAACATAGCATCGGAACCTGTCGGTATTATTCAGCAAGTTGACTTCAAAGGCTCAAAGAGTATCGTGGTTACTACAAAGAACGGCGTGCATTTATTTGATCAGAATGGCAACTCACCGGAAGGATTTCCAATTATCGTGGCAGATCGCCAACTTACATGCGAAGCCGCAGTTTACACTTGGAGAAACAAAAGTTATATCGTTGCGACCAACTCCAACAGTGAAATGCTGATATTTGATCAGAATGCAAAACGAATTTCAACTATTAACACCGGACTGACGCAAATAAAAGAAGCTCCAATAGTTTGGGTAAGTCAACGAAAGCCGTACATCGGCTTGAACGATGGTCAACAATTCAAAATGTATGATGCCGAATCCAGGCGAGAATACAGGAAATTTGATCTGCCGGGAAGATCAATAGCGATTAAAAAGTCAAATGAATTGATCCATTATTGCCTTAGTGAAGGATCATTGATCAAGATTGATCAAAAAGGAAAAAGGACAACAATCAGTTCTAATCTTAACGATCATACTTTGGCGGGAATCGATCAGAACGATGAGCAATTGAAGTTCATTTTAACATCAAAGGATGCCGTGTTGGTAATCGACGAAAATGGAAGGACATTCTTCAACATCAGTTCAAAAGTTAAAGAATTTGAATTCGTGAAATTCAACAGTATGATTTCTTCGAAATCCTTGTTAGCAATTGTGGATGGTATGGAGAATGATGTATATTTGCACAGTCCCAATGGAGAATTGATCGGAGGAAAAACCCTTGAGGGCAGCTTGAAAGCCTTGGTTCAAAGATCAGGGGGAATGCTACTGATCACCTCTGTTGTTGATGATTTCATTGTACAGTACATCTTAAACTAACAGATAAAAATGAAAAAACTCTATCTATTACTACTTGTTGCGACCTTCCTAAGTGCGTCGTTTACGGGTAAAGCACAAAATTATCTTGGTGTTCACAGCAGTAATTTTGCTGGTGTTATGGGTACCGATATCCAACCTGCCAGCTTTGTGGACAGCCGTTTCGTGGTAGATGTGAACCTTGCAAGCTTCAACTTCAACTTCTACAACAACGCTTGGGCTTTTGACACGAAAGACATGCCGAAATGGTGGACCAAATCCTTCTTGGATACTTCGATTTACAATAGCTGGTCTGCTCCCGATTCTACATTCATGGATCGCTATATCGTGAAAAGTTACAACAAGAATTCGTCAAAGACATTGGGTATTTACAACAATATCCAGCTCGATGTTTTGAATTTCATGTTCCATATCAATCCTAAAATTGCTGTGGGCTTTGGTGCAAAGATGCGCTCGATAACAAATATCGACCGAATTGACCCTAAACTGGCAGTTCTAGCAGAAAACGGATTCGAATATCCGGATCTTTGGAATGTGAACTTGAACAATGAATTGCTCAGCGTTAATCACTTGACCTGGATGGAATATGGGATCAATTATGCTCAAGTATTGAAAGATGATGGGGAACATTTCATGAAGTTTGGTGCACGTGCAAAGTACTTAAGTGGTTTGACTGCCGCTTATCTTTACACAGACAACATTGATTACAACTTAAGGAATGAAGACACCTCTGTATTACTTGTCGGTGATTTCGATTACGGTTACTCTGCAAATATTGACGATGCAGGAAACCCAACGCCTGGAATTGGTGCCACTTCTAAATTCGGTTTAGGTATCGATCTTGGATTTGTATACGAATGGCGTCCTGATTGGAAAGAGTACAAGTATGACATGGATGGAGAAACAAACATCTGGCGTCGCGATCAAGAGAAGTATAAGCTTCGCGCAGGAGCATCTCTATTGGATCTTGGAGGAATGAAGTTCCAAAAAGGTGGATTAAGCCGAAACTTCAGTGTCAACACAACTGATCCATTTGCTTTTGCTGTGTTCGAAAATGATACTTCATTGATTGATTTCGATGGTACACTTGACAGCTTGGTAACTAATGCTCCTGGATGGACTGCAGGTGAAGATGTTTCTTCGACTTTCTTCATGAAGACTCCCATGGCTCTTAGCCTTCAATTGGATTATCACATCTGGAAATGGTTCTACGTGAACGCAACAGGTATGATCAACCTTACATCAAAAAAGAACGGAACAAAAGTTCATATTGCAAATCAGATCTCACTTACACCAAGCTTCGATCACGCTTGGTTTGGATTGCATTTACCACTTTCTTACAACCAGTATTCAGGATTTAAATCCGGTATCGCAACACGTCTGGGTCCATTGACAATTGGATGCACAGATTTCAAAACACTTTTTGCAACTGGTCAGGTACGTGGTGCTGAGATCTTCGCAGGTCTTCGTGTTCCAGTTCTTTATACTCACCCTTCTGACATTGATGGTGACAAGGTATCAGATGAAAAAGACGAGTGTCTTGTGGTTCCGGGGGTATGGGCGTTCAAAGGATGTCCAGATTCTGACGGTGATGGAATCAAAGATCTTGAGGATCTTTGTCCTCAGGAAGCCGGTCTGGCTCAGTTCAACGGTTGTCCTGACAAGGATGGCGACGGAATTCCTGATAAAGATGATGCATGTCCTGATCTTGCAGGTACTGCTGAATACAAAGGGTGTCCGGATAGAGATGGTGACGGTATCATAGATCCAAAGGATAATTGTCCGGATGAAGCTGGATTGGCAGCGTTCAATGGTTGTCCTGACCGTGACGGTGATGGAATTATCGATGGAGAAGATGCTTGTCCGGATGTGCCTGGTCCACTGATCTATGATGGTTGTCCAGACACAGACAACGATGGAGTTCTTGACTTCCTGGATGCTTGTCCTACAGTTGCAGGTCCGAAAGAAAATAACGGATGTCCTTGGCCAGACACAGACGGTGATGGAATTCTCGACAAGGACGACGATTGTCCTACTTTGAAAGGACCAGTTTCCAACAAAGGTTGTCCATACCAGGATACTGACAACGATGGCGTTCTTGACAAGGATGATGACTGTCCAAATACTCCCGGACCAGTGAGCAATAAGGGTTGTCCTGAATTAGAGAAAGAAGTTGAAGAAATTCTTAAAACTGCCTTCGATAACCTGGAGTTCGAAACAGGTAAGGATATCATTAAGGAAGTTTCTATTCCTTCGCTTACTGAGCTTGCCGGTGTATTAACTAAAAAGGCAGAATGGGGTCTTCAGATCGCTGGTCACACTGACAATGTCGGTGACGATCAGAAGAACATGATCCTTTCCAAGAAGCGTGCTGAGGCAGTGAAGAATTTCATGATCTCTCAGGGAATTGATGCAACAAGAATGAATGTATTGTTCTTTGGTGAAACAATGCCGATTGCTTCGAACGACACACCTGAGGGTCGTCAGAAGAACCGTCGTGTTGAAATGAAGATCATTTTCAAGTAACAAATTATTGATCTCAATACAAAAGGGTCGGCAAACGCCGGCCCTTTCTTTTTTCTTAATTTTGACGCATGTTGAACTTGACCCGAAAGCATCGTTACGCATTAAGTATTCTCTCCGGAATCCTAATGGTGATTACTTTCCCATACACGGGAAGTCTAACCCCATTGGTTTTTATTTCATGGATTCCACTCCTTCTAATAGAAAACAATGTTTATTCAAAGAACTATCGCACTGGGAAGATCTTCATACATGCTTTTATCACCTTTTTCATCTACAATATCGGAACAACCTGGTGGGTCTGGAATGCCAGTGAGGCCGGAGCTACAATGGCGTTCGTTCTGAATACGATCTTTATGGCCTTGATCTTTTGGCTTTTTCATCTGACGAAGAAGAATGTTGGTGTGAAAGAAGGGTATCTTTCCCTGATCTTCTATTGGATCTCCTTTGAATTTCTTCACTATCACTGGGAACTGTCCTGGCCTTGGATCCATTTTGGAAATGTTTTCTCTTTAACACCATCATGGGTTCAATGGTATTCTTTCTCTGGCATTTTGGGAGGAACTTTCTGGGTGCTGATCGTTAACTTACTCGGCTTCAGAATAGTTGAAAATCTTTGGATCAAAAGAGAAAGTTTAAGGATTCAAACGCCTTTGATCTGGAGTTACTTTATTCTGATCTTGTTTCCAATTGGACTGTCACTTTGGAGCTATTTCAGTTATGTTGAAAAAAAGGATCCCTTGGAAATGGTACTTGTACAACCGAATATAGACCCCTACAACGAAAAGTTTACCGACCCTATCGACAAACAGCTGGAGAAACTTTGTAAACTAGCCGAATCCAAGATCACGAAAAACACTGAAATTGTAATTGCTCCAGAAACGGCAATTAGTCAGGGATTCTACGAAGAAGAGGCCAACAATACTTTCAGTGTGCAGTATTTGAAAGAATGGAAAGCTGAAAAGCAAATTCCCTTATTACTTTCAGGGGCATCCACTGCACGATTTTTTGAAGAACCTTTTTCGAGAGCATCAAGACCAGTAGAAGGTGGACCGGGATTCATTGAATATTACAATACATCGATGTTGATCAATGAGCAGAATGAACTTTCATTCGTTCACAAATCATTGCTGGTTCCTGGTGTTGAGATAATTCCTTTTTCCAATTACTTTCCTTTCCTGGAGAAATTGTCCATTGACAATGGAGGAACCAGCGGATCACTCGGCACAGAAAGACAAGCGCAAGTGATGTCAGGTAATTTATTGACCTTTGCTCCACTGATCTGTTACGAATCCATTTCCGGTGGAATTCTTTCAGAACAGAGTAGAAAAGGTGCTGAGGCAGTTTTTGTCATCACCAATGACGGTTGGTGGGGAGACACGCCGGGATACAAACAGCACATGAGCTTCTCCAGGCTTCGAGCCATTGAATCAAGAAAATATGTTGCAAGAGCAGCGAACACCGGTATTAGTTGCGTGATCAATCAACGTGGTGACGTTTTGGAGAAAACAAAGTGGTGGGAACCGGCTGCGATCAATGCCACGATCCAGTTGAACAAGGAAAATACATTTTATACCACCTACGGCGACGTAATGGGTAGATCTTTTGCCTTTGTGAGTGTTCTACTCTTCTTGCTAATGCTTGTGAGATCATTTAAACGCAAATATATCAGATCATAAAAAAAGGGCCGCAATCGCGGCCCTTTTACTTACTGTTTCAAGATTTTCTTACTGATTCAATTGCATAATACCAAAACGCTCCTTTTTGCCATAAACCGCATAAAGCAACATTTCACTGGTCTGATAGTCGATATTGAATTTCTTTGGTACTGCAACAGCAGTGATTTCTTTTCTGTCGAAGAAAGTTTTGCGTGATAGGTCACCACTTTCCAAATTCAATTCAACGATCGCAACAACGTTCTTTTTCTTTCCGAAATTTGCCGGGTATACTCGGTCCTGCTTAAGGAATTTCCCTGACTCATCGTAGTTTTTCACATTGTCGTTGAAGATGAAACAAAGATTACCATCATCCACAAATCTTGCGTAAGAACTGAATGGTCCACCATCATTTGTTGACACCTGATATTTGTTGATCTTCTTCAACCAGTCAAATCCACCATCAACCCCAACACGGAACGCAATAATGTCATTGTAGTAATACGTGTAAGTTGTTGTTGTCGCTCCAGTTCTTGGATCAGTGTAACGTGTTACAACAACATAATACTGCTCAATTGAACCAACAATACTTCCGTCCTTCAATACTTCCGTCTGACGCATGACGTAATTGTACAGCTGTGGCTCACCCTTACCTTTCGCCTCACGCTTTTCTGCCTTTTCTTTCTGGCGATCAGACCAATCCTGAGTGATGAAATCCTTGCCAAACTTTTCAAATCCCTCATCGATCACTTCTTGCTTGTTGAAATCCGCGCGCATGTAGAAAAGTCCGTTCACGCCAGCTTTTCCTGCATCTCCGTAAATCCCTGTAATCGTGAAGATCCTGTTATTGTCGGAATTCATGTTCATTGCCTCAATACGCTTTCCTTCCATATTGATCTCAAAGTCCTCAATTCCATCAGGAGTGATGTGGAAAATATGTGTTGACTTATAGTTGGTGTAAGTGCGAAAAGTCTTCTTTTCCCCTTCCTCATACTCATTCACGGCGATAAAGTAATCACCTGTATTGGACAGGTAATGTTGTTGGATACTTCCTAACTTAGCTTCATAAGGCAATTTATATTCTCCTTCAGAAACCTCGTTCAATTCCGAATCATAGATCTTAAAACCATATAGATCCTTCGTGTCTTTCTTTCCTGGAATTTCCCAAATCACTCCAAAGAAGTCCTTGTTTCTGGATGTCAATACCTCAAAGAATCCTTTGCTTCTACCCTTTTCAAGGTCATAACTTGCAAGTTTGTTTGCTTTTCCCTTTGGAGCCATATCCTCTCCATATTCCTGCATAAAGATCGTATTCTTACCGTCCTTCTTGTCAGATAGAAAAACAACCAGTTTGCCACCGAAGTAACGGGCAGCTTCAAAACTAGCCATGCTACCATCAACCTGAGTAACAAGTTTACCACTTGCTGTCATGGACAGATTTTCATGCTTAGAAAGCTTCATCGAACCTAAAAGAGCTCCTCCTGACCAACGAAGGGCGTAGAAATCAGAACCGGACTTTGGGATCAGATCCATCAAACGTCCTGTACTTTTTTCCATTGTACCCCATTTCACGGAGTAATCCTGAGCGCTTACGGTCTGAATTCCGATCAATGCGCACAGAGCAAATAGTAATCTTGGTTTTATCATTCTGGTTAATTTACAAGTTGAATTCCGGTATAGTTGTGTGGAGTGATCCGCTTTAACTCACCTTTTAGATTTTCTGATACGTTCAACGTATCAATGAAGGCATGTACTGACTCTTTTGTAACTGCTTCATTCTTACGGGTCAATCCTTTCAATGCTTCATATGGTTTTGGGAAACCCTCTCTTCTTAGGACTGTTTGAATAGCTTCGGCTACTACCGCCCAATTTGCCTCAAGATCCTTTTCAAATTCCGCAGCGTTGAGCAAAAGTTTATCCAATCCCACCAAAGTTGATTTGAACGCGATCAAAGAATGCGCAAATGGGACACCAACCATTCTGAGTACGGTCGAGTCCGTAAGATCCCTTTGCAATCTTGAAACCGGTAATTTCGAAGAGAGATGTTCAAACAAAGCATTTGCAATACCGATATTTCCTTCAGAATTTTCGAAATCAATAGGATTTACCTTGTGAGGCATTGCTGATGAACCGATCTCACCTTCCTTCAGTTTTTGCTTGAAATAATCCATGGAAATGTAGGTCCACATATCGCGGTTCAGATCAAGAATGATCGTATTGATCCTTCTCAATGCATCGAATAACGCAGCCAGATTATCGTAATGCTCAATTTGTGTAGTTGTCTGACTTCTGTTCAAACCGAGCTGATCATTCACAAAGCTATTAGCGAAACCAACCCAGTCATGGTCAGGGAAAGCAACATGATGAGCATTGAAATTTCCAGTTGCTCCTCCGAATTTCGCCGACAGAGGAATACGCTTCAACTGTTCAAGTTGGATCCCCAATCGCTCAGAAAACACCTGGATCTCTTTTCCCAATCTTGTCGGTGATGCGGGCTGCCCATGAGTTCGTGCCAGCATAGGAATATCTTTCCATTCCTCCTTCAGTACATTCAATCGATCGATCAGTTTGTTAAGCATCGGGTAATAAACCTCATCTAAAGCTTCCTTGACTGAAAGCGGAACTGAAGTGTTATTGATGTCCTGTGAAGTCAATCCGAAATGAACGAACTCCAGGTATTTCTCGAGTCCCATCTCGTTGAGTTTCTCTTTCAAAAAGTATTCAACTGCCTTAACATCGTGGTTGGTTGTTCTCTCCGTGTTCTTGATCCATAATGCATCTTCTTCAGTGAAGTTCTGATATACTTTTCTGAGGTCATTGAAGCTTTCTCTTGGAAAATCGCTCAATGGAGAAATTCCTGACTCTACCAAAGCGATTAAGTATTCAACTTCGACTTGAACTCTAAATCGGATCAAACCAAATTCAGAAAAATACACTTGCAGTTCCTTCGTACGAGCATTGTAGCGTCCATCGATAGGGGAAATTGCGGTAAGCGGAGAAAAATTCATGATAAATTGCGTGTTAATTGAATTTTGCAGAAGCGTCAAATATAAGAAAACCTTCAGGATTAGACTTTAAATATTCCCTAATGATTACCTTTAACCATGCGTTTTTTCAAAGACCTCTTTGTTGGTTTAAAATCCTATTGGAAAGCCATTCGTTTCATACACAGGGAAAAACTTTATTGGTACATCCCTATTCCTGCAATACTGATGTTGATGATCTATAAATTCGGTGATGTCATTCGCAGTCACCACATCAGCCTCAGTACTGAGAACATGAATAGTATTGTATGGGGTATGATCATATTATTAATGGAGATCATGATTGGAATGACATTGATGAAATTCTCAAAATACCTTGTCGTGATAATACTTTCTCCTCTCCTTTCACACCTTAGTCAGAAAAGTGAAAGAATATTAACCGGAAATGAATACGATTTTGATCTTGACCAGTTATTCAGGGATATCAAGCGCGGATTTAGGATCGCGATCAGAAATATCATGTGGCACTACTTCTTCTTCATTATTTTACTCGTGGTAGCTTATCTCGGTTGGGAAAAGCCAGAGGAATCTCCGGTATTCTACCTGACCTTCATCCTTGGTTTTTTCTATTACGGATTCAGTTTTCTGGATTACGTGCATGAGCGATTGAGATGGAATATTGACGAAAGTATTCGCTTTGTGCGAAAACACCGCGGACTGGCCGTAAGCATTGGTATGATCTATTCCTTGATGATACTAGTTCCGGTTAACCTTTCTGTACTGTTCACAACCGAAGCTTTTAAAACTGACGCTTTATCGGGCGTGATGAACTATTCCTATCAGGTATTCCTATGGATATGTGCTGCATCAGCACCAGTACTGGCAATTATCGCAGCTACAATTGCAATGAATGACACTTTAGATCTAAAGAAACAAAGCGCAGGAAAAAGGACATAAAATGCAATTGTTTTGATTAATTTTCATGAAGAGCTAAAAATTGCTTTCTTTTGTAACCAGAATTAAACTTTGTAAACCGATCACTATGATTCAAAAGTCTTTGATCACTTTTTGTTTGGCTTTGATTAGCCTGCACGCCTCAGCGTTCAACATAGCGCCTCCTGATAGTACCAGCAATATTACAGACAGAGCTTCGGCTTTGTTGATCATTGATGAAGGGAAGACTCTTTTTCTTGAAGGAAAGGTTAGGGATGCTCTCATCCGTTTTCGTCAGGCAGCCGTTAAGGATCCATACACATGGAGAGCTCCATTTTGGATTGCACAGTGCCATTATGTACAGAACAATTACGGATATGCCTTGCAGTACGCCAACGAAGCCTTAAAGATTGATACGGACAATATTGACAAGGAAGTATACGAACTATTGGGTCGATCATATCACCGATTGGGTAAACTTGACTCTGCTTTGATCAATTATGAAGTTGCTCTTGGCAGCATGTCCAAATCCCGATCAAATGAACTTATGATCAAATTGAGAATTGAGCAGGTTAAGTTTGCTCAGAATGAAATGGGATCAGGTAAAAAATCCAAAAAAATTGCTTTTTCAAGTGATGTAAACTCTGGATATGACGACTATACCCCTATCCTTACGAATAGTGGAAAGGAACTTTATTTTGCTTCGAGAAGAAGTGATACGAAAGGTGGAAACATGAATCCTGACGATCAGGTTTTCTTCGAGGATGTTTATCGTGCCGTATGGAACAATTCAAGCAACACATGGGACAGTGTCAGTAATGAACTTGGAAGAATAAATACGGATGGTTTTGACGCGATAACTTACATTTCTCAAGATGGATTGCGCGGACTGATGACAGTGAATCTTACCGCCACACAACAGAAAAAAACAACCAAAGGTTCTGATATATTTGAGATAGAGTATTCTGCTAAAAGCCGATGGTCTACTCCAAAAAGAATCAATAACAAATCGATCAACACTTCATTTTTTGAAGGTTCTGCAACCATGACGGAAGATGGAAACACCATGTATTTTGTTTCTGACCGAAAGGGTGAAAAGAGTTCAACCGACATCTATGTTGTAGAAAAAGTCGGCAAAAAATGGGGTGAAGCTAAGGCATTGCCTATGGGCACAGTGAACACTGCTGGAAGAGAAACAACCCCATTCATTACACCAGATGGAAGATATTTATTCTACAGTTCAGATGGTATGGCCGGTATGGGAGGTCTCGATGTATATGTTGTAGAAAACCTTGGAAATGGACAATGGGGTAAACCTGTTAATCTTGGAGGTGAGATCAACTCTGTAAACAACGATAGCCACTTCCAGTACTACAAAGAGATGAACAAGGCTGTGATGGTTGGATATGAGATCGTTGGTCAGAAATCCAGTCTTGATATGTACGAGATAGATATGTCCGGATTTACTTATCCGGTTTCAAAATAAAAAAAAGGGAGGCTCAGCCTCCCTTTTTCATGTAACAAAAGTTACATTAAGGAATACGGTCCCCAACCACCCTCACAGATTAATCGTTGGAAAAAAAGAATTACCGCAATATTGAACTACTTATGAAATTAAAAGGTTTAATCATTTTAGCGCTTCAATCATGCGCTTTGCAATTGTTCGCTCAAAACCCACTTGTAATACCCCCTACAATAATTGGAAATGTCATTGATCTCAACCTGCAGAACGGAACAACGCAGTTTTTACCAGGTCAGATAACCAATACTATGGGTGCCAACGGAAACCTTTTAGGACCGACCATCGTGCTAGACCGATTTCAGGACGTAACAATGAACGTGACCAATAATTTGGGAACACCCACAACAATACACTGGCATGGTATGCACGTAGCACCTGAAAACGACGGTGGTCCTCATACTGTAATTGAACCCGGAGCTACATGGAGTCCTTCATGGCAAGTTCTCGATTGGGCTTCAACTCACTGGTATCATCCTCATCTCCACATGCACACGAACGAGCATGTTCAAAAGGGGGTCGCTGGTTTGATCATCGTGCGCGACGCCGAAGAACAGGCCTTGAATTTGCCTGACACTTATGGCGTCGACGATTTCCCAATTGTTGTTCAAACAAAAGCCTTCGATGCCAATAATCAGATCATTATCGAATCTGCTTTGGATGTCAACCTAATGGTCAATGGAACATTAGATCCATTTCTTGACGCCCCCGCACAAATGGTTCGTATGAGATTGTTGAACGGATCCTCTGAACGCTATTACAATTTTGGGTTTACCAACAACTTGCCTTTCCAAATGATCGGTTCAGACGGTGGCTTACTGGCTGCACCACTGACAATGACTAGACTTCAGATCGCCCCGGGTGAGAGAGCCGAGATTATTATTGATCTTTCGGCACTTCAGGGTCAAACCATACATTTGAAAAGTTTTGGATCGGAGTTGCCAAGTGCCATCTACGGCGCATTGCAACCTGGAATGGGTGGCGGTCAAACCATTCCGGATTATACTTCAAATCCATTGAACGGAAGTGACTTTAATATCCTTCAGATCAATGTTGGAGCTCCAACAGCGAATCCAGTTACTAGTATTCCAACAACATTGGTAAGTCACAATCCATGGACTGAAGCTGAGGCCAATACAACTCGCACTCTATTATTTCAACCTGTTAACATGGGACCGACCGCCATTCAGGGGCCATTTACCATTAACGGCGCAGCGTTCGACATGGACATCATCAATTACCAGGTCCCATTCGAGAATATTGAGATCTGGACACTGACTAACCAATCTCCGATCGGCCACCCATTCCATATTCACGACGTAAGTTTTTATATCTTGGATATCAATGGCACACCTCCTCCTGCCCATCTCCAGGGCAGAAAAGATGTTGTACATGTACCTGCCGGTAACGGAACAGTTCGATTTATTGCGAAATTTGATGATTTCTACAGTGATGAGCACCCTTACATGTACCATTGTCACATTTTAACCCATGAAGATGAAGGCATGATGGGACAATTCCTGGTGATGCCACCTTGTTTACTTGAGATTTCAGAAGAACCTGTTGATGTTATTACTCCTGAAAATACAACGGTGCAATTTTCTGTAGTTTCCAACGCAACTACAGAAACTCTTCAATGGCAGACCGATCTAGGTTTTGGGTTTGTAAATCTTTCGGACGCAGGTCAGTACAGTGGAGTCAATACTTCAACGCTGACGGCCTCCAATGTAACACCATCCAACAACAATCAACTTTTCCGTTGCCTGATCGGGGAAGGATTTTGCTCAGACACGACGAGAACCGCCCTACTGGTAGTTGACAACAATGCCTCCGTCGATCAGTTAAATGGTAGTTCATTCAGCATTTATCCAAATCCTAGTGAAGGTCAATTTACAGTACTATTGCCGGAATCCTTCCATACGGATAGCTATTCGATCCAGGACCTACGAGGTGCCATTGTGAAGACAGGCACACTTACTAAGCAATTGAACACGATCAATACATCAAAACTCTCAAAAGGCATCTATGTCTTTAAACTCGATAACTCTGCTCAGTCAGAGTTGATCATTCTGGAATAAGCAAGTATCTTCTCCTCTTCATGCCGTAAAAAACATAAATTTGCGGCATGAGGCGATACTTCTTCGAACTTTCTTACAATGGAACGATCTATTTCGGTTGGCAACGTCAACCTGAACAGATGAGTGTTCAACAAGAGATCGAAGAAGCACTTACGCGGTTGAATTCAAATGTCCCTGTTTCGGTTGTTGGTTGTGGACGAACGGATACCGGTGTACACGCCAAACAGTATTTTCTTCATGTCGATCTACCTGAGATCCCGGATACTGAGCAATTCAAGTATAAATTGAATAAAATGCTCTCAGGAAATATCAGCATCCAAAAGATCTATCTTGTTGACCATGATCTACACGCGCGCTTCAGTGCTACTGCCAGAACATACCGCTATTTTATTCATCAACATAAAGAACCTTTCCTGAATGAATTCAGCTGGCATTATCCGCAAAAGTTGGACCTTGAAGCGATGAATGAGGCCGCTAAAGAATTGCTGGGCAAACAGGATTTTACTTCACTTTCCAAGTTGCACACCGATGTAAAGACGAACATCTGCACGGTAAATAATGCACAATGGATCAAAGTGAATGAAGATCAGATCTACTTTGAGATCACCGCCGACCGGTTTCTGAGAAACATGGTGCGAGCAACAGTTGGAACATTAATGGAAGTTGGTTTGGGAAAGATCGATCGACAAGATTTCCGCCAAATACTCGATAAGAGAGATCGCGGAGTAGCAGCCGTAAGCGTCCCGGCTAAAGGTCTTTTTCTCTGGAAAATCGAATATTGATGATGCGCCTGATCCTTGTCCTCTTTTCCGTTATGTACACTTATGCTGCCATACGTTATCACATTGGCAAAAATGTACCTTGGGCGGACTGGTTGTTCATTCTCAATAAATCTATCGCCTGGTTGGCGTTCTCCTTGGTTTCTCTTACATTGATAAAAGACCAGGTGTTGAACAAGTACTTTAAAGCTGGCCGAAAAAGTTTGGGAATAGCCGGATTTCTGTTGGCATTGATCCACATTCTGATCACTGTCGTAATTTTCTCATCAGAGTACTATCCAAAATTCTATCTAGGACAAATGATCAGTTTTATGGGTTGGATCTATATTGGAATTGGAGCAACTTCTGCTGTAATCTATTTAATGCCATTTTTCGCTTCTTTGAAAGGATTAGCCAATGAAAGCCGAATTTTCAGGTTGGGGAAATACGGAGTTTGGATCAACGCCTTTCATCCTTTGCTCATTGGAATTGAAGGTTGGCTTACGCCACAATCATGGCCACTGTTTATGCCACCGATAACGCTTTTGTCGTTAGTTGGTTTGTTGATCGCAATGGTGATGAGAAGAGATTCCTGATCAATTCATTTTACTGCACTTTGACCGTCTTTTGTTCTACCTCGAACACCATCATTTCATAAATGAGTTTGATCCAGATAAGGATAACAGGAAACACTTTCAATTGATACGGGTCAACAAATTCCTTTCGAATCGTTTTTGGGAATAGATCCGTTGAAGAAAGAGTGGTGAACAGAAATGCAAAAATGAAAAGCGTCAGATCCAACTTTGACCGTTCCCTCATAAAATACCAGATCCCTACCCCTGAAAATGCGATCACAAAAGTTGGCGATTCTGCTTTGTGATTAAAGATCACGATCCAGATCAAAATCGAGGACAAAAACATCATCCTGAATTCAGGTGACCTGAAACTTTTCAGACGTATAAAAGGCAAAAGGAAAAGTAGTACACCGATCAAAACAACCAGTAATTTATTACCGTTCCAATTGAACCAAGCATTCAACCAGCCCATCACTGACATTCCATAAGAGGCTGAATGATCTGCAGCCAACATATCCCCCCAACTTTGAAGAAGAATCTTGTATTGTGAAAGATCAACAAACATTAAGGGTAAAAGAAACAGAACAATTGACCAGAAAATAGAATACAAAATGAAACGCAGCTTATCCGGATAGAAAAGGAATAAGGCAAATCCCACTAAACCAAAGAGTTTGATATACACAGAAAACACAAGGAACAAAGTGGCCCAAATGATCTGTTTTCGCTCCATTAATCCATAAGCGAATATGATCAATCCAGCCATCAATGCATTGGACTGACTATTCTGCAGTGATGTCAATAGTTCAAACACTCCGAGCAGAAGAAGAAGCCCCTTTCCTTTTTCACTTATGCCCTTCAGATAATATATCGAAAAGAAAAGGATCAACGAATTGAGCAATGTCCAAAGCGTTAAACCAACGACATCGGGAAATACAGCAAAGAACCCGAAGAAAACCGCAAAAGTTGGACTGTATTTGTAAAGGTCGAACTGCTCTTCAGGATATAAAACATAAAGATCCTGACCGTTCTTCAAATGATGGAAGGAGCGCTCAAAGATTGTGTAATTGTTGTAGCGGTTATACTCCAATCCACCTTCAGTATAGGTCTTCTTTGGCGCAAAGAAAGATTGCATACTGGCGATCAAAGAGAAAGCAATAAAGATCCCGAGCACCACTTTTTTAGTGGCCAATATGTCCCAGAACCTATTGATCAGCATCCGCTCTTAACTAGTCTATGATAAGAATGTAATTGTTCTTCTTTCCTTTGCCCATGAGAACGTATTTCTCGTTGATCAAATGATCATTCGTGATCATGAAATCCTCTCCTACTTTCTCCTTGTTAACCGAAATAGCATTCGCTTTTAACTCACGTCGAGCCTCACTGTTCGAAGATAAAAATCCTGTTTTTGCCGCTAATGCATCTATGATCGACATGGATCCATTGAATTCTTCACGACTTACTTTTGCTTGTGGCACACCATCAAACACCGAAAAGAAATCCTTTTCTGACAGTGAACGAAGATCATCCGCTGTTGACTTTCCAAAAAGAATATTGGATGCCGCAATTGCCGTTCGAAGTGCCTCTTCACCATGTACTCGTATAGTGATGTCCTCAGCGATCGCTTTCTGAAGAATTCTCAAATGAGGTGCTTCAGCGTGTTCTCTTTCCAAAGTTTCAATCTCCTCTTTTGAGCGCAATGTAAAGATCCGAATGTAATTCACCGAATCTGCATCACTTGAATTCAACCAGAACTGATAGAACTCATAAGGCGAAGTTCTTTCAGGATCCAACCATACACTTCCTCCTTCTGTCTTTCCAAACTTCGTTCCGTCAGCTTTCTTGATCAAAGGAGTTGTTACTGCATAGGCTTCACCTCCCGATTTTCTTCGGATCAATTCTGTACCCGTTACAATATTTCCCCACTGATCAGAACCTCCGAGCTGAACGATGCAATCCTTGTGCTTGTTCAGGTAGTAAAAATCGTAACCCTGAACCAACTGATAAGAGAATTCTGTGAAGGACATTCCTGTTTCCAGACGCTTTTTTACGGAATCCTTTGCCATCATGTAATTCACGGAAATGTGTTTTCCCACATCACGAATGAAATCCAGGAAACTCATGTCTTTGAACCAATCGTAATTGTTGACCATCTCTGCTGAATTGGGTCCACAATTGAAGTCGAGGAACTTTTCAAGTTGTCCGCGTACACATTTCACATTGTGTTCAAGCGTTTCAGCGTCCAACAGATTTCTTTCCTGCGATTTTCCTGAAGGATCACCCACCATACCTGTAGCACCACCGACTAAAGCAAACGGTTTATGCCCTGCACGTTGAAAATGAACCAGTGTCATGATCTGCACTAGGTGGCCAACATGCAAAGAATCTGCTGTTGGATCAAATCCGATATATCCGGCAGAAACCGCTTTGTTCAATGCTTCTTCGGTTCCGGGCATGATGTCGTGCACCATCCCCCTCCATCTTAACTCCTCAATAAAATTTGACGGCATTTCTTATTTCGTTAATTCTTTAAATACTTCCTCCAGTGAGCGTTCTTCCAGTTTTAGTGTCAACGTCAACAAGTTGTTTTGTTGTGCCCATTGAGCGATCACTTTCCGAAGATCCACCTCATCCGTTGTTTCCAGCAACCAACCATTGTTCACCTTCTCTACCTTCCTGACATGCGGTATTTTACTCAATTGAGCTTTGGACACATTACCATCAAATTCTGTGTATACCGTTTGATGAGACTGCTCATGCTGCAAAGCTTCAGCGGTATCATCCGCAACGATCTGACCCTTATTGATGATGATAACTCGATCACAAATTGCTTCAACCTCTTGCATGATATGCGTAGACAACATTACCGTTTTCGATTTACCGATCTTTTTGATCAATTCTCGAATCTCTACCAACTGATTTGGATCCAAACCTGATGTTGGCTCATCGAGGATCAACACTTCCGGATCATGAATGATAGCAGCAGCCAATCCAACACGTTGACGATATCCTTTTGAAAGCGCGCCAATCTTCTTGTTCTGCTCCACTTCAAGACCAACAGCCTTGATCATTTCCTTAACACGTTCCTTGAGGTTCTTCACCTTGTAGATCTGCCCAACAAATTCGAGGTATTCCTTCACGTACATGTCAAGGTATAGTGGATTGTGTTCAGGCAAATACCCGATCTTTCGACGAGTGTCCAGTGAATCAACGTCAACCGGTAATCCGCAAACTTTTACTTCTCCACCCGATGCATTGATATAGCCTGTGATCACCTTCATAGTGGTCGACTTACCAGCACCGTTCGGACCCAAAAAGCCAACGATCTCACCGTTGTTAACCGTAAAGGAAACATCGCGAACTGCAGCTTGCTCTCCGTAATACTTAAAAAGGTTCTTTACCTCAATTGACATGCGAATGAATTTGTTGACGAAGATACCGCTTCTTTGGGAATTTGGAATTATGAATTGAACAAAGAACAAGGAACAAGGAGCAAAGACTCTAATCTTGGGAGGCATTCTGCCCTATCGTTTTGCACTTTCCTCGGTTCTCTTCCGATAAACATCGGAATTTCGTAGCACAGCTATCTATGGCCCAAACATTCTTATCTTGTTAAATTCTTTGTTCCTTGTTCCTTGCTCCTTGTTCTTTCCCCTATCTTTGCACGAATGAAAGGCCTCGTACTTAAATCCACCGGGAAATGGTACACCGTTGAACTGGAAGACGGTTCAATAGTGAACTGCAGTATCCGCGGCAAATTGCGTCTGGAGGGATTGAGTACCACAAATCCGATAGCGGTTGGCGACATTGTGCTACTTAGCGATACACCCGACAATGAAGGAAAACTGACAATTGCTGATTTTGAACCTCGACGGAATTACATAGTTCGCAAGTCGACCAATCTAAGCAAGCAAATGCAGATCCTTGCTGCCAATGTGGATCGTACTTACCTCTTGGTCACGCTGAAATCTCCGGTTACCCATTTGGCATTTATCGATCGTTTCCTAGTTGCCGCAGAATCGTTCAGGATTCCCGTAATACTTTTGTTCAATAAGATCGACACATACAGTGAAAAGGAATTAGAGGAGATCGATAAACTGATTGCTTTGTACGCATCCATCGGCTATCCGTGTCACAAGATCTCGGCAGAAAATAAGCAAAATATAGATTTTCTTCGTGAAGAGATCAAAGGTCATCAGGTCATGATCTCAGGTCACAGTGGAGTCGGCAAGAGCACATTGGTGAACGCTTTGGATCCTTCATTGGATCTGCGTACGGGCGAGATCTCTCAAGCGCATTTGCAGGGTCAACACACTACGACATTTGCTGAAATGCACAAACTGCGATCGGGAGGTTATATTATTGATACGCCTGGAATCAGGGCATTTGGAGTGATCGATCTTGAAAAGGAAGTGATCTCTCACTATTTTCCTGAAATGCGCGAACTTATAGGTGAGTGTAAATTCCACAACTGCCAGCACCTGAACGAACCAAAATGTGCCGTAAAGAGTGCAGTAGACTCAGGAGAGATCGCAGCTTCACGATACAACACCTATCTTCAACTGACAAATGAAGATGCAGATGAAGTTTATCGCAAAAACATTTACGGCTAGTCATGAGGGTTATTTTACAACGTGTATCGGAGGCTTCGGTTCGAGTTGAAGGAAAGGTGAAAGGCGAAATCGGAACAGGAATGATGCTCTTGCTCGGTATCGAACACGATGATAATAAAGAAGATGCCGACTGGTTGATCCAGAAGATCACTCAAATGCGCATCTTTTCGGATGACGAAGGAAAAATGAATCTGTCCATCCGTGATATCGGAGGTCGATTTCTGGTTGTCAGTCAATTCACCTTGCATGCCTCCACAAAGAAGGGAAACAGACCCAGTTTCATCAAAGCTGCACGACCTGAACATGCAGTTCCCTTATATTCCTACTTCATTGAAAAACTGGAACTGGAATCTGAGAGTCATGTTGAAAAAGGGGAATTTGGTGCAGATATGAAGGTTTCGCTGATCAATGATGGTCCGGCAACCATTTTCATGGATTCAAAAAACAGGGAATAGACAATGGAAATCAAAGAAGCTCAGGATATCGTTGATCAATGGATCAAAACTTATGGTGTTCGCTATTTCAATGAACTGACGAATACGGCTATTTTAATGGAAGAAGTAGGAGAAGTAGCACGAATTATGTCGAGGAGATATGGTGAACAAAGTGAAAAAGAATCGGACAAACATAAAGACCTTGGAGACGAAATGGCCGATGTACTTTTCGTACTGATCTGTCTCGCAAATCAAACAGGTATTGATCTCGAAGAGGCTTTGAGAAAGAACCTGGACAAAAAAACAGGTCGCGACAACACGCGACATCTGAACAACGAAAAATTAAAATAATGTCGTTTAAAAAACTCCGGCCCGAACTAGCCGAACTTCTAACGGAAAAAGGATTGACAGAATTGAACAGCTTTCAACAAAGCATCCTCGATTCTCTTAAAGCAGGAAAGAACATTTTAGCCGAAGGTCCTGATGGCAGTGGAAAGAGTTTTGCCGTGTTCATCAGTTTGCTTCAAAAGATCGTCGAACCGGGTGAAGGATCTCCAAGAGCGATCGTTGTCTGTGCAGATGATGATCGTGCTCGAAGTCTGCACCAGCAATTGGAGTCGTACTGCCGAATCATGGACCTAACGGTCGATCTTGCACATGAGAAAGGAAACATGCTTCAACAGCGCAATGACATTTTTGACGGTACCGAGATCATTGTTGGTACTCCGAAGCGATTATACGATTTGTACATCCAAAATGGATACAATGTGTCAAAAATGAAACTTTTCGTTATCGACGATACGTTGGAGATCTTCAGAAAAGGTCATAAAATGCACCTTTCCAGAATTGCAGGAAGTCTTCCAAAATGTCAATGTTTGCTTCTTTCTCATAGTTTCAGCGACAAAAGGGTCGAAGAATACCTTGATGAATATGTTCCTGTTCATCATGTGATCGAAGCAGAGTAAACATTTAACTTCGGCGTCTGTTTCTTTATTCATGGATCGAGAAAAATTAAAGGACTTACGTCCTGAAATATATACTTTAGTAAATGAAGGAACGACAGAGATCGAGCATTTTCAAAATGCTGTTTTACGTCCTGTCATCAAATTTCAGCATGACCTCATCATGCTTCTCGTTAGCAATCATCGACATTTTAAGGAATTGACTGCAAACAAAGGTGCAAGAGCCGTTTTTCATCTCAATATTCAACAATTTATTGCAAAGCAAACAGATATCAAGAATCAGCTGATCGGCTGCATTATCGGCCAGTTCACAGCTAAAGAGTTCTCTGAGTACAAGGAACACTCAAATGAATTCAATAAGAGGATCATACAAATGATCGTTCAGCGGATTACGGACACTTTGTATTAGAGCATGGAACATGGAGTCTAGAGCATGGATTGATTCCTAGAGAAAAGTTGAGTTTATGTTTCATTTTCTATCAGCGCAGCGATCTCGTATCTCGCCTCTCACTTCTCCCTCAGTCGCTTCGCTACGATCTTATCGATCGGAAAGGTAAACAGGTCCTGATGAAGGTCATTCATATGGATCCATCGGTGTTTTTCTCCTTCTACCGTTAATGGGACAACATGCTTATCTGTTTCGATCTGTGACCAATTGGTGTAATGCACATAGTAGTAGAATGATACCACCTGATGTTTTGGATTGAAGACTGAAACCTGGTAATAATCGTTAAAGAAAAATAAATCTCCTACCTCAATGTCGATTCCCAATTCTTCCATGAATTCTCGGCGCAAGGCGTTTGGAAAGCCCTCACCTACTTCAATTCCACCTCCCGGAAACTTAGTAAATGAAAAGCCATCTCGACATTCATCTGAGATCAATACCTCATCGTGGTCATTGATCAATAGACCATAAACCCGAAGGTTGAATTTTTCCATATTACTTCTCGAGGATGGAACGGATGTCCGGTTTGAAATACAGTTCTGACTTGAGCACCTTGCCGTCTTCACGGTAAATGGGTTTTCCATCGGCATCCAGCTTACTCATGTTCGAGCGTTGTATCTCCTCGAAAACTTCAGCGATCTTATGTTGCAAGCCGTGTTTTAAAATGGTACCACACAGAATATACAACTGATCCCCCAAAGCATCTGCAATTTCCACAATATCTCCCTTTTGAGCGGCCTCCAGGTATTCTTCGTTTTCCTCACGCATGAGTTTGTAGCGCAACAGAATATCTGCTTCTGACAATTCAGCGGTTGGTTGGTAATTGTTTGCTATTCCGAAAGCGTCGTGAAACGTTTCGACTGCTGCAATTGTATCTGAGAGTTTCATCTTAAAATTGTTGAAGTTCAAAAATACTCAGCATGAGGTTCTCATTGATCAAGAAACCACTAACAAAAACGTAAATTTATTCACGGATTCATTACTTTTTCGGCAATTTCAGCCATTCCAACCTGGCCGGTTCCACGGTGGCGACCACCCTAAATCCAACTGTTCGAGCGGCACCGTTGTATGGTTTTTCGCTTTCGTTTCTCACGTCAAATCCCGGATCATTCCACGAACCGCCAACAACTACGTTCTTATCTGAAACCATTTCTGCTACGTTACCATTCATGTTGTACAATCCATATCCATTTGGCCAATACGATATTACGGGAGCAGTGATATCCGCATAATCGTTGCCTGCAATAAATTGACTGTAATCTACCTTTTGAACAATGTATTTTCCAGTTGAATCCCTTGAAATACATTCCGAACCAAAAGCAAGGCAATTACACATGTAAGACCCCTCCGAATTTTGCAAACGATAACCTCCCCAACTGTAATTGCTCAACTGCAATTTCCCTTTCGCGGCCTTTATCCATTCTTGTTGGGTTGGCAAACGGAACTCAAGTTTGTATGAATCCTTCAAGGTGGCATTCACTTTTTCAGTGAGCCATTCGCAATACAGCTCTGCACCCTCTTTAGACACATTAACAACCGGATAATCATTGTAAGCCGGATGTTTGTGATAATGTTCCACGTACGCATTATTGGTCCATTTCTCAGTTGACCAGCGTGTTGAATCGATGTTTGCTATCCTCCATTTCTCAACTTCACCCCGCTGCTTGAGATCCAACAAAAATTCTCTGTAATTGAGATTCGACACTTCCGTTTTGAATATAATGTAATCATGACCCACCAGGGAGTCGGAAGCGACATACGCATAATTGTGATTGATCGCCTTAACCAGTTCTTTTTTAAGATTATTATTAACTGTTTGAAGCGAATAGACCAAAAAGGAAACAAACAGCAATGTGCAAGTAGTGAGCTTGTATTTCATAAATGTAGTTTGGAGACTAAACGAAATTTCACCCTCAGGTTACAACTGATTACTAACTATTTCATCAAGTTCTCCAAGTCATCCCAAAATCCGGGATAGCTTTTTCGAACCGTATCCCCGCCTTCGATTTGGATTTCTTCTTTCGAAAAAGTGCCTAATATGGCTAAACTCATCGCGATGCGGTGATCGTGGTGAGCATCAACTTGTCCACCTTTCAATTCGGTAATACCGTGAACCATCATTGTATCGTCTTTGATCTCCACTTTCACTCCTAGCTTGCCGAACTCTGAAATAATGGCTTTAGCTCGGTCACTTTCTTTGTTAGCCAGACGATGAACCCCTTTGATCCTGGAAACTCCATCCGTCATGGCCCCAAAAACAGCCAAAGTTGGGAAAAGATCAGGGCAATCACTGGCATCAAAATTCAAGGGATTCCGTGCAACACCATCGATACTGAGCATTTCGTTCTCCCTGATGATCCTGCAACCGGATGATAAAAACGCATCCAGTATCATGCGATCTGCCTGTGCGCTTGACATATTCAAGCCTTTCACTTTAACTTGATGACCCAATGCAGATGCTACCAACCAGTATCCCGCTGAACTCCAATCCGCTTCTACCGTATAATCACCGGCTTTGAATTCCATTTCTGAGGCAAATGAAAATTCATTCAAACTGTTGTCCGTTGGACGAACACCGAATGCTTTCATGGAATTCAAGGTCATCCTCAAATAAGGGCTACTTTTCAGATCATGGACAACAAGCTTGCTTTCAGATTTCAACAAACTCAGGGCAATAAGCAATCCTGAGATGTATTGTGAAGATTCTGAGCCATCTACTTCATAGTTCCCGGGCAGCAGCTTTCCTTTCAATCGAATAGGCAATTTACCGTCTTCTGAATCGACATGAACTCCCATTTTTGGCAGATTTCGTTCGAAAAACGACATGTTTCGATTCAACAAACTTCCTTTTCCGGAAATTGTTGCCGATTCAAAAAGCGCAGCACAAACGGGTATCAATAAACGACTTGCCAAACCACTTTCACCTACCATCAATTCGACAGAGTCTTTTTGTTTTGATCCTCTTACCGATAAAGCCTCATCTTTAAGTTGAGTTTCTGCGCCCAGATCACCAATGCATTGCAACATAGCCAATTCATCTTCCGAACATCCCAAATTCCTTACCGTTGAGGTTCCGCTGGATAGCGCTGCTAACAACAATGCACGTTGACCGTCACTTTTTGACGGCGGAACCTGAATCTCGCCTTGCAATTTTACAGTGCGGATCTTTCGGGTCATTTGTTCATGATATTTACCTGATGACGGATCGACTCTTGGTGGATGGCATCCATTAGCTTTCGGATAAAATCTTTACTCAAACCATATTCTTCCGCACGATCCAGTCGTTCCTGAATGATCTTCGCCCAATGTTCCTGCTGCAGGATCATAATGTTATTGTCGCGCTTCAACTGTCCAACTTCATCGCTAATAACCATACGAGCCGCTATCAACTCAAATATCCTATCGTCGAGGTTTGAAACTTTTGCTCTTTTCTCTCGAAGTTGATCCGCTGCGGAAGCCGAAACTTGCCGTGATCGAAGAACCAGATTATCTAAAAGTATGGTTAAGGCTGAAGGCGTTAATTGTTGTGCCGCATCCGACCAGGCTTTGTCCGGAGTAATGTGACTTTCTATCATCAATCCGTCAAAATTCAAGTCCATCGCCTTCTGAGATATCTCTAACAAGAGCTCACGATTTCCTGAGATATGACTTGGGTCACATAGAAGTGGAATATCGGATCGTCTTTCGCCCAATGCAATGGGAATTTCCCAACTTGGAACATTTCGGTATTTAGGATGCTTATACATGGAAAATCCACGATGGATCGCCACAAGATCGTTCATTCCTACCTTTTCAAATCGTTCGAAGGCTCCCAACCACAATTCCAGGTCAGGGTTAACAGGGTTCTTGATCATCACCGGAACATTCGTTCCTTTAACTGCATCAGCGATCTCCTGCACTGCAAAAGGATTCACCGTCGTTCGGGCTCCAACCCATATAATATCAACGCCGGAACTTAAGGCCTTTTCTACGTGATTTTTGTTAGCCACCTCAACTGCGACAGGCAAACCGAAGGACTTGCCAGCATTTATCAACCAGGGCAATGCCTCTTCACCTAAACCTTCAAAAGAATCAGGCCGTGTTCTAGGTTTCCAGATCCCGGCTCTCAAAACGCTCACTCGACCCTCAGCTGCCAACTGTCGACACGTTTCGTACACCTGCTCTTCTGATTCAGCACTGCAAGGTCCACTAATTAAAAATGGTCGTTCAAGCGTTCGGATCTGTGTTGTTAATAGCACTTCCTTCGTTTTCTACAAAAATAAGGTATTTCTACAAGGAAATGGGACTGATCTGAGCAACTCAGCTTTTTGGGGATCCAGGTTTAGCGATCATAAAGTCCTTGAGGTAATAGGGTTCAAAATACGCTACATCTTCGAATTCATTCTTGTTGAACTTTTCGAAAGCAAGTTGAACCTGACCTTTTGCTGAAGGGTTGATGCCCGTATCAAAACTGATCTGGCGCCCCATCCATGGCTCTGTCATTTTTTGGATCCCGTCTCCCACACATACGAAAGGTTCGAAAGCCATGTAACTCTCTTCATCCAGAATATCTGCAGAAATTGGTTTTACAACAGCATTATCCGGTCCATAGATCGCACTAAAGACTTCCATCCTTCGGGCATCGATCATTGTACAGATATTTCCTTCGGGATACTTTTCACGTGCAACAATACAAAGTGAGATCAACGAATCAATGGCTATCAACGGAATGTTTAACGCATAACATAGACCTTTTGCCGTGGAAACTCCGATCCTCAATCCTGTATAAGACCCGGGACCCGAAGCAACAGAGACGGCAGAAAGCTGGGAAAAATCATAGCCGGCATCCTTCAAGACTTTTTCTACAAACCTTGTCAGGTTTTCACTGTGCATGAACTCGTCGGTATGCGATTCAACTAGTCCTACCAGTTCACCATCAACCGAAAGTGCTACAGAGCAACTTTTAGTAGAAGTCTCCAAATGAAGGATGAGCCTCATAGCACCTCCAGTTTAAATCCAATTCCATGAACATTCTGTATCTGAATAGAAGGATCTTCTTTCAAGTATTTGCGAAGTTTCGTGATGAAAACATCTAAACTTCTACCAATGAAATAATCATCCTGACCCCAGACACTGTTCGTGATTATCTCTCTTGGCGCGACCTGATTCTTGAATTTACAAAGTACTTTCAGAATAAGTGCTTCCTTTTTTGTCAGGGTCTTCTCGAAAAGCTCATGTTTCAAAGTGAAATTCTCTGTATCGAAAATATAACGACCGATCTCAATGATCGTGTCGTCGGCCTTTTCCGGTTTAATATTGACTCTTTTTAGCAGAGATTGAACCCTTAACTGTAGTTCTTCAGTACTGAATGGTTTCGTGAGATAATCATCTCCACCAGATTTAAACCCTTCGATCCTGTCTTCGGTCATTGACTTGGCAGTTAAAAAAAGGATCGGTACTTCGGTATTCAATTTACGAATGTCCTTTGCCAAAGTAAAACCATCTTTTTTGGGCATCATGACATCGAAAATGCACATGTGAAAAACCTCTTCGTTGAAACGTTTCAAACCATCAACACCATCGGTACAAAGCGTTACCTGATAACCATCTGATCGGAGTTTATCAGAGATAACAAATCCCAAGCTTGTGTCATCTTCAACCAGAAGGATCTTTGCTGTCATAACTTTAAATAAGGCGAGTCAAAAGTAAAAAAGAATCGGGACACCCCAAAACGACAAGAGCTCCAGACGGGAATCCGAAGCTCTTCTCACACTAATCAACCTAACCTACTACTACTTTGACAAAGGTAAATTAAAATCTTAGATTCACAATAGATCAAATCGGACGAATGACAAGATGCCTAAAATAGGAAGACTAGCAAATCTCCAAAAACATATTGATCAGATGATCACTATCATCTTTGGAAACCCCTGAAAAACAGAAGGTTTTATTCAATAACAGATTTGATCATTCATGTTATTGAGGGAGTATTCCAATATAAAAAGGCCTAGTAAGACTCCAATATTTTTAGCAATTTTTAACGTGATTTGACTTCATTTCAGTAACTTTATCACATGTCAAAAATTCTTGTTGTAGACGATGAGGAAGACATTCGCGAACTGCTGAAGTACAACCTTCAAAAAGAAGGTTTTACAGTAGATATGGCAGAAAATGGCGAAACTTGTCTTCAAATGCTAAATCAGTTCAAGCCTGATCTGATCGTTTTGGATGTCATGATGCCGGGAATGGATGGTGTTGAAGTATGTGAAGCAATTCGTTCCTCCGAAAGCTCAAAAAATGTTTTGATCTGTTTTCTCACCGCTCGTGCAGAAGACTATAGTCAGATCGCAGGACTGGAAGCTGGAGCAGACGACTACGTTTCAAAGCCAATTCGTCCAAAAGTGCTTGTAAGCAGAATAAAGGCTTTACTTAGAAGAAGTGCCGGGATGGAAGACAACTCTTTACCGGCAGGTCTTGTTATCAACCGAGATCGTTATGTGGTTGAAAAAGACGGAGAGGTTATTCATCTGCCCAGAAAAGAATTTGAATTGTTAGCATTGCTTGCCTCAAGGCCAAATCATGTTTTCGAGAGGGATTACATTCTTGATACTGTTTGGGGTACTGACATAGTGGTTGGCGATCGAACAATTGATGTGCACATTCGAAAGTTGAGAGAAAAAATAGGGAACGAATACATCCGTACTGTAAAAGGTATTGGCTACAGGTTCGTAACTGAGAAAGAAGCGTAATTCAACATGTAAATTACGTTAACTTAACATTGGCCAATTCTCTTAATCATTTCTTAATTCAAGAATAACTCCGTACTAACGTTGCCTGTGTTTGGCTTGGATAGCTTTGTAACATAGTTTATGAAGCAATAAAACCATAACACGAAACGGCGCACATGCAGGTAAATTCGAAAAGCCATACTATCCTTCTTGTTGACGATGAACCGGATATTCTGGAATTTCTTTCATATAATCTCAAAAAGGAAGGATATAAAGTTCTAACGGCCGACAATGGAGAAGAAGCTGTCAAAGTTGTGCAAATGATGAGTCCTCATTTAATTTTATTGGACGTAATGATGCCCAAAATGGATGGCATTGAGACTTGTCAGATAATTCGTAAAGATCTTAATATTGCCCAACCCATTATAGCATTTCTTACTTCAAGGGCGGAAGACTATTCTCAGATTGCCGGATTCGAAGCAGGTGCCGACGACTACATTACAAAGCCTATACGGCCAAGACTCTTAATCAGCAAAGTTGAGTCCTTGCTTCGAAGATTAGAATATCGTGGCAATGAAAACATCCTTAACCCATCATCAAAGGTAAAAATAGACAGAGAACGTTTCATTGTTGAAGTTGAAGGGAAAAGGGTTCTCTTACCGAAAAAGGAATTTGAACTTCTTGAGCTATTGGCCAACAGACCTGGAAAGGTCTATAGCCGAGAACAGATCCTCGCTCAAGTGTGGGGAAATGAAACCATTGTCGGAGAACGAACCATAGATGTTCATATCAGGAAACTTCGCGAAAAACTTGGAGATGATTATATTCGTACAATTAAAGGTGTCGGATATACATTCCAGGAACAGTGAAGAACATCAAACCCATCCATTTACTTCTCGGCGGAAGTGCTATCATAGCGGGGATCACTCTCCTTATTACAAGCATTTTGGACCATCAGGTGATCAACCTTCCATTGTGGATAATGGTTGGGTTACCGTTGATCACCGGAATTCTTTCTTATGCTGTATTCTATTTCTTCATTAAGCATTTTATTAACGACCGATTAAAGGTTCTTTACCGATCTATCCGTAAAGGAAAGATCACTCAGGACAATGACCTTAAGTTCAGCATTACTGATGACGTAATATTAAATGCGGAAAAAGAAACCAAGATCTGGGCTGAGGAACGTACGAAGGAAATCTCCAAACTTAAAGAACAGGAAGAGTTCCGACGTGAATTCCTTGGTAATCTTGCACACGAGTTAAAGACACCTGTATTTAGTATCCAAGGGTATATTCTAACCCTACTTGAAGGAGGATTGGAGGATGATAAAGTGAACAGGAATTTTTTAGAACGAGCCTCGAAAGCGACAGACCGAATTGTGAATATCCTGGAAGATCTGGATGAAATAACCAAAATAGAAGTCGACGGTTTAAAACTCGACATAAGACCCTTCGACATTGTTGATCTCACAAAAGATATTTTCGAATCAATGGAAATGTTGGCGAAAGAGAAAAAGATCAAATTATCCTTTTCTAAAGATTACAGTCCAATAATTGTCCAGGCTGATAAAGGAAAAATTTCCCAGGTATTGACCAACCTGATAGGTAACTCGATTGCTTACGGAAACGAAAATGGTAACACTACCGTCAGATATTATGTGGTAGATGACATTGTAACAGTGGAAGTTTCAGATGATGGTCCTGGGATTGAAGAAAAGCATATCCCAAGACTATTCGAACGATTCTACAGAGTAGAAAAGAGTAGAAATCGCAACGAGGGCGGATCAGGCCTGGGCCTTGCTATTGTAAGACACATTATTGAATCACACGGCCAAACAATTTCCGTAAGAAGTACAGTAGGAGTCGGAAGTACCTTTACCTTCAGTCTTGACAAGGCAAAAGGCGGGACAGGAAACCTGTATTCTTCGAGAGGAGTGCAGATCAAATAAGAATACTTATCTCTGTTCTTTCTCAATGTTAAGTCTTTATTAAGAATCATATTGAACTCTTTAATTATATCATAACCTTGGTTTAACCAACAATACTTTTTGTCTTTTCAACTTTGCATCAAGAAATTAGAAAAAATAGAAAAGATGAAAAAAACATTGTTATTGCTTGCTGTATCATCATTAGCTGTTGCAACAAGCTGCAAAAAGGAAGGTTGTACTGACCACACTGCTCTTAACTACAGTGAAGAGGCAAAAAAAGATGATGGTTCATGTATTTATGCAGAGGAAGACGATCAGGTAGTAGTTACCGGGAACATCACTTCTAATACCACTTGGACAAACGATAAGGTATGGATCTTGGGTGCTCGTGTTGCTGTAACAAATGGTGCTACTCTAACAATCGAACCAGGTACTATCATCAAGGGACAGGCAGGAACAGGTGCGAATGCTACTGCTCTAATCATTGCTCGTGGTGCAAAGATCAATGCAGCTGGAACAGCTACTCAGCCGATCATCTTTACTTCTGTTGCGGATGAGATTGAGCCGGGAATGATTGCAAGTCCAAACCTTGACCCAACTTTGAATGGTCTTTGGGGTGGTTTGCTTATTTTGGGTAATGCACCTATATCTGCTGATGCAGCATCAGTGCAGATCGAAGGAATTCCGGCATCTGATCCAAACGGACTTTACGGTGGTACAAACTCTACTGATAACTCAGGTGTATTGAAGTATGTATCCATCCGTCATGGTGGTGCTAACATCGGAGAAGGTAACGAGATCAACGGTCTTACACTTGGTGGTGTTGGTTCAGGAACTGTTATCGAGAACATCGAGGTTGTAGCCAATCAGGATGATGGCATCGAATTCTTTGGTGGATCAGTTAACGTAACCAATGCATTGGTATGGAATGCCAGTGACGACTGTATCGATACAGACCAGGCGTGGTCAGGAACTTTAACAAACTTCATCGTAATATGTGGATCTGGTACGGATCACGCACTTGAGATCGACGGACCGGAAGGTACATTGTTGGCTGGTCATACATTGACAGATGGATCCATCAAAGGTTCTGATGTTGCAGAACTTGGAGATTTCAGATCATCTGCACGTGGAGCATTCAACAACATGTATTTCTTTGGATTCCCTGATCCTGCAACTGACGGAAGAGGTGACTTCTCACTTTCAACTGGTTCAGATGTAACATTTGCAGACGGAGATCTTACATTCAGCGGTCTTCAGGTTACACTTCCAGCAGGGGTTGCGTTGAATGCCGTGTTCAAAAATGGAACAGATGTTCACGCAACTTCAGTGAATGCAGGAGCCAATACTGTTGGTGCTGATAAAAACGCATTCCTTTCTTGGACTTGGGCAGGAGTTGATGGTCAATTAGCTTCTTTCTAAGAATCAACGAATTATATAGCATAAAAAAAGAACTCGCGGGGAAATTCCCTGCGGGTTTTTCCAATTTAAATAACAAACATGAAATTCATCTTATTTCTTCTTACAATAGTAACATCGTCAATCGCTTTAGCTCAATCAGGTATCATACGTGGATCCGTTTTTGATAAAGCAAACGGTGAATTCCTTCCTGGTGTAAAGGTTTTAGTCGAAGGAGCAGGTAAAGGTGCTTACACAGATCTTGACGGAAAATTTGAGATCAACATTGCCCCCGGTACCTATTCATTAACTTTTAGTCTTTTCACCTATGCGAACACTACGGTCTCAGATATCGTGGTATCTGAAGGAAAAGTGACCTTAGTTGATAACATCGCACTTTCTGTCCCGGTACAAGAAATTGGAGAGGTCACCGTTCGTGCTGAATACAAAAAGAACACGGAAAATGCTTTGCTTTCGCTGAAACTAAGATCTCCAAACATGATCGATGGTATCTCGGCTGCAAATTTCAAGAAGACCGGAGATTCGGATGCTGCATCAGCCATGAAACGTGTACCTGGAGTATCGATTGCTGATGGTAAATACATTTTCGTGCGCGGGATTGGAGACCGTTACAATAAAACCATCCTAAACGGCATGGATATCCCTGGATTAGACCCCGATCGCAATACTTTACAGATGGACATCTTCCCTACCAGCGTCATTGAAAACATGGTAGTAAGCAAGACATTTATCGCTGAATTACCAGCGGATTTTGCAGGTGGAGTTATTGACATTGATCTCAAGAGTTTTCCGGACGAGCGCAACATAAGCACATATATTTCTGGTGCCTACAACCCGTCTTTCCACTTCAATAAAAATTACCTGGACTATGAAGGTGGAAAAACAGATTTCCTTGGATTTGACGATGGGACCAGAGAAATACCTGCCATTTCCAATATCCCATTGTTTGCTGAAGTGGTTGGAAATCCGGATGGAATAAAAGGGCAACGGTACAAAGAGATCCTTCGATCATTCAATCCTACCCTTTCTGCGATGGAAAGATCAAGTTTAATGGATTTTGGTTTTGGAGCCTCACTTGGTGATCAAAAGAAACTTAAGAAAATAACCATTGGTTATAATGTTCTCTTTACGTACAATAACAATACTGAGTTCTATCAGGATGTTGAGTATGGTCGATACGGTCTATCAGGTGATGCCAACGTTAACGAAATGGAAACGCGCGTGATCCAGAAAGGAGATATGGGGATCAATAACGTGCTTCTGAGCGGTATGGGTGGTTTTGCCATCAAAACCGATAAATCTAAGTTCAGGTTCAATATACTTCATCTTCAAAACGGAGAGTCAAGTGCAGGGATCTTCCAGTATTCTTCAACAGACCAAGGTGCTGATTTCCAAGCATTCCAGCACAATTTATCCTACAGCCAAAGGTCGTTAACCAATATTCAGCTTTCCGGAAATCATAATCTAGATTCATCTAGATGGAAATTAGAGTGGAAGTTATCTCCTACTTTCTCAACGATAAATGACCCGGATGTCCGTTTAACGCGTTATGAATACCGTGGCTTAGGTTACTCCATAAGTACAGAGACAGGTTTCCCCGAGAGGATCTGGAGAGAGTTGAGCGAAGTTAACTACGCAGGAAAACTTGGTTTGGAAAGAGAATACAAAGCCTTCGGACAAAAGGCCGGATTCAAATTCGGAGGTGGTCACACGTACAAGCAACGAGATTTCGTGATCCGAAATTTCATGTTGAACATTCGTGGTGATGTGCCTTTAACAGGAAATCCAGATGAACTTTTTGCTGATGAAATGCTTTGGCCTTATAATAACAATGTAGCCATGGGGACAACTTATGAAGCACCTTTTATCCCTACAAACCCAAACCAGTTCAGTTCGAACATAAACAATACTTACGGCTATGTATCCAATGAAATGACAGTTGGTAAGAAGCTAAAAACGATCATAGGTGTCAGAGCTGAATACTACACACACCGTTATACCGGAAGGGATCAGTTGGGGATCAATGTATTCAACAATGAAAAGGTACTTAAAGATTTGGGTATCTTTCCTTCCATGAATCTCGTATATGGTGTTACCGACAAACAAAATCTTCGTTTTTCATACAGTAAGACCATTGCCCGTCCTTCCTTTAAAGAACTTTCCTATGCAGAGATCTTCGACCCTATCACAGGTAGAACCTTCATAGGTGGATTGTTCAAAGATTCCATCTCACCGACTCAGGTGTATTGGACCGGAAACTTGATCAGTACGGATATTCACAACCTCGACCTCCGATGGGAGATCATGCCATCAGCAGGTAGAACGGTTTCCATTAGTGCATTCTACAAAAAATTCATCAACCCGATCGAAATGATTCAATATGCCGTACAGGACGGATCATTCCAACCAAGAAATGTTGGAGACGGACAGGTGATTGGTGGGGAACTTGAGGTTCGTGAAAACCTAAAATGGATATACAAGAAAATGGAAAACATTGAATTCGTATTTAACCTTACAGTTGTTGATTCCAGGATCCAATTGAATGAGATCGAATATCAGAGCCGAATTGATAATGCTCGTACCGGGCAAAAGATAGATCGTTACAGAAGAATGGCCGGTCAGGCTCCGTATGTTGCCAATGGAGGTTTGTCTTACAAAGGCACAGATTCAACAGGATTCTTTAAAGGTTTTGAAGCAGGGCTTTTCTACAATGTCCAAGGACAAACTTTGCATTTTGTAGGTATCGTTGACCGTCCGGATGTTTATACCGTTCCTTTTCACTCTTTAAACTTTACGGTTAACAAGAAATTTGGAAAAGAAGATCAGATGAACATAGGATTGCGTGTGAGCAATTTATTGAATGACAAGGTAGAATTTGTTTACAAATCCTATGAAGCTGCTGATCAATTCTTTACACGAATGAGTCCGGGAATGGCTGTCTCAACGAAATTCACTTACAACTTCTAAAAGGAGGTTTTGCCATTTATTGTAAAAGGGTGTCCCTCAGGACACTCTTATTTTTAATACAATTTCTTTTGTGAAATTTCCTCATGTTCCTCACGTCTCATGGTGATTCGGCTTACGAGTTGAACAACTTTACAATTAAAACTGATTGAACAAATGATCTTTTTCATTAGATCATAAAACATCGTACACGACCTTTCGCTCTGGGCAAGACAACGACACTGCGATCAAACATCTCTACCAGAAAGGACTGGAAGATGTGATACCAATGTCATTAAGAAAAAAGATGATCCCCAGAAACAACATTCACAGATGGCAGAATGAAGATGAGGACAAATATGAAGGCTGCGATCTGAATGATCTGGTGAAGTCTGAAATAGGACTATTGAAGGAATTCGTTCGTTTGAAGAATGTAACCATGAGAGTAACCAGATCCGCTGAGATTCAATCCTTGATCTCCAAAAGCCCCCCAGTTACCAGCAGTTCTTTCTAAAAGTGGCATCCCGGCCTGTAATGTCGATAGGCAGACAGGGACCTATGCTGACGAAAATGACAACATCCTGACAAGTAGAGCTTTGTGAGGGGC
>CAZQKN010000010.1:0-92765 GCA_964593935.1 uncultured Akkermansia sp. | reverse complement strand
AATTACGAATTACGAATTACGAATTACGAATTACGAATTACGAATTACGAATTACTCTTTCCTATCTTCTCATACACCTGCCGGTATTTTCGTATGCCTTCCTCCAATCCATAGAATTCGTTTGCACCTTTCATGGCCATTTCGCGATCGAAAATGGAAGTTGGATCGGGCATATTTCTGTAATTCCCTTCGTTCAATTCATCTAAAACAACTCCGGCCTTGTAGTCGAGAACGACTTTGTCCGTGTCGCCAACACCGGCATTGCAGATCAAAGGGACACCCATTGCCATGATCTCGCTCTGTTTGGTAGGAGAGGAGGCTTTTTTGGAATAGGTCGGTCGAATGAAAAACACAGAGACATCGAACAAGCTGATGTACAAAGGAACTTCCTTGTGCAAACACGAAGTGATGATGATGTCTTTCGGATCAATCGACTTAGCTCTGGCAATTTTTAATATAGATTCCGGTTCTTCACCTGTCACGAATAGAAACTTATAGGATGGATCTTTTTCTTTCAACACTTTAAAACAATCCATCATTTCAGGAAGCATGTACCAGGTGCCTATCGAGCCGACGTAACCAAGGATCTTATCTGAATTTGTAATGTTCAAGGACTTTCTTTTTTCCTCGATCTGAACATCATCTATTTTTGTTGGATCGAAAAGCTTCAGATCTACGCAGCACGGTATCACTTCTATCTTTAGTGGATTCCCTTCAAAAACTTTCCAGCTTTCGATCTCCTCTTTTCCGTTTGTGGTGAGCGAGATGACATGGTCAGCTTCCTTGAAAAAAGCGATCTCCTTGCGTTTGAAATAGTTGTAAACGGTTTTAAAAACCGGATTCGACAAGTTCCAGATACCTCCGTCAATTCGTTCGTCGGCCCAAAATCCGCGCATGTCGAAGAGGAATTTTGTTCCGAATTTTCGCTTCATTCCCATGCCGACCAATGCAGAAATATAACTTCGGCAATGAACGATCGAAAATGAATGTTTTTTGTTTAGTTGATGCGCCAATCGCTTCATGCGCTGAACATCATAAACGGTGGACAGTAACGGTGGTTTTTTGGTGTAGGTCAGCGGATGCCAAACGATTCCCGATTCATCACAGATCGCCTGAATCGTAGATCGGAACTTGTCAAAGCGCTCCGTCTTTTCAAAACTGATCAAATGAAACTGATACCCTTCTCTCGCCAAACCTTTCAAATACGGCAACACCTGCGACTGACCAAGCGGATCGGTCATTCCGTCGTAGGAGAGGTAGAGAATGGTGTTTTTTTTCTGTTTCAAAGTATCATTTTTTTCTTTTTGGAGCAAAGAACAAAAACTTCGTTCGTTCTTCGATCCTTCGGATGATCGTTACTTCAAGTAAGATCCAGTCCTTGTTCTTTGTTCTTTGCTCCTTGCTCATTCATCCACTTCTCCATCCACATCTCAAACATCAGCAAATACCAGATCTTCAAGTCGTATTCTTTCTTCCCAAGCAGAAACTGTGTTTTCAATTTTAGCACGAATTCCCAGTTGAAAAATCCTTCTCCCTTTATGCGTTGTTCTGACAAGTAGTTTTCCAAAAGATCACGCAGATCACTTCTCAGCCAGTCTGCGATCGGAATGGCAAAGCCCATCTTTGGTCGATCCAGCAGCTCTTTTGGGATATGTCGGTGAACGACTTCGCGTAATATGTATTTCTTGATCCCGTTGCGGTACTTGTAATCATCCGGAAGTTGCGCTGCGAATTCGATCACACGGTGATCCATAAAGGGTTCACGACCTTCGAGACTCGCTGTCATGGTTGCGCGATCAACTTTCTGAAGGATATCGTCTACCATGTAAGTAGTGTAATCGATCGCCATCATGTAAGCAAGCGGCGTGTGGAATTCGCTTTTCAATTCTCTCGAAGCATATGCCGTTTCGAGCATATCGAATTCCTGCGTCATCAGTTCCTTGAGCTTGTCCGGCTCGAACTGCATACTCAGACTCTGCATGATCTTCTGCGGAGAAGGGTCGCGTAAAATGCCTTTGAGTTTCTCGTAGCGATTATGGAAATTGTATTTGTTCTTCAGTACCGGAATTTTATCAGCAGGGATCATCTCCATTGCTCCTGCCATCGATTTTCGTACAAATGCCGGCATTCCGGCAATCTTTTTTCCGTGACGCATCAGGTAATCGTAGCGATTATATCCTGCAAAGATCTCGTCGCCACCATCAGCACTCAAAGCCACTGTGACGTGCTTCCGTGCCATTTTACTCACCAAGGTGGTTGGAAGCGCACTGCTGTCACCAAAAGGCTCGTCGTAATAAAATGGCAGATCCGCGATCAATTCTACGGCATCCTTTTGCGAACATTCGATCTCGGTGTGATCTGTTCCCAGGTAATTGGCTATATCCTTGGCATAAGGCGCCTCGTTCAATCCAATGTCGGGAACGGCGATCGTATACGTTTTTAACTTCTCAGTTCGGTCTTTTTGAAGTAGACTGCTCACCGCAGCACTGTCGTAACCGCCGCTGAGGAAGACACCAACAGGTACATCCGCCACCATGCGGTAATTGAAAGCACTGGAAAGGATCTTTTCCGTTTCGATGATGGCATCCTCGAGTGAAAGGTCCAGTTTTGGTTTATTGTAGGCGTCATAAACATTCCAGTATTGCTCTTCTCTCGCAGATCGATCTTTCAAATTGATCTTCAGGAAATGTCCCGGTTTCAACTTGCGTGTATTTTTGAAGATGCAATGCGGTGTAGGAACGTTCCCGAACTGCATAAATGCCGCGACAGCTGACGGATCGATCTCTTTTTTGAATTCAGGATGCTCGTGGAAGGCTTTCAGTTCTGAGGCTAACAAAAGAATGTCCTTATCCGAATAGAAAAAGAAAGGTTTCACTCCGGCGCGATCTCTTGCGGCAAACACCGATTGTTCTTTTGAGTCGTAAATCACAAATGCAAACATTCCGATGAATCGATCCAGGCATTTCTCACCCCATTGGGCAAAAGCATGAAGGATCATTTCCGTGTCTGAGTTACCGAGAAAGGTATGTCCCAAGGCACTCAATTCTCTCTTGATCTCCTCATAATTGTAGATCTCTCCGTTGTAGGTGATCCACAAATGTTCGAAGTTCATGGGTTGCTTACCCGTTTCTGTCAGGTCGATGATCGCTAAGCGTCGGTGACCAAGACCAATCGTTGCCAATTCATCGGAAAGTAATTCTGTTGAACCACCGTCTGGTCCACGATGATGCAGGGTATTGGTCATGCGCAGCAAAACCTCAGTTGATGAGTTCTTTTGGTAGTCAATAAATCCGCTTATGCCGCACATGTGACGAAATTAAGCATATCGGGAATTAATTTCCATTTCCATGTAACTTTTTCCACTTTTGTCAAACTTACAGAGAGCACCTGATGAAAAAAGGATGACAAAAACCAAACAAGAACAATTTCTGACACTCTACGAACCGGTTCATGACCGATTCGAGCGCTTCTGCAGGGCAAGGGTGTTTGGAGATATGGACTATCGGGATCTGATGAACGAAACTTTATTGGTGGCGTTTTCAAAATTCGACAGTTTACGGTCTGATGATGCTTTTCTGTCCTTTCTTTTTGGCATAAGTGTGCGAATCATCGGGAATTATCATCAAAAGAAACGCGAAGAGCGTTATCCAAGTGAAGATCACATTTTCCAGATCAAGGATCATTCGTCGAATGCACAAACAGATGCAGATGTTCATTTTTTACACGTGGCTCTGTCGCAATTGAATGAGGAGCAACGGGAATGTTTGATCTTGTTTGAAATCTCGGGGTTTAGCATTCGAGAGATTATGGAAATTCAGCAAGCCTCTGAATCGGCAGTGAAACAACGTTTGAAAAGGGGAAGAGAGAAATTGCTGGAGATCCTCACGTATGAATCAACGTTAAAGACAGGGGAGGTGAAACATGGATAAGAACAAGCAACTGGATGCTCTTTTTCGGAATGCAAGAGAGCAGCAAGTAAAGTCTTCTTTTGATGAGACCAAAGATCAATTTCTGGAATCGCTGAACAACTTTGGAGGTAGTTCAGGTAAACAGAAAATGAAGTTATCACTCACTCAAAAATGGTTAATTATGATCGCAACTGTAAGTTTTTTAGTAGGTATTGTTCTTTTTTTCAATATAAGTCCGACGAAACCAATTGAAAATCAAATCGGATCAAAAGATCCAGAACATGAAAAGAAAGTATCAAACTCAGTTTCCCTTCCGAAAGATAAAATTGAATCAACTGAATCACCGATCGAATCCAGATTTTTCGCAATTGATCTGGAACAAACCTTTTTTATAGAAAAGCTGGACATCAATCAGGTAGCAGAGGATACGGCATCCTTGTACACGAACGTAGACCATCAGAAGCTTGATCCAATTCAAAAGGACGAGTACATTTTTCCAAAATTGACCGAGGAGGAAATTGCCGCGAACCACAAGCAAAAAAAGCAGATGCTGAAGGCTTTGGAGAAGATGGACAAAAAGGTGTATTCTTTTATTCCTTCCGGTTCATTCGAATACGATGGGCAGAAAGTCTCAACCCAGGCGTTCTATATGCAACGAACCGAAGTAACGAATCTCGAATACAGAACTTTCTTGTTCGACTTGCTGATTCAGGGAAGAAAGGAGGAGTTTTTGAAAGCGAAGCCCGACCAGGCCATGTGGACCAAACTTCTTGGTGCTGATAATAAGCCCATGGAAGAATTGTATTTTTCTCACGCTGCTCACAATGAATATCCTGTTGTGAATGTGAGCAGAGAAGGAGCCGAATTGTATTGCAAATGGCTTTCTAAAGAGCTTTACAACTTTGTCGACGATAAGAAAAAAGCCATGTTGAATGATATTCGTCTTCCATACCGAGTAGAATGGGTGAAAGCCGCTTCAGCTGAAGGGCAACAGCTCCCTTATCCATGGGATGGACAATTCTTAAGAAACAGCAAAGGATGTTATTTGGCCAATCACAAACCAACAGACTCGACTTATTTTGATGACGGAGGATTTTTTACGGTTAAAGTGAATTCTTACACAGTCAATCAGCACGGTTTATACAACATGAGTGGAAACGCTGCGGAAATGGTTTACGATGACATTAAATCAAAATCTCCCGGAACAGCTGGTGGTGGTTGGATGAGTAGCGCTGAGGAGATCAAGATCTTGGGTCCCGACCCACACAAAGGACTAACAGAAGCTCATCCGAATGTTGGATTTAGAGTGGTAATGACGTATTTGAACAAAAGCGAATAAAATCAAGCATAGCATTAAAAGATCTAAGTCCTTGCTCTTTGCTCCTTGCTCCTTGTTCCTTCTCCCTCACACTCTCATCCTGATCCGCCATTCTTTCGGATACAGATTGTTGAAGCGATTTCCCAAATGCTTGATCCACCCCAATGCTTGATTCCGGTAAGTGATCAATTGCCAACCGTGTTCGCCGGATAGGGAAAAGGTATCGCCGTGTAAGTACTGAAGTGCCTGATCTTTATTCAATTCGATGCGGTTTGCGTAGGTACAGAGATCCTTGTGCAAAGCCAACTCGTGGTGCGGATTAATGCCTTTTCGCTGAATTTCAGCCACAATTGTTCCTGCCTTTACAATGCGCAATTTGGAGACAACGTGCTGCATCTGTTGAGATACCGCTGATGGAAAAGCTAAGATCGAATCGTTCCATTGAAAGAAATCGTGGTGAGATGTATCCATGAATTCCTCCAGTTTCAATTCCTTCATGGCGCTACCGGAGACTTGTTTTACATCCTTTTTTGTTTCGTACTTGAGCTTACCAATTTCGCCATCTCGTTTTTTCAATACGGCAACGAAAAATCCCTCGGCTTCTGTTTCACCGGGAATGCAGTAGTGTCCGCTTCCGTTTCGACCCATGCGAATAGGCCGGGGGAGATCGATCGAAATCAATTCTGCGCCTAATTCATTTAGGGCGAAATCCACATTCTCTTCGTTTTCCAGTGAATTGAAGGTACAAGTGGAGTAAATGACATAAGCACCCGGCTTTATCGTGTCCCATACATCGGCTAAAATGCGTTTCTGACGTGCTGCACACAATTGCACATTGTCCTCCGACCATTCGTTGCGACTCTCCGGATCCTTGCGGAACATGCCTTCACCAGAACACGGCGCATCGATCACTGCCACATCGAAAAAGTCAGGAAGTCGCTCGAAATCTTTGGGATCGTTGTTCGTTACCACCACGTTGCTGTAGCCCCATTTCGCGAGATTCTCCTTTAAAATTCGCGAACGCGGCTGAATGACCTCATTGCTGACAAGTAATCCTTTTCCATCGAGAAAACTGGCGATCAAGGTGCTTTTTCCGCCTGGTGCGGCGCAGAGATCCAGTACGATCGGTTCTTCGGAAATAGGAATTTGACGCAAAATAGTGTCCAGCACCATCGAGCCTGCTTCCTGCGGATAATAACACCCTGCGTGAAAAAGTGGGTCCAGTGTAAACGACGGACGTTCCTTCAAATAAAAGCCGTTCTCGCACCAGGGAATTTCACTCAGAAAAAACAGCTCGGGTTTTGTTTTGCTTGGATGAAGTCGCACAGAAACAGGTGCTGTCGAATCCAAGGCATCCAGCAAGGGCTGACCCAAAAAAGGATCTTCCTGAACTCGTTTTTTGAACGCTTTTGGAAAGTTTACTGCACCCATAGTTTTAATTTTTCGCTTTGATCGTCAGCCAGTGCTTCGCGACTCACCGCATGACCTACGCACCAAAGAATTTTTCCATCGTCGCACAAAACCAACTGTTTCATACGCTCGCTGTTCGGTACTTTGGCATCGGTCAGCACATCCGAGATCAATTTAGATCCTTTCATTCCAATCGGTTTGATGCGATCACCCAATTGCCAGGTGCGAAGTTGCAAAATTCCCTGGATCTTGTCGGGGTTTAAGTAGATGACATCCTTCGTGAACAGGATCGGAAGGTCGCTCACCATTTCCATTTTTAGCTCCGGAATTCGTTTTGTGGCATTTCGTTTAACAAATACAAATGCATTGGATTCTGCTACAATTCGTTCGTAAGGGCTTTCTGAAACGGCAATAAATTTCCCTTTTTGTGAGCCGTCCAGCTTGCTCCATGCCTGTTCCAGTTGCACCGGAATTTCCAGTTGACGAAGGAATTCGATCCGTTCAAATTCATTCATTTTTTGAAAATCGGTGAAACTCAATTGGTCGGGTTTTTTCTGACTGATGAGGTGTTTGATCTTTTCTTCCAATTGAGCCTGAGTCGTTTGAAAAGCCTTTACAAGCGTCAATACTTGCTCGTTCAAGTCAGGGAATTGATCTTCAAGAGTGGGTAGAATAAGATTCCGCAGTTTATTTCTGTTGTAATCTGATTTTGTATTGGATAGATCTTCGCGCCAAGTAATGTTTTCTTGCCGGGCGTAGTCAATGATCTCTTTTTTTGTGAATGGAAGCAATGGACGCAAAACAGTCCCATTTTGTGGCAACATACCAGCCAGTCCCATGACACCGCCGCCGCGGGAAATGTTCAGGAAAAAAGTCTCCACCTGATCATCGGCATGATGACCAAGAACAAGGTAGAAGTTTTCCTTCACCGTGAATTGCTTGAAGTAGGCGTAACGCACTTTTCTTGCCTGATCCTGAAGGTTTCCGCCTGTTTTTTCAAGGATTGCATTCAGGTCAACGCGTTTCACATGACATGGGATTCCCAGTGTTTGACAGGTCTTTTCAACCAGTTCCTGATCTTTTTCAGAATCTTCGCCACGCAACATGTAATTCACGTGAACTGCTGAAACTGTTTTTCCCAATTTGTGAAGAATATGCAGCAGCACCATTGAATCCACTCCGCCACTGCACGCCACAAAATAGCGTGAGAATTGATGATTCCTGCAAAATTCGGCAATATGCGCCTCGATCTTATTCATTGAATGCCCGAATGATTCGCCCAACCTTTATCTGGCATTCCTCAAATTCTTTCTCCGGATCTGAGCTTATTGTAATTGCACTTCCAACGGAACAGCTAAGAGTTCTTGTTATTTGATTATGAATCACGGTTCGGATGACCACATTCAAATCAAAGTCACCTTTAGGGTCAATGTAACCAATTGATCCCGAATACAATCCGCGCTTAAAGTTCTCATGCGATTCGATCAATTGCATAGCTCGTAGTTTTGGTGCACCCGTCATTGATCCCATGGGGAAGGTTGCGCGAAGAATATCTGTGAAACTCACATTTTCTTTTAATTCACATGAAATAGTAGAGATCATCTGGTGAACCGTTTCGAAGGAGTAGATCCCGAAGAGTTCATCAACTTTTACACTGTTCTTTTGTGCAACTTTGGAGAGGTCATTGCGGACAAGATCCACGATCATGACATTTTCAGAACGTTCCTTAGGATCATTGAATAATTTAAACTTTTGATCTTCATCCTCCATTGGGTCTTCTTTTCTCGGAGCCGTGCCTTTAATCGGCTGACTGATCAAACGCGAACCTTCTTTCTTGATGTATCGTTCCGGACTTCCGCAAAAAACGGTAAATTCTTCACAGCTGAAAAAACTTGAAAAAGGAGCTTTCGTAATGGCGTTCAGTTTGAAATAAGTGTCCAGTTTGTCCTTGATGTCACAATTTTCAGCGAAAAATTCCTGGCAGAAATTCACTTCGTAAATATCACCGCGTTGAATGTGAGATCTGAGTGATTCAACCTGAGTTATGTACTCTTCTTTAGTAAGGGTTTCCTGAAAAGAAAAGTGCTGTTGGAAAAAACCTTGATCTGTTTCTTCTTCGATCAGTTTGTTCAGGAAATCCAACGCATCTGAATCCGGAGTTCCTTGAATAAAGCGATATTTCTCCCGTTCAAAACGGACAACATATTGAGGAATGAAGAACAGAATATCAGGGAATTGACTTCTGTCCGTATTTTCTGAATTTAACGGATAGATCTCATTTTTAAGATCGTAGGATAACGCTCCGAAAATATAAGATCCCGAGTTCTCCGATATCATCTTTTCAATCAATGAGATGGTCCCTGTTCCCGAATGTCGGAACACGGTTTCTCCACCGAATCCCAGAATTCCGGTTCCGTCGTTACTGTTCAGATAAGCTACGGGAAATTGCATGTGGTAAAGTTATTAACTCTCTTGTTGAATTGTGCTGATCATGCAAACTTTCTTCAGATCATTGGTGGATTTTGCACAGTGATATTATGCCTTAGGTCATTCATAGTATCTGTTTATGGACCCATAGTTACTTTCATCATTTTTTATGATTTAGATACCACGGTAAACAGTAACTTTGTTGAATCGTCTTAATTGAATGGTTCAATGAAAAGAAATCAGATCATACTTGTTGCAGTTTTTGTTCTCTTGTCAGGGGCAATGTTCTTTCGAATTGTTTCGAACAAAAAATCACCTGTTAAGGAAGTTAAAGAAGCAAAAACTCTTTTGAATGTTCCGGTTTCAGAGGTGAAGAACGAACCAAGGGATCTGCAAATGATCTCTTATGGTCAGATCACTCCAAATTTGGAGTTGGATATTTCTTTCGAAGTTCAGGGCCGACTGGAAAAAGGTGATTTCACGCTGAAGCCGGGAGTGAAATTCAAAATGAACGATCTACTTTTCAAGGTCAATGAGGAGGAAGCTTTCTTTTCACTCGGTTCAAGAAAGTCACAACTCTCGAACCTGATCATTTCTGCTATGCCGGATATCGAATTGGATTTTCCATCAGAGAAAAATAAATGGTTGCAGTTCCTGGACCAACTTGGCCCGGAAAGAAGGCTGCCGGAACTACCGGTTATTAGAAATGCAAGGGAAAAAATGTTTATCACTTCAAAAGGGGTAATGTCCGAATATTATGCGATCAGAAGCCTTGAGTCGAGGATGGAAAAGTACTATTACTTAGCACCCTTTTCAGGGACAGTTCTGGAAGTTTATTCTGAACCCGGATCAATTGTGAACCCTGGTGGAAAAGTGGCCAGAATAGCTCGTACCGGTGAAATGGAAGTTAAAGTCCCTATAGCCCTTGCAGCGATAAAACAGTTCAAGGATCAGGGTTCTGCTCAGTTCACTGACACGGACAGGAAAGTAATTGGTACCGGTAAGATCATTCGGATCTCAGATGTCATTAATCAAAAAACGCAGTCTGTTGACGTTTACTATTCTATCAAAGCGTCAGGGGATGAAATGCTGTATAACGGTCAATTCGTAAATGTTTCTATCAATCAGACAGCAACTCAGGAAAGTTATCCTGTTCCAAGATCGGCTGTTAAGGGAAATACGGTGAATGTGCTCGTGGGAGAGAAGCTCTTTGAAAGACAGATCGTTGTGGTGGGCAACAAGCCTGACACCTTATTTGTAAGTGGTTTGAAGGATGGAGAGTGGGTTGTCCTGGAGCAGATAGAAAAGTCCTCAGAAGTTAAGGTTTACGAAGGAATCAAGCGCTGATCGGTATGAAAAAGCTTATACATTTCTTTTTAAAACGTCCGATCTGGGGAAATGCCATCATCGTCATCGTTCTCATGTTCGGTCTGTTTTCGATCGTACGGATGAAGCGATCATTCTTCCCGGAAATGGATCCTTACACGATTGTTGTTTCCGTGTTTTATCCCGGCGCGTCACCGGCGGAGATGGAAGAAGGGGTGACGATCAAGATCGAACAATCTGTAAAAGGGCTGGCTGAAATAGAAGAGATCAATTCCACGTCCATGGAGAACATGGCCACTGTCACAATTAAGGCCTACACCGATACGGATATGGACGAGTTGCTGAGTGACGTTGAGAATTCGATCAATTCCATCAACTCTTTTCCACAAGGAGCTGAACGTCCGATCATTCGCAAGTTGAAGTCAAGTGGAATGGGAAGTGTGGTAGCCTTTGTGGGTATTTCGGCCCGTTCTTCGGGCGTGAGCGATGTGGAGTTGATCGACATGGCATCGAAAGTGGAAAGGGATCTTCTTAACACTAAAGAGATCACACAGATCGAAAAGAACGGTTTTCCTACGAAGGAATTTTCTGTGAACGTTCGGGAAACTGACCTTTTGAGGTATGGATTGAGTTTTCAGGAAGTAGCAGCGGCGATCAGTTCAAAGAACATTGATCTTACGGCTGGATTGATTCGGGGAGGGGTTCAGGAAATGAGTATTCGTGCAAACGACAGAGGAACCACTGAAGAAGAGATCGCCTCCATTCCATTGCGTTCGACGAACAAAATGGAAAAAGTTACGGTAGGAGATGTAGCCGATGTTGTGCTAGGATATTCCGAAGATTCTCAGGAAGCCAGGTTCAATGATAAACCCGCTGTTTCTTTCCGGATTGAAAAAACTCCAGAACAGGACCTCAAAAAGATCAGTGACGAATTGCACCTTTATCAAGAACGCTTCAATAGTCAAAACAAGGACTTCCAGTTCGATATTTATTACGAGTTCAACGACATGCTCAATGAACGTATTGGGCTCTTGACCTCAAATGGTATAACTGGGCTCGTCCTCGTCCTCATCTTTCTTGGACTCTTTTTGAATATAAAATTGTCAGCCTGGGTGGCCTTTGGAATTCCTTTTTCCTTTCTTGGAATGTTCATTATCGGTTCATTTTATGGAATGACCATCAATATGATCTCTCTGTTTGGAATGATCCTCGTTGTTGGAATTCTAGTTGACGATGGAATTGTGATCGCAGAGAACATCTTCTCACATTATGAAAGAGGTAAATCCCCCAGACAAGCAGCCTTGGATGGTGCTCTGGAGGTTATGACGCCGGTTTTGACATCGATTCTCACCACAATAGCAGCTTTCTCTTTATTGTTTTACATTGAAGGAATGGAAATGATGCGTGAGATGGCATTTGTTGCCATTGCATGTCTGGCATTTTCACTTTATGAGGCATTTTTTGTGCTTCCGGCTCACCTTGCTCACAAAACGATTCTGAAAGAGGATCAGGATCCAATTTATAATGTGTGGAAAGGATTAGCATTTACTGTATCGGGAATCCTGGTAGTATGGTTAGGTGCAAAGCTTATCACGATGTCTACTATGAGCTTAGGAGGGTTGTTGTTTCCTTTCCTGCTCTTCATACTTGGTGCAATTCTCGCCTTGAGAGGTTTTTCAAATTCACCTATTGAAAAGAATATTCGTAATACAGCTGACAAAGGGATAAAATGGTTCAGGGACGTTTGGTACAGGGAAAGTATCGAGATGATCATTGGAACGAAAAGAAAAGTCTATATATTGACATTCTTCTTTCCATTGATATTTACAGTAATAACGCTCATGATGTTCTCGAAAGGAACGATCTCTGCAACCTTCTTTCCTAATATTCCACCTGACTTTTTCAATATTGAAGTGGCGTATAATCCAGGGGATAATAAGGCTCAAACGGAACGATTCGTAGAGACGGCAACAACCATTTTGCTGGAGGAAAATGAACGCATAAAAAGAGAGAACGGAGATACATTGATGACATATTTCTCCAGTAACATTGGATTCTCTCAGAATCTGGGACAAAGTGGAAATCATACCGGTGCATTGAGTGTTTTCGTGGATACCGAAAACTCTAAAACACCTCTGGATACTTTAATGGGGCGTATTATCCGCAGAATTCGTGAACTCCCCGAGGGTAAATTGGCGCAGGAGACTTACGTTGGTGGATTCAATCGATTCGGAAAAGAGATCGAAGTAGGTTTGACCTCTACTGATGAGGCGACGCTTGATAAGGCAAAGACAGAATTCAAAAAGCAGCTTGGTGACTTGAAAGGTGTGATCAATATTAAAGACAATATGCCTCCGGGTAGAGTGGAGGTCAATCTGCGAATGAAACCGCAAGCGGAGATGTTTGGCGTAACAAAGTCAGAGGTATTGACCCAAATTCGTCAAGGATTCTTCGGTCAGGAAGCTCAAAGAATTATCATTGGAACCGATGAGGTCAAGATTTGGGTTCGTTATCCAAAAGAGGATCGAAATTCCCTTATGGACCTTGAGAACATGAAGATCAAAAACATAAGTGGAGCAGCCATTCCACTGAAGGAGATCTGTGATTTCGAATTGGGTCGGGCTCCTGAAAGCTTGAAACGGCGAAATGGTCAACGCATCATTCGAGTCGATGCTGAATCAACTGATCGCAACATGGTGGCTTCGATCAATACCAGGATCTTTGATGAGGTTATACCTAATGTCCAGGCAATCTATCCTGATCTTCAGCCGGTTAAGCTCGGACAGTTTGAGCGCAGTCAGAAAGCAGGTGACTCAATGAAATACGTTGTTCTGATAGTATTAGTGCTCATGTTCATAATCATTACGCTTCACTTCAACTCCCTTTCACAGGCATTTTTGATCATGCTTGTCATTCCGGCAGGAATTGCAGGAGCCATTTTTGGACATGGATTGGTAGGTATACCGGTTTCGGTACTTTCCGCATTTGGAATGATCGCTCTACTTGGTGTTTTGGTCAACGATGCAATAGTTTTCCTTGATCGTTATAACGATCTTCTTGTTGAAGGTTTAAGCGTTAAGGATGCCGCTGTAGAGGCTGCTTCATCTCGTTTCAGGCCGATCCTTTTAACTTCTTTGACAACAGTTGCTGGATTGATGCCAATGATCGCAGAGAAAAGTATGCAGGCGCAATTCCTTATTCCTATGGCGACTTCAATTGCCTTCGGAGTATTGTTCGGAACAATTTTCATCCTATTTTTCTATCCAGCTGCCATTCTCTTTTGGAATCACACAAGAAGATTTGTAATTGGTATCTGGAAATGGGAAAAGATCGATGAGCTGGAAGTTGAACCGGTGATTAAAATGCATAAACACGACCATGAGAGCGAACTTAACCTGTAGTATACTTCTCCTATTCTCTATTCCAGTTTTGGCGCAGAGCGGGAAATTGTCCGCGAAGGAAGCTGTTGCAATCGCGCTCGAGAACAATTTTCGTGTTCAGATCGCGGAAAAACAATTGGAGATAGCTGATAAGAACAATAACTGGCTGGAAGCAGGGGCTTTTCCAAGCGTCACGTTGAATGCCTCTTTCAACAATACTATTCAGGATAATACGAACAACCCCTTCACCTTTACCCCAGGTATTATTTTGTCCCAGGGTATAACACCGAATCTGGCTGCAAACTGGAATATGTTTTCAGGATTGGCGGTTTTCATTAGTCGCGAAAGACTTGAGCAGTTGCAGGAACAAAGTAAAGGCAATGCCTTGACAGTGATCGAAACAACCGCTCAGGATGTTCTCAAAGCATATTACGCGGCAAGGTTGCAAAAGGAAAGAATGGATCTGTTCTCCATTCTGAAAGAGTATTCTCACAAAAGGATGGCTTATTATGAACTCAAGGAGAAATATGCAAAGTCCTCATCTTTGGAGTTGATGCAATTCAGAAATCAGTATCTCACTGACAGTACCAATTATTTGGTCCAGGAGATATCTTATCAGAATGCCATGAGAAACTTGTTCCTACTGATGAACAACTCTCAGGAACCCGATCTTAACTCCTTTCCTGAGCTTACTGATCCGTTGGAGATTGTGTTTCCGCTTATCGATAGAGATCAGGCTCTGAATGATATGCTTGGTAATAACCAGAATTTGAAGAACCAATATATAGCCCTTGAGTTGCAAAAAACAGCTACCCAATACCAGAAGTCATTTTTGTATCCGACATTAACTTTTCAAGCTGGCGTGACACCTTCTAAGAACTGGATACGCGAAATCCAGAATGATCTCTTTGAAGTGGAAACACAAACGCTACAATATTATGGCAATTTCAATCTTCGTTACAACCTTTTCAACAACTGGAAGGCAAAGCGATCATTTGACGTGGCTAAGATTCAAGAGGAAATAGCCGTACTCAATACCCAGAGTATGGAGGAATCCTTGAAAGTGACTTTGACGAACTTGCTTGTAATGTATGAAGTACAATCACAACTGGTCGAGATTTCCTCAGAAAATCTCAACTATGCGACCAAAGCATGGGAAATGGCGAAAAGTCGTTTTGAGACAGGTAGCCTTTCATCCATTGAACTGGCTGTTTTTCAGAATAACTATCAAAACACACTGATGCAGCATTACGAGAATCAATTCAATAAAATGGATACTTTCCTTGAGATCTATAAGATGACAGGAAAGCTCTCGTTAACATACCAGTAATTTGTAATTACAACATTTCAACACCTGAAAAAGCTTTTAGGTATATTTGTACCATGCACGATACGCACAAAGTAATAGATGCAGATCACAAGAGGGTCTTTCCTGATTTCAAGGAATTGTTCCGCTACAAGGATTTGTTTTTGACGCTGACATGGCGTGATTTCAGGGTTCGATATGCGCAAACAACGATTGGATTGCTTTGGGCTTTACTGCAACCGGTTGTTACTTTGACTATTTTAACATTGGTGTTTGGTCGTTTTGTTGGTGTAAAGACAGGAGATGTACCCCATGTCCTTTTCACCGTTGCCGGAATGAGTGTTTGGACGTATTTTTCTTACGTGATGACCAATGCAGGAAATTCAATCATTGCGAATCAGGGCATGGTCAAAAAGATCTATTTCCCGAGGCTGATCATTCCTCTTTCAAAAGCGGTTGTTGGATTTATCGATTTTGCGATATCGCTGTTGATAATGATCGTCCTCATGTTCTGGTATGGAGTAGTTCCGCAGTCTACCGTGTGGCTCGCTCCTGTTTTCATATTGATCGGTGTTCTTGCCGCATTAAGTGTGGGTATCTGGTTAAGTGCGTTGAGTGTTCGATTTAGGGATTTTCAGCACATTGTTCCTTTTATGGTTCAGATCGGTCTGTATCTTACACCGATCGCATATCCTGCCGAATTTGCTACGAAACAACTTCCATCATGGGCTGCGACCCTTTACTACCTGAATCCGATGGCGGGAGTTGTACAGGGATTCAGGTGGTCCATTTTTGGAGGAGAGGCGCCAGGTTCACTAATGTATGTATCGATTGCCATGGTGTTGGTGATTCTTTTTACCGGTCTTCTTTATTTCCGTAAGGTAGAAGATGAAATGGCGGATTATGTCTGACCCTTATCTATTTTGATCAATGTTAGAAGAGATTATTGATAATGCATTACGAGAAGACATAGGAGAGGGAGATCATTCAACCTTGGCTTGTGTTCCCGAAAATGCACTTGGAAAAGCCAGATTGATAGTGAAGGATGATGGTGTTCTGGCTGGAGTAGAATTGGCAGAGATGATCTTTAAACGATTTGATCCCAGTCTGAGGATCAATGTTATGATCAAGGATGGAACACAGGTGAAAAAAGGGGATGTGGCTTTTACGGTAGAAGGCTCATCCAGATCGATTCTATCTACTGAACGACTAGTACTGAACTTCATGCAGCGCATGAGTGGAGTTGCGTCTCAAACGGCTCGTATTTGTGCGCTGATAGAGGGTACAGGAACAAAATTGCTGGATACAAGAAAGACAACTCCGGGAATACGCTACCTCGAAAAGTGGGCGGTCAGGATCGGTGGTGGTTACAATCACCGATTTGCTCTTTATGATATGATCATGCTCAAAGACAATCATGTCGATTATGCCGGCGGTATCACAAATGCGATCAAACGAACACACGACTATTTAAATCTCAATAAGAAGGACCTTAAAATAGAGGTAGAAGTGCGTAACGAGAGTGAATTGCGAGAAGTATTGAGCGTAGGTGGGGTTGACAGGATTATGTTGGATAATTTCTCTCCGGAAGAGATCAAAAGAGTCCTTCCTATCATACCGTCCACATTTGAAACCGAGGCTTCAGGAGGCATTACAGAAGCGAATATCCGTGCATACGCCGAGACGGGAATTCAGTACATTTCTGTTGGTGCATTAACGCACAGCGTGAAGAGTCTGGATATGAGTTTAAAGGCAGATTTCTCTTAATTTTTCTCGATCGTCAAGCTTTCAATTCGGTAATCTGATCCTTCCTTTTTGAAGTGTATGGTAACCCTGAATGATTCTCCTTTACTGTCGTAGGTTCCGATGGCAAATGAACCATCACTTGATTCCTTGCTTTTGAAGATGAATTTAAATGAACCTCCTGGTTTTTTGGTAAAGAAATCTTTTAGTACCAAGCCAGCCTGTGAGCGACTGTATACGCCTTCTTTACCCATAATGTTCATGATCAGTTTTTCCTTGCCATAAGATGCAACCTCGGAAGCATTGTTCGAGCTGAAGGCCTTTTCGATTCCAGCATAGGGAATATCGCTCTGGACAGATAGAGAGATCAGAATGGACGTTAGAAAAGCGTATAAATATGCCATTATGACGGGTTTTTGACAGCGAATTTAGCAATAATTGTGCCTTCTTTTTGGGGTAATATATCCCTTGCGGATCAAAGGCCTTTTGATTGCTATTCTATCACTAATTTAGCGAAATGAAGATTAAGTTTGTTTGTATCGGAAAAACCGGCAAAGATTTTCTTGTCACAGGTGAACAGGAATACCTCAATAGGCTAAAACATTATGTGAGTGTCGATAAAATGGAGATCGCCGACTTGAAAAACGCCCGTAAGTTGTCGATCGACCAGATCAAGGAGCAAGAGGGGAAAGAGATCCTTTCCAGGGTTATGCCCGGAGAAAGCTTAGTTCTCTTGGATGAAAGAGGTAAAACTTTCTCCAGCCTGGAGTTTGCGAATTTTCTTCAGCAGAAATTCAACGCAGGTGGAAAAGGAATTGTATTTGTCGTTGGTGGTGCTTATGGATTTTCGGATGAGGTGTACAAGAATGCCAATGCAAAAATAAGTCTGTCCAAGATGACCTTCTCTCATCAAATGGTCAGAATGATCTTTTTGGAACAGCTTTATAGAGCGATGACCATTTTAAAGGGTGAGCCTTATCACCATGAGTGATCAAAAATGATCAACAATATATCGTCTGTCTGCTCTTCATCATGCTTCCAGTCATAGATGAAACAATTGACCACAAAAGATCAATGTTCCTATAAAGATAAGCCGTAAGAAATCAGAGATCTTCATCCAAAATATCACCTTTGGTGTTTTTTGGATCGATCGTCCCTTGAGGTACAAAGAATGATATGCCAATTACGAGCATTCCACCTATTAGTATATAGAAGCCGTATGACCAATGCATCATCATAAATATGAGTCCTGTGAAAAGGATCACACTACCTGCCCAGTAGAAAAGATTGAAAGAAGGATCATGCTTGCCATGCCTGAAAGACAGAAGGTTGAACAATAAACCGATTCCGCCTGAGATTAAAAATACAGTTCGGGCAACAGGAAGGCTTACAAATTCTCTTCCGATCCCGCCAAAAAGGACAAGCGCCATTAAGAAGGAAGTTCCAAAGGCGAGTGCGGCAATGCGTTTTAACCAAACAGGTTGTATCATGGACATGAAAATATAAAAACCTGAGTTTATTGTATCAAGTTTGAATCAAAAAAACCATTGAGCAGGAGAAAAGTTCCATTTCAACCCTTAACACTCTCCTTATTTTTCTCTTGAATGTATGAATACATATCCAGAAGCAGATCAGTATCCTCTTCAAGTTTATTTCCGATAACTATCAGGTTAGCTCCTGCATCGTGCAGATTTCTCATGGCACTGACGTCTCTTATTCCTCCACCTATTATAAGAGGAATCCCTAGTTCGCTGACTGATCTAACTACATTTTCAGGAACTGAGACCTTAGCTCCGCTTCCCGCGTCAAGATAGATCAATTTTTTGCCCTGAAGGATTCCCGCCATCGCCGTATTCTTTATTATAGATATCTGGTCTCTAGGGATTGGTGTTGTCTGACTCACATACGCTACAGAAGAATGACTGTCACCATCTATTAGAATGTAAGCAGTCGGAATTACCTCAATATCCATTTCAAAAAGTTCAGCGGCCGATTGAACATGATGTCCAATGAGGTAATCGGGATTTCTTCCTGAAAGAAGACTTAAATAAAGAATACCATCAGCGAGCTCACTGATTTGTTGGCTGGAGCCTGGAAATATTACCAAGGGGATAGCCGATCTTTCTTTTATATATGCTGTAGTTCGCTCAAAGTCGCTTCTGTTTACCGTACTGCCTCCGATAAAAAAGAAATGGATTCCGGCGAATTCAGATTTTTCGATCAACTTGTCCAGAACTTTGGTGTTTTGAGATTTTTCAGGGTCGATAAGGACTGCGACCTTTTTCTTTCCAGAAATCAATTGAAGAATTTGATCAGATTTTCTCACAAGCGGTTACATTTAAAGAAATGATGGTGTCATTCCAGGTCATTGAATGGATGTTCATCTTTAAAACGTGGTCCGGATTGACTACGGTTCCCAAGTATGTTTCGTCATTGCTCTTCGAAAGTAATAATTGTGATTTGAAAAGGATCTCTTTTCTACCGGCAAGTTTGTAGAGTACCTCTTTAGCCGACCATACTCTGGTCATTTCCATGGCGTCGGCAGCATTGAATATTCTTTGTTCTTCTTCAGACAGGAATTTTGAAGAGAGGTAGGCAGCTTTTTCTCTAATAGTTTCAAGGTCCATTCCAATTTTGAAATCCTTGCAGAAAGCTATTCCAACAAGTCCCTCTGCATGGCTGATCGAGATGAACCCTTCACCATCAATGTATGGAGCTCCATGTGCATCATAATGAATGTGCTGAAAACCAAATATTCTATGCCTCAAAATACGCGTTGCAACGAATTCTCGCTTTCTGTCAATGTGTCGAAAGGTAAAAAAACGCTCTTTTTCGGATTCGGTGAGTTGATCCAGATATGTAAAAGGGTCAAAATCAACATACCGTAGCAAGTGTAGTTCTACTCCTTTAATATGTAACAGTTCCTGAGTGAACGGCATGTTAAAAACTTTTTACAAAGAAAAGAAAAAACAGCTTGAACTATTAGACATGTATAAATGTCGCAAAATTGGGATTATTTCGACTTTTTGATTTGAAGAGTCTCCGTAGCTTTGTTAAGGAAAGTTAAATCTACGAGGTTTTAAAATTTTTTAACACGCATGTCAAACGATCGAATTTTTCTATATTTACCGCTTGCTTGCAACAAAATAGTTTAATAAATAAACTGTACTTATGTTACGAAAACTTAACTTCTTACTGGTAAGTGTCTTTTTGACAGCTACTTACAGTTTTGCCCAGACTGGTCTTGGTACCATCAAGGGAACTGTGAAGGATGGAGACACCAAACAACCGATCCCTTTTTGTAAGGTGATCCTAATCCAGAACGGAAACATTAAAGGTGGAGCAAATACCGATTTTGACGGTAAGTTCCAAATCAACTCTGTTAGTGCAGGGGAGTATGATGTTGAAGTTCGAAATGAAACAGAAGGTTACCAACCTTCAGCATTAACAGGAGTAATCGTTTCTTCTGATCGAATTACATTCCTAGATGATCTTACGTTGAGTAAGGCGAAAAGTGTTCAGGACATCGAAGAAGTTGTCGTGGTAGCCTATCGTGTTCCGCTCATCGATAAGGATGGTGGTGCATCGGGAGCAACAGTAACGAGAGAAGACATCGCTCGTCTACCTGTTCGTTCTGCGTCAGGTGTTGCATCGACTGTCGGGGGTGTAAATGCCGATGAAGGTTCAGGTTCGATCAGTGTACGTGGTTCTCGTTCTGATGGTACCTATTTCTATATAGACGGTATCAAGGTTCGAGGTTCTTCGAATCTTCCTAAGTCGGCCATCGAAGAAGTATCGGTAATTACGGGAGGTCTTCCTGCCAACTACGGTGATGCTACAGGTGGTATTATCTCGGTAACTACTAGAGGTCCTTCTGCTAAATACTTCGGTTCTATTGAAGGTGTGACATCTGGTTTCTATTTCAAAGGAAAAGATTCTTTGGGTTACGATGGTAAAGTATTCGGTCTTGATAAGTATGGATATAACCTTATTGAAGGAATGCTTTCTGGTCCACTTTGGATGCAGCGTGACTCAACGGGAAAGAAGACGAAGCCAAGATTAGGTTTCCTATTCTCTGCTAACCTTACAGATGAATTGGACAGCCGTCCACTTGCAGGTGGTAGTTACCGTATAAAGAAAGATGTGCGTGAGCAATTGATCGCTAATCCTCTTCGTCCAACTTCGACAGGTTTTGGTACTTTCCATAATGCATTGTTCCTTCGTCAGGATGATTTTGAAAAAGTTGACTGGAGAATGAATGCAAGAAGAACGGTCGTTTCTGGTCAGGCTAAGATCGATGTCAATACGGGGCCATCTGTAAACCTTACTTTTGGAGGTTCAATGAACTATAACTTTGGAAGTAACTATTCTTACGGGGGATCACTATTGAACTTTGAGAACTTTGGTGCGTACAAGTCACTTGACTGGAGGGTGTTTGGACGTTTGTCTCAGCGTTTTAGTAACGACAGAGAAGGTTCTAGCTCTAAGATTAAGTCTGCGTTCTATAACATCATGGTTGACTATTCGAAGTCGAAAGATGATGTGTATGATCCAAAGCATGAATACAACATGTTCAATTATGGTCACGTTGGTACATTTGTTACTACACGTCGTCCATCTTACGAGTTCAATACTGATCAGCAGATGTGGATCCACAACGGATTCCGTGATGTAGTTGTAGATTTCACGCCATCAGCAACAAATTCTACTCTTGCGGCGATCACAACTCAGTACTATAATATCTACGAAAATGATCCTGTAGGTCATTACGAAAATCTTTTCCAGATCCAGCAGGGTAACGCGTTGAGAAATGGAGATGCTCCGTCAAGTGTTTATTCTATTTGGAGTAACATTGGAACGCCATACAATTATTTCGGTAAAACAGAGAACGACCAATTCCGTGTAACAGGTTCAGGATCCGTTAATATCGGTGACCATTCAATCTCCTTAGGTTTCGAATTTGAAAAACGTACTGACCGTGGTTGGACTTCAGGAACGACAACAGGTGGTGGTACAAATGGACCTCTTGGTATTTGGGCGATCGCGCGTCAGTTGGCAAACTTCCACATTCGCGAACTTGACTTGAACAGTGGTGTGATCTCTGACTCTGGTTCATTTAAGGCTATTACGTATCAGCGTTTGAACTCTGGGTATGCTCATCAGTCTGGTACAGGAGAATATGGAGGTCAGATCAACAATGATAACCAGTCTTTCTTTGATTATAACTTAAGAAAAGCACTTGACTATAATCCAGCGGGAACAGATTTCATAGATATCGATCAGTACGATCCGTCTATGTTTACTTTCGATATGTTCTCTCCGGATGAACTTTTGAACGGTGGTAACTCTTTCGTTTCTTACTGGGGTTATGACCATACAGGTAAGAAGGTGAACGGTAATACAGACATCAATAAGTATTTCAATGAATTTGATGAGAACGGTAACTACCGTCGTTTCGTCGGAGCGTTCCAGCCGATCTATATGGCAGGTTACTTGATGGATAAGTTTGCATTCAACGATATCGTATTCAACGTTGGTGTTCGTGTTGACGTGTTTGACGCCAATCAGCCGGTTTTGAAAGATCCATACTTGTTCTACAACGCTTATACCGTTCGTGAGGCTCGAGCAATGAAAGAGTCTGATCCATCAACTTATTCTTGGGTAGAAATTCCTGATGCAATGGGTGATGATTATGTAGTATACGTTAACGATGTGAACAATCCAAATGCCGTGAATGGTTTCCGTACTGGTATGAACTGGTATAACGCAGATGGTGTTCAGGTTGAAGATCCTAAAGTTCTTCGTGGTGCTACAGGTATTGCACCATGGTTGTTGGATCCAAGCCAGGAGACTCCAAATGCTTCTGCTTTTGAAGATTACAAGCCGCAGGTGAATGTTATGCCTCGTATTGCCTTCTCATTCCCTATTTCTGATGAGGCATCTTTCTTCGCTCACTATGATATCTTGACGAAAAGACCGACTGACGGTTTCCGTTTCGATCCGTTCCAGTATCAGTTCGTGAACCAGCGTAGCGCGATTATCAATAATTCTAATCTAAAGCCTGAAACAACGGTTGACTACGAATTAGGATTCCAGCAGGTACTTACAAGAACTTCAGCATTGAAGATCTCGGCATTCTACCGTGAGCAGCGCAACAACGTTCAGTTGGTGAACATCTTTGAAGCTTATCCGGCAACGTATCGTACATTCGGTAACCGTGATTTCGGTACTGTAAAGGGTATGACGGTTTCTTACGACCTACGTCGTACAGGAAATATCCGCATGACTGCGGCCTATACCCTTCAGTTTGCTGATGGTACAGGTTCAGATGCAACATCTGCTGCCGGTCTGGTTAACGCAGGTCTTCCTAACTTGAGAACGATCTTCCCTTACTCATTCGATCAGCGTCATGCTTTTGCAATCACGATGGACTACCGTTATGGATCTGGTGCAGATTACAATGGACCGATGATCGGTAACTTTGCTCTGTTAGAGAATACAGGACTTAACATTGTAACTAACATTTACTCTGGTTCGCCATACTCTTCTCAGACATTCATTACAGATGAAGGTATTGGAGCATTGAATGCTGGTTTGAACGGTACCTTGAACGGATCACGCCTGCCATGGTCATACCGTTTGGATCTTCAGTTGGATAGAACAATGGAGTTAGAATTTGGTAAGGATGACAAGAAGAAGACGACGTTCTTGAATGTATATGTGCGTGTTACAAACTTGTTCAACCAGTTCAACGTTTTGAATGTGTACCGTGCGACAGGAAACTGGGATGATGATGGTTACCTTGCAGCAGCAGCGAACCAGACATCTATTCAGAACCAGTTGGATGAGCAGTCTTTTAGAGACTATTACATGATGAAGATTCAAAACCCATTCAACATCAGTGTACCAAGAACTATCCGTTTGGGTGTTAAGTTTGATTTTTAATTCATAATAAAGAGTAATTATGAAAAAGCAATTAATCTCAGTTGTTCTTGCAGTTGCAGGTCTTTGGTCTGGAAGCGCTTATGCGTACCTAGGACCAAACGATAAGAGCAGTAAACCGTCTCCTACCAAAGGAGCAAACTGTTCACCGGCTACGGCTAGATTAACAATGGAGTTCAACGACGTTAAGGCGTTGATCGAGCAGGGGGGAAGTATGTTCCAGAACAGACAGGCTGGTGTATCTGCCTATGAGGTCCCTAAGGGAAGTGGATTACACTGTATCTACGCCGGTGCACTCTGGATGGGAGGAACCGATGTGAACGGACAGTTGAAATTGGCAGCACTTCGTTACCGGCAAGGTAATGACTTCTGGCCTGGTCCGTTAACAGTAACTCCAGGATCAGGAAACTATTCACCACTTGGACCTGTTGGAGACGATGCTGTTCGCGATTTTGGTGAAGCAAATATTGATCCGGATCAGTGTATTGCATACGACAAGTTCTATACTATCCGTAAGGCTGAAGTTATTCGATTCAACATTTGGTGGGAATGTAATAATGGTGTAACAACTGAAGGTTGTGAAGATATTACAGCTCCTTCTAATGACGAGTTGAATCGTATTTACGGATGGCCGGCTCACGGAGATATTTCCAGAGGACAGGATTACTTCCTTGCCCCTTTCTACGATCGTGATGCCGATGGAAACTACAACCCTGATAATGGTGATCACCCATGGTATGATGATATCCTTGGTCGTGATGATATCGAGTGTGGTATTGACCGTCGTATTTCTTTGTTTGGTGATGAGACGCATTGGTGGGTATTCAACGATAAAGGAAACATTCACACAGAAACAAATGGTGACCCTATCGGTATGGAGATCCGTGCACAGGCATTTGCTTTTGCAACGAATGACGAAGTTAACCGAATGACTTTCTATAACTATGAGTTGATCAATCGTGGTACTCAAACACTTCAGAATACCTACTTCTCTCAGTACCTTGATGCAGACGTTGGAAACTACGCGGATGACTACACTGGTTGTGACGTTTCAAGAGGTTTAGGTTACATGTTCAATGGTGACTTGTTTGACCAGGCTGATGGAGGTCGTCCAGGATATGGTGACAATCCTCCAGCGATTGGTTGTGACTTCTTTGAAGGTCCTTACCAGGATGCTGATGGTATCGACAACGTTGGACCATACATAGATCAAACAACAAACGAATTAATTACACCTACAGTTACTGCTGCGCTTGCTGGTAACGGTATCGTGTACCGAGGAATTGGTATTGGTTATTCAGATGGGATCATTGATAACGAGCGTTTCGGTATGCGTCGATTCACTTATTATACTTCTACTTCGCAGTATCCATACAATGACCCACAGTCGGCGGCTGAATACTACAACTTCATGAAAGGTGCCTGGGCAAATGGTTCAGAGATGTTCTATGGTGGTTTAGGTTACGAAGGATCAACTGGAGTTACGACAATTCCTTCAGATTACATGTTCCCGGGTGATTCAGATCCATTATTCTGGTCAACTGGTGGTGTAGACCCAACCTTCAACTGGGATGAATCGACGAATAATAACCCTTCAGGTGACCGACGTTTCGTTCAGTCTGCAGGTCCGTTCACACTTCGTCCAGGAGCGGTGAATAACATTACGGTGGGAATCGTTTATGGACGTGGAACGGATGGTGATCTGTTCTCTTCGGTGAATGCAATGAAGCGTGCGGATACGAAAGCACAAGCCTTGTTTGATGCTTGTTTCAAGATCCTTTCTCCGCCGGATGCTCCGAAGTTGACTATTCAGGAATTGAACAATGAGTTGATCCTGTTGTTGGAGAACCCGGCTTCTTCAAACAACTATCGTGAGGCTTATGCAGAAATAGATGAGATCAACATCCCTGATCCAACTGTTGACCGTGTATACCGCTTTGAAGGTTACCAGATCTTCCAGTTGAAGTCTGCTGATGTTTCTGTTGCGGATATAAACGATCCAAATAAAGCGCGTTTGGTTGCTCAGTGTGACATCAAGAACGATGTTGATCGTATTATCAACTTCGAATTTGATGAAGCTCTTGGATTCTCTGTACCTGTTGAGAAGGTAGATGGAAGCAATACAGGTATCAAGCACTCATTCCAATTGAAGGAGGATGCTTTTGCTCAGGGAGACAGAAGATTGATCAACCATAAGACCTACTATTACGTAGCGATTGCATATGCATACAATCAGTACAAGAGATACGATCCAAACGATCCATTGGCTCTTGATGGCCAAAAGATCCCTTACATTTCTTCACGTTTGAATTTTGACGGAACGGCTATTGCACCAGTAACGGCAATTCCGCACGATCCAACACCTGAAGCAGGAGGTACAATGCAGATGATCGAGTATGGTTCGTCTCCACGCATCACAAGAATTGATGGTTACGGAAACGGTAATCGTGCTCTTGAGTTCACATCGGCTACTTTGAATAAAGTGTTGAATGAAGGTTTTGTTCAGAATCCGGTTTATGATTACGGAGCTGGACCGATCAATATTAAAGTTGTAGATCCATTGAACCTTAAGGGTGGTTACTATGAGTGTAAGTTCAGAGACTATACAGCTTCATCTTCAAATGCTGCTGATACAGCAAGCTGGGTGATCTATCGCTACGATAAGAAAAATGGATCTATTTTGGATTCAGTAGCCTCTGAGCGTACTATAAAAGTGGCAAATGAGCAGATCATTCCTCAATGGGGTGTTTCAGTTGAGATTGCTCAAGAGTCTTATTATGGTCAGTCAGGAAATGCTTCTGTTAAGATCACGGATATGATCGATGCTTCGATCGAGTTCGGAGATTCATCTAAACAATGGTTGTCTTTTGTGAACGATAATGATGCTTTCTTCCCAACAAACTGGATTCGTTCTGGTGATTATGCACCGGTAGATCCGGACGATTGTTTGCCTGATGCATTGCCTCATTTGAATCCTTGTAACTACCGTGATGAAGGTGGTCAGGACCCTGATAAGAATTTTGCTAAGATCTTAGAAGGAGGAATTGCTCCACACAGATTAGTAGGTTATCAAGCGGACTTCATGCCGATGGCGTACTATCAGTTGTTGAATCCAGGTTCTGCGAAGACGAATGCTTCGATCAGTTTCTTGCCAAGTGTGAACATTGTCTTGACTTCTGATAAATCTCTTTGGACCCGTGTTCCTGTGATCGAGTTAGGCCGTCAGTCTTCACTTAATGTTGGAGGTGCTCAGCCTGGTGTACTTCGTAAGAGTCAAAGTGTTGATAAGAATGGAAATCCTGATGGAACTGGTACCGGAATGGGATGGTTCCCCGGTTATGCGGTAGATCTTGAGTCAGGCGCTCGTTTGTACATGGCCTTTGGGGAGAATTCGTTCCTGGGTGGTGAGAACGGTGCTGATATGATCTGGAATCCAACAGAGCGTATTGTTGATGGTGTAGGTAATCCACTAATGGGTGGTATGCATCCGATCTACGTGTTCAGCTATAAGCAAAGAACGATCAATAACTTCTCTCAAGGATTCGATTTCCCAGAGTACGACAAGAACGTTGCTGAAACGAATTCAGGTAACTTTGCTTACCAGAAAATGTTAGAAGTAGAAGCTAATAACTCTGCTTCGAAGAGAGAGTTCTACGGTAGCTTGTCTTGGATTGCTTACCCGCTTCTTTCAGAAGATCAAAGTCTTCTGTCAACAGATGTAACGATCAGATTGCGTATCAACAAGGAATACAAGAACTTCGTAGGTTCAGGTGAGAATAACGGACTTCCGATGTATTCATGGTCAATGGATGACATTGCAACAGTGACAGGAAGTCAGGATCAATTGGCAGATGCATTGAAGCTGATCAACGTTGTTCCGAATCCATACTATGCATTCTCTGAGTACGAGCGCAACCGATTGGATACTCGTGTGAAGATCACTAACCTTCCAGAAAAGTGTACTGTTAGAATTTATACTGTAAATGGTAAGTTAGTACGTACGTTTAAAAAGGACTCTCCAGTAACTTCGATCGACTGGGATTTGAATAACTGGCAGAATATCCCTGTTGCAGGTGGTGTATATCTGATCCATGTTGAGGTTCCTGAAGTTGGTGAAGTAATACTTAAGTTCTTCGGCGGTATGCGTCAGGTAGACCTTCAGGGTATTTAAAAATTGAAAATCTGAATTGAAATGAAAAGTTCAATGAGAAATATGAAAAATGCAATCATCGCCGGAGCTGTAATGTACAGCTTCGGGGTGAATGCAGGTAACGAGGACCGAGTTGGTTCTGCAGGTGCTTCCCATATGTTGATCAACCCATGGGCAAGAAGTGCAGCTTACGGTGATGCCGGTGTTTCAACAGTTAATGGTTTGGAGGCTTCTTATATCAACATTGCTGGTTTGGCTTTTGCAGATAAGACGCAGATCAAGTTCAACTACAGTAACTGGATGGGTAACGCGGGAATTGCATTAAATAGTGCAGGGATCGCTCAGCGTATTTCAGAGTCAGATGTGATCGCGGTGAGCGTTCAATCCATGAACTACGGAGATATCGCTATTACAACAGTCGCTAACCCTGAAGGAAACATTGGTTTCTTTACACCTAGAGCTAATATTTTCAACGTTGGATATGCAAGAGCATTCTCGTCTTCTATTTATGGAGGGATCAACTTCAAGGTGATCTCTGAGAATATCTCGAACCTTAAAGCAAGCGGGATGGCGATCGATGCAGGTATCCGCTACGTGACTGGAGAGCAGGAGCAGGTGAAGTTCGGTATTGCCTTAAAGAACGTGGGTCCTGTAATGAGATACAAAGGAGATGGTTTGGCACAGCAGGTAACGTATTTGTCTACCGGATTCATCGCTTCACTTGAGCAGAGAAGTGCTACGTACGAGATGCCTTCACTTCTTTCTATCGGAGGTTCTTATGACTTCATCTTTAATGAGCAGAGCAAGTTGATCCTTGCTTTAGGATTTACTGCAAACTCTTTCTCTAAGGATCAGTACAGAATTGGACTTGACTATGGAATGACAACGAAGAAAGTTGCCTTCAATTTGAGAGGTGGTTTTGTTTATGAAGAGGGTATCTTCAATGCAGAGAACCGATCAAATGCCTTGGTAGGTCCAACTGCAGGTTTCTCAGTTGACGCGATCACAGGAAAGAACCAGAGTGCTCTTGGTCTTGAGTACTGTGCACGTTTCGCAGGTGTATTCGGAGTTATCCATACTTTTGGAGCGACGATCAATCTGAAATAATTTAATTTTATTATATTTGTTCCTCAAGAGAGTCCTAATGGGCTCTCTTGTTTTTGTATGTACTAACAACACTATTATGTCACAGATCAATTATTACACAGAGGAAGGACTTAAGAAATTGAAGGATGAGCTTCATGAAATGAAAACAGTACAAAGACCATCCATTTCAAACCAGATTGCAGAAGCACGTGATAAAGGTGATCTTTCTGAGAATGCCGAGTATGATGCTGCAAAAGAAGCTCAGGGATTATTGGAGATGAAGATCGCGAAGCTTGAAGCGGTTATTGCCAATGCAAGATTGATCGATGAATCGACCATTGACAATTCAAAAGTTTATATCTTATCCAAAGTGAAGATCAAGAACGTTAATAACGGAATGGAAATGGAGTATACTTTGGTAGCTGAAAATGAAGCGGATTTGAAAGCAAAGAAGATCTCTGTTGATTCTCCTATTGGTAAAGGTTTGTTAGGTAAGAGCAAAGGTGAGATAGCGGATGTTCAGACTCCTAATGGAATAGTAAAGTTCGAAGTAGTTGAAATTTCACGTTAATGGCTACATTGTTTAGCAAGATCGTAAATGGAGAAATTCCTTGCTACAAAGTAGCAGAGTCTGATAAGTTTCTTGCCTTTTTGGATATAATGCCCTTGCGTAAAGGACATGTTCTGGTTGTTCCGAAAAAGGAGATAGACTATATTTTTGATATTGAAGATGATCTTTTAGGAGAGATGATGATCTTTTCAAAAGATGTAGCACGAAAGATTAAAGTTTCTTTTCCTTGTAAGAAGGTTGGTATAGCTGTTATTGGATTAGAAGTACCTCATGCTCATATTCATCTAATTCCTATCAATTCGGTAAATGATATGGATTTCTCACAGGAGAAGTTGAAATTGACTACGGATGAGCTTACAGAAATAGCAACAAAACTATCTGGGAACTAGTCGGTTTATTGAATGGTTCGCTTTTTGATTCCCATCTGAAAAAGTAATATGGCACCGGCTTGGATAGACATAAATGGTTTTTTACTCCGACTTTCAAAATGGATCGGAGTTTTTGGTATTTCGGCTTTTTCAATGGCGAATACCTCGGATTCGCTTAAGATCCTTTTTATTGGGAATTCGTACACGCACATGAATAACATGCCTAAGATCTTTGATAAGATCTGTAAAGCAAAGGGTAAATCTGTGATCGTGGAAATGAATACCCGAGCAGGTGCATCATTTGCTGTCCATACTACGCGTGAGGATATGTACCAGAAGATCAATAGTCGCAAATGGGATTATGTAATTCTACAGGGGTATTCAAGAGAATTCATAGAAGAACCGGCATACCTGGATACAGCATCTATTCCAAAGATGGTTCAGATCATGGATACAATTAAAGCCAATAATCCATGCACGCAGATCCTGTTGTATCAAACTTGGGGATATAAGGAAGGTTATTTGGAGAGATCCGCTACAGATAGTTATGATAAAATGACCGATAAGATCGGATTTGGTTACAGGTATGTCTCTGAGATCTTTTCCCTGCCTATTTCTCCGGTGGGTTATGTTTGGCAGGAATTAAGAAGGAATGTACCGGACATCAATTTATACGACGCAGACAATGCCCACCCGAACAAAAATGGATCCTATCTGGCGGCATGTACTTTTTACACGGCAATTTTCAGGGAAAGTCCTGAAGGTGCCATGACTTCTACTATAGGGGCACGTGAGGCAAAAGAGATACAGAAGCAAGCTGCAAATTTCGTTTTACCGCGTTTGACTCAATTCAAACTTGACATAAATTTCCACACTGTTACTATACCAAAAAACTCAGATGGCAAGTTCTTATTGAACTGTAAGAGTAATTACATCAATGCGAAGAGTGTGCTATGGGAATTCGGTGACGGTTCGAAGTCAACTGAAAAGAATGTAACGTATCAATATAAAAAACACGGGACATATAGGGTCAAACTCACCATTACTGAAGAATGTGGAACACGTGTTTATAGAACGAAGGTGAATTTCGATGCTCCTAAGAAACCAAAGAGCAAGAAAAAGGCAAAACCATCCACAAAAACAAACAAGGACAAAAAAATATAAGATCAGATCCAGAATGATCTTTTCATGTTCTTTCTATACTTCTCAAAAGTAATAACGGCTTTTACTTTATTGTAAATTTCTTCTAGCGGCTCAATATACTTGACCATGACGGAGAAGACGATTATTGCTGTTAATGAGATCGAAGCAGCCATCAGTGGGTGTTGGTCAACGTCAAAAACGTTTGGTTTCAATCCAAAACCAAAAATACCTCCATAAAGAATGATTACGTGTACCACGTAGATCGGTAATGTATTCTGACCTATTTTAAGAAAAAGACCTGATTTGATGTTAAAGTACTTATCGATCAGCATCAAAATTCCAAGAACTATTGCTACCTGACCAAATCTGGCAAAAGGTGTAGTTAACAATTCGAACGGACTATTCTGAAGAATTCCCATCCATTCAATGGTATTGTCTAATGAAAATAATAATCCTTGAAGTGAATTCAATACCAGACCTGCCAGAATAAAAATAACCCCAAACCACCATTCTTTTGCTTTTGTCTCGAACAGTCGGATCAACGCACCGAGCATTCCTCCAAGAATGGTGTATCCTGAATAACGAACAAAGCTAAAATCTGAGAATTGACCATAGATCATATTCTGGATCAACTTAGGAGCGCTTTCAGGTAAATAAGTAGGGGTAGATTTCAAACCTTGTGCTACTAACCCTTCTTCGACTAAAATGTAGTGTTTCAGGAAAGCATACAGTACCATCATTGTTAATCCACCCACCATGTAATACCAGAACAATTTGCCTTTCTTGATCCATTTGTACAAACCATAGATGATCAGAAGAAAGAATATCCCGATAGCAATAGATTGTAACACATGGAAGGCATACAACCAATCAAGATGAAATTCGCTACCATAGTAAATGGATTTGGAAATACTCCATAGATTCAATTGGATCAAGTATCCCCAGAAAAGCAATTCCCTAACGCGTTTAAATCCTTTTTTTACCCTTTGATTATCAAGATAAGTGATCTCATTGTTTGCGGAGAGCAGATATACGAATATTAATCCCGTAACCGTAAAGAAAAGAGGAGATGTTAATCCATGTAAATTATGCCATATACTGTATAACCAGTATTCATTGCTTCTATATTCATTTGAAAGCGCAGCACCAGTGAAGTGTCCTTCGAGCATCAACAAGATGGCAAATGATCGGGCCATGTCGATGAACTTCAGACGTGGTCTTGATTGTGGTGCTGTATATGTTGTCTCTGACATTCGGAGAGATTTCAGCAAAAATAGGATTTTCTTTTGTTCATCCTCTTCCTATTCGATCTCAGAGGAGATCATTAGTTTAAGACTTTCATCAAATCCTTCGGGCTGGATCTCAATGTACTTTACATTTTTACCGGAAAAACCGGAAGTATTGAACCTGACCACAAGATTCACGGATTGATCTGGCAAGATTTCAGATGGACTGTTATTTGCCTCGATCGAAGGAAAAGGTGACCTGACCGAAGCAATTCTTACAGTATCTTTTGAATTGTTCTGAACAATGAATGTTTTCTCAATGATCGTACCTTCCTTTACCTTGCCGGCATCTAATACCGGCATTTTAACTGAAAGTGGAAAGATCTTACGATCATCAAGGTAGCTGACACTTTGGATCTCAATTTTTCGTTCAATCGCCGCTGCTCTGGAGTAAACGGAGTTTTTCTGGTCATGAAAATTGTCACTGGTGAATTTGTTGGCCGTGTATTCTCCAAATGGAACTCCCACAATGATCACTTTCCCTCCGTTCGCTGCTGTTCCATCCAAATAGGGCTTGAAAACTCCACTATTGTATGCTTGCAAATAATTGATAAATGAAGAGATCCTTCTTTTCGTCAGATTGACATTATAATCTGTTTTTGCCAACGGACTCGCGAATCCTTTAACTGCAACTTTGATCTGAGCTCCTTTCTGCAGTTCTTCCAATAAAAGATCACGGAACAATTCGAGGTCTTTAACGCCTTGATCCACATATTCGATAAAAAAGGATTCGATATCTTCTTTTGCTTCTTCGGCTTTTTCACCGGACAGACCTGTTGAGTATTCTTTCTGGTACTTCTCGAGCATGTCTCTGTACTCACGGTAGCCATTTATGTAGTTGACTCCAGTTAATGTATCCCAGTTTTTCGGGTCAGGACAATCATTATGGAAATAAAGCGTTAACGGAAGGCGCTTGTTCAGTTCAGCCAAGGTTTCCTTTGGTGTAGGCACCTCGATTTTCAAAGGAGGCACAGCCGAGAAGATATCACTACAACAGGTCGGGTTCTTACTGTACAAAACTCCGATCCGGTTGCTTGAAACGTAGCTTGTATCGCCCGATTTAAAGTAATACAGGTCATTCGCAGGACTATTAATAGGCTGCCCAAGGTTGACCGGTGCCTCAAAACGAGTGGTGAAAGAGGAGGAATAAACATCCCAACCACCGAATCCGTCATACCAGGTAGAAGAGAAATATAATTTCTTAGTACTATTGTCCCACCATGGACTTAGATCATTGTCAGGGCTGTTGATCGCTTTTATATTCTGGACTTTACCGTATTGGTTACCGTTCTTAATAATACTGTACCAGATATCCATACCGCCTTCACTGCCTGTTCTGTCAGAAGAAAAGAACAAAACTTCGTTTCCTTCGAGCTGACCGATATTGGGCATTGTGGTATTACTTCCTTCTTCGTTGATGATCTCGCTCAAGGAATCGGCTTCAGACCACTTCCCATTTTCAAAGCGTGAAACCATTATTTTACATCTATAATTGTATCCGTCATCACGGCACAGACTGAAATAGAATCTTTTTCCATCGAGTGAGAATGTCCCATTTCCAGTACTAAGATTGTCAAAATACAAGTCTTTGAGTTGCTCGTTTCTTGCAAATCCACCTCCTTTTAGATCTGAGGTGTATAGGCGAGTTTTGTAATTTGTCCCATAAACCTCTTCAGCAGAACTGATGCTATCCGCTCTCAAAGAAGAAAAAATGAATCGACCACCACCAATGGCATGACCAAACTCTGAATCCTTTGAATTCACTGTTTCAGGCAAGCGGTTAAAATCGAGATCAAGGGTGTCTTTGATCGCTGATTTAGCCCAAAGGCAAGATTCTAATTCCCTTTTTGATTTCAGGTACAAATATCCTTTTTTCTCTTTTGCGTATTTTTTCTTTGCTTTTTTAAAGGTTTCGATCGCAAGATCATATCTACCGTTTTGCTTCTGCATTAAACCAAGATAAAGCAAGGAATATGGGTAAATGCCTGCTTCTTCCTTTTCATAGACCTTCTTATAATAAAATTCTGCCTTCCGGTAATCTTTATACGCTCTGAAGGTCTCGGCATATTTCCAAAGAATCTCTACAGAATTGGAATCCAGTTCCATGGCCTTTGAATAGAGCTCCAAGGCATAATAATAATCGCCGTTTCGGTATTTTTCCTCCGCATGTTTCAGGTACGTTCCAAGCTTGCTCTGCCCGAACAAATTGAGAGAAATGAAGATCCAAAAAACGATCAGATATAATCTGGGCATACGCGATGTAAAGATTTCTTTGGTCTAAAATGGTTGAGGATATAACGTACGGCGATCTCGAATCCACCTCTGAAATTACTGGCAGGAACCAATTTCGAAAAGTTCATGTCGTAGCTTAATCCTACAAACCAATTATTGTAATCCATACCAACACTCAGATAGGCTGCATCCCGATTCCTGTACCATAAACCGCCGTAAAGTGCTTTGTAGTCATTTACTCGGTTAACAAGAGTGTATTTTGCTGAAGAACCGATCAGCATTTCACGGTATTTTCCTTGAACGGAGAATTGAAAAGAGGGGATAAGGTCCCAATCGACATCAAGTTTATAGATCGCCTTTGCAAATACATTCATTCGAATATCCCTTGTCACCTTTTCCGTGTAGAATCCCTGATTAGGTCGATTGAGATTATAGAATCCAACCCCTGCAGTGATCTTCTTTCGCTCATTGATCAGGTATTCATAGAGAAACCCTGTTCCGACAGAAGCATTGGTCCTTCTGTCAGACTGGTAAAGTTCTCCTGTAGGTAATGACGGGTCGAATTGTATCCCGTTGAATTGGTTGTCAAAATAGAAATTATCCCAGTTAACCTGACGATGGTTCATTCCAAAGTTCATTCCTGCCCGCAAGGTATGAGTGGAATCACTTGAAAGCTTCATCAACCAGGAAACATTTCCCTGTACTTCAACCGTTCTGAACTTACCGTCCCCAGCAACATCATGGAAGACCATCAGACCATATCCAAGGTTTGGATTGTTGTAAAGTCTGGAATCTGCAGAAAAAGACAGGGTACTGAACGGGACTGTCACGCTCCTCCACTGATCTCGGAAGTTACCAATAAAACGATAATCTCCTTTGAAATGTCCTGCGTGACCAGGATTCTGAAAGATCGGGTTGTCATTGAACTGCGACCAATGAATATCCTGAGCGAAAACGGAGTACGCTTGACAAATGGATAGCAATAGTAGCGGTAAAAGTTGTTTCAAATCTTTCAAATTGTGACATGAAGTTACGAAAAGAAACGAATCGAACAAAACTGGGATTTATTCCTCCAGAAACAAGAGAAGCATAAGGATTCCAATGATCACCACAAGAAGGTAAAGCTTCGGATCTTTGTAGATCGGTTTTTTTCCGCGTTTGGTAAGTCGCTCGTACTCGTGGTGCAAACGCGAGAAGTCCTTGTGACGCTGGATCTGCTCCTTCGTCGGTTCTAAAGACTCTTTTTCTCTATTGACAGAAAATTTTCTCATTTGCTTTCGTTCCACTTTTTATTGAGCTTCTCCAGAATGCGATAAACACGCATTTTTGCGTTCGGTTCTGTGATGCTGTAAATATCCGCTATTTCTTTGAAACTGAGCCCCTGGAAGAAGCGCAATTCGATCAGGTCCAGATGTTCCTGCTCCATGTCATTCATCAGTTCTATAAGTTTTTCCTGTTCTTCGACAGACATATAGGAAGTGATCTCAGCTTCGGTAAATACGTCTTTCAATTTGCGTTCCTCGATCTCAACTTTTCGCACCGATTTTTGAGACCGAAAGTACATCATGACTTCATTCTGAGCTATTCGATACAACCAACTGCTAAAAGGCAAACCACGGTCCTCATATTTATTGAGGTTCGCCATTGCCTTCATGAACGTTTGCTGAGTGAGGTCTCCGGCAACATCTTCCAATCCTCCTAAACGTTTGAATACAAAACGAAAGATCTGGTCAAAATATCTTTCGTATAGCTCCCCGAAATGGCTGCGACTGACCTTTGCCAATGCCACGAGTTCACTGTCACTCAGATTGTTTTTATTTTTCTTTTTGAAGAACAAGTTGCGCAGTTTTCTATCCTAATGATAAAGTTGAAAAAAGTAACAAAACTATTTTAGAATTTGGGAATCTTGAATGGAAATTAGGGTGTCGACAGCGAAACCGGAATGATCTTACCGTTGATCCACTGGTGAGCATTAATAGAGAAGTCTGAAATGAATTCAGCCATTTTCGCTGCAGAAACGGGTGCTTGATATCCTGGGAAAGCTTCTTCCAGCATTTCAGTTTGGGCTGCGCCGAGGCATAAGCAATTCATTCTGATCTTACTTTCTTTATATTCTTCAGCGAACAATTCCGTGAAACTGCAAACGGCTGCTTTAGATGTTGAGTAGGCCGAGAGACCTCCGAACTTGACACTTCCCTGAAATCCGCCCATAGAACTAATGTTGACAATATGGCCGCCCGCTTGCTCCATTTTGTCTACGGCCGCTTGTACAGTTTCCATTACCCCGATCACATTCACCTGATAGCAACTGGAAATATCCTGGTGAGTCAATTCGGTGAAAGGTTTGTTTTTCAACAAGCCGGCATTGTTGATGAGTACATCGATTTTATTGATTTTCGAAAAGATCTCTTCTGCTTGTTGTCGTACATTAGAGTTCAGGTCAAAGGAATGCGTTTCAACATTCCTGAAAGATTGGAAAACCACATCCATTTTATGCTTATCCCTTGAAAGGGCAATGATCTTGTTGCCCGAATCGCCGGCAAACAATTTTACAAGTTCTGCACCGATGCCCCTACTTGCACCAACAACGACAATTGTACGATCACTCATCAAAACTTATTGTTAGATTTTCACTTGTAGGATGAGCTTGGCAGGTAAGAATGTATCCTTTTTTTACTTCCTCGTCGGTAAGTGAAAAATTCATCGACATACGCGCGCTTCCCTTCATCACTTTGGCCTTGCAAGAGCAGCAGACACCTCCTTTACATGAAAAAGGGGCATCCATTCCTTCTGATTCAACCGCTTCAAGGATTGTTTTTCCTTTTCCGTCCAATTCAAAGTTAACGGCCTCGCCATCGAGAATGACTTTGACTTGACTGGTCCCTTCAAAAGCAGCTACAACCTCCTCCTCTTTTGTCGCCATCAGCACAGGTGTGGTAAAAAGTTCGAAATGTATCTTCTTTTCAGGGACACCAAAGAATTTGAGTACCTCACTGACCTGTAGGATCATTTCTTCTGGTCCACAAATGAAATAGGCATCAGCCCGGAGAAGACTCAGGTCATTTTTGATCACCGAATTAAAGCTGTCTTTGGAAATTCTTCCTTGCTCCATTCCTTCAACCGTTTCACCTGAAAGGAAATGAGTCACAAAGGTATTTTTCAATGATTCAAGCTCATCTTTGAAAATGATCGAATTCAAATTCCTATTCCCATAGAATAAGCGTAGATTACCATTTCTTGACTCAACTTCCTTTGCGATGCTCAGAATAGGGGTAATGCCACTTCCTGCAGCAATCGCAACACAATTCTTGGCATCTGCCGGAAGAGTAAAATTTCCTTTTGGAACAGAAACAGGGATCATCTTTCCGACCTTGGCCTCTTTGTTGAACCAACCCGAAACCTTTCCTTTTTCAATGGCTTTAACCGCAATTGCCAATGGTTCACCAGTTCCACTGCATATCGAATAAGATCTTCTCTCCTCAGAACCATCGATTTCCACAATTACATCGAGATACTGCCCGGATTTGAAATCGTATTCTTTTTTCAATTCAACAGGAAGATCAAAAACAACTTTTACGGTATCAGAGGTCAATTTCACGATCTCAGACACGGTGAGATCGTGAAAACCTTTGTGCGTTTTTTCGGTGGATTTTTTTCCGAACAATCCAAATAGTCCCATAATTATTCGTCAAATGATACAACAACGACTTCACTGGTAGGATGAGCCTGACAAGTGAGCACAAATCCTGCTTCAACCTCATCTTTTTCAAGAGCATAGTTGACATCCATCTTAACTGAACCTTCCATCACTTTTGCCTTACACGTGCAACAAACGCCTCCTTTGCAGGCAAAAGGAAGGTCCGCTCCGGCTGATTGAGCTGCATCGAGAATGGTTTGTCCCTTGGAACTCAGATTGATCTCCAATTCATCACCGTCGATGATAACAGTCACTTTAGCTGCGATCTCTGCTGAATCGTCAGCGACAGGTGTTTCAGATTTTTTCGAAGATCCTCCAGGAGTTGTGAACAGCTCGAAATGTACTTGATCTTCCCTTAAACCTTTTTCCAACATGGCATCTTTCACACCAAGGATCATTTCTTCCGGGCCACAAATGTACACTGCATCAGGCTGAATACCTTTCAAAAAGGCGTCGAACAATTCCGTTCCTTTCTCTTTGTCGATCCTGCCTTTCTGGATCTTATTCCCAAGACTTTCTCGCGACAATACGTGTACCACACGCAACCTGTCCATATATTTGTTCTTAAGCCCCTCGATCTCTTCACGGAAAATGATAGAATTGAATCCTTTGTTCCCGTAGAATAGCGTCACATCGCTGTTTGGCTCTTCTTTTAAAATGGTTTTTGCGATGGATAGAACAGGTGTGATTCCTGATCCGGCCGCGAACAAAACGATCGATCGGGTAAGCTTGGAGTCAGGTTTGATCACAAATCCTCCCGTCGGAGTCATCACTTCAAGATCCTGACCGGGTTGAATGTGTTGATTCGCGTAGGTGGAGAACTTACCTTGTTCAACTTGTTTGACCGCCACTCTCCATTCACCTTCGAAAGGCGAAGAACAAAGTGAATAGGAGCGACGAACGTCTTCCCCGTTGATAGTTGCACGAAGCGTTAAATACTGACCGGAGAGAAAAGAGTAGTCATTGATCAGATCTGAAGGTACGTCAAACGCTATTGAAACAGTGTCTTCCGTTTCCTTTCTTACGTCTTTGACTTTCAGGGTATGAAATTTTGGAGTCATAGATTCATTAAAATGAGCGTCAAAATTAACGATTTGCCTTCAAAGAACAGTTCTAAATTTCCACAGTGAAAACCTGATCTGTTAAACCCTTTGGGCTCTGCGTTGTTTTAGTATGCAAATAGGGAGTTTTTTGTACATTTGTACTAATTGTCAGAGCCATGAAAGAAGTGAATATTTCAGACCTTGAAAAAAGATTTCAGGAAAAGATCGATAACGAGATTCGAATCGAGCCGAAAGACTGGATGCCGGATGAATACCGGAAAACATTGATAAGACAGATCTCTCAGCATGCGCATTCAGAGATCGTTGGTATGTTACCGGAAGGCAACTGGATCACCAGAGCACCTAACTTGAGAAGAAAAGCTGTATTGTTGGCAAAGGTTCAGGATGAGGCTGGTCACGGATTGTATTTGTACAGTGCGGCAGAAACCCTGGGTGCTGATCGTGAGGAAACGATCGACGACCTGCACACTGGGAAAGCCAAATATTCCTCGATCTTCAATTATCCTACATTGACTTGGGCCGATATGGGTGCTATTGGCTGGCTCGTAGACGGAGCAGCGATTATGAATCAAGTTCCACTTTGTCGTTGTTCGTATGGTCCGTATGCTCGTGCAATGGTGCGTGTTTGTAAGGAAGAATCTTTTCACCAGCGTCAGGGATTCGAGATAATGACGAAGTTAGCACAGGGAACACCTGAACAAAAAGCCATGGCACAGGATGCATTGAACCGTTTCTGGTGGCCCGCGTTGATGATGTTTGGACCTAATGATGCTGATTCAAAACATACTCAGCAATCTATGGATTGGAAGATCAAACGTCATTCAAATGATGAGTTGCGTCAGATGTTCGTTGATGTTACGGTTCCACAAGCAGAGCTTATAGGATTGACTATCCCGGATCCGGACCTTAAATTCAACCAGGAGACAGGGCATTATGAATTCGGTGCGATCAACTGGGATGAGTTCTGGCAGGTGGTTAATGGAAATGGTCCTTGCAATAAGGAAAGGATCGATGCCCGTCGTAAAGCCAAAGAGAATGGAATGTGGGTTCGTGAGGCGGCGTTGGCGCATGCAGAAAAAAGAAAAGCAAGAAAGCAAGCTAGCTAATTTTCAGGATTCTGCATTCTGAATTAAGAATCCTGAATTCCAAACAAATAATATTATGTCAAACAGAGAATGGCCTCTTTGGGAGGTTTTTATAAGAAGTAAACAAGGACTGAATCATAAGCACGTTGGTTCTTTGAGGGCTGCCGATGCTGAAATGGCTGTGGAAAATGCACGGGATGTGTACACGCGTCGATCTGAAGGTATCAGTATTTGGGTGGTTGAATCGAAGGATATTTATGCTTCTGATCCTACTGAGGCAGATGCTTTGTTTGAACCGGCAGATTCTAAAGTATATCGTCACCCAACGTTTTACGATGTTCCGGACGGTATTTCTCATATGTAATTCAAAAGAGTCTGTACATCTTGCAGCATAATGACTTATGAATAATCATTTCGAATATATTTTACGCATCGGTGACGATAGTCTGATTCTTGGCCAACGTCTTGCAGAATGGTGTGGACACGGACCAATTCTGGAAGAAGATATTGCAATGACCAATATTTCGTTGGATCTCATTGGTCAGGCGACCTCTTTGTTGGCATACGCAGGGAAAGTGGAAAATCAAGGTCGCGACGAGGACAAACTGGCCTTTTTGAGATTCGACCGAGAATACAGGAATCTGCTGTTGGTTGAACAGCCTAATGGAGATTTTGGTGTAACTATGATGCGACAATTCCTGTTTGACGCTTTTAGAAAGCCATTTTTTGAAGAACTTCAGAAAAGTTCAGATGAACACCTCGCTGCAATTGCAGAGAAGTCACTGAAAGAAACGAAATATCATCTTAAGCACTCCTCTGAATGGGTGATTCGTTTAGGAGATGGGACAGATGAGTCTCATGCACGCATCCAAGAAGCTCTTGATTCTATGTGGAGATACACCGGAGAACTCTTCTATATGGATGAGGTAGATCATGACATGCAGGAAAAAGTAATAGCGCCTGATATGAACATTGTTAAAAAACAATGGACAGAAACTGTTAATGCGGTATTGCAGGAAGCAACGCTTACCATTCCCTCCAATAACTGGCAATTTGATGGTGGTCGAAAAGGAATGCATTCAGAGCATTTAGGATACATTCTTGCTGATATGCAGTACATGCAGCGTGCATATCCAAACATGGAATGGTAAACGAAAAAGAAATATGGACTTATTTGGAGGAGGTATTCGATCCTGAAATACCTGTTCTTACGATCGTGGACCTGGGAATTGTCAGAAAAGTTGCCTTGACCAATAATCATGTGCAAGTATCGATCACCCCAACTTATACCGGTTGTCCGGCGATGAAACTGATCGAAGATCAGATCGTCGAGAAGTTAAATGAAAAAGGGATTTCGGATGTTGGTGTGGACCTGGTGATCTCTCCGGCTTGGACAACAGACTGGATCTCTGAAGAAGGAAAGAATAAGTTAAGAGAATACGGAATTGCTCCTCCCGAGGAAGAAGTTGACAAAAGTGTTCTTTTTGCTAAACCGACAGTTGTTCCTTGTCCACGATGTGGTTCAGACAATACACGTATGATAAGTCTTTTCGGAAGTACAGCATGCAAAGCACAGTATCAGTGCAATGAGTGTCTTGAGCCTTTCGATTATTTTAAATGTCTCCGATAGGAGTGCTTTCATAAAGAATCATCCAACAGCTCTGCGGACTCTTCCGGGTCAGGTGCTTCGTGTTTCTTGAAATGGATCACATGTCTCAATCCGAATGGGAGTACTATTGCCTGAATGATCAATATTGCCATAATGATAAAGAGGTATTCCTTATCCCAGCGGATGTGGTTGTTTAATGTGTAAAAGAATAACGCGAATTGCAGATAGAACAAGATCGCTCCGATATAGTAGCCGATGATCTTTTTCCACATGATGAGACCAATACTGGCGCAATAGGCAAGGAAGGAAACCCCATATACTGTTTTAAGGACAGTATAGAAATAGGAGCCGTCGCTGTCTGCAAGATCAGCAACTGAAACGTAGAAAATGCCATTCAGGATTAGTGGAAATACAAAGTTGAACCCGATCGATTCAATTGTTTTAGCTGGATGGTTGGAGTTGTCAGGAGAATGGAGCCCGTCAACGTAAACATGCAGATCAAAAGGGTAGGTGTGGAGTATGATCCTCACGTCGCCCAACTCTTCGTGGGAGAAAGAAACACCTTTGATCAATTCTTTTCTTGAGGTGATCCTGATCAACTCCTCGTTCCTGAAACGAACACTGACATTTTTGTAACCGGGTTCCCAGTTCACATATATGAAATCTTCATTTCTTCTGGGGTGACGAAAAGCTCGTTGCAGGATCATTTTAATATGTGGCGCTTAACGATAAAAAAACCGCCCCAAAGTTGAGGCGGTATAAAGAAATGAATAATTTTCCTTAACCAAGGAAAGGATAACGATAATCAGTAGGTGGAACAAAAGTTTCCTTGATCGTTCTCGCAGAAACCCATCGCATAAGGTTCATTGCTGCACCCGCCTTGTCATTGGTGCCCGAACCTCTGGCTCCTCCAAACGGTTGTTGGCCGACCACGGCACCTGTTGGTTTGTCATTGATATAGAAATTACCTGCTGCATTTTCCAATACCTTTGTGGCAAGGTTGATAGCATATCGGTCGTTTGACATGATCGAACCTGTCAAAGCATATTCTGAAGTTTCATCAAGCAGGTGAAGTGTTTCTTCATATTTGTTCTCATCGTAAACATAGATGGTAAGAACCGGTCCAAATATCTCCTCACACATTGTTCGGAATTTTGGATTCGTTGTCACTACTGTTGTCGGTTCGATGAAATAACCCTTGGAACCATCGTAATTACCACCAGTAATGATCTCTGCATCTGGCTGCGCCTTGCAATAGTCTATGTATCCTGATATCTTATCAAAAGCACGCTTATCGATGACAGCATTAACGAAATTACTTGTGTCATCCGGTGTCCCAATCTTGAAAGAGTTAACCTGTTCAACAAATATTTTTTTCACTTCAGGCCAAAGATTCGAAGGGATGTACGCTCGAGAAGCAGCAGAGCACTTTTGTCCCTGGAATTCAAAAGCTCCTCTCGACATTGCTGTAGCAACTTCTGCTGGATCTGCAGATCGGTGAACCATAATGAAGTCTTTTCCACCTGTTTCCCCAACGATTCTTGGGTATGCACGGTACGTTTCAAGATTGTCTGCGATGTTTTTCCAAAGTTGTCTGAAAACCCCGGTAGATCCCGTGAAATGCAGTCCTGCAAATTGCTTGTGCTTAAAGATCACCTCTCCGGCTACTTGTCCACTCACGGTTACCATATTGATCACTCCATCTGGCACTCCAGCCGCTTTGAACAATTCCATGATCACCTGAGCAGAATAGATTTGCGATTCTGCCGGTTTCCATACAACAACGTTCCCCATCATGGCAGGAGCGGCTGAAAGATTCGCTGCAATAGAGGTGAAGTTGAAAGGAGTCAAGGCAAAAATGAATCCTTCAAGAGGACGATATTCCAATCTGTTCCACATTCCTGGTAAAGATTCAGGCTGTTCCTTGTAAATCTGAGTCATGTACTGAACGTTGAATCGGAAAAAGTCGATCAATTCACATGCGGCATCTATCTCAGTCTGGAAAACGTTCTTCGACTGTGCAAGCATCGTAGCTGCATTCATTCTGTCACGGAAAGGACCGGCAAGAAGGTCTGCCGCTTTCAAAAAGATCGCCGCTCGCTCTTCCCATGGTAAAGCCGCCCACTTCGATCGAGCTGCTAATGCCGCTTCGATAGCTTGTTCTACGTGAATTGCCTCACCTACATTGTAGTGCCCCAGTATCTTAGTATGCTCATGAGGTGGACTAAGAGGCTTTTTATTGGCAGTTCGCACCTCCTTTCCGCCTATGTACATGGGTACATCGATGGGGTTCTGGTGATACATTTCATGGTATTTGCTCAACAGGTTTTCTCTTTCAGCGGATCCTGGAGCATAGGCACGTACAGGTTCGTTCTTGGCGATCGGCACGTGAAAAATAGCGTTTGACATAGTAAAGTATTTTTTGCAAAAGTAACGATTGTTGGTTATCCTTGCAATCAAATAACCTCACCGCACATGCGATCTGTAACAGAAGTTTCTCTCCGAATATTAATCGTCTGCATCCTGGCTTTCGGACTCGGCACTTCTGTCAGAGCGCAATATACCAAGGAATATAGTGCCTATCTGAAGGCTGATGAACTCAATGAAAGGTCAACTTTAGCGCTGAAGCTTTGGAATCCCTTGATGCGCAATAATTTGGATTCACTTAAAGATCTTTCATTTGAATTGCTTTTTGCAGGTGTGGAAGAAAAGAATGACCTGGCGATAGCTGCAGGGAAGCGCGGACTCGGCTCTTACCTTATCAGATCAGGAGAACAGACCAAAGGTGTTCTGTATCTGAAACAAGCTCTGGAATACTTCAGGAAGACTGGTGATCCCATGTTGGTTACGGAGATCCTCAACGAAATAGGGAACGGTTACTATAATATGGCTCAATTTAGAAAAGCTGAGCAGTATTACCTTAAATCACTCAAAGCAGGTAAGGAAAGTCCAGATCCGACAGATGCATTTTTAGCTGAGATCAATCTCGGGCATGTCTACATTGCCATGAAGAATTTCGACAAGGCAGCATCAGTCTTGCAACATTACAAGAATGAATCCTTAAAGAACGGAAAACTTGAGGCTGTGGCAAATGCATACGCGTTGCTCGGTACTATCGAACAACAGAGACGAAATATACCGCTTGCCATGGAATATTTCCAGAAGAGTGCGGATTTCGGTCAACGCTCCAATTCAAGAGCTCAGATTGCACATGCCTATAATAATCTTGCTATCGTTTATTTCGAAGAGGGTGAAACCGATAAAACCTTAGAGTATTTCCAAAAGGCAATGGAAATGCGCAAAAAGACAGGTAATGCCAGATACATATGTGAGTCCTACTTCAATATTGGCGGGCTTTATTTTGAGCTAGGAAAGTATCAGCAAGCGGAAGAGTATTATCGAAAATCGCTCGATCTGGCTCGAGAGAAACATCTGAAAAGGGATGAGATGGATGCCTTCTGGGCTTTTGCAGAACTTTACAAAGCAAAAAAAGATTACACTAAAGCACTTGAATTAATGGAAGAGCATGCATTGGCGCAGGAAACATATTATGCTGATCTCAGTGCTAATAATACGCTTTCTGTTGAGATGATGCAGTCTATAGAGGAGATGGAAATGCAGAACAGACTGGATGAACGTGATTCAGAGATCGAAAAAATGAAAGTTCAACAGTCCAACGTGTGGTATGTTGTCTATGGAATAGGAGCTTTAACTTCAATAGTGCTCCTGATCTTGCTGATTTTCCGAAAGAAGATCAATTGAGTTTACCGGGATAGTAAAGGTCAAATTGAGGAATGTCGACTTGGAAGAGTGCACCATTTTCTAGATTTCGAAACGTATAGAAACCCTTCATATTCCCGATGTCCGAATTCAATTCACAGCCACTTACATAATCATATCTTTGTGAAGGCTGAAGAATAGGTTGTTCTCCAACGACCCCTTCCCCTGAAACAAAGGAAGCTTCCTCCAGACTGTCGAAGATGAACCAGTCTCTGTATAATAGCTGAACCTTGAATGAATTATTGTTTTCGATCTCTATCCGGTAATTGAAAAAATAACGATGCTGCATTAGATCTGACAGATCAGGTCTGAATTGAGTTGTCACCGTAATTCTTATTCCCTCTGTTATAGCTGTGCTCATCCCCGTTTGATTGTTGATTTCCCGAAAATAAGGGTTTCTGACTTGTAAACAAAAAATCTTCGTCAATTTATGTCTTGAAACCTTTGTTTCTGGCTTGAACAAAGAAAGTTGAGATGTGTTTTAAAGAAATGAAACAAAAGTTACCGACGAATTATTATTTAGAATCATTCTAAATTGAAAAAGAGTCACATCTTGGACCCTTGTAATAGAACGTCAAGCGACTTAGTTTTATATTTTTGCCCCGTTATCATTAAACGCTTTGTTACATGTCAAAGACTGTTAAGCTTAGAAAAGGTTTGGATATCAGGCTTTTGGGCGATGCTGAAAAGGCGATTGTGGATCTTCCACTTCCTGCTGAGATCGCTATAAAACCATCTGATTTCCACGGGATGATCCCTAAAATGGTAGTAAAGGAAGGCGATCAGGTGAGCGTTGGTCAGGTTTTGTTCTACGATAAGTACAACGAATCTGTAAAATGTGTTTCACCGGTAAGCGGTACTTTAAAAGCTATTGTTCGAGGAGAAAAAAGAAGGATCCTTGAGGTTGTCGTTAGTACGGATGGTGCTCAAACGCATGTGTCTTCCTCTCCATTGAACGTCGATTCGATGTCATCGGAAGAGGTGAAGAACGCAATGTTGTCGGCAGGTTTGTGGATGTTCATCAAGCAGCGTCCATTGGATGTTGTTGCTGACCCCAACAATGAACCAAAGGCGATTTTTGTCTCTGCATTTGACAGTGCTCCTCTTGCTCCGGATTACAATTTTCTGATCCAGGGTCAGGAAGCGGATTTCCAGGCTGGATTGAATGCTTTGGGTAAACTGACATCAGGAAAGGTCCATTTAACGTTGAACGGTAAAGTGACATCTTCTCCGGCTTTCGCTCAGGCTAAGAATGTTCAGATCAACACGATCGTTGGTAAACATCCAGCAGGTAATGTTGGAACTCAGATACATCACATTGATCCGATCAATAAAGGTGAGTTCGTTTGGACTGTCAATGCTTTGGATGTAGCTCTTATCGGACGTTATTTCACGAGTGGTAAGTACGACGCAACACGCATAGTTGCGTTGACTGGGTCTGAAGTTAAGGCACCAAAATACTATAAAACTATTCTTGGAGCACAGCTTAAGGGGATGTTAAACGGTAACGTTGCTGATGGTAAATTGAGATTCATCAGTGGTAACGTGTTGACCGGAGATAAGGTATCAATGGATGGTCACCTCGGATTTTATCATTCTCATGTTTCTGTTATTCCTGAAGGAGATGAATACAAGTTCTTCCTGACAACAGGATGGTTAGGCCATGGTTTTGATAAATTCTCGAATTCACGCTTGTTCCCTACATTCCTTCTTCCTAACAAGAAATTCCGTTTGGATACCAATACAAATGGTGAAGAAAGAGCGTTTGTTGTAACGGGCGAGTTGGATAGAGTTTTCCCTTTCGATATTCTTCCGATGCAACTTGTTAAAGCTGCCATCACGAATGATATTGATGGAATGGAAAATCTGGGTATTTACGAAGTCGCGCCGGAAGATTTTGCACTGTGCGAATACGTTTGTACAACCAAGATCAATATTCAGGAGAAGATCCGTCAGGGGCTTGACGTGATCGCTAAAGAGTGTATGTAATTAAAACCTGATAACAGTGAAATTCTTAGAAAATATTCTACACAAGATGGAGCCTAAGTTTGCCAAGGGTGGTAAGCTTGAAAAATGGAATCCATTATTTGAGACCATGGCAACTTTTGCCTTCTCTCCAAAACTTGTTACTGAAAAGGGTTCCCACATTCGTGATGGTGTTGACCTTAAACGAACTATGATGACAGTGATCATTGCGATGATCCCGTGTTTATTGTTCGGAATCTACAATACAGGTCATTTTGCTGAGGTTGCAAAAGGTTCAGCCATTGCTGCCAGCTATATGGATGGTTTTGCCAATAAGTTTATCGGAGGACTTGTGGTTGTTCTTCCTGTTTTGGTCGTTTCATACGGTGTAGGTCTGGCAATTGAATTCCTTTTCGGAATGTTGCGAGGTCACGCTTTGCACGAAGGTTTCCTTGTTTCCGGAATGTTGATTCCTCTGGTGATGCCTGCGGACGTTCCACTTTGGATGGTTGCCATTGCAACGGCATTTGCAGTTGTAATTGGAAAGGAGGTTTTCGGTGGTACAGGCATGAACGTTTTGAACGTTGCACTTACAGCACGTGCATTCCTTTTCTTCGCATATCCTACATCAATGTCAGGAGACAAGGTTTGGTTAGCTGGAAATGAAGTGGATGGAGTTTCGGGTTCAACAGCTTTGGGTGATCTTGCATCATTCATGTCAGACAAGCCTGTATTTGAGAACCTTGACGCCTACACTGCGAAGTACTCTTTGATGGACTCATTCTTCGGAATGATCCCGGGATCTATCGGTGAAACATCAACCATTGCATGTTTGATCGGTGCAGCAGTTCTTATTTTGACTGGTGTTGGTTCATTGAGGATCATTGCTTCTTTCTTCGCCGGAGGATTTGTAATGGGCTTGATATTGAACGCTGTTGGAGGAAATGCTTATCTTGATCTTCCTGCACATTTTCACCTTGTGATCGGTGGATTTGCATTTGGTGCAGTCTTTATGGCGACGGATCCTGTAACGGCTGCTCAAACTGAAATGGGTAAGATCATTTATGGATTCCTGGGCGGATTGCTGGCAATCGTCATTAGAGTATTGAACCCTGCTTATCCTGAAGGAGTTATGTTGGCGATACTTTTCATGAATGTGATGGCTCCGATCATTGATCATTACGTGGTTCAGGCCAACATCAACAGAAGACTTAAACGAGCTAAAACTGCATAATCATGGCTATTAATAAAGAAACAAACGGTTTTACCTTTGGATTTGCCATTGCGCTGGTAGCGGTTGTTGGAACCGTTCTTGCTTTGCTGGCAATGGGCTTGAAACCAATGAAGGATAGAAACGCAGAAGTGAAGAAACAGATGGAAATCCTTTCTGCACTCATGGATCTGGATGCTGCAGGTATCAGTAGAAAGAATGCTCCTGAAGAGTTCGAGAAATACATCAATCTTGAAGATGCTGTGGTTCTTGATATGAACGGAAACGTGAGAGAGGGAGTGGAAGCATTTGATGTGGATATTCAGTCGGAATACAAGGATAAGACTTTAGCCGAGAAGGATAAGAACTACCCATTATTCGTTGCCAAGCAGGATGGAAAAACGAAATATGTTATTCCAGTTATAGGGAAAGGATTATGGGGACCAATTTGGGGGAACATTTGCTTGGATGAAGATATGTCCACTATAGTTGGTGCTTCTTTCGGTCACAAGGGTGAGACTCCTGGTTTAGGTGCTGAGATTCAGCAAAAATTCTTCATTGATCGTTGGATCGGAGAAAAGATTACGGACGAATCAGGAGCCTTTTTGAAGTTTGAAGTTGTTAAGGACGGAACAGGTTCTAAACTTCCTCAGAAAGTTGATGGGATCACAGGAGGAACTATTACTTCAAAAGGAGTAGAAGAAATGGCAAATCGTTGTCTTTCTGTTTACGCAAATTATTTCAAGAACCTTAAAAATCAAAAGATATGAGCGAGGTTGCAGAAAAAGTAAAAGCTCCAAGTGAGCCTCTGTTCTCGAAAAAGAACAGAAAATTGATCACTGATCCACTAACAGACAATAACCCGGTAACTGTTCAGGTACTTGGAATTTGTTCTGCTTTGGCGATTACAGTTCAGGTGAATCAGGCGATCGTAATGGGATTGTCCGTAATATTCGTGACAATAATGGGTAACGTTGTTATCTCCGCTTTGAGAAACTTGATCCCTTCCCGAATCAGGATCATTGTACAATTGGTGGTAGTTGCTGCTTTGGTGATCGTAGTAGATCAGGTACTGGCGGCCTTCTTGCCCGATCTGTCTGCTAAACTTTCTGTATTCGTCGGATTGATCATTACCAACTGTATCATCATGGGTCGATTGGAAGCATTTGCCATGGGTAACAAGCCTTGGCCATCACTTTTGGACGGATTCGGAAATGGTTTGGGATATGCAGGACTTCTTGTATTGGTTGCGATTTTCCGTGAATTGTTTGGATCAGGTACGCTTATGGGGATTCAAATTTTTGGAAGCTCACTACCTGGTGAGGAGTCAGGTTTGTATGCGCTGGGATATATGAACAATAACATGATGATTCTTCCCCCAATGGCATTGATTATTGTTGGAATTATCATCTGGGTTCAAAGAGCACGTAACAAGGCATTGATAGAAGATCATTAACATTAAAATTGACAATTGTGGAAAGTACATTAGACATATTTGTTAAGGCCATATTCTCAGAGAATATGATCTTTGCTTACTTCCTTGGTATGTGTTCATACCTTGCTGTCTCCAAAACCGTTAAAACCGCGGTTGGTTTGGGTGCTGCTGTAATTTTCGTATTGACGGTTACAGTTCCGGTAAACTACCTGTTGGAGAATTATCTATTGAAAGCCGGTGCATTGAGCTGGTTAGGCGAGGAATATGCTGATCTTGATCTTAGTTTCTTGTCATTCATCATGTTCATTGCGGTTGTAGCTTCGATCGTACAGCTTGTGGAAATGCTCGTTGAGAAATTCGCGCCAGCACTTTACGGTGCACTTGGGATCTTCCTTCCTCTGATCGCAGTAAACTGTTCGATCCTGGGAGGTGCACTTTTCATGCAGGAGCGTCAGTATTCTACAATTCTTGATGCAACTGCCTTCTCACTTGGTTCCGGAATTGGATGGTTCCTTGCGATTGTTGCAATTGCTGCAATTCGTGAGAAGATCCGTTATTCTCATGTACCAGCTCCATTGAGAGGATTGGGGATAACATTTATCATCACGGGATTGATGGGTATGGCTTTTATGAGTTTCATGGGGATCAAGTACGGTTCAGAAGTGAAAGCTAAGGAAGACAATAAGACTGTTGTTCAGCAGTCAGTTAATATGACTAACGTTAAAACACAGGAATAATGGGAATGACGTTAACAATCACGATCGTAGCGTTCTTGTTAGTGATCCTTTCACTAACAGCTATGTTGCTTTTTGTAAAGGCAAAGATCTCTCCTAAGGGCAAGATCAAGATCGATATCAATCACGGTGAGCGTGTAATCGAAGTTGACGGTGGAAGTACACTTTTAAGTACTTTGGGTTCTGCCGGGATCTTCTTGCCGTCTGCTTGTGGTGGTGGTGGTACTTGTATCCAGTGTAAGTGTCAGGTACTTGAAGGAGGGGGTGAGATACTTCCAACTGAGGTGCCTCATTTCTCTCGTAAGGAACAAGCGGATAAGTGGAGACTTGGATGCCAGGTAAAAGTGAAAGAGAACATGAAGATTCATGTAGAAGAGGAAGTTCTCGGTATCAAAGAATGGGAAGCGACAGTTGTTTCTAACTTCAACGTGGCAACGTTCATCAAGGAATTCATCGTTGAAATTCCAGAGGATATGGATTATAAGGCCGGAGGTTATATCCAGATCAAGATTCCACCATGTACGGTTAAATATTCTGAAATGGATATTGCTGCACATCCTCAGGATCACCCGGGAGAACCTGATAAGTTCCGCAAGCACTGGGATAAATTCGGTATGTGGGATCTTGTGATGAAGAATGATGAAGAAGTGGTACGTGCATACTCTATGGCCTCTTACCCAGCAGAAGGAAGACGCATCATGTTGAATGTTCGTGTTGCTACTCCACCATGGGATCGTGCAAGAAATACTTGGATGAATGTAAATCCTGGTGTAGCTTCTTCTTACATTTTCAATTTAAAGCCAGGAGACAAGGCAGTAATTTCAGGACCTTACGGTGAATTCTTCATTAATCACTCTGATGCAGAAATGCTTTACATCGGTGGTGGAGCTGGAATGGCACCTATGCGTTCTCACTTGTATGAATTGTTCAAAACGATCAAAACCGGTCGTAAGGTGACTTATTGGTATGGTGGTCGTTCACGTGAAGAATTGTTCTATATCCACTATTTCCGTGATCTTGAAAAGGACTTTCCTAACTTTAAGTTCTACCTTGTATTGTCAGAACCTTTACCGGAGGACAATTGGGTTGCGAAAAAGGATTGTGAAGACCCGAATGGAGATGGTTTCATAGGTTTCGTTCACCAGGCTGTGATCGATCAGTACTTGTCGAAGCATGATTCACCGGAAGACATCGAATTCTATTTCTGTGGGCCTCCAATGATGAATAACGCAGTTGTAAAAATGTGTGACGATTGGGGTGTTCCGAAAGAGAACGTTCGATTTGATGACTTCGGTGGTTGATCCGAAAATGAAATATGGAAATCCCGCTTTACTTTTAAAGCGGGATTTTTTCTTTAACAGATGAGAGATCTACTGTATCTGGCGCCTTTACAAGGATTCACAGACCGGCATTTCCGAAACGCATTTCAACAGTGCCTGGGTGATGTCGATCGTTTCTATGCTCCTTATTTGAAGTTGAACAATGATCAATCGATCAAGGCGAACACCAAAATAGATGTCCTTCCACTGAATAACCCTTTTGAACCCGTCGTTCCACAGATCATGGCATGTGGAACTGAAGATTTCCTTATTATGTCTGATTTCTTGGTGGATCAAGGTTATGAAGAAGTGAATTGGAACCTCGGATGTCCTTATCCCATGGTGGCGAAACAAAATCTGGGTTCTGGAATGTTGGATAAGCCGGATAGACTTTTTTCAATTCTCGATGAACTAATACCCAAGCTCCCTATGCAATTAGGAATAAAGATGAGAATGGGCTACGAGTCGACGGATGACATACTTTGTATCTTGCCACAGCTGGATCAATATCCATTGACAGAGATCATCATACACGCCAGATTTGGGAAACAACTGTATAATGGAACTTGCGATCATGATCGTTTTGAAGAATGCCTGACCATGTCCCGACATCCGCTTGTTTATAATGGCGATATATGCACAGTTGAGGACTTTAGATCATTGAAACAGCGCTTTCCGGATCAGAAAAGGTGGATGATCGGAAGGGGAGCAATTGCAGATCCGTTCATTTTTGAGATGATCCAGGACGATACCACTGAGTACCCTGATGACAGGATGGAAGTATTCTATGATTTTCTACTCATCCTTCTGGAAAGCCATTTGAATGAGACTTCTAATGAAGGAAATGTACTCGTGAAGATGAAACATTACTGGGAATATTTCAGCACAGCGCATGAATCTGGACAGCGTTATTATCGTGCAGTGAAAAGAGCGGATTCAATTCATTCCTATCAGGAGATAATTGCAGAAATATGTTCAGTCTGATCCCAGTTTTCTCGGAAAGAAGAAACTCTGCGGATCAACTTTAAAGAAAAGCCATACTGAAGAAAATAGGCTCAACAATTCTTTAAAATTGAGGTTTCTTGAACGCATTGCTAATCCAAGAGAAAGCATAAAGCTGACAATGAAGTTGACAAAACCGATAATGCCAATTCCAATTATTGCCCAAAAGATCATTTCACCGGACATTCTGAATTCAGATCCATATAAACTCAAACCCAAATTTCCCGATCCAAAGGTGATGTGACGTATATCCAGGTCAAGACCTACAAAAACTCCTACAGATGCCGTGGACCCCATAAAAACTCCGAACCAGAAGTTCGAAGCTATTCCTGGCCATTTGGCAGCAACCCATTCAGAAAACTTTTGTGTTCTCTGTTTACCGATCATACCGCGTAATAAGGGATGTTCTTTGATCCTGTAGGGAATTTTGTTGTACTTCAATTTATTGGATATACTTCCTGAGATCACACCTGAAAGGAACAGGAAAACCCCGGCAATTGCAGCATGAAAAATGAGTTTGGAATGCTTGGGGCTTAGGTCATTTTGAAGTCTGGGCCATTTAGTTTGTCCAATGTTATAGTCCATTGCAAGATATATGAGCCATATTCCGCCGAGGGCAACCGGAAATGCAGCGAATACATTTCCGACAAAAGCGATGAACTGTGAACGAAAAAGTCTCGAAAATAGTTCTGCGAATGCTGCATGCCTGAACTGCACATCATCTTTATTTTGAATTCCTTTATCTATTGCATCTACAATTGCAGCAGCAGTCATTGCAGGCTGTTTAGTGGCTAAAGTGAAGCCTAGCAGGTAGATGGCGATGAAGCCCAGAGAATAATTCATGCTGTACAAGAGCGCATAACCAAAATCACTGACCTCAACCTTTGAAAGGAGTAGTTTGAAAACACATAACAATCCAACGATCACCCCGCCACCCAATGAAGCTTTAAGCATATGGAAATATTCCTTTCTATCAGAAGTGATATAATGTTCACCGGTTTCGGCAGAATGCTTGGTTATCTCGTAGGCGATAACACCGGTGCTCTCATCGATCAGTTGAGAAACGTCGTTCTTGTGGCAATTGTACTCGATCAATTTTAAACCAATTTGTACTGAATTGAATTTCTCCTGTTCTGGGTTCTCTGATTTGAGTATGGGTAATAAGGTAGATATTCTATCCAATTGTTGCCTGATGCGCAATAGACTTTGATTGACTGACATTGAAATTCCATAAATGGCACTGTTCTCATAAGCTCTGTCAACAAAGTGGTAACATTGTTTCAAAAGAATATTCAATTGTTTGTATCCTGGATCATCCGTGGTCAATGTATGTTTCTCTGATCGTCGAAGTTGATTCTCAATTAGATTTAGCTCCTGTTCAAAGCCTTCGAATGGACTTTGAAGATCTTCGTATTCAGGAATCATGTTAAGGATTTCTTCCTCCAATGCCTTTCCACTAATTCTTTGAATTAGAATATTAAGTGCATTGAGTACTTCACTGAGAGGGCTATTTTCTTTTAGGGTAGTATAAATGGTGTCAAGTCCAAGAAGTTCAACTACTTGTTGAATTTCATGATACGGGATCTTGCGAATCCAGATGATATCTGAAGATTTGTAAAATATTTGATTCAGACTGTACTCCAGCGTATCCTTTTCGGGTTGCTTGGGAAGGATTTTGCTGAAGATCCGTTCCTTTACTTCGCCATAAAAACGGTTATCCTTTAATATTCCCGTGTCCGTCAAGATTCTGGTGAATCGTTTTTCATCAACAGTTTTATGGAGTAGGTTCTTTAGGGATCCAAGCAGATTTTTATCCTCTCGAATAATATCGATCAACTTTTGAATACTTACTTCACGGACTGAATTGGGGTTTGAGGGTCTGAAATGATCTACAAGGTCTGCGAGAAGATCGATTTCCTGACCCGCCAGCTCGGAACCACTTAGATCAACTTCCAGAATAGAACGAAGGCTTTTCTTCTTCAAATTTGGAGAATTCAACCACAATCTTCTCATAGTTCCACTAAATTAAGGACTATTATTGTACTTTGTAGTTTTGATTCATGTTCTACCGCTTCAAGTGCGATAATGCTGGCATGAAAATTGAGAGGTTTGAGCTAAATAAATGGTGTATGAAAAAGTTATACTTTCCTATTCTTTTCTTGGTTATGACAACAACTTCGGTTGTTGCACAAGATCGCTTTTCATCTGATTTTGAGCCGATCAGAAAGGATCTGACGAATTGGGATCCAATCAGAGGAGCATGGCTGGCTTCAAGTCTCGAAGCAATGGCAAAGCAACAACCCATTCCTGATCGCACCTTCCCAGAGGACTTTACGCCTGCTGAAATGTTTAGAGTAGTACCTGCTCAAAACAGAGATTTCATCAGGGATCATGTACAAAATACGCAACGTGTTTCGACAACTCAATCTACAACTGTTCCGGAATGGGATCGTTTGAATAATATCGTCAGCCGACCAAATTGTCGCCCATTGACTGGACGTTCTTATGGTGATCCACATCTTGTTTCGTTCGATGGAGCGAGCTATTCGTTTCAAACAGTAGGTGAGTTCGTTTTAGCCCGTTCAAATAATGGTGATTTCGAGGTGCAAACGCGCCAACGACCGCAGAATGAGAATTTTTCTTTGAATACGGCGGTTGCGATGAGAGTTGCAGGAGACAGGGTGGCGATTTATGCGTCAGACCATCCTGATGTTTTTAGTAATGAACCAGTTCGCGTTGATGGAACACCTGTGCGTATTGGTACATCTACCTATTTCTTACCTCATGGAGGGACAATTCGCCTAACAGGAGACACTTATCTAGTGACATGGCCTACAGGTGAAACAGTAAATGTTCAGATCCGAAGAAGTGGATCTATGCCATTCATGAATGTCACCGTTTCTGTTTTCCCTTGTGCTGGGAATTATGATGGATTATTAGGTAATGCTAATGGTCGCGCAAATGATGATTTTGATAATGGGAATAATAACAGTCCGGCTATGATGGCATTTTCAACTTTTGGAAATTCGTCAATGCAGCGAGGATCGAATGTTGCTGAGAAGGAATTTCTTGCTTTTTTAGCACGCGATTTCGCTCGTGAATGGAGAGTGAGTGCTCTGAACTCTCTGTTCGATTATGGTTTCGGACAGAATACTATGACTTTTTCGGATCTTTCATTTCCTCGTGTACATCGCACGGTAGCTGATCTGTCCGATGATCGGCAATCAGCTGCAAGGGCAAAGTGCCAATCAGCGGGAATACCTGAAGCAGAAATGGGAGGTTGCATTTTTGATCAGGGTCATTTGAATTTACCTCCTAATCCTCGACCTGAGATCAAGGATCCAACAGAAGGTTTTAAGCCAACTCGACTTGAAAAACCGGTTTTAAATGTAAATCCAAGACCTGAACCGCTTGCTCCAAATACAAATGGTACGGTGGAGAAGCCAGCTAAAGGTACGATTCATCCGGATCTCATGGAGAAGCCAGCTGTTCAGGAGAAACCTGCATCTGTTGATAAGCCAGAAGTTAATAAGCCTTCAAAAGAGTCTATACATCCTGATCTTTTGGAGAAGCCAGAGGTAAACAAACCGGTAAAAGAAACGGTTAAACCTCAAGGAAGTCAGCCGGTAAACAATATCCCAAAGCCGGATGCGAAACCGACGATTAAACCTGAAAAGCCAACTGGGTCAGGAATTAAGTCATCCGGAGGCTTACCCAAATCACCGGTACCAGTTGCGCCAAAACCGGCTGCACCGGCACCGACAATAAAACCAGGAAAAGGTTAATAATGAATCCCGCAATTTGCGGGATTTTTTTTGTCACTTTCATTCCTTACTTTTGGGATAACTCAAAAAAACATGAAAGCGATCTTCTCCTTAGTAATTATGCTTGCTTCCTTCAACCTGAATTCCCAGGTAAGGATTCCTTCGAATACGCAAGCAGATCTTCAGCTTATTAAAAATGACCTGAAAGCGAACAATGGAAAACTCTCTGAGCCAATTCGGGATAGGTTTGCATTGTACGATATCCATGGAGTTTCCTATGTTTCGATGCTTGGGCGCACTAATAGCCAATTTTCAAAGGAGTCACTCGCTGCGATAGGAATTATTGTTGGAAAACCTGTTAATCATATCGTAAGTTTAAAATTGCCGGTCCAAATGATTGAAAATGTGGAAGAAATTCCCGGACTTGAGGTCATCCAGCTCGCGGGTAAGGTCAAACCATATCTTGATCGCGCTGTAAAAGATACACGTGCCGACAGTGTGCACCTTGGAATAGATCTTCCACAATCCTATACAGGTAAGAATGTCTTGATCGGCATTACAGACTGGGGTTTTGATTATACTTCACCGATGTTCTACGATACCTTGTTCCAGAACACGAGAATCCTTGCCGCATGGGATCAATATAAAGTTTCTGGTCCGGCACCGTCAGGTTTTTCATATGGTACAGAATTCAATGATCCTGCAAGTTTGATAGCTGCCGGATCGGATACAGCCAATATTTACAGTTATTCTACTCATGGGACTCATGTTGCAGGAATTGCCGGAGGAAGTGGTGGAGGTCTTGATCAATACCGAGGATTTGCATTCGAATCGCAGTTTCTTTTTGCTACTTTTCTTGTCGATGAAGGGGCCGTTCTGGATGCGTGGGAATGGATGTATCAGCGTTCATTGCAGGAAGGTAAGCGTTTGGTGATAAACATGAGTTGGGGCTTGTATCACATCGGTACATTGGATGGGAATTCACTTTTGAGTCAAGCTATACAAGGTTATGCTGATCTGGGAGTTATTTTTACGAATTCGGGTGGGAATAATGGAAACGTTAATTTCCATATTAAGAGATCATTCAATAATGATGCGTTTACTTCCAAGATCGACTTTTACTCCTACAGTTCACATCCAAAGATGTGGGGACAGAGTATTCACATGTGGGGAGAGCAGGGTAAACCATTTGAATCAGGAATCAAAGTTTACAATTCTACGGGAACAGTATTAGTGGAGTCACCCTATTATTCTACCGAACTGGTTGATACATATGTGGATACATTTCTTGTGATTGGTACAGATACAGTTTGGTATAATATCTCAGCTGATGCATCGCATCCAATGAATGGACGTCCACAAATGCGTTTGAGAGTGAAAAATACCAACACAACTTTGAAGGTTCTTTTGAAATCAATGGCACAAGAAGGGGTTGTGCATTATTGGAACGTTACTGAACTTTCCAATGATGTAGGAAATTGGGGGATGCCCTTAAGGACTTATGGATCAGGTTCTATTGCTGGAGATAATTTCTATGGAATTAGTGAACCATCATGCTCAGACGGAGTCATTAGTGTTGCAGCCTATGCGTCTCAGTATTCAACCGGAGGATCAACCCTTGCCGGTGGGGGGATTGCTTCCTTTTCCAGTATAGGTCCGAGATATGACGAGGTCAGAAAGCCGGATATAGCTGCTCCAGGTTCAGCAGTTGCATCATCTATATCATCTTATACAGACGCTTCATATTCATCAATTGCTACAGTAGATTTTCAAGGAAGAACATATCCGTTTGCACGACTTTCAGGCACATCTATGGCCTCGCCGGCAGTGGCCGGTATTTGTGCTTTGATCCTCGAAGCAAATCCCTATTTATCTGCTGACCAGGTAAAATGGATCATTAGTTCGACTGCTCGTGAAGACAGTTTTACAGGGAATATTCCTGAGGAGGGAAGTACACGTTGGGGATTTGGAAAGATCAATGCCTATCGGGCTGTGAAACTGGCCCTTGAAACGGTAGGGACTGAAGATAGTGAGATCATTCCTGTTTGGAATGTTTACCCGAATCCTGCAACCTCCGAGCTGTTTTTCACTATTGTTGATGAATTGCCGCAGAGTGCCCAGATCATTGATTCACAAGGTAAAATTTCAGAATGTAAAATAGAAATGGGTAGACTTTCGATCAAAGAGTTGAATCAGGGAGTTTATTGGATCCGTATGAATGTTGGTGGTAGAATTGGTCAGGTCAAATTCATTAAACTTTAATATGAATATCCGTTCCATTTCTTCCGGAGAAGTTGAATTAATTACAGATCTGGCTCATAGGATCTGGCCTCATACCTTTGAGAAGATCCTATCCAAGGAGCAAATTGAATACATGCTGAACTGGATGTATGAACCGGAAATCTTAGCCCAACAGATCCAATCCGGGCATCTTTTTTTTGCGATCGAAGATGAAGGTCGAGCCATCGGATTCATGGGTGTACAACCGAAATATCCCGATGCAAATTCGATGAAGATCCATAAGATCTATGTTCTTCCGGAGATACAGGGAAAAGGTGTGGGAAGAAAACTTATTGAACGCGCTATTGAAGAGTCACGGAAGGAAGGTTTGGAAAAATTGGTCCTGAATGTTAACCGCTTCAATAAAGCAGTGGATTTCTATAAGTATCTTGGGTTCAAGATCACGAAGGAAGAAGACATTGAAATAGGTAATGGTTATCTAATGGAGGATTTTGTAATGGAATTGGTCCTGGAGGACTTGAAAAGAATGTAGGATGTTTTCTGAATTGACGATAATAGATGCTTCAACTGTACTTGCCGGTCCATCGGTTGGAACTTTTTTTGCAGAACTTGGGGCTAAGGTGATCAAAATTGAAAACCCCAATATCCCTGATGTCACACGATCGTGGAAGTTACCGGGTGAGAATCCGAATTCAAGTGTCTCAGCGTATTTTTCGAGTATAAATTATAAGAAGGAGTATCGCAGCCTGGACCTTAGATCGGAGTCTGACAAAAGACAATTCATCGATCTTATTGCTAAGGCAGATATTTTGATCTCGAATTTCAAATATGGTGATGAAGATAAATTCGGTATTACCGATAATGAACTGAGAAGTTTTAACCCAAAATTGATTTGCGGGAAAATAACAGGATTTGGAACTGAAAGTGATCGTGTGGCTTATGACCTTATCCTTCAGGCTGAAACAGGTTTTATGTCGATGAACGGGACTTGTGAAAGTGGGCCTGTGAAAATGCCGGTTGCTTTGATCGATGTGCTAGCAGCTCATCATCTCAAGGAAGGTTTACTACTTGCCTTATTGGAGAGATCTCGCACTGGAATTGGGAAAACAGTAACTGTGTCACTCTATGATGCTGCGGTGTGCAGTTTGGTGAATCAGGCATCCAATTACTTGATGAGTGGAAATGTACCTCAGAGAATAGGCAGTCTGCATCCTAATATCGCTCCGTATGGTGAGATCTTTACGACGCGTGATAAAGCAATGATCACTTTTGCTATCGGAAGTGATGCGCATTTTGCCAAGTTGTGTAATTACCTGGGATGCTCAGAGTTATCTTCAGACCCGAGGTTCGTTCATAATCCTGTAAGGGTCGTGAATCGACAAGAGCTGTTTGAAATACTCAGTGCTCGTATTGTTAATTTTGAAGCTGATGAGATCATGACCAACATGCTGAGAGATAAAGTGCCCGTTGGAAAGATCAAGGACTTGAAAGAGGTTTTCAGAGATAATGCGGCGCAGGATCTGATCAGGGTGGAAAAGATAGATGAAATGGAAACTCAACGCGTCACGTCAATAGCTTTCAAATGGCAATAGAAATCAGAACACCGAATAAGGACCTTGAGTGGGAAGAGTATTATGATCTTCGATACAGGGTGTTGAGAGAGCCCTTAGGTCAACCGCTGGGAGGTGAACGAAATGAGGGAGATTCCACCGGAGTTCATTTTGCATTGTTTGATGAACATGTTCTTAAAGCAATTGCGAGACTCGATGTTTCTGGTGAAAAGATTGCACAAGTTCGTTTCGTAGCTGTCGAATCAAAGGAACAGGGAAAAGGTTTCGGTAGAGTGATCATGCAAGCAGTTGAAGATCATTCAAAAGCGCGAGGTGATGTTAAAATGATCCTACATGCCCGTGATTATGCCGTTGAATTCTACAAGACCTTAGGATATACCTTGATCGAACCATCTCACAAGCTCTTTGGAGTTCTACAGCATTACCTGATGGAAAAAGTTTACTGAGGATTTTTGGGTTTTTGGAATTCATTTCCACATTTGTTGCACCGATAGGTTAATCTGGCGTAAATAGGGAGGACCGTTAACAAAAATGACACAACCATAGTAAAGAATCCAGTCAATCCTTTCATGGATTTGAATCCACTTGTCACATCGGTTGTTCCGCAATTCGGACAACTCAATACTTTGTCGGTATCATCTGTATAAGGTGTATCATGAATATCTTTTAATACCTCCAGTGCTATTTGAAGCTCATCCGCACGAACCTTAAGCTTGATCCCACCAACTCCGATATTGTATAGCGGATTCACCGACACGATGTGTTCGTCGAAAATGAAGCATGTAATTCCTTCAGCTTCCAATCTGCTTCGAAGAATGTGCACATCAATTGCGTTGTCAAATGTTTTTAGCGTCACCAATTCCATGCATACAAGTTACGAAAAGCAGATCAACTCGACATTAAAAAGGGTGAAAAAGGCCACATAATTGAGCCTTTTAGTCGGAAGATAAGGTTCACCTCAACTCCATTTTGTTTCGCATGGAATAAACATCTCGTCTATGAATTAAGCAAAAGAGACTGCATTTAGCAGTCTCTTAAGTGGAGAAGATGGGGCTCGAACCCACGACCTCTTGGCTGCCAGCCAAGCGCTCTAGCCATCTGAGCTACATCCCCTTGTAGCGAAGCTGTATCTCCTTTATTTTCGCTTTCTCAATTGGTCTTCAATTCTTTTGGTGACTAGATTGAAAAGCAATTTAGCCTCTTTTTCTTCAAGTTTACGGGCAAAACGAACAATTTTATCACGGTACTCGAATTCTATTCTTTCACCACCTTGAATCCAAGGTGAAGATTCCCATGCAGCCTGAAATGAATTTACTTCAGGAAACTCGACTTTCATTTTGCGAATATTCTCCAGATAATAAGGCACTGCTTTTCCGTAACCTTTAATGGATCTTTTATAAATGAACGAAGCTTCGTCAATTTTAATGAGTTCTCTTCCCCACATCAACCATAGGAAACCTCGGGTAACTCTAACCGCATAGTAAAGCCAGAACGAAAGGAAAACGTAAATGATGATCTCTTCCTGACCACTCAGTTTAAAGTTGAAAAAGTACCAGATAACGGTCGTTCCGATTGTAAGCCACATGGCTACCCAGGCCCCCATCAATGCTTTGATCAAAGGTTTATCCTCAGGTCTGATAACTATAGTTGTTTTCAGTTTGTCGTCCTCAAAAGATATACGATTGCCTATCCATTTCATGCTACGAAGTTAATCAATAAAAAATGAGAAAGGCGACCATAACTGTCGCCTTTCTTTCAATAATTGATTTGATCTTTTTATTCAATCACAAGTCTTTTTGAGATTCGATCTCCGTTCACAATGGCCTCTACAAGGTATACGCCTGCTCCCAAAGCTGTTGTGTCCAAATTGATCTCAGAAACACCTGACATAGTACCGTAATTGCGCGTAGAGATCGTTTTGCCTGCAAGATCTGTAACGGTTAGTGTAACCTCACTGTCCTTCACAAGTTGAATAGTAACTACGGCAAAATCTGATGCTGGGTTAGGGTGTATCCTGAATGCAGCGTCAAGTTGATCAGGACTCAATTCAGCAATTCCTGCACTTGTACCGTTAACATATCCATTAGAGACTGCATCTGAGATTGTAGTGTAACCAGCATTGTCGATTCGACCATTTGGAGCTATTAACATACCAACGATGTGCATGTTGGTTTCATCCCATTCTGAAGGAAGAACGAATGTGAAGTTAACGGTGTGTTCCTCACCAACGTTAACGGTAGTTGGGAAACTTCCTGTGAATCCTCCAAATGAAGGAGCAATGTGTCGAGCAACGTGATCGTAGACCATTTGTGAGGCAGGTACGGGATTTGGAAGCAATTCATAGCCTCCCATTACACCATTACCACCTCCGGCGTATGCGTTTGCCTGGTTATAGGCAGATGTTGTCCCGGTAACACCGTCTTCTGTCAACACACAAGCGATCTTGTAATTGTTGTTAGCCGCTGCTTGGAAATTGGCAGTGACAGAAACATTCAACGTTCTTGTCGAAGCATCCCATGTTGCACCATTTGTCATCAATGCTACCGGAGCTTCCTGTAAGCGCTGGAAGAACTGTGTAGACATTTGTGATGGATCTACAGTACTACCTCTGTCGACCAATGCAGACGGGAACCCAGAGATTAGAGGAGAGATACCTGATTCATAGGCCGGAACTTTCATAGGCTCGGTAGCAGAACCACCGTGAACGGCAATTCCTGCCCAGAAACCATCGTAGTCATTTGCAAATCGATCCATGAAAACTGCCCCTCTTGGACACCATACACACCATGTACCTGTAGCTTCTTCACCAACAACCATTTTGCCGGCTGCTGGTACAACAGGATTCACAGTTTGTGTAAGTGCGTTATCACCTGCGTTATCATCTGTACCACCGTTTATGTTGCTTATTGTCACCGTTGCCATGTTTGATCCAGGAGCAAGTGCAATACCGTTAAAAGTAACATTGTAATTCTGCAAAGAATTAAGTGAAAGTCCCGTGATGTTTTCAGTGTACTGTGTACCATTATAATCGAGAACAACATCAAACGAGTTGATCTGATTTTGTCCGGCATTCTTCACTGTAACCACCGGATCAACAACCTGGGTCGCAATATTTCCTCCCATATTCAAATTGGACACCATTGCGTTCAAAGTAGGAAGTGTATATGTTTGGTGATCGAAAGAAACATCATCAACGAAGAACTGACTGTTTTGAATTGGGTAAAGATTCAATGATGCAACGGCATTAGTTGCATTTTCCCACTGGCCGATCAGGTTTCCATCAACAAATGCTTTCCAGATTCCAAGTGTCAAATTTGCTTCGATCTTTAACGTGAACCATGTATTGTCAGTGTAGGAACCTGTTGCTAATCCAGGTGTTTGACCATCATCTATAGTGATCGCACCGGCATCCATATTGACATTCAGTGCCCAAACCTGTCCAATAGTCTGTGTTCCCTGGAAATTGAAGTACGCATTTTTGCCAGTATTGATGTAGAAATCCGACTCAAAAGTGAATATTCCGGAATTATACAATTGACCGAAAAGCAAAACCACATCCTGCGGCCCACCACTTGCTGCAGTTGAAGAGAAGTAGATCGATTGAGTACCACTACTTGACTGATTGTTTGTAATGGTAACGTCTTCCGCAGTTCCTTCACCTGCGGCACTCCATGTTCTCCATGAGGTAGACTGAGGTCCCAGGTACGATCCTAAAGCATAACTTTCAAAATCGTCAGAAAAGATTTGAGCTGAAACTGTGCTTCCCAATAGAAGTGTCGCCAGCAGTAAAGTAGTTTTTTTCATGCGTGTAATTTGAGTTTTAGCTAATGTACTCTTTTTCAATCGATTTTTTTGCTTGAATGGGGCCATATTGCGGTTATTATTGGATTCCTTCTTACAGGTACTTAAAATCGTGTCCTTTTTTTAGGCCTTTCAGTACCTCGTAAATCAAACAGATCGTATTTTCTACGTCTTCTTTTCTCGCCATTTCCACTGTTGTATGCATATATCTCAATGGCACAGAGATCAATGCACTGGGAACCCCTTCATTGGAGTAGGCAAATGCATCTGTGTCCGTCCCGGTTGCCCTTGAAGCAGCGGCACGCTGGAATGGGATCTTGCTTTTTTCGGCAGTGCTGATCAAATGTTTTAACAAATTATTCTGCACAGCCGGACCATAGGTCAGAACAGGACCTTCACCTGATTTCAGATCTCCATTTTCAATTTTGTCTATCATAGGGGTTCCTGTGTCGTGACAAACATCGGTGATCAATGCAACATTAGGCTTTATGCGGTGGGCGATCATTTCTGCACCTCTCAGACCTACCTCTTCTTGTACTGAATTGACGATATAAAGTCCGAAAGGGAGTTTAGTTTTGTTTTCATGCAATAAACGAGCTACTTCCGCGATCATGAATCCACCAATACGGTTATCAAGTGCTCTACCAACATAACGGTTCCCGTTGAGGATCATGAATTCATCTTCGAAAGTGACCACACAACCCACGTGGACACCCAGTTTTGCAACTTCTTCAGCTGAACTGCAACCACAATCAAGAAAGATATTCTTCATACTTGGTGTATCCTCCTTAGTCGCTCTGGTATGTATCGCCGGCCAACCAAAAACAGCTTTTACAATACCCTTCTCTGTATGGATATTGACGCGTTTTGATGGGGCGATCATGTGATCGGAACCTCCGTTTCTTCGCAGATAAATGAATCCTTCCTTGGTGATGTAGTGAACAAACCAGGAGATCTCATCTGCATGTGCTTCTATGACTACTTTGTAATCTGATTTAGGATTGATCACACCCACAACTGTTCCATAATGATCCGTGAAATAGTCGTCAATATATGGCTTAATGTAACTCAGCCACAATTTCTGTCCTTCAGATTCAAATCCGGTTGGACTGGGGTTATTCAGATATGATTCAAGGAACTTTTCTGATTTGGCAGTTATTATCTTCTTCATGATGTTTTGCTTTTCAACAAAACTAAACAAAGGAGAAGCTTACAATGATGGTGAAAAATGAAATTACTTACCCAAGATTGTGGATATCCTTTATTTCATCAATGTCACATTACCCTTTATAATCCCTTCCTGACCGTCAATGCAAATGGCTTTTAGGTAATAGTCATAAACATCGGGATCGAGTTTCTTACCTCTGAAAGTGCCATCCCATCCATCTAAACGGTCAAATGATTCGAAAACCATTTCACCCCAGCGGTCGAAAACCCTGAATACCATTCCTTCTATCAGAGGCCCACGTACATAAAGAACGTCGTTTTCTCCATCTCCGTTCGGTGTAAAGGCATTAGGAACAAAAATATATGGTTCATCACAAATGAATCCGTAGGTTTTGACTTGTACAGTATCACTTTTGGTACAAATCCCGTCAGAAACTGTTAATGTATAAATTGTCGTTTGGTTGACCGTTGCAGCTGTTTGTTGTGAAGTCGGAGCGGTTAAACCTATGGTCGGAGTCCATAAATAAGAATAACCCGACGGTTGCCCAATAAGGGTTGTTGTTCCTCCCTCAGGCACTAGGTATTCTGATGCAGTAGCCACAACGGCACCATCCGGAATTGAACTTACCTGAATAAGAATAGAGTCTTCCACCAAACAGCCATTAGATGCAGATGCAGTGATGTAAAGATACTGACTGCTGACCGGTGCAACTTGTACCGAACTGGTATTATTTGGACCCACAATGATCGATGATGGACTCCAGGTGTAATCGAAGGATATCGAAGGGTTTGTATTTGCGACTGTTATCGTCGTGTTGTCCCCGACACATAAGGTTGAATCCCCGCTAAGTATGAGCGCGGAACTTATAAAGTCGACGACCACACTGTCTATAGAACTGCAACCGGGGTTTCCTGCCATGACATAATAGGTGGTCGGTCCGTTGGGAGTAATAACGAGAACAGAATCAGAGGTCGAGGTGTTCAAGGTGTCAGAAAAATCGGGTGAACTTGACCAGATGAAATAGGAGGCAGTTCCAAAACTATTGGCATTCAATGTGAGTTCAATCGGAGTACATAGCTCAAAGTCATTTGGAACGTTGAGTTGAATGGAGTCTGTTACTGTGATCGTTAAATATGCTGTGTCTGTCAGGAGACAAATACTATCCGTGACATAGAGATAGATGTCATATACTCCCGGAACGGTGTAGGTCATCGTTGGATTAAAAATGATCGAGGTTGTATCGCCGTTACCAAAATCCCACAAGTATGAATCGGAGTCAGTTGAGAAATTATCAAAGGTCACTTCAAAGGTTGCACACCCCAGATTGTTGTCAACGGTGAATTCAGCTTTAGGGATCAATTCAAAATCGAACTTGAAGATGAGGTTGTTGCAATTCGAACTAAGGTTTTGTGATGACCACGCCCCAGGTGTTGTAGGGAAATCGGAATTACCACCACATCCCCCGCAAACAGATTGGTAAACGACTCCATTTTTATCAAAGCGCGATGTCCCGCCATCAACGTGTTCCTGCGCACTGCCGCCACCGAGGTATGTCCCGTACAAGATGCCCTGAAACTCACGTTTGATCACCAATAAATAGAAGTCGAAACCGTTTGGTGGTGTAGATTGAAAGGCATCAGGAGTTACCGGCATTCCTGACATTGGCACACCCTGGAGGATGTTTGCTCCCCAACCTGAAACATACATGTTTCCACAAATATCAACAAGGAAGGCAGCAGGTGAAATATTAATGTTCGCACTTCCGTTTCCGAAGACCGTTGAATTCAGATTTGTTGTCAATGCAGGATTCAATTTGATGATGAACTGACTACTTCCTGGTATCACGTATGGAGCATTGTTTACGGGGAAAGTGCCTCCAATGGATTGTCCCAGAACGAATACATTATCGTTTCGGTCGATCTCCACGAAAAAGGCTTGATCGTAATTGGATGTTCCCAAATACGTCGCGTTCGAAACACTGGTCCCGTTGGGTGAAAGTTTAACGACAAACCCATCTGTCTTCCCGCCGTTGTATGAGGATTGATATCCACCACTTGTGAAAGGCAGGTCTGTCGAACTGGTCCCACCGGCGAAAATGATGTTGGAACTCGAATCAACTTTTACAGAATAACAGGCATCGTTGTTTGTGCCACCGTAATAACTTGACCACATTAGGGTGTTCAGGTTAGGAGACATTTTGAAGATCACACCGTCCAGCTGCCCGGCATTTGTAGACTGAAAAGCATTCAAAACCGGGAAATTGGCAGATCGAGTACAAGACGCTACAATGCAATTTCCATCCTGATCCAACATGATCTCACCCCGAAACTGATCGCCGTAGTTCATGGATAATGAATCGTAGGCTGCTACAGAATTGTAATTACCAGAGGTAACCTTGTAATTTACTCCGTCGTTGGACGATCCGCCAATATAGGTCGATCCCAGAAGGTTTTGACCGTTGGAACTGAATTTTGCAACGAAGATGTCTGTTCCGACATTTCCGAAGTTCGTACCATTGAAATTCACAGAAAGTGTTGATCCACCGCCATGATTTGTTTGAAATCCACCCTGAACGGGAAAATCAATTGCAGATGTTACACCATAGAGATAGACGTTGTTATTTTGATCACAGATAAGGGAGTGAGAGGTCTCCGTTCCCTGAACATTGTCCCCACCACCAATGAATGTTGTCCATAACATAGTTGTTCCATCCGCTGAATACTTGGAAATGAAAGCGTCAGTGGTTGCTACATTCGTACTAGGAATAGTAATGTTAGAGTTGACATCCCATGCCAATGGATCAGGGGTCGGATATTGATTGCCATAAATGATGCCCGCGGAATACGCTGTTCCGTCGTAACCGTAGGTGGCAGTCATCCCGAAATTATCCGTTACTGAACCGCTATAAGTGGCAAATATCAGAACAGGATCAATGACCAATTCATATCTCGTATCGTAGTTTCCTAACTTAAATTGTACTTCATTCCCATTGACCACGAATGATGAAGGAATTTCTTTGATCCGACCATTTATAACCTGATATGAATATGGTTTCTGTTCGATGATCTTACCCATTTCTGTTTCCACTATCAATTCTCCTGACCTTGAAACAGATACTTTTTTGACACCACCGTAGTTAAAGATGATCGCCTTGGGGTCTGCACCAGGCTGTACGTGGAATTCGTATTTCAATTCCTCCTTTTGTTCGATAAGCTTGAGGTCGATCCCATTGTAGAATTCTTTCAGTACGGCCTCCGAATACCCATAAACATCATTTGCCCATTTTGATTGCTCATTACCAATGAAGAAGTTGTAATAGGCTTTTGTTTTGTTCGTTTTTTCAATCTGTGAAACCCTGTTGGCAGTCGGGAAATTCAAGTGCACAAGCATCTGTTCGTACCGGATCTCTTCTTCGGAGTCCTGTGGTTTACGATGAAGCTCTTGAAGTCTGGAGAAATCTTGTAAGTGGAATAGGAACTTTTGTTGTTGTATCCAGAGATTTCCTCCATGGAATTTTGTTTTGAACAAAATCGCTTCCGGCCATTGACCTTTATTTTCTACGAATGCATGAAGCAGGGAGTGGTCATGATCCAGTTCTTGTGCCTTCAGTTGAACAATTGAGAACAGTAACAGTAATAAGTTGAGCAGTTTTTTCATCAGCCTTCTCTGCGAAGTTAAGACCTAAATTAGTGAAAATAAGTTGTGTGTACCAAACTCAAGACGTGATATTGTATTTGGAAGCCGCTTCCGCGAAAAAAATAGTAACTTCGTAAAACGTCAATTTTGCATATATCAAATCATTTTGAGCATCTATGAAAAACCGTGTCACCACTTTGTTTGATATCGAATACCCTCTTATTCAAGCCGGAATGATCTGGTGTTCAGGCTGGAGGTTGGCAGCAGCAGTTTCCAACGCCGGGGGATTAGGGATCATTGGTTCAGGATCGATGTATCCGGAGGTTCTTGAGGAGCACGTTGTGAAATGCAAGGCAGCTACGGATAAGCCATTTGCAGTTAATCTGCCCATGTTGTATCCGGATATTGATAAGCACATTGAAACCATCATTAAACATAAAGTGCCTATCGTATTTACTTCAGCAGGAAATCCGAAGACTTGGACGTCGCACTTAAAGTCGCATGGAATCAAAGTGGTTCATGTTGTTTCCAGCGTAAAGTTTGCATTGAAAGCTCAGGAAGCGGGTGTGGATGCCATAGTGGCGGAAGGTTTTGAAGCAGGTGGACATAATGGAAGAGACGAAACAACAACTTTTTGTCTGATCCCAATGGTAGCGGCACAGTTATCCGTTCCGCTCATAGCAGCAGGGGGAATTGGGACAGGAAAAGGTATGCTTGCGGCAATGAACCTGGGAGCAGATGGCGTTCAGATCGGAAGTCGTTTTGTAGCTACACCTGAATCCAGTGCACATGAGAATTTTAAGAAGGTCGTGGTTGATGCAAAGGAAGGCGACACACTTTTAACTCTGAAAGAGCTGACGCCCGTTCGTTTGGTAAAAAATGAGTTCTTTTCAAAAGTTGAAAAGGCCTATCAAAATTGTGCGACGGAAGAAGATCTGAAACAGCTTTTGGGAAGAGGCCGTGCGAAGAAGGGTATGTTCGAGGGAGACCTGGTCGAAGGAGAATTGGAGATAGGACAGGTCTCAGGATTGATCAATGAGATCAAGCCTGCTGCGGTTGTCGTTCGTGAGATCATTGCTGAATACCGTGAGACGCTAAAAGAACAACAAACAGAAAAATTCAATTTTTAATGATCCGTTTTGAACGATTTAAGCTGGATAACGGATTGACCGTTATCTTCCACAAAGATGTAACCACTCCAATGGCGGTGGTCAATGTTCTCTATGATGTTGGTGCAAGGGATGAAACGGAGGATAAAACCGGTTTTGCCCATTTGTTTGAGCACCTGATGTTCGGTGGATCGGTGAATATTCCTGATTTCGATGCTCCTTTGCAGAGAGCCGGTGGGGAAAGTAACGCATTCACCTCAAATGATATTACCAATTATTACGATGTTCTTCCGGCTCATAATCTGGAAACTGCCCTTTGGTTGGAAAGTGACCGAATGCTTTCGCTTGCTTTTACTCCAAAAAGTCTTGAAGTTCAGCGTAATGTTGTTATTGAGGAATTCAAACAGCGTTATCTGAATCAACCATATGGAGATGTTTGGCTTCAGTTACGTCCACTTTGTTATCACGTTCACCCATACAAGTGGGCTACGATTGGTAAAGAGATCAGTCACATAGAGAATGCAACGATGGACGATGTGAAATCTTTCTTTCACAAGCATTACAATCCGTCAAACGCCATTTTATGCGTGGCTGGAAATTTTGAAAAAGAATTTATCGAACAAAGGGTAAAGAAATGGTTCGGTGATATACCTTCAGGAAAGCAAGCAGTCAGGATGTTACAGGCGGAACCTGAACAACAGGAGTTTCGCGAAAAACTGATAGAGAGAAATGTTCCGGCGGATGCATTTTATTATGCATTCAAAATGCCTGAGCGCAAGGATCCTTCTTTTTATCTGGCTGATGTGCTTTCCGATGCCTTGGGTAGGGATAAATCTTCAAGATTGTATATTACATTGAAAAAAGAGCAAAAACTCGTTTCCGAGATCGGGGCCTATATTACAGGTTCCGTTGATAACGGATTACTGATCATTTCAGGAAAGTTGAATGATGGTGTTTCCTTCAATATGCTGGACAGAGCGCTTTGGCAGGAACTTGAAAAGTTGGGTTCGGAGAAGATGACAGAAAGCGAGCTTGATCGTTTAATGATCAAGATCCGGACAGCAAAAGAATTCCAGGAACAAGGTTTATTGAACAGGGCCATGAACCTCTGTTATTTCGAATTACTTGGTGATGCCAGCGGGATCAATGAAGAAGGAGAGATCTATGCCTCGATTAAACCTGATCATTTGAAACAGGCTGCAAAGAAAATCCTTCAGCGTAAGAATTGTTCACTATTAAAAGTTAAAGCGGTTAAAAATGCTGGATAGAAAGAAAACACCTGAATTAAGTTCGATCGATCATATCAGCTTTGTTAAGCCGAAGATTTTCGACATTACCAGTAATGTTCGATTGTATTTCATGAAAGAGGTTCCAAATGAAACTTCCAGATTGGACTTGTATTTCGACGCCGGTTCTATTAGGGGAAAAGTAGGTGTAGCTTCCTTTGTTAATGGTTTGCTGTTGTCAGGCACCAAAGACAAAACAACAACCCAGATCCACAATGAACTGGATGCCTTGGGAGCTTTTTTTGAGTCGAATGTTGGTCACGAGTCCGGAGTTGTTACAGTTTATGCGCTAAGGGAGAATATGATCCCCATTCTGAAGATCCTCAAAGATGCCATAGACGGTCTTGTTTTTCACGAGCATGAAGTCGAGGAGATGATCAGCGATCGCAAACAGAAGTTTCGCGTAAACCTTGAAAAAGTCAGCTTTTTATCGCAGAGGGCTTTTCAAAAGGCGATGTTCCATGATAGTTCATATGGAAGGATCATGGAAGAGGAGGATTATGACAATATTCCCATAGGGGAATTAAAGATCTTCCACAAAGCGAACTATCTGGAAGGTTTGACAAAAGTTGTGGTAGTTGGTGATTTCGCTCAGGATGATATCGATGAGATCATTGATCTTACAGGTTCATGGGCAAAGGAAGGGCCTAGCTCCTTTGAAAGTGGTATATCTAATCTTCCGGGATTAGTTCATGTGTCAAAGGATGGGGCATTACAAACGGCTATTCGAATGGGAAAGATACTCTTCAATAAAAGTCATCCTGATTTCATTCCTTTTCAGGTGCTTAACACAATCCTTGGCGATTATTTTGGCAGTAGATTGATGACCAATATTCGAGAGGATAAAGGATATACTTACGGAATCGGCAGTATGGTTGCTGAACTCCATGAAACGGGATATTTTCTGATTGCAACTGAAGTGGGGAAGGATGTCAAAGCTCCAACACTTGAAGAAGTAAAAAAGGAAGTAAGTCGTCTTCAGGAAGAATTGGTTAATGAGGAAGAATTGGATCTGGTCAAGAATTATTTATTAGGTCAGTTGTTGAAGAGTGCCGATGGTCCGTATTCAATGGTAGACTTGTATATGGGGCTCGAGGCATATGGACTTGAAATGGAATTTTACAACAAGTCTATCACTACTATTAAGAATATAACACCTGAAGAGATCAGAGCACTCGCTCAAAAGTATTTGAACTGGGATGAGTTTACAATTGTTACTGCTGGATAGCAACGGCTTCTTTTAAGCATCGTCTATACTACAGAAGCGGATTTTTCGTTAAATACAAATGCGTCACTGGCTGATCATATTAATTGCAGTAATTGGACTTTCATTCAGTTCGAAAGCTTCGCATGTAATGGGAGGTGAAATTACCTGGGAATGCCAAGGGGGTAGCTATGTCTTTCAATTAGTGTTTTACAGGGACTGCAATGGAGCAGAGGTAAATACGGTTTCTGAGATCATCCGGGTTTGGAACCATCCTACTGTTTCCCAAATTGTCGTTCCATTTGTACAACGTATAGATATTTCCCCAAGTTGTTCACCCGTTACAGGATCGCCTCAACCTTTTGAATGTGGAAGTGGCAGTGCTGGGGGAAATGGAGTAGGAGCAATAGAAAAGATTGTTTACCGAAGTGCACCTGTAGCTCTTTCAGGAGATCCGGGTGTTAGTGGATGGATCTTCACTTACGAGAATTTCTCTAGAAGTGGATCTCTTACCAATATTACCAATCCGTCAAACTACGGGATCACCCTTGCTGCAAAAATGTACGCTATTCCTGGTTCAAGCGGGGGATGTAACGATCGTTCTCCTGTGTTTTTACAAGAACCTTACTTTGTAAGTTGTGCAGGAACTCCATACCGTTACAACATGAATGCGGTCGATTTTGATCTTGATTCACTTTCTGTGGATTTTGGTGTTCCTTTCAACAATTTTCCGACAGGAATTTACGATCCACCGACCAATCCAATTGCCATTCCTTTTGAACCGGGATTTTCATTTACAAATCCAACACCCGGACCGGGAATTAATCCTTCGAACGTTGCAGCACAAATAGACAATAGTTCGGGAGAATTGACCTTCACCAGTTTCACCACAGGAAACTTTGTAGTCAAAGCAAGGATTCGGTCATATCGGAATGGAGTGCTGATCGGAGAAGTAGAGCGTGAAATGCAATTGATCGTGACACCGTGCACAGGAAATAACTCAGCACCGTTGATCAATGGACCTTTTGCCGGTGCGTTTGAGACTACGGTGAACGCCGGAACACTGGTCAATTTCAGTATTAGTTCCTCTGATCCGGAATTGCTCCAGGATGGTTCACCGCAAAGCAATTGGTTGACGGCGAGTGGAGCAATGTTCGGTTCAGATTTTGTTAACCCAGTTGATTGTGTTATTGAGCCTTGTGCTACTATGAACAGTGCCCCCGTTATCAGTGGAGTTCAGGGAGTCACAGCAAATTTTTCATGGCAGACATCTTGTGATCATCTTGTCGGTGCCAGCGGTAATGCATTGGATGTCGTTCCGTACCATTTTGTATTCAAAGTTCAGGATGATTTTTGTCAGGTGCCGAAGGTCAGTTATGCCACGGTTACTATAAATGTGGTCAATCCAGGTGTTATTTCGGCTCCACAGATCAATTGTATTCAGGGCGATAATTCCAATAATTTCACGATTTCATGGAATCCTGTTTCTGATCCTTTCGGAACTTTTCAAGAGTACAGGATCTATTCTCTCCAAAATGGGTTACTTGGTACCTTGCCCCTGATTGGAACTTCATCATTTACGCACGTCGGTGCAACCGGTCAAAACGATTATTACCTCTCGGTGGTTTCAGGTTGTAATGGGAACACTTTCAGAAACAGTGATACGATTGCCGGTATCTTTCTAACGCTGAACAATCCTTCTAACGGAACAGCAATATTACAATGGAATGATCCCGTTGAACCTGCATCCTCTTCGATGGGCGAATACTATCACATTTACCGAGAGTATCCGGCAGGTACCTGGACCTTGATCGATAGTGTGCCATATGGTTTGAATTTCTATCAGGATACCATTGATATTTGCGAAGCGTTTTTACGTTACAGAGTCGTATTGCCAAATGAGCCCTGCGATTTTATTTCAAACTCACCAGGGGATGATTTCGAGGACATGATGACCCCGGACATTCCGGTGATCAGCAGCGTGTCGATTGATACGTTGAGCGGAGAAGTAATTTTGAACTGGAATATCAATCAACAGGAAGATACGTACGGTTATGTGATCTACACTTTCGATCAGAATGGATTCATCTATGAACTGGATACAGTATGGGGAATTAACTCTACTACATACAATCACCTTGTTAACACATCAGATGGGCCACTAACTTATTCTGTTGCAGCTTTTGACTCATGTTTTACACCGGCAACTCCTCCTACTTACCAAACTTCTGCTAAAGCCGAAATTCACCGCACCATCTTTGTGAATTCTTCATTGGATATTTGTAACGATGAGGTGAATCTTTCCTGGTCACCGTATCTCGGATGGAGCGATCTTAGTCTATACAGGATTTGGTACAGAACAATTGGTGGATCATGGGTGAACGCCGGAACAACTGCTTCTACGGATTTTTCGGTTGGCGTTCAACTGCTCGAGGAATATTGTTTTGTCGTTGAGGCAGTATCCGTTTCAGGACAGTCATCGTTTTCCAATATCACGTGTATAAATATCCTGGCACCTGACGGACCAGAATATCACTATTTGCAGGTAGTATCGGTTCTTAATGATAATATTTCCATTGAGCATCTCGCCGAAGCTTCTTCGGGTATCCAGGGAATTCGAATTGAACGAATGGATGAAAACGGGGATTTCATTTTTATTGCAGATCTTCCGGCTGTTGGTGATCAGTATAGTTACACAGACACTGATGTTGATGTTAATTCAAGATCATACATTTATCGGGTTAGAGTCATTGACAGTTGTGGCAGACCCGGTGCTGTTTCAAATTTAGGACGGTCGATACATTTAGATGTTAAGAAGGATGAAGTTGGACTTAAAACTCATTTAAACTGGAATCCATATACTGATTTCGATGGTTCTATACTGGTGTATAATATTTACAGGGGTATTGATGGAGTTTTTTCGCCCATGCCGTTAGCAAGTGTCCCATCGGACCGCTTGTCTTTTACGGATGACTTGAACGATGTTGCATTCAAAGGTGAAGTTTGCTATTACGTAGAGGCGATCGAAGGAAGTAATAATTACAACGATCCCAAGATCTCAAGATCTAATATTGCTTGTGAAGTCTTTGATCCGATCGTGTATATTCCGAATGCTTTCAAACCTGATGGGTTTAATCCATGTTTCCTCCCTGTTTTGAGCATTTTTGATCCACAGGATTACCGTTTTGTGATCTTTGACCGTTGGGGACAGGAGATCTACAACACGACTTCTCCGGAAGATCAGTGGTGTGGCTACATTAGAAACACCGAGAAGTTGGCAGAGACAGCAACGTACGTTTATATGGTCTCCTTTCGTGATGGTGCCGGAAATGAGATCATCAGACGAGGTCACGTAACCTTGTTGCGTTAGATCCTTTCCGAATTGAATTCTATTTTGATAACTCCTAGAAATATGAGCTTCAAAGCTCAAAAAAGTATCTTTGCTCCGTGAAACGTATCCTGATCATACAAACGGCATTTCTGGGCGATGTTATTTTGGCAACGCCACTTTTGGCAGAATTGAAAAGGATCTTTCCTGAAGCGGAGATCGATATGCTGGTTAAGAAGGGAAATCAGGGTTTACTGGACAATAACCCTCATTTGACTCAAGTTTTTGTTCTCGACAAATCAAAAGGGAAATTGAGATCTCTGAAAGAACTCATCAGTACCTTCCGTAAAAAGAAATACGATCTTATTGTGAACCTGCATCGATTTGGAAGCAGCGGATTGATAGCAGTGAGCTCAGGTGCCAAAAAAGTCTATGGATTTAAAAAAAATCCGTTTTCATTTCTTTATTCAAGATCCTTTGAACACCCTTTTGGAGACGGAACCCATGAAGTGTCAAGGAATCTAAAATTGATTCAGGAATTTGATCCGGTTGCATTGAAACGTCCTGAACTTTATTTAGCAAAAGAGCAAGAGGAGAGGGTTGAGCGTTACAAGGTCGGGAATTATTTCTGCATGGCGCCGGCGAGTGTTTGGTTTACCAAACAGCTTCCTGAGTCAAAATGGGTTGAATTGATCCGGAAAAGATCTGAAGAGGGACAAATTTATCTTCTTGGAGGTCCGGGGGATAAAGAATTGTGTGATCGGATCATTGATAACTCTGGTGTGGAAAATGCCGTGAATCTGGCTGGGCAGTTGAATCTCCTGGAATCTGCGGGATTGATGCGGGATGCTCGAATGAATTACGTGAATGATTCAGGTCCGCTGCATCTGGCTTCAGCAGTAAATGCTCCTGTAACGGCGTATTTTTGTTCAACAATACCTGAATTCGGTTTTGGACCCTTGTCGGATAGTTCAAAGGTGGTTCAGGTAAACGAAGATCTCGATTGTCGTCCTTGTGGAATACATGGATTCAAGTCTTGTCCAAAGGGGCATTTTAAATGCGGAAATGACATCGTGATCGAATAGATCAGCCAAATTTCACTGAAGTCATGGTTAATGATCCTGCCATGGGTTTATCGTTGAAGAAGGAAATGTCATCTTTTTCCGTTTTCAATCCAAGTGCATACATTAACGGGTAATAATGATCAGGTGTTGGAATGGCCAATTTAGCAGCGGGATTCAACTTTTCGTAATCGATCAAGGCTTTGTGGTCACCGGAGGTGATCTTTTCCTTAAAGATCGTATTCATTTCGATAGCCCAGTCAAAGCCATAGGATTCGTTCAGCTTGTCCCAGGCAACCATCCTCAGGTTGTGTACCATGTTTCCACTTCCGATGATCAGAACTCCTTTTTTGCGCAATGCAGCCAGATTCTTTGCAATCTCATAATGATATGACGCAGGTTGATTGTAATCAATACTCAACTGCAAAACAGGAATAGTAGCGTCGGGATACATGTGGCGAACGATCGTCCATGTTCCATGATCAAGACCCCATTCGTGATCAAGTTCAACTTTTGGTTTTTCAAAAAGTGCCGCCGTCTCTTTTGCGAGTTCAGGATTTCCGGGAGCAGGATATTGAACATCGAACAGGGCCTGAGGGAATCCTCCAAAATCGTGGATCGTTTTGGGTTTTTCCATCGCAGTAATGTGCGTTCCTTTTGTCAGCCAATGTGCTGAAATGCACAATACCGCTTTAGGTTTTTCGATCTCAGAAGCCAGTTTTTTCCAATATTGGGAGAATTCATTGTCTTCGATGCCGTTCATCGGTGAACCGTGTCCAACAAAGAGCACAGGCATGATGCTATCCGTTTCACTCAATGTATCCATCATTGAGGTAAGGGTGCTAAAAGCACCAAAAGCAAAAGCTCCTCCCATGATATGCAAAAAATCCTTTCGGTACATTAGTTAGTCTCTGTCTTCCAAAGCACAAATTGAAGCACTTTATTCTCCTGAGCAGCATCCAGTTTTGACTTTGCAGCCATATTTGGAACGATCTTTTTCCATTGTTCCTGGTTGTAATCAGTAACTACCTTATGCTTATGGCATTTACCGCAATGCTCCTGATAAAGGGCGCTTCCTTGGGCGATGTCTTCAGATGGGAATTCAGAGGAAACAGGCTTTTCTGTGATCTCTGCCGTTTTTGGTGTGCAAGCTGCCAATCCTAAAAGGGCAACAAACAAAATTCTCTTTTTCATACTATAGTTCTATTTTTTCCAATGTTACAGTGGTGATCCCTTGTCTAACAAAATTCAATTGTTTTGCCGCTTTCAATGAAAGATCGATGACATGCGCTGAGCTTTTACTCAAACGATCATTCACTTTGACGATTACTATCGAATCATTGCTGAGATTCGTTACTTTCAGTCGTGTTCCGAAAGGTAGAGTCTTGTGCGCCGCAGTTAAACTGTCCTGACGAAAAACTTCACCGGATGCCGTTCGTCTTCCCTCAAATTTTGAAGCATAATAAGAGGCTTTTCCTTTTTCCATTGCTTCTCGAAGGAAGAATGAACAAAGAACAAGGAACAAGGAACCGATAATTACTATTCTTAAACTCATGTAATGGACGAAAATAAAAAATCTACCCGGACAAATAAATTATGTTGACAAATCTTTAACATACGCTGTAGGTGTTTTCTATCAAATACCGAGATTTGAAACCGCAAACAATAGCATGGAAAAAGAGTCATTTATCATAAGTAATACCGGACTTCAGCAGCGTTCGGTGCACAATACGATCGCCTTACTTGAAGAGGGGGCAACTGTTCCTTTTATTTCCCGATACCGAAAAGAACAAACCGGTGGACTGGATGAGGTACAGGTGGCTCAGATCAGGGATTTAGCAAAAAGACACGATGAATTGATCGCAAGGCAGCAAACTATTTTGAATGCGATCGAAGAGCAAGGGAAACTAACTCCTGAATTGAAATCGAAAGTGTTGGAATGTTTTGATGCGAATGTATTGGAAGATCTTTATCTGCCATTTAAACAAAAGCGACAAACAAAAGGAGATAAAGCTAAAAAACTTGGATTGGAGCCACTGGCAAAAATGATCATGTCTCAACGTGGAGGCCATCCGGAACAAATGGCCGAACGTTTTGTGAAGGGTGATGTGATCGACGAGCAAATGGCCATTGATGGTGCAAAGGATATCATTGCCGAATGGATCAATGAGAACGCTGTGGCCCGTGCACGCATGCGTCAACTTTTTCAAAGGCGGGCAGTTTTGCAATCGAAATTGGTTAAGGGGAAAGAGGAAGAAGGTGCAAAATACCGAGACTATTTCGATTTTTCAGAACCGCTCTATAAATGTGCGTCACATCGATTTTTGGCCTTATATCGCGCGGACAGGGAAGGAATCTTATCCTTGAAAGCTCAGCCTGCTCAGGAGGAGGCATTGGAGCAACTTGAACGTTTTTTCGTGAAAGGAAATGATGCATGTGCCGATGTTGTTGCCGAAGCATGTAAAGAATCCTACAAGCGATTGATGTGTCCATCGTTAGAGAACGAGATCCTTCACGAAGCGAAATTGAAAGCCGATCTGGAAGCAATAAAGGTGTTTTCGACGAATTTACGTCAGTTGTTGCTGGCTCCGCCGCTGGGTTCAAAACGAATTCTTGCGATCGATCCCGGATTCAGAACAGGTTGTAAAGTAGTATGCATTGATGAATCGGGCAATTTGTTGACTAACGCAACGATCTATCCGCATCCACCTCAGAATGAAAGTGCGCAAGCTCAGGCGAAGATCGCTCAACTGGTTCAGGCATACAAGATCGAGGCAATTGCCATTGGAGATGGAACAGCAGGACGCGAAACGGAAAGTTTTATCAAGCGCATTCGTTTCGACCGCGATCTCGAAGTTTTTGTGGTACGTGAGGATGGCGCTTCGATCTATTCAGCCAGTCCAATCGCAAGAAAAGAGTTTCCTGAATACGACGTGACCGTGAGAGGTTCAGTTTCGATCGGACGTCGCTTGATGGATCCACTCGCTGAATTGGTGAAGATCGATCCGAAGTCTGTTGGTGTGGGTCAATATCAGCACGAGGTGGATCAGAATTTACTGAAAAACGCCTTAGACGATGTGGTGATCTCCTGTGTGAACAGCGTCGGAGTTGATCTGAATACCGCATCGCCGTACCTCTTAAGTTATGTTTCCGGATTGGGGCCTTCACTCGCAGAGAATATTGTTGAATACCGAAAGGAAAATGGAGGATTTCGATCGCGTGCTGAACTGAAAAAGGTCAAGCGATTGGGAGATAAGGCGTTTGAACAAGCAGCTGGATTCTTGAGGGTGCGCAATGGTGAAGATCCCCTTGATAATTCAGCCGTCCACCCTGAAAGTTATAAGATCGTGCAGAACATCGCCAAACGTTTAAAAGTTGAACTAAAGGAACTCATTGGAAATGAACAACGATTGAAAGAAGTATCTAAAACTGATTTTCCTGAGATCGATCCTTACACATTTGAGGACATTATTGCCGAGTTGAAAAAGCCGGGGCGTGATCCGCGAAAAAAAGCCAAGGTGCTTGAGTTCGATCGCTCAATAAAGACTATCGAGGATCTTCGAACTGGAATGATCCTTCCGGGAATTGTCACGAATGTTACAGCTTTCGGTGCTTTTGTCAATATTGGAATAAAGGAGAACGGGCTAATTCACAAATCCAATCTGGCAGATGTGTATGTCGATGATCCGTCGAAGTTTATTTCACTTCACGAGCATGTCGATGTTCAGGTGATCGAAGTGGATGCCCCGAGAAAGCGTGTTGGTTTGAAGCGGATTTTAGGTTAGACACTTAGATTGGGCAGTTCTACGGTATCTGCTTCAATTTCTTTAATTTTATTACATTAAATTTCAACCATGCAAATCACAAACACGATTCTGATGATCCGCCCACTTCATTTCTGTATGAATGAGGAGACCGCCGTCAACAACTATTTTCAACAGCAGGCTGATGGTTTGGATCCTCGAAGCATTCTGCAAATGGCACAGCGGGAATTCGATGGATTTGTTGAGGTTTTGCGTGAAAAGGGGGTGAAAGTGGTCGTGGTTGAGGATAGGCACGACGTACGTACACCGGATTCCATTTTCCCGAATAACTGGATCTCGTTCCATGCCAATGGTGATGTGGCGATCTACCCCATGTTTGCTGAAAATCGAAGGTTAGAAAGACGTGAAGATGTTCTGGAATTATTGGAAGACCATAATTTCAAGATCGATCGGGTAATTGATCTTACTGACGCAGAGAAAGAAAATGTTTTTTTAGAAGGAACAGGAAGTTTGTTGCTCGATCGCGAAAATAGTGTGGCGTATTGCGCACTGTCCGAAAGATCTGATGAGGAACTTTTCTTTGAGTTTTGCGAGATCTTTGGATACAAACCGGTGACTTTCTCGGCTTTTCAATCAGTAAATGGTGAGCGTAAACCGATCTACCACACGAATGTAGTTTTAACGATCGGAGAATCATTTGCCGTTCTTTGTGCTGATTGCATTGATGATGAACAGGAGCGTCAGCGCGTCATAAAGTCCTTGATGCGAAATGAAAAGGAAGTGATATTGATCTCAGAAGATCAATTGGCTCGATTCGCGGGAAACATGTTACAGGTCATTGGTTCGAATGAAGAGCGCTACCTGGTAATGAGTAAAACTGCACACGATTCATTGACATCGGAGCAGATCGATACTTTGAAAAAACATGCCAAGTTACTGGTGGTTGAAATTCCTACGATCGAGCGTTTGGGTGGTGGAAGTGCACGCTGCATGATGGCAGAGGTGTTTTTGCCGGTGAATGAAGCAACTAAATGATTTAAACTTCCGTCTGAATCAATAGATTAAACTTACTACTATGAAATTACTTTTATCCGCTTTATTCGTCTCCTTTTTTGGTTTGACCGGGCTTTTTGCTCAGAACCTTGTGGTGACCAATGGTACATCATCGCCAAATTTGTGCGATGGATCCGCTTATATTTCTGATTCGTTGAATATTGTGAACACCTCGATCTATTGGTCATCAGGTGGGATGGTCATTCAACAAGGAGGTTATTCTCTTTCCAACCTATGTCCGGGAGATTACATAGTTACCTACACAAATAGCGGGATGACCATTACTGAAACGTTTACAATAGGTTCCGATAGCGGTAATCCTTGTGATAATTTTGTTGTCACCGTAGTTACAACTAGCGAATCGATCGAAGGGGCGTGCGATGCTACGGCACAGGCATTGGTCTCAGGTGGAACAGCGCCGTATTCTTATAATTGGAGCAATGGGTCAACGGTTAACCCACAATCAGGATTGTGTACGGGAGTGATTGTATGTTCGGTAGTTGACGCAAATGGCTGTTCATTTTCTTACACCGCGATCATCGGAAATGGAAATAATTCTGTTGATACGACGGTAGTGATTGATAATACCAACGGAGATCCGGCTGATAGTACTTTAGGTGGATATTTCCTGGAGGATTGTGAAGTGATTTTGGCAGATATTGATTCGGCTTTCATCAACGGATACAATTACAATTCAGGTGATTCAACGATCATTATTGTTTGGGTTGTTGTCAATCAGGATGGTGAGATCATTGGTCAATACACCTCAGTTTATGGTACGCCAAACAATTTGAACGGAACCTATACAGTCAGCTTGACGATCTACTGTCAGGAACGAGCAGGAGAGATAAATACCGTTCAGATCAATGATTTCATCGAAGTGACAGGAACAGCAGGAGTTTCTGAATCCAATTTGAGTGAAATGATAATTGTTAATCCTTTCAAGGATGAATTACAGATCATTCACTCGGCTGCGGATTTGATAAAAGTTGAATTGTTCGAAATGAATGGAAAAGTTATTTTAACCGAATCTGAATTCTCAGGAGCAAGTACAACGTTGAATACAGCGGGAATCGTAAATGGAGTTTACATTCTAAAGGTGACAACTGATTCAGGAATTGTTCAACGAAGAGTGGTGAAACAATAAGTAAATCAAATAGTTCAATAGCCGGGCAATTGTCCGGCTTTTTTGTGCGCTGTAATTTATTTCCAACTTGTAGCGTTTTTTCACCTACCTTTGCCGACAACAACAGAATCTCCCTTTTGTCAACCAAAATATTTTCTGACAAAATTTTTACATGTATTTTAATGAATTAAACATCATCCAACCGATTCTCAAAGCGATCGAAGAGGAAGGATACACAACACCAACCCCTATTCAGCAACAAGCTATTCCTCTCGTTTTAGAAGGAAATGATCTGATGGGTTGCGCCCAGACGGGTACAGGAAAGACAGCAGCGTTTTCCATTCCAATTTTACAAATCCTCAGCGAAAATAAAGAGTTCAAAGGCAAAAGAAAGATCCGTGCATTGATCGTTACCCCAACAAGGGAATTGGCTATCCAGATCGGCGACAGCTTAAAAGCATACGGTCGTCACTGCGGATTGAACAGTACAGTGATCTTTGGAGGAGTGAACCAAAATCCACAAGTCAACACATTGAAAAATGGCGTTGATATTCTGGTAGCCACTCCCGGACGTTTACTCGATTTGATGACGCAAGGATTCGTTTCTATTCGAGATGTAGAGATCTTCGTTTTGGATGAAGCAGATCGCATGCTAGATATGGGTTTCATTCACGATGTCAACAAACTCATAAGAGCGCTGCCTGACAAAAGACAGAACTTGTTTTTCTCTGCCACGATGGCACCTGAGATCTTGAAATTGGCAGGAACGATCCTACAGGATCCAGTTCGAGTTGAGGTGACTCCGGTTTCTTCCACAGCAGAAATGATCAAACAATCTGTTTACTTTGTAGACAAAGTCAATAAGAATGCACTTTTAGTGGATATTCTAAATGAGGTTGATGCTACATCTGTCCTGGTTTTCACAAAGACCAAGCATGGAGCGGATAAAGTCGTGAAGCACCTGGCGAAACACAACATCAAGGCGGATGCGATCCACGGAAACAAAAGCCAAAACAATCGTCAGCGTGCCTTGAGCAATTTTAAGGACAAGACGATCCGCGTATTGGTGGCAACAGATATCGCAGCGCGTGGAATTGATGTGGAAGAAATGGAAATGGTGATCAACTATGAGATTCCAAATATTTCAGAAACTTACGTTCACCGTATTGGTCGAACTGGACGTGCAGGTAACAAAGGAACAGCGGTTTCTTTCTGCGATTTCGAGGAAAAAGCGTATTTGAAGGATATCGAAAAACTAATCCATCAGTCGATACCGGTTGTGGAAGACCATCCTTATCCGATGCAGAACTTCACGATCGAGAAAAAAGAGCAGCGTCAGCGTCCACCAAGAGAACAACGCGGAGGAGCAAGACCAAAACCGACAACGGACCAAAAGGTCGATGCGGCGAAGAAAAAAGGAAAGAAAACCTGGTACGGAAAAAGAGATCGTTATTGAGATCTTCCTCCCTTGATGGAGGATAAAGGAGGGTGAGATACTGATGTATTTGATCTTTCTAAGATTCTTATTGAATGATGAGTTTTCTTAATAAAATCACCTCCCTTAATCCCTCCTCAAGGAGGGAAATGTGATATCACTTCCTCCCTTGAGTGAGGGTAGGGAGGGTGACACTGATAATGGAGGTGACTGGAAGTTTTAACCTTTTATCCTCATAATCCCCAATTCAAAATTGGCAATTTACGTTTTCCGGAAACATTCCAAAGGCCAAACTGAACACCTGAAAGTTTATTGGTTCTGTTGATCAATCCGAATTGAATTCCCTTCACTTCGTGTGCCTCATTGTTAATTGAAATCGAAATTCCATACATTTTGGTGTATTTTGACGATAGAAGGTTGAAAGCAAGACCGTTCATCGAGTAACCTAAACTTGACAACCCCGAAATGACAATCCCATTAGATGCCTCGGTCCAGGTGCCAAATCCGCTGATTAAAATGCCATTGTGTTGGGCTCTGAAATTTACCGGGTTATATTGCTTTACCATAAAAGAAGAATCGTCTTTCATGGTATTTTCATATGAAAAGGTTTTATGATTGAAAGGAACAAAAATCCCTTGACCAAACAATTGTATATTGACACCATGCGATCTTTTTGTTCCTTTTATATTACAGATAGTTTCAGATCCTATTAATCCAATCGCTACTCCGTAAATATTCTTTTTTGTGGATGGAAGAAGCCATAAAACGTATGCATTTCCTTTTACTGAATCTTCTTGCGCATTGAGTTCAACGGGAAGAAAAGTAGATATCAGAAATAAGATGATTACTATTGGAAACATGAAGCTAATATGTGATTTCTATGAATGAAGTAAAAGAACTTATACTTTTTGGAGTCTACAGCTTGAGTTTGATCTTCCAATCACCTCCCTTAATCCCTCCTCAAGGAGGGAAACTTGATCTCACTTCCTCCCTTGAGGGTGGGTAGTGAGGGTGACTTAGAATTCCTAATTACTATTGTTTGAAAATAAATCCACCTTCAACAACCAAATCACTCTCCACATTATTCGTGTAAAGTGAACCTGTACCCAGACCTTGCGGAAGTGGGTTGTCATATTCTGCGGTTAACTGGCAGATCACATTTAATCCTATGTTGGATTCAAGTGCAGAAGTCATCCACCAATCGATCTTTCGCTCCTGTGCCAGCTCGATCCATTCTTGGGTGCCTGAAATTCCACCGTGCAAACTGGGTTTGAGGATGATGTATTGAGGTCGGATCGTTTCCAATAGTTCGATCTTTTGTTCACGATCATTGATTCCGATGAGTTCTTCATCCAAGGCAATTGGCGTTGGTGTTTCAGCGCAAAGTTCCTTCATCGCTTGCCAGTTTCCGGCACGAATCGGTTGCTCTATAGAATGAATCTCCAGTTCAGACAATTTTTTTAGAATCTCTTTTACCTCCTCAGGACTAAAGGCACCATTGGCATCTACCCGCAAGGTGATCTGTTCAGACGAATGATTTTTCCGAATTGAGCGCAACAATTGAAGTTCAGTTGCTACGTCAATCGCACCGATCTTCATTTTGATCGTCGTGAATCCTTGCGCTAATTTTTGAACGATCTGCTCCTGCATATAGTGTTCAGCGCCCATCCAAACTATTCCGTTGATGGGAATTCTTTTTTCACCGCGACAGAAACCATTGTCAAAATAGATTTGCTTTCCGCCATTTTTCAAATCCAATAAGGCAGATTCAAAAGCAAAGAGGAGGGAAGGTAGATCTGTCAATTCCGTTTTCAGGTTTTCAGGATGAATAACACCCGAGTTAAATGCCTCAGAGTATTTCTTGATCAACTTCTCGAATTGTTGCTGATCCTCATACTCCGGTGACAATCCTTCAATGATACTGATCTCGCCAATACCGAAAACTCCCTCTTGTTCGATCCTCAAGAACCACGACTGTTTGGTATTCATTACTCCACGACTCGTTCCGGCAGGACGAATAAATTGCAAGGGGTAATATTCTACAGATGTTTTCACGCTGCGATCAATCCGATTGAAGTGAGTAGAGCAATGGCGAAGGTCATCAAGGCCACTTTTTTCAATTCGGGATCAAAATCCTTCGGATCACGTGTAGACATTACTTTTCGCACATGCAAGAACAACATCAGGAATGGAAGAAGCCCAAGAAAGGCAAGTTCCTCTTTGATCTCAACTAGAAAATACACCATTGAAACAAAAGAACCCATGATCAGGAAGGAATGGTACAATTTACTGAAGTTCGATCCCATGCGCACAGCCAGTGTTATTTTCCCTGAATTGCGATCGTTGACAATGTCACGCATGTTGTTCAGGTTGAGGACCGCTGTGCTCAACAATCCGATAGCGATCGCCGGAAGTACATTCAACCAGTCAAACGTTTTGGAATATAGGGAATAGACACCAAGTACTGAAACCAATCCAAAGAAAATGAAGACCATCACATCACCGAGACCGTGATAACCATAGGCTTTCTTTCCCACAGTATAAGTAATTGCTGCCAGAATACATAAGATCGCCAAAACAATGTAGGCATAGAGAATTTGAACAGGCATATGTTGTGTTCCAATGAAGATCAACCATCCGGCCGATACCGCACTTAAAATACTAAATAACAAAACTGCTCCTTTCATTTCTCTCGATGAGATCTTTCCGGACTGAACAGCTCTCTTCGGTCCAACTCGATGTTCATTGTCTGTACCTTTCTGTGCGTCTCCCAGATCATTGGCCAGATTCGATAGTACCTGGAAAAGAACCGTTGTGATCATTGAAAAACTGAAGATCCCGCTGTTCCAGAAGCCGTTGTACGCAGCAATCCCTGATCCCAGAATAATCCCGGAAAGGGATAAAGGAAGTGTTCTCAATCGAAATGCGCTGATCCACGCTTTGCTTTTGCTCATGGTGCAAATTTAAGGTTTTGTTGTTGAGTTTCCTGAAAGAAATCCATTGAATAAAATATCTGCATACATAATAAATAGTATCTTCGCTTTCATGGAAAACAATCAAAAACCAGCTTTGTGCGAACTTCTGGGCATCGAATTTCCGGTGATCATGGCGCCCATGTTCCTCGTATCCAATGAAGCGATGATCATTGAAGCCGTTCGTTCTGGAATTACAGGGGCAATACCCGCTTTGAATTACAGGTCAGTTGACGAGTTGCGGGAAGGTATCCGAAGAATGAAGGCAGCAGTGGGTGGACCCATCGGGATCAATTTGATCGTCAATCAATCCAATTTTCTATATAAAGAGCAGTTGAAGATCTGTTGTGAAGAAAGAGTAGATTATATCATAACCTCACTAGGTTCGCCGGAAGAAACGATTCGCGAAGCACATCAAGTCGGAACAAAAGTTTTTTGCGATGTAACAGACGTGAAATATGCGTTGAAGGTGGAATCCTTGGGGGCAGATGCTGTTATAGCAGTGAACAAAGAAGCTGGAGGTCACGCCGGAAATATTTCATATAAGGAATTAATTCCTGAGTTATTGATGAATTGTAAGATCCCTGTCATTTCAGCCGGTGGAATAGGAACAGGAGAAGGAATTCGTCAGATGATCGAGTTAGGTGCAGCAGGTGTTTCTATGGGAAGTATTTTTATAGCATCGGAAGAAGCAGGCGTTTCTCAGGAATACAAACAGGCGTGTGTAGACTTTGGAGCGAAAGACATTGTTATGACGACCAAATTGTCAGGGACGCCATGCACGGTCATCAATACACCCTATGTTCAAAAGGTTGGAACTCGACAAAATTGGTTCGAGCGAATGTTGAACCAGAACAAGCGCTTAAAGAAGTGGGTCAAGGCTTTGGTATTTGTGCGCGGAATGAAAAGCCTGGAAAAAGCTGCTTTCAGTTCTACATATAAGACGGTTTGGTGCGCCGGTCCTTCAATTGAACACGTTAAGGAGATCCTTCCTGTCAAAGAAATAGTCGAACGCTTAAAAAATTGTTATGCAAGAAGTTAAAACCAGTTCTCTTTCCCGTATGGAATGGATGTTGCGTTTGATGGGATGGTTCAGGATTCCAATGATAGGATATGTTGGGCCGCGTCTCTTGAGATTGGATGACGATACGGTGGAAATAAAAATTCGTCTTCGGAGAAGAACAAAGAATCATCTGAATTCGATGTACTTTGGTGCTTTGGCCGTTGGTGCAGACATAGCAGCGGGAATACATGCCTTTTATTTTTCAGAAAAGTTAGGTTCCAAAGTTTCTTTTGCCTTCAAGGCCATGCAGGCTGATTTTATAAAACGCGGAGAATCAGATATTGTATTTGTATGTAAGGATGGTGGATTGATCCGCAAGGCTGTTGAAGAAAGTAAAGCTTCAGGAGAACGGATCAATCAGGTTGTATTAGTGGAGGCCCTTGATAATGACCAGGAATTGGTGGCCAGATTCAGTATGACAATTTCGGTAAAAGTTAAATGATCCTTTAAATTTTGATTTCGCCAACCCTTCGAAAACAGTATATTTGGAGGTAAATTATTACTATGACTGGCATTTCAGCATCTGATCTTAAGGACCGTTTGACGGCAGGAACACATGTTATTATAGATATCCGTGAACCGTACGAGTACGTTGCGTGTAACATCGGGTCCAAACACATCCCAATGGGAGAGATCTGTAGCCGAGTTGCAGAATTACCGAAAGATAAAGAACTTGTGATCATGTGTCGTTCAGGAAAACGTGCTGAAGCAGTTGCCAATTTATTGATCAGCGATCATGGTTTGTCAAACGTATTGATCCTCGAAGGTGGTATTACTGCATGGAAACAAGATGTTGATCCAACTTTAGATCTGGACGCATGACAAAAAGAAATCCGATCCAATATGCTTTGCTCACCTTAAAAGGTATGGCTATGGGCGCTGCAGATGTTGTTCCCGGTGTTTCCGGCGGAACTATCGCCTTCATAAGCGGTATTTACGAAGAATTGATAACCAGTATCAATAACATCAATCTTGATGCTTTAAGGGTTCTTAAAAAAGACGGATTAAAAGCTGCTTGGAATCATGTGAACGGAACATTCTTCGTTTTTCTGCTTTCAGGGATCGGAATTAGCATATTAAGTCTGTCAAAATTGGTGCTTTATCTGCTATCTGAACATCCGATTCTTATTTGGAGCTTTTTCTTTGGATTGGTAGTCGCTAGTTCTTGGTTGGTTTCAAGATCTGTAAGTAAATGGAATACTGGTACGATAGTGTCGCTTTTGATCGGGATTGTGATCGCCTTTTTCATTTCCTCTGCCCAGACGGTGGCCGCAGGAGCATCGGGATGGTACATCTTCTTGAGTGGTGCAATTGCCATTTGTGCGATGATCCTACCGGGAATATCGGGTTCATTTATATTGGTGTTGATGGGAAGTTATCATGTTGTACTGAATGCACTTCACGATAAGGACCTGGCTTTGATCGGACTTTTTGCTTCTGGTTGTTTAGTTGGAATTCTGTCATTTGCGCGACTTCTTAAATTCTTATTCACCAGATTTAAAGAAATAACGGTTGCTTTACTTACTGGTTTTATGATCGGTTCGCTTTATAAGGTTTGGCCTTGGAAAGTAAATGTAGGTTCTGCTCCTGTTGTTGTTCACTCCGATGGAAGAGAAGACTGGATGACCACGAATGTCTTACCTGTCAATTTTGAGGGAGAACCTCTGGTATGGCAAGCAATAGTGTGTCTAATGGTGGGGTTCTTATTGATCGTGATCCTTGAACGATTTGCTCCGAAGGAAAGATGAGAACGTATGGATTGATCGGCAGATCGTTGGGGCATTCCTTCTCAGCCGGATTTTTTAAAGACTTTTTCGCCAAGAATAACATCGATGCCGAATACAGGAATTTCGAATTGCCTCAAATTGAAGAATTGGAGAGTGTTATCCAACTTAAACCATCAGGTCTGAATGTTACTATTCCATATAAGGAAAGCGTTATTCCGTTTTTGGATGAATTAACTGAGGAGGCTGGTGTGATTGGCGCAGTGAATTGCATTCAGATTCTGAACGGAAAGAAGATCGGGCACAATACGGATGCATATGGTTTTCATCAATCGGTAAAACCTTTTCTGACTTTTCATCATGAAAGGGCTTTAATATTGGGAACAGGTGGTGCAGCAAAAGCTGTTTCATATGTATTGAGAAATATTGGAATTGATGTTCTGACAATTTCGCGAAGCCCAGAAGGACATAAGCAGTTTCACTACGATTCTGTTAATGAGCACATGCTAAGAGCATGCAAGCTGATTATCAATTGTACACCTGTGGGAACATTTCCTGATGTGGATGATTGCATTCAAATTCCTTTCCAGCATTTAACAGAAGATCATTTAGTGGTCGATCTGATTTATAATCCTGTAAAAACAAAGTTTCTGGAACTCGCTGAGCAGAATGGAGCTACGATCCTTAATGGTGAAGCAATGTTGAAACATCAGGCCTTGCGATCTTGGAAGATCTGGAACGGCGAGATCTGAAATCATTGAAGTATATTTGGTCATGGCGACATTGCAAGAGATGATTGCTCAAGGTGAGCATGAACAGCAAGATTTTAAGTTTCGTATTGACGATCAGAAGAAGATTGCCAGAACGCTCTGTGCTTTTGCAAATAGCAAGGGTGGACGCTTACTTATAGGTGTAAAGGATAACGGAAAAATAGTTGGAACCGACCCTCAGGAAGAGTTTTATATGATAGATGGGGCGGCTAGTATTTATTGTAAGCCAAAGATTGAGTTCAGAACAAAAGTCTGGCAGGAAGATTTCCGTATGGTTTTGGAGGTAATTGTGGACAAATCTGAGTTGGCTCCTCACCGATCTCCTGATGATACAGGGAAGATGAGGTCGTATATTCGGATAGCAGATCAAACAATCGCGGCCAACAAGATCATCGAAAGGGTGTGGCAACAAAAAAAGAATCCTTTAGCTAAACCGGAGCGTTTTGATGAAGAAGAATTGAATTTTCTTCGTTTAATAGGGCAATTGCAACCAGTTTCCATAAGTAAACTTTATAAACATTCAGGGTTGCCTCTGAAGCGTGTGGATAGTCTCCTTGTTCTTATGATATGCTGGGATCTGGTCGAAATTAAATACAAAATGGAAGGCGCATTATATTCACTTGTTGATAACTTCAAATCATAAAATTTCTTAAAAATCAACTTTTTACTCTATTTATGTGTTATTTAGAGGTAATTTAAACAAATACAACAAATGGGAAGACCGGCAACAAAACCAGCGCGACTCAGAAACGGCTTTTATCTGGAAGTGAAAATACCTGGTGGTTCAGCTATATTACTCAGACGTGATACAAAAGAACAGATGATGATGGCAGCGGAGGATTACTCAAGAACGAAAGAGGTGATCATCAAAGGAGAGATGCGTGATGATAAGTGGTTAGAGGTGTAAATATTTTTGACTTTATTGAAGCCGGTAGTAATGATTAACTCACCGGCTTTTTTATTTCCTATATTTTAATTGACAGGAGATTTTGTGAATTCTACTTGTATTTTGTAAATTCTACTTGTAGATTAATGAATGTCATATTTATTCGATTTCATTGTGTTTTACTTTTATTGTACTTGAGTATCGTTGAATAAAGCTGATAGTTTATTGAATCCTGTAAAAAAAATGAATCCACAAACCTAACTTTATCAAGGTGTTAGGGTGCGGAGGTGATTTTTTCAAAAAAAAG
>CAZQKN010000009.1:25242-158317 GCA_964593935.1 uncultured Akkermansia sp. | reverse complement strand
GGTCTCGTTGGTAAAGCCGTCTACGGTGATGATCACTTCGTCCGGCTGCGTGATCGTTGCTGAAGTTGATCCAACACAACCATTTACATCGGTCACTGTCACTGTATAGGTTCCTATGCCCAACCCGGAAATATCATCAGTTGTTGAAGAATTGGACCAATTAATTGCTGTAGTAGCATAGGAAGGGGTGCCTGGAGTTACAGTTAAATTAATTGAGCCATTTAGTAATCCATTACAAGTGATGTTAGTTGGAACAGCAGTTAATCCAGAATTAAATTGAGTGAGGTTTATGGTAACCTGGTCTGCTGTATTGGGACAGCCACCTGTATTATCCGGTGTTAAGGTTAATGTTACAGAGCCCGCAGCTATTTCTGACGCAGAAGGAACATACGTCAAAGAAAGATCTGACGTGTTATCTGTATATGATCCTGTTCCTCCGGACCAGATTCCTGCATTGGTAGCCGAAACAGTTCCCACAAGGTTTACCGATGGGGCCGGTGTGCCACACACCGAAATATCGGGGCCGGCATTGGCAATTATATCAACAAAATATTCAACAACATTTACAGTAGTAGATGCCGAGGGACAACCTGTTGCATCCGTAATCGTAACATTGTAAACCCCGGGCAGCATAACATTAACCACATCGGTGTTACTCCCATGAGTATTAACATCAGTGAACCCTCCAGGACCAGACCAGGTGTAGGTATACGGGGCAGTTCCCCCCACAGCGTATGCCTCAATACTTGTACCTGTGACAGAACCATTACAAATTGCCATTGTTGGACCGGGGTTAGCAAAGAGGTCTGGATAGATGGTAACGCTGGATGTAAAACAAACCAAATCTGGTGATGTTGCAGGACAGATTGCATTAACCTGTGGCTCGCCGCAAACTTGATAAACCACGGTAGGGGGACTGCCTAAAGTTGGATTTACCTGAACATTAGGGGCATCGTCATAAGATATTCCGGAAGTTCCTGGGCTACCGCCACCCGGAAGAGATAACAAGTTATTGTATTGATTCGTTGTTCCCGGGCTGATCGAAGACCAAGAAATCGTACTCGAAATGAACCCGTTAGTTGATAATTGAATATTACACCCTTCAGTGGTAATAACATCAGGATTCCCAGTAGGGGCAGGAATTGAACTTACAGTGATACTATAGTCTGTGGTTCCCGTTCTACAAAACATGAAATAATGCGGACCAACCCCTGAAATACAAAGCGGCGTTCCAGCCGTAACTGACGCCGAAGCACAGTTCATGTAACGGATATCCGTTGATCCTGATGCCCCAGCCAATGTAAAGTTTACACCAGCCGCATTAGGATCCAGTATAATTTCAAGAACTAAACAGTTATTGTTGTTTGGATTACCACAACATTCTCCATATCCTCCGGAGGGTATGTCTACTTCTACCAAAGAGGAACCCGCCGGGAATCCTGTCATTGGTATAGTCCACATTGGCGTTTGATTGCCGGTTAAGGTGTCACCATTATCACATCCAAAACCAGATGGTGTGGCATATGCATTAAAAACAGAATTGACCTGTGAGTATCCAACTGAGGGTAATACAGCTATTAACAATAGGTTTAAAAGGAGCCTTTGAAAAAATTTCATAGGGGGTAACAGCGGGTTTATTTTCGATATTTAGTTTACTAAACTAATAATCCTAACGCAATTATCAACAATTGGTTGCCGTTCTCAACAAAAATTTAAAACAAAACTGTTATTCCGCTGAAAAAAATAAGCTGACTGTTTAATTAGTTCATAATCAAAACATACAGATTTAAACTTGAAGCAACAATTAACCAAAGCATATATGGCGCAAGTAAAAGATTTAGAACTGACTTTTTTCCTGAATAACTCAGGTGTATAAGTATCAACACATACATCAGTGAAAAAAGTACTAACGCCCCCAAACCGCTTAGATGAAAATGAAAGAATATGGGATTCCAAACAATGTTCAATACCAAATGGATCCCATAAGAGAAAAACAGTTTTTTCTGTAGTTTTCCCTCGTACTGAACTGCGATGATCGACATATAGAAGGAATAACAGATCATGATTAAGGTCCATGCAGAACCAAAAACCCAGCCCGGAGGGGTCCATGGAGCCTTGTTTAATGTTTGATACCATTCATTATCAGCTGGTGAAGTTCCCATTAAAAGGGCGCCCAGATAGAGCGCCCCGAAATTCAATCCTAAAAAAATCAGTAGTCTGATAATCATTCGATAATGAGTTTCTGAGTAGTTGACATTCCTTGCGCTGTAATCGTAATCAAATACACGCCTGATTTCATAGAGGAAACCGTCATATCATAATCATTTGTGTTGACATGGTCCATGCTGATCAACCTGCCGTTCAAGTCTCTTATCGAAATTTCAGATTGACCCGGAAGACCGCTGATTCTTAGTTGGTCCTTTGTAGGATTGGGATAAAGCTTTAGTCCATCAAAAAGTTCCACATCCATTATGTTCAGTGCTGTACAGTCTTCAAATGGAACATTTGCCGTACACGTTGCTACTGTGTACAAATTAGCCGTTTGAGCAGGTGTGTTCAAGGCCTGAAGAGTTGGGTTGGAACAGCCCAATATATCTACAAGGAAGTCTGTTATGACATTTTGGGTTGTATCCATATATGCCAATGCAGAGGCGCTTGTGCCCACATAAAAACCATGACCTGCTCCATAAAAAGTATAGAATGGATTATCGATTCCAATATCATTAGCTTGCTCATGTAACATTCTACTTCCATCAAGATACATGAGTGGAACACCCGGGTTTACGATCTGTCGATTGTATCCAACCGTTCCATCCGCAGTTCCATGAATCGAAACGAAAGGTACGTCTCCTGATTCCAGCCAGTTGTATCGTGCAAGAGCACCTGCGATATTGATCACTCCTTTGATCTCCTGAGAATAGCATGGGTTACCACTGATCCCTTCAAATCCTCCAACCTGATCCAGCGTTGCCTGTGTAATATAGTTGCTTTCTGTGACCTCACAAGTCTTATCCAAATAAGCATAATGCAGAGCAGTTATCGCACCCGCCGAGTAACCACCTACAAAGATATTGTTCGTATCAACATTGTACATATCCGCATTTGCGGCATCCTTGTAAAAGAACCTGACTGCGGCACGAAGATCATGCACTGCTCGCAATACCGCTTTGATCGAATTAACGGAATCAATTGGAAAAAAGCCCGTTCTATAATCGATCGAAGCACACACATAACCTTTCTTCGCAAAAGCATTTGACAAAGTGACCATATCGGCATCTGCCTTTGTTCCTCCGAGGAAGCTGCCTCCATGCACCCAAAAGATCAACGGTCGTTTTGTTTCCGTATCCCCGGTTGGCTCATAAAAATCCAGTTTCAACACTTTTGTCGAACCACTAAAATTGAGGTTCGAACCATAAACGATATCGCTTGTCACGGTTACATCGGAAAAGACATCGGATGCATATCTCCCTGTTGCACAAGGCTCTTGTGACAAGCCCAAAAAGCTGATTGACAAAAGAAGAATTGAAGTAAAAATTTGTTTCATAGTATTTGCATTTGGTCTGACAATTTACGGAAAAATATTTCCTCGGTACTGCGTTGGGTCTGAAAAAGGTATTCTTGCCTTATAATATTCATTGATCGATCTGATAAAAACGTTTGCCAGCGAGGCACTTCCGCGCGGATTCAAATTAATTCCATCCAAAGAATATGCTCCTCCGGAAACGAACTTGGCACTCATGCTGATTCCGTTATAGGAAATTCCCGAAACCAGGGAGCTGTACAGCTGACGAACATCAGCAACGGCCAGACTCTTTTCAGCGGCTTTTGTAATGATCATGTCATTGTATGCTGCTGTGTTGGTTCTGATCTCGTTGATCTCTTCCTGTGTTAGAACGAACTCATTTCGTAAAGGAAATACTGAACCCATCTTATAGCATTTAACAGAATCCAACGGGACACTTAACAGTATCATTTCCCCTTCCTGCATTTTTCTCACTCCAAATACGCCCGCATTTGGATCTTCAATAACGAATGGATTCACTCCCACATTAAAATAGATCCCGATCGGATTGTAAATCTCGTTTAGGGTCTCCGCACTTTCAGCGTCAAGGTTTAGGCCATTGTAAGGAATAGTTGTAAAAAACGGCATTTCTGTCACGTCAGGTATCGTTGCAACAACACCCTTGGCTCCACCGGAAACCAGTTGGTCCATTATGGGAACATAAAGTGATTCAAATTGAGAGGGCGTCAAAATAGATCCATTTTTCGCCCCCGATTTAGCATGATCCAAAACCTCTTCCAACCCAAGAAAAAGTGCAAAAAATGACGGTGCTGAATTCATAACATCACCCATGATCGAAGCGGAAGAAGATGACGCCATTCTTCCGAAATACTTGTTTTGAGAAGAATACACTGTACTATTTGCATAGGCCATGAAAAATCCCGGAATGCCGTAATTTCCAAAGGATTGAGACGCATTGAAAGTGTTGTCGTTCCAAATTGAAACATCTCCCTGTGCTGCGACCCGAACCGGTGAAAGTGAAGTTACCCCCTTGCAATCCGTCTTGAAATCCAGTTTAAATCTGGAAAGGTCATTGAGGTTAATACCCGCTGAATTCATCTCAACCCACGGTTGATAAAACTCACCGCCACCTACGAGTTGCAATTGTTTCGAAATAATGTTCGCCAAGGAATTTTCCTGACCTTCATAATATAAGGCATCATCCATGTAACCTGATGAGCTTTCACCCCCAACCATCACGAATCGACTCGGATCTATATCTCCTGCGTTCGATTCAAATTTTATAGATTTTGGCTTACATGCCACTACTAAAGACAAAAGAACTATGATCGAAATGTGTCTCATACTTAGAAATTATAGATCAATGAAAGTCCAGGTGCAACTGCTATTGTTGTAAAGGTTCCACTCAGATTAGTTTCCAGATTCGTATCGGTGCGTCTGACCTTTGTGATCAATACTGAAGCGTCGAATTCAAAATGATCTCCCAGTTTATACCCTGTTCCGAACGTATAACTGATTCTGTTCCCGTCCGGCGTTTCGGGAGTTACATAACCATCTTGGACAGGTGTCATGCCATAGGCTGCACCTAAACGAATTGCCCAGGATTCAGTGAGCATATATTGAGCCCCAAGTCGGAATGAAAAGGAATTCTCGTACCTGCGTGCAGAGCGCGTATCGAGCAATGAGGCCGTGTTCTGGGCGTAATCAAATGCCAGCGTATCGTATGCTTTCCAACCAACATAGTTGATATCGAAAGCCATTTTTAACTTATCCATTTGTTCGTAGGCCACACCAAATGATAATACTTGAGGAAGAGGTAATGAGGAGGAAAAAGTACCATTGGGGAAATTCGGCTCTAAAGAAGATGGAACAGAAAAACTAGCTTGTCCCTCTTCAACCGTCATGTTTACTTGTGAACGATAGGTCAAACCAAATGAAAGTTGATCATTTGCTTTGAAATAGATGCCCGCATTAGCACCAAAACCAATTGCTGATCCGGAAAGTTCAGCCGATCCATGAGTTCCTGTTGAGTCCATCACAGGAATATCTTTTTGCAAATTCACCTTACCGGTACAAAACACGAACCCTGCACCGATCCCAATTCTTTCATTCAATTTATACGATACGGTTGGCTGAAAAAAGATGGATCTCAACTGTAATCTGGTAAGCGCAAAACGGCCCATCCAGCCATCTTCCCATTGCACTGTACTTCCAAAAGGGGTATAAACTGCAAGTCCGTAGACTAATTTACTTTCCTCCTCCGGTTTGTACAAAGCGTAAAATGAAAAGGGTGTCCCCATCGGTGAATTTGTTCTCGCCTCAAGCTGAGTATTGGCTTCCTCGAAAAGGATATTGGCAAACACAGGTGTGAAACCCACATTGACGGAGGATCTTTTCAAAAAAACAGATGAACCGGGATTGAAGAATAAAGAGGAACCATCTTGTGGTAAAGCAGTCCCGGCACTGGCCATTCCTTGTTGTTTTTGTCCTTGGAAATTGACTTGATAGCCTTGAGCCAAACTGTTTTTGGACCCAAAAGAAAGTGCAGCAAGTAGCAGTATGCAGATCTTTTTCATAAGTAACTCGGATACAAGAGAGTTAGTGTTTCCTCCAAATATACTTTTTTTTGTAAAAAATGGAACTCGAGGCATATTATAAACCAATCTCTAAATTGCGGGTGATCACTTCCCGATACAAAATATTCCTAGTGCCATTAACAAAGCGATTCAAGATCTTAAGGGACAAATCAGAGACAAAATAGTGAATAAAATGAACAATCATTGATTAAAAATCAGAAAACGTTTATACACTATATACCCTTAATATAGCTAGTATCTATGCACCATTTTCGAGTGGTGCATTTCTGTTTTAAAAGACAAGCAACGCCAACGGCTGCAATCCCCACCACATCTATGGATTAGCCAAATACCCCTTGTAAATTTGAGTGTCTGATCAGGCATAAAGTTATTAATTAAAATTTACAAAAAATGGCAAGACAATCCGGCTTAATTAAATTGAAGGGTACGTTGGATAACGTAAACTTCTACAAGACCAAGGATGGAAACTTGGCGCGGATGAAAACATCCGTTGATGCAAAGCGCATCGCAAATGATCCTGCCTTCGAGAGAACCCGTGAGAACGGTAAGGAATTCGGAAGCTCTGCAGCATCAGGAAAACTGATGAGAGATGCAGTGCGACCGATGGCAATGAATGCTTCCGATGGAAGAGTTGTTGCACGACTTACCAAGTTGATGACGGTGATCAAGAATCTGGACACTGTGAACGAACGCGGTAAGCGAGTAGTTGCACAAGGGATCCAGGATCCAGAAGGTGTTGCATCTTTAAAAGGTTTCGACTTTAACAAATATGCATTGATGGGATCCATTTTGTACAAACCGTATACAGTAGATCCTGCAACAGGTGAAATTGTAATTGCGGATTTGATTCCACAAATGGACGTGCAGTTTCCTCAGGGAGCAACGCACATTCAGCTTTCCTGCGGATTCGTAGGATTGGATTTTGATACCAACGAGAAGGAACTACAAGTTTCTGCTCCGGTCAACCTTCCGATCGATCCGACACAGACAACTGTGACGCTAACTCCTGCAGGTGTTCCTGCAGTGGGGACAACCAAACTATTCTTGTTGAAGATTGAGTTCTTCCAGGAAGTGAATGGTAATCAGTACACATTGAAGAATGGCGCTTTCAACGCTCTTCGAATTGTTGAAGTTCAATAATCTCTGAGTTATGGAAAAAGGAAAGTTTAAAGACAAGTTGAAATCGTACCTAGTACGGTGCAACGCAGAAACACCACCCTTCTTCAAGAAGTTGCGAACTGTTGGAGTGATCGTAGCAGCTGCAGGAACTGCAGTTGTTACCGCTCCGGTAGCATTACCGGCAATGGTCTTGGCAATTGGTGGTTACCTCATCGTTGGTGGAGCTGTGGCTTCAGCGGTTAGCCAAGCGGCGATCGCAGATGCGCACGCTGACTGCCCTACGACAGGCTCAGGGACAGAGGATGAAGATGGTGACGATCTCGGTGGAATGGCACCGTTAGCAAACTGAATGTGTAATCGGTCCCGACGAATAAAGAGTCGGGACCACATTTCAAAAAAAATGGAAAATTGTAAAAAAAGTGATTTGATCGTTAACGTTCGAAAAAAGGACGTTCGCCGATTCAAAGCTGGAGCAGAGCTCTCAGGAAAAGTGAACATTATGGATGTTGATGTGATTGAGGAAGTGAATGAAACTTCTGAGTCGATTGAAGTGAAAATCAAGCTTTCTTCTGAAAGTTGTGAAGCTGCTCCAGTTTGTGAAGATTAATTCTGTACCGAATGGAAAACTCAACATGTAAAAGTGATCAGCTGGAAGTGAAAATTCGCGCATCACGAAATGTTCGATTCAAAGCAGGTTCAGATTTGAGTACCAAAGTAAATCGTGTTGTCGTTGACTTGAATGAAGATTCAAGCGAAGACCAACAGATTACGGAGATCAGTATTCATCTTTTCTCCGAAGATTGTGTAAAGGACCACCAAGACTAAAAACAACCAAAAATGCAAGTACATCACATTGATCATACAACAGCTGCAGGAACAGTAACCGGAACGGTGTTTACCGTAGCTGCGAACATCGATTCGCAAGATTATATTAAAACTGCAATTCTAGCATGCGTTGGAGCCATCGCAAGTTTTATGATTAGTTTGTGTTTGAAATGGGTGTGGAAAGTTTTGAAAGGACAATAAGTAGTACTATTTTTTTTAAAGTTCGTAACGCCCCTGGTATTCAGGGGCGTTTTTTGTTACTATGTTTTTCCATGTACACTTTTTGGCAAAACTGATATAAGCGCACAAACATTGCGCGCCGATTGCTACCAGGTTCTTCATATCGTACTCGCATGCGAATATACCTGCCATGCAGAATGAGTTGGTCTTTTGGTAAACGCTCCAAGTGCCCTTTGATAACAGCTGGATTGACCTGATAAGGGACGAAGTATTTTTCTGATTTTTTCATAAAATTGATTTTTAAACCCACGCAGAACTGCTGGCTGCACTTTGCATAGGCAACCAAAAGGGCAAAGGGAGGAAGCAGTACAAGGTTATTTGAAAAAATACTATCAGCCGCGGCTGATGGAGATTTTTTTAAATACCCGAAGGGCTTGACCTTGGACAGCAACGCCCGTGGCCTAACTTGCCGTGGGTAAAGGGGAGATGATTTAGTTGAAAGGAAAAACCCTTTACTTAGTACCAACCTCCTCAATTAATATTTTCAGTCGTTCCGAAGTAAGATTCTGGGTTGATGTAAGAGCTGATTAAAGGGGTTTAATTCAATATTCTTTAATAGAGCATTCTCAATATTGTTTCAATTATCATAAGCGCATTTTTCGTTTGGTTCCTTCAATATATCCGTACTTCTTTCCATTCTTCATTAATAATTCTGGGGATACATAAATACGACGATGGTAACTTCCATAGAATTCATAAACTTTATCACTCAAATCAATTAAAACTCCATCGTATGATATGTCATCTGGTTCTATACCATATTTATCTCCTATCTGTAAACCTGGACGATAACCAGGAACGAGAAGTATGTTGTCATAATTAATCGGATCAATTTCAATTTTCTGAGTACTGTCATTCATTGTTAGTAAATGATATCCATCACTTTTTTTTGCAATTAACGGTGATCCAACCAGATTTGTGTAATAGTTATGGCTTTTTTCGAATCGTTTAATTATACCTGCACGGTCACTAATTGATGAAATGTCAGCATCATGAGCACTTACATATTTGTGGTATGTCTTCCCAACCATTGAATGGTCCAATCTTGAATAATACATAAGATTGGTAAAGTAAACCTGACTCATTTTATCGATATCAATAAATTCAAAATCTGTTAGTAGGCGGTTATTAATTGTACTCACTGCCCAATAATTGTTTTTTTTCACCCAAAACAATGAATCATTGATTACATATATGTCATCATAAACAAATGGAATTAACACCGTTGAGTCCGTGTTAATTATACCATATTTATCTTCAAGTCTGGCTAAAAGAAAAGGGTGAAAATAGCTTTTCCCATTTAAGTGAACAATACTCCTTGTGTGGTCATTGGAAAACGAGAAATAATGTGCCAATTCATTTGACGGAAAAACTTCTATATAGTCCATATTATACAGGTTGATAGGATTACATGGATTGGTGGTTAAATATGAATTGCCAATCGTATCTTGTAAAAACACGAGACTATCATTAAATAATGTGATTAGTTTGTAGCGCTTGCTAAAACACGAGTTCTCTTTATCATAAACGAAAAAATCAAGTGAATTACCGTAGAGGTCAAATAAGTCTTGACGTCCGTTTATTTCGTTGAAATCTACTTTATCAGGGGTGTTAGAATATAACACGAACCTTTTTTTAATCTCAATTATTCCGTATTTCATCTGTTCAATGCCAGATTGTGAGTCAGATTTTGAGATAAATGGAGGTACAATAAACTTTTTATCAAATATATTGTACAATTGATAAAGCCCATTGTAGCTTAAAGCAAGATTCCCTTTGAGATCAATATTTCGAAACTCGGTTTTTGAGTCAATGTAAATATTTTCAGACACTTTAGGTGAATCCTTCCTTAAAACAAGAAGGTATTCTTCACGTAAATTCAATAACGTTATGGAGTCCTTCGTATAAAAGTAAAAATATGGTGAATCACTGTTGCTTTTAAGGCGATACAAATTATCATAGCTGCAGGGAATAAATACCTTACCAGTCGTATCAATGACTCCAAATTGAACAGTTTTATTACTCGACTCGACTCCGTCTTTTTCGGTGTAAAAAAAGTGTTCTTTTCGTACAACTGATAATCCTTTATCAAATGCATCTGCAAAGTACTTGATATAGGCATCTTTTGTTGGGTGAGCAGTTGTCTTCTCGTAAGTGAAGGTTTTATTAAATGGGTGATAATATCCCTTTAAATTTATGGTATCATTTTCCTGATTAAAAGCAATCCCTGCCAAGAACAAATAAAAGAGGATCAAAAATGCTCTACTGTTTTTCATAAACTTTGTAAGTTTAATAATTTTAATATTCTCTCCAAGGGTGAATAGTCAGTTCCGCGCTAACATAGTTTCGATTATTTGTTTCACTGGATTGGCTTGGATATTAGGTTTTAACGGTTTTCCGCTTTGCGAAGGCGGGGATTTTCCGCACAAAACTTCATTCGATGCACAAAGCTCGAATTTAACACTTCACCGTCATAGAAGCGCGAAACCCCTGCTTGAGCTTATTTGCTGTTATAGCCAGTTTATTTTAGTTTTTCTATTTGTGTTTTCAAGTATTTTTCTTCGGGTTTAAGTGTTAGTGCAAATTCATAAGCTTCGAGCGCAATTTTTTTAGTCTCAAGCGATGCAAACTCTTTCCATTTACCAAAATAATAGTCCCCTGTATTTACTGCATAAGTGTAAAGCGAATCATTTAAGTTATTGATGTTATTTAGTAACTGATCCTCTGTATCCAAATAATAGTATTCCTGAAAGACATGTTGACAAAGGAAATCGGTTGAATTAAATGCCGAATCAGTTACGCATTTGTTTATGTATTCAGGAATCAAATTATAGACTTTCAAGTCCAGTGCCTTCTCTAAAAAAAGCAATTGTTCAGGAATTAATTGAGTTTCAATAGTACTCCAATTGTAAGATTTCTGAGTGTAGTACAAACCTCTGAAAATTTTGTCTGCAATTCCATTTCCATACTTTTCCAAAAGTTCAACCTTCTTAAATGACCTTTGCGATTCTTCTAAAAGTTGATAATCTGAATTTGATTTAATATTAGCTATGAAGTAGCCAGGAGAAAACACGAGACTATCCACAAAATAATTCTCAAAAATGTTCGGGAACTCAATAGCCATAATTGAATAATCATTAACCGGAAATCTGTTCGCTCCCCATCGTGGTTCTACAAACTCTTGAGATGTTTTTACTACATACATTACAAATCCAGTGCTGTCATCTGGGTTTATGATTGGCATAGGTCCATTATGATGGTGATATACAGATACCGGATATAAGGAGTCTTTAACCTGAAGATCATTCAGATAACTCTCTATGTCTCTAAACCAGAGTAAATGTGTCGTGCTGAATTCACGGTTAGAATTTATGCCGGAGATTTTCCTACTTCCATCAAATAAGTTGAAATAAACAGTAGAAACGTGACCGCAATCAGGCTGAGCGACAACGTTATTAAATAAAAAAAGTAATAATATGATTAGTAATTTGGTTTTCATCTTTAATTGGCTATAACTAATATATAACAGTAATATAAGCATAATTATTATTCCTTTTCCCGCAACCACCATTTGCGGTTCAAAAGTTAGCTGGGTAAAAAATAATTTATAATTTCAATTATCTCTCCAAGGATGAATAGTCAGTTCCGCGCTAACATAGTTTCGATTATTTGTTTCACTGGATTTATGAGAAAGATTGTAGTAACCCCCAATCCCTACAGAAGCCCATGCAACATCCCAACTTATTCTTCCTCTTAAATATAGATCCTGAAAATCTGTACTAATTCCTGCAAATCCATTTATTCCTATTGGAACTGGGATAAACGTAACAATAAAGCCCCTACCACCCGTTACTCCAAGGTGCAACATGAAATGTTTCAAAGTTGTTGGCTCAGTTAAATCGGGATTATCATAAATGGTACTAAACCATCTGTATTCGGCCGAAATAACCGGAAGTGTGATATAGCCCCAATCGTATCCCATTGGTAAAGGACCCCACGAATCCCATTCATTTGTAGAACCAAAAGTTAATCCACAGCCTAATTCAAGTGAACGGATATAAATCGAATCACCATTATTAACAATTGTTCCACCGGTTTTATATGCCAAAATAGGGGAAATTTTTTCTTTTATTGTTTCAAAAATTTTATTTGACGATTCACTAGAAGAAAAATAGGATGGTTTTACAGAAAGTGTATTACTCATATTGCCAGAAAAATATGATTTTGAGTTCAAAGAATAATTTTTGCTTTGCTGAAATTCAGCTTTTATTTGGGATGAGCAAATTCCATTCATCAAAATGAAAGTACCGATCAAGAATTTTTTTAACAGGCATTTAGTCTTAAAAGTAGAACAACTAGCTTTCATAGCCACAATGTAACGATTTAAACGCACGTATTTACTCGCGCCAAGGATAGCATTCCTGATTACAGGAATTTGGATACATGATGTATACATTAATATACTATGGAGGCTCAATGATGCGTTTTTTATTCTAGCTTTCATGATCTTGAATTAAATTTCAGCTAAGGTAAACGCAGATCAAAATAGTTCTAAATTGAATTACAAAGGCTTGGATGTACTTGTTGCGATATTCGCAAATTGATTTCTGATCACAAAGCGTTATTCGTATAGTATTTTTTTATTCCACAGGTATAAATCGATAGGTTTTCTTCGAGAACTCTTTACGGTTGAAAAAAGAGATGTTGAAGTCTGGATCAATTCTCAGGAACATCATGTCACCAGTTTGTTCTAATTTCTTTGGATAAAATAACCATGATGCACCGGCATCGAATGAAATATACATGACCTGATTGGCTGTGTTAATTAAGTATATGTGGTCGCCTTGTTCTAAGATTAACATTCCACTTTCTAATGGATTTTCCACGATTTGAACACGGCTGACCATTTTTGCACCATTATTAAATAAAAGAGTATCTCCAATAATTTTAAAGTTTTGATAATCCGTTTTTATCTTCTGCACTTTATAATGTGGGCTTCGTTTAAAACCAGTGGTCCCTATTTCAAATATCCATTTTGAATTCTGTTTAACCGCATATAATTGATGGACATCACTTTCTTTATAATTGTCTGGATTGTAACCCCATGAACCAAGAAATGCTGTATCCCCATATCCTCTACTAAAGTGATAATTATCATAAATCGTATTAAACGCAACATCTTCCGGTGTTAAGAACGTTTCAATTATTTCCCCGTTTTTAATTAAATAATAAACTCCTTGATCGATTTGATACTTTTTATTTGGGTGCTTAATCTTTTGAATTTTATAACCCAATGCATAATCCTTGTCTAAAAATTCAAATGAATAAAACTCATATTCGTTGAATAGCTTGGTGAACTTCTTATCTTCCTTCCAATTCTTACCATAATTGTATGATTTGTACATGGTATTTTGATATTTAGCCCATGACGCACACTCCGCAAGTGGGCTTATGGTATCAATACGAAAGACCACTTTTAAATAGGTAACCTGATTAAACGTGTCGACCAGAAAACACCTAGAATGGGATCCGAATTTTTGAGGATTGTCCAGTGGAAACCAATGTTCTATTTTATTCTGATTTAGGTCAATACGCGTAAAAAAATCCTTGTAACTTGTACAATTATGTTCACGCATATGATAATCCATCATTCCCATATAAATATTTTCTTCCTGCGTTGGGTACAATTGACTATCAAAATAACCTCCTTCATAGGGAGAAACATCTTGAATAAATTCAAAGGGGATGAAGTTGTATTCAACATTGGCAAAACCTTTTAACAATTTATCAGCAATTTCATTTTCAATGCGTGTTATGTTTGCGCTTTTTCTCTCATACGAGTTTAATTGAAGGGAATCATATTGCAGGGAATCATAGTCAGCTTTTGATATGACAAAATGGTGCTGGTCTATATTTTTATACTGACTTCCCGTAAGTTGCGGCAAACCTTTTTGTGCATGTGTGGTCCAATAGGGAAAATAATGATAACCCGGAGAAAATCTTAGCTCCATTGGAGTTTCTGATTGTTGGAATAAATACATGGTATCCTTTCCATGTGCAATTTTGATAAGAGAAATTGCATGAGTAAGTATTAAATAGAAATCATTTACATGAATGATAATACTTGAGTTTGGTTTACTGTAAGGGATTGATGACAATCCATCCAGATGGAAGTTTTCAAGATTTAAAGCGTCTTCATGTTCAATTTTTATTGGTTCAGGGGATAACAGAATGCTGTCCGGATGGAACCATACATCATCAATGCCGATCTTGTATTCATGGTTATTATGAAATTTTATTGTGTCTCTAGAAGCATCCAAAATTGTATAGTTATAGACTACCGGCCAAAAATATAATTGACCTGGTTGGGCTTCTATGGAGAATGTGACTATTAAAAATAAAAGAAGAATAATTGTTCTCACAACACTCTTTACAGTTTAAGTTAAAAATGGTTCAGTGAACATAGAACCAATGGCTTGGATGGGTTATTGGGTTTTAAGGGTTCCTATAAAGGCTCGCCGTCTATCACCGAAGCCTACCGAAGGTACTAAACTTCACATACGCTCTTACTCTTCACAGATCTTCCATCGGCAGTGGCGCTTGCCGTGTTTTGGGTGTTTCTGTTAAAGAGCAGGGAATTCATTCGGTGAACTATTACATTTGTCAATCAATTTTCATTAGTTTTATTAGATGAAAGTTCTCGATTATATAAAGTATTGGAGATTGATTTTTTTAGTATCCTTTATTGTTTCTTCTTGTTCAGAAACAGTCAAGCAAGTTGAAGACCGAACCAAAACCACAGAAGTTTCGGATACTCTCGCGGGAAAAGTTAAATATTATGAATTTCAGCCTGGCTCTATTCCAACACCTATACTTGACGGAATAGAAATAGATTATGCTTATAAGATTGATTTCAAAAAAATTGTGGCTGGCTATTACAGCCCTACAGATGATGGAGAACTTTCCGAAAAGGATTCTGAAAACGACTGGGGTTATCGATTATTTCTACTAAATGATAAGGACGAAGTCTTATATCAGTCTCAGGGGGTTGGTGATGTATATCTCTTTGAACCTCATTTCTATAAAAATGAAGAAAACAACAAGGTTATCATTATATGTCAATTAGCATTTGAGTATTGCTTTGGCGGTGATGTGTTTATCTTTGAAAAAGGTAAAGTTCAGTATATCGGAAGGATTGACGTAGAGAGTTTTAACAGAGAAAATCAAGATGTGTGTTTGACTGATGTAGTTGTAATAAATGAAGACAACAACCGGTTAACATTTAAATTTGACTCGGATTCATTGATTATTAACCCTGGAGGCATTGACGAAGAAATTAAGTTCAACGACGGCTTTCAGTATATTTTCGAAAATCAAGAGTTTAAGCTAAAAAAATAATTCCTAAGTATAAATCTCATTCATCTCCACGCAACCACTATTTACGACGCTTAGTTGGCTGAGAAGTGAGAAACCGCTGACGATACTTGGCGCGACACCAAATATAAAGATTGACATACATGGCGTGAAGATTGGTGCCGGGCTCTGTGGAGTTGGCCTTGCGACGAATGAAGCGGGTATATTTGATGTCCTTCGGATAACGCCCACCAGAGGCTGGGCTATCCTCAGTCTTCGAAAGCAGTGCTTTCTCTTCTTGGGAGCAATGCTCGAAAACTGGCTTGATGCGAACTGGACTATTGAAATACATGACCTTTTTGAGAAAGGGGGAATGTGTTTCAAGAGGATCTGTAATCAATTGACCGGCTTTTGTTTTGAGATCATATTCGTATATTGTGTTTAGATAAAGATAAAAAATGATTCTACGCATTATATTGGTTTTGAATGTTGTTCTTGGATGTCAAATTTCTCGCGCACAGATCATTGAAGAGATGACAGTTGAAGAATTTGGGACATACATTTATAAATTAATTGAAAAAGAAAAGGCAATCGAAGCGTATGATCTTTTTAATACTTACGCAAACTTCATCCCCACTTACAATAAACGTATTAGCCACCAAAAAGAACTATTGGACATCCAAAAAAGAATCGAAGAGTCATTAAATTACATTAGTGAAATACCAAAGGAACGTTTATTTGAACATTATCTGAGCATAATCTTCAAGGCGCTAGAAGAAAGTAATTATCAGAAAGCTTTGATAATAACCAGTCAATTCAAAGATGACGTCAAGAAAGCACTCACATTGTACAATAATATTATAAATATGTTGCCTAGTGATTCGATTCAAATTTATTATAAGACCATGCCCTACCAATTGTTCTCTGTACCCCAGATGAATAACTATTATGATCCTAATTCGATCTTAGATAACACTTTGTTCTATTTGAAAAAGGACTCTTCCTTATTTTCAGGTGTTATCATTTCAAGAGATAATGGTCCACAAAGTATGGAAACAGAAATAGCCGGATTGAATTATGATCGGTTTGAAAACGGTAAAAGAGTAGAACGAAAATTTCAGGGGTATGTCTTCTCAAATTCCTATCATAAAAACAAACTGTTTTTTGGACATGATTCGAGTCATTACAGGCTAAATCACACAGTCGTTTATGATGAAAGTGATACAATTCAGTCTTTTTTCTTTGGCTATAAAGAAGAACTGATAAAGGAACAGCAATCATTGAATTTAAAGCATGGTGGCAGTCCGATGATTAAGGAAGTCGAATACAATTTGGATGGAACGATAAAAAAATGGAAAGAATTAGCTCCTGTTTCTGAAAAGCACTCTCAATATGCTTACTACTCTTGCTGGGTCAATCAATTTGGGGATACTATATCTGAAGAATTTACTCTTTTGAAGGGCGAATTTGAAATAATCCAAGACCGTAACCTTAATGAATATGGAGATACAATTAACTTGTCAAGAACTGTCAATTCTTTTCTGGATGGTTTACAAGTTGAAAATAGAAGATCAAGCGATGAATTAAATTTTGAATTGAGATACGTTTTTGACAACGGAAAACTTATTGATATTCTTTCGGATAGTGTTTTGTATTTCAATGAGGATTGGAAAATAATTTCCGAAGAAGAATACATTCATTTAATGAATCAAGACAATGATTATACATACTTCTATTCCGGAATATTTAAGGAGTATTTTCCGGATGTTGATTTCAAAACTCATTCATACTTCTTAAGTGTAAGTGATGTCATAACCAAGAATTACAAACATTTTAAAAAAGAAGTACGAAAATATTTCAAGGTGAAAATATAAAGGAAATGGTGCCTACAGCAAGTGTGAGGGGAAAACGTAAAGAAGCCATGAGGGTTGCGAAATGGCGTAATGGAGTGTGGGAGTGCGGAAGGAAACCGAATGAAGTGATAACGGAATGAGGTTGATTGTAGCACGCGAGCCGCCCGCGAGTGGAGCGAAGGTGAAAGCCCAAAGAGGGACCCGGAGGGGAACGAGGGCGACCTATGTAGGTACTACACAAGGGCTTGGCGGAGTTTTTGAAATTCGAAGAAAGATTTAAATCAAGTGTGTGAAATGCTGGGAACGTAGGTACGGAGTGTACAGCATGAACACTCTTGACTCACCATAAACCCAAGATAGGATAACGAATAAAAGTGCTGTGTGACTGTAGGCACGGAAGGAACACTGCACTATTGGAGGATTCTCAAAAACTGTGACAAGCCCGCAGCCTGAGCGATTTAGCAGGCGAGCATAAACACAAGCAGCGGTGACACCCCAGAAAAAAAATAATGAGTGAAAGCGAAGAGAGAGGGAGGTTTGGCGGAACGGAGCCGAACGAATACTTTATTGGGGTCTGGGGTGGCAGAGAGCTGCGACTGACGACGAAGGATGAACAGGCGAAGTCTTTTTAGTGAACAGCCAAGGAGGGAATTCTGGACGACTGGCTAAGTGAACGGTGTTTGCAAGGGCAAGGATCCCGAAAGCTTTCGGGAGACGATGCTTGTATCACCCTTGAAAGCAAAAAAGCTGCAGCTGTGAAGACAAGGAGGAAGACGACTTTTCCTTTTCTATTGAAAAAATATTAGTGTTGAAATTCTCAAAATAAGTGTAACTTTTTAATCCAAAAGCTGTATTAGACTTGAAGAGAAGACGTTTTTAACATTCTCAATTGTTAATAAGTCTTTAAAAAGTTGACAAGCGTATCAAAATTAATTTACCTTTGTCTTGTCATTACAAAAATTGTAAAGGACTTGGCGAGTGACATTGTTCACCCAATCGCATTGCCTAAAGTTGCGTACCCCATTTACGAAGTGGGGTTTTTTTATGCCTGTTTGCAGCGTTCGTACTGCTTTTTTAACCCATACTTCATGTCTTTGTCAACGGAATATGCTGTTATTAACAGGTAATCCGGCTGAATCTCTCTAATTATTACGACAAAGTCTTTTTCCTCATACCAATAGAACAGTTGATTTTCGCCATCGTGATTCACTTCCTCAAAGTGTTTTATTCGGAAATCATCTGCGTTTTCAAGAATAGGTCTAATCCAATGAATTCTATTTGTACGTTCGTGATCAAAACTTCTTTTTCCAGAGTACTTACTCTCTCGAGTAATTATGTGTTCGAATGCCATTGCTTTCCCCCTACAAACGGGATGTCTTGACGGGTTGTTATTGTATTTTAATTCAACACCTCTAATCAATACAGGATTCTCCTTGAAGTCCTTTAAAAAAATTCCATAAAGTTGGTAAAGTTGCTCTTTTGTTGGTCCATCAATTGAAAGGTCATCGAATAGTTCCTCCAAATCATCTAGATCAATCATGCTTCGGGGTTTTTATTCGAAAATCGTCAATGTAAAACTTAGTGTCCCAAGGAGGTGTTCCATCATCCAAGGTATAGCCATATACCTTCTCGAGATAATCTATCACTTTCACTCGAACCTCAGAAGCATTTTCTTGGGTATGAAGATTTCTAGCCTTGTAACAAATTGCACCAATAAACAAATCTGTCAACTGTAAGAACTCATTATCCTCAGAATGAAGGTGCTGAAAAAAAACAAATGGTGATTTCCCCGGCAAGGAGAAATCCAATTCAGTTTCAAGAAATTTAATACGTTGTTTACCCCTAGTGTCCTTTACATCTAAAAACACCTTATAACTGTTTTGGGCTAAAAACACCTTGTTTTGAAGTAGAAAGGAAAGCGATTTATAGTAGTAACTATGTTGATCTTTTCTACTAAAACTTTTAGGCCCAAGATTGTTTTTGTCTTTTATTAGAATCGCTCTAAATTCAATGTCATTGCAAAAGAATAAATCAATCAATTCTTTGTACAATTCCCATCGTGACTTTGACAATGTATTCCACTTAATCTCAGTAGGAGTCTTATGCTTGAGTTTAAGTTTTTTGATAGCATCCCTTAGTTCAACGTAACGATCCTCCGGCACATGGGTATAACCAATACACATGACGTTCGAATTGTCATGTTCTAAATGACAACTTTCATCAATGTATATATTGTACTTGCCCATTATTCAACTTAAAAGACAAAGTTAACGATTTGAACTAAGTTTCTCCGTTACCGTTACTTTATCCGAAGCCAGCACGTTAAAGAAATCGAACGAAGAATCAAATAATCTTATTAATTTGAACTATGATTATTCCATTATATTCATTTTTGGGGCTTGATTTATTACTAATTTTTATCGGCTTGCCTCTTATTTCATTGATTTGTATGGGCAGGTTATTATCCCTATGGTCCAACGATGAAAAAATTGGATTACCGGTTTTATTAGGAATCCTTCTATCATTTATTTCTGCAATAGGCTTAATATATTCAGAAACAGACATCCCAAGTTTTTCACTCATACTATTTATTACTGGAATAATGGGAATAATAGGTTCAAAAGAAGCAATAAATAATTGGTTTAAATTCATTGCTATTACCTTTTGTTCACTGACCGTTTTTAATCTAATTATTGTTCTGACATATCTAATGGTGAAGAACTAGCAATAATAAAATCAATATCACAAAAACCACAACCCTTCTTTCCCATACGCCGGCAAATCTTCTCCCACAAAATTGGGAGCCATTTTGGCGAGGATCTCGGGGTATTTGATGGTGATTGGGAGGTTCTGTTGTTTCATGGATTTCCAGTACAAGCGACTGAACTGGTAGACCTGGTTGATAAGGTCTCTGAGGGTGGTATAATCTTTCAGCAATTCTTTATCCGAACAATCGATGGAGAGTTTTACCGGGAATGGGTAAGACTCTACCACAGAAAGCGGATCTGCTGCATATCGCGTGTTGTTGAAGAGGATAAAACGGTTGGTGCCGATACTGAGGAAAGTTCCTGAATAAGGCATGAGATCCGGATCGTAGTTGTCGAAAGCGAGAATATCTCTGGATTCGGTTTTGTTGATGGAAACGATGAATACAGGAATGTTTAAGCCCATATTCTTCAAAGCTTCTTCTATAGGTTCTAATTCGCGGTGACTCATCTTTTTGTAGAAATGAATGATCAGTCGTTCGATCGTGTTGTTTGACTTGACGTATTCGCGCACTGAATTGGTGATCGATCCAATGAGCAGATCTAACTCGTTTTTGAGGAAGCAATCAAAGCGGTTGAACTTACCTTTGTTATTGAAACAAAAAGCACTTCCGATGTATTGCATACCTGTTGATCGGCGTTTGAATGCACCAATACCAACCACCAATTCATTTTTCTCAACTGTATTTAATCTCCAGGGAACTCCACCTAATTTTGCAAGTATGTTCACGGCCAAATTTGGTAAACTGAAAGTGTAATCCTCTCCCCTACTCAGTACATTTTGTGGATCAATTGCTTGTGATGCAATGTCTCTTTTGAGCAACATTTCTTTCACATCAAAATACACTCTTCGTAAGGTTTCATCGGTTTCGAAACGTCCGATTGGTGTGAGGTAAATCGCTAAATACTTTACATTGCGATCAAAGTTTCGTGTTTGCAAAGCCTTTTCAATCTCCGGTGCAGGATTGTTGCGGTTCTTAAACTTGATACTAAAACCTGGCTCATTGAAGGAAATGATATGGGCGTACTCCTGCAGACCTTTGAACCACTTTAACCCATTTCGGAAATAGCGATTGATGAGTAAGGCCGTCTGGGTATCGTCTTCATGGAAGATGTAAAACATCTGGATCTTGTTCCACTGACTCGGTTTGTAGGGACCGAAATTTCGCAAACCTTCAAAGGGATCCAAACATGCCTTCTTCTTTCCAAACAGTAACATCGCACTTTCATCCGCTGTTCGATCAGCAAGTTCTGCAGGGATTTTTAAAAAGCCTTCTGGGTCAATTGGAATGATCGATCGAAACAAATCATTGTTCAGGAAACGTTCATAGTAATCCTGAATTCGAGTATTATAATCCTTGTATTGGTTATCCTTTTCTCGGAATGGCAAGATCAGTTTCAGCTCCTTAGCCAGACCTTTATTGATGATCGGAAAAGCCATTTTGTAATCGTCCAAATGACGCTTTTGGAAATCTTCGTAGCGGTAAAAGCGATTATTGTAGACTACCTTGATCAGATTTTTTGGGTTAACCACCTTTGTGTGTTCTGCCAATGGATAGTTTGAAACATGCGTGATGCCATTGTATGACAAGCGAATTTCAGGATATGCACTGACCTTTGCCAACTGAACCTTCAATGAAAAACAATCATACGCCGTTACCTCCGCATTACTCAAATCAGTTGCAGGCACATAAACAATGTTCTCCCGAATGAAACCAATATGTACCAGCTGTTTAGCGATGTTGCGGAAGTAGTGCGTGATCTTGCGATCAAAGAGTTTGATGGAAAGGCCGGCACACTCGTCTTTGAGGCTAAGCTCCAATGGTGTGTACCCAGCTCGCTTTTGATCAAAGGAGGTGTAAATGAAATCAGGGTTCTCTTTTTTGATCTCCGGGAATATCTTGTCAATGTTCTGAGGGAACAGGCTTTTGTAGATCGGCGTAGAAAACGGTAAATAGGTTCTCGAGAAGTAATAAATTCGAGGTTCTTCCTGCCATTTGAATGGTAGAATGTTGAAGTAGAGGTCTTGTATAGTTTTGTTCATGAAACAAAACTACGCCCGGCACTACGTAATCTATTTACGTTTTACTTGGTTGTTTTTTGATTTCCCAAAAAATTATGTGCTTTAGGAGTTCTAGGAAATAAAGGAGATTGAGGATTAAGAATTAGGGTTTCCGCGAAGTAGGATTTAGAAATCTGTTCCTTGCTAGTGTAGTTTTGGTAAAGGAAGCTTGTCAAGTAAAGTTATTTTCTCTTTCGTTCTGTGAAGTGTATCAACGCGTATAATCGCATTTTTGTGGATGAAGTTTATGATCACAAATTTATTATCCAATACTCTAGGATCGTTTTCATCTATTTTAAAACAATCACAACACATTTGTACAGAATCAATTGTTACACCATTGGTGTCTTTAACGGGATTGTAGTAGGTCTCACAATGACTATTAATAGTTGATTTGTCGGATGGGAAAAATAATTTAAGTGCATCATATTTAATGGTCGTATCGTAAATTACCGGGCAGCATTGTGAAGGTTCTCCCCACAAGAAGTAGGTTTCATAATCAGCATTATTCGAATACATATAATATTCATCTGTCCCCATATCACAGGAGTATAACGATAATACTAATCCTATAAAAAACGATATATTATTTTTCTGTAGTGTCTTCAATTTTTTATGATTCAATTGTCTTTATGGTTGTTTTTTAACAATAGTTGTTTTTAGAATATTTCCCAGATATCACTGCCTTCTTTGATTTTAAATTCACTGATTTTTTTTTGAGTTTTATGCCATTTACCATTTATGTTTTGTTCAATTGTAACAATTTCCATTTCATCAATTGTCATCTTTTTAACCAGGATTAAAGAATCTTTTTTAAAGACATATCCCTCCTGTTGATGCCAACAACATCCAGATTTTTGAAAACTTAGAATTCTTTTATTAATGGTATCGATTTCTATACCCATTCCTGAGCCAATCTCCGTTAATTGCTTATTGAAAATAAATTTATTTTTATCCGGGTTAAAAATGTAATAATCAAATGTCTGACTCATATAACTGCCATTGTTGCCTGTATAGAAAATTAGGTCTTTAATATGGTCGAAATTCAGGTCCCTGTAATCAAAACTCATGTTACGATTAAAATTAAAGGATCCTGAATAAATTATCTGGGTTATTCTTTTCGATTCTTTTTCCTTTATAACAATTGACGAATTTCCAAACATGGTCTCCGGATTCCAATTTTTTACCTTGACTTCAAAGAGATAATCGTCTATAATCGTATCTTTTTTCAAATTAATTAAAACAGGAGGAGCCAGTGTTTTCTTAATTAGCAACTGATATTCCTTGCTCGATATTGAATTTAATTCAAATTTATCCTCGAAATCCGAATCCGAATTTCTATCCCTTCTTATCAAAAACATTTTATTACTTCTTAAGATTCCGGTAAATTCAAAATCTTCATCCACTCCATTTTTAAACGAATTAAAAATAAAAACAGAATCCTTTAAATTGCCTTTTAGTTGAGAGGTATCCTTACGGTTGATCCAAAAAACGGATCCATTTATTGAATCGTTACTTAACCTGATTTCAAATAATGCAAATTTTTCATTTTGTTCATCCAGAGCAAGATAATAGGAATGAAGAGAGCTTTTTTCTTTACAGGCAAAGCACAGAATTATAGTAAATAAGATAGTCCAATGTTTGTGCAAGTTTGTTGATTTAATCATGTTAAAACAATTACTGCAAACGGTTTGCTGCCTGGCGCACGGCCCGACACTTTAAATAAATCGTTACTCCGAAGTTAAAGTTATTCTGTTTCAAATTTTCCATTGTTCCGAAGCAAGATTGGAGGGTTGGCGCTAGACAGCTGTTATGGTTATTCATTTATTTCTTTTCCGTTTTCAAGAAGGTATTTTTTTTTATCCTTCGTCAGATACGCCCTTCCATTTTCAAATTTTAACTCCCATGAATATTTAAATTCAGTGAGTGGTTGATTTTGCATATTTATTAATCCCCAATAGCCACCCTTTTTTACCACAGCGAATTTTTCATTGAAATACCCGATTTCAGAATACATGAATGGGATTATTTGGTTGCCGGATGTGTCTATGATTCCCCAACAACCAAAATGTTTGTCAGTTGTTGTATAGCAAACGGTGATAAATCCATTTTTAATTTCTTTTACACCTCTATATATAAATGGTATTATTGTATCTCCATTCTCATTAATTCCTCCAAATACGTTATCATCTTTTACAAAAGCAATACCATCCACAAATTTTGAATTGTATTTATCATAAATTAATGGAATGACGACCTTACCTTTCTTATTCACAAAACCACACTTTATTTGCCTCGCATCATTATATGCACATGCACATGCTTTACCTTCATAAAAACCAGTAATAGACTCATACTTGAATGGAACAATAGTTTTACCTTTTTTGTTAATAATTCCCCAATAATTTCTACCATCTTTTTCAAGTTTCTGAACGACAGCATAACCATCCCTAAACGGAGTGTGGTTTATGAGAGATTTCCCAATAATTTTACCATTCGAAAGATTAAGATAACCCCCAATCTCTTCTGTTTGAACATAAACCATTCCATCACCCACAATGCCGATATACAAATATATAGGTGGTAGAACCTCATTTCCTAAAGAGTCAATAAGACCATATTTGTCGTCGGTATTAAAAGTATAATATCCGTCTGCATTGGTAAAAATTCCGCCATATTTTTTTACATAATTCGAAAGTATCAAAGAGTCTTTTGAACTTGGCGTATTTTGCCCAAAAACTATTATTCCAGAGTTGAGTAACACTCCAACAATAAATAATATTTTGTATGTATTATGTGTTATATTCATCATTAACCATAACTAGTATATAACAGCAAGTTAAGAAATATTTTCAATCAGGGAGTTTCGGAAGCTAGATTATAAGGAGTTCTAGGAAATGTAGGAGATTGAGGATTGAGTCCTAGATTTCCTAGGAGTCCTAGGTTTCCTAATACACCTTTTTATACTTATCGTTCTGCTCCCGATGTACTAGATTCTTTTTCACAAACTCTGTGATATATGCCTCCGCTGATTTCGTTGAGATTTTCTTTCACCTACAGCATCCGAAGCACTGAATAATATGAAATTCCCAACATCATAAGAAAAGAGAGGTATGCGATAAATTCAAGTTTAAAAAGAGATGATTTCTTTTTTGAGACTAGGACATAAAGACTTAAAATTCCCCCAAGAATCCATAATGGACTCAGAACTGTAAAAAACAGACCGAATGCCAACATCTGGGAAATTTGGATCGGGCGCTGCCTTTTCAGGTTCTTTCGAACCATAACACATAAGGTCATATAAATTACGACATAAAGTAATTCAGCAGCAATGAATACAAGACCAAAATAGGCTGGATAATATAGATCATGGATCGTTTGGAACAATATATTAACTGGAAAACCGACGAGGCAAATTGCGGTTATAAGTTTTATTCTAAAAATTGGCGTATGCAAAGAGATAAATACAGTTTTTAGAAAAGATTTCACAATTGTTGTATGATTCTAAAATGAAAAAAATAATCCCATCTTAAAGGTTCCAATACTAAAACTGGTCTTTGGCTCATTTGGTTCAAATAAAGGATCTTTATAATCAACAGAAAGAATGAAAGATCTCGTATAGGATAGCTCTAAATTAAACGCTCGCCCTTCTTTCTTAATAAATCCAAATCCGTGTCCGATGGTTAATCCTATGTTGTTGAATCCTGCCATTGGATAAATATTTCCAGGGTAGGAATAACTGTATTCATCATACCAAATTGAATCTTTCACCCTGAACCCTGTGACCAAATTTAAATGTTGATATTTTACTTCGACTGGCAAATAGAAAGCAGTATTTCTTTTGTGCTCATCATATTGAAATACGTAACGCCCGCCAACTGCATAACCACCCGGCTCACTATTCAATAAAAAATCAGCACAAATTGCTAAAAAGTGTTTTCTGCCAAAATACTTCCCAAATGCACCATACAACGAAATTGGAATACCCGCATTTACATAATAATCCTCAAGAAAATAATTGTCTCCAGTAGTTGATTGAGACATATTCACATAATTCAGTCCAATCCCCGCATTGTATCCGAATCCTTTATCTTTTCTTGGCCGAATCACTTTATTCTTACTTTTATCCTTTTTAATAAATTCTTTGTCGTATTCGAAATATTTGTAATCACCACTTTTAAAAGAATACATTTTACCATCAACTCCTTTAAATGTAAGGACCCCGGTGCTTTCATCATAATTAAGGATTTCACCTTTTAATTCTGACACATATTTTCTTGTCTGTCCTCGCCCGTCTGTGCTTTCTTTATAAACAGCAACGACATCATAAATTTCGACAATTTCAATTGGTTGTTTAGTAATAGTGTCAATCTGGGCATTCAAAGTAGTGTTGAATAGAATAATAGCGATGATTGTGATTACTTTGTTCATATATTATAAAGTGAATAATAGTTATCAGTTGTTTTATTAATTGATTTTATCTTGAATATAGCCGCAAGTTAAGAAATATTCCCTATCAAGGCGTGTAGTAAGCTTTAGAGTATAAAGAGTTTTAGGAAATGTAGGAGATTGAGGATTGAGTCCTAGATTTCCTAAGAATCCTAGGTTTCCTAAGACTCCTTTTTATACATATCCTTCTGCTCCCGATGTATCACATTCATTATTACAAACTCCGTGATATACGCCTCTGCTGATTTCGTTGAGATTGACAACACTGTTTGAACCTCTAACTATAATTTTTTAGGATTTGATACAATAAACCCACTCCGATCAATTACAAGACCGTTTACAGTTTTTAATGTGGCATCCTGAAAACTTACTCGTTTTTCATCCATTAATTCAATGTGGTCATAATCGAGAATATATAAAAAGTTGTCTTTAATAAAGTAATTGGTTCTACTATATGGGTTTCTAGATTGACCTTTCACTGGTTCTCGTATTGCTTCAAAATATTTTGAAACGCTATCTAAAAGAATTCCATTATCCTTATGAACAATAGAGATTCTACCTTCCTGTTTTGCAACTAAAATTTTACTCTGGTGATTTAACATATGAATTGTATCAAAAATAACAGGGAGAATTTGCTTTCCATGATAATCATATAAGCCAACATGCTTTGAATCACCAAACACGTGATAAGCTCCGTCTAAAAAAATATGTTTTTCATAGACAAAAGCACAGTTAATTGAGCCATTTGGATTTAACAAGCCGAATTTACCATCAGCATTTTGCAACAATTGAACACTGGAGTCCTTTGTGGGATAAGAAGTATATTTTAATAGAAATAGCGATGAATCATCCAGAGAATAAGAATGAGTTTTAAAAAGATCCCTTGAATAGATATCTAACAACAACGTTCCACTCGATTTATCATGTTGGATGCACCAAAAGCTACTTGGTTTCTTTTTAAAATTCAAATGAAACCATTTGGAACTGCTGACAATAAAATTATAATCAACTGGTGTGTTTTCCTTGGTGATGAAATTGACGAGTCCAAACTTGGCGTATTTATCGATGCAATTTTGATGGAACGTAGAACAATTCCTTTTTATTTTTCCGTATGAAATTCGAAATAGAAAATTGTCATCGGGGTTTAATGAAGTCATCAGAGCATCCTCATAAAAAGTACAACCTTCACAAATTGTATTTCGATAATCAAATTCCTTCGGGTCAAAATGATAGGTTTGAAACGATAATGCGTATTCCGAATCCTCATAAATTGAATTCATATTTTTATCTCTTAAATTCCAATGACCATCTTTCAGAGTGGCGGCATAACCCTTCCAGAATTCAATATAATCAAACTTGTAAACAGAATTTTTACTGTCCATTGGATAATAATCGTATGAATTGGAGTTTATCGCAATAATATCTTCCCCGGAAACTAAATCAACATTATAATCTCTTGCCCCTTTAAATTCCGAATATATGGCAGGAATCAAAATTTCCCCTTTGCTGTTCATTATTCCTCTTAAACGCATGTTATCCGGGGAAGAAAAGATCAAATTATATTCGTTTGGGTGATTGACTAAGGGATAAGGGTAGTGGATATAATATTCTGTTTTTAAGATGAGGTTGAGCTTGAAATCAAATACTTCCGAACCGGATTCGCCAGAAAAAATAAATAATTTACCTGAGTAATTTACATTTTCCCATTTTTGAAAATTAAGAAGTTCAGGTCGTGTAATATGCTTATTTAGTGCAATAAAATGTACGCCAGTTTCATTGTCGGAAGAATACTTAATAAATTCATCTTCGAATCTGATATAGTTATATTTCACAGGAATTATTACTTCTCCACTCACATTATACACACCCATCTCAGATTTGTGTTTTTCATAAATTTTATACACCTGATAGTACTGATACGGCTTGAACTCTATTTTCTGAAATTCAAACGGAACAACAGTGTCTCCTTTTTCATTGATTACCCCATAACAAGAACAAGCTTTATTGAACTTAATGTCCGGATCTACCTGCGCATGAATCCCAGGCGTGGTAGTAATTCTGAATATAATCAGAACGAAATAAGCTATAACATGAGATTTTACCATTGGGATTTAAAGTGATATAACCGAAATATAGCTAATTAATTACAAACGAAATGGATGTCCTATTGTACAAATTATGTTTTAATTAGACTTCAAATACACATCCTTCTGTTCCCGATGCACCAAATTCTTCTTCACAAACTCAGTGATGTATGCCTCTGCTGATTTCGTTGAGATCGATAACACACTTGCTACCTCCAAATACTTCTGTCGGTTGAATTCCTTTGGCAAAGCTTCCAAGAACTTTTCCTTCTTGTTTTTCTGTTTGGGTAGCGAATGATCTTCCGGAAGTTCGGAGAAGACTTTCCCTGAATGCTTAATCAATGTTTCAATCATGCAGATGACGGTTTCAAAATCCTCTGCAACACATTCCAAATTCGATTTGTAGGATTTGGTGTCGATGATGCGAAGGGCTGTTAAGATCATGCACATACGAAACGCGATCAATCCCAAGCGACGAACAGTGGCCATGTAATCATTTCCAAATATGTCTAGGTATTCTTGTTGGATCCCTGAGAAGAATTCATTGAAGCGTTGACGCTGTTCCTTTGAAAGTGAGAACTGAATCTCTTCTTGTTCCATGAGGAACTTGTACAAGGAATAAAGTTCGTGGGATAATTCCTTGAAGTGATCATCCAGCGCCACACCCTCACCATCTGCAAAGACATCCTTCCATACATGGTGCACGTTCATGTAATAAAATAAGAAACGGCTGAAGAGACCATTCTCTGCATTGGGGATCAGTGCTGAAACTTGTTTCGGTGTACCCGAAAGAACTGTCGAAAGACAAGGTCGCTCGATATCGACGTACTCACGGTCGGTTCTTCGATAATAAGAAATGGTCTCATGGTGGAACGCTTTTCGAAAGCCATCAGAGTAATTCCCATAATCGCTTTTAAATGCCTGGGCAAGGGTGTCACCTTCCGTTTCGAAGATCAATCCTGCTCCATCGTTATCAAACAACAATTGAAATACTCCGGTGGTACTGTTGTTGGCCGGAATGAACAACATCTTCTCTGCAGGTTTACCCGGTTTCTCAACTCCATCTTCCTTGCCCTTCTTGGCGTTGTACTCGATCATTTCCAATTCGTACTGCTGTTTCAATTGGGCAGCTCGCTCCCTGAGTTTCTTGTGGATGGGCTTCACCAATTCTTTGCACAGAACTAACCTACCCTTTCCCGCAGATGCTTGAGCGGTAACGAACAGGTACAGGTTTGAATAACACTTTTTGCCGTCGTAGACGCCGAACATCTTTGGTAAACAGGAACTGATTGTTGCCAGGGATCCGAGCAATAGAATGTCTCGTTCTTCTCTAGAGGTGGCAACTTCAACAACTCGTTGTAAGAAGGTTGGGAGATTTGGGAAGATATGATCTGAAAGGTTTGGCATCTCTCGACAAGCTCGAGAACCTTCCTCATTATTTGAATCGGAATCGACCGATACCTTCTCATTGGATACCGGTTTTCGATCTACTATTAAACCATGATCCTTTGCAATGTGAAAGAAGGTAGAAATGGTGATCCCGGATCCATTTGCTTTTAAGCAAGCATCGAACTGTCGATCACATTCCTTTGGGTTGTATTCAGGATGCAATTTTGAGATACGATGGAACGGATCTCGGCCTGCTTCACCTAGAGAATCCGACAAGGCAAAGCCGAGGTTTCTCCAGGTGGAGTAGTCACCGGTGATGTCGATTGAGTGGTGTTCGATTTGGGTGATGATGGATTGGATGTCCTTCTTCAAATCAACATTTGTTTTATCATTGGTCACTCCCCTTAATCCCCTCTCGAGAGGGGAGAAAGTTTGTACTTCGGGAACATCATTTTTGGGAAGCCATTCGGCTGGATTGAATTCGAGTTTCATATGTTATAAATATTTTGGATTGATGTAAGCTTCTGGATCATGTGGCAGGAAACAAGCGCGGGAAATATCCTTGCCGCTTGGGTCGGGTTTGAGGGAATAGATCTTCTCCAGGTAATTGGAAACTGCCATGAAATAATCACGGTGCGAAGCTCGATCGGTATCGATTGCAATGACCCATTTGAGACCATCACCGGATGGTGAAACAAAGAGCATTTCCGTCTCGAAATAAAGGTCTTTTAGTAATATTTGTTTTATTTCTGCGGAATTAGACAAATGGTCGAAGTCCAAACACATCAATCCTGAATGAGCGATGAGGTGCTTATCGTTCCTTTTTGAGAAGGATCCCGAGAAGGTAACGTAGTTAAAATTGGCTGCTTTGAATGCTCTCGCTTTTGAAGGATATGAGATCGATCGGAGCTGGTGGGTCTCCTTTAGAAAATCATTTTTTAGGAATCTGTAGACATCCAAAAGTGTCACGTTTCCGGCTGGAATAATGTTGGAGATCGGTGCTTTGAAAAAGCTGAATTGGGGTACTGTTGTTTCTGTATGTTGAATGGTTGTTTTCATTTTTCCGTGATAAAAAGGGTGCTTAACTCCTATTCGTAAATGCATGTCTTGGTTGAGGGTGTTCAGGAGATCGGGACCATGTTTCAAGTAATGGAACATGGCAAAGACAAAACAATCTCCTGCAGGGATCTTTCCTTCCAGATCTTCATGTTGTGCAAGATTGTCCTTGATGAGAACATGAAGTGTTGGTCGGTCTTGATTGAAGGGGTTCTGGGTTGGGAGGCAGTTCTTTCCCCGAAGGGAAAGAACTACTTCATTTGGATAATACAGTCTAAGAATATGGCTGTAGATCGATAAACCCCGGTGTGACTTTCGGAGGATCTCCTCCTTACTTACATCCACGACATTTGCGCTTTTTACACACGTAATTCTTCTCGAGAATACTTTCTACATCGGATAGTTTGTAATAGAATTTTCCATTAATACGGCTGTAAGGAAGTATGTCGCAATCTCTCATTCGCTGCAGTGTTCTGAGGCTAATGTGTAAGATTTGCATTACTTCTTGTCCATCGATCCAGTTCTCCTTGAACTCATCTAATCGGGACATTTTTACATATTTCACTTCTTTCTTCAGTATCCGCATTTCTTCCAATACGGCCTGAACTAGGTCGAATACATTTTCCATTTTCTTAAAGTTTTTGATTAATAAATCAGCGTTTCAATCTGTTTCGCACGAGATAATCAGCTGCTTCTTGTTCTATTTCTTCCTTAGTAGTTGCACGATTGCGCAAAAGCCATGCTTCCAGTTCTGATCGTTTGAAATAGAGTTTTTTTCCGTTGGGTTTGTAGAATGGTATCAAACCGGCACTTGTTAGTTTATACAAATGCGACAAGGATAATTCCAGGTACTTACTTGCCTCAATCATGTTGAGGACTTCTTTTGAATTGATCCCCTGGTTTTCAATCATGTTTCGGAGTTCCTCCAATTTTTTAAATACTTCGTCCATGTTATTTGGATGTTAACCCACCGCCGCCTATAGCTTTGGTGGATGAGATTAAACAAGGACTCTTGGCCAAAAGTCATCGATCACCTCGATCGACATGACAAAGGAAGAATAGCAATTTTGGAAATTTAAAAAGGGAAAATTGGTAATTTACATTTGCCCGAAAACAGGGGGCAAAAAAGTGAAAATGGTAATTTGGTAATTTGGGTTTTGGTAATTTGAGGGGGGAGATTGGAAATATTGTTACCTTAATTCCATGGCTAAAAGAAAAATGCAAAATGGAAAATGTCGTCTTTGTGGAGAAAACAAATTATTGAATTTTGAGCACGTGCCTCCAAAATCGACTTACAATAAAAATACACGATTTAAAGTTGCTCCCTACTTGGAATATATGCAAAACAAAAATCCATTAAAAGAACCTATCAATGGATATGTTAATCAAGGTGGTGTTGGGTTTTACTCATTTTGTGAGGCTTGTAATAATTTTCTTGGATCTCAATTTGTCAGAGAATATAAATTATGGGCGGAAATCGGAGCTTATATTTTAGGCAAGGGTAATTTTAACATATACCAATATAGCGTATACAAGCAAAAACCTTTGCTCGTCTTAAAACAGATTATTTCAATGTTTGTGGCAATGAATGATTCTCTATTTTCAGAGATTAATCCAGATCTAGTTGATTTTGTTAAACATAAAGATTCACAAGATTTACCTGAAAAGTACAGAGTTTGGATGTACTTAAATAATGGACCTCAAATGCGTTATTTACCATATACGGTTACTGGCAATTTATCCGGTGGAGAGATTATTCAAAGTACCGAAATAGCTTTTCCTCCATATGGATATGTTCTGACAATAAATTATTCTGGTAAAATCGAAAAACTTGCTGAAATAACTCACTTCAAAAATCTATCGAAGCAAGAAGGACACACATTAGAGATGAGTGTGGCTAAATTAAATACTATTCTACCAATACCTTTGGATTATAGGACAAAGGCCGAAATTGAAAAATGTTTGGATCAGAATGACACAAGAAATTAACATCATACATTCCTAAACTGCTTATCCAAATTCACCTGGTACCGATGGTCCAGGAATTTTCTGATATCACGTGCTTGAATATCCTTCAGTAATTTAAAATCTCTCGGCATAAAGCAGGCATCATTGATCAATTCATGGTATTTCTTTGCCAACTCTGTTTTCATTCCATGCTTGTTGGTGAAGTTGTAGTTGGAATCGATGAACCCAAACAGGAACAAATGTTCTTCGAATTCAGCAAAGCGTTTTTGGTTCTTAATGATAGTATCATACGATAGTATTCCAGCCTTTTCTATACGGAAATCTTCGTAACGAACTTGAAAATCTGTTCCCGAGGACACGCCTTTTGGTTGTGGATCCTTGGTAACCACAACAATCGAGGATTTATTAATCAGTGGTGGGTTTGGAGCATGCTCGAACAGATATCGCTCATACACCTCATCTATAAATAGTTCATTGATGTCAACATTATTATCGGCAGACACCTCCAAAAACAAGCGTACCAAATGATGTTTCACCGCAGGCTTAATTAATGATTCTGAAATGGAATTATTCGGTCGAACCGACCACATGAAACAATCAAGCAGAAGTGATTCCAATTGTTTAACAGATCTGCTGATTAGGTATTTCTTTTCTGAATCGTTTTGGGCTAAACTCAACTCCCTCCTAAAATCATTTAGAAAGGTTGTCGATTCATTATTCAATAAGTTCTCGTAATACTCGTGCCTGGCATTTAAAAAGCGTTCATGTTCGACTTCAAACAACGGCTGATATTGATACTGCACAGGTTCGAGTTCTGATAATAATAACTTGATTTTGACCATTGGCATCTTCTCGAGAATCGCCGGTTGAAGGTCTAAAAATAAAATTCGTCTGTAGGTTTCTAATTGCATAATACCGATTTTGAATCGGTAAAATTCATACCCTTCAACGTATTCTATTTACGTTAAGGAAAGAAAAAACAAGATTCAGAATCCCAAATCAATTTTATTGGCCGCCTCCTTCTTCTTGTCATCGATCACCTTTGCATAGATCTGTGTTGTTCGCAGCTCACGATGGCCAAGTAGTTTTGAAACAGTATAGATATCGGTTCCAAGAGTAAGTTGCAAAGTTGCATATGTATGACGCGCGCAGTGGAAAGTAATTGTTCTATGAATTCCGGCACTCATCATCCATTGCTGTAATTTGAGGTTGTGCCAGGCTGAATATTTAAGACCTAAAAAAACTCGATCTTCTGGATTTCCTCGATCTCCTAAAAGGGCAAAAGCCTGATCCGAGATAGGTAGTGTTTCAATTCCTTTAGTCTTTTGTTGACGAAAACGAACATAGTGACCCATTTCATTGGAGTGTTGAACCTCTGACCATGTCAACTTTTGAATGTCCGACCAGCGCATTCCACTTAGACAGGAAAACAGGAAGGCTGACTTTAGCACATCAATTTCACAATCGCGTTTCGCTACCTTTTGGAGCTCCTCTAACGTTAGAAATTCTCTTTGCGATTCAGCCATTTTAAAACCCTCCACTCTATCACCCGGATTCTCAATGAGCAGACCGTCTTTATGGGCTTGATTGAGCGCTGCTTTAAACTTGTTAAAATAGGAGTGCTTCGAGTTTTGAGAAAGTCTGGTTTCACTTTTAGTTCTCGCATCCTTATCGAGGTAATTTTTAAACTCCTTTACCTTCTGAACCGTCATCTGTTCGAAGGTTATTCCATGGGGTGCGAACCTTTTCAAATGCTTCTCTACTGCATCCCAGTTGTCGTAGTTGTTGCGCGACTCAAACCTCTTTTCTTTGAGATCCGTGAAGTAGGTCACAAAATCCGCCTTTCTGATTTTCGGATTGATGAATCCATAGGTGCCATTCTGGATTTCAACCTGTCTCTGAGAGCGAATAGTTTCTGCCAGCTCCAATGTGTTTTTGTTCGCTTCCTTCTGTGCTTTGGAAGGGTTATTTTCATCCAGGTACAATTGAAGGTATTCCTTGGTGCGTTTTCCGTTGATGGTATAGTCAAGAAACAAGCTTGTTTTCCCTCCTTGATTTCGTTTGCGCAGTGTGACTTTCATGGTATAATTGATTAGAGACAAATTTCGTCCCTGAATTGTCCCTAAGGGACGTTTCAGAGACATAAATATAGTTAAAAAGTGTCTCTATTAACTAGATAAAGGAAAATAAATTCTCCTAAATGCCTTATATAACAGGGTTTAACAAAAGAAAGGAAGTGTAATTACTTCCCGATACAGAACTTACTAAAAATATTACCTAGTAAATCATCTGTTGAAATGTCACCTGTTATGCTTCCCAGATAGAACATTCCCTGTCGTATATCCATTGCGACAAAATCACCGGTTATTCCATTTTCCAACCCATCAAGTGCTTTTTCTAAAGACTGTTGAGTTCTGGACAAGGCTTCAACGTGACGTGCGCTGGAAACGATGGTGTCCTCCGAAAGATCGAAATTTCCAAGCACCTCTTTCACGAGCAAATCCAACAAAAGATCAACGTTCGATCCTTCTTTTGCGGAGATGGAAACCACATCGAATTCGCAATTTTCAATTTTATTCTGAGATAAATCAGCCTTATTCCCCACAAGGATGATCCTCTTGTCAGGATATTCATCTCTTATGACTTTAGCCCTGTTTAGTGCTTCCCGGATTGTTTCCTGTCGACTAAGATCCGCCAGACAAAGGATAATAGACGAAAGCCGGATCTTTTCAAATGAGCGTTCGATACCCATTGCCTCGATCTCTTCGGCTCCTTCCCTTATTCCGGCTGTGTCGATCAGCCTGAAAAGGATCCCATCGTAATTCAATGTCTCTTCGATCACATCGCGAGTAGTCCCGGCTATGTTGCTGACTATAGCCCTGTTCTCTCCCAGAAGTTGATTAAGTAAAGTGCTCTTTCCGGTATTGGGCTCACCGATAATAGCAACCGGAACACCATTCTTAATGGCGTTACCCAGTTCAAAAGAGGAGATCAGTTTACGGATATGATCCAATACCTCTTTCACCAGTTGCTTCAATTCCGTTCGATCTGCAAATTCAACATCTTCTTCCGCGAAGTCGAGTTCCAGCTCAACCAACGAAGCAAAATGGATCAGTTTTTCGCGAAGATCTTTGAGTTTCGATGAAAACCCGCCTCGCATTTGCTTCAACGCAATATTGTGCGCATTCTTGGACTGAGAAGCGATCAGATCGGCCACTGCCTCTGCCTGGGAAAGATCCATTTTACCATTCATAAACGCTCTCATGGTGAATTCACCGGGTTCAGCCATCCGACATCCGGAAGTGAGGAGAGATTTTAGAATGCTTTGTAAAATATAAGGTGAACCGTGCGCGGCAATTTCAACTGATTCTTCACCGGTGAAACTTTTATTTCCGAGGAAGATTGTAACAAGTACCTCATCGATCAAATCCCCATCAATGGAACTGAAGTTTCCGAAATGGACCGTGTGAGTTGGTTTATCCGTCAGAGTTCTCGAAAAATGTGTGCCGACAATTCTTAGAGCCTCCTTCCCTGAAACACGAACAACACCGATCGCTCCCAACCCATTAGGAGTTGCCAAAGCACAAATAGTATCAGAATGATTCATCATTATCGCAAAAGTAAATAAAGAAAGGGGGTGAAACAATGTCTCACCCCCTCACTTGAGAAAAACGAATAACTTAAAAATTAACTTGAGCTTGTATTCTCAATAGATTTCCTCGCTGATAATTGTTCTGCTTCACAAAATCCTCGTAGCGTCGTGAAGACATTGTATACATCATAACCAATTCGAACTGCTTTATTGGTTGCCATTCAACTCCTATTTCAAGCTCTTTAACCTTATAACTTCTTGCGTCCAGTTCATGTTTCTTTCCTCCTTTATACTCCTGGTATCTAACAAAAGGAATGATCGTTTGGCCTTTTGCCTTCAATAGGTAGGAGAATGTCGCATATCCACCGTGCAGACGCTGAACTTCAATCGAATCGGAAAACTTGTTGAATTCAGGTCCACGACCAACATTATACTCGGCCTGTATACCGAAAGGTTTCGGATAAAGAATGAATGAGGCTGCAACTCGTTCATCCTTGTAATTAAGGTCCTCAGAAGTTTTTACGCCTGAACTTAAGTTTCCTTTAGGCATTTCCCACATCCCTTTGTATGCCTGAACACCCGGTTCAAAGATCTGGCTTTTGAATTTGATCGGGTAAGACAATCTGGTTACCACATGGCGATTATTATTCAATTCAGGTCGATTGGCCGTTTGACCATTGTAGATACCCAACCCAAAAACACCATAATCGCCCGACCCCTTTAGGCCTTCACGAACCAGACTGGAAAACAACTTTCTTGTCTCCGCAGGAGCCCAGTAAAAAAACACTCCCAAATCACGTTCATTGGAAACCGCGCTATTCAGCGCATCATTTCTATCCAATGGAATGCGGTTTTGGCTTGATTGCATATTTTCGAAGCCATAAGGCACTTTACTTTGTCCTATCCGAAAACGGAATTCTCTTTTTTTATCGAGAGAAAGGTCAAAGTATGCATCCCTCATTTGGGCAAAATGCAAACCTGTAGACGATGCGGAACTGGCGAAATCGGGTTGAATGTAGAAATAAACCCTTGGATGGATCTGACCATAAAAAATGATCCTGATACGACGAAGAAAGAAACCTCCATCACCCCCCCAGCTTTTGTCGCACTGTTCGCAGCCAAGATCCGGATTGGTCTGAAGCAAACTATTGTATCTTACTTGTGCATAACCCCTGATCGAAATGTTGTTATACCACTTTGATTCAGTAGCTGTAACCGGCTTGACTTTCTCAACCTCGGTTAGACTGTCCTTTTGTGCTGATGAAATAAATGACAAACCAAGAACAATGAATGTCGTACTTAATAACCCTTTCATGTTTTATTTTTTTCGGGGCAAAAGTAGGTCATTAACAATTCCTTAATATTGTCTTCATTGGAACTTAAGATTTATATAACTTTCGTAACGTTTTGGTAACATTGTAGGCCCACTTATTAAAGAATACAAATGTCTCCTATCCTTTTGTCCATATTAGTTTCGGAATGTATCTACACGTTTCTTCGCTTAACACTGGCTTAACATTGCTTATTTGTTGTTCAGCCTATGCTGAATCAAAACAATCCTGTTCATCTCAAAAAGTCATGTTATCCCACTCAACGTTATCATTACGTTAACAAATGAAGCATTCTTATCTTAAGCGATGATTAACCAATACATTTGCCTTGAAAATTTTAAAGATCATCGATTATGGCATCTGGAATATTAAAGTTCTTCCTACCGAAAGACCGCGTTTTTTATACGCTTTTTGAAAACGCAAGTGAAAACATTGAAAAACTTGCTGGACTTCTAATTAAAGTTGTTCACGAGCCTGATTTCGGCAAAAGAGCAGCCCTTATTAAGGAGATGGAAGATCTGGAGCATGCCAACGATGAACTTACGCACAATATCTTTATTGAATTGGGTAAGAACTTCATTACTCCATTTGACCGCGAAGACATCCACAGTTTAGCTACCGCACTTGATGACATTGCTGATTTCATCTATGCTTCAGGTAAGAAGATCAATTTCTACCGAATTGACCCGACTTCTGATCAGGGTATTCAAAAAGCAGCCAATGCTATTCAGGATGCAGTTAAAGCGGTTAAGCAAGCTGTACTTGAATTGAGAAACCTGAAGAACACGCAGAAAGTTGTTGAGTGCGTTATCAAGATCAACAGTGCAGAAAATGTGGCTGATGAGATCTTCGATATGAGTATCGAAAAATTATTCGACTCTGATGTTGACGCTAAAGAACTCGTAAAGAAAAGAGAATTGTATCAGGTATTGGAAAACGTTACGGACAAGTGCGAAGACGCGGGCAACGTAATCGAATCCATCGTGGTGAAATACGCATAATATCTTATCACAATACAATCTTTAAGATATGTTTACTTTATTAATTGTCGTAATTGTCATCGCGCTTTTGTTTGACCTTGTCAACGGATTCCATGACGCAGCCAATTCGATTGCTACCGTCGTATCTACGAAAGTACTTACTCCTTTTCAGGCGGTTGTTTGGGCGGCATTCTTTAATGTTCTGGCTTTTTGGGTCTTTGATATGAGTGTTGGTAATACCGTCGCAAAAACGGTGGACAACAACGCCATCGACCTTTGGGTTATCCTTGCAGGATTGATCGCTGCCACATTCTGGAACTTGCTGACCTGGTGGCTTGGTCTTCCCTCCTCCTCATCTCACACCTTGATCGGAGGCTTTGCGGGGGCCGCAGTTGCGCACGCCGGATTTGATGTTATTGCATCGGCAGAGATCCTAACGGTGGTACTTTTCATCTTCCTTGCACCACTCATCGGTGGATTAATCGCATACATCATTGCATTGGTAACGATCAGTCGTACCTTTTGGAAAAAGATGTCGGTGATACTCATTCTATCAGCTATCACGGTTTATTTCATGCAGTACATGATCGAGTTCAAGGACATGAAACCCGTTATGATGTACATTGTGATCGGCATGATTGCAATATTCATCGTTTCTTACATCATTTTTGAACTTGTGAGTAAAAACAAACCTTCCGCTGTTCGTGAGGCAAAAATGCACAAGAAATTACAGTTGCTCTCCTCGGCAGCCTTCTCTCTGGGACATGGTGGTGCTGACTCTCAAAAAGTAATGGGAATCATTTGTGCCGCTTTGATGGTTTATGGAAACATGGCAAGAGACGGTAAAGTGGATGGAAACATTCCGGATGCTTTCAAGATCTCAGAAGTTATACAGATCGAGTACAAGAAAGAGGACGGTAAAAAAGCAAAATTCAAACCTGAGTACGCTGAGGTCAACGGTGCACTTTTGTATGCCAACGGCAAGAATTTGGTGGATGCAGAAACGCAGGAAATAGCCTTTGAAAAAGAAAAGCTCAATGCCTCCTATTCAAAAGCAGAAGCAGTAAAAGATTTCAAGCCTTCAAAGAAAAATATTTTGCACTTGCACATTTATTCCAAGGGCGACTTCATCATAGATGCTTCAACTAATGATACGATCTTCTCTAAAAAAGCCTTGAATGCCAATTATTCGAAAGCAGGAATATTTGCTGATATGGTAGAGAAGGACACATTCGAGTTGCGCGAAGGATATAAGATCAAAACAAAAGTTCAATCCGAAACAATGCCTTTCTGGATAGCATTCGGTTGTTACCTCATGATAGGATTAGGCACCTTGATGGGTGGTTGGAAGATCGTTAAAACGATGGGAACGAAAATCACCAAAGTAACTCCATTGGAAGGTGTTTGTGCTGAGACATCCGGTGCCCTTACATTGTTTACCGTGAGCCAGTTCGGTATTCCTGTTTCAACCACTCATACGATCACCGGATCAATCATCGGTGTTGGTGCTACAAAACGTTTGAGTGCTGTGCGTTGGGGTGTAACGATCAACTTACTATGGGCTTGGATCCTTACTATTCCTGTCAGCGCCCTGTTAGCGGCTCTGATCTATTGGGGAATCAAATTATTTATCTGATCTTGATTGATGTCAATACAAAAGGGCTGTTTCTTGAAAAGTGACAGCCCTTTTCATTTTCCCTTGATTAGAATTCCCTTTGTCACTACCATTGATAATCTATGCAGAAGAACCTAGTCAAACCAGAACGCTTAAGATCGCTTTTTTCTAAAGAAATCCAGAACGATATCAGCACATTCCTTTTCCAACAGACCGCCTTCAACAATCGTTGTTGGATGATAAAGCTCTTTGTTGTATCTCCCCGCTCCTCTTTTTGGGTCAGCTGCACCAAAGACGATCTTATCGATCTGTGACCAATATAATGCTCCAGCACACATCACACAAGGTTCGAGCGTAACGTACATTGTACATCCTTTCAGGTATTTTCCGCCAATTGACTCTGCCGCTGCGGTTATACCTTGTATTTCAGCATGCGCCGTTACATCGTGCAATTGCTCTGTAAGGTTGTGCGTTCGTGCAACGATAGTATTGTTCACCACAAAAACGGCGCCTACGGGAACCTCATCCTTTTCCAATGCTTTTTTCGCCTCATTCAAGGCTTGTCGCATAAAATACTCGTCATTAAAGGGGCTGATCAGATCACTCATTTATTCAAATTCAATTGCCGAAAGATACTTCTTTTTCAAATGTCAGATTCATTAAAAAGCCCTAACATTGTAGTGTGAAAACTGATGAAGGAACACCAATGAAAAGCCCGGCTCCCCTGCAAAAAGGAGATCTGATCTATATCACAGCACCTGCTAAAGCTATTGAAAGTGAATATGTGTTTTTTGCTAAAAAACGCCTTGAGGATGCCGGTTACAAGGTTTTGGTGAGTGAACACTGTCTCGGTCAACATCATTATTTCTCAGGAAGCGATGAAGAACGAACAAGGGACCTTCAATATGGGATCGACCATCCCGATGTAAAAGCCATTCTATGTGCTCGCGGCGGTTACGGATGTGTGCGTATTGTGGATTCTATCGGTTGGGCCGGAATGCTGCGCGATCCAAAATGGCTCATCGGTTTTAGTGATGTCACTGTTTTTCACCAAAAACTCCAATCCCTCGGTATTGAAAGCATTCACGGAACCATGCCGCTCAATTTCAAGGAAAATTCAGAAGATGCACTCCTAACACTCCGTCATGCGATCGAAGGAAAGAATTATTCCATTGTATCACCTTCGCATGCATACAATGTCAAAGGCAAGGCTGAAGGAACTCTCTCAGGTGGAAACCTCAGCATCTTGTACAGTTTACTTGCATCTGATCAAAAACCGGATTATCGAGGTTCAATTCTGTTTATCGAAGACCTATCCGAACAACTTTATCACATCGACAGAATGTTCCACTCCCTTAGAAAGGCCGGAATATTGGATCAGATCTCAGGTTTGATCGTTGGAGGCATGACAGAAATGAAGGACACTGCCAATCCTTTTGGAAAAACGCTCGAAGAGATCATTCTGGACCATTTCCAATACCGAAAGATCCCTATCTCGTTCGGTTTTCCTGCCGGACACATCCCAGATAACAGGGCTTTAGTGCTTGGCAGACAAGTGACCTTGTATGTAGCGGAAAACGAAACAACGCTAAACTTCTAAGGACATGAGCAGTACTTACATTATCGTTATTTCAGTAATTGCTCTTCACTTTATTGTCGGCTTAGTATACTTGATCTACAAATTAGGCGGTAAGAAATAATGATTTTGAGACTTTATGTATAATCAATCTAAATAAGAACCTATTCCCGCATGGTTTGTTGTAACTATTAAATTTGCGTGGATATTTTCAAAACAGAAAACAACGTTGTATGAGTAATTCAGCTATTTTATCATCATCGATCGCCAAGAAGTACTGGATGGCGCTGACCGGGTTATTCCTGTGTCTGTTCCTTGTTGGTCACCTTTTGGGTAACCTTCAGTTAGTATTTATTACCGGCGAAGAAGGAAAACTTGCATTCAATGAGTATGCATACTTCATGACCCACAACCCGTTCATTAAAGTAATGTCCTGGTTGACTTACCTTTCCATCATTTTTCATGCTGTTGATGGAATTTTACTGACGATCCAGAACAAGAAGGCTCGTCCGGTTCCTTATGCTTACAACAACCCGTCGGCTAACTCTTCATTGCCGTCAAGAAACATGGCGCTTTTGGGAAGTTTAATCCTGATCTTCATTGCAACACACATGGCGAATTTCTGGTGGAAGATGAAATATTCTTCAGATCCGATGCCATTGCACCAGGTTGCAGTGACAAATCCACAGACACAGGCTGTTGAGAATTTTTACATCACTCATACAGGAGATTACGTGCCGGTAAGTGCTTTTGCGGCTCAGGAAGGTGGTGATGCCATGATGGAGATCAGAAACGGAAATGAATTCTTCCTTAAAGAAGTTGGATTAAAGCGCGGAGAAGGTTACAAAGACCTTCATTCAGTTGTGCTTTCTTTCTTTGGTCACGATAAAACAAAGGACGGTGTGCCGGCAAAGAACGACATGGCAATGTTCGCTGTACTGTTCTATGTGTTCTCAATGATCGTTCTTGGTTTCCACTTGTGGCATGGATTCGCTGCTGCGTTCCAGTCACTTGGTCTCAACCACAAAGGATATAACAACATGATCAAAACTGCAGGTCAAGCGTTCGCAGTGATCATACCGGCACTGTTTGCCATTATTCCAGTGATCCTTTACATGACAAAATAATTAACGGAAAAAGATTATGTCAAAGCTAGATTCAAAAATACCTGAAGGTCACATTTCGGAGAAATGGACCAACCACAAGAACCACCTTAAGCTTGTTGCACCTAACAACCGTCCAAAGATCGACGTTATTGTTGTCGGAACAGGACTTGCCGGAGCTTCGGCGGCGGCATCACTTGGAGAAATGGGATACAATGTGAAAGCCTTCTGTTTCCAGGATTCACCTCGCCGTGCCCACTCCATTGCTGCTCAAGGTGGTATCAATGCCGCAAAGAATTACCAGAACGACGGTGACTCTGTTTTCCGTTTGTTCTATGATACAATCAAGGGTGGCGACTACCGTGCTCGCGAAGCAAACGTTCACCGTCTGGCTGAAGTATCCGGAAACATCATCGACCAGTGCGTAGCACAAGGAGTTCCTTTTGCACGCGAATACGGTGGTTTGCTTGATAACCGTTCATTTGGTGGTACTCAGGTACAGCGTACTTTCTACGCAGCAGGACAAACAGGTCAGCAGTTGTTGTTAGGGGCATATTCTGCCCTTTCAAGACAGATCGGACTTGGTCGTGTGAAGATGTACAACCGTCACGAAATGCTAGACATCGTAAAGGTTGACGGAAAAGCACGTGGGATCATCGCAAGAAACCTGGTTACAGGTGAATTGGAGCGCCATTCAGCACATGCTGTGATCATCGCATCAGGAGGTTACGGTAACGTTTACTTCCTTTCTACCAATGCAATGGGATCGAATGTTACTGCAGCATGGAAGATACATAAGAAAGGGGCCTTATTCGCTAACCCTTGTTACGTTCAGATCCACCCGACTTGTATTCCGGTACATGGTACGAACCAGTCGAAACTGACGTTGATGTCAGAATCACTTCGTAACTCCGGACGCATCTGGGTGCCAAAGAAAAAAGAAGATGCCGAGGCCATTCGTGCAGGTAAATTGAAGCCTACACAGATCGCTGAAGAGGACAGAGATTATTACCTGGAGAGAAGATATCCTGCTTTCGGAAACCTTGTTCCACGTGACGTGGCATCCAGAGCAGCTAAGGAACGTTGTGACGCAGGTTTCGGAATCGAAGCAAACGACACGAACGAAGGTGTTTACCTGGATTTTGCTTCTGAGATCAAGTCAAAAGGTAGACAAACAGCCTATGCACAGGGGGATCATAATCCGTCAGAAGAAAAGATCATCGAACTAGGAAAGAAATGGGTGGAAGAAAAATACGGAAACCTTTTCCAGATGTACGAAAAGATCACCGACGACAACCCGTATGAGACACCTATGAAGATCTATCCTGCCGTTCACTATACCATGGGTGGTGTATGGGTGGATTACAACCTTCAAAGTTCTATCCCGGGATGTTTTGTGGCAGGAGAAGCCAATTTCTCTGACCACGGAGCGAATAGACTTGGAGCATCTGCCTTGATGCAGGGTCTTGCAGACGGATACTTCGTATTGCCTTACACCGTGTCAGATTACCTTGCGAACGAGATCCGTACAGGAAAGATCCCAACGGACACTCCAGAATTTGAAGAAGCAGAACGTTCAGTGCGTGACCTGATCAATCGCTTCCTGAACAACAACGGAACAAAGTCTGTAGACCACTTCCATAAGCGTTTGGGATTGATCATGTGGAACAAGGTGGGTATGGCGAGAAACGAAAAAGGTCTTAACGAGGCCATTTCCGAGATCGCACAACTGCGTGAAGAGTTCTACAAGGAAGTTTTCGTACCTGGAACAGCAGATGAATTGAATCCTGAACTGGAAAAAGCACTTCGTGTAGCAGACTTCCTGGAATTGGGTCAATTGATGGCGATGGATGCACTACAGCGTAAAGAATCGTGTGGTGGACATTTCCGCGAGGAATATCAGGATGAAGAAGGAGAAACCTTGCGTGACGACGAGAACTTCAAGTTTGTTGGCGCATGGGAATACATGGGCGATGACATCAGCAAGGAAGTTCTTCATAAAGAAGAGCTCAAGTACGAGTACATAAAGATCGCAGCACGTAATTACAAGTAAGACTTAAAAGCTTTAAGATATGGCTTCAAAATTCATAAACATTACACTTAAGATCTGGCGTCAAAAGAATGCAGGATCGAAGGGAAGTATGGAAACATACAAACTTGACAACGTTTCAACGGACAGTTCTTTCCTTGAAATGCTGGATCAATTGAATGAGCAACTTGTGGCAGAACGCAAGGAGCCAGTTGCTTTTGACCACGACTGTCGTGAAGGGATATGTGGTATGTGTTCATTGTACATCAATGGACGTGCTCACGGTCCGGATACAGGAATTACAACATGTCAGTTGCACATGCGTATGTTCAACGACGGAGACACGATCTATGTTGAGCCATGGAGATCAAAGGCTTTTCCTGTGATCAAAGACCTTGTTGTTGACCGCAGTGCATTCGACCGTATCCAGCAGGCAGGAGGATTCGTATCGGTGAACACCTCTGGTCGTACAATGGATGCTAATGCTATTCCGGTTCCAAAACAAGATGCAGACAAAGCTTTCGAAGCAGCAGCGTGTATCGGATGTGGTGCCTGCGTTGCAACATGTAAGAATGGTTCGGCAATGCTATTTGTAGGTGCTAAAGTATCTCAGTACGCTTTGTTGCCTCAAGGACGTGTGGAAGCCGAAAGACGAGTTAAGAACATGGTTCGCCAAATGGACGAGGAAGGATTCGGAAACTGTACGAATACCGGAGCATGTGAGATAGAATGTCCAAAAGGAATTTCTTTGGAAAACATAGCAAGAATGAACCGCGAGTTCTTAAAGGCTGCTATCAATACAGAGAAATAAAGGACAAAATTATAAAAAACGGCTGTTTCGCATGAAACAGCCGTTTTTGTTTTACCAACCTTTGAAAGCGATGAAACGTTCAAGAAATATTTGAAAGTTTTTATTTTGTATTATTTTAGTGCCAAATTAAAGTTAAAATCTATGAAAAAATTATTACTAACTATTGTATTGGCCGGAGCTACAATGTGGTCTCAGGCTCAAGTGATCTTTTCAGTAGAGTCACCAGCTTCCATTTCCGGAAACTATGATTTCTCCTGGTCTGATCCTGCAGGAGGTTGGGGATCTCCTGATTTCAATGTTCCAGGAAACTATGTTCAGGGAGATCTTATGATCGTTGATGATGGTTCCACAGGGACTAACGCTCAGGGAAATCCTGTCTCTGCAGAAGGTTGTAACCCTCTTGTGAATGACCTTACAGGTAAAATCGCGGTTATCTACCGTAACACATGTGAGTTCGGTGCAAAGGCATTGAACGCTGAATTGGCCGGTGCGATCGGTGCGATCATCATTAACCGTGAGCCTGAAGTGATCGAAATGGGTGCTGGTGCCAATGGTGCAACTTGTACTATACCGGTTGCTTTCGTATCGAGCATTACTGGTGAATTGATCACTGATGCTATGGCATTGGGAACTGTTAACGTATTCTTCGGAAACAAAACAGGTCTTTTTGCTGATGATGCCGGTTTGACAAGAGCGACAACTTTGATCTCTAAGTCGTACGGAACACCTGCTTTGGTGGCACAGAACGCAACTGAATTCAACTTCGAACTTGGTTCACGTGTTTACAATTACGGAACCAACGCACAAGTTGGGGCGTCACTTACGGCAACGATCGATGGTCCATCTGGAAACGTTTATGACGAAACTGTTGGTCCATTGACAATTGCATCTGGAGATTCAGTTGATGTATTCCCTGGTGGTGCATTTGAATTCCCTACTTTCTCTTTGGCGTCTTATCCTTCCGGGAGATATACGGTTACTTATACTGTGACATTAGGAAATGCTGATGAATATGCTGGAGACAACAGCGTATCTTCTGATTTCGTGATCAACAATGAGGTATTCTCTGTTGGTGAGTTGGACGAAACAACAAATCTTCCTATCTCTAACAATGCTTATCGTCCTTCTGACAATACATCTACATTCAGTGAGTGTATTGTATTCAGCCACCCAAATGCGGATCGCTTAGCGGTTGACGGTCTTTACTTCTCTGCTCAGGGAACTAACGTTGACCTTTCAGGAGAAGAAATGGCGCTTAACCTTTACCGTTGGGATGATGCATTTGTTGATCTTGAGGACCCTAACTTAGGTTTCAATTCTCTTACACCGGTAACATTTGGTTACTACTACTACCCTTCAGATCTTCAGGGTGAGACTGTTTACGGTCAGTTCAATGACCAGGTAGTTCTTCAGAACAACACGCGTTATTTGGCATGTGTTCAGACCGTGAACCTTGAAGTGTTCCTTGGATTTGACACTGAAACAAACTATTTGTGGAACGAAGCATACTACCTTCAGCCATTGACGATCATTGAAAACGATGGTACTTACTTCGCTTCAGGATTTGGTGCTGATGTAGTTCCTGCTTTGGGTCTACGCGTATTCGACAAGAATCAGGTTGGTATCGAAGAGGCTAAGAAGATCGAAGGATCTGTTTATCCTAACCCTGCAACTGAAGTTGTTACGGTTTCTGTAAACGGTGAAGGAAATGCTGTATTGAACGTTACTGATCTTGCGGGAAGAACGGTTTCAACTGCTACTGTTACTTTGGTTAACGGTGTTGCTGAACTTAATGTTTCTGACTTAAACAGCGGTGCTTACATCATCAATGTTTCTCTTGAAGACGGAAGAACTACACAGTTCAATATCGTTAAGAAGTAATTCAACGATCACAATAAATTGGAAAGGGGCCGAAGCCCCTTTTTTTGTGCCATAAAAAAGGGCCGGCTTTCACCGACCCTCACCTAACTTATGTTACGAATTAAAAGTTTAAAGACAGACCAAAAGTTAAAGGATAAACCTCCGTTGTTTTCTCTGAGTCGAACAGCGGTAGTAAGCTGTAAGAAGCAAATGCACCCCATGATCCATATCCCAATCTCACCGTACCGTCGAGTTTAAAGGAGTTCAGTCCATAGACACCTTTCTCAACTTGTTTGAACTCTTTTCCGTCGAATTCCCCTACTCTCTTCACTTTGGATCCAATTCGCACCCCTCCTACGACTCCAGCTGCAAGATAAAAGCTCTTATCCTCATCTTCGTTCGTTGCTATTTCAAGCAACAACGGAACGGTAAGGTGTGTTGCCTTCAATTTATTCTTGGAATAAACATTAACAGTGTCTATGAATGCCGTTAACGTGTCTGAAGTATGCTGTAAAATGTAATTGTCCTTGAAGGCTATTTGAGTAAAGCTGAAACCAAGTCCGGTGGTGATCCCAAGATATGGACCCGCAATCTTGAATTTGTGTTCAAGTACATTCAGGTTCCACGTCATTGACCGTGCTGGTTCATTCTCCCAATAAGGATAATCTGCAAAGTCCGGTTGCATAGCATTGTTCATCAACATGCCAAAACCCATATCCAAACCTGCCCAGTGCGCTTCATAACTCTTTTTTTCACGCTCATCAGGTGCAGCATCCACTGTATCTATTTTCAAATCTTCTGCACCTGATTTGTCTACAATGATGATCTCCACCTTACCCATGTTCATTCTGGTCGTGTCAGGATGTTTTTCTTCCTGAGCAAAACTTATTGCGGTAAGTGAAACAATTGTTGCTGTAATAAGAACTCTTTTCATGGTGTTTTCTTTTGATTTAAACGATCTTTTCCTGTTTTTAGGAGTTAGACCCAGTCAAAAGAAAAAAGTTACAGCAGAAACAAAAAAATTATTCCCAGTCGTCCATAAAGGTCTCGATGTCCCTACGGTCCTTCTTGGAGGGTTTTCCCGTTCCATAGTTACGATAGGCGCTTTGCGCTAACTGATACTGGCGATACTTCTCGATCTCTTCTTCAGGAGTTTGGTCGATCAGATAATCTGATACCAATTTAGGCCCGACCCTTTTGTCGAGCAAAGCAAGTACTTTAAAAGAAAAAACCGCATTATTTTTCAAGACCGAGATCTGGTCACCAATCTTCGGTTCCCTGGAAGGTTTCACATTTGCATCGTTGACCAACACTTTTCCTTTCTGAAGAAGTTCAGTTGCCTGCGTTCTCGTTTTAGCCAGACGAACACACCATAAGTATTTATCCCATCGCAAGCTCATCTCTTCTTTTTTTGGATAGACTATTGTAAACCAAAGAATAAGAATGATCGATCAATTCCCTGATCAGATTATCTCCCACATCCTCAGAAACTGCGACCGTGTTCCAATGTTTTTTATTCATATGATAACCTGGGCGTATTCCGGCAAATCGCTCCCTCAGTTCAATTGATCTTTCAGGATCTCCTTTGAGGTTTATCCCACTAAATTCATCAATATCAGCCAAGGCAAACATTTTACCGTCTACTTTGAAAACGAGCGTTTGTTGATCAAACGGAAAAGATTCCGTCACGAATGGTTTTGAGAGACAATATGACCTAAACTCGTCAAACGTCATTTAAGATCAATGGATCGCAGGAGCATCATCATACTTACCCAGATTCTTCAACATCTTGGTATGCTCAGCAAGTGCCTGAGCAAATGTTTTGTATGAATGGTAAGGTAGATCGAACTCTTTAGCCGTTTCTTCAACGATGCCGGAAATATCCCGGTAATGGATATGGCAAACATTTGGGAACAAGTGGTGTTCAACTTGATAATTCAATCCACCAACATACCAGGAAAGAAGTCGTGCCTTTGGTGCAAAATTAGCGGTGTTGTACAACTGATTCACGGCCCAATCAGCATCAATGTTACCGGACTCATCCGGAACAGGATAATCAGATGTCGGAACCACGTGAGCAGGCTGGAAGATCATGGCAAGTGTCAATCCGCAAATGAACTGCATCAAAACGAAACCTATAATCGTAAACCACCATGGAGATGGAGTCAGCCACATTGGCAATGCAATAAACAAAAAGGCATAAACCACCTTTGAAACAATGAGTTCCATGATATGCATCGCATAGGAAACTTTTTGTGTTTGCATCAATCCCAATTTATTGTATCGGGCAGCTTGTCTGTAATCCTTTGAGATAAACCACATCAACGTCATTAAACCATATAAGAACCACGCGTAGATATGCTGAAATCTATGCAGTTTGCGTCTTTTCTCATGTGGTGAAAAACGCATAACAGCACCGGGATTAATGTCTTCATCCATTCCCGTAACGTTGGTATAGGTATGGTGCAATACATTGTGCTGGATTCTCCAATTGACATCGCTGCCGCCGAGGACCCAAATAATTTTCCCAACAAGCTTATTCACCCATTCTTTTTTCGAATATGTACCATGATTGGCGTCATGCATAACAGATAAACCGATCCCGGCCATCCCGAATCCCATACTGATCCAGAGCAGAAGCTCCAGCCACATCGGATTATCAAGTGTCAGTAAAAGAACAAATGGAACAACGTAAAGAGCAATCATAACAACAGTCTTCATGACCATCTTTCCGTTTGCGTATCTTGAAATGTTGTTGGTTTTGAAGTAAGCGTTCACACGCTTTCTAAGGACTTTGTAAAATTCTTCGTTCTTATTCCCGGAGAATTTAATTGAATTAACTTGCATAGAAAAACTAAAGTAATAAATACGAAGGTAATCAATTATGTCCAGAAATGTTAAAAATTAACATCTGTTGTATATACATTCTTTGAATCCTGTTTTTTATACCCTGTTCTCCAACATTTTATTCCCTAACTTTGTTCAAGACATAAAGAACAGAAACGATGAGCACTGAATTCCATCCAACAAAGCGGTATTGTATTGACCTGATGAAGCGTGAAAAACTTCCCACGATCACCGTACACATTGGCAACGTCAGTATGGGTTCAGACTACCCGATCCGTTTACAGTCGATGACTACGACCGATACAATGGATACGGAGGCTTCTGTCGCCCAATCTATTCGAATGATCGAAGCTGGTTGTGAGTTGGTCAGGCTAACTGCTCCGAGTAAGAAAGAGGCTGAAAATCTTGGTGTAATCCGTCAAAAACTGAGTGAATTGGGCTACAACACCCCTTTGGTTGCTGATATTCATTTCACACCAAATGCAGCCGAGATTGCTGCCGGACTAGTTGAAAAAGTTCGTGTCAACCCGGGAAACTATGCCGACAAAAAGAAATTTGAAGAAATTGAATACACGGACGAAACATACCAACAAGAACTTCTAAGAATCGAAGAAAAATTCACCCCACTTGTTTTGCTTTGCAAGGAGCACAAAACGGCGATGAGGATCGGAACCAATCACGGCTCCCTATCAGACAGGATCTTGAGTCGATACGGAGACACTCCTCAGGGTATGGTTGAATCGGCTTATGAATTCATAAGGATTTGTGAAAAGAATGATTTTGATCAACTGGTGATCTCGATGAAGGCAAGCAATACTTTGGTCATGGTTCAGGCCTATCGTCTGCTGGCTGCACGTATGCTTGAATTAGGTAAATGCTATCCCATTCATCTTGGTGTAACCGAAGCCGGTGACGGCGAAGATGGCAGGATCAAATCCGCTGTAGGAATTGGAGCGTTGCTTGAAGATGGAATAGGGGATACCATTCGTGTTTCTTTGACAGAAGAGCCAGAGTTCGAAATTCCTGTAGCGCGAAAGCTAGCAGAAAAATTCAGCAACCATAAGGAAGATGATTGTATTCCTATTTCGAATGTGAACCCAGAAAAACTTCCTTATGATCCATTTTCCTATCGACGACGTGTTAGTAACACTGTAGGAAACATCGGCGGTAAAAATCACCCAGTCGTAGTGGCCGATCTGTCTGATAAACAAACGATTACACAAGCCAACTTCTTCGCTTTCGGTTACAATTATTCAGTTCAACTGGATAAATGGAATCTTCAGGATCTCGCTGCAGACTATGTTTACATTGGTGACAACACCATAGACTTCGAAGTTCCCGGAACTTTGGGTGTGATCACCAATTATCCAACCTGGAAAGAGCACTATTCATCAAAACCAGGGCATTACCCAATACTCGACATTGAAGACCTGAATGAGTCCTTATTTGACAAGGTCTTCTTCCTCCGGATGAAAGCATGTGCACCAGATTATGAATTGCACTTCGATCTTTTGAGAAGATTCCCTAAGGCCATCATTTCTTTGATGACAGACCACAGTAACTACACCCAATTAATTCGAAGATATCATTTAAATCTTGCGAAAAACAACATTGCAAACCCAGTAATTCTTCAGAAAACGGATAATCACAACGAAATTGAAGACTTTCAAATACACGTATCAAGCGAGTTAGGTTGTCAACTACTTGATGGATTTGGGGATGGGATATGGATAAAAGGAAAAGTACCCGGCACAGTCATTAACTCAACCGCTTTTGGTATTCTACAAGCCACCAGAACACGCATTTCAAAGACAGAATACATTTCCTGTCCTTCGTGCGGGCGAACTCTATTTGATCTCCAAGAGACAACAGCAAAGATCAGAAAGGAAACTTCGCATTTAAAAGGAATAAAAATTGGAATCATGGGATGCATTGTCAACGGGCCAGGGGAAATGGCGGATGCAGATTACGGATACGTCGGTACCGGTCCGGGCAAGATCAATCTGTACAAAGAAAAAACAGTTGTTAAAAGGAATGTGCCTGAGGAAGAAGCGGTGAATGCCCTTATAGATCTCATCAAAGAAAATGGTGACTGGGTTGAATCAAAGCACTAAATGAAACAAAAAAATGGTCCGTTTAGTTAAAAACAGACCATTTTTTTGTCAATATTGTTTCACGTGGAACGCATCATCTGCCTAAATGGATCAATAAAACAGAAATATCACTTGGTGAAACCCCACTAATTCTTGAAGCTTGACCAATTGTAGCCGGTCGAATCTTATTTAACTTCTCCTTAGCCTCAGAACTCAGACTCAACATTTCGTAATAATCTAACTCATCCGGGATTTTCACATCCTCCAATCTGTTCAATTTCTGCACCATTTCCTCTTCTCGCTGTATATATCCTTCATACTTCATCTGAATCTCAGCCTGCTCTGCTGCATCTGGATGTAGACGAACAACTTCATTATATACCTCTAAAAGTTCATCAGAACAGGAAATCAAATGAGAAAGCTCTACATTAGGCCTTGTTATCAAGCTACTCAACTTTACCTGTTGCGAAATCACTGAACTACCTAAATCCTGCAGAAGAGGATTAATCAATTCTGGAGAAACACCTATTTGCTTTAATGATTTCTTCATTCTATTCGTTCCTTCAATCTTGTTCTCCACACGTCGCAAGGCTTCTTCATCAGACAAACCAATTTCAAATCCCAAAGGAGTCAACCTTAAATCAGCATTATCTTGACGCAACAAGATTCTAAACTCAGCACGACTCGTAAACATACGGTAAGGCTCTTTTGTCCCTTTCGTAATCAAATCATCAATCAACACACCAATGTATGCGTCATTACGACCCAGAATAAAATCAGAAAGACCATGAACTTTTCTGTGTGCATTGATTCCTGCCATCAAACCTTGACAAGCCGCCTCTTCATAGCCAGTTGTGCCATTAATCTGCCCAGCAAAATACAAGCCTTCGATCAACTTGGTTTCCAAAGTATGTTTTAACTGAGTAGGGGGGAAGTAATCATATTCAATAGCATAACCTGGCCTGAACATTTTCACCTTCTCAAAACCAGGAATTGTCTTCATGGCTGCCAATTGAACTTCCTCAGGCAAGGATGTACTAAAACCATTCACATAAATCTCCACCGTATTCCACCCCTCGGGTTCAACAAAGATCTGGTGTCGATCTCGATCTGCAAAACGATTTATCTTATCCTCTATACTTGGACAATACCTTGGGCCACTACTTTTAATAGCCCCATTGAACATTGGAGAACGATCGAAACCGGATCTTAACAGATCATGAGTAATAGAATTGGTATAGGTTATGTGACATGGTAACTGAACTGATAGGGGAGAGGTGTCGCCAAAACTAAACTTGGATGGATTGTCGTCACCATGTTGAATCTCCATTTTTTCGTAATTCAAACTTCGTCCGTCCACCCGAGGAGGGGTACCTGTTTTCATACGTCCCGCCTCAAAGCCTAATTCAATCAAATCCTCAGTAATTCCAGTTGCAGCCTTTTCGCCAACACGTCCACCACCAAACTGTTTCTCACCTAAATGAATCAAACCATTCAAAAAGGTTCCATTCGTCAGAACTACCGACTTACCATAAACATTCACCCCAATGGATGTTTTAACGCCTATAACACGTCCGCCTTTAACGATTAAACCAGAACACATGTCCTGCCAAAAATCAACGTTCGGGTTTCTTTCCAGCATTAAACGCCACTCTTCAGCAAAACGCATTCTGTCATTCTGAGTACGGGGCGACCACATAGCAGGGCCCTTGGAACGATTCAACATTCTAAATTGGATTGCACTTCTATCACTCACCACACCCGAACCACCACCTAACGCGTCTATCTCTCGCACGATTTGACCCTTTGCAACGCCACCCATAGCAGGATTACAACTCATCTGTGCAATTGTATTCATGTTCATCGTGATCAACAGCACTTTACTCCCCATCTTGCCTGCAGCATTCGCAGCCTCACAACCCGCGTGTCCGGCACCAACAACTATAACATCATACTCATCTAACATAACTCAATGTTTCACGTGGAACAAAATTACAACAAGCTATACCAAAAATGTTTCACGTAGAACGAAAGAATGATATATAATAATCCTCCTTTTGTCTCATAACAGCCGATTCCGATTGTGACTTATCACCATAACCACATAAATGAAGGGCTCCATGGGCAATCACTCGCGCTAATTCCTCCAAAAAAGAAACATTTAAATCAGAAGCATTATCAGTTACACGATCAACAGATATAAACAAATCACCGGAAACAACTGGGCCTTCACAATAATCAAAAGTGATAATATCCGTATAGTAATCATGATCTAAATGAACCTTATTTATCTCTAATAAATAATCATCAGAACAAAACACCACATTAATATCACCCGCATCTTTTCTTTCATTCAGGATCAAACGACCTAATGCTGAAACAAAAAGTTCCGAGTCGAAACCCGGAACTTCCACATCTAAAAAATGAAAATCTATCATCACTTGTTAAAGTAAATACTAACAACTCTACCGCCCTCCTCAAACACAATGTCATCAGCAAGGTTCCGCATCAAAAATATACCGCGACCATTTTCTTTTAAAATGTTCTCTGGAGCAGTTGGATCGGGTAGGTTGTCATAGTCAAATCCTTGACCTTGATCTTCAACACTAAAACAGAACTCCTCAGGACTATCACCAACTGCCACGGCCACCAACAAGTCACCAGAACCAGCATTACCATGTTCTATCGCATTATTAACTGCTTCCGTCACAGCTATAAGCACATTACCATAGAAATCCTCATTGACCCCCAAACCATTACACACTTTGTCAACAAGTGCTTCGACACGAGGTATTTCTTGAAAATCTGATTTGATCTCTAATGTTTCTACAAGCGAAAATCCTTCCTTCATAACAAGCAAACAGTATCAAAATTAATCAGCGAAGATTGAAAAACTCATTTGCCTTATCTCTATAGTACTTATTCAAAGAAGGATCTACAGAGCGCAACAGTTCAATCTGACGCAACTTTTGCCTGTTATACTCTTCAAAACGGATTTGGTTACCGTAATTATAATTTTTTCCTGATTTACTCTCTCTTTGCTCCTCGAAACCTCTCTCCATAAGAGCCTTCTCACTTTCCAATAAACGAGTTAAGATTTCCTTCTGTCGGTTGATCATTTCTGAATTAAATTTCTTATTTATCAAGTCACGCTCTTGTTGCTCCAATTCTTTTATCAAGGGATTCAACTTATTACCGCTACCCTTACCATCCTTATTCAGCTCGTTTCTCAACTGCTCCAAACGCTGACGAATTGCAGTTTGCTCAGCTGCCATTTTCGCCACTTCTTTATTACCTAATCCCATCATTCCCTGTGATCCCTGTCCAGGTTTATTCCCTATACCATCACCCGGCTTATCACCTGGTTTTTTTCCACCCTCATTCATTCCCTTTTGCATCTGCTCAAGCTGTTTTTTCAACATTTGCTTCATATCACCAGGATTCATCGATGAACCTGGTTTAGGTTTACCTTTACCACCAGGATTATTACAACTTCCAGAACCCTCCATCATGCTTTGCATTTGTTGCTGCATACTTTGTAAACTCTCATTTAACAACAACGCGAGGTTATTGTATGAAGTCATTACATATTGCTGATGAAAGGCCAACTCCCTTTTTCTTCTTTCTTCGATATCCTCTAAAGCTCCTGAATGGTTCGACGCAATAGAATTCAATTCCTGATCAATAAAAGTCGCAATCTTAGGTTGTCTCTTCGCTAAAGCGTATAAAGAATCTCTGACCTGCTTAGTATAATCTACTATCCTCCTCTGAACACGCCCGTAACGTCTGTAAGAAGGATCACTATCTGCAACTTTCGTAAACCTCAACATTATATCCTCCTGATCAAAACTAAGGTGCATCAAACTTTCTAAAATGTTCCTCAGCGACTGCATATCCTCTTCCTGTTGCTGTTTATTAGACTGCTGCTGTTGCATATCCAACTGCTCAGCCATTTTCTTCATTTCGTCTGCTGCGTTCTTTTGATTTTCACCAGCCTTCTTTTCTTTCTTCTGCTCAAGTTGATCCTTCGCATCGTTCATTTCCTTTTCAATCTCCTCACCCTTATCCAAGGCCTTATCAATGTCTAGCGGTCTCTCAAGAGACTTATTGAGTTCATTTAACTCTTTTATGTCTTCCTTTAATTCTTTGAACTTATCATTTAGTTCTTGCTGTTTCTCGGCAGCCTTCTCAGGAGACATTTTTTTATCTTCTAACTGTTCTTTTAGTTCTTCCTGTTCTCTGGCCAACTCCTTCAATTCCTTTTCCACATCATCTATCTTCTCATTTACCTGAAGTTTCTTCAGCATTTCAAGGCTCCGATCCAATTGCTTTTTCATATCCTCTGAACTCATTTCCAACTCATCCATCTTCTCCTTAAGCTCTTCCTTATTGTTCTCTTTCATCAACTTCTCAAGATCATCGAGTAACTTCATAAATTCATCATCCATCAATTCTTCAAGCAACTTTTCAATCATTTCCTGCTTTTCTAGAATTTCCTTGTCGATTTCAGATAATTGACTCTTTTCCTGAAGACTATTTTGCATCTCTTTCTGAAGATCTTCGAGGCGTTCAAGCATATTTTTCTGCTCCTCTTTCAATTGATTGATCTGATTTAGTTTATTCCAGTCATTCGAACGACTATTCATCGTTTCCTTCTTTAAACGATCAACATTCTTTTGAAATTCATGGGCCTTTTTGAGCATTTCTGAAAGATCTTCCTTGATCTTCGCTTGGTCCGTGTTGCGCTGCTCATTTAACGCATCCAAATCAGGTAATTGGTAAGTAAAAACAGTGCTTCTCGTAGTTTTACTTCCGTTAACTCCATCATTATCTCCGACCACAAAGTAATAGTCTATCCTGTCTTTTAATTGTATATTCTCCCGTCTGAAATCTACAGCGAAATCAAATGGCATATCCGTTCCACCTACAGATCGAACACTCATTTTTCTTTCGACTTTTCTACCGTCAGCAGAAGTAATGGTATAAATGAAATTAAGGGATCTCAAACCATGATCATCAGAAATTCTTCCTGTAAAGAACCGTAAACCATCCGACAACGTATCTTTTATCTCGTTCACCTCGATTTGCGGATAAGCATCCTTCACTACCGTCAACGCAAAGGAAAGAGAATCCAATTTATCATTTTGAGCGTTTCTCAAAATCAATCTAATATCTGCGTTATTCTGAAAAACTTTATCGAGCTTGAACCCATCTGTGCGGAATACTTTTGAATCATTGTTCACCTCAAACCTTGCATAATTCACATTCTTCGTAAAAACACTCCACTCCACCTTAGTCCCTTCTGGAACTGACATATCTCCAGCGTTAGAAACAAGTTCATCCTTCATCCCAAGATAATCTGGATAGGTCAACTTTGCTTCAAACTTTCCAACAACCGCCTTTCCTACTACCTTATACTCAAAGGATCTGCTCTCGTATTCATTCGCCAAAAAGTAAAAAGAGCCCGATTTCTTAGGTTTTTTAAGCACGGAAATGAACTTGTTCTTGGCAACACGTTCCATGAGGAACTTACCATTTTCGCTGACGATATAAACATTCTCCGGTAATCCGGATCCTTTAAGAACCAACTCAACCGGAAGATCCTCGCCTTCAGTTACGACAGAATTCACACCCGAAAGAACGAATTGAAAAGGAGCAATTGGTTTATATTCCTTGTCATAATTCACAACGCGTTCAGTACCTTGAGTCAACAGAGATGGAGCAAATATCGACAAGGCAAAGAAGATCAGAAATAGAGGAACCAGATACTTTGCATACTTTCTATTCTCCTTTATGTCAATCGCATCACTGAAGGGGACCACCGATAAACTATTAGAGCGCTGTTGAACACTTGCCCTTATCAATTCAATATTTCCCTCCTGGGACTCCAGATCATGTTGTAGCTGCAAGGTATTCTTCAATCTGTCTGAAACATTTGGAAAGAACCTGCCAATGATCTCTGAAGCCTGAAAACGATCTATTCTTGAACCGAAAGAGAATAATTTCAAAAGTGGTATGATCATGTACCTTACGGAAATGTACAAATTCAAAACAATAAACCCGAAAAAGAGTACAGCTCTTGTAAAATGTCCAAATCGACCAAAATACTCTAATGTTGTAACCAGTAAAAATGTTAACAGAAAGACTGCAATAAAGAGAATTACTCCCTTTATCATTTGGTTCTTGTAGAACTTTCGGATAAAAGCGTCAATTTGTTCAATTAATCTCTCAAACGATCCCATAATACTTTACTACATCAGATTAACCTACTAAGTTAAAACATATAAAGAAGACATCCTTCACTTTTAGGTTTATTAACGTTACAACGATCAAAAGGCTACGTTCAGAAACAACGGAATAATTCAGTCATCTGTTAAAACTGACTATCTTTGCAAAAAACAAAAAAAGATGTCTGAAAGACCCGTTCGCGTAAGATTTGCTCCATCACCAACAGGACCTCTGCATATGGGAGGAGTTCGAACCGCTTTGTACAATTATCTCTTTGCCAAGAAGAACAACGGTACATTCATCATTCGAATAGAAGATACTGATCAAACTCGTTTTGTGCCAGGTGCTCAGGATTACATTATGGACGCTCTTCAATGGTGTGGAATTATGCCAACTGAAGGGCCAGGAATAGGTGGAGATCATGGTCCTTATGTTCAATCAGAACGCAAGGAGTTATACAGACCATATGCCGAACAGCTTGTTAAAGAGGACAAGGCGTATTATGCATTTGATACAGCTGAAGAACTGGACAACATGCGGGACCAGGCCAAACAGATGGGCATGCCCAACTGGCAATACAACAGTGTTACCCGAATGTCAATGAAGAACTCTTTAACCTTGCCACAAGACAAGGTTGATGAATTATTAGCAGCCGACACACCATACGTCATCCGTATGAAGATGCCACGCAACAAGGATATTCGTTTCCAAGATATTATTCGTGGATGGGTTGTTGTCAACACCAACAATCTTGATGATAAAGTCCTTTTCAAAAGTGACGGAATGCCTACGTATCATCTTGCCAATATTGTTGACGATCACCTCATGGAGATCAGTCACGTGATCAGGGGAGAGGAATGGCTACCGTCCGCACCTCTGCACGTTATGTTGTATGACGCCTTTGGTTGGGACTGTCCTGAATTCGCTCATTTACCATTGTTGCTGCGTCCAGATGGAAACGGAAAACTCTCCAAAAGAGACGGTGATCGTTTGGGCTTCCCGGTGTTCCCAACGAATTGGACCACTTCAGAAGGGGAACTATACTCAGGCTATCGTGAAAACGGGTATTTCCCCGGAGCATTCATTAACATGCTAGCTTTCCTTGGTTGGAACCCTGGTACAACCCAAGAAATCTTTTCACTGGAAGAGTTAACAGAGGTGTTCACTTTGGACAGGGTTTCGAAAGCCGGTGCTAAATTCGATCCGGACAAAACGAAATGGTTCCAGCAACAATACCTTAGAGCTACGCCAGATTCAGAGCTTGCCACCATGCTAAAAGCACAGGTCGTAAAAGATTACGATCTAAAAACACTCGAGGGACTAGCGAGTTTAATGAAAGAACGAGCAACATTCGTTAAGGACGTGGTCACTGAAGGATCATATCTATTAGAACGACCGGAGACTTACGATGAGAATACCGTCAGTAAAAAATGGAAAGAGGGAACCGCCGAACTTCTTGGGTCATTCATTGAAGAGCTTGAAGCAGTTGAACCATTCAACAGTGAAGAGATCGAAAAATGCTTCAAAGGCTTCCTCGAAAAAAGACAACTTGGAGTAGGAGCAGTGCTACCTCTGTTCAGGTTGGCACTAACCGGAACAGGAATGGGTCCAAGTATGTTTGACATTGCTGCATTTCTTGGAAAAGAAGAATCCTTAATCCGCATGAAATCAGGCATTTCTGCCATTGAAGCCATGAAAACAAAGGCATGAAGCACACGATCGAAGTAAACGGCATAAAAATTTACGCCTTTCACGGGTGCTTGGATGAGGAGGGGAAAATAGGGGGGAATTATATTGTGGACATTATGTTAAATACAGACTTCACATTAGGTGCCCACAATGATGATCTGAAATACACCATAGATTATGTTGATGTCAATAGAATCGTAAAAGAGGAAATGGCCATTCGTTCCAAATTGATCGAACATGTTGGTCAACGAATTGTCGAAAGGTTAAAAACAGAACTCAAAGGAATTTCCCGACTGAAAGTGAAAATCACCAAAATCACACCCCCGATCAATGGCGATGTTGAAAATGTTGCGATAATCATAGAAGAATAGGAGTATTCCAAAAAATTACTAAATTTGTTCTCCCATCAGGAAAGATGGTCTCGTGGCCGAGCGGCTAGGCACCGGTCTGCAAAACCGTCTACTCCGGTTCGAATCCGGACGAGACCTCATCAAAAGCCTTCCGATCATCGGAGGGCTTTTTTTGTATTATAACTTCATTCCGATAACACACACATCATCTACCTGATCGAGGTCTCCTTTCCATTCTTCGAAGAACTCATGCAAACCTTTTAATTGCGTATCCATAGGAAGGTTCGCCAAGGAAAAAAAAACCTCTTTGAATCCAGACTTTTTCAACTTTTTACCCGTATTGCCGCCAAATTGATCCTGGAAACCATCGGAAAATAAATAAACCAGATCGCCTATATTCAATGACAATTTATGATCATTGAACGTTCTGTGTTGATCAAGTGCACCTATTGTCAACTTATCCGGCTTAACCTCTAATAACTGATATCTTTCACTACTCTCGTCACTATCCATATTATCACGGATCACCCATAACGGATTATAGGCACCTGCCCAAATCAACTCCTTGGTATTACTATCCGTATCGTAATGCATACTGATGAGCGTAATGTCCATTCCATCTCTGACAGCGCCTTCAAGCTTCAACTCATTAACAAATTTATTCTGTAGCTCATTAAGTATCTGTGCAGGAGTCTTAATCTCATTTAAAAAAGCAATACCCAGCATAGTTAAAAATCCACCAGGAACTCCATGTCCGGTGAATCAGCAGCTGCGACATACAGTACGCCATCCTTTTCATGCGCCCAATAAAAATCACCTGAAACGATATCCTTCGGCTTAAACAAGATGAAGTGATCAGGAAGATGCAAACTCACGTGCCTTTCTTCTTTCAACACTGCACGCTGAATATGCTGAGCATATCGGATACTTTCCACTATCTCGCGGTTTCGGATCTCTAACAACTCCTTTTGCTGCTCTATCTTGTTATTTACCTCTTTCAATTCAACCGATTTCACTTCGTCTGTCCAGCCAGGCTTTTTCAAGTAATAATATGGTCTCACTTAATGTCATAGGCTAAATCTAGCTAATTATTCCTATTAAACCGAGACCTGAACAGCTAAACACGCATTTCCTTAAAATCATTAACTTTGTTAAAACACCATTGAATGGAAATACTTGTTACCGGTCCGGATGGAGTCCTTGGAAGCAATTTGGTAAGAGAATTACTGAAGAGGGGCCACGATGTCAGTGTGCTTCTCGAACCCGGAAAGGATCCAATAACCCTTCAAGGCCTGAACATTACAAGATACGTGGGCAATATTCTGGATAAGGATGCATTATCAATAGCCTTTCAGGATATAGATATTGTATACCATTGTGCTGCATCAACAAGTGTTTTTCCTGCAAGAAACGAATTGGTTAACCGGGTTAACATAGAAGGAACTCAGAACATCATAGAGCTGAGCTTAGAGAATAAGATCAAAAGACTCATATATGTAGGAACCGCAAACTCCTTCTCCTTTGGTTCTTCTAAGGAAAATCCGGGAGAAGAGGGTACACCCTACTTATCCGTTAAATACGGATTGGACTACATGGATTCCAAATACAAAGCACAGGAGAACATTCTGTTAGCAGTAAAAGAACGGGGATTACAGGCAATTGTAGTTAATCCGACATTTATGATCGGTCCCTATGATTCAAGACCCAGTTCAGGAGCAATGATCCTTGCTATTCATAAGGGAAAAATACCTGGATACAGTCAAGGAGGAAAGAACTATGTTGCTGTTAAAGACGTCGCTTTTGCAATGGCGAATGCTCTAGACAGAGGGCGTATTGGCGAATGTTATATACTCGGAAACACCAACCTAACGTACAAAGAGGCTTTCGGTCTGATCGCCAAAACTATTGGTGCCAAAGCGCCAAGCCGACAGCTGCCGAATTTCGTTGTGCGTTCCTATGGAGGTATTAACTCATTTCTGGCTGGTATTTTCAATTTTCAGCCTGCTGTAACAAAAGAATTAGCCAAAATATCCTGTGAGAATCATTACTACAACGTAGAGAAAGCCCGAAACGAACTGGGACTGCCCAACACACCGCTGGAAGTTGCCATCAAGGAATGCTTTGATTGGTTCCAAGAGAACAATTACCTTGACTCCAAAAGATCTTAACATGTTCAGAGATAAAGTGGTTGTCATTACCGGCTCAACACAGGGGATAGGCAAAAGAACAGCAGAGCTACTGGCAATGAAAGGTGCCAATATCGTGATCAACTCAAGAAACCTTGAAAAGGTTAACGCTGTTGTGGATGAATTTCGATCAAAAGGATTTAAAGTTATAGGACTTGCCGGCGATGTTTCAGATTATGAGTTCTGTTTACAAATGAAGGATGAAATAGTGGGGCATTTCGGAAGGATAGATTACCTGATCAACAATGCCGCTTTGGCCTCGAAAGGTGCTCTCATTGATTCAGAACACTTTGTTTTCGAACAAGTATACCGGGTTAACGTTTTGGGTAGCTTATATCCTTCAAAAGCTTTTCTCGAGGAGATCATCAAAACAAAAGGGGGAATACTTTTCATTTCGTCTGTGGCAGGGATCGTAGGTTTACCAAGCTACATCGCTTATTCAGGTACCAAAAGATCAATTGTTGGATTGGCCGAATGTTTGAAAAACGAAGTAGTTGGCGAGGGTGTATATATCGGCGTGAATTATCCGGGTTTCACTGAAAATGATGCACAAAAAACAATCATTTCTTCCAACGGAGAAGCTAAAATTCTTCCCAAAAGGAACGATGTCAAAGTCAGTCCTCTGGATAAGACGGTGAACAATATAATTCGTCAAATCGAACGAAGAAAATTCAGATCATACTCTTCCTTACAGGGAAGGATGGTACAGCTGATCTATAATATTTCTCCCTCTGTTTCCCTTTACGTATTGAAATTGAACAGAGAGAAGATCATGAAAATGGATTAAGATGCTGATTGGAAAAGATTTTGACAAAATAGAATTTGAACTTTTTGGACTTGAGCTGCTTGAACCCAATGCATTCATTGGCGACACACTGATCTTTATTCTGTGTGTTTACCTTGCAATAAGGACAAAAGAACACCTTTCTAAAGGCCCATTTTTCCGATACTGGTACTGGTTCTACATCATCTTTGGAATAGGCTTTTTTTTCGGTGGTTTGGGACATACTTTTTTCAATTACTGGGGGATTGCGGGTAAATATCCATCATGGTTCTTGGGAATAATTTCTGTCGCTTTTATTGAATTGACCATGGCCAGCGTCCACCCAAAGGGATATATTCGTGATTGGTATAAAAAACTCATTTATTCCAAACTTGTTTTATCCCTAACAATTCAAGTGCTTGTATTGTGTTTTGGAAATATTGATCAAGACGTAACAATTGGATTAATCGTACCAACTCTGAATTCTGTAATTGGATTGACTTTTGCTCTCGGTGTATTGGGATATCAATTTCAAAGATCTGTACACCCCAGTTTTGTTTTTCTTTGGATTAGTGCTTTAGTACAAATTCCCTCTGCAGTAGTTCAGGGATTGAAAATAAACATTCAACCATGGTTTGATAGAAATGACATTAGTCACGCACTGCTGATAAGCGGTTGTATTCTTTACTATTCCACCATCAGAGCTTACGCCAAACACCTTAAAGAAATAAAAATTAGCGTGTCCTGATAATATTCAAACGACTGGACTTATTGAATGCTTTTCCGGATGGATCTTTTGCTGTTATGAAATAGACATAATTTCCGGCCGGTACAGGTTCACCGTTCATTCCAACGCCGTTCCATTCAAAATTTGGGTCATATGTCGTCCACACTACTTTATTCTGGCTATCCAAAACGATCAGATTGAAATCCGAAAGACCTTCACTGTCAATAAAAAGTACATCGTGAACACCGTCTCCATTTGGTGTAAAAACGTTCGGTAAGGACAGATCATATTCCTTGGTATCATCAGCCTTGTGTTGCACGTTGCTCTCTTCGTGATGCGATGTACTGTTATCTTTATTGTCTTGTACTGTTTCTGTATTTCGATAATCCTCCTTTGCATCAACTCTATCATCAGAGAGCTGATCCTTTGGAGTGTGTTGTGCTTGATCTGTATGTTTATGGTCTACCTTCTTATCGTTCAAATCATCAACAAAAAGTACTTGATCAGAAGAAGGTGTTGAATCAACCTTCTCATTCGATTCAATATTACGTTCTTTTACCGAAACAGATGGATAATCTACCTCTTGTTGAGTAACTTGTTCCTCTGACGTAGAAACATTTTCTTTCAAAAGAGCTTCCACCTTTTCTTCCTTTTCAACTTTCGTGTCTTGTGTGATGAAATAGGCACCAATGGTCAAGCAGGCCGCTACACCAACACTTATGGCAATTTTTGAGATCACAGAAATACCAGCGGCAGCCGGCGCAGCAGCACCGATCTGAGAGGCTATTCCATTCCAAAGTTCCGGACGCACGGTAGACTCCATGCCCGAAAGCTTTTCTTGAAACAATTCCTTTATGTGATCTTTATTATCCATTCATTTTCTCTATTCGTTCTCTCAAATATGCCCTTGCTCTTGAATACTGCGATTTAGAAGTGCTTTCGGTAATCCCTAAACTCTGTGCTATTTCCTGGTGTGAATACCCTTCAATAGCGAACATGTTGAACACCACTTTATATCCTTCTGGCATCGACCTCACCATCTTCATTAAGTCCTCTGCCATTAAGTTTTCAGCTATAAAATCATTGGATTCCATCTTATAGGCGACATCATCCGTGCTTACATCTCCAAGTAAACGAAGATCTTTTCTAATTTGATCTAAGGCCGTGTTCACCATTACTCTTCGGATCCATCCTTCCAGAGACCCTTCATTTTTGAAGTCCTTTAACTTTCCAAAAACCTTAACGAATCCATCCTGCAATATATCCTCAGCCTGCTCCTGATCCTTTGCGTAACGCAAACAAACAGAAAGCATCTTCGGGGCAAATCTGTCAAACAACGATCGCTGCGCCCTTGGATTACCTTTCACACATTCTTGTACCAGTGTTACATCATCCATAAGACCCGCTTAAGTTCCAAGACCGCCATTTATCCAAAAAGGTTGCATGGAGGTAAATATACCTACAAAAAGCATTATTTTAGTCCAACTAAAAACAAACTCATGACCCTGCCTAAAGCAGTCATTTTCGCATTTCTTCTTCTTGTTCCGATAGGGTTATTTTCCAAAGGGCAGCTTAATATAAAGACCGGAAAGTGGACCGCTCAACTCCATTTAAGGGAAAACACCAATCTTCCCTTTCTTTTGATGGTTGAAGTAAAAGGTAAAAACACCAGGCTTTCCGTTGTTAACGGCACAGAAACGATCCTACTCGAAAAAGGTATTGTGAATGGTGATTCTGTTCAGTTTGAATTTCCTGCTTTCAACTCGCGGTTAACACTTGTCTCCAAAGGAAAGAAAATGTTGCGAGGCTACTGGGTCAACCCGAATAAATCCAATTATAGGATTCCTATCACTGCCGTTTACGGATACGAAACTCGTTTTAAGGTAGAGAAAAGCAATTTATCACTTCCAAAAAAATGGGAGATCACCTTTGATCCGAATTCAGAAAGTCCATATAAATCGGTAGGATTGTTTGAACAGAACGGAAACAAGGTTGAAGGAACATTCTTAACGGAGACCGGAGATTATCGTTTTCTGGAGGGGAATATTTCTAATGATAGTTTGTACTTGTCCTGTTTTGATGGTTCTCATGCCTTTCTATTCGCATCACGTATTACAAACGACAGTATCTATGGTGATTTCTACAGTGGTAAACACTGGAAAGGAAACTGGAATGGTCAGGTCAACGAGGCTTTCGAACTACAACATCCCGATTCTTTGACCTACACCATAAATGAAGCGCCCTTTACATTTACACTGAAGGATCTTCAAGGAAATGACTTCACCTTTCCCCGTGCCAACTTTAAAAATAAGGTGACGATCATTCAGATCATGGGAACCTGGTGTCCGAACTGTATGGATGAAACCCAGTATTTCAAAAAGCTTCATGATCAATATAACAACAGTGGACTGGAGATCATTTCTGTTGGATATGAAATTGGAAAAGACTTTAATGAACACGCTGAAAAGATAAGGCGTTTGCAAGAAAGGTACAACTTGCCGTTTACATTTTTAGTTGGAGGCAATGCCAATAAAGGACTGGCGTCTGAACACTTTTCAATGTTGAACAAGATCATCTCTTTTCCTACAGCGATCTTTATAGGTCGTGATGGCTCAGTTAAAAAGATACATACTGGATTCAACGGACCCGGAACAGGAACGTATTACGAGGAATATACACGAGAAACTGAACTGTTCATTCAATCTCTACTTCAGGAAAAATAGTGCTTAACAACAAGAGATCTTGTCAACTCTTTTTTGATGTCTTCCTCCTTCAAAAGATGTGTTCAAAAATACCTCTACCATTTCAACTGCTTCTTCTTTCGATACGAATCGGGCAGGTAAAGCAATAATGTTGGCATCGTTGTGTTGACGAGCTAATTCAGCTATTTCCTTCTTCCAACACAATGCACTTCTGATGCCCTGGTGTTTATTAGCCGTCATGTTGATCCCGTTTCCTGAACCACAGATAAGAATTCCCAACATTCCCGGGTTACTTTCAACCATTTCAGCCACCGGGTGACCAAAATCCGGATAATCAATGCTATCTTCGGAAAAACAACCATGATCTTTGACTTCATAACCCTTTTCCTGCAAGTAATTAATAAGGAACTGCTTTAAGCTGAAACCGGCGTGATCCGCACCAATTGGAATGATCATGATTGAATTTTTTACTGTTTCGTCAAAGTTACATCTTTATAAACATTCAATCCTCTTTTTAAACAATTGGAATTTCAACAAAAACTTAAATTATTGATTTAGTGTTTTTTATGAATACCAGTTTTCAACACGAAGTGTAGTATACCTGTGAATAGAATGAGGATAAAAATCAAAAACATTCACAAGGATTATTCGTGAATTTTTTTCAAATGCGCAGAATTGTCCTCTAAAACAAGTATAGTTAGAGTAAGATATTAGCTATTTATGAAGAAGATTTAAAACAGTATTAACATTCAATTCATTGAAAAATAATCAACATTCAATGAAAATGGACAAATGTTCATTACCTAGTTATATCATTGAAATATATACAGTTAGATATAATTCGTTTTGTTTATAAATCTGATATATTCATGGATAACTCAAAATAGCAAGTTAATAGAGAAGTAGTTTCAAACATTTCAACAGCCTTATTAAAGAAGAATAAAAAACCTTTTTAAAAGAATATTCTTTAATTATTCATTAATCCATTTTCAATGGTAGCTGATATCTTGCAGAATCAAAAGGATGTATTACCTTCATGAAAAGAATGGGAGCATATTCTGTAGATACAACTAACTGATGAAATCCGGATTGAATATAGTGGATAGAACCAATCTGGTTAGCGAGGAGTTTAAACCCTACTACGAAAAGGAAAACGATTTTCGCAGGCTGTCTATCTTGCACAGTGTAGCGGCGTTTGTCATAAGTCCGTTGTTCTGCTATTTTGTTTACGACACTGACGTAGCTCCTGTTTATTTCTACATAGGCTTATCCTATACCGTTTTATTTCCACTTTATATTCTGTTGTGTTATTTGATTAAGCCCTTATACAACAAGCTGATCTATTTTTTCATTGCGCATTTATTTGTGATCACAGCGTTTGCGTTTACGGATCTGCTTGAAAAGCAATTTGCCCTGTTTGATTTCTTTTGTTTTTATTCCTTATACGCTGTAGTTCTGTATGTTATGCAGCGATTCTATCCTGCAATTCTCTATAACTTTTTTGTTTTGTCGCTCCTCATCTATGGTTATCAATATGTTGACAATCCGGAGATCTCGAAGTACGCATCGTTCGGATTATTTTTCGTTCTTTCTCTCTGTTCTGTCCTGGTCCTTTGGTCAAGACAAAGGATGATCAACAGTGTGGAGGATTATTCCCATTATCTAAGAAAGATTGTCAATAACCCGGGTAACGGCTATGTTCTTTTCCGATTTATTAACGAAAGGTTTATTCTGGTGGATTTCAATTCTGAAACACTTCGTTTGTTGGATGTTGAGGAAGAAGAAATTAAAGACTTTGTTTTCAATTTGGTAGATTCTGAATCTTTCGAAGAGATAAAATCATTAAAAATAGGTCACGAATTCCATAGGATCTATCCTATCAATGGAAAGAAAGACAGAAGAGCACTGGAATTTTCTTTTAGTGTTCTTTCTCTTAAGAATGGATTTTACTGGTTGTTGAGAATTAACGATGCCACCAGGGAATTGAAGGAAAAAGAGTTGCTTGAGGCCCGTGAACAGAAATACAGAAACCTGTATTATAGAAACCAGGCAGGTGTTTTCACGGTAGATCAGAATGCTGTTGTGATTGATTGCAATGATGCTTTCACTGATATGTTCGAAGGAGAGATAAAACATAACACGGTCTTATTTGACAAAAATCAGCTCAAGGAATGGGAGGAAATAAAGGAACTTATCGGAAATAATGACAATCTTAGGAATTATCAAACACATTTCAAGTTAAAGAACGGTAAAACGAAGTGGTTCATTTTCAACTGGTACCAGGACAAGATCACAGGATTGATCGAAGGAACCATCATCGACTTGACAGAGGTACAGAAAGCAACATTTGCACTACGACAAAGTGAAGAAAAGTACCGTCAGATCTACGAAGAATCGAACGATGCCATTCTCTTAATGGATGGAGATGTGATCATCGATACGAACCGAAGAAGTATTCAACTTTTCGGTATTCCAAAAGCACAAATGATCGGTAAGCGTTTATGGGAATTGACGTACGACACCTCGGAAAACGAGTACGAGGAATACAACAGGAATATTCAACGTTTGTTGCGTTCCAAACACGCTAAATTCAACTGGGATTTTAAAAGTGGCCAACAGAGAGTTGAATCTGAAGTGGTGATAGTTGAACTGACGATTGGAGATAATACCTATAATCAGTGTGTGATACATGATCTTTCAGAGTTGAAAGCTACCATGAGGGTTTTGGAGAAAAGCAGAGAAAGTTTCAAATCTGTCCTGGAGAACACGCCGGAAGGAATTTTGATCCTATCAGAGAAAGATATTCTTTACACCAATCCAGAAATACACAAGATCCTGAACAAGGAAGAAGTACAACTGGACACCTTATTTCCCTCGACTGAACAAAAGCGCTTTGAAGAACTTTACGATTTGCATAAGGAATCTAGATCCATACTTCACAATCAGTTCTTGATCAAAGACAATAATAATTCAGAAATTCCGATCGATGTAACGATTGTTTCTACAACGTTTGAAGAGAAGGATGCGACCATGATCATTTTTAAGGATGTTTCTCTTCAGAATCAGTTGGCAAGAGAGATGTTGCGTGCGGAAATGGCAGAAGAAACCAATAAGAAAATGGCTAAGGAGATCAAAGAAAGGATCCGTGCCGAAAAATTATTACAGGAACAATTTCTTCGCAGTAATGCGATCTTTGACAGTTCCTCAAATACATTGTTACTGACACTTGATACACAACTCAAGATATCCTCATTTAATTCACATTGTCAGCATTATTTCCAATACCTTACCGGTAAAGTAATGTCCACAGGAATTTCTTTTCCGGATTTCTTTGGTTCTGTTCTTCGGCCAATTGATCTGAAATTATTCACTCGCTTATTGAACAAGGTAAGAAGTGGTGAATCAAAACAACACGAAGTAAGTTTTAGTGTCAACGGAAAGATGATATGGATGGAAATCTTCTTCAACCCCATCTATGACTCAGAAGGAAATGTAACGGAGTTGTCCCTGGTTGCGCACGATATTACCGAAAAGAAAAACACAGAGAAGGAGATCGTAGAGTCACTGAAGGAGAAAGAAGTTCTTTTGAAAGAGATTCACCACCGTGTAAAGAACAATTTACAGGTGATCTCCAGTATTTTAAATCTTCAAAGCTCTTTTGTAAAGGACACCCGAACACTTGAAATACTTGAGGAAAGTCGAAACAGGATACGCTCAATGGCGATTATTCACGAGAACCTGTATCAAACAACAAATTTCTCCTCGATCAATTTCTCTGATTACTTAATGAACCTAACCGGTAATTTGATCTCCTCCTACAGGATTCATTCCGGATACATTGAATTGCGGACAGACATGGATAAGGTAGAATTGATCTTAGATCAAGCTATTCCATGTGGGTTATTGGTCAATGAATTGATCACCAATGCATTAAAATATGCTTTCCCAAATGATGCATCAGGTGAAATATTTGTTGGCTTAAAGGAAAAAAATGGGCGTATATTACTAGAAATCAGGGATAACGGTGTTGGATTACCAAAAGAGTTTGATATATTGTCTTCTGATACCCTCGGTTTACAACTGGTTACGACACTGGTTGAACAGCTGGACGGAGAAATCAAGTTCGACTCTTCCAAGGGTATAAAATATTTGATTACTTTTGAAAAAGCCAAACTCTAACGTATGTCAAAGACAAACATTCTTGTTGTAGAGGATGAGTCAATAGTCTCAAAGGATATTCAGCACAGCTTAAAGAAGTTGGGGTATCATGTAGTTGGCGCTGCCGCTACCGGCGAAAAGGCGCTTGAATTAGCGCGAGAAGAACACCCGGATATCGTTTTGATGGATATCATGTTGAAAGGTGATATGAATGGAATTCAGACGGCAGAGATCATTCGGAATGAAATGTCAATTCCGGTGGTTTTCCTGACTGCTTATGCTGACGAATCAACCTTGTCTAAAGCAAAAGTTACAGAGCCTTACGGCTATATCATTAAACCTTTCAAGGAAATAGATCTGCACACGTCCATCGAAATGGCGATCTACAAGCATGGAAAGGAACAAGAGATCATCAAGGAAAGAGACTTGCTGTTTTCAATAGTAGAGAATAAGGATTCTGCCTCGAGTGATTTCATCTTTGTTAAATCGAACAGTAAGTTGGTGAAATTAAAAACCAGTGATATCTATTACATAGAGGCTTTAAAGGATTATGTGGTGATCCACACTGCAGATGCTCGTTACACGATCCATTCTACAATGAAAGACATTGAAACGAAAATGGGTACGACTGATTTTATTCGTGTTCACCGCTCCTTCATTGTTCGACTGGACAAGATCGCTTCTATCGAGTTCCCTAACCTCACGTTGGAGCTGGATAAAAAAGTCATTCCGATCGGAGGTTCATATCGTGACGACCTGAACAACAAGATCAAGATGGTCTAATTTCTCCCCTTGAGTGGAGATTAAGATGGATGACAAAATCACCCGGATGTAACAATACCATTTATTTTCCGTACAATCAATCGTCACTTTTAAAAGAAAAAACATGAAAAAGAATATGGGAATGGCAGATCGTTCGATCCGTATTTTGATCGCTTTGGTTATCGCAGTATTGCTCTATATGGATATCATCACAGGAACACTCGGGATCATTCTATTGGTCGTTGCAGGAGTTTTTGTCCTTACAAGCATGATCAGTTTTTGCCCGCTGTATACCTTGCTGGGAATAAATACATGTAAGACGAAGTAATTCTGTCAACTATAAAAATCTTGCCCTATCCAATTTGGATGGGGCTTTTTTATTCCACTAACTCCAGATCGATCTGACGCTTACGTGGATGCACTTCGTAAATGCGAACCTTTACCTTGTCACCAAAATGGAATTCGCGCTTGGTCTTCGAACCAACGATGCGGTATTTTTCCGGATCAAAGTAAAAACGTTCACCCGGCAGATCATTCATGGCGATCATTCCCTCACAATGGTTCATGTCCATACGCACGAACATTCCGAATTCAGCCAATCCTGAGATCGTGCCGTCGAATACTTCACCGATATGATCCTGAACAAAGATCGTTTGGAAATATTTATTCGATTCGCGTTCCGCCTCAACCGCCTTGCGCTCCATGCGTGAAATGCGTTTGCAGATCTCGTCGAGTTCTTTTCCGTAGCGGTGTTTTTTCGTCGTAAGTTCCTCCTGCAAAATGCGGTGTACCACCAAGTCGGCGTAACGGCGAATAGGGGAGGTGAAATGCGTATAATACTGGAAGGCCAGACCATAGTGACCAATGTTTACCGTATCGTAAACCGCTTTTGCCATCGAACGGATCGCCATGGTTTGAACAAGCGAATATTCGTTCTCGTTGCGAATGCTTTCCAACAACTTGTTCATGCTCTTTGCGATCTGGTCCGGGTGGGTGAAATCCAGTTTGTGACCAAATTTTTCAATGAACACGTTGAACAGCGCGATCTTCTCAATATCCGGCTTGTCGTGAACGCGGAAAAGGAAAGGAACAACATCTTTGCGTTGAGTAGGATCCGCCATGAACGTGGCCACATGTCGGTTGGCCAATAACATGAATTCTTCGATCAGCTTGTGAGCATCTTTTGAAGTCTTGATCACAACTTCTACCGGGTGACCATTTTCGTCCAAACGAAAACGCATTTCTTCGGACTCAATGTTCAGGGCACCCTTTTTTAACCTCTTTTTTCGCAAAATTTTAGCGATCTTATCGAGAATAAGAATTTCATCCTTAAAATCACCGTCTTTTCCTTCGATGATCTCCTGCGCTTCTTCGTAACTGAAACGACGGTCGGAATGGATCACTGTTTTACCAAACCACTCTTTATGAACCGTTCCGTCCTCATCCATTTCAAAGACTGCCGAGAAACTGAATTTATCTTCGTTTGGACGAAGGGAACAAGCCATATTTGAAAGCTGTTCGGGCAACATCGGCACAACGCGGTCGACGAGATAAACGGAATTAGATCTTTTCAATGCTTCTTTATCCATGGCTGTTCCCGGACGCACATAGTGACTCACATCTGCTATGTGCACACCGATCTCAAGGTTTCCGTTTTTAAGCCGTTTAAAGGAAAGCGCATCGTCGAAATCTTTGGCGTCTACGGGGTCGATGGTAAAAGTCGTTACGGATCGGAAATCCTTACGCAAAGCCACTTCTTTCTCATCCAGTTCGATTCCAACGGTTTCGGCTTCTTCGAGCACTTCCTGTGGAAACTTATAATCGATCCCCTGGTTGCAAAGGATCGATATCATTTCTGTATCGTTTGAAGTGTGCTGACCGAGTACCTCGATCACTTCACCGTATGGATTTCCGGCAGATTTAGGCCAAACGGTGATCTTCACCAGCGCTTTATCTCCGTTTTTCGCACCTTTCAGTTTTTCTTTCGGAATGTAAATATCTGTTCCGGCTTTGAGGTTGTCGGGAACCAGAAAGGCAAATTTCTCGTGCATTTCGATCGTTCCAACGAATTGCGTTCTTTCACGCTCCAACACTTCAGTTACAACGCCTTCCATGCGTGTTTTTCCACGACTGATAATGCGCACCCTTACACGGTCTCCGCTTAAGGCCTGTGCAGTATTTTGAGGTGAAATATATACATCCGCTTCCTCATCATCCGTTACCACAAAACCTGCTCCGCGTTGCGTGATCTCAATGCGACCCTCAACACCTCCGCCAGAGCTCACAGGGCTCAGAAAGTACACACCGTGCCCATGGCTCTGAAGAAAACCTTCAGATCGCAGGTCTTGTAAAATGTCAAAAACCAGTTTTCGAAGTGGAACATCTCTGACGTCGATCAAAGCACAAACCTGCTTGTGACTAAGTATACTTTCCGGATTTTTTTCAAATACTTTCCGAATGACGTGAACAAGACTGTTTCTCAGCTTGTTTGGTTTGTTGCGCTTTTTCTTTGCCATATATGCGAAGTTAAGGTGAAAAGGATGAATTATACCATTAAATCCGCAGAGAATCATAAATTTGTAAATACAGCGGTTATCAATTGCGCTGTTGATCGCGAACAATACAATTTCAAAAATAAAAGATATGAATTCAAGAGTTGAAAAAGCACTGAACGAACAGATACAGAAGGAAGCCTCTTCATCACAGTTCTACCTGGCGATGGCATCTTGGGCGGAGAACAACGGACTCAACGGCACAGCGAAATTCATGTACCTCCATTCAGATGAAGAACGTTTTCACATGTTGAAACTGGTAAAATTCGTCAACGAAAGAGGTGGAAAAGCGATCATTCCTGCGATCGATCAGCCGCCAACAGAATTCAACAACCTTGAGAAGGTATTTGAGTTGCTGCTTAGCCATGAGATCGGTGTAACAGAAAGCATCAACAATCTGGTAGACATTTGTTTGCAGGAGAAAGATTATACGACACATAATTTCGTGCAGTGGTACGTTTCTGAGCAACTTGAAGAAGAAGCATTGGCGCGTACGATCCTTGATAAATTGCGCTTGATCGGAGGAGATAAAGGAGGAATGTACATGTTCGACAGAGACCTTGAAAACTCGACGATCACAGTTGCTCCCGCGAACGCAGCCGGTGCACAGGCCTGATCACTCATCTTAACCGTAACTACTATTTATGCTTAGGCAGTTCCTGTTTACCGTTGGACTGTTCCTGCTGTTCTTTCACAGCGGCAGGGCGCAAACAGCCTTCAGGTTCAGGAATTACACCATAAACGACGGGCTTTCACAAAGTTCTGTCACCTGTATCGTACAGGATGATAATCATTCACTTTGGATCGGTACACAGGATGGTCTTAATCGCTTTGACGGTAAGAATTTCGAGATCTTCAATTCTGACGCCACCGAAGGACTGGAAAGCGAGTACATCAAATGTGCGCTTAAAACTAGTGATGGTCGCTTATGGTTTGGAACCAGCAATGGGTTAACCGTTTACGATCCGGAAAAAGAAGCATTCAAAACATTCATTACGGCCGGATCAACCGCGCTTCAGATTGAAAGCATTTGTCTTGGAAGTAATCGAATACTTTGGTTGGGAACAATAGGTTATGGAGTGATCTCCTTTGATCTGAGCACTAATAAGTTTACCCATTATACATCACTCGTTCCGAGCAGAAAGATACAGTCTCTTCTGTGTTTACCTGATGGTCGTTTGCTGATCAATACAGAGGATAAGGGCTGCTTCATTTCGGATGTATCCAAGAAAAGAGTCAGATCGATCTCGCTTCCCGCTAAAAACAATTCACCTGTTGCGATTCAGAAAATGTACAGCAATGGAGGAAATGTTTTGTTTGGAACTAATCAAGGATTATTCAACCTGAACCTCAATACGCTCGAGGTTTCGACAGCATTTTCCATTCTCGATGAACAGTTCGGTTTAATAGGGATCTCTGATATTTATCGTACATCGAACAACACGTGGTTTTTCGGTTCAGTGAACAAAGGCCTATTCACCCTGACACCTGAAGGAACACTTTTCAACAGTGCTCAGGATATTTTTCAGAAGAATGCACTGCTCTTCAATGAGATCAATTTGTTGTTTGAAGATGGTTCGGGATCGATCTGGGTAGGAACTGAACGCGGACTTTCTGATTTTGATCCGCGAAATCAAGGATTCCTTGGTGTTGGACCCAGTGGAAACCTTGAACTGGGAATCCCAACACCTACTGTATGGAGTTTTGCTGAAGATGAACAGGCGCGTTACTTATATGTTGGAACAGATAAAGGGGTTTCGCGTTTTAACAGAAATACCCGAAAATTCGAGCAGTTCTACCTCGAAACAAAACCTTCTCAGTCTACCGAAGCAACGGAAACAGTTGTGCTTTCCATGCATGTCATTAGTCCTGATAAAGTGTTGGTTGGTTGTGCCGATGGCTTGTATGAACTTTCGATCTATGGTCCGGGTGCTTATTCTTTCAAGCGTATCAATTACTTCAAGGATGATACTGAGGCCGTGAGACACGCAAGGGTCTATTCGATCCTTCACTGGAAAGACGACAAATACTTTTTAGCGACAAAGTCAGGCGCTGTTTTACTCGATCTAAAAAAGAGAAGTGCTCAGTCTTTCGAACACGATCCAAGAAAAAGCAAAGAAACCATCGGTCTTGGAATCTGTCGACTTGTTTTTAAAGACAATTCGAAAAGAGTGTTTTTCGCAACGAGTTCGGGTGGTTTGAACCTGTTGGATGAAAAGGACGGAAAGATCAGCATTCGTCCATACAAACACAACAAGATCCTAATGTCCAATTCGAGGGATTATATCTCCTCGTTCTGTCAAACAGGTGAAAATGAATATTGGTTCGGGACTTTTGGTTCGGGACTTTTGTACTGGAATGAAATAAAGAAGGAAGCACGAACCTACACGAAAAAGGATGGGCTTCCGAATAATGTTGTGTACAGTGTTTTGCAAGATGGTTTTTCACACTTGTGGATGAGTACCAATCGCGGTATTTGCCGACTGAATCGTTTTTCAGGTGAAACAACGAACTATACCGAAGAGGATGGATTGATGAGCAATGAATTCAACCTGGGGGCGTATTTAAAATCCAAAACCGGTGAATTTTACTTCGGAGGGATCTATGGCTTCAACTTCTTCGACCCGAAGAACCTTACGCCGCTTGGTCAGGACATCACGGTTAAGTTCACGCGCTTCAAGTTGGATAAGAATTGGGTTAAACCCGGAGATAAAGGTTCTCCGCTTTCTGCGCCCCTTTCCAAATTACAGTCCATTGAATTATCTTACCGACAGCGAAGCTTTACGATCCGCTTCCAGCCTTCGGATCTCAGCAATCCTGAACTTGTTAATTATAAATACATCCTTGAAGGTTCCGATGAAGGAGAGGTGTTGATCGGAAGTTCGAATGAATTGCGATTCAGTTCGCTTTCACCTGGCAGTTATCGTCTCGTCGTTTTTGCCAGAACCGGAGATGGACCATGGGGAACGCCATCGATCATCAACATTTTAATCCACTCGCCATTCTGGGCTACATGGTGGTTCATTCTTCTGGTTCTCGCTGTGTTGGGTATTTTGATCCGCATTTTCATTCGCCGACGAATTGATTCTGCAAGAAGGGAGCAAGTGAAACTGGAAATGAAAGTGGCTCAGCGAACAAAAGAGATCAGGGCACAGAACATCCAGATCGAGCGTCAGCGTCAGCAACTTGAAAAAGAGAAGAACAAGGTAGAAGAGCAACAGCGATTGCTGCAGATCGAAAAGGATAAAACAGAGAAACTACTAAAGAACATCATTCCGGAGTCGACGGCAGAAGAATTGAAAAATAAAGGTCGGGCAAGTGCGCGAGCCTATAAAACCGTTTCGGTCATTTTCACTGACTTTGTTGGATTTACTAAGATCGCGGATCGAATGACGCCTACTGAACTAGTGGGCAAACTCGACATTTACTTCAGGAAGTTTGACGAGATCATTGTCAGAAACAACCTAGAAAAGATCAAAACCATAGGCGATGCCTACATGTGTGCCGGTGGGGTTCCCGTGCGAAACAACACCAATCCGATCGATGCCTGTTTGGCGGCATTGCAGATCCAGGATTATATGGCTAAACTCAAATTCGAGGCCATCGCCAACAGTGAGGAGTACTGGGAATTGCGTTTAGGGATCAACACCGGTGAGGTTACGGCAGGAGTGATCGGAAGTGAGCGTTTGGCCTACGATATCTGGGGAGCGACGGTGAATCAGGCGCAGCGCATGGAGATGCTCGGAGAACCGGGTAAGGTGACGATCACGGGAAATACATTCAAGCACATCGAGCCGTATTTTGAATGTACGTTCAGGGGCAAGGCACAGTCGAAGAGTCGCGGTTTGATCGACATGTATACGGTAGACAGGATCAAAACTGAACTTTCTGTAAATGGAGAGGGAATTGTACCGAATGAGCGTTTTCAGCAGATCGTCAACCTGCACCATTATAGTTCTATCAACTATTACAAAGCTGAGCGTCATATTATGCGAGTACTTGAAAAAGGGCTTTCTGATAAGTTGCATTACCATAGTATTGCCCACACCAAGGATGTGGTTAAAGCCGTTGAGCGCATTGCTCTGAGTGAGGGAGTAACGGATGAGGGTTTATTCCTATTGAAGTCTGCGGCAACCTACCACGATGCAGGATTTGTGGAACAGTACGAAAAGAACGAACCGGTAGGAGCGCGCATGGCGGAGGAGATCTTGCCCAAGTACGGTTACACCGAACAACACATCGAAACGATCAAAGAACTGATCTACGTGACCCAGATACCGCACAAACCCAAGAATAAACTGGAGGAGATTATTTGCGATGCCGATCTGGACTATCTAGGACGTGATGATTTCCACGAGATCGCCGACAAGCTTAGAAGAGAACTGAAAGAGCACGGTAAGATCAACAGCGACCGACAGTGGGACGAGATGCAGGTTTCCTTTTTGAAAATGCACCGTTACTTTACAGAGACATCTATCAGTACACGAAAAGTGAAGAAACTGCAAAACCTGGAAGAGGTGAAGCAGAGATTGGAAAGAGGGGAGTATGTGGATTAAATATGATCACCCTTGAGGTTTAATGATTGAATAAAACAAAAAACGCCGGACATTTGACAGGCGTTTTCTTTGATTATAACTTTATTAACTGAACAAAATGCTCTGTCCGTACTTCCCACTGATATCAATTGGATTAACGATCAGAGCAGGTATTTTCGCATCATTCGTGATGATGTATTGCTCGTAACTTGTTGTAAGAGCATTCAGGATTCCGCCTCTGTGAAGGTTCATGATCGCAATAAGGTCAGCATCGATGTTAACCGCATGTTTCACTACTTCCTTATCGAAGCCGCTGCTTGGAGCAAGTGTAGCAGTCATTTCAATGTTGCGCTCAGAGAAGAATTTCTTTGCGAACTGAATGTTGGCCTGAACCTGGTGCTGAAGGAATTCATCCGTTTCATCCGGAGTGATCACGTGAACTCGTGAATTGAAATACTGAGCCAAACCTGCTACGATCGCCAGTTTTTGCTTGGTTTCTTTATTCAAGTCCATCGGAACCACGATATCATCGTATCCTGTTTCTTTGATCCCTTTTTCCTGTACAATGATAAATGGAACTGTTGAGCTCGTTACCACCTTCAACGCGTGGCTTCCGGTGATGTGTTGCCAACCATGCGCACCATGTGTTCCCATGAAGATCAGTTCTGCGTGGTGTTCTGCTGCGAAATCACCTATCTCTTCGAAGATACTTCCTAATCGTACATAAGGGATGAGCTGGGCCCCTGAGGCGCTATGCCAATTGATAATAGCCTCCAGTTTTCCTTCAGCTTCACGAATATCACTTTCCTTTGGTACAACATGGAGAATATAAACTTGTGCATCAAGAGGTTTTGCTGTTGCAATAGCATGTTCCAATGCTATATCTGCTACAGGAGTGAAATCGTGTGGTACGATAAAAGTCTTTGTTTTCATAGAATGATCTTCTGGTTATAGTTCCGTTTGCAAATGTAATAATAAAGAATTTTTTAAAATCCGAAACGAATTTTTTTTGCATAGACCCCAAAAAGCAAATTACTAAAGGCCTTATTGATAAATCATCTTATTTTTGTTTAAAACCTCAACGATGCCCATAATCGGAAAACTATTAAAGAAAACAGCTCGGTTCGGATACAATCGGAACATTAACAAGGGCAAGGATTATCGGGATCAATTAAAGACCTTGTCAAAGCTTATTGAGAAAGCCCGCTTAACGCAGTTTGGCGAACACCACGGTTTCGACTCTATCCTTAATTCATCAGAACCGGTTGAGGCTTATCAAAAGCAGGTTCCAATAATGGATTACGATAAATTCCACGAGGAATGGCTGAAGTATACGATCATGGGGGCACGTGATTACACTTGGCGCGGAAGGATCAAATATTTTGCACTGTCATCCGGAACTACCGGGTCACCTTCAAAAAGGATCCCGGTAACGGAAGAAATGATCCGTTCTTTCCAGAAATCCAGCATGCGACAGATCACGATGCTCCATGAACTTGATCTTCCCGAAGAGTTTTTCAGCGCAAGTGTTCTTGCGGTCGGCGGCAGCACTCAACTCACCAAGAAAAAAACGCATATCGAAGGAGACCTGAGCGGAATACTCAAGAAGCACACCTCTTTTATTTTAAGTCCATTCGCTAAGCCCGGAAACAAGATCACTTCTATTAAAGATTGGAACGAGAAACTGGAAAGAATGGTCGAAAAGGCCCCTGAATGGAATATCGGTGTCGTGGCAGGAGTTCCAAGTTGGTGCATTTTGCTGATGGAGCGAATTGTTGAGCGATATAAGCTGGCTTCGATTCACGACATTTGGCCCAATTTTCAAGTGTATGTGCACGGAGGCGTTTTCATGCAACCGTACATTCCCCGTTTAGAAAAGGTACTCGGTAAAAAGGTTCACCTGATGGATACTTATCTGGCCAGTGAAGGATATTTTGGCTACCAGACCTCACCGGAAAGAAGAGGAATGCAATTGTTGCTGGATTCCGGGGTTTTCTTTGAGTTTGTGCCATTCAATTCCGACTTCTTCGATCAGCACGGAAACCTGAAAGACCGTTACGATGCATTCACCCTCTCACAGGTTCAGGAAGGGATCGATTATGCGATGGTCATTACAACCAATGCAGGATTGTGGAGGTATATGATCGGTGATCTTGTGCGGTTTATTAACGTGGAAGAGCGAGAAGTTTGTATTACCGGAAGGATCAAACAGTTCCTGAGTTTGTGCGGTGAACACTTGTCACTGGACAATATTAACCAAGCGATCCGCGGTGTGGCACTGGAAAATCAAATTGAAATTTCTGAGTTCTGTATTTATCCTGACAATGAGGATCAGCGACACCATTGGTTTTTGGGAAGTACTACATCTATTCCTGCCGAAGATCTTATTCAGCAGATCGATAAAAAATTGTGCGAATTCAACGATGATTATGCGTCTGTTCGCAAGTACACCCTCAAAAACCCCGCTGTGAAAGTCTATCCTCCGGAAGTATTTTATGATTTCATGGCTTCTATCGGCAAGGCCGGTTCACAGAACAAATTTCCGAGAGTGATGAATACCGTGCAATCCGGAAAGTGGTTGGATTTCCTGAGGGATAAAAACCTTATTTGATCGATTTCCCTGAGGATTTGCTCTTCAGGTAGTATTTAAAAATGGCGTTTGCTACTACCACACATACGATGATGATGGAACCAATGTAGAATTGTGAACCGAGAACTTCATTTTCGTTGAGTATTACAATGGCCAGGAGGATCGTGTAAACCGGTTCAAGGTTAATACTTAACGAAACCGTGAACGCACCTAATCGCTTGACAACCTCAATCGTGGCTAGAAAAGCAAAGGAGGTACACAAAATCCCAAGAAACAGGAGCCACAAAAGATCACTGGTTGTCATGACAAACAAACTACTGTCAAAACGACCTTCCAACAATAACACACAACTTAAAAAGATGAAACCTACGATCAACTCATAGAAAGTGATCTTGGCAGATGGAATATCCTGCGCCAAACGAGCGTTAAAAACAGAGAACAGTGCCGCACAAAGTGCAGAAACCAATCCGTAAGCTAAGGCCTCGTAATCGTTGGGATCAAAATCGCTGGAAACAAAATAGATCCCATAGATCACTACAAGTCCCATAAGGAATTCTATCCAGGAAAACTTTCGTTTCATGATCAGTGGTTCGAGCCACGTGACATGTAAAGTGGTAGTGGAGAGGCATAAGATCCCGAGTGAAGCGGTAGACAGTTGAATGGACTTGTAGAAAGTCATCCAGTGCAAAGCCACGATCACTCCAACACCGGCAATACTGATGAGGTCTCGCGGGTTAGGAACTTTAAGTGATCTACCCATAAAGGATAACGCAATTCCAAGGGCAACGAATGCGATGAGTACACGGTGCCACACGATCACGAAGGCATCCAGATGGATCAGTTTACCCAAAATCCCCGTGAAACCCCACATAAAAATGATGAGGTGAAGTAAAATGTGGTATTTGTATTTCGATATCATTTCGGGGCGAAAATACACAATGCCCCGATGCCATCAAAACGGGCTAATCTTATTTCTTTTTCTTGGATCCGGTTCTTTTCAGAATGAAGGGGTCTGTCATTTGCAAACCACTTTTGAAATAGGACGCCAGTTTAGAATCATCGATGGTTACCGACATGTTGGAAGGACCTACTTCTCCGTTTTCATCCAGCTCACCCGGAATCTCTTCAACATTGGAGAAATAAGGGCTCAACTGTTGGGCGCTAACGCCTTCATTGGCGAAAAGAGAATACAATTCGAGGTCTTTGCCTTTTTGTACCACTTTATAAACGGTAAGAGAGGGAGCAGCCCCCATTGACATATAAACATCCTTTCCAATTATCGAAAAGAACAGTGAATCACCAAGCTTGGTGAATGACTCATCTTTCCCGTCGTTCGTGACCATTCTTTCGGATTCAAGGGTAACAAACAGTTTATTTTCATCGCCCAGCATGGATGACATTTCAGAGGGAAGTTGAAGTTCGTAATTCCCAAGCATTTTCTTCGGGATCTTGTTCAGGGTTTTTCCCGGAATATTAGTTGAGGTTACTATGGTACATGAGCTGATCGTCAGGATCAGGATACCGAGACTAAGGAATGAAAGGATGTTTTTCATATCGATATAAAAAAGGGCGGAGATGAACTCCGCCCGGGATTATTAGTTTGCTTTGCGAATTGCTTTTTTACGTTTGTCGTCCAGTTTTTTCTGTTTGTCATCCAGTTTCTCGTTGGCTTCATCCAGTTTTTCCTGTTCTTTTTTCAATTTATCAAGCTTCTTACCTTTTTTGACTTTGTCATCGAGTTTGTTCTGCGCTTTTTTCAACTTTTTACGCTCCTCATCGATTCCCTTTTGTTCCTCATCGAACTTCGCAAGTTTTTCTTCCAACTCCTTTGCCTCTTCTGCAGCCTTCTCAGCTTCTTTGGCCTTTTTCTCAGCTTCTTTCGCGTCTTTTTCAGCCTCCTTTTCGTCCTTAGCGGCCTCTTTAGCCTCTTTCTCAGCCTTTTCTTTAGCTTCCTTCTCAGCTTTTTCGCGTTGTTCTTCTTTCTTCGCTTCTTCTTTTGCTTTTTCAGCCTTTTCTTTTTCTTCCTTAGCTTTTTCCTCAGCAGATTTCTTTTCTTCCTTAGCTTTTTCTTCCGCTTCTTTGGCTTTTTTCTCAGCTTCTTTTACATCTTTTTCTTGCTCTTTCTGCTTTGCTTCAGCTTCTTTTCGGGCCTTTTCTTCTTCGGCTTTGGCATTTTCGAGTTTTGAATTCTCTAGAGCTTTTTGTCTTTCCTCAGCCTCAGCCTGACGCTTTTTTGCCTCGTCTTCTCTGGCTTTAGCTTCCTGTTCTATCTGACGCTGTTTTTCAATCTTCATTCGCTCAGCCTCTTCTTGCTGTTTTGCTGCCTCTGCTTTTTTACGGTCTGCATCCGACTGAAGAGCCTCGGCATTCTTTCGTTTTTCTTCGGCAATACGCTCGGCTTCTTCACGCTCTTTTTTCAAGTCCTCTTGAGACTTGATAGCATTTTCTTTGTTCTCCTGGTATTTTTCAGCGTTCTGTTTTTGCTCTTCGGCCTTTTCATTCGCCTTTTCTGTTTTCTCTTCCAGCTTTGTTACCTTCTCTTCGGCGTTTTGCTGAATGGTTTCAGGAGTTTCGGATTTTGAGCGCAACGAAACAGGAATGATCTTCCCATTTTCCAGAACCTGATCACTCAGTTTGACATCCCTATACAGACTGTGGCTCACTTCGATCACAACCAATTGCTTGTTGTAGGAAGGTATATTGATGACGGCCTTTCCGGAGGCGTCAGTTGCGCCTGCGCCGATCGGCATGTTTTTGTGCGAGATCTTAACCATTGCTCCAGCTACTGGACCGGTCGAGCTTGTTACCTGAATTGTGACGCTTATTGCTTGACGTACTTCTGTATTTTGATTGTTAATTGAAACAGTATTGAACGCATAGCTTCCGAAGCTGGCCAATATCATTCCGACAAAGAGGATCTTCTTTTTCATATTAGATCAAGTAAAAAATTTGGTACATAAATATACGATCTTTTCATCGTGTTGATCGTTTGAGGCAAAAACAATTCCAAAAATTCGAGTAATTTTAGACCATGCAATTCAAGGACGTTGTTGGGCAGTCGGAGCTGAAATCTCATCTCATCAGAGAAGTGAATTCGGATAAGATAAGTCACGCCCAACTCTTTCTCGGCAAACCGGGATATGGAACACTTCCCCTTGCACTGGCATTTGTTCAATACCTCTTTTGTGAGCAGAGGAATGAAAACGATAGCTGTGGCGTTTGCAATAGCTGCAGAAAAGTATCGACCCATCAACATCCGGATCTTCATTTCAACTTTCCAATTGTACTGGGAATTGATAAAACAGCAGATGCTTTCATTGATCAATGGAGAAAGCAAGTTGAGGAAGAGCCATATTTTGACTTGAACGACTGGGTATCAAGGATCGATCCGAAGGAGCGCAAACCGGTTATCGGAAATGAGCAGAGTCACGAGATCATCAGAAAACTCACCCTGAAATCCTTCGAGGGAGGATACAAGGTGATGCTGATCTGGATGGCGGAGGAAATGAATGCAACCTGTTCTAACAAACTCCTGAAAATACTCGAGGAACCGCCTCAAAAAACCTTGTTCATTTTAATTGGCGAAAGTCAGGACAAGATGCTTCCAACGATCATATCAAGAACTCAGCTTGTCAAGGTTCCGCGGATTAATTCCGATGATATCGCTTTATATTTGCGAAATAAGAAGGGTGTAGGCCCCTCAACCACAGAAAGTGTGGTGGGAAGATGTGATGGCGACCTGCTTGAAGCCATGCGCATTTTGGAAGCGGGAAATGATCAAAAAGCCAATCAGGAGTTGTTCATGCGGTTGATGCGCGTTTGTTATAAAAAGAGCGTCATTGACATGATGGACTGGGCAGAAGAAGCCTCCGCAATAACCAGGGAAAGACAGCGTCAGTTCATTCTCTATGCACTGCATATGATAAGACAGAGTATGTTGAAGAATTACACGGAAGATCAACTGACAAGAGTATCAAAGGAGGAGGACGATTTTCTCGGAAAATTTGCGCCATTCATCAGTGGAAACAATGTGTTTGATTTTTCCAAATCGTTCAATGAAGCACATTATCATTTGGAAAGAAATGCCAATACGAAGTTGCTTTTTACGGTGCTCTGCTTTAACGTGATGCGATATATTCACAAAGCATAGCTCACAAAGCTTATTCCTAAAAAAACCATGCGTTGATTAATTTCGTAATTTAGCGCATCAACAAAAGAAGTATGGGTTGTTCAAATTGCAGCAGCGGAGGTGGAACTCCCCGCGGATGTAAAAATAATGGAACCTGTAGTTCTGGTGGATGTAACAAACTTGAGGTGTACGACTGGTTGGCAAACATTGCTCTACCTGGAGGTCAGACACCATACGATATAGTTGAGGTCCGGTTCAAGAACAGCCGAAAGGCGTTTTACCGGAATGCCAAAGGCTTTAGCCTTCATGTCGGGGATGTAGTGGTTGTAGAAGCGAGTCCCGGGTATGATGTAGGAGTTGTTTCTGTTACAGGTGAACTTGCCAGAATTCAGGTTAAAAAGAAAGCACAAGGTTTCAAGCCACTTGAGGCCAGAAAGGTAATACGCATTGCTGAACAAGAGGACATTGATAAGTGGATCAAGGCGCGTTCTCTTGAAAAGGAGGTGATGTACAAATCAAGGACACTTGCTGTCAATCTTGGTCTTGAAATGAAGATCTCTGATGTAGAATATCAGGGAGACTTGTCCAAGGCAACGTTTTATTACACAGCAGAAGGCCGTGTGGACTTCCGTCAGCTCATAAAAGACATGGCGGATCAATTCCGGATCAGGGTAGAAATGCGTCAGATCGGATCCCGTCAGGAAGCCTCACGCCTTGGTGGAATAGGATCTTGTGGACGTGAACTGTGCTGTTCGACATGGTTAACCGATTTCAGGTCGGTGTCAACCAGTGCAGCCCGTTACCAACAATTATCCCTGAATCCACAAAAACTTGCTGGCCAGTGTGGTAAGCTCAAGTGCTGCTTGAATTACGAGTTGGACATGTACCTGGATGCTATCAAATCCTTTCCTAAAGGAGACACCAAACTGTACACCGAAAAAGGTTCAGCACATCACATCAAGACGGATGTCTTCAAGGCTCAGATGTGGTACGTTTATGAAGGTGATGCAGCAATTGGCTCTGGACTGATCGCCCTTTCACCGGAGCGTGTAAGAGAGATCATTAAACTTAACAAGGACGGGGTAAAACCAAAAGAACTACTCGAATACAAAGAAGAAGTGCTTGTGAAAGAGCCAGATTACACAAATGTAGTTGGTCAGGACAGCCTGAACAGGTTCGAGCACGCGTTTAAAAGCAAAAAGAAGAAAAAGCGATCCGGTAATAAACCAGGAGGGCAGAACAATCCACAGGCCAAAACGGAGAACAACAATCGTCCGCCTCAGCAGAATCAGCCTCAACAGCAGAATGCACCACAAGGTGAGGGTAAGCCGTCGGGAAACAAAAGAAGAAATCGTCCTAACCGAAGAAAAGGCGGTGGACCAAAACCGGGAGAAAATGAAGGCGCATAAGTTCTTCCTGATTTTCTTGGTGGGTATTCTCTTCACGGCTTGTCAGGAAACGGCTTTGTATGAAAAGGTCTACACCTTTGAAAATGAGACGTGGACACAAAAAGTCAAACCCGTTTTCAAAATAGACATTGCCGATACTACACAGGCCTATGATTTTATTCTCACACTCAGGACTACCACGGATTATCAGTTCAATAATCTTTGGATCTTTTTGAACACGAAAACACCTTCTGGTCAAAAGGCAAGGGAACCTTTCGAGATAAAGGTAACGAATCCGGACGGTTCATGGGCCGGGAAAAAAACCGGCACTGTTGTGGAAATCCCATTGTATTTCAGAAGGAGAAAAATGCCTGAAAAAGGAACCTATACTTTTATGATCGAGCAGGGAATTACTGCATCTCAGATCGATCAGGTGCTGGACATCGGACTTAGAGTCGAGGCAGCAAAAACGGAATGATCATTACTTTTTCTCTTTCCGTTCGATCGTAAAGGAATACCCAAGGTTCAAAATATGCCTGGTTAGCGGTTTAGGCAAATTGATACGATTGTCGTACATGTAGCCGAAGGAAAAGGAGTGTGGACCTTTTAGGTCGGTTTTGAACCCTCCGAAAACCCTTAGTTTGTTGATTTGTCTTCCGAATGGACCATACATGGGATCATAGAAGATCTCCGCACTAAGGACAGGTGTTAGCGGGAATTTGCTTATGTCGTATTCTCCACTTATTTTTAACCTGATCGCCTGATCGAACTCCGGCTCGTAGGTGTCTGAGGAGATAAAACGATCAAAACTATATTGGTAACGCAAACGACTTTTTAAGGTCAGCCCCCCAGTTTTGTACTTGAAATCAATGTTGGCATTAATTCGATGACTTATGTCATAACGTCCGCTCTTGTTACGGTCTGAAACCAATCGATAATCGATCGAAGGCCTCATCCATTTGGTCAATTTGTATTTTATTCCTAATTGAGGAAAGATGGTTTCCAGACCGTAGGAATCAAAGCGAGTTGACAATTCCAGCCCCCCTTCGAACTTATCTCCAAGGTCGCGTTCAACTCCCAGCTCTGTCCAGACTTTACCAACATGCTGTGCACGTGAAATAAAGGGTATAACAAGCAGAATTAAAACAGCAATCTTATTCATTGGATCAATAGTTCAGAATGAAAATGGTATCCATTACTGTTACAGATTTTTTCCCCACAATCTCAATGGTTTTGAGTTCCTCTTTCATCCCTGAAGGACATGAAGGGCACTCTGAGTATGCAAAAACCCTGTATTTTCCAGGCTGTAAATAACGGAATTCAAAACTTCCGTCATAGCTTGTTGGCAGCCTGTCATCATAAAATGTACCTTCTTCACCATATATGATGTAAACATCTTGATCTGCAATCGGATAGGAGGCGATAACGTTACCGACAGAGTTCAATTTCTTCTCCACAATAACACCTTTTATGGTGGAAGAACCACCTTCACCAGCTACCTTCTTACAGCCGGAAAAAGCAAAACCTGCAAGGGCCAAAACACCCCAAAAAGCCATTTTCATGAAAAAACTATTTAAAGTTCGACTACAAGATTACAACTATTCAAGCACTTTAAACGTCTTGAACTCGGTAATAAAGTTAATTTATCCTTAATATTGGGTAAATATGAGGTGTTTAAACCCGCTAGAATCTAATATGAAAACAAAATTTCTTTTGTTCTGGGTTGTGTTATCGGTGGCGCAGCTATCGTTTTCCCAAGTCATCATCAATGAATTCTCCTGTTCCAATATGAATGGACCAACCGATGCTTTCGGACAACGAGAGGACTGGATCGAACTCTATAACATGGGATCGGCACCAGTTGATTTAACGGGGTATTATTTATCTGACAGACAGACAAATCCAACAAAATGGATGATCCCAAGCGGTTCAATTCCAGCAAATGGATACAAGATGGTTTACTGTTCGGGCCGAAATACGGTTTCAGGCAATGAATACCATCCTAACTTCAAGTTGACCCAGACAGACAATGAATGGATCGTTCTGGCAAACACTTTTGGGAACATTGTTGATTCGTATGAGATCACGCAGATGACCAAGCAGAATCACTCGATCGGAAGAGAGACAAATGGTTCGGGCACATGGAAATTATTTACAACTCCAACACCTAACGCCGCCAATACCGGAGCTGTTAGTTTTTATACTCCTGCACCTGTTTTCAGTTTGCAATCAGGGTTTTATCCAAGTGCTCAATCAGTAACAATTACCTGTGCAGATGCAACAGCAACTATTCGATACACTACAGATGGTTCAGTACCAACCGCAACTTCTACATTGTACACAGGTCCTGTAAACATCACAGCAACCACAGTACTTCGTGCAGCTGCCTTTTCTACTCAGCTGACCAGTTTCACCACTTCTTCGTCGTATTTCATTAACGTAAGCCATGGTGTTCCGGTGGTGTCTGTTGCAGGCGCCGGAACTGGAAGTTTGGCTTCTTTGTTGGCGGGAAACAGCAGTCTTGAGCCGATCGGCTTCTTTGAACTTTTTGAGGAGGATGGAACCTACATTGATCGTGGAGAAGGACAATTCAACAAACATGGTAATGATTCCTGGGCCTATGCACAGCGTGGATTTGACGTGATCATGCGCGATCAATACGGCTACAACGGGGATATCGATCATCAGATCTTTCCGAATAAATCGCGTGATGAGTTTCAGCGGGTAATGCTTAAGCCGGGAGCAAGTGATAATTATCCCTTTGAGAATGGTGGGGCCCACATACGCGATGCGTTCATTCAAACCTTGTCACAACGAGCAAAACTAAAATTGGATGAAAGAACATGGAGGCCATGTGTTGTTTATCTCAATGGACAGTATTGGGGAGTTTATGAGATACGTGAAAAAGTGGATGATCACGATTTTACCAATATCTACTCTAATCAAGATGAATACAACATTCAATTCCTGAAAACCTGGGGTGGTACATGGTCAGAATATGGTGGCCCACAAGCTCAAACAGACTGGAATACACTGAGAAACTATATCATGACCAACAACATGGGCAATGCTGCGAATTTTGCTTATGTTGACAGTCAGTTGAACTGGGAGTCCCTGGCAGATTATTTCATGATCAATTCGTACACGGTAAACCAAGACTGGTTGAACTGGAACACCATGTGGTGGAGAGGACTGAATCCGGATGGAGATAAAAAAAGGTGGAGATATGCCCTTTGGGACATGGATGCAACTTTTGGACACTACGTTAATTATACCGGAATTCCAGACGAGAGTCCCAATGCAGACCCTTGTAACGCTGAAAGCCTCAACAATCCTGGTGGACAGGGTCATACCGACATACTTGAAAAGCTGATCAATGAGAATCCTATCGTTGAGCAGTACTATATCACCCGATATGCAGACTTATTGAACACCTATTTTTCATGTGATTACATGAACCAATTACTGGACAGTATGTTAAATGAGATCACGCCTGAGATGCCGGGTCAAATTGCGCGTTGGGGAGGTTCGATGACCCAGTGGCAGAATAATGTTCAGGACCTTAGAGATTTCATCAATGCACGTTGCCCTGCACTTGTGGATGGTCTGATTGATTGTTATGAATTGGCTGGCCCTTACAATGTAACTTTCCAGGTTTCTCCGGCCGGTGCGGGTGAGATAAAAGCCAATTCTATCTGGATACCGACCTATCCTTGGTCCGGAGAGTTTTTCGGAGAAATTCCAACCAATGTAATTGCAAGGGAATTTCCGGGTTACGTTTTCGATCATTGGGAATTCACAGTTGGTCCAATGGCACTTGCCATTACGGAAGACACAAACAGTCTGAATGTAACGGCAGCGCAGACGATTACGGCGGTATTCGTTCCTGACAATCCGGATCTTGACGGTGATGGTTGCTTGAATGTAGATGAGGTTGCCGCAGGCACGGATCCAACAAATCCTGACACCGATGGCGACGGTGAGAATGACTGTGCGGAGATCGGTGCTGATCCGGCAACACCACTTGATACCGATGGGGACGGAACGATCGATGCACTCGAATCCTCGACAACTGATACAGACGGTGACGGAGTGAATGATGAACAGGATCCTGCCAATACGGATCCATGTATTCCAAATGTGAATGCCGGACCATGTGATCAGGATGGCGATGGCCTGACCAACTCAGAGGAAACAACGGCAGGTACTGATCCAACAAACGCTGATACGGATGACGATGGATTAAGTGACGGAGCTGAGGTGACAGGTGGATCCAATCCTCTCAATCCTTGTGATCCTGACGATTCATCTGTTGATTGTCAGATCGACACAGATGGTGATGGTTTAACCGATGCACAGGAGAACTTATTGTGTTCCAGCCCAACAAACGCTGATACGGACGGAGACGGAATAAGTGACGGAATGGAAGTTACAAATGGCTCCGATCCATGTGATCCATGTAGTCCTGATGATTCCGGAATAGAATGTTCTCTTGGCATTCATGTTCCAACGGCTTTCTCTCCTAATGGCAACGGTAATGATGTGAACGAGTCGCTCATGTTATTTGTAGGAAAAGACATTCAATCGTTTGTTTTCTCTGTATACGACCGATGGGGTAACCGAATGGTTTATACAACTGACAAAACCTTCAGATGGGATGGAACGTTCAATGGCCAACCTTGCAACGCAGGTGTGTACGCATACACACTGGAAGTAATATTCATAGATGGAACGCAGGAAATGCGTTCAGGTAACATCACATTAATCCGATGATCATGAAGTTCAAATTGACGCTTGCATCATTAGTTTTCGGATGTTCCCTTATGGCACAGGACATTCATTTTACCCAAACTGCCCAGACGCCGTTGTTGATCAATCCGGCGGCAACTGGCGTATTTGATGGATGGGAACGTGTGATCCTGAATCATCGTAATCAATGGCTCGGGGCATCGACTCAGTTCATGACAACAAATGTTGCTGCGGATGTTAACTTGGGTAAATCACGCCTGAACGATAAGGCGCATGTAGGACTGGGTATTTTGTTTTACAACGATATTGGAGGCGACTCTAAATGGGGAATGCAAAAAGGAGCTTTGTCTCTGAGCGGAATTCTTCCTGCGGGAAATGGTCACATTTTCTCTGCAGGTATTCAGGGTGGTTTTGCCAATCGAAGTGCCGATCTTTCAAGAGTAACCTGGGCTTCTCAGTGGGACGGGTCAGGTTTTGATCAGAGCATTTTGTCCGGAGAAGCGAATTCTGCCGGTTCATTCACCTATATGGATGCCGCCGCTGGTTTATTCTACACCTATGATGCGGGACAAAATACATTTCAGCGTAACAATGACTTCAAGCTTCAGATAGGTGTATCAGGTTATAACCTGAACAAGCCATATTTGAAATACGTAACTGTTGAAGGCGATAGGCTGGAGCGCAAATTTGTAGGTCATGCCAATGTTATTGCTGACCTTGTAGGATCGAGATGGTCAATCGATGGAAGTATTGTTCAGGTTGTACAGCGTCCTCATTTGGAAACGATTGCCGGATTGATGCTTCGTTACCGCTTCAACGATGGAACCAAGATCACGGGTAATTTTCAGGATGCTTATTTTGGCTTCGGACTCTATTACCGACATAAGGATGCGGTTTCGCCAACAATTATGGTGGATTGGAAAGGATTCAAATTCGGAGCATCTTATGATGTCACTGTTTCCGCACTGCGAAAGGCTTACCGAGGAGGCTCACTGGAGTTTTCCTTGTCCTATACCAATTTAAGCCACGCGTTGTTCAAATCGAGAAGGTAATCAGGCCTTAGCGAAGAGGCTTTTGAAAAAGCCGGCGATCCTTTTCCTGAAAAGGAACATGATCAAAAGATAAGGAATGATCATCAGGTAAAGGATTCCTGTATTGATGTTGCTTCCGAAGGAATTTTCATCCAACTCACTTCCCTGCTCAGCAAGGAGTTTACATTGTGAACATCCCTGAGCCAACAAGTCCTGAGAGAAAAGCGCAACAGCAGCAATGAGTAAAATGATCGGCCATTTCTTCATATTGCAAAGTTACTGTATTTTGAAGTTCACTCCTTTCGAAATCCCATTTTTTATGTGTTCTGTAAGTATGATTGACTGGGTAGGGGAAGCAACTTGAATAATTGGTTTAAATTTGTAGGAATCATGCACATTTTTTCTCGAATGAAATATTTGTTCCTGCTTTTTCCATTGTTCTTTATTTCCTGTGGTCAGGGAAAATCAGAAAAAGCGCTTCCTAAGGATATTGATAGTTTACTGCTATTGTTCCCAGATAGTGTAGAGCTGCTCATTAAGCATGGAAACATCATGCTGAAGAAATATGATTTTGATCGCGCAATGGCTGATGGAGCTAAAGCATTCAGGCTGGACAGCAACAATGTAGAGGCCAGAATGCTCTATGCGGATGTGTTGAACAATCGTCCCGAAAGAAGTGTGGAAGACGTGATGAAAGCACAACGTCACTACACGAAGATCGTGAAACTGGAGCCAAAGAACACAAAGGCACTGGTTGGACTTGCATCAACTTACAGTCAACAGCAGGATTTCGAAACCTCCTTCAAGTACATCAACAGCGCTTTGCGCATCAATCCGAGATATCGAGATGCTTATGTTTTGAAGGGTACTAATTACATGTTTCTTGGTAAGATCGATCTTGCTAAGTCTTCATATGAAACGGCGGTACAGCAGGATCCTGAATTTTTCGAAGCATATCTGATGTTGGGCTCCATCTATCAGGCGGAGAAGAATGAGATCTGTATTGAATACTACACAACAGCGGCAGAACTACAGCCTAAGAATGTTGACGTGTTATATTCTCTGGCATATGCAAAACAGATCTTTGGAAAGACAGATGAAGCCCTTCCTCTATACCGAAAGATGATCCAGATGGACACCAGTTATCATGAGGCACTGTTTCAAATTGGCTACATTAAACATTTCACGGTTGGTGATATTGACAGCGCCATGTATTATTACAACTCGGCAATAGAAACGGAGCCGCGTTTTGTTGAGGCATGGCACAATCTGGGTCTTTGTTACGAAGAGAAGGGAGATAAGACAAGGGCATTGCAGTCCTATGCAAAGGCGCTTAAATACAATCCTGATTTCGAACTTTCGCGCAAGCAGGCGGATGCGCTGAGATGAGCACCAGACTGAAACACATCCAATTGGCGGGAGATGCGCTGATACCCCTTTTCGGGTTTTTTATCTGGAACTGGAGCTTGTATTTCATTCTGATCTATTATTTGATCGACCTTCTGATAGGGGAGATCTTAGTTCAGATTAAGGCCCGAAGGATCGCTCAATGTCAGGAAAAGAACGAAACCTGGTATAGATCTGCATTCTTTTCATTCCTGTTATTCCTTTCTGCCGTATTTCTCGTTCACAGGGTAATGGGCATTTTGCACCCGGAACTGAATTTTTTAAGTGAATTCGTAGCATTCTGGACCTACAAGGAGCTGGGAATCGAACAGGGGTATCTTCTTGTTCCAATCTTAATTCTGGCAGCTGTGCAGAAATACCGTTTTGAATTTCTGATGACAGGCCGGTACAGAACACTTCAGTTAAAGGATCTGTGGAAAGCACATTTTATGCAGTATCCGCTGATCATAGCTGGTTCCGGGATCGCCTTGGTAACAGCGTGGTTCTTTTCACCGGAGGATGCCTGGTACCTGATCTCAATAATTGTATTGAGCTCTTTGTACCGAATTTATCGCTAGTTGCTTGAAGTCCTTTTGACCCAGCGCGGCAACAAATAAGCACCAATGAACAAATAGGGAAAGTAGGACATCAGCCTCCAGAGAAATGCCATTCCGGCTAGTAATATACCCGAAGAACTGAAATTCGCCAGTAGCTCACCAAATGCGTATTCAGCCACTCCACTTCCACCCGGCGTTGGGCTAACAAGCATGAATAACCACAATACGAGTTGTTTACCCAGAATGATTATATGATCGATAAAACCTAAGTGAAGAAAGGCCTGCAAAATGGCGTTGACCACCAAATAACGTGAGATCCAGCTTCCACAGGTCGCTGCAAATACCTTAAGCCAGAAAGGAAAGGATTCTTTCCGCAGTTCCTTTGAGGCAAGCTCAATATCACTACCCATCCGAATGGCTGATTCACGCCATTTTTGCAAAAATGGCAACCTGAATAAGAGACCAAGAAATCTTTTCGCAAAAGTCGGTGCAACAAATATTGACATGAAAAGGAATGCACAGGCACTTAATATCGCCAGAAAACCAAACCAGAAAATGTACTCGACGGCACGGTCTCCACCCGTTTGACCGGGAAATAGCTGTGCACTGTCAATGAATAGAAACACAAAGGGGATCATAACCACGTAGAAAAGATTGTCGAGCATGGCTGTAATGATAACAATGGCTGTCGAGCGACCCAACGGGATCTTTTCGCGATTCAGTACGAACATGGCTACAGCAGCACCGCCAACTACGCCCGGTGACAAAGCCGAAGCGAACTCCCAGAGCATGATCACCCAGAAGGAAGCATTCCACGACAGTTCACCATGGGTCAGCAAACGAATGCGAAGCATATAGAAGAAGTCTCTGCCGACGACAAAAACAAGAGCAAGAAACAACCAAATGTAAACGTGCGATGACCATTTGATGTCTTTCAGAACATCGGTAATGCTCTGTTTAGCGTAGTTACCATTGCTTGATGGTACGAAAAGCCTTGAATTACTCTTATCCTGTTCCAACAATGAATAAGAACCTGTTCCGGGCTCAACTTTCACGAATTGTTCTTCACTGAAATTGCTGTAAAGCATCCAGGCCGCGACACTCAATCCGATGGCAATGGCCAGCCACATTTTCCAGCCACTGAACGCAGAAGATATGATGCTCTTTTCAGACATCAGTTTTCAGTGTTCAATTCGATTTGTGACTCCCAGTTGGATCGTACTTTCACAGGCGTAGAAAAATTAAAGATCTTTTCTGGTTGAACGCGATCTGATTCATTACCGGTATCCCAACGGCCGTTGTTGTTCTGATCAACGATCAATCTAAATGTGTACTCACCCGGTTCTAGAGAACTAAACACCGCGGAACCATTAAGAACGGAGCTCGTTGAGATCACTTGAGCTCCGTTGAGTAGTTCAACCATAAGGTGCTCGGCTTCAGAATTCACAGTGACGGTGAGGTCTCCGAAATCCTTTTTCGATTTTAACTGTAGAGTGAAGCTCTCCTTATCCGTTGAATTACCTGATCGACCTGTTATTGCCCCGATTTCAAATTCAAGGTTAGCATCTTTGGCTTGTGTTCGGTCAGCTGAGATGTGTAGGACATTTCCCTCAAACGAGAGCGATGATATTGTTATCCGGCTGGAATCCGCCTTGTTGATAAGCTTGATCTTTGAACTGTCGATCCCGGTGATCTCATCGTTCAACTCGAAAAGAAGCTCCTGATGAGGTCCAAAAACGTTCGTTTTAGCAAGGTTTTTCAGCTTAAGCGGAAGCGTTTTATCCTTTTTGTTCAGCAAAATAGTTAAGGTATCGATACCATAGGAATGAGAAACGATCAGCTCCGCTTTGTTTAAAGAATCAGCGATCGCAGGAAACAGCAATAGACTGTCAGATGTGATCCTTCTGAGTTCTCTATCGTTCAAAATTTCACCGTTGAAAGTGAAATTGGCATTCTCCAGGGAGAATCCGGCCCCTACACTAAAGATGCCCGGCCCTCCAAAACTGAAGGATCTTACATTTTGTTGAAGCGGTGTAAAGGCCATCAATGGTATTGTGTCAACGAAACTGCTATCCAGTTGCAGCACATCTGTCTTAAATCCCCGTTTCTCCGAGATGTTTGAAATGAGGTCTTTGTCTTCATCCGTAAAACAGCGCAAAAGATATGCACCATTTTTAAGGTTGGTGAACCGAGCAGTTCCAAGAGCATCTGTTCGCGTAAAATAAAGCGGCATTTTGTCTTGATCGGATACGTAAAGCCCGACCAACATATATTTTAAGTACTGTCCTGTCCAGGCATCGATTACCGAAACTTCGTACGACAGGGAGTCGATAACTGAACCGGTAGAGAACACATACGACATGAGTGAGTCGTTTCCTTCGGTGATGTCCTTTACGACCCCGTTCATATAGAGAACGTATGTTGTGTTGGGCATAAGGGGTTCATTCCACGAAACGGTCATAGTATTCTTTTTCAGTACCGCTTCCGTTTTAATTCCCCCGGGAATCAGAACAATATTTTGCTGTGGGTTATTGAGTTGGACGAATTCATCAAAAGTGAACGATACGGATGATCCTGAAAAGTTGGTTTGTTCCTGATCAGGTGAGATCTTAACCGGTACAGGGGCAAATTCATCTCTATTGCCCCCCGAAAGAATACCGATCTGAGCGCAGGAGGCCAATAGCAAGATTCCTGCAAGGATCAGAAAAGATCGCTTAACCATGAACATAGTTCGATAAGGTATTTTGAATCCGTATGGTCAAAGTCATTCAGCTCTGAACTGTCAACATCCAGCACAGCAACCACTTCACCATTACTCATAAGCGGGACAACGATCTCGCTTCTCGAAAGTGAACTGCAGGCAATGTGCCCCGGAAAAGCATCTACATCCGGAACAAGAAGTGTTTCCTTATTCATCCAGGAAGTCCCGCAGACTCCTTTTCCTTTACTGATCCGCGTGCAGGCTACAGGACCTTGAAAAGGACCAAGAACCAATTCTTCGCCCTTCACGATGTAAAATCCAACCCAGAAAAAACCGAATGTTTCCTTAAGAGCTGCAACAGCATTGGCTAGGTTGGCAATTAGATCAGGTTCTCCCTGGATCAGTCCTTTGATCTGTGGCAGCAATGATTTATACTGCTCTTCTTTTGTACCGCTTATCTTGATAAGATCCTCTGCCATTGTTCTATTCCTTCATGCAAAAATGACCTTTTTGAGCGGATAAAGCAATTTTTTCCTTATCTTCAAGTAACAAACCAAAATCTATATGCTGGAAAAAATACAATTAGACAAAGTTCTGTTTCTCGACATTGAAACTGTACCACAAACTTATCATTATGCAGAACTCGAAGAAAAAACAAAGGAATTGTTCGAAGGCAAGACCCGTTTTATGCAGAACGACCAAAAGACCTTTGAAGATCTTTATGGAGAGCGAGCAGGCATTTATGCCGAATTTGGAAAGATCGTCTGTATTTCAGTTGGTTTCGTGCATGAAACACGAACAGACAAGCAGATTAGAATGAAATCCTTCTATCATGACGATGAGGAAACCCTTCTAAAGCAGTTCAAACAATTGCTGGACGATCGCTACAACTCGCCTTATCATATCTTGTGTGGACACAACGCCAAAGAATTTGACTTTCCATACATCTGCAGGAGAATGCTGATCAATGGAATTTCTCTGCCGTCAATTCTCGATATAGCCGGAAAAAAACCTTGGGAGATCAGTCACCTTGACACAATGGAGTTGTGGAAATTTGGCGATTATAAAGCGTATACCTCACTTGCACTTTTGTGTCATGTGTTCAACATCCCCACACCAAAGGATGATATTTCCGGGGCTGATGTCGCTCGTGTTTATTACGAAGAAAATGACCTGGAGCGAATTAAGGTGTACTGTGAAAAGGATGTTGTAGCCCTCATACAATTATTTCTCAGAATGAGGGGAGATGCGTTAGTAGATGAAGGGGAGATCCATTTTTCACATTAAAAGTCTATGAAAATAGAAAGCCGCTTCAATGCTATGCACGAAAGCGGCTTTTTCCCTTATTAAACTAAAGTCTTACTGAATAAATACAGTTTCTTCTGATACAGTTTCTTCTTCAACTTTGATGATCCCTTGTCCCTGAGCACCGTTCTTGTATGCTTTGATATCCAGAACTGCCACACCTGCCTGACCAAGCTGATAAACATCGTTGTAGTTGAAAACGGCAACACCTGAAGAGTTGGTCAATGTCGTATCGTACAAAACAACATTCGCTGGTTGATTGATCGTTGATTTACCGTAAAGGATTACTGTCGCTCCTTCAACATACTGGTTCGAAAAGTCTTTAACATAGACCTTTGCGATAGTGTCTTTCTTTTTTCTGCACCCTAGAGATAAACCTGCCCCGATCAGTGTAAGCATCATAAAAAAGGCGTATTTACTTTTAAGAATTCTCATGATCAAAAGTTTTAGTTAGGTAAAAAGATCGTTTCAACAGTGGTGATGTGCTTTCTGCAACGTACACGACCCTCAGCTGTTTTGTCATCTTTCTTTATGATTAGATCAAAATATCCGGTTGTTGCTTCACCCGATTTACTGAAATACTTGTCCATGTCAAATGTTGCAAAGCCGGATGAGTTCGTAACCAAAGTATCAACGTGTTCAAGCGTTGGAGGGTTGGAGTTCAAATCACCGATCACAACAACTTTTGCTCCTTCCTGCAGCTGATTGCTTGCTGAACGAACATAAACTTTCAATATAGAAGGATCGTCGTTCTTACAACCAACCAACAGCACAGGAACTGTCAAGACAGCTAAAAATAAGGTTTTCAGTACCGCGTTTTTCATTTAAATCCGTTGTTTGAAAGCCAAATATACGCTAATTTTTATAATCAGCTGTACCACAGCGTTCCTCTTAAATTCTTACCTTCGCTTCTGCAAACTCAGGTATTCGTTTAAACAATAAACTCGTACAAAAAGTTACAGTTGCCTGAAATTAATTATCGAAATGACAGAACTTATTCAACAAGTAAAAGCTGAGATCGATCAGTTTGAGATCAAGGACAAGGAAACCCTTGAAGCTTTCCGCATCCGTTTTTTAGGTTCGAAGGGAAAGACAAAGGAGCTTTTTGGAGAGTTGAAGAACGTGCCGAATGAACAAAAAAGAGAGGTCGGTCAGCTATTGAATGAATTGAGAAAGTTTGCCGAAGAGAAGTTTGAATCGAGTACTCAAAAGCTGAGCGAGGGAGGAGAACAATCGTCGGATCTTGACTTGTCGAGACCCGGTGATGTTTCAGAAATTGGCGCTAGACACCCACTGTCTTTAGTGAGAAGTGAGATCATCGAAATTTTCAGCCGCATTGGATATTATGTCTCAGAAGGGCCGGAGATCGAAGACGACTGGCACAATTTTACTGCGCTTAATTTCCCACCGGAACATCCGGCGCGCGACATGCAGGACACTTTCTTTGTTGAGAAGGGAGAAAAGGAGATGGCATTGAGAACACACACCAGTTCAGTTCAGGTTCGTGTAATGGAAAATTCCACTCCTCCGATCAGGACAATTTCTCCTGGTAGAGTGTACCGCAATGAAGCCATTTCAGCCAGAGCACATTGTTTTTTCCATCAGGTGGAGGGATTGTACATTGACAAGAATGTGTCCTTTGCTGACCTGAAACAAACCTTGTTGTATTTTGCTAAGGAAATGTTCGGTGATAAGGCGAGAATTCGCTTGAGGCCCTCATACTTCCCATTTACTGAGCCAAGCGCAGAAGTGGATGTTTCCTGCTCGATCTGTAATGCAGAAGGCTGCAATGTATGTAAATATTCAGGTTGGTTGGAGATCCTGGGATGCGGAATGGTAGACCCGAATGTGTTGCGTTCATGTGGAATTGATCCTGAAATCTATTCAGGTTTTGCTTTTGGCATGGGAATCGAAAGGATCACACAGTTGAAATACAAGGTGAACGATCTGCGTTTGTATTCAGAGAATGATGTTCGCTTTTTGAAACAATTTACCGGAGCATATTGATCATGGGACTTTTTTCGTTCGGACAAAAGAAAAAGAGCCTAAACTGGATAGAGGTTAGGGACGCAGCGTCTCTCGATGCTATATTCAATGGCAACGATGGTAGGCCTGCCCTTTTATTCAAACACAGCAAGCGCTGCAGTATATCTTCAATGGCATTGTCCCGCTTCGAATCCGAATGGGAATTGTCTCCGGAGCAATGCGATCTTTACTACATTGATCTTATCGCCTATCGACCTGTTTCAAACTTTATTGCTGAACGATCGAGTGTAATGCATCAATCCCCTCAGGCTATATTGTTGATCAATGGAAAGGTGAAGTACCACAATTCACACAACGGGATTTCTGCAGGTGATATTGCTGAAGTAATTTTAAAGGAGACTGCATCGTGAAGGGGCCTTTTGTTATACTGATATTTCTCCTTGGGACCGCCTTCATTTCTGTTCAGAGTGAACAGAAAAAGAAATTGAACTGGACCTACATCAAAACGAACAGCCAGCTTGACAAAATATTTTCCGGTAACAACGGAAGACCTGCACTGATATTTAAACACAGTACCAGATGCAGTATATCAAAAGGAGCGCTTGAACGTTTTGAGAACAAATGGAAACAGGACAAATTAAATTGTGATCTGTATTTTGTGGATGTAATAGTTGATAGACCCCTTTCGATGGCGATTGCCGAAAGAAGCGGTACTATCCATCATTCACCACAGGCTCTTCTTCTGATCGAGGGAAAAGTAATCTACAATAAGACGCATGAAAAGATCTCCGCAAAAGAGATCATGAGCATTCTAAAGAAACAATAGAGAAATGAAAAAATATGTGATCATCGGGATCTTGGTCCTTCTGATATTGGCAATGGTTTTAGGCCCTTTGCTTGGGAATGACGGGACGGGACAGAACACCAATGAAGTCAACCCGGCAGAATTCACTTTCGAATCGAATTTAGCGACACGGTGGGATGAAGTTGTTCCCTTGAAGATCAATGTAAACAGCGAGGATGTGGTAAAGCTCGAACTGATCTACAACGACAGTGTTTTTCAATCGTGGTCAAATCCCGGGCAGAATCTGGATTATGCATTCAATGCGGGGTTCTTTGGTTTGGGCACCCGACCCTTGGTTCTGCTTTCCACCATGAAGGATGGAACAACGTTTATGGACAATCGCATGGTTCGTGTATTGTCAGACGTGAAGCCGGATATTTGGATTGCTGAAATTGCGGCATCTTTACCACATCAAAGTACAAGTTTCACTCAGGGTCTGGAATTCAATTCCGGATTACTCTATGAGGGAACGGGTCAGAAAGGAGCCAGTTTCGTGGCTCAGGTAGAGCTTTCAAGTGGAAGCATTCTTAAGAAAATGGAACTCGGGGGCAATTACTTTGGTGAAGGAATAAGCATTCTGGGAGATAAATTATATCAGATCACCTGGCAGGAACAAACCTGTTTCATCTACGACAAAAAATCACTTGAGTTGATCAGAGACGTCAAGTATTCGGGAGAAGGCTGGGGTCTTTGCAATGACGGTAACGCATTGATCATGTCGGACGGAACAGAAAGACTGACCTATCGTGATCCTGAAACATTTGTGATCCTGAAGACCATTGAGGTATACGACGACAAGGGACCAATCACAAAATTGAACGAACTGGAATTCATCGATGGATTGATCTACGCCAATATCTGGATGACAAGTTCTGTCGCGGTTATACAACCAGAAAACGGAAAAGTTGTGGCGATCATAGATGGAGCAGAATTGGTAAAACAAGGCAGAAACGGCGGTGATGTAATGAATGGTATAGCTTACAACGCTGAAACTAAAAAGATCTACATGACCGGGAAGAACTGGACTAAATTGTTCGAGGTTCGTTTGAAAAAACCGGTGGTTTGACGATGAAAAATGTCCTGTTCCTGACTTTTGTTTGCTGGGTTTCGTTGCTTGAAGCGCAGAACTATCAATCCTGGATAATAGGCGATGTTTCTGATGCAAATGTTACGGCTCAGGGTGGAATATGTCTGATGGGTGGAGCATCTGACAACGATGACGCCATGCGCTGGTTCCTCCAACAGTGTAACGGTGGTGATGTTCTGGTTCTCAGGGCATCGGGAGCTGACGGATACAATTCTTATTTATTTTCTGATCTGGGTATTACGGTCAACTCCGTTGAAACCATTTTATTCAATAATAGCGAAGCATCAAATGAAGCCTATATCAAACAACGCATCCAAGAAGCGGAAGGAATCTGGATCGCCGGAGGTGATCAATGGGACTATGTTTCGTACTGGAGAGACACTCCGGTGGACAGCCTGATCAATAAAGGCATTTCTGAGAGAAATCTGGTAATCGGGGGAACAAGTGCCGGAATGGCTGTTCAGGGTGAATATTACTTTACAGCACAGAACGGAACCGTGAGTAGTGCAACAGCACTCAGTAATCCATACAATTCCTCTGTAACGACCTCTAATTTACCATTCATAGAAAACCCATATTTGCAGGGAGTTATCACTGATACTCATTATGACAACCCGGATAGAAAAGGAAGGCACATGGTTTTTCTTGCTCGAGCCCTGCAGGACGAACAACAAATGATAAAAGGTATTGCGTGCGATGAATACACAGCGGTTTGCATCGATAATACAGGTATAGCGCGCATTTTTGGGGAGTATCCTTCATACGATGACAACGCATATTTCCTTCTGGTAAATTGTGAGCTGAGTGACGCAAGCCCTGAATCTTGTCAGTCTGGAATGCCATTATCCTGGAGCCATAATGGTGAGGCACTCAAAGTTTACCGGGTGAAGGGAACTATCGACGGAAACAACACCTTCGATCTGAACGACTGGAAATCCGGAAACGGTGGCTCATGGTTTCATTGGAGTGTTAGCAATGGAGTGTTAAGTGAATCAATCGGAACGGAACCCAATTGCCCAACAAATAGTATCGGAAACACTGAGTTCTTGGAAACCTCTATTTATCCTAATCCAAACGAAATGGGATATTTTTATCTTGTCTCTGGAAGTGAAACGTGGGTAATATCCCTTTACGGTGCGGATGGAAAGGAGATTATTATTGAACAGTATGGCGGGGAATACCGTTTGCCTGAAAATTTCAAAGGAATCTGCTTTGTTAAGACTCAAAATGAAAAGGGGGAACTCAGAACCTTCCGCCTGGTTGTAAACTGAGTCTAATCCTTTGTCGCGTCGAATGGCGCAAAGGGATCAAATCGATTGAGCGTATTCACCTCCTTGAGTCCACCATTTTCAACCCTTACCACTCTTCCCGGGAATTTCTCCACCACACTCATGTCGTGAGTAGCCATAAGTACAGCCGAACCCTCTTCTTTTGCTACTGCGAGAAGAAGGCGCATGATCTCTTCTGAAGTTTCAGGATCAAGGTTGCCTGTAGGTTCATCTGCCAGTATAAGCTCAGGCTTGTTCAGAAGCGCCCTTGCAATGGCAACTCTTTGCTGTTCACCACCTGATAGGGTATGTGGCATTGAATTCGCCCTTGTTTCAAGTCCAACCAATTGAAGCACTTCCGTCGCTCGTTTTTCCATCAATGCCTTATCGCTCCACCCCGTTGCTCCCAGAACGAAAAGTAAGTTTTTCATCACCGTGCGATCGGTCAGAAGTTGGAAGTCCTGGAATACGATCCCGATCTTTCGTCTGAGCATTGGTACATCTCTCTTGCGGAGGCTTGACAGATCAAAGCCCGCAATAGACCCACTTCCATCAGCGAGCAGTAGTTCACCGTAGATCGTTTTAAGCAGACTACTCTTACCGCTTCCGGTCTTCCCGATGAGGTAAACGAACTCGTTCGACTTCAACTCGAACTGAATATTGTCTAAAACGATGGCATCTCGTTGTTTGATCCTGCCGTTACTAATCTTGACTACTGAACTCACTTGGTAGATTTTATCAGCATAAAGGTCAATATAAATGACTCGTCGCTCAAAGGCAAGAATGAAATAATCTTAACAGATTTACGTTTAAAACTTTTGAAACTCCTCTCTCCCTAGGGCATCATGTCCCGTAATTTTACTCGATTAAAAAGCAGTGTAATATGAACAGGTTACTGGTCGCGATCTTTTGTTGCATTTTACTTAATGGATTCTCACAGACTTCCGAAAAGTATAACAGCGACTATGAGAATTTCTATCGTGCCGAAGAATTGTTCCAAAAAGAGCAGTTCGGGGCAGCAAGAAAGGAATTCCGAAACTTCATGGATGTATTCCGAAAAGTGAACGATCCGCTTTATATCAAAGCAGCTTATTATGAAGGTGTTTCTGCATTGGAATTGTACAATAACGATGCTGTGACGCTGTTGGAAAACTTTCTGAAGCAATACCCAGAGAGCATTTATACCCAGGAGATCTTTTGGAGACTGGGAAAATACTTTTATCAGAAGAAGAACTACAAGGAAGCGCTTTCTTGGCTGAATAGGCTGCGTGCAAAAGATCTTGAACCGATAGACAGAGAGGAATTCTATTTCAAGTTGGGGTATTCGAATTTTGAACTTGAAAATTACACAGCAGCTCGGAATGCTTTTCATGAAGTAAAGGACGGTTCCTCGCAATATGCGTCCCCGGCTCTATACTATTATTCGCACATCGCATACATGGACGGCTCTTATCAAACGGCTTTGGAAGGATTTACGAAGTTACAGTCGGATGAGCGTTTTTCGAAAACAGTTCCCTATTACATCGCACAGATCTATCACCGTCAGGGGAATTATCAGGCGGTAGTTGATTATGTTCCTTACCTGATGGATTCTGTTGCAGTTACCAATCGAAACGATCTTAATCATATCATCGGGAATTCCTATTATCGCCTGAATAAGTACGATGAAGCGGTGCCTTATCTTGAGGAGTACAATGTAAAAGCCAGAACTACTCGTCAGGATGATTATGAATTGGGATACGCTCTATATAAGAGCAACCAGTTTACAAAGGCGATCAGAATGTTCGATAAAGTGACAAGGATCAAGGACACCCTGGGTCAGTATGCTTTTTACCATATTGGTGAGTCCTACCAGAAGGAGAATCAAATGTTGCCGGCCCGCTCTGCATTCAAGGCAGCTTCAGAGATCAATGCTGATCCAAAGATCCAGGAAGATGCACTCTATAATTTTGCAGTTCTTTCTTATAAGCTGGACCTTAATCCATATGATGAAGCGGTGATAGCATTGGAGATGTTCCTTCAGAAATTTCCGAATTCTGCTCGCAAAAATGATGTCTACCAGTATCTGGTGAATGTGTACACCTCAACAAACAACCATACGAAAGCCCTCGCCTCATTAGACAAGCTTCCAAACAAGGATGCGAAGTTGAAAATGGCTTATCAGATGGTTGCCTATAATTATGGAGTTGAATTGTACCAAAAGGCCAAATACGACGAGGCGATCAAGGCTTTTGAACTGGTTGAAAAATACCCGGTGGACGGAACCATTACAGGTAGAGCAAAATTCTGGACAGCGGATGCCTGGTTCCACCTGAACAACATGGATAAGGCGATCAGGTTTTACCGAGAATTCCTCGCTTTACCCGCAACCAATGCCCCCGAACTGAAAGCGGATGCTTATTACAATATTGGTTATGCCTTTTTGAAGAAAGAGGACATCTCTCAATCTCTCGATGCTTTCAGGATCTATGTTGCATCTAATGTTCAGAACAAGAGAAAACTTGCGGATGCATACATGCGTGTGGCAGATGGTCATTATATGCTGAAACAGAACGAACAGGCGGTTCGCAATTATCAGGAAGTACTGAAACTCAACATGGGTTATCAGGATCAGGCCTTGTTTTACATGGCGAAGTCTTATGGATTTGATTCAAAGAATGACCTGAAGATCAAATCTCTTCTTGACCTGATCAACAATTACACAGGATCAAAGTACATGATGACGGCCATTTACGAAGTGGCCAGAACCTACAAAGCCAAGTCGGATTTCACGAATGCTTATCGCTATTTCAATCAGATCGTTACAGACTATCCCAATGCGGTACTGGCTATAGACTGTAAGATCGAAATTGCGGATATCTATTTCAAAAAAGGGGAATACGCCAAGGCAGAATCTTCCTACCGTGCTATACTTGATCAACACAGCTCCGACCGAGAAGTATGTGAGAAATGTACGCGTGGATTGATCGACTTGTATGCCGCCCTTAAACAGCCGGAGAAGGCAGTGGCACTCGCCTCTCAATATTCTTGTACGAATTTAAGCAAGGACGAAGAAGAGGGGCTTTATTATACTCCTGCGATCGAAGCGTATGTCGACAGTTTATATGCTGCAGCTATTCCTAATTTCGAAAAATACCTGGAGAAGTTCCCTAACGGAAAATATGCTGTTGAATCTGAGATCTTCCTTGCGAATTCCTATTTCGCAATAGACAATAAGGCAAAAGGTATCGAGACATACAGAAAAGCACTTGAACGTCCGGATAACTCCTACACGGAATTCGCTGCTTCCCGTGTCGCTCAGTACTTGTACAATAATGCTGAATACGATCAGGCGCTGATCTATTATGACAGACTCGAAAAAGCCGGATCAAAACCGTCAGTGCTCTATGCGGCAAAACTTGGATTGATGAGGTGTCATTTCCTGGTGGGTAACTGGACAAGTGCAACTGTTTATGCCAAGGAAGTTCTGTCCAACAGCCAGATCACCAACACCATTCGCCTGGAGGCTGAATATGCAAAGGGAATGTCCTCTTATAACGCAGAGAATTATACCGATGCTAAGCCGTCACTGGAGTGGATCGTCAAGAACACAACAACAGTAATGGCGGCCGAGGCTAAATTCACTTTAGCCGAAATGTATTTTAAACTGAACGACTACACCCGCGCTGATGACGAGATACGCGCGTTGTTAAAAATGAAGCCGGCCTATAATTATTGGGTGGCCAAGTCACTGATCCTGCAAACAAGGATTCTGATCATAAAGGATGATCTTTTCCAGGCAGAACAGACCTTGAAATCTGTCATTGATCATTATCCTGATCAGAACGATGGAATTATCAGTGAGGCGAACGAACTCTGGGATGAATTGATGCAGTTGAAGAACAGCACTAAGCGTGTTCAGGAACAAAATGAAACGATCATCGATCTGAACGAAACTAACGGCAATTAATCATGAAGAAGATAACTTTTTTAGTACCGTTTCTCCTGATATTTTTGGGAGCATTTGGGCAAGGATCTGACATTATTGATCTGGAAGGGACCGGAATGCGCAAGGTGGAGCCGGCGTTTCGATTAACCGAGAACCCAAAGATCATCGACACAACAATTGCAACGAGGATAACGGAATACCCATTGTTGGTTCTGCTCTATCCAACGTCAATTTCACTTGACACCATTCAGGCGGCAAAAGTGAGGACTAGCGAAAAGCTACCACAGCTTTATTCTTTTTATGCGAAAGCTGGGATAGGTTCTGAATTGATGCCTTTGGGAGAATTGTATTTCGATTCAAAGCGATCAAGAAAATACATTTATGGCGCACATGCAAAGCACCTAAGCTCATGGGGAAACATGAAGAATTATGCGCCCTCTACTTTCGACCGAACAGGTTTGGGGCTGTATGGAGGAATAAATGAGAACCGATACACGCTTCGGGGAGACCTCCGGTACAACAATCAAGGGTTCAATTATTACGGGATAGAGATCCCTACGGACTCTGTTTCCAGAGATTCGATAGCGCAGCGCTATAACGATGTCGGAGCAGCTTTTTCATTTGCTTCGCACAAGAAGGACAGTGCTAACCTTAACTACAAGGTTGGATTGGAGTACAATTATTTCACTTCAAAAAAGCCCCTGGAGGATTCTCTTGTGAACTGGAAGGGAAGGGAGAACTTTTTCGCTGTTAAGTCAAGTGCTTTTTACAAATTGGGTAAAGAGATCTTTGCCGCAGATCTGGGTGTCAGATACAATGGTTACCGTTATGGCGTGGCCGACTCAAGTCTTTCACAAGTCGATACAGCTATTGTACTTAACAATACGGTGATAAACCTCAAGCCAACGATCTCAACCTATTTACAGGACGACAGGTTCAAAGCTACGATCGGTTTTGATCTTGTTATAGATGCGCATCAAAGAACAAAAGCTTATCTCTACCCTGCGGCAGAACTTAAATACAGTATGTTCAATGATATTTTTATTCCTTATATCGGTTTACGAGGAGGACTGAAGCAAAATACTTATCGCTCACTTGCAGGTGAGAATGAATTCATCCTTACGAATGTCGTGCTGAGAAATGAAAGCACCATGTTTGATTTTTACGGTGGAATAAAAGGAACACTCAGTAAGCGAATGAGCTTTAATGTTGGCGCCAGTTTCGCGAGGATCAGGGATAAGGCTCTGTTTGTTACGGATACCGTCTACTCTGTTGGAAACAAGTTCAATGTGATCTACGACACCTTGAACATGGCAACTATTGAGGGATCATTGTCTTATCAAATGAATGAAAAGTTGAAGGTTGATGGTATTGGTCGCTACTATTCCTATATGTTACTGAACAACGTTCATGCATGGAATTTACCGAGAATGCAATTCATGATCCGTGGTCATTACAACCTGTTCGATAAGTTTATCGTGAACCTGGACCTTAACATGGAGGAAGGAAGAAAGGCGTTGGTATACGCTCCTGGTGAGGGAATCGTTGAACAAGACGGACAGTATATTAAGAACTTAGGATTCCTGGCCGATGTTAACCTCGGATTGGAATACCGTTACAATAAAAGATTGTCGGCTTTCATCCAATTCAACAACGTTGCATCACAGCGTTATTTCAGATGGTATAACTATCCAGTACAGATCTTCCAGGTGATGGGAGGGGTGACAGCAAGGTTTTAAGACTCAGGAATAACGCTTGTTTCTTCCTGTTCCTTTTTCTTCTTGCGCTTTTTCTTTGGCTTAGGGAAGTAGTGCTTTTGACGCAGGAGGACCAGAATGACACCTGTGGTAATGGCTGCATCGGCCACGTTCCAAATTGCAGGAAAAACTTCTCTGCCTCCGACAAGTGGCATCCATTCCGGCCAGAAAGCCTGGAACTTGAACATGTCCACTACATTTCCCATCAGGAATCCGGTATGCCGTGTTTCGATTTGTCCAAATATTCCACAATCCGTCAAAATACCCGAACCCTCCATGGTATTGAAGGGCATACAAGGTTCATAAGGGAAAATGAAATCGTACACCATTGAGTCGATGAGATTACCAGTAGCGCCAGCAAGGATGAGCCCCAATGCGATCAGGAATTCTCTTCTTGCTCCTTCTTTGGCCTGACGAAACCAGAAGATGCAAATTCCAATTATCGCGATGATCCTGAAAATGCTCAGTGCAAGTTTGTGCCATTTCGCCGATCCGAAGGTCGTTCCGAAAGCCATGCCCGGATTTTCCGTGTAATCAAGCAGAAACCAGTTCCCAAAAACAGGAACGATCTCTCCGGGCGCGAAAGTTGTTTTGATGTAGACCTTCAGGGCCTGATCAGCAATAAGAATGATCGCAACCATAACGGCTACGATCAGTATATTTTTCTTCACAAATTATTTGTTTTGAGCATTCTTTGCCTCGATACTCATAGTCGCATGAGGGACCAGCATTAAACGTTCCTTTTGGATCAATTTACCTGTAACACGGCAGATTCCGTAGGTCTTGTTTTCAATTCGAACCAAAGCAGCCTGAAGATTCTGGATGAATTTCTCCTGACGAGCCGCTAACTGAGCAACTTCTTCTCTCGAAAGCGTTTCAGAACCATCTTCCATCATGTTGAATGTTCGACCTGTGTCGTCGGTCCCATGATCATCGTTGTGTGAAAGGGAACCTTTCAATAGATCATAGTCTTCCTGTGCTTCTTTAAGTTTTTTCTGGATCAAATCCTTGAACTCATCAAGTTCCGCGTCAGAATATCTTGTTTTTTCCTGAGACATAGCTTCCAAATTAGGTGTTACCCCTTTCATCAAGGGATAGCAAATATATATTAAAAACCATAAAACTAATCCCCCGAATTTAAAGCGGGTAAAAAATATCTGTTAAAAAATTACATCTCTGTCAGTATGTTTATCTTCGTGCAATGGTACGTCTTTTCATAGGAAACAGAGCCCTTGTTCTTCTGTTACTTCCCTTTATAATTGGGACGTACTTCTATATTAACAGTTATACCGGATATTATCTCCAGGAGGAAGTGGCTAATCTGGGTGCTTGGGGTGATGCTGTTGGTGCCAGTCCCATCTTCCTTTCGATCAGCGCCTCTATTTTGATCCTATTTAATGCTTTAGCCATCAACTGGATCTACAATTCCAACGAATTTCTCGAGCGGAACAGCTACATGTCATCCCTATTGTATATCCTGCTGATGAGTTTTTATCACTCCTTTTACAGCATGGACGGCTTGCTGCTTGCGCATACATTTCTGATCCTTACAATGTTCCAGTTCTTCAAGCTGAATCAGCACAGCGATGGGAGAAGACATATATTTAACGGAATGTTCTTTGCTGGTATTTCGGCCACATTTCACCCACCATTAACGGCACTTTTTCCATTGCTTTGTTTTATGTTCTGGGTCATCAGACCTTTTGTTTTTAGGGAATTTATTCTTGCTTTGTTCGGCTTTGCCACCCCGTTGGTTTATGCAACTATTTACTTGTGGATCTCTGGCCACAGAATTGAACTTCAGCTTTTGGATCAGGTGACAGATTATACCAACAAGCAGACAGACTTCCTTGTGACAGCGGTACTCTTCTCTTTGTTGTTCACCCTTAGTCTCTTCAGTATTCGGGCTCGAGTGCAGAAATCCTCTTTGCGCTTGAAGAAACTAACGGTAATACTCTGGTGGTTCATTGCGATCGCACTGATATTGGGCTGTGTGGACTTTTTTCTTTTCCGCCAGATCGAACGTTTCAGCTTTATGATGATCCCTCTTTCCGTCTTTTTAACCTTCTCCTTTGTGAACAAGACTTTTGGAAGAATTGCAGGCATACTCTTCTATCTGACGCTCACCTACTCTCTGGCCAAATTTTTCTTCTGATCATCAGGGATAAACCGTTTTAATTTGACTAATTTTGCGCCAGTGCAAACGTGGTAATCCACATAATAGACAAAGCAATGAAATTTGGTGTAGTGACTTTTCCGGGATCCAATTGTGATGAAGATATGGTTTATGTTCTTCAGGACCTCATGGGACAAAAGGTAGAACGCTTGTGGCATAAGGACACAGACCTTAAAGGGGTTGATTTTGTTGTTCTTCCCGGAGGATTTTCATACGGGGATTATTTACGTTCTGGAGCTATAGCCAAGTTTTCTCCAATTATGGATGAGGTGATCGCTCACGCTAATAAGGGTGGTTATGTTATGGGAATCTGTAATGGATTTCAGATCCTAACGGAATCAGGTTTGCTGCAAGGAGCTTTGTTGCACAACAATAATCAGAAGTTCATTTGTAAGAATGTTTTCCTAAAACCGGTTTCCTCTTCTGCGGCTATTACAAAAGGGCTGGAAGACAAGGCATATAAAATTCCGATCGCACATGGTGAGGGTCGTTTCTTTGCTCCGGAAGACATGCTTAAGAGTATCGAAGACAATGATCAGGTACTTTTCCGTTATTCTTCTGAAGAAGGTGTTATTGCCGATGATTTCAATCCGAATGGCGCCATAAATAATATTGCCGGTATCTGTAATCCAAATAAGAATGTCTTTGGAATGATGCCACACCCGGAAAGAGCCGCAGACAGCAATCTTGCGAACTTGGATGGGAAAGCCATTTTTGAATCTTTACTAAAATACTGCTAAACAGAATGAGAGTCCTCTTACTTGGATCCGGTGGTCGTGAACACGCCTTTGCATGGAAAATTGCTCAAAGTTCAATGTTGGAGGAGCTTTTCATTGCTCCCGGAAATGCCGGAACACGTCAGCACGGTAAGAACGTTCAGTTGAATCCCCTGGATTTTGATGCCGTAAAGGCTTTTGTCCTTGAAAATCACATCGACATCGTTTTGGTGGGACCTGAAGAGCCCTTGGTAAAAGGTATTCATGACTATTTCCTGGCTGATGGAGATATCGCCAAAATTCCTGTTATCGGTCCTGATAAGATTGGTGCACAGCTGGAAGGAAGCAAGGATTTTGCGAAACAATTTATGTTCCGCCACAATATTCCTACTGCCAAATATGCGACCTTCACGAAGGATACTTTGGAAGAGGGCTATCGCTTTCTTGATGGGATGAAACCTCCTTACGTGCTTAAAGCAGACGGGCTCGCGGCAGGAAAGGGTGTTGTCATTCTGGAGGACCTTAAAGCTGCGAAGGATGAATTAAAAAGCATGCTGGCTGACGCTAAGTTCGGTGATGCCGGTTCGCGCGTAGTTGTTGAACAGTTCCTGAAAGGAATTGAGCTATCCGTCTTCGTATTAACAGATGGTGACTCATACAAATTACTTCCTGAGGCGAAAGATTATAAGAGAATTGGAGAGGCAGATACAGGCCTGAATACTGGAGGAATGGGAGCGGTGTCACCGGTGCCTTTTGCTGATGCGGCCTTTATGGACAAGGTTCAGAATCAGATCATCATTCCAACTGTTAAGGGACTGAAAGCTGAAAAGATAAACTACAAAGGATTTATTTTCTTTGGATTGATCAATGTTAAGGGTGAACCTTACGTGATCGAATACAATTGTCGTTTGGGTGATCCGGAGACAGAAGTAGTAATGCCGAGATTGCGTTCGGATCTACTCGATCTTCTAGAAGGTGTAGCTTCGAATACGCTGTCGGAAAGAGATATTCAATTTACTGAGCAGAGTGCGGCTACAGTGATGATGGTTTCAGGCGGCTATCCGGGAGATTACGAAAAAGGAAAACAGATATTCGGTTTGAATACGGTGAATGACAGTATTGTTTTTCATGCTGGAACCACGGCTGATGGACCATCAGTTAAAACAGCGGGAGGAAGAGTCTTGGCGGTAACATCATACGGCAAGAATCTTGAGGCAGCATTGGGGCGATCGTACGAAAGTATTAAGAACATAGAGTTTGAAAATGCTTACTACAGAAAGGATATTGGTTTCGATGTGATCTGATATATTTTACTATCTTTCGGAATGCAAAACGCGTAAATGGATCCCTCCTTTATATTCACAGGAATAATCTTCTCACTCATTTTCTCCGCCTTTTTCTCAGGAATGGAGATCGCATTTATCTCTTCGAACCGCTTGAAGGTGGAGTTGGATCGCAGCAATGGTTCTGTTATCGGAAGGATCTTAGGACTGTTCTACCGAAATGAATCCAGTTTTATTGCAATGTTGCTATTGGGCAATAATGTTGCACTGGTGATCTTTGGTATCGCATTCGCTAATTTGATCGATCATCCGGATCCTGAACGTTCAATGATACAGATGATGGGAATTGAGAACGAAGTGTACAAACTGTTAACTCAAACAGCTATTTCTACGCTCATCGTGCTTTTTCTGGCGGAGTTCTTACCCAAAGCTGTTGTACAACTCAATCCGAACGGGACATTGAAGATCTTTGCTGTTCCAATGTTTCTGATCTATATAACCCTTTATGTTCCCACCATTATTGTGATGGCGATCAGTAATGTTTTCCTGAGGTTATTGAAGTCCGGTCCAAGTAAGCGAGAACAGGTATTTTCAAAAGTGGACCTTGAACACTACGTACAGGACCTTTCATCAAGGATCAAGGAAGAGCAGGAAATGGGGAATGAAATGACGATCCTTCAAAATGCACTTGATTTCTCAAGCATAAGAGCGAGAGATTGTATGATCCCAAGGACCGAGATCGCGGCGGTTGAGATAGAGGATGATATAGAAGCCTTAAAAAGAACATTTGTTGAGACGGGACTATCCAAGATCATAGTCTATCGTGACACGATTGACAATATTATCGGTTATGTGCATTCTTTCGAAATGTTCAAGAAACCAACTTCCATCAAACAGATCCTTTTACCAATAGCCTTTGTTCCTGCGGCAATTCCCGGCAAGGAACTTTTGGAACTCTTCGCTAAACAGTCCGGAAATATTGCAGTAGTTGTGGATGAATACGGAGGTACAGCCGGTATTATAACACTGGAGGATGTGATCGAAGAGATCTTCGGTGAGATCGAAGATGAACACGATACGGAAGATTGGCTGGAGGAGAAGATCAGTGATTCAGAATTCCGCTTTTCGGCTCGAATGGATATCGATTATTTGAATGATACCTACAAGCTTGGATTCCCTGAAGGAGATGAATACGACACACTAGGAGGTCTGATCATACACGAGCTTGAATCTATCCCTGAAGCCTATACGGTTGTTGAACTGGATAATGCCACCTTACACATTGAACAGGTTAGTGACCGAAGGATCGAAGTCGTGCGCATCACATTGAAGTAAGTATGTACTACTTTATTTCTGTTTTGATATTGTTTTCCCCCTTTACAGGAGTATCTCAGTTTAAAAAGGAAAAATTCAGATTGGCTAGTGAACTGGCTGAAATATCAGGATTGGAATTTTTCAACGATTCAACACTGATCGCGATAAATGATGGAGGTAACGATCCGATGATATATTTTCTAAGTCTTCAAGGTGAAATTCTCAAAAAAACGTTTGTTTCGAATTTCCAGAACAATGACTGGGAAGATCTCGCCGTAGATGATGCGGGAAATTTGTTTATCGCCGACATAGGCAATAATTTACAGAAAAGGAAAGACCTTGCGATTCTCAAAATCAACCTCAGCAACGCTTTTGCACAGGATACGGTTACTGCGGTCGTTATAAAAGTATCATATCGTGATCAAACCAAATTTGAGTTGTCTGATAAGATGTTTTACGATGCAGAAGCGATCTATTGGGAAAATGATTCCTTGCATCTGTTAACCAAGATCAGAACCCAACCGTCCCATAGCAGAGAGACCAACGGGACATATGAATACACGTTCTCTCAATTCCCTAATACTTATGTTCTTACTTCGGACCAACATTATATAACGGGTGGCAACAACAAGTTGAAATATCAGGTAACTGCCGCTGATCAATTTAATGGAAAATTGGCAATCTTAACTTATGGAAGAATCTTCATTTATGATGGAGGGTCTGATTCCAAATTGCAAAAAACACTGAAACTGAGGCCAACAAGACAATATGAATCATTGGTAATTAAGGATGAAAAAACATTGTTCATTGCCACAGAGAAACATCCCTTCAGCAGGGCGCCGTATTTATTTAAGCTCACTTTGAAATGAAACCTGAGATCACGTTATTTGATGCCGTCATATTTGATATGGATGGAGTTCTGATCGATTCTGAACCACTGTGGAAGATCGCCATGGAAGAAGTGTTTTCCAATCATGGATCAAAACTTACCAAACAAGATTTCCAGCGCACTGTTGGGTTGAGAATCGATGAGGTTATCGCATACTGGCATAAGCACGAAGGTTGGAGAAATGTATCGCCGGAAGCTGTTGAAAGGGAGATCGTGATGAAAATGGTGGAGTTGATCCGAGAAAATGCTCAACCTCTTCAGGGTGTAGTTGAAACACTGGAATACCTCAAAAAAAGTAATAAAAAGATCGGATTAGCAACTTCTTCGTATGAGATCCTCATTCAGACGGTACTTCGTGAGCTGAACATAATTTCATACTTTGATTTTACCCATTCCGCGGAACATGAAGCTTATGGGAAACCGCACCCAGCAGTTTATCTGAGCGTTGCCAATAGTTTGGGCATCCACCCTGTGAGATGTCTGGTCATTGAGGATTCCCTGAATGGAATTATTTCCGCAAAAGCAGCACGTATGAAAGTGGTCTGTATTCCTGAGAAAACACATTTCCCGGAGCCAAAATTATCCCTTGCGGATTACATGTATGACTCCATGAGTGAATTACTCATGGATTGGCAAGAATGATCGGGTTCCTATGAAAGGGCATCTTCAACCCATATCTTTCCCCAATCCTCTTTTTCTTGTTCAGACCAGAGTTCAGGGTAGAAAATGCGCTTTTGGAATCTTGGTGGAAGGTATTTTTGCCAGTTCGTGCCACCTGTTGCAGCGATATCAGCAGAATCCTTGTTAAGGTATCGAACGGCCGATTTGTAATGTGCAAGAGGCCAGTTAATGTTGACATTTACATCATTATGTCTTAGAACGGCCTTTACTTTTTCTGAGTTCTGTTCTTCAGAACTCAAGCGTTTGTATACGCGCCATAAATTGCGCTGAACACATTCCTTAGCAAGTGATATGAATTCGTCCTGATAGCGTTCTTCGAACTGGATCAGTGTGAGTGTTTTTTTACCGGTTGCCAACTCCGTTGCGCCGGCCTTCCAGTAAATGTGTTCATACATTTCTTCTATACTGGAACTGCTATTGTATTGTTCACGGTGATCCTTGGCAACAAGGTTGATGAAATCCGTGCTGTACATTTCAATAAAACGGTACTGTGCTGATTGAAATCCACTTGCTGGTAACAACGACATGCGGAACTGCATGAATTGTTTTTGGTCCATGCCTTTTGACATGATATCAAAACTGGTAACCAAGGCGTCAAAATAACGATTGATCCTGGAAACACGGTCAATAAAGAACTTTTCATCAACTGTGTCTTTATCTGCCAATTGCTCGAATTCTTTCAGGGCTAACTGAAAATAAAGTTCTGTGATCTGATGGTAGATGATGAAAATATGTTCATCCGGAAATTGAGTGCGTGGTTTCTGCAGACTTAAAAGAGTATCCAGCTCAATATAGTCCCAGTACTTTACAGTGTCCGCATACAACAGACCGTCGAGGTAGGACAAAAGATCCTGACCTAATGCAGAATATTTCTCATTCAACAATTCAAGACGCTGTTTGATCTCCGGTGTAATTTCCATGATGTTGAGTTTTTAACACAACAAAGGTATACTTTCACGAAACCCTTGCAAACCCTTGTTAAAAATGTAACAGTATTCTTTTCCAAAGTTTATTTCGCTTCTTATTGAAGCAATTCCTTTTGGGCTGATTAACTTTACTCTAAACATTTGTTATGATCTCATATAATCCCAAATCTTGGGTTCAACTGATATTTGCATTTCACAAAAGTGATACTTTTCGAATTCTTTGGAAAGAGATCATTTACATTGGATTATTTACCCTGCTGATAGCCTGGGTGGAGTTGAATTATTTCCCGGATGCCGTAGTGTTGGAAAAGCTGATCTCAGTTTATTCCCTCATCGGCTTTGTGATCTCCCTTTTACTTGTTTTCAGAACCAATACTGCGTATGATCGCTGGTGGGAAGGTCGAAAGAAGTGGGGAGAGATCGTAAATGATACGCGCAACCTTTCCCTGAAGTTGTCTGCGCTTTTATCAGACCCGGATGATCGTCGCTTTTTTCAATGTCATATAACCTCTTTTGTGTATGCTATGAAAGAGCACTTGAGAAAGGGTGTAGATGTTTCGACCTTATCATTGAATACAGATGAAAAGAGTGAGGTACTCAAAATGGATCATGTTCCAGCCGCAATTATTGGAAATATGTATAAGAAATTGAAGGAATTGAGAACAAATGGTACGATCTCGGAACTAGAATTTGTGAGTATGGATACGAATTTGAATGCACTCATGAATAGCTTGGGAGCTTGTGAAAGGATCAAGAACACGCCAATTCCATATTCTTATAGTTTGTTTCTGAAAAAGTTCATCTTTGTTTATGTAACGACTTTGCCTATCGCGTTCGTTAACCTCTTTGGATATTACGCAGCACTTATCGCAACCTTTGTTTTTTATGTTTTAGTAAGTATGGAAGTTCTTGCTGAAGAGATCGAAGATCCTTTCGGAACGGACGACAATGATCTTCCGACAGATCAGCTTGCCGAACGAATAGAAAGGGTCGTTACTCAGATATTGGAGTAAACAGAAAAAGATAAAGGTCGCCCAAGAGCGACCTTTTTCTTTGAATTAAAAATGCTTATTTCTGAAGAAGTACAGTTCTTTTCACTGAACCTTTTTCCGTGTTGATCGTCATCAAGTAAACACCGTCGTTCAAGTTAGAAAGATCTGCCTCAACCAAGGTGTTTTCACCATTGATCATGCTTACAACTCTACCGTTCAGATCTGTAACGACTACTGAAAGAATATTAAGGTTACCAAAACGAACAGTAATGTTTCCTGTTGTAGGGTTTGGATACACCTGAAGGTTCTGAGCCGCCAGTTCATCAATTCCGCTTACAGCGTCAGATCCGTTACAATCCTCATCGATACCGTTGTCAGCAATTTCAGCAGCTCCCGGATAGATGTTCGGGTTTGTATCATCACAGTCGTCATTGTTGGAAACGAAACCTGCCGGAATCGTACAACCAGTAGCCGTAGAGTTAGCATCTCCATATCCATCGTTGTCTGCATCTTCGTAGAAAGTAGTACCTGCTGCAAAAACCTCAACGACAACTATCATTGTATCTGCTGCCGGAGCAATAGCGGCTCCTTGCTGAGCAGAAACAACGTACATTACCTCGTGAGTTCCAACACCAGCAGTTGCTGGATTGAAAGAGTTACCGGTTACGCCCGGACCTGAAAACGTACCACCAGTTGTTCCGGTTACCGTCATATTGACTGCACCATCAGTAATACAGTAGTTGCTGTTCAAACCTGTGAATGTTGGGTTCGGTTTAACCGTTAACCAAAGTACATATTCTGCTGCGTTATCAGCTAGAGGCAGCTGTATGAAGCCGCAGGTAGTAACGTCGGCAAGGAAGGACATAGTGCAATTGAAAACCCCAATTTCCGTTGGAGTTCCTGTTACACCTAAACAACCCAAAGTATTATTGCTGCCTGAAGGTGAATAGGAAGCTTGGTTTGTTGTTCCAGTTACACCAGCCGGAAAGCCTGAGTAGCTGAAATTATCAATGTTGGTGATCTTGATCTCCGTACCAGCTTGACCTGGGTCGATCAAACCCGCGTCAAAGCAGTTCGGAGTAAGTACGAAGGACTCGAAGTCAGAGTATGACTGTCCGATAACACCATCTATCAACATAGTGTCACACACACCTCCGTATGCAGGAAGGTCAGCAGAACAGTCAACCGGCGTACACTGACCAAAGGCAGCACCGGAAACCATTGCTAATGAGGATACTGAAAGTAGTAGTTTTTTCATAGTTTTTTCATTTTAACATTATGAACCAAAAGTAAACAAATTTTTACATCCTTGTGGAATGCAGAACGTTTGAAAAGAACAAAGGGTTGTGAATTACTTGCCTTAACGGGGAGAAGGAATGGAATTCACCGTTACCTCGTTTTGTTTTTGAATTTATCAAGACCCTGAAAAACCATCCCAACGATCTCTTCGATCGGCAGAGCGTTGGAATTAGTTACTCTTACACCTCCCATGTTGTATTCGAAGCTTCCGAGGCTTTTGAAATTTCCCTGTCGAGCCGTTTTTCTGTATTTTCTCCTTTTGTCTTGACCATAGGCCTTCATCTTAACCCTAACAAATGGGTGAAGGCGGGAATAACTCGCCATTTCATTACCGATACTGGTACCTTTATTGACACCAACGCGAATTTTGAACTTCACATAATATTCAAGGTATTCTGTCCGCATTGCCCTTCTTTTGGTGCCTCGAGGAAGTCCTCCAACCTGTTCTATAGAAGATCGGTACCTTAATTCTGTTCCGTTATTACTTAATGGATAAATGATACGGGTATCTGTTCTCAGTTCATTACGCACTATGGACAGAACTTCATTCAGTACGGAATCGTACAAATGCTGCGGTATGCTAAGTCTATCGGCACCCATATTTCCCCATGCTCCACCGTTATTTTCAACGGTAAATCGGTTGGTTAGTCGCTTGTCAACCTGCCATTTTATTTTGTAGATCCCGGCGGTTCCCTGAGAGTAGGATAAAAAACCGCAAATCAAAAAAGTGAAAAGTAAGCTTTTGGTCATGGTATTAAAGTTTTATACTTATTCCAACTCAATTATTGTACCACTCAAAAATACGACATTGTCTTATGCTTTAATGTTCATGTTCGGCACATTTTATAAGAGTCTATATGCACATCAAACAAAAAGGGTTACGTTAAACAACGTAACCCTTTGATTTTTAAGCTCCTCCTCTTGGGCTCGAACCAAGGACCCTCTGATTAACAGTCAGATGCTCTAACCGACTGAGCTAAGGAGGAGTTTGTTTTTCGTTTCCGAAAAGCGAATGCAAATATATAGAAAGAATTAATTCTAGAAACTAAAAGTGAAAAAAAATAGAAAATTCCTTTCTTAAAAGTCGTCTTCGTCCAACGTGAAGTCATCTATTCCACCATCGAAAGTACCGTCATCTTCCTCACGGTCGACAAGGTCTTCACAATTGTCATCTTCACATTTAGCCGGACGAAGAATATTCGTCTTTGAAACATTAAGTCTTATTTCTGTGCGAATAAAGCCGTCTTCCTGAGGATATGCTTTGGCAAAGGGAGTTCCTTCCAATTCAACCAGTGCTCCTTTTTTTAGGAAATCCAGAATTCTCAGGTTAGCACCTTCTTTTTTCCAGATCGTACAATTCACCCAAGTGGTCTTTGTCTTAGTTTCTCCCGTTCTTTTGTCACGCCAGTTTTTATTATGAGCGACAGGAAAGTTGATGGCGATCACCCCTCTTTCCATATTTTTTACAACGGCATCTTTACCAATATTTCCGATGAGTCTTGTTTCAAAAACTGTAGCCATTGAGCATGTTTTAGATAGTGAAAGTAATCAAATCCTGTTTATTTTCACAAACGCATCACATTTTAATGAGTAATGCATCCTTGAATCCTTTGCTTCTTGCTTTTTCCAGGTCCTTCTCTGCTGAAACTTTATCCTTATATGGTCCTGAGGTGTATTTGTACTTGTATGCACTCGAAGTTTCCAGTTTGACGCGTGTAACCTTGAGACCGGTTCTTTTAAATGCATCGGAATCTGTATCTATCGGTTCTTTGGACGACATTAACTGGATCTGATACGTTCCGTCGTTTTTATTAGAGGAATTCTGATCGCTCTCCGTTGAAACAGCTTTTGTGAAGTTTATACCGGAATGATTTTTTGTCAGCTGCGTGCGCAATGCTCTGAACATTGCTGAGGCAATGATATCCTGACCGTTCTCAGTGTTCAGATAATTTGCCTCGCGTTCGTTGGTCAGGAATCCACATTCGACCAGAACACTGGTCATTCGGGTGTACTTAAGAACTTGTATAGAATGTTCTCTGTCGTTCCCGTCTTTAACCCCTCGCGACTTTCTTCCCGCTCTAGTAGAGAATTCCTTTTCGAATTCGCGTGCCAGCGCAAGCGAGGTTTTAGAAGTCATTGAATGAACATGTGATTCTGTACCATGAACGGTTTTGCGGGCATTAGCATTACAGTGAACTGAAATGAAGTAGTCCACTCCCATAGTGTTTGCCATTGCCACTCTATCATTCAGGCTCGGAAAGGTGTCATCGGTGCGGGTGTAGATCACCTTGATGTTCTTCAGGTATTTCTCAATATAATTCCCCAGTTTTTTTGCCAGGATCAGGTTCAAGCTTTTTTCGGGTAAATGATTGGGATTGGAAGATAGGTGGCCAGGATCCGTACCTCCATGTCCGGGATCGATGACAAGGGTAACTTTCTCTTTCTGCTCGGCCGGCATGAACGATCCGAAAAGGATCAGCATGCTGAATACTAAAAAGTTGATCAATACCTTCATAATACAAATTTAATGAGCGCGTATTTTTTGTTTTCTTTGTGAATGAAAGCTTACCAAGAAAGGATTGTTAATAGTGCTCTTCAATGATTAAAGTTGCGGTGATCGAGCTAGGTGGCTCCCATGATGAATGCATACTGTCCCAGTTGGTGGCACTCAGATCATCCAATTGTCATATCACACTCGTCTGTACCCAAGAGCTTTTAGACAGGAATCAAAACTGGAAACCCCTATTGGATAACTACCGTTTGGTTTCACTTCCCGGTACAGCCTTGGGTGATTTCAAAGAAATGGTGAAGCTCAACCGATTTTTGGAGAATGAGGGCATTGAAAAGGTCGTCATTAATACTGCTCAGGGAGGTCATGTGAGAAATCTGTGCTTAACAGCGATGAACAAAATCGAATTCATAGGCATCATACATACTCTGCGGAAGTTTCAGGGAAGTTTTACCCAGCGACTTATCAATTTGAAGATCAAAAAATACCTGGTGTTGAATGATTACTTTTTGAATAAGATCACATCCGGAAGTAAGATCAAAGTGGCCTCTTTTTATCCGTTACGTTTTCCGGGGTATCCGAATGAAGGACTGGTTGATAAACCTGCTAATGAGATCTGGATCGGTATTATCGGTGGAGTTGAGAACAGAAGAAAGGATCTTTTCGGGAGCATTGAACTCATGTCCCAGACGGATGCCTCTTTTCATTTTATTTTTCTTGGCAAAAGTGATCCACTCAAAAATGAAGTGCTTGAATTCAGTAAAATGATCAAGAGTGTTGGAATAGAGGATCGGGTTAAACTTTTCGATCAATACGTTCCCGGGGATGTATTCGATGCGTATATTAAGCAATTCGATCTGATATGGCCAATGGTTCATCCCGATACAGAGAGTGCAAAGGAGTATTTCAGAAATCAGATCTCCGGCGCAATGAACGTTTCCTTTGCATACAAGATCCCCTTGTTGGTTCACAGAAGTTATTGCACTGAATGGTCGGATCTGAGTTCGGCGGTTCCCTATGAACAAGAAACATTTAAGACGGATTTAAGCAATGGAGTTTCCCGAATTGATCAACTTCGAAAAGATCTAAGTACTAATCAAAAATTCGATCCGAGTTACCAGGAACAGCATTATCTGTCCTTTATTTTGAACTGATCCTTTATTTTGACCTTATCGTTGAAAATCTGACTAAAGTCATGAAAAATAAGCACATAGGTCATTTTCTGAGCGTAAATTGCTTTAGACATTTGTAGAAACCAATTAAACTGTCAGAGATGAAAAAGAATGGATTAAGAAATCTGTTACTGGTAGCGGTAGCAGCAGTAGGAGTAACAGCGGTTACTGTTTATTCTTGCGAGAAAGAAACGATCACACCTAATGATACGGAGCGTAAAGTTACTGTTGATCTGAATGAAGGAGACATCGAGGAAGTAGATTTCCAGCTTCCGGACATGGTGAATGTGTGTGGTTCAATGACGAAGAAGCCGATCCTTAACATTCATGGAAGAGCTGTAGGTCAGGCTTATATCTACAACGACAAGCACAATGCACATGTCATTCTTAAAGCGGATAAGGGATATTTGTTCAAGGATGCATATCTAGATTATCAGGCGGAACAGGGTCTTTTCGTTGTAAGTCGTGATGGAGGTCCGGATTATCTGAACTTCAGATACAAGATCGAAGGTAAACGTCTTTCAAATGTTAGAGCGTTCCAGATTCCTAAAGCAGACTTGAAGGGTATACAGTACTTTGCCTGTGTGGCTCAAGTTAGAACATCAAGAGGCGGGGATCCTATGGAAATAGAGAAGAACCGTTCTTGGGTCGAAGGAGCTCAATATGGTGCTAAGCAAAAAGGGATGATCTTTAAGTATGCACTTCAGTTGTGTTCTGAAACAAATGCAACAGAACCGATTAAGCAATCAACAGGTGGAAAAGGTACAACAACTGTACAGCCGGTTAACGAGTAAGCTTTACCACAGGATGAAAAAAAGAAGGGGAGTGTTTTCACTCCCCTTTTTGTTGTTGAAAGAATTCAATCAACACCCTGGTTTTGGACTTACCGATCAATTTTTCCAATTCAGGAATTTCCGCCTCTTTGACTCCTTTAACAGACTTAAACTGTTTTAAGAGTTTCTCAATGTTCTTTGGTCCGATTCCGGAGATATGATCGAGCTCTGACCCAATTGCTGATTTGCTTCTTCTATTGCGGTGGTGGGTAATACCAAATCTGTGCGCCTCATTTCGCATATGCTGAATGATCTTCAAACTTTCAGATCGTTTATCCAGATAAATAGGTAGAGAGTCACCTGGAAAATAGATCTCCTCCAATCTTTTCGCTATACCTACAATTCCTACCGCACCTCTAAGGCCTAACTCCTCAAGCGCACTCAATGCAGCGCTCAACTGACCTTTTCCGCCGTCAATAACAATGAGTTGCGGAAGTGTTTGTCCTTCATCAAGCAGTCTTTTGTACCTTCTGAAAACAGCTTCTTTCATTGAAGCAAAGTCGTCCGGGCCTTCGACTGTTTTTACATTGAAATGTCTGTAGTCCTTTTTACTTGATTTGGCTTGTTTGAAAACAACACAGGCTGAAACAGGATTTGTTCCTTGTATGTTCGAATTATCGAAGCATTCCATGTGAACAGGAAGTTCCTTTAGTCGGAAATCCTTTTGAAGTTGCTCCAGGATGCGCTGGGTGTGTTTTTCCGGATCCTTGATCTTATCTTGTCTTGAACGCTCAAGTTTGTAGAATTTAGCATTGCGAAGCGAAAGTTCGATCAGTTGTTTTTTGTCGCCACGTTGCGGAACCGTGAACCGTAAGCCATCAATGGATAATTCAGGCTTTTTGATGACCAGAACTTCTTTTGATCGGCTTTCATAACGTTCACGCATTTCAGGAAGTACATAGCCGATGATGTCTGATTCCGATTCATTTAGTTTCTTTCTGACTTCTGCGGTGTAGGCGTGAATAATAGATCCGTTGTGAATGCAGAGATAATTAAAGAAAGCCCTGTCATCATCATCGACAAGCGTAAAAACGTCAACTTCATGAATGGAAGGAGAAACAATAGTCGAACGTGATTGATAACGCTCCAATAAGAGGAGTTTTTCTTTGATCTGCTGCGCCTCTTCATAGGCATGAACTTTCGCCATCCGGAGCATCCGTTCCTTTAGGAATCGGATCACTGAACCAATGTTTCCTTTGAGTAATTGTTCGATCTGTTCGATCTGCTCATCATAATCGGATTTGGATTGGTGTCCTTCACAAGGTCCGAGGCAATTACCCAGATGGTATTCCAGGCAAACCTTGAACTTGTGTTGAAGGATCTTTTCAGATTGAAGATCGAGTGCACAGGTTCTAAGAGGATAGATCTCCCGGATCAGATCGAGCAAGGTGTTCATTACCTTAACGTTGGCGTACGGACCGAAGTATTTCGACCCGTCTCTGATCATTTGTCGGGTAGAAAAGATCCTTGGGAACGGCTCATTTTTTACGCAGATCCAGGGATAGGTTTTGTCGTCTTTAAGTTGGATGTTATACTTGGGCTGATAACGCTTGATGAGGTTGTTTTCCAATAATAAAGCGTCCAGCTCAGTATCTACCACTATGTAGTGCAGATCGCGGATCTGTCTGACCAGAATCGTTGTTTTACCGTTGTCATGTTGCTTGGAAAAATAGGAAGACACCCGTTTTTTCAGACTTTTTGCCTTACCTACATAGATGATCTTGCCTGAATCATCAAGAAACTGGTACACACCGGGTTTGTCCGGAAGAGTGCGCAACTTAATCGTCAGGTCGTGATCATCCTTTCTCATGCAACAAAAATAAGGAAATCAAAGGGTTTCCTTACTTGGAGATGAGGTCGTATAATTCGCTGAGATTGGGTGAAATAATGATCTCGATACGACGATTCTTCGCCTTATTCGCCGGATCAACTGGATGAAACTCTGATCGTCCGGCTGCCATCAGTTGTGATGGATTCATATTGGAATTGCTGACCATTATGTCGATAACTGACGTGGAGCGCAGAACAGAAAGTTCCCAATTGTTCTTTGGATGCGCAGCACTCGCGAGTTTGTCTGAATCGGTATGACCTTCAACGATGATCTCCAGTTCTCTCTCATTTTCCAGCACTTTTGCCAATTCGATCAATGCTTTCTTGCCATTGGGTTCAACAACAGTACTTCCGGAAGCGAAAAGCAATTTGGCTTCCATACTGACATAGATCTTTCCATTTTTATATACAACTGAAAGCCCCTGGGATTCAAAGCCTTTTAGTGCATTGGCCACTTTGGTTCTCAATTGTTGAGCCGCCTCATCTTTGCGCTTGATCATTTCCTCCAGTTCATTCACCCTTTGTTCGCGTTCCGCCAGTAGTTGTTGTTTTGTACGGAGTTCCGCCTCCAGCGTGATGAGCGCATCCTCTTTTCGTTGAAGTTCAAGATTTTTGGCCTCTAGTTCCGATTGCAAGGTAGCCGTTTCTTTTGCCCCTGAGGACCTCAAGCGATCGAAGGCTTTTTCCATGGATTCGAGTTGGGCAGATACTTTATCGTATTGAACCTGAAGCAGGCGATACTCATTTCCCATTTCACTGGTATCCTTTTTAAGAGAACTTGTTTCTTTATTCAGAATGTCAAGTCGAGCCTGAAGATCTTTGGCTTTACCCTCATTGCTAAGAGCACTGCTTTTATACTGCTCCAGTTCTTCACTGCATTTCTTCTCGCGCTCCAGTAGTTCGTTGTATTTTTTTGACGGCACACATGCCGACATTATCAATAACATTCCAATTCCTCCAGCTAGTTTTTTCATCTTCACACACTTTGTCTGTGCAAATATCAGAAGGAAGACCAAGCTATTCGAGGGCCATAATGGAAGTTTTTGAACAGGCAATTCTGAATAACGGTATCAAAACAATGGGCAGGAGTATGTGCTCCTGTTTTCCTGTTTACAAGTGTTGAAGATGAGAGAGATCTCGTGTGTGTTGCTACTTGCTACTCTAAGATCAGACAAGGTTAGATCGAAGGAATAATTCAACGAAAATCGCGAATTAAATTTAAATCCTGCGAAAAAAATAAGCGCATCGGTATTTCTATACCCCAGTCCGGTCATGAATTTGTTGGATATATCGACCATTGCATGCAGATCTATGGCGATGGGTCCTCTTGGAGGAATCTTGATCAAGGCGGCAGGAAGAATGGTGAAATTTTCATTTATTCCTAATCGATATCCGGTATTGAAGGCTATATGAGACCTGAATCGCGAATCAACACCCGGGCTCTCCCATTTCCATGGGATCAATTGTTGAAGCATCAATCCGAAATAATAATTTTCACCATTCCACCATGCGCCGAAAGATGCATCGGGAGCAATAAAGGAACCTTCTCTAAGAATTTGTGGATCGGGCAAGGTAGAAGTGGATTGAGATGGATCGAAACCGAGTTGGATCAATCCTCCGTATATTCCCAATGATAATCGCGTATCTCTGGAAAAGTTGAAATGTCCGGCATAGGCAAAATTGAACCGGTTCATATTGAAATTTCCTATTCTGTCAGTTTCAAATTTCAAACCGTAACCCTGACGAGCACTGAGGTACTCTTTCCGTTTTGTATTGATTGGTCCGCTCACTGTCAAAAAACCGCTTCTCGGGGCACCGTCAAAACCGACCCACTGCATGCGATACAAGCTGTGCACATCAAGACAAGGCTTTATTCCGGCATGAGCAGGGTTGATAGACAATTGGTGGAATGACCACTGGGAATATTGAGGAATTTGTTGCGAGAATCCAAAAAGTGCCATCAGAATAAAACAACAATATGTAAGTAAAATTCTCATCTGATCAAAGTAATACTACCCTTAAATTGTTGCTTATCCTCATCTCTGAGATCCAAAGTGTAGAAATAAACACCTTCAGAAAGCTTTCCTGATCGAGAATTTCCATCCCACGATTTGGAAGAGGAATAACCGGTTGATTGATATACTTCCTGACCCCATCTGTCGTAGATCCTTAAATAGCAGTCTGGATACAGCTCGATCCCCGAAATGACCCAGGTATCGTTAATACCATCTTCATTCGGAGAAAAAGTATTTGGAATGTCTAACTGCGGCTCAACAAATACGGTCACCTGGTCAGATAGCTCACAATCGCCTTCAGTTGCTGTTAAGGTGAATAACGTTGTAGTGATAGGCCATACAAAGGGGTTCAGGACATTCGAATTACTCATGACAAAACCCGGAGACCATTCAAAAACTACTGCTGAAGTATTGCCCGATAGCTGAACAGTATCGCCAAAATCAATATAAAGATCGCTACCGGCATCAACGGTGATCTCAATAACATCAATTGGAAGGGATTCTTCAGTCAGAACTATCGGACAATCCTGATAACAGGTAGTTTCTACCCGTATGATATCGCCATCCGAAAGCGAAGAGGTGCTGAAGGCTGGTTCACTGGTCACGGCGACCTGTACACCATTGATGAGCCAGGTAAAACTACCCGGATCGGGACAATCCGTTATGATCGCATTAGCCGTAAGCACACTGTTCTTGCAGACAGGTATAACACCGGTATTAATTGATAATTGTGGGGCAGGCCTGTCAACCCCGGTGCCGGAAACAGTCACATTAAAAGTGCATTCGGCAGGAGAAGTGACACCGGTTCCACTGTCGCTCCCGCTAACCACAATATAATAAGTCGTTAGCGGAGGAAGTCCGGAGGCATTCAAACTGAAATCAATGTTTTCGTCCAGGACACAATTGCCAATTGCCGTATAGGATGCGGCATTACAAGGAACAGTAGCTGAAAAGATCTGGGCATTGAGACTATTTCCAGCGCCGGGAACATTTTCAAAGAGGAGTGAATTGAAATTCACATTGACATCTCCACCGGAAGCATTTGTAGTGAAACTTAACCAAATTGAATTATTGGGGGTGAAACAAAGAGTAAAGTCGTCCTCACATCCCGGACAAAACGTAACATTTGCGCCAAGATTATTAACAGAATAGGTCTCTCCAGGACACATTTCAAGGGCCTGAGCACAGTTGTTATATTGCTCCTGTGCCAACGATGTATCGGGCAAGAAAACACTCGTTAACAAAACTATAACAAATCTTTTGTTCACTTCTGAATCCCTTGATTTTAGCGGGAAAGATATGAAATTATTAAGCTTGAACATCAAAGTGATAAGCTTTTTACGCTCCTTTGCTTATTTTTTCGGATTTTTGGCATGGCTTTCGTTTGAACGCTGCTTATTCACTAAATCAACGAATATGAAACAATTGATTACTCTCGGAATTTGCCTTCTGGTCGTTTTGGGTGCCAGAGCCCAGAGGATCGACTATGACAATAGCTCCAAATGGTTTATGGGAGTCAATGTAGGAGGTACATGGAACTCAACTGATGTAAAGAATCAGATGGGTGGTGGCTGGGGACTTACACTTGGTAGGTCTTATAATTACAATTATGGTCGCAGGGCATATTTTGATCTCAGAGCCCGTTATCTCGGAGGAAAATGGTATGGCCAGGATTACACGATCACTGATTCAGTTGGTAACGCCAATGCTGCGCTTAAGCCGTATTTTGATACATTGGGTTATGCTGTGAACAACTTTCAGACAGAACTGCACAGTTTGAGTCTGGAACTCGTTTTGCATGCCAATGGAATTAGAGAGCGTTCGGGATGGGATCCATACATTTTTGGAGGAATAGGCCTGAAGTGGTACCAGACTTATGGAGACCTCTATAACCAAAACGACTCTATTGGAGGTTTGTATGACTATGGATCTTTGGGATCTGACCTGAACAGCACAAGTGTCTCTGGTTTGGTTGATGGGATCTATGAAACTGCATTAACAGGCAGTGATCAAAACAAATTCAGCTTCGCCGTAATGCCTAGCCTTGGTTTTGGATTGGGCTACCAGATCGGTAAGCGCGTTACTTTGGGATTAGAGCACAAAACTACGTTCACATTAATGGACAATTTCGATGGTTTTGAAAGTTCAGCTCCCCGAGCAAAAAACGATCTATACCATTACACATCACTGTATTTGCAGTTCAGATTCAGAACTAACCGCGGTGGTGGTGGAACAGGTGGAAACAGTGTTGGAAACATCGACAATTACAACAATAACAACACAAACAACCTTACAAACTGCGATGCCCCATTGATCGTTCTAAGAGATCCTTCTGCAAACATTCAATTGCAGGGAGGTCAGATGTATGTGTTGAAGGCTGATATTACCAGAATCTCAGGACGTGATAAGATCACGTTCATACACAATGGAATCATCAACAATAATTTCACTTACGATCCAACAAACGGTCGTTTCGAAAGTAATGTTGTGCTGGCACAGGGCTCGAACACATTTGAATTCAAAGCTGTAAACGGATGCGGAACAAGTACTTCTTCCGTGTCGATCACTAATCAGATTTGTGTCGGACCGAATATTGTTTGGACGAATCCACCAACATCTGGAACAGTTGTGTTCAATCCTAACATTACTTTGTCCGCACAGCTTACGAATGTGAATGGAAGAGAGAACATTGTTTTCAAACAGAACGGAGTTATTTCAAATGCTTTTGTATACAATCCTGTTAACGGTACATTCGAAAGCAACGTAAACCTCGTTCCTGGTCAGAATGTTTTTGAGATCACAGCATCGAATGCTTGTGGGGTAGACGTTAAGCCAGAGACTGTTGTATATCAGAATTGTTTGAATCCGACCGTAAGCTTTGTAGAGCCAGTTTCACCAAATACAGAAAGGACAGTTCCAATGTTCACTGTAAGGGCTAAGATTGAAAATATTGCGAACCTGAATCAGGTGCAATTCCGATTCAATGGAGTGATCCAGTCTGGAGGGTCTTACAATACTAATACGAAGATCTATATGAAAGCCGTGAGTCTTGTAGAGGGTGGAAACACCTTCGAGATCATTGCTACAAACAACTGTGGTAGTGTAACTGCAGTGTCAACCGTGATCTACAAAAGAGCGACTGTACCAACTGTTCAAGCGCCTGCAATTAGCCTTACAAGTCCAACGGCATGTCCTGTAACCGTTAATCCTGGGAACATGACTATCAGTGGGCGTGTAGAAAGAATTACAAGTGCCAACCAGTTGTCGATAACCGTAAATGGACAGCCGATTAACTCTTTCTCACCAGTTGTGAGCAACAATGGCCTTAACTTCTCATTCAATTTGAATGCACAAGCCAATGTTGGATCATACACAGTGAATATCGTTGCGGTCAATCAGGGTGGAACTTCGAACTACTCATGTACGATTACTGTTCAACAACCTGTTGAGGAGCAGAAAATAACGATCTGTCACTACCCTCCGGGTAACAACGGTAATCCACAGACGATCGAGATTCCATTGTCTGCATGGCCTGCGCACCAGGCACACGGTGATAAACTCGGACCATGTCCTGAGGTGACACCTGAGCCAACGCCTGAGCAGAAGATAAAGATCTGTCACTACCCTCCGGGTAACAACGGTAATCCACAGACGATCGAGATTCCATTGTCTGCATGGCCTGCGCACCAGGCACACGGTGATAAACTCGGACCATGTCCTGAGGTGACACCTGAGCCAACGCCTGAGCAGAAGATAAAGATCTGTCACTACCCTCCGGGTAACAACGGTAATCCACAGACGATCGAGATTCCATTGTCTGCATGGCCTGCGCACCAGGCACACGGTGATAAACTCGGACCATGTCCTGAGGTGACACCTGAGCCAACGCCTGAGCAGAAGATAAAGATCTGTCACTACCCTCCGGGTAACAACGGTAATCCACAGACGATCGAGATTCCATT
>CAZQKN010000009.1:0-25142 GCA_964593935.1 uncultured Akkermansia sp. | reverse complement strand
CACAGGAGCCTGGAAATGGTAACCAGGGAGGAAACGGTCAGGGTAACGGGAACTCAGGAAACGACGGAAATTCGGGCAACAATGGTAACCAGAGTGGTAACAACAACCAGGGGGGAAATGAAAATACTGAGGAGCAGAAGATAAAGATCTGTCACTATCCCCCGGGTAACAATGGTAATCCACAGACGATCGAGATTCCATTATCTGCATGGCCTGCACACCAGGCACACGGTGACCGCTTGGGCGAATGTCCTCCACAGGAGCCTGGAAATGGTAACCAGGGAGGAAACGGTCAGGGTAACGGGAACTCAGGAAACAACGGAAATTCGGGCAACAATGGAAACGGGTCTTCAGGAAACCAGAATAATACTGGAGGTTCTGGTTCCGGAACGACGAACACAACTACCACAGACAGTAATTCGAATGCAAATGGTTTCGGAGGAACAGGAACTGTTGGTTCAGGAACAGGATCTTCATCAAACACTGGTTCAGGTTCAACTGGATCTACAAATACCGACACTAACTCTAATCCTAATGGATTTGGCGGTGCGGGAACTGTTGGTTCAGGAAATGGAGGTGGTAATTCCGGTGGAGATGAGGGTTCGGGTAACGGCAACAACGGTGGTAACCGTTCACAAGGGACTCCTAACGGAAAACCAAAGCCGGCAGGGAGTACGACAACCAAAACAACTAAACCTGCAAAACCTTCTACTGCAAAACCTGCAAAGCCGGCAGAGACTCCGAAGAGTGAAGAAAAACCTGTTAAAGGAACGGAAGAAAAGCCTGCTGAACCAGCTGAAGAAAAGGGTGGCAACACTCCGTCTTCCGGGCGGGGAAGAGGATAATCTCAAGTTAATGATTAGACAAAAACCACTTCTGAATTTCAGAGGTGGTTTTATGTTTATTGTCATTTACTGAACGTAAATTTTTTAAAATCAATTCAACTGATTATATTCGCACCCTTAAAGAATTATAAGATGGCTTTAATTGGAAAAATTCGCGAAAAATCAGCTTTATTAGTCATTTTGATCGGTGTCGCATTGTTGGCTTTCATTATGGGAGACTGGCAAAAGATCACCGGAGGAATGGAAGACGAGTTTGGTTACGGTACACTTTACGGTGAAAAGGTTGACTATACTGCCTATGAGGAGGCTTCGCGTAAATTTGAAGAACAGGATCGTATGCAGTTTGCTCAGCAACAGCGAGAGTATACTCAACGTGATCAAGAGGCTTCATTGGACAAGGCTTGGAACTATGTGGTTGAGACTACGCTTTTTGAAAAAGAGTACGAAGCACTTGGAATTGATGTAAGCGACGTAGAATTTGAAGCGTATTTATTCGGTACAGATGGTTTCGCGGTTTTGCCAGAACTGGCTCAAGGATTTACGGATTCGATCACAGGTCTTTTCAATCCTAAATTGCTACAGAAAAGGATCGAAGAGATGGAATCGTCTACGGATCCTAATGTTCAAAAACAGTGGGAAGACAGTAAGAAATACTACATTGACAGAAGAAAGCAGGAAAAATACTATTCTCTTTTAGGTCAGGGGATGTACGTTACAAAACTAGAGGCAGAAGAAGAGTATTTTGCACAGAAGGAGATCAAGAGTATTTCTTATGTGGTACGTCGTTACAGTGAGTTGAGCGACGAAGACATCAAGATCTCTGATGACGATGTACGCAAGTATTATGAAGAGCACAAGAACGACAAGAAGTACGAAAACAGAAACGCTAGTCGTGAAGTTCGTTGGTTCGATGTGACGATCTTGCCATCTTCAAAGGATTCTGCTCGCTTCAACAAAGAGATGAGCGGCTTGAAGAATGGATTTGCTTCTGCTGCTAACGATTCAACTTTCGTTTTGGCGAACAGTGAAGTGAAATTCTATACGTCGTCTAAATTTGCGACGGCAGTACCTGAAGGTCACCCGAAAGCACAGAACTTGATGATCACATATCCGCGTTACATGGATACAGTGTTCAGTACGGCGCAGATCGGTCAGGTAGTTGGACCTTTCCCGAGTAAGGATAAAGTTGTTCTTGGTAAAGTGATCGGTTTTACTCCTCAGAAGTTGAAAGCGCGTCATATACTTATTTCAACGAATGGGTCTACTGATGAGAAAGTGATCGCTGCAAAACAAAAAACGGCAGACAGCATCGTTAAATTGTTGAACAAAGACAATTTTGCTGAATACGTTACGAAGTTTAGCGACGATAAAGCTTCAGTTCCAAACGGAGGTGAATATGCAGACTTCTTGGAAGCAGACATGGTGCCTGAATTCTCTAATTTCTGTGCGACTAAGCCTATCGGTACGGTTGGAACAGTGAAAACGCAGTACGGGATCCATATTATTGAAGTATTGGAGAGAGATGCGGCAAGATTCCCAATGTTGGCCGCGATCCAGAGAACGTTCACTGCAAGTCAGGAAACGATCGATAAGAAAGATTCTGAAGTTTACGACATGCTGTACAAGTTGGAAGAAAAGATCAGCAAGATCGAAGATTCAAAGGCAAAATTGGATATGTTTGATACGATAGTTCAAAAAGCCGGATATTTCGCTCGTCCATTGAATATCATGTCAGATAATCCAAGACTTTATGGATTTACTACATCGTTTGCAGAAGATAAGATTCTTCGTTTGGCATTTGATCCTGCAGCGAAAGTAGGAGATTTGACTACGGCTCCGATCAAGGATAAAGATCGTTATGTGATTGCAATGGTTTCTTCCATCCGCGAGAAAGGTGTGCCTAATTTTGAGGATGTAGAAAAGATAATGCGAAGAGATCTTCTCGATGAAAAGAAGGCTTTGAAGCTGACAAATCAGTTGATGAAAGATAAGACCCTTGATGCTATGGCAAAAAGGGGAAATACTTCTGTTCTTAAGGCTGAAGTTACATTTGCCAATCCACAGATCACCGGAGCAGGTTTTGAACCTGAGGTAATCGGAGCGTTGTTCTCAGGTTTGAAAGATGGACAGAAGACGCTTCCTTTGAAAGGTAAATTGGGTGTTTATGTTGTTCGAGTAGATAAAACAGTAAAAGCTCCGTCAGCTTCGAACTACAATGTTGAAAAAGATCAATTGTTAGCTGGTCTCCGAGGGTCACTTCAAAATCAGGTATCATCTGCACTGAAAAAGAACGCAGAGGTTATCGACAACAGAAGATTCCTCAAGATAGGATTGAGAAGATAATTTGAAAGGGCTCCGATTGGAGCCCTTTTTAGTTCAATGAGACTCCGTATCGATTTCCCGGAAGAGATTTGATAACTCCCTTTATTTCTAATGTGAGAAGAAGCACACTGATGCTGGAAACGGGCTTTTTCAATTGCATGGCGATCACGTCAATATGGATCCCTTGGTCACCAAGGAGCTGAATTATTTCTGTTTCTTCGCTATTTAACTGATCAAATTGAATCCGTCGCTGGGTACTTTGATTTTTTGGCGCGATCCAACCCATGAGATCTAGGAAGTCTGATCCGTTCGTAATTAATCTTGCTTTGTCCTTCTGGATAATAAGGTTACAGCCTTCAGAATGAGTTTGTCCTACATTTCCTGGATAAGCAAATACATCCTTGTTGTAATCCAACGCCATATCAGCGGTGATAAGTGACCCCCCGCTAGCCTTACTTTCTACGACGATGGTCGCATCGGTCATTCCTGCAACTATCCGGTTGCGCATTGGGAAGTTTTCACGATCAGGCTTCGTTCGTGGAAGGAATTCGGTTAATACTCCGCCATGCTCTAGCATCATTTCAGCTGTTCGTTTATGAGCAGAGGGGTAGATTCTGTCCAATCCATGACCTAAAACTCCAACTGTTTCAATTTTCCGCTTTACGCAATTCTGGTGAGCAATGATATCTATTCCATAGGCCATACCGCTCACCACTTGTATCTCATTTCCTTCTAGTGTATGAATGAGCTCCTCACACAAGAACTTGCCGTATTCAGTCGCTGTGCGTGTTCCCACTACCGAAACGGCACGAACCGGATTAGGATCAAAATCCCCTTTGCTATAAAGGATCAACGGGGCATCGGCGCATTGACGCAGCCTTCTGGGATAGTTGTTATCCAAATAAAAATGAACGTTGATCTTGTGCTTAACAATGTATTCAAGCTGTTTTTCAGCTTCGATTAAAGCGTGGTCTCGACCCATTTGTTTCAAGAGATCACTATTGAACCCGGTTGCTTTGCGAAGAGTCGCTAAGCGCTCAGTAAAGATGGGCTCAACCCCACCCATTTTTGAAATAAGTTGTCCGGCTTTCTTGGGACCTATGCCATGAAGCAAGGACAAAGCAATTCTGTAGATCAGTTGTTGTTTTTCCAATTTTTAGTAGATTAGTCAACTTTAAGTTAACAAGAATATTTTTGATCTTCAACATGAAGGTTCTTTTACATATCCTTGTAGATTAGTCAACTTTAAGTTAACAAGAATATTTTTGATCTTCAACATGAAGGTTCTTTTACATATCCTTTTATTCGCCCTACCTGCATCTACTATCGCTCAGATAAGTGGGACGCTCATCGATGGCAACACATCCGAGAAATTATTTGGTGTGAGAGTCAAGCTCTCGAATGGGCAAAACACAGCAACAGATGAAAACGGATCATTCAAAGTGTTCCCTACATCCTATCCGTTTTATGTCAAGTTTTCTTTACAAGGATATAAGTCAGACTCAGTTTTTGTCACGAGGGATAGTACAATTTTCGTGAAATTATTCCCTCCCGTGCAGGAATTGAGAACCGTTGTAGTTTCAGCATCGCGCAATGATCAGGAGGTCGAGGAAGTTCCTATCTCCATGGAGATCATTAGACCAGCACTTATCGACAATAAAGGGCTGACCAATCTTGAACAAGTGGCAGATCAAACTCCTGGAGTTTTTGCTATGGATGGACAAGTCAGTATCAGAGGTGGTGGTGGTTATGCATATGGTGCAGGAAGTCGTGTTCTGGCTTTGTGGAATGGTATTCCAATGACTTCGCCGGATGTGGGAGACATTAAATGGAATGCTATACCAATGGAGCAAACTTCACAGATTGAGGTGATGAAGGGTGCATCGTCTGTGCTTTATGGAAGTGGTGCCTTGAACGGGGTCATTTCACTCGTTGAGAAAGAACCCGGTGTAAAACCTGAGTATAAGTTTAAGTTGCAGTCAGGGATCTATGATAACCCAAGAAGAAGCTCCTTGAAATGGTGGGATTCCAATCCAACTTTTCAGCTTGCAGAAGGATATTATGGAAAGCAATATGGCCGGACAGGTATGACTATAGGGTTCAGTGGTTTCAGGGATAAAGGATACAGGCAGGGTGAAGAGGAACTGAGAGGGAGAATAAACGGTTCTTTGTTCTACAGACTCAACAAATATCGTCTGAAATTTGGCTTAAGTTACAATTTCCAGTACCAGGACATGGGAATGTTTATTCTATGGAAAAGTGCTGAAGAAGCTTTAATACCTCAGGATGGAACATTGAGTATTCAAAAATCAGTTCGTCTTAATGTTGATCCCTACATCAAGTATATTGACAAAAAGGACAATACCCATTACTTGCGAACAAGGTATTATCTCGTATCTACCGGAAATAGTGAATACATATATGCCTCTGCAAAAGCTGAGATGTATTATGCAGACTACCAATTTCAGAAACAATGGAAGGGTAAGGGAAGTTTTACCGCCGGAATGACCAGTTCGAATAATGTGATCAATAGTTCGGTCTTCAATGACCATTACTCCAATAATCTGGCAGCCTATTCTCAGGTTTCATGGAAATTCAACCGATTCGATCTAACTGCCGGCATGCGAATAGAGTATTTTAAAATGGATACTGTTGAGGTGGATTCCAGAACGGAAATTGGTGATCTGTCCATTCCGCTTGCTCCGATTTTTCGCACTGGAGCGCATTACGCGGCAACGGAGTCAACTCATTTGAGAGCATCAATCGGTCAAGGAGTGCGATTCCCTTCAGTTGCTGAGCGTTTCGTAGCAACGTCGACCGGAAGTGTCGTAGTAGTTCCCAATCCTAGGTTAAGACCGGAGTATGGTTGGTCAGCAGAAGCGGGGGTGAAACAGATCCTAAAGATCCAGAAATGGAAAGCCATGCTGGATGTTGTGGGATTCATCAATGAATACAATGACATGATCGAATTCAATTTCGGGGTATATGATCCGGCAACATTTCAACAACTGAATGTACTTGGGGATAATCCAGATACTGCGGATCTATCCGCACTCGCGGCTATACTGGCTGATGGCTTCACACTTGAACAACTTTTGGGATTTCAGGCACAGAATACTGAAAAGGCAAGAATATCTGGGGTGGAATTCTCTTTCAACAGCACAGGAAAGATCAAAGAAGTTGAACTCGTATCCTTATTGGGATATACTTTCATGAATCCAATTAGCTTGAACGATGATGAGGATTATGCCTATTGGTCATCCGATTCAAGCAACATTCTTAAATACCGGTTCAATCATCTTGCAAAGGCAGATATCGAATCGACGTACAAGAATGTCAGCGTTGGGGTTTCCTCCAGATACAGCAGCTATATGCGAAATATTGACAGGATCTTTGAGGAGGAATTACCAGGAGGAAGTTATGTATTGCCGGGTTTAAAGGAATACCGTCAGAACAATCAAACCGGAAATCTTGTATTCGATATGCGTTTAGCATACCGTTTAAAACAAAGGTATCGAATCGGTTTGATCGTAAACAATCTATTTAATGCAGAGTATTTCTCTCGTCCGGGAGACATTCAGGCACCACGAAATTTCATCCTGCAGTTTCAGTATAATGTACTTTAATGTCAATTACACTTAAAAATTATGTAATATTGGGATTGCTAAAATGACAAATAAGACCATGCATAAACTACTATACCTACTGTTTTTTGTACCTGTATTTGCTTTTTCTCAATTGCAGGGATCAGTAATCGATCTCCAGAACAAACAGCCAGTGGTGGGAGCAAAAATCACTAGCTCTGAAGGCCAAAGGACCATAACTGACTACGACGGGAAATTCAAGATCAATGTGTCCAATTATCCAGTGACCCTTGTCACGGTTATGTTGCCATACGGAAATGACACACTACGTGTAGAAGGTCCGGGTGAAGTTACGATCACGATGCGCGAACCAGTTCAGAATATCCAGACAGTTGTAGTAAGTGCCGGAAGAAGAAATCAGGAAGTAGAGGAAGTACCTATCTCTATGGAGATCATTCGGCCTTCATTGATCGACAACAAAGGTGTGACAGATCTTGAACAGGCAGTTGAACAAAGTCCGGGGGTATTTACAATGGATGGCCAGGTAAGTATTCGTGGAGGAAGTGGATTTGCTTATGGGGCAGGAAGCCGTGTTCTATTACTCTGGAATGGAATGCCCTTATTGTCAGGTTACGCCGGCGATACACAGTGGAATGCAATTCCGATGGAACAGGCCTCTCAGATCGAGATCATGAAGGGTGCAGCATCTGTACTTTATGGAAGTGGGGCGTTGAACGGTGTTATCGCGTTGACCGAGAAGGAACCTGGAACAAAACCTGAAACCAAAGTGAAGGTTCAGTTTGGAATGTACGATAGCCCGGCACGTGAATCCTTGAAGTGGTGGTCGAAGGAGAATAATAGTCCGGTGCGACCTGCATTGGGAGTTCCATTGAACCAGCAGGTGGAGGTTTACCGAAGTCAAATGTATAAGCGTTTGGGATATACGGTTTCATCTACTTTCTTTCACAACGATGGTTACCGTGAAGGTGAAAATGAATTGCGTGGAAGGATAAGCGGTACACTGTATTATCGACCACAAAAATGGAAACGAGTAAAGGCAGGTGTTGGATATAATTTCCAGATCCAAAAAACAGGAAACTTCCTTATCTGGCAAAGTGACTCACTGGGTTACACACCAAGTGGCGGAGCGGATACAACCAATGCTGAATCAACCCTGACCTACAATTTCGGTAAGCGGATCTTCATTGATCCGTACGTGAAGATCATCGATAAGAAGAACAATCGCCACAATATCAAAACCCGCATGTATTTCGCGGAAAATGGTAACTTGAACAACAACGCACAAAGCAATGGGGCCACGATCTATTTTGCCGAATATCAGTTCCAGCGTCAGTTTGGATACGGAGCAACACTGACTTCAGGGATCTCTGAAACGTACAATGTCGTGAAATCAAATCTTTTTGGTGACCACACAAGTAACAACGCAGCGCTTTACGCTCAGTATGAGCAAAAGTTTGGCAAGTTTGATTTCACTGCAGGAATGCGAATGGAATATTTCCAGATGGATGATAAGGAGGCAGATACAAGATTTATCATCAACAAAAAAGACTCAGCCAGCATACCTTTCTACCCCATATTTAGAACAGGACTTCATTATGAAATAGCGAAGTACACGCATCTACGTGCTTCGTATGGTCAGGGTATCCGCTATCCTTCAGTTGCAGAAAGATATACCGAGACCAGTGTCGGAGCACTTAACATTTTCCCAAATCCGGGAGTGAATCCGGAGATCGGATGGGCAGCTGAGATCGGTATCAAACAAGGGGTTAAAATGGGAGACTGGAAGGGATTGATCGATGTTTCCGGATTCATCAATGAATACCAGAACATGATGGAGTTCACCTTTGGAATTTATAACCCAAAAACGTATGAGCAGTTGGATCCGAGCAACAATCCGGATGATGCTGCGGTTTTCAGTTCATTGGTTCAGGAAATGGTGGCCCAAGGATTTACACAGAATCAGGCAGTGGCTAAACTGGTTGGTTTTCAGGCCCAGAATACAGAAGATGCACGAATTACGGGTATAGAATTCTCTTTCAATAGTACAGGAAAGATCAAAGAAGTTGAAATCCTTTCTCTTATTGGATACACCTACATGAATCCGATCTCATTGAACAATGATCCAACGTATTTGAATGGGTTTTCAGATACGACTGATAACATATTGAAGTACAGATTCCGTCACCTTGCAAAGGCAGATGTTGAGGTGAATTACAGGAATTACTCCGTTGGTTTTTCAGGGCGTTACAACAGCTTTATGAGCAATATCGACAGAATTTTCGAAGAGGATCTTATTGGAGATGGAACCTTCTTGCTACCGGGCCTGAAGGATTACAGAAAGAAATACAACAAAGGAAATCTTGTATTTGACTTCCGACTTGGTTACAAGATCAAAGAGAATTACCGTATTGGATTCATGATCAACAATGTTCTCAATGCTGAGGTAACATCCCGCCCTGGAGATATTCAGGCACCTAGAAGCTTCATTCTTCAATTGCAGATGAAATTCTAATGAATGTTCTTGGGGTTATACCGGCTCGTTACGGGTCATCCCGTTTTCCGGGAAAACCTTTGATCGATCTCAAAGGGAAGAGCATGATCCAAAGGGTCTATGAGGGAGCTTTACAATCAGAATTGATCACCGACCTGGTTGTGGCAACGGATGATCAGCGAATTGTTGAAGAAGTTCGTTCGTTTGGCGGAAATGTGGCAATGACCAGTCCGACTCATCAAAGTGGTACGGATCGTTGTGCAGAAGTGCTGGAATCCTATCCATTTGCCGATGTGGTGATCAATATTCAAGGTGATGAACCCTTGGTGGATCACAGACAGATAGACGGCTTGCTTTCGTCATTTTCGGATTTTGAGGTTCAGATCGCAACACTGGGGATCAGACAAGTGTCATTGGATGATCTGCAAAACACGAATCGGATAAAGATTGTAACCGATCAAAATAACCGAGCACTTTATTTTAGTCGCAGTTGCATTCCAAATCACGCGAATTTGCAAAGGAATCCACTGGAGCATTATCCTTATTTGAGACACATAGGATTGTATAGTTACCGTTCTGAAACGCTTCGAACCATTTCGACGTTGAAGCCAACCCTTCTTGAAAGGACAGAATCTTTAGAGCAATTGCGATGGTTGTATTATGGATTTCAGATACATGTTGTCGAAACAACGATCGAAACGCCCAATATCGATGTTCCGGAAGATGTCCGGAAAGTTCTGGATTTCCTGTAACCCTTCGACTAAATTTCCGTATGTTGCAGAGGTGGATACTATTTCCTAACTTTGAAACATGATTGCAGTAGAGCAACTTATTGGAGACCTGTTACTTAGACACAATTGTGTCATCATTCCTTCTTTTGGAGGTTTTGTTGCAAGTCAAACTTCAGCAACGATCGACTATGTCAATGGAGAAATGTCTCCTCCAAAAAAAGCCTTGCTTTTTAATCGTCAGCTAATCAATAACGATGGTTTGCTGGTGACGGAACTGGCAGCTCAGAACGCTCTTACTTACGATGTTGCGTTGAGGTCAGTTGGGCAGATGGTAGATGAATGGAATCAGATCCTACGACGAGGAGAGCGAATTAACCTTGACAGGATCGGACATCTTTACCTTGATGGCGAACGCAATATTTGTTTCGAGCAGGATCGTTTTTTCAATTTATTACTGGAATCATACGGTCTAGGGAAAGTTCAATTCATTCCTGAAACGCAGATCCGGGAAGATGTAATAAGTATTCAACCGGAGATCAAGGTTGCAACTGAAGAAATTCAAATCGATACGGAAGCTGCGAAGATCATTGAGCTGCCTGCGATCAAGAAGCAAACAAAGGTTTGGCGTTATGTTGCCGCTGCCTGTTTGTTGCCGGTAGCCTTCTACAGTTTCTGGATCCCGATGAAAACAGATGTTCTGGAATCCGGAATGATATCCTTCAACGATTTCAATCCTTTCTACAAGAGTGGTAAAGCGGTTTATTCTCAGAAAGAGTGGGATGTTACAGGTTTTCCTGAGGCTGAGCAAACGCTAGAGGAAATGCTGGCGGACCTTCCCGAGGACGTTTCCGTTTATTCGTACCCCTTTGCTGATGATCTTTATATTCCTTTGAGAGTGCGCGAAAACACTTCAGAAGAACCAAAAGTTGAGGTCAGTGCCCCTATATCATCGGATCAGCGCGGAGCGTTCAGTTATATTGTCGGCTGTTTTGGTGACAGAAAGAATGCTGAAAATCTGGTGGCAAAATTGAGATCAGAAGGATTCAGCGCTTCTATTGCAGGAGAAGCAGCAGGTTTGTCGCGAGTGAGTGCCGGATCTTGGTCCACAGAATCAGAGATGAACGAATTGATCGCCAAAGCGAAATCAATGGGTTATACCGGTTGGGTATTGAAATAACCCAAATCTAATTTTTATGATCTTATACAACGTTACTGTCAGCATTGATCCTGCTGTTTCGGAGGATTGGCTGGACTGGATGAGAAAGCAACACATACCTGATGTGATGGCTACAGGTTGTTTTATTGAAAGCCGGATTTCACGGGTGCATGGAGAGGAGGATGGTGGAATGACCTTCGCCATTACCTATCTTTCTCCTGATCAGCAAAAATTGAACGAATATCGTGAAGTACACGCACCACGCTTGCAGAAGGATCATTCAGAGCGCTATGAAGGTCGGTTTGCGGCATTCAGAACCTTTCTTACTGTTATTGAAGAATTCAAATAGACATGGCGGTAAGGGCAAAAAAACACCTTGGACAACATTTTTTAACGGATAAGAATATCTGTAGAAAAATTGCTGAGCAGTATTCAATGCATCACGATTGTAAAAGAGTACTGGAGATCGGTCCGGGAATGGGTGCACTAACGGAATTCTTACTAAAAAAAGAAGAACTGGAAGTCTATGTAATGGATGTTGATGGTGAATCGATAGAGTACCTGAATCAACATTACAAGCAGCTCGAAAGTCGCATTTTTGAAGCAGATTTTCTTAGAGTGGATCTGAAAAAGTATATGGGCGACGAACCATTTTCGGTAGTCGGCAACTTTCCGTACAACATTTCATCTCAGATACTTTTTAAATGTCTGGAACATAGAAATCAGATCCCTGAGATCATGGGTATGTTTCAGAAAGAAGTGGCGGAACGTGTTGCTGAAAAACCCGGTTCGAAAACCTATGGTATCCTAAGTGTTCTATTGCAGGCGTTTTACGATATCGAGTATTGTTTCACGGTTGATGAACATGTTTTTAATCCACCGCCAAAAGTAAAATCAGGAGTTATCAGATGTAAAAGGAATGACCGTCAAACCTTGGGTTGCAACGAATCTTTGTTCATTCAAATCGTAAAGATGAGTTTTAACCAACGGCGCAAAACCATTCGAAACTCGATCAAACAGTTGATCAAGGACAAAGGATTCGATCACCCGATCCTGAACGACCGTCCGGAAAGATTGTCAGTGGAGGATTTCATTTTCCTCACAAAGGAGGTCGAAAAACTTTAAGCAAGTCATATTTTTTAGGTGATTTGGATGGCTTTTCCGGAAAAATCATTTTCTTTGTCAATACTAAAAGTAATCAGAATGAAACTTACAGATCTTTTTTACGGAATTGGAGACCTACTTCAGTGGACATTTGGAATCTTTGAGGTGATTGGTAATTCATTCAACTACGCCTTGATCGTACTTGGATTTGTTGGATTATTTTATTGGTTGAACTTGCAAAAGAAATTCAACGATAAAGCAAAGAAAGAAGGAACGCTTAAGTAATTGAGCAATAGAAATATTTAGAGCCTGCAAGATTCATCTTGCAGGCTTTTTGTTTTTTGTATGAAATAAAAAAGCCGGCTCAAAAGACCGGCTTTTACATTTTGTCAAACAATATTATTTCAGATCGAATCGATCAAGATTCATCACTTTAACCCATGCCGCAACGAAATCCTTTACGAATTTCTCTTTAGCATCGGCGCTCGCATAAACTTCAGCCAGAGCGCGCAACTCCGAGTTAGATCCAAAGATCAGATCGGCACGGGTTGCAGTCCACTTAACCTGGCCTGATTGACGATCGCGGCCTTCAAAGACCTCTTTTTTGTCATCGACAGCCTTCCAAATGGTTCCCATATCCAATAGGTTTACGAAGAACTCATTTGTGAGTGCATCCTGACGAGAGGTGAAGATTCCGTGCTTTGAGTCATCAAAGTTGGCATTCAAGGCCCGCATTCCACCAACAAGGACAGTCATTTCTGGTGCAGTAAGGGTGAGCAATTGAGCTTTGTCTACCAGCAATTCTTCAGTCGAAAGTTTGTATTGTGTTTTAAGGTAGTTACGGAAACCATCTGCCATCGGCTCAAGTACAGCCATAGACTGAACATCGGTTTGTTCCTGTGTTGCATCCATACGACCCGGAGTAAATGGAACGCTAATGTCGTATCCGGCATTTTTCGCCGCCTGTTCGATCGCTGCGCTTCCGGCAAGGATGATTAGGTCGGCCATTGAGATTTTTTTAGTTGTTGACTTTTTATTGAAATCAGTCTGGATCTTTTCAAGTGCAGCAAGTACTTTCTTCAATTGAACAGGATTGTTCACCTCCCAACTGCGCTGTGGCTCCAATCGAATGCGTGCACCATTTGCACCACCTCGGCGGTCAGAACCACGGAAAGTAGATGCTGACGCCCATGCTGTTTCAACCAATTCATTCAGCGTCAAGTCCGATGCAAGGATCGCTTTTTTCAGCTCGATAATGTCTTTTTGATCAACAAGCGGGTGATTAACCGCTGGGATTGGGTCCTGCCAGATCAATTGTTCTTTCGGAACTTCAGGTCCAAGGTATAACGAGCTAGGCCCCATATCTCTGTGAGTCAATTTAAACCATGCTCGTGCGAAGGCATCTTCAAAAGCTGCAGGGTTATCACGGAAATTGCGCGAAATCTTCTCATAAACCGGATCGAAGCGCAAAGAAAGATCGGTTGTCAACATCGTTGGACGATGCTTTTTGTTTGGATCGAAGGCGTCAGGAATGAAAGCTTCTGCGTCTTTTGCCACCCATTGGTGCGCTCCTGCAGGACTCTTCGTCAATTCCCATTCAAACTTAAAAAGTATGTCAAAGAAGTCGTGACTCCACTGAGCAGGTGTAGAAGTCCAAGTAACTTCAAGACCAGATGTGATCGCATCTTGTCCTTTTCCTGATTTGTAGGAGCTCGTCCAACCCATTCCCTGTTCTTCGATAGGAGCGGCTTCAGGCTCCGGACCAACGTGGGATGCAGGTCCTGCACCGTGCGCTTTACCGAAGCTGTGGCCACCGGCGATCAGGGCAACTGTTTCTTCATCATTCATTCCCATTCTACCGAATGTTTCACGGATGTCCTTCGCAGCAAGAAGCGGATCAGGGTTGCCATTTGGTCCTTCCGGATTCACATAGATCAAGCCCATTTGCACTGCAGCGAGTGGATTTTCCAGTTTTCGTCCGTCGGAATAACGCTGGTCATCCAGCCATTTGGTTTCAGAACCCCAGTAAACATCCATTTCAGGTTCCCAAACATCTGCACGACCACCGGCAAATCCAAAAGTTTTGAAACCCATTGATTCAAGAGCGACATTTCCTGTTAGTACCATGAGGTCAGCCCAGGAGATCTTGCTTCCATATTTTTGTTTGATAGGCCAAAGTAATCGTCTTGCTTTGTCAAGGTTGGCATTATCTGGCCAGCTGTTGAGTGGCGCAAAACGCTGTTGACCAGCTGTTGCACCGCCTCTACCATCACCGGTACGGTAAGTTCCCGCACTGTGCCATGCCATTCGAATGAACAAAGGACCGTAATGACCAAAATCTGCCGGCCACCAATCCTGTGAAGTCGTCATAAGATCACGAAGGTCTTTTTTCAATGCATAGTAGTCCAAGGCCGAGAATTCCTTTGAATAGTCAAAGGTAGGACCCATTGGGTTGGACAAATAAGAATTCTGACGCAGAATGGTCAGATCGAGTTGATTTGGCCACCAATCCCGATTACTTGTTCCATCCGGATTGGTTTTCGTCGGAGCCGGTGCACTGGTGCTTGCTGCACCGTGATTAACCGGGCACTGCGCCGCGCTTTTGTTCTTTTTCTTCTGGGCCATTGCCGGCACAGTAAGAAGAAGTCCTGCAATTAAAAGGATTCTTTTCATATTTTTGGGTTTAGTGAACATTGAAATTTCAAAACAACTGTCTCAAAAGTATAATTAAATAGAAATAGAGAATATTGATATAATCTATATTCAAATAGAAAATATCGATATAATTCCCCTACCTTATTTCTGCTTCAATTTAGCGATTTCTAATGAAAATGTAAATCGAACAGAGGATTAAAAGTCAACAAAAGTACTCTGTTGAAAGGATGTCAGAATTTACTGAAACAGGCAGGAATTGTTGTTTCTATTTTTTCCAGCGTTTCAGTTTCGGGATCGATCTTGTTGCCAGCCAAGCGAAAAAGGAGTTGTAACCGTTTTTTTTTCATTTCCTCCATGCAATACTTTTGCATTTTACCTGCGGTATCGATCTCCGGTGGAGTGAGAAGAACACCATTTTCATAGCACATAGAGCAGTACTTAGTACTTAAGCTTCCGTCTTTTTCAGTGCCTCCCCCTTTTTCATACTTTTTGAGGGGAAACCCACAGCTTTGGCAGAATTTGTTGGCTTTCATGCGTTTATATTTTGAGACTAAATCGAAAGAAATAAGTTGCCAGAAACGATCAGCGCCTTTTTGATCTTCCTGGTGCTTTTCCCTTTTTCCCTTTGTGATCATTGTTTCTATGGTTCTTACCGAAACGGGGCTTTTCTGATGAACCAGAAACCGGTCTTTTTGAAGCAGCTGTGCCAGTTTTCCCTTTGGGCTTTGATTTATTGACCGCTGTTTTCGGTTTCATTTTCTTTTCATCCACATCGGAAGAACCCTCGAGCATACTGTAGATCTCTTCCTTTTCCTTCTCGGTAAGATCTCTCCATTCTCCAAGCGGCAAACCTTTCAGATCGATGTTCATGATCCGTACACGCTCAAGTTTGATCACTTCATACCCGAAATGCTCACACATTCTTCGAATCTGGCGATTTAGTCCCTGGATCAAGGTAATTCTGAATGTATTGACACTTTCTTGAACAACTTTGCACTTTTTGGTCGTAACACCGAGCATGGGAACCCCTTTCGACATCCCGTTGATCATTTCGGGTGTTAGGGGTTTGTTCACTGTCACTACATATTCCTTTTCATGATTGTTACCGGCACGTAGGATCTTGTTTACCAGGTCTCCATTGTTGGTCAGAAAGATCAGTCCCTGCGAATCTTTATCCAGTCGACCTATCGGAAATATGCGCTTACTATAGTTAACGAACTGAACGATGTTGTCGCGAACCCCTTCTTCCGTGGTCGATGTAATGCCAACCGGTTTATTTAAAGCGATGAAAACTATCTCGTCATCCTGTCGGGGCTCAAGTTCCATCCCGTTTACACGGACCCTGTCGCCAACATTCACCTGATCACCGATATCTGCCTTTCGTCCATTAATTAAAACAACTCCTTGAGCGATAAAACGGTCAGCCTCCCTTCTGGAACACATTCCACTCTCACTGATGAATTTGTTAAGACGCATGTTGCAAATATTGCGATAATTGCTTGAAAGTATGTCAAAACAGATTTTTAATGGCGATGTGTAGATATAAAAATGGCATGATTTTTATAAAACATTGACTAAAATTAATGTTATGGCTAGAAATCAAAAAATATCATTTAGTGGGATTGTCTGTTTTGGTGAGTTTCTTGTTTGCTTGCAACAAATTCCAAGAGCCAATAGAAACAACTGAAAATGATGTCGATTCATTAGAAATTGCCATCACCAACTTGAAAAACATAAATAAGGAGGAAATTTATGAATATACCTGTACAAAAGACACTTCTCAATTTGAGTATGCAGGTCCTTTGACTTCTGGTATAGCGAACGTACAGTTTACCGATGAACAGGGAAATGTGCTCTTAAATGAAAGCTTCGCATCTGTGGAAACTTTTGAGAAAAAATTGATCTCTAGCCCAGGTGTTTGGACGGTTAAACTAAATTTAATTAATACCAGTGGAACGGTTACCTGTGACTTAAAAGCATTGTGATTCATTTGTTTAGGACAACCACAACTATTCTTATCGAGGAATAATAGCTTTCTTCAAAGCAATATCCTTGGTTTTTTTTCGTCAACACCCTAGTGGTACCATCATGAGGGGGTTGAAAAAATTTGTATTCGGTAGTGTTTTCTGTTTTTGTTTCTTTCCGGTAACGGGGCAAAATTTGGTTTCTAATTCCGGTTTTGAAGATTACAATCAATGTCCGACGACACCGTTCTTCGATTATCTTAAGGATTGGTTCATTATTTCCTGGACACCTGATTTTTACAATATGAATTGCGGAGGACCAACCAATGGGACAGGTTATCAACTTCCCCATAATGGTCAGGGATATATCGGATTTCATGAACTGGAAAAGTTCGGGACCAAATTGACTGAACCTCTGGTCGCCGGAAAGTCCTATTCCGTTTCCATGTTCATTTCAATGCGAGACATGAACCATGTACCAGGTGATTTCATCAACGTGCACTTTTCTGCCGATTCTATTTGTTCCGAAGTGGTATTGGACGATTTGCCAACGGTAAAACTGGTAAATGCAATGGGGCTTATCAACGATACGATGAATTGAGTACAGGTCTCTGCATTGTATGTAGCCAGTGGCTATGAGCGTTTCATTGCGATTAGTATGCAAAATGAAAGCTATTACTATGTTGACGATGTCGAAATCAGCTGTGCTGACCCTAGTGGTTGTTCCTCTCTGACTACTGATTATCATGAAGTACAAATTCCGAATGTCTTCACACCAAGCCAGGATGGTATAAACGATCATTTTAAATTACGTTGGGATATTAACCCATCCTAGATACCACAACAGGAATTTAAAGTGGTAATCATCAACAGGTGGGGAAGTGTTGTTGCTGAATTTACGGACCCGTTGTTTGAATGGGACGGAAAATGGAATGGAATGGACTTACCGGAAGGAGTTTACTTTTGTCATTTGAATTTAAACAGAGGGCCGTGCAATGAATCAATAAGCTTAAATGGATTTGTTCATCTGATCCGATAATTGAACATGTGGTTTTAGAGCCTGAAGAATAGGCAAGATCTCAATTGCACCTTGTCAAATAAGCACGAACACTGATTGAAGAATGAAGTTTAATAAGCCAGGGTGTACCACATTAAATATTACCATTCATTTTTTTTCGGTGTAAGAAAGTAACCGATGATCGACCCCAATAGAGCTGAAAGCCCGAACAAAACCATATACAATCTTACCCGTGCTTCGTATCCATAGTGGATTTCAACATTTGAGTAATATAACCAATCGTATTCCTCTTCCCAATACCAAATTACCGTTGCAGCCAAAAAAGTGGTTAAACTCATGATCCAGATCTTGTTTCGTTTTTCATTTCGTACTTTTTGAAGGACGAATTTTACCAGAAAAGCAGTTGCCAACGAAGGCCCGAATCCACCCAGCACCACCGAAGTAACAATAAGGATCGCCGCTTCCACCGGTATAACAGGACCATCTGCCAAGGCTGGGAAGGCGATGAGCAGGGCGATCAGAATAAAAAGTATTTTATGACTCATATTAGTTATGATTCAATTCCTGTGTTCAAGTCCATTTTTAATTACTTCGAAGGGGGATCCTTTCAAATAACGATTTGATGATTAGCGAAGTAGTGGATTTCGAGGTGTAATTGTTCATTTAATACAAATGTTTAGTAGAAATTCGAAAGTCCAATTCAGCTCTTAAACCATCAATTTATACGCTTCTTTTGGCCTCTTTGCTGCAGTTATAGTTCAAACCTTTCAAATGTTTGTCCATTAAATTGATAAGCACCATTTTCGTGCGTTCCAAGCCATAGGTTGCCTTTGTTGTCTTTGTAAATACTGAAGAGTGTTATGGCTTTTGATTGATCATGAACGACGTACTGAGTGATTTTCTTTCCGTCATATTTCCAGACACCGTCACGATACGTGACAAACCACAAATTATTTTGGTCGTCTTTAACAGTTGATAGATACTCATCTAAATCGCTATTGTTTTTTCCATCTAGTCCACCGATACTTTTATGACGGGTGTAAAATGTTTTGTTTTTCAATGTTGTACTATCGTAAATACTGTAGCGATATTCAGTGTTGAACCAAAAGTCACCATTGTTATCTTCTGTAATGGATCGAACTCCGTTGGCGCCTTCATTTCGAAATTCGGTCACATCTTCTTCAGTGATCCATTCAAACGATTTTCCATCGTACCGACAAACCCCAACAGGGTTTGTACCGAACCAAATGTTTCCTTTTCTATCCTTATAAATGCTATAGATATCAAACGGATTGGACAAATTAGGAGGGCTCGGGAATTGCAATTCAAATAATGTAATTCCATCGTAGCGATATACTTTTCTCGTATTGCCATAAGAATATTTAAACCACATGTCCGTGGGTTCAAGTTTCCAGTTTTTACTGGGAATTGCCGATAAGGTCGTGAAATTAGTTCCGTTAAACTTCGATATTGAAGATGTTTGGTTTGCACTGGTGAAATAAATATTGCCAAATTCGTCTTCTTTTATTTCATCAATTCTATTGTTCAATAAGCCGTCATCTGTCGTGTAATTGATCAATTTTTCACCATCGTATTTATACACTCCGGATTCCCAGCTTCCAAACCAATAGTTGTTTTTCTTGTCTTGATAAACGACCATAATACTACTGCCAAGTTCTTTTACGTCATTACCTTTCGCTACCTGTTCTTTATTTATAAGAAGAGCAGAGTTATTGCTTTTGTAAGAAGTCATCAAAGTAAAAATGCATAGAAATAGAACGATGGTTAATTTCATTATCGTTTTGTTTATTGTTTGCTCGGTCTTTTTCGGAGTTGTAAACGATCGACTGTGTTGCCATCCCACTTTGATAAATATTATTTGTTTCGTTGAAGATGAGTTTAGCGGTGGAGTATAGATGCTGTTATGGATGTTCAATAATTTCTAAACTTAAATGAAGTTGAAATAGGAGCTTCAAAGTTAACCGAATCATTTTGGTATATCATTTTTTTGCTGAGCAAAAATGATTTTTAAAACCATCAAAACCAGCTGTACAATAGTACTAATCGGAAGTACCATAATATAGAGCCACAAAGCCGCTCCACCACCCGAACCTTCGTTTGCCCAGCTTTTCCCCGACGGGGTGATCAAAAAAGCAAGGATTATAGGACTCAGAAAAAAAACAAGATTAAGAATGAGAAGAATATTCATGAATCGTTTCCTTATTTTTTTATTGTCCCTTAAGAACAATAATCCAATGCCTGATAATGGTATTAATAAAAATATGAGGACTCCCATTTGATTGTTATTTACTGTGGTTGTACTTGCCAAAGGAAAAAAAAGCCCTTCAGAAAGGAAGGGCTTCGTAGAATTTATTCTTCAATTTTCATCACGCGTTCGGTGGTTCCGTCGCTGTAAAGATAAATGAGAGGTGTATTTGGTTTGAATGACGTTTCACGACCCATCAGGTCAATGATTTTTACTAAAGTACGATCCGATTGGATCTCTCCAATATCGTGGATAGCCACATTTTGAGCGCTACACAAAGCGGTGCAAGAACAATAGGTAACATTCGGACCAATTGAACCCGAATTAAAATTAAAGCTACCTGGATTACTTGAGTCGCACATATCCAGGTAGCTTCCATCCATTCCGAAATCCGAAAAATTACTTGTGGAAAGGTCGGCAGAAAATCCACCGCAACCGGACATAGGACCTGAAATGATCCCCGGGATATTATTCGCCCACAATCCGCCAACGGGGATCATACACTCCGTGTAGAAATATCCTTTGTTGGTATAATTGGCTCCGACTGAAACTGCCCCGTAATTATAGAAGGAAGCATCGTTACTATTCATCAATTGACCGGTAGTAGTAACACTGCCATAATTGAAGAAATCTGTACTATCCGACAAGAAGCTACTGATATTCAGGTCTCCGTAATTGGTAAACTGATTGATGGTTCCGGTTGTCTGCTGAATCAATTGAAAATTGGTGCCGTTAATTGTTCCGTTGTTTGTAGCGGTGAGATCGCCTCCATTCATTGAGATGTTATTGGCCTGTATTGACCCATTATTGATGAAAACACCTTTGTCTACACTGATATTCATTCCTGAAGTGATCTGTCCGTTATTGATCAGAGCACCATCGGTCATATCGATCATACCATTAATAATTCCCTCGTTGCAGACTTCACCTCCCCAAATGTATAAAGTAGCATCTAGCTGTCCCGAAGAATAGATACACAATGTCTCTCCAGGATTTACATAGATGGGAGTTACGGATGTCGTAGTCAAAGTCTGTGTGCAATTGTTGCAATTCTGAGCATTTACGGAGGGTATGGAAAATCCAATAAACAATAAGACCGATCTAATTTGTGTCATACCGAAGTTTCAAATGGTTATGATTAATTAATGTATCTGAAAGTTAAATTAAAAAAATTCTACGGTTAATTGCACATGACGGTTCTACGCATGGCGAACGTCCCACTTTCACAAAATCGTTTTACCGAAGATAAAACGTAATCTTTAAAAACTATTTGTTGTTTCGAAGTAAGAACCGGGCTGGCGCTTGCTGTTATAGGCAGTCTATTTTAACCATTTATCAATGTTCACGCTTTGGCGCAATATCCTGATAACTTCCAATTTTTGGTCATCAACTATTTTGTAGAAAATGATGTGTGATTTTACAAATGACACTCTATATCCAGGGCGGATGTATTCTGCAGACTTACCCGTGTAATAATTTGATTGTAAAAACTCGATGTCATCAATTAACAAAGAGTAATACCTGTCAGCTTGCTCTTTCGACCATTTTTTGAGTGTGTAGATCCAAATTTCTTCCAAATCCGAAAGTGCTTCGGAGCTGATGTGCAGAACAAGCTTTTTCATTTATGTTTTTTATGTAGAGCTTTTAAATGTTCTTTTGAATCAAAATCTTCCACGAATCCACTTTGTTCTCCAGCGATGAGTGCATTGCGCAATTCACTTAGTTTGCGCTCTTCACTTTCGAGCAAACGAAGAGCATTTCGTATTACTTCACTCACAGAGCCATATCGCCCCGATTTTATCTCACTTTTTATGAAATTTTCAAAATGATCTCCTAATGATATCGATGTGTTTTTACCCATAATCAAAAATTATTACAGTAAATGTACCAAAAATTGGTAACACATCCAAGCGTGAGTGGTTTTTAGTTACCTATAACGTTCCCACGCCCGCCGCGGCAACTTTCAAAAAATCGTTACTTAAAGATAAGATTTTTAGTTTAGGAAAAGATCTAGTTTCTAAGTAGGAGCGAAGGGCTTGAGCTAGACGGCTGTTAGCTTGCATTTATTATTTCAAGACACGCAAGATCTTTATCATCTTGAAAGTCAATCAACGTGCTCATGTGTTTACGAAGAATTTCTTCTACATTTTTTGTTGTCTGATTATAGGTTCTGATCCAGATTATTTTAGGAGGATGTCCCCAAACAAGAGAGAAATCATAGAAATCACCGTCAAATGTCACAATGGTGTAATCATGGTCTTTTGCATATTCCCAGATCTGTTTATCTGATGAATTTTCAAGGCCTATTTGTCTTACCTGTTTAGCTTCGGGTAGGATGTCTTGGATAAGGGAAATTAAACGGTGTGAAATATTTTGATCGAATAGCAATTTCATGATGCTATTCCTAAATGACCTTCTCTAGAAGCAGCAAAAAACAGGCATGCATTGATCTGTTCGTCACCTAATTCCGGAAAGTCCTGAATGATTTCCTGGCGGGACATACCATTCGCTAACCAATTTAAAACATCAGCAACAGAAATACGAGTACCCTTGATTACGGGCTTTCCAAATCTCTTCTCAGGGTTGATTTCTATGTATTGCTTAATATTCATGAACACGAAGGTCGTAAATAATTGTGAGTTAAACAAGTATAGCAATTGCAGCTAACGGAATCGGGCTTGGCGCCGTGCCGACTTTTTAAATTAATTGTTATTCTGAAGTTAGATTGTTTTCTTTCAAATAAACCGTTTTTTCGAAGCAAGATTGAAGGCATGGAGCTAAACCCGGGTTATGGGACGTTTTTATTTTATGTCTTTGATATCCAATCCGATATTACATTTAAGTTTTCGTTTATCCATGAAGGTATTGTCTGAGATTTATCAGATAGCTGATATGTTGGTAAAACATCATCCTTACCGGTCGGCTGAAGAGAAACATTAAATTGAATTTCAATCTTGTCTGCATTGAAAACTAAAATTTTGTATTCTTTATCACCGATCTTATGTTTGCCAAAGTCGTATCCATTAATATTAATTTTTCTCATTTTTTGTTTTTTATAACGCTGATTTTTCTATTAAGTAATATTTTATCTCAAACTTGGTATTTCTTATCAAGTTATTAGCTTGGGTAATATTAAAAACAATCGCGTGGATATTCCATTGCTTTCTCAAAATCCTTTTGAGCTCCATCAAAATCGCCTAATTCCTTTTTAATATTTCCTCTGAGTTCATAGGTATCGCCATCAGGGGATAATTCAATTAATTTATTTACTAGAACATGACTCTCGTAAAATCTAGATAAAGAATTTAATGAATAAATGCATTGATACAAGGCTGCAATATGATTTGAGTTAATAATCAATGTTATGTTGAAATCAATAATTGATTCAAAAAATTGATTTAATTCTCGTTTTGCATACCCTCTATAAAAAAAGGCATTTTCTAGTTGTATATTATTTTTTATTGCTTTGTCAAGAACTTCAATTGCTGTATGATATTCTTTTTTATTTATCAGTTCCTCACCTTTTTTTATAAATTCCAGCAGGTCTATCGATAAATTATCCTTTCCATCAACCTCAAGATTAATGATTTCAGAATTTTTTAAAATATCAAGTTGAGATTTGTTTTTATATCGTTCCAAAAATCTTTCTAAGATTGAACCATATTCATCTGCGAATTGAGTATCGAATGAAATTCCTGATATTTTGTTAAATATTTCTGAACTTTGGCTTAGTGGTGATTTTAAAATTGAAATAAAAGTGAATGAAGGAAAGGCTAATTTAGTAGAGTAGTTTTCAATATCTTCTATATAATATTCAATTTTTTCAAGAATGTATCTGTCATCCGCAATAAAACTTCCAGATAGAAATGACACTTGATTTTCACTAGCTCGAATTTGGCTATCTGTAATTTCTTCTTTTAATTGATCAACACAGACGCTTAGGAACGATGTGAATTTAATTTCTTGTTCTTTTTTTAATTGGTAAAGAAAAAAGGAAATTGAAAACACTTTGAATTCAAATAATTTTTTGTTTTGAATCCAAATCAGAATCGGATCCCTTTCGTTTTCATTTTTCAACCATGTTTTACTTAGATTTTTAATATCAGACCAAATTGAATGATATTTAAAATCCATATTGTTTGGATTTATTTCGTCAGCGAAACTATTTGTGCTGTTTTCCATTATTTAACGATATTTTCTTACTAATTCTTTGAACTGAAAATTATCCGTACACCAATAATAAAGTAATGCAGTAAATGAATAATATGTTTTCAAAAATGATTCGTCTGATTTAATTTCATTTGTCCTTAAAATTGTTTTTTTTGCTTCTTCATTTGGGTAAAGCATAATTGAAGTGTATGTGAATTTTGGGAAGTATGAATTTGGCGATTCACCATATTTCACAATATCCCTTTGATAATTTAAAATTTTCTCTTTTAAATACTCTTCATCACGAATTACATTTAAATCAAATTCCCAATCTAGTTCTCCAGATTTAATTTCATCTTCAACCCTAGAAATACTGTCTAGCAAACTGTTTGATGTATGTAGTCCAAATTCATAAAAAAATGGGTAGTTTTTATTTAGTAAAAAATAATTTACAAATGCCAATGTAAATAAATTATACTCAAACACTTTTAAAGGCTCAACTGTTTTTCCTTCAAAAAAATGTTTGATTAAAGGATTAAAACTAACTTGTAATTTTGTATACAATTGTTTATAATCTCCAAATTCAGTTTCATCAATAATATTTCCCATAGGTTAGTTTTTTAATGTCCCATAACGTTTCGCAAGCAGGCGAACGGCCCACTTTTCACAAGATCGTTTCTCCGAAGATAAAACTTAAACTTTAAAAACTATTTGTTGTTGCGAAGCAAAATCTGGGCTGGCGCTTGCTTGCTGTTATGTGAGGTTTCTTATTTCAATTTACTCTTCAAATCCATTCGTTCGTGTAGGATTCTCGTAATCTCAATTGTTTTATCTTC
>CAZQKN010000008.1:62979-159635 GCA_964593935.1 uncultured Akkermansia sp. | reverse complement strand
CTTTTTTTTGAAAAAATCACCTCCGCACCCTAACACCTTGATAAAGTTAGGTTTGCAAATCGAAAAAAAATGGCTATTTCGTCCTTAGAGCTTCGATCATCTTTAAATAATCGAGGTTCGGTACAGAATGTTCCTTGATTGCAAGAGCGATCGGACTAGTATTTAGATCATTTCCTTTAAGGCCAACTACCAGATGTGAATCTCCATTCAATAAAAGTTCAACAGCATAATTCCCCATTCTCGTTGCGTTGATCCTGTCCAGAGCAGACGGACTGCCACCTCGTTGTATGTGGCCCAATACAGAATGGCGGAGATCGTATTCAGGCAACAAAGGCTTCACTTTATTCATGATCTCAAAAGCATCTCCACCATCGTCTCCTTCTGCTACTATAATAATGGAACTTCTTCTCCCCTTGTTCTGCTCCTTAATGTCGTTCACTAATTTTTGAATATCTGTGATCTCTTCAGGAATTAAAACCGATTCTGCTCCACCGGCAATCGCAGAGTGCAATGCGATAAACCCAGAATCTCGTCCCATGACTTCAATAAAGAATACTCGATGATGACTCCCTGCAGTATCCCGTATCTTATCCACCGCATCCACAACAGTATTCAATGCCGTATCAAAACCGATCGTGTAATCTGTACCATATATGTCGTTGTCAATTGTACCCGGCAACCCTATGATAGGAATATTCATTTCTTCACCCAGAACTTTAGCTCCTGCATATGTTCCGTCTCCACCGATCACAATCAAACCATCAATTTCCTTCTCCCGCAAAAATTGAATCGCCTTTTTACGGCCTTCGATCGTGCGAAATTCCTGCGAGCGGGCACTACCTAGGATGGTTCCGCCATATTGAATGATATTGTCGACATCGGCAAACCCCATTTCCTTTCCTCTACCTTCCATCATCCCCTGGTAACCGTCGTAAATACCAAAAGGCGTTACACCAAGATTCAAACATGATTTCACAATGGCCCTAATTGCCGCATTCATTCCGGGTGAATCCCCTCCTGATGTCATTAACGCGATCTTTCTCATAGTATGAAATTAACTAAAAACGAAATATTTTCTTCTACATTTATGGAATATTGAAGCAATGAACATCTAACGGATACATGTTTTCATTTCGTCGGAATACATATGGCAACTCAACGGATGAAGAATTGATTGCAATTTTTCGGGAAAATGGCTCCACACAGGTGCTTGGGGTTTTGTACGAGCGTTATGGGCATCTTGTTATGGGAACTTGCATGAAATATCTGAAGAATCAGATGGACGCAGAAGATGTTGTCATGAAGATCTTCGAGGAACTTGGACAGAAATTGATGCGTTTTGAGATCAGTTATTTCAAATCGTGGCTTTATCAATTAACGAGGAACGAGTGTCTGATGATCCTTCGAAAAAAAAATATCGAAGTGAGTAATGATTTACTAATTCAGCTACAGGAGGAATCGAATGAATTGATTGAACTGAATGAAAAAGAAACAAAGTTGATTCTTGTAGAAGGAAAGATCAAGGAACTAAAAGACGAACAACGAAGATGCCTGGAACTGTTCTATCTTGAAGACAAATCGTACGAGCAGATCGCATTGATACTGTCGATCGACATAAAACAAGTGAAAAGTGCTATCCAGAACGGAAAACGAAATTTAAAACTGAAACTTGAGGAACATCATGAGTTCAAAACCAATACATAGTCATGATGCGTTAACAAGAGAGGAGATCAGGACGTATCGCTCCAGCAGTGATCAAAAACTGAAAAACTCCATTGAACGCAAGGCCGCGAATAGTGCTTTCGAGTCAGACGCACTTGAAGGCTGGACGGAAAGTGCTTTGCCAGCGGACGCCATGAGAAAACTGGATCGGAAATTTTCCGGTTCGTGGAATGTCTATCTCACAATTCTCGCATTAGGAATTGTGCCGTTGATCTTATTGATCACATTTTTCATCCTACCGGATGATTCGCCAAAAGTTACAACAGATCAACCCGCAGACTTGAGCACCAAGATCGAGAAGACAGATCTCGTGATCCCTGAACCAATTGAGGCTCTGAGTGAGTTGCCAGCAAAGGAACAGATCCAGATCAAACAAGTGATCAAGGATTTTCAAGAGCAACAGCAAGAGCCAAAACCAACTCAAGTTAATTCGGAACCGATCGATCAACTCCCTACATATCCAGTTGATCAGACTCCAGCGCCGAAACCTGAAAAAGAGCTTTTATTCGGAAAAGAGCTGTTTTTGAAAGACCTTAAAGTTCTGGACTATCGTAGTTACCGATCAAAGCCTGCAATCAGCACTGAACAGCTGGTTCTCACCGGAACACCTGCAAATATTGGTGAGAAGCAAAATTCAGCAGAAGAAGAATTCACTTGGAAAACCGTTGATGTGCCTTATATCGATTACCTCGAAAAAACGATGGAATTGTTTTCCAAAGGAAACAACAAAAAAGCACTGACTCGATTTGAAGAGATCCTAAAAACATATCCTGACGATGTGAATGCCTTATTTTACGCCGGACTTTGCTACTACAACTTAAAAGATTACTCCAAAGCAACGGAGTACTTTTCAAAGTGTCAATTGAACAAGTATGCTAATTTCAACGAAGAAGCTCAATGGTATAACGCACGTTCTTTTTTGGCCAAAGGCGAAAAAGAGACGGCTCAGCAACTACTTCGCGAGATCGTCGGTCAAAAAGGCTTTTATGCCAAGCAGGCCGAGAAGCTTCTCAAAAATTGATCGGATCAATAGAATGTTCTGTTCTCCCGAACCATTCTTCGTAACAATGGATTCGGTCGATATCGGTCTTCACCATACTCAATGAACAACTCTTCAAGTTTCGATAGAACATAATGTAGTCCTAACTCATCCGCCCACTTTAACAATCCCTTTGGATAATTGACCCCGTTGGTCATTGCCAAGTCTACATCTTCTTTTGAGGCAACATTTAAAAAGACGGCATCTATAGCTTCATTGATCAACATCACAAGGATACGTTCGAAGATCTGTTTCCCTTGTTGCTCATCCTTGTTGGGTTCCGGCAATTGAACACCTTCGGCATAATTATAATATCCTCGTCCTGACTTCCGGCCATAGAAACCCGCCTCTTTATAACGTTTTTGAGTAAAGGAAGGCTTAAATCTAGGATCAAAATAGAATGAGGCAAAAACTGATTCAGTCACAGCGTAATTGACATCATTACCAATGTAGTCCATCAAAGTGAAGGGTCCCATCCTGAAACCACCGATTTCGGTCATTGCCCAGTCGATGGTTGCAAAATCTGCAACTCCTTCCTCATAGATCTTAAGTGCTTCACCGTAGAATGGTCTGGCAACACGATTGACGATGAACCCCGGAGTATCTTTACAGACAACTCCGACCTTTTTCCAATCCGCGATCAACTTCTTACACCTCTGCAATGTCTCAGGAGAAGTTTGAACTGCCGGTATGATCTCAACTAAAGGCATTAGTGGTGCAGGATTGAAGAAGTGGATTCCGATCACTCGATCCGATTTTTTCAAAACCGAACCGATTGATGCTATTGACAGGGAAGACGTATTACTTGCCAAAATACATTCCGGGGAAACTACAGACTCCAATTCAGCAAAAACCTTGTGCTTGACATCCAGGTTTTCAATGATCGCTTCTATTACCAAACCGCAGTCCTTCATGTCGGCTAAAGACATAGAGTAGTGAATATTGGAAAGTATCTCTATCGATCGTTCTTCTGAGATCGATCCCTTTTCCACTAATCGGTTAATAATTTTAACATGCCCTTCTTTTGATTTATGAAGGACAAGCTCATTCAGATCAACCAGAATCACTTTATGTCCATTCTGAGCTGCTACCTGAGCAATACCCGCTCCCATTGTACCGGCTCCTAATACTCCAACTATCATTTTCTATAATTTTTCAATCCCGAATTCTTTGGCATTACTCTCCCTTAAAAACAGGCTTCCTTTTTTCTAAAAACGCATTGACTCCTTCTCTGAAATCATAAGTCTGACCTGCTTCGGTCTGCAGTTCCTCTTCTACAGCTAGCTGGGTCGACAGGTCATTCGTAAAACTTGCATTGACAGCTTTTTTTGTTAATCCAAGTCCACGTGTTGGCATTGATGCGATCAAGGTAGCGAACTGCTCGACCTCTTGATCAAACTGCTCGTCATCGACTGCCTTATAGATCATGTTTAAAGATTCAGCCTGATCAGCCGTCACCTTATCACCTGTAAACATAAGTGCCAATGCCTTTTGCATTCCAATTATTCGCGGCAAGAAAAATGTCCCACCGGAATCAGGTATCAATCCAATTTTTGAGAAGGCTTGAATGAAACTAGCACTCTTTTTTGCAATAGTAATATCACATGCTAAAGCAATATTGGCTCCAGCTCCTGCGGCCACTCCGTTAACTGCTGCTATGACCGGTTTTTCGATATTTCTAATCCGTTCGATGATCGGATTATAATGTTCTTTAACGATCGTAGTAAGTTCAGGGCCTGCCGGATCTACGGCCTCCGCAAGATCTTGACCAGCACAAAAAGCTTTTCCCTCTCCAGTGATGACAATTGCACGAACCTCATCATTCAGTTCACATTCATCCAAAGCCTTCTGTAGCTGAAGTGCCATGGTTCTGTTAAATGAATTAAAAACTTCCGGACGATTCAATTTTAGTGTACAAACACCATTATTTAATGACGTGATCAGTTCCATTTGATTTTGTTTTGGGCGAAGATAACGAAAAGGTATTACAGGGCATAAGCATCTTTCAGCCTTGTCACCCTTGCGACCATGACATTTCTTAGTGAAAGCGGCTCCAGCACTTCTATCTCTCCACCATAGGAGAGAAAGGACCTGATCAATTCTTCCGATATCAAAACCGTCAATTCGAATGTAGATCTATTCTTGCCTTCTTTCAATATTTTCTGAGTGGGATGAAATGGTTGCGACATAATATACTTTGCAGCGACATTATCAGCCTTGAAAACGACACGTTCAGGATCACTGTTGTTGCATGAGATCCCTACTGCATATCTGAAATAACTAAAAGGGTCGAAGTGTTCTGGTTTCTGCCCTATGCGATCTTCAATAATTAAATTCTTTATGCGGTCCAAAGCATAGGTAATGATATCCTGCTTAACCTCATCGAAAGTAATAACATACCACCGATTCCTGTATTCTTTCAACAGCAGGGGCAAAACACTTCGAGACTTCGATTTACCACTTACATAGCTAGCATAATCGAAATTGGCAAATCTCGAATTTCTGATCGCTTCAAAAAGAACCGGTAAATACTCATTCCCACCGTTCGAAGTAGAGGTTTCAAATTGAACAAGATGAGAGAGGTCTTCATCGCCTTGATCCTTTGCAATTGCCACCCTGTCAAATATCTTATCAATAGCATTTCCAAACTGTTTAAATAGGTCCACATCCCGGAACTGCATTAGAGTCTTGGCGGCAAATTGAATGGCATTCAGATCATCGTTGGTAAGTGGAATGTCGTTAATGGAAAAATCGGGATCTTCATAATAATAACCACCATGTCTTTTGCTGTATCGAATCGGAGCATCGTGTTCCATTTTCATGGCGAACATGTCCTTTTCAATGGTAGAGTCACAGATGTTCTCTCCGTCGACCGAACCAAATAAAGAATCTTCACATGCTTCCCGAAGGTCCTTTTTAGTTGGAAATGGTCTGTATTTGTTCCTCAGACAGCGATCAATTATTCGATAACGAATTAATGCATTCTTTATGTGAGGCATTCGACCTAGTTTTGAAGCACTTTATTACTGCGGTATCCGAAAAGGTCGTATCGTTTGATGGCATCAGTAACTTCTTGTGGAACATCTTCTTCCCAACTGGAAACACCTGCCTTGATCTTGGATAGTACATCATCAGATAAAATGTGAAGTAACCTTGGATCAAAACTCTCGATCTCTTCCATCTTATTATTGTCAATAAGGTAGGTCAACAATCCTTTCAAGTGGTTGGGGATCTTAATATTCTTCAAACCGTATAGATCTCCCGTGTCGACATTGTTGGCCGGATAAATAAACATTTTCAAATTGTGACCAAATCCACGTCCGAAAGCTTCCAAAAGTCCACCGGGTAAATTGTCGTAATAACGCTCATCAAAAATGGTGTGCAGGTTGTACACTCCCAGGATCACGCCCATTCGCTTTCCGCGAGCGATCGACGCAAGATAATCAACCATCTTGTAGTGTTTAAGATAGTTAGATATCATGACCGTGTAGCCCAAGAGTCCCAATAACTCTGCGCGATCAACAAAGTCTTTGTCAGAAATTTTGCCATCTGCTGTTAAATCTTTCAACGTGAGTTCAAAAACCATACAAAGGCTATCCTCAGCAACCTCTTGCTCACTCAGGAATTGCTTCTTACCTGATTCGATCATGTCAATATGCACTTTCGTAACCGGTCTAAAGCGTCCACGCATCAACAAAATATTCTTTTTGTACAATGCGGTTGCAGGCTGGAGTACGTGACCTGTCGGGTCGAACATCGTGGCATCAGTTATCCCCCTTTTAACAAGGTTAAGCGCAATTATTCTGTTGTCAATTGTTGTTACATCCGGCCCTGAAATACGCATCATATCAATCTCCATTCGATCGCGTGGTAATCTATGTGTAAGATTGGTCAAGAATTCATTGAGGTCGTCGAAATGAAAATAACAGGCATGGATCAAATTCACCCCCAAAATCCCGAGAGCCTCCTGTTGAGCTTTGTGACTATTATCGTGCATTTTTATGTGCAGAATAATGTCGTTTGGTTCTGACTCAAGTCCTAACTGAAATCGTATACCAACCCAACCTTGACCCTGATTTGTTTTATGATAATTGAGGGATTCAACCGTATTACAAAAAGCGAAAAAACGCGCCTCCTTGTACTTATTGGGTAAACGTGAGATCAAGGTTTTATATTCTGTATCCAACATGGTTACCAGCCTTTCTTCACAAACATAGCGCGAAGCGGGACCGTACATGGAATCGGAAACCTTCATGTCATAGGCAGACTGCGTGTAAGCGATCGTTCCTGAACTACCACCGGCCTTGAAAAAATTCGCAGCGACCTCCTGACCAGCTCCGATCTCAGCAAAACAGCCGTAAATGTCTGAAGTCAAATTGATCTTTAGCGCCTTCTCCTCAGTGGTCAATCTTCTCTCGTCTATCATCTCGAAATATTAATGTGGATCCTTAAATGCAGGATCATTTATAAATTTTTCATCAGTCAAGGTCAATAGGAACTTTTTGAGAAGACTCTTCTCATATGAATCCAGTTGAACACCACCTTGAAAAGCAAATTCTATTAATGGATCAATAGTCGAACTCTGATGTATGCCTGTCGAATAATGTTCGATCACTTCATCCAGCGTTGCAAATCTGCCATCGTGCATATACGGTGCGGATAAAGCAATGTTGCGCAAGGTCGGAACTTTAAATTTCCCGTTGTCGTTCGGATTGTTCGTTATCGCTCCCCTACCAAGATCAGTGAATGTTGCGTCTAAACCATTGTTACTAAACTTTTGAACCTGCATCAGAGGGCCGTTGTGGCAGTGGAAACAGTCTGCACCGTTCAGGCTTTTAAAGAGGTCATAACCTGCCCATTCCTCCACGGTGACTGTGGAAAGGATGACCTGTTCCTCAGAGTTCAGCGTGTAGCTGTTCTCGTATTTGTACATGATGTCGTACTTAGAATTAGCCGAGATCATTGTTCTCAGGAACTGAGCCATTGCTTTTGCAACTTTCAATGAATCAATGCCCTCTTCTCCAAACGCTTTGAAGAACATATTTCTATACTTGACATCAGCATTCAACTTTGAAACCGCATCCTTCCATGATTGATGCAATTCAATTGGGTTTGGAACCGGCTCAAGGATCTGCTCTTCCAGGGTCTTTGAGCGTCCATCCCAGAAGAAGAATTTCTGCCAACCCATGTTAACAAGTGGCATCGAGTTCCTTGTTCCCGGAATTCCATCTATACCAACAGAAAACTGATTCGCATCAGAGAAACTTGTTTCCGCTGTATGACAGGCGGCGCATGCCATAGTATTGTCACCACTTAAGCGTTTCTCATAGAATAACATTCTGCCCAATTGAACTCCTTCCACCGTCAACGGATTATCCTCCGGTATATCCATCGCCGGGAAATGTGAAGGAATTTTTAGATTATATGGCGTAGGCTCATAATTTACCCTATCCTTTTTACAAGAGAAAAAAAGGACTAGTATAACGAATATGTATAGCAGATAACGCATCAATAAACTCCGAGGGCTTCCTTGAAATGATCGATCACTTTTAACGAAATTGCCTCCTGACCTGGAGCGGTATGAGAACTGTACTCCGTTTTAAGATCTATGGAAGAAGTTCCATTATTCAGGAATTTCTTCATGTCCAGTTTCAATTTCGCTTCGAAAGTATTTGATCCGGCAGCTTGCCAGGTTAATGGACCAAAACTAAGGTCTCTTACATAATCATCTCCACCAACATGGAATATGACATAATGATCAAAAAGATCGTTTCCATCAGGAATTGTATCTACTCGTGCTTCAACTTTTATGAATATATACCCGGGATTCCAACCCCAATGCATATCATCAGCGACCATTATATTGAGTGGATCACTAGTTGAATACTGAGTAGGATCGGCATGATTTCTTGAAGCCGGAACACCTAAAACAGCGGTAAGATTAGTAAAATCAGTGTACTTGCCATTTTGCGTAAGCATCTTTCGTCCATTCGCTCTGTAATCCCAAAGTCCGGTTCTGACCATCTGTTTTGAACCGTTTGCTATATCCGACATATACAATTTCAAATCTGTGAACTGTACTTGGTATCCCTCATCGGATAAATACGTTTGATCCAATACGAGGTCCTCCGTTCCATAGACAGGAACAACCGAAAGGGTCACCTTATCCTCAGGAACAGGATCTGGCTCCGTTGGCTTGTCATCACAAGAATAGACCAACGAAACAGCAGCAAAAAGTATCAACAGGTATTTCTTCATATAACAGTTCTAACAAATTTACTAAAAACAGAGTAAATCTGCTATTTTTAATGGATTAATAATTCAAGATCAAATTTTGATGACTCCAATGGATTCCGACAACCATAAAGACCAGTATTTAATGGTGCTCAACGCTTCAGCCGGAAGTGGAAAAACCTATACTCTTGTTAAGGAATTCATCAAACTGCTCATCAATGAAGGACAGGAGAATAAACATTTTTCGCAGATCATCGCGATGACCTTCACCAATATGGCGTCGCTTGAAATGAAAACGCGAATAGTTAAGGCCTTGGATGAATTAAGCTATCCCGAGCGTTTTGGAAAAAAGTCTCACGATCTGGCTAACAATTTGTCCACTGAAACGGGAATTTCTCCTGAGGACGTTCATGTGAAATGCAGAACCATACTTAAAATGCTGCTGCATAGTTATGAGGATTTCTCGGTGATGACAATCGACAAATTCAATCTAAAACTGATACGCTCCTTTAGTCGGGACCTTAATCTTCCGGCTGATTTTGAAGTTGTTCTGAATGAAAATCAATTGATCGAACAGGTGGTTGATCTACTTCTAAGCGGAATGGGGAGTATTGAAGAAAAAGAATTCACCCAAGCCGCGATCAGTTATGCAAAGAATAATCTCGAGGAAGAGGAAGCGTGGGACTTCCGAAGAGACCTAGTTCAATTTGGATCAACTTTTAGCAAAGAAAGGGAGCTGCCTTTTTTAGAAAAGCTCATTTCCACTGAATTTACCGCCGATACCCGAAAGGAAATTAAAGATGCACTACACGCTATTGATGAAGAATTTCTTCAATTAACCCAAAGATTGCAGTCTCTGCACGAATCATATGGATCATTGTCTGGACAGTATGTACAGGGAACGAATACTTTGAACTCTATCGACAAGCTACTCGCAAATAGATCATTCTCTGAAAAGAGAATTCACAAAAGCACATTGAATGCATGCGAGAAAGAAACTCCGAAAGGAAAATTCTTTCCCGATGAACTGAAAAACCTTTTTATCGAGATCGATCAATTCCAAAATAACAAAAGTTCAACGTATGCGACTTACACGCAATTCCTGAAGAACTTTCACAACATGGTTCTGCTGAAGTTCATGGCTTCTGCCATTGAAAGGATGAAACAGGATGAAAAAGTGATCAGGATCTCTGAATTCAATAAGCTCATTTCAGAGTTGGTTCAGCAGGAAAATGCACCCTTTATTTATGAGCGATTAGGTAACCGATATCATCACTTCTTACTCGATGAGTTTCAGGACACCTCTCATCTTCAGTGGTTGAATATTGTTCCCCTGATCGAAGAATCGATCTCAAATGGACACCTCAACCTGATCGTTGGAGATCCAAAACAATCTATCTATCGCTTTAAAAATGGTGTCGCTGAACAGTTCGTGGAACTGCCCGGAATTTACAACCCGAAAGCCGATCCTGAGATCGCTCGCAGATCTGAATTTTTTCGCCGGGCAGGATTTACGCAAGAATTGAAAGATAACTGGCGATCAGGATGTTCGATCGTTTCCTTCAACAATCAACTTTTTAATTTGCTACGCAAACAACTGCCGGAATTCGCTCAATCATTTTACCAATCGGTCGATCAAACACCCAAGACTTCATTCGAAGGATATGTATACATCGAAACCAAAAAATTAGATAACAAGGAAGTTGTCGATCTGGACACAAAAATCATTAACGTAATTAAGTCCTGTATTTCAGATGGCTTCAAACCTAATGAGCTCTGCATATTAACTGAAAAAAATGCGGACGCCAATGAGTGGGCCCTCAAATTGAAAGAAAATGGTTTCAAGGTCGTTTCTGCCGAATCACTTCTGGTTGACAATGATTTACGGGTGAATCTCACGATATCCTTCCTGAAGCGCAGGCTCAAACCTTCGAAAAAAAGCGAGATGAAACGTTTCGCTGAACTTTATTATCGTTCTGAACATAAATCAGGTTACGAGCAATATAAAATACTGATCAAGAAAGGTCAAAATAAAGATGGTAAATCCTATACCTTTTTCGACAACGATATTTTCATTGCTGAAAACTTTGGGACTTCCGATAATTTCTACTTCAAATACGAGACGGTTTACGATCTGATCCAACAATTCTATCGATTAATGAACTGGTCGGAATTAAAAAACCCTTACCTGCATCATCTGGCCGATTTCGCCTATGAATTCGAGCAAAGCAAAGGTCCGGATCTATCAGGATTTTTGGATCTCTATGAAGAAAAGAAAGGTAGCTTGGCGATACAGACTCCATCGAGTGATGACGCAATAACAGTAATGACGATCCACAAATCCAAGGGTTTGGAGTTCCCAGTGGTTATAATTCCTGATTGCAGTTTTGATGTAGACATCAAGAACAGCAATAAATTCCTGATTGAATCAGAAGGTATCATCATACACAGTAATCTCTCAAAAGGTAACAGTATACACGCCGTTCAGGAAAAGCATCAGGAAGAAATGCAACACATCCTCACTGACAAAATGAATTTGTGTTATGTCGGAATGACTCGACCTAAAGATAGATTATATGCTTTCAATTATTGGAATAAAGGTTTCGGAGCCCTCCTGGAAGAAGCTTTGATCCAATTGGAACATACCAAACTGGACGACATGACTTCGAAACTGGAGTTTGGATCTCCGGCAAAAAAGACAGCTCACAAAAAAGATGAAACTGTCTATTTCGTTCCTGAAAACATTATGGATAATCTTTGGTTTCCGGATATTGCCTTATCAAAAAGCAAAAAGCACGACGAGCAGAATGAATTGAAAACAGAACAGCGATTTGGCAATCAGTTTCATTTCCTGATGGCAGAACTGAATGAACCGGAAAGTCTTCAACAGAAGATCGACGATTTCATCAAAGAGGGAAAGGTCGAATCTGCTTTTAAAGAACGTTTATTCACGGAAGCTCGTTTAGCCTTTGATTCAAGCGAACTGAAAACGCTATTTTCGGGCGCCCTTGAAATACTTAATGAACAGGATATTATCGTCGACATTGAAGAATCAAGACGACCGGATAAGATCATTTTCAAACCCAACCTTACTATTATCCTCGATTACAAAACAGGACTCCCAAAAGGTTCTCACCAAAAACAAATGCAGGAATACATTTCACTGATAGAAAGAATGGTCGAAACACCAGTTGAAGGTTATTTGTACTACACCACAGGAAACGAACTGACCCGAATCAGTTAGATCGCCGGATTCTTCGCAAATACTTCCTCAATAAGGTTGTCTTGAACCAGATTTGGAACGGTGACTTTCAATTTAGGTTCCATCTCCATTGCTCTTTTTATTGCGAAAATGGCGCCTTCATTTCGAGCCCAAGAACGTCGGGCAATTCCATTGTTGACATCCCAATGTAACATCATTTTCAGTCTGCGATCTGCCTCATCTGAACCGTCCAACAACATTCCAAACCCACCATTGATCACTTCTCCCCAGCCAACTCCACCTCCATTGTGAATGGAAACCCAGGTTGCACCTCTGAAACTGTCTCCAATAACGTTCTGAATAGCCATATCAGCCGTGAAACGAGAACCATCGTAAATATTGGATGTTTCCCTGTAAGGAGAATCCGTACCTGAAACATCGTGATGATCTCTTCCCAGCACTACCGGACCAATTTCACCACGCTTGATCGCCTGATTAAAAGCCTCTGCTATCTTCATTCTTCCCTCAGCATCAGCATAGAGGATCCTTGCCTGAGAACCAACAACTAACCTGTTTTCCTGAGCACCCTTGATCCATTGGATGTTATCCTGCATTTGCTGCTGGATCTCCTGCGGACTATTCCTTTTCATTTCCTCCAGTACCTCACACGCAATCTCATCTGTTCGTTTGAGGTCCTCTGATTTACCGCTGGCACAAACCCAACGGAAAGGCCCAAACCCATAATCAAAACACATTGGTCCAAGAATATCCTGAACGTAGGAAGGATATTTAAAGTCTATTCCGTTAGACGCCATTACATCTGCTCCTGCTCTTGAGGCCTCAAGAAGGAACGCATTTCCGTAATCAAAGAAATAGGTTCCCTTAGCCGCGTGTTTGTTAACCGCCGCTGCGTGACGCCTTAATGTTTCCTGAACTTTCTCTTTGAATACTTCAGGCTGATCAGCCATCATTGTGTTGGACTCTTCAAAAGATATCCCAACGGGATAATATCCTCCGGCCCATGGATTATGCAGGGAAGTCTGATCTGAACCGAGGTCAACAAAAATATTCGCCTGATCAAATTTCTCCCAAACATCCACTACATTTCCCTGGTAAGCGATGGAAACTGTTTCCTTAGCCGCTTTTGCGACACTAACACGTTCACACAGCTCATCAAGATCAGTGATCACTTCATCAACCCATCCCTGCGAGTGACGCGTATGAACTGCTTTTGGATTCACTTCTGCTGTAACGGAAATACAACCTGCAATATTTCCAGCTTTTGGCTGAGCACCTGACATTCCCCCCAAACCAGCGGTAAGGAACAGTTTGCCCTTCATATCCTCCCTGTCCTTGGCAATATTGCGCAAAGCATTCAAAACTGTGATGGTTGTACCATGAACGATACCCTGAGGACCGATATACATATAGGATCCAGCTGTCATTTGTCCATATTGGGTAACACCCAACGCATTGAAACGCTCCCAATCATCTGGTTTAGAATAATTAGGTATCATCATCCCATTGGTGACGACAACCCTTGGAGCATCTTTGTGCGAAGGGAAAAGTCCCATAGGGTGACCACTGTACATGACCAGTGTCTGATCATCCGTCATTTCAGCAAGATACTTCATGGTCAGTCTGTACTGGATCCAGTTCTGAAACACTGCACCATTACCTCCGTAAGTGATCAATTCATGTGGATGCTGTGCAACAGCGTAGTCCAGGTTATTCTGGATCATTAACATGATCGATTTCGCCTGAAGTGATTTACCCGGATAATCCGTGATCGGTCTCGCAAACATCGTATATTCCGGACGATACCTGAACATGTAAATGCGACCGTATGTTTCCAGCTCTTCCAGAAAATCTGCCGCCAACTCATCATGTTGTTCCACCGGAAAATAACGAAGAGCATTTCGCAATGCCAACTTTTTCTCTTCAATAGTCAGAATATCTTTTCTTCTTGGGGCATGATTTACTCCCGGGTCAAATGCCTTTTTTGGCGGAACCTTTTCAGAAACACCCTGCAATATATCATTGTGAAAATCCTGGATCGTCATATGAAACTTTTTGCAAAGTTAATCAATAAAAAAAGTCTGCCGATAGACAGACTTAAATAACACTAATGTGAACTACATTACCTCATCAGGTTTATGAATCCATTGAATTCATATTTACCGTCATTAATGCGATCCCTTGTCCGAATAGTCCATGTGTATACACCCTGTTGAACATAGTTTCCTCCATAAGTACCATCCCATCGCGCTGAGGGATCATGGGATTCCCAGATGATCTCACCCCAACGGTTATAGATCAAAAGTTCAAAGTCATAGATATCAATCCCATCAATATGTATTCCCCAAGACTGATTAAACTCATCATTATCAGGTGTAAAGGCATTTGGCGCATAAAGTATGATCTCCGGCAAAACAACAACCGTCTGCGAAATTGTATCCATACATCCAAATTCTGACGTAGTGATCAACATTACTTCGTATTCACCGGTTACACCATCGGGAAAATATACCGTTGGGTCTGTGAACTGTGAGTAAGAAGGGTTCCCTTGTTCAAAGAACCACTGATATGTATCTCCATTCACAGAGTAATTCAAGAATTTCACTTCCGTATTGAACATCAACACAGGATTTGGTGACCATCTGAAATCAGCAATTGGTTTAGGACTGACGTTTAAAAAACTATTAAATGTCATGGAGTCTATACACCCCTGAGGAGAGGTCACTATCAATTGAACATCGTAAAGACCGGCCCACAAAGTACTCGTTGTAACAACATCCTGATTGACAAAAATGTCACCATTTGAAATTTCCCAATATACTCCACTCACCATACCGGCATCCGTCTCATTAGTCAGAACGTATTCTACCGGTTCACACTCATTGTTGGTATTCACAGAGATCAAAGGAACCGGAAGCGGAGCTACGAAAACTTCAGTTGTCAAGACCAGCGGTGTTGATTCACAGGCATCTTCAATTGTTACAGTGTAAGTGGTCGTAACCGGTGGATTGGCCGTAATTGAATGAGAAATCCCAGACCCTACTTCCGAACTGCTCCATGTAAATTCGTATGGCGAACCGATACCTCCTGTCGCATCAGCAAACAAAGTCGTAGGGTAACCTGGACAAATGACCGTTTGAGGAGTGATATTACCGCTGATTGGAAGCCTCACGTCAATTTCAATAGTTTCAGTCGGAGAAATACAGCCGTTCTCACTTTCAGCGTAAACTGAATAGCTTGTAGGATCTTCCGGATTAACCTGTTGAACAGCATCCAATGAGCTCGTATGGTCCCAATGATAAGAGAAGGTCGATCCTCCTCCAGCTGTAGCAATCATTGTAGCTGTACCATTCTGACAGATCAAGGTATCGTTACTTACTGAAATCGTAATCTCAGCTGGGTCAGTAACAGTAACCTGCGAACAGGTTTGACACCCAGCAAAATTCCTTGAACAAACCGTGTAGGTACCCTCGCTAAAACCACCTTGAGTTGAAGATGTCACCCAGGTAATTCCATTATCGAAGCTATATTCCTCTGCAAGAGGGCTGTCAATGGTGATCTCTGCATCTGCCAGACCAGCACAGCTCGGAGGAACAACTGTAGTTGTTTGTGTGATATTCGTCACCAAAACCCTTACAGTATCGCGATACATTCCGCAAAGTGTACTGTTCTCTCTGAGGATAAACTGATACATTCCTACTTGGTTAACCGTCACGGTTGGCGTAAGTGAGTTAAAATTTGGAGCAAAACTCACAGTTGGCGTTGGTGAGATTCCAGTGGTCAGGAACTGCCAGGAAGGACTGTTCGCTGGATTGCTTATAGTTCCATTGAGCAAGATAGGTTGCCCAAGACATACAGTATCGTCTATGCCTGCATTGGGGGTTGGAGGAGGAACAACTGTGATAGTAAATGTTGCCGTATCCAAAAATTCAGATGACGAAGATGTCGCCGGCTGAAAAACCTGAACAGAGTAAGTTGTGGTAACGGTTGGGGTTACAGTGACATTCGTACCACCATTGATATTGGAGACCCCATTTGTCACTAACCATGTAAATTGAGGATTATTAAGGCCCGGTGTTGCAATTGTTACGTTAGCGCTGTTTCCCAAACAAATAGTTTGATCAGGTGCTGAAACATCACATACGACCTGAGCAGTTCCAAAAAAGTTCAGGTTCACATTCTGGTTAGTAAAACTATAGTTGGACAAGTTCAACAGGTAAGCCTGTCCGGCCACGACGTTAATCGGTGGCTGATAACTTGAAGGAGACCCATTTGGTGGCAAATTCCCTGCCGCTGCCATCCCGGTGTTTCCATTACATGTACCATTCCAGTTGCATGCAACAGGAGGTAAGGTGTTTCCATTTATTCCTGCACATGCTTGAGTCAAGCTACCATTCGGCATTGGCCACATGATCCAGTCAAAACACCCACCGGCAGTTCCAATGATCGACCATTGAAGCGTTCCACTTGTTACCACGTTAATGGTAATGAAAGTCGATACCGTTTCACCTGACAATAAGCAACCAGAATTTACACCTTGTGGATTCGTACTTGGATTACTTATGGAACCGGACGTAAAGTCAATTACATTGTAAGAAGGCTGTGTTCCCACAATTGCAAACGAAGGCGTAGAGCAACCTGGAACTGCCAAGTTACAATTGACCGGCAACTGCTGTTGTCCAAAAGAAAAACCGACGGACAACCAAGTAATGAGAATTAAAAATCTAGATTTCATTCGAAACATGAATTACTTTTCGCACCCTTCAAAAGGGAACGGATTCACCATATCCACACCATGTCTTCCTACCTGAACACATCTCACCTTGTCACTTTCCTCCGCAAACCAAGAAACAAAGTCAGTTTCACTAAGTTCAGAAAGAGGTTGTGTGAGGATGAATGCTCTTTGTGTATTGTAATCAATTCTTGCAACCTTTACCATAGGATTTAGTCTCAATTGATCTTCAATCTCTCTGGCAGATTCCTGTGACTGCAACTCAATCATGCATTGACCAAAAAAGGTTGCGCCCTGAGACTCTTGACCAAATGATGTCGATGCGATGATCAAAAATGTGAATAGTACTTTTAGCTTCATAATCCTAAATGCTTTTACCAAAGACGCTGCTTTAATTAAATAGTTGCTTTCTTAACGGGCAAAATTACGTTAATTGACAGTTGCTCACAAAAAAAAGGGGCACGCGCCCCTTTGACTGTTAATTATCTAACGCCTAATTCGTATCACTTGATATATTTAAACTTTTTACCCGGGTAAACAGCTGTCTCTCCTAGTTCCTCTTCTATTCGCAAAAGTTGATTGTATTTTGCCATACGATCACTACGTGACGCAGATCCTGTTTTAATCTGCCCTGTATTCAACGCAACGGCTAGATCAGCAATCGTGCTATCTTCTGTCTCGCCACTTCGATGACTCATCACAGAAGTATAACCATTTCGGGTCGCCATTTGCACAGCTTCGATAGTTTCAGTTAACGAACCGATTTGGTTGACTTTAACTAAGATCGAATTAGCGATGTTCTCCTCAATTCCCCTTGCCAAACGTTTTGTGTTCGTAACAAAGAGATCGTCACCTACTAACTGTATCTTATTACCGATCTGTTCCGTAGCAAGTTTCCAACCTGCCCAGTCATCCTCTGCAAGTCCGTCCTCGATAGACACAATAGGATATTTATTCGACCAATCTTTCCAGAATGACACCATTTCCGAAGACGTCATCTCATCTCCAGTAGATTCAAAAATGTACTTACCTTTCTCTGCGTTGTAGAACTCAGAAGACGCGGCATCCAAGGCAATGTAAACATCCTCTCCCGGAACGAATCCAGCCTTTTCTATTGCCTGCATAACCACCTGAATAGCCTCCTCATTAGAGCCCAAGTTAGGAGCGAACCCACCCTCGTCACCAACATTTGTTGACATTCCTTTTGATTTCAGAACAGATTTCAAATGATGAAATATCTCAGTTCCCCATCTTAATCCTTCAGAAAAAGATCCGGCCCCAAAAGGCATAACCATAAACTCCTGGATGTCGATCAAGTTGTCAGCATGTGAACCACCATTCAAAATGTTCATCATCGGTACCGGCATTGTCACTGCTCCTACTCCACCTATGTATCTGAACAAACTCAATCCTGACTCTAAAGATGCAGCGCGAGCAGCGGCAAGAGATGTTCCCAAAATTGCATTTGCTCCAAGATTCGACTTGTTTTCAGTTCCGTCCAATTTGATCAATGCCAAATCGATCGCTTTTTGATCAAAAATATCCAGCCCGTGTAAAGTCTCGTTAATAACAGTATTCACATTCCGAACAGCATTAAGAACGCCTTTACCCAAGTAGATTGACATGTCTCCATCTCTCAATTCTACGGCTTCATGAACACCCGTTGATGCTCCTGATGGAACAGCTGCCCGGCCAACAAACCCATTTGCAGTTATCACATCTACTTCTACCGTTGGATTACCTCTTGAATCAAGGATCTGTCTTCCAATTACTTTTACAATATGGCTCATCTCTTATTTTGTTTCATTAAATCTACAAACTGATCGAATAGGTAGCGTGAATCATGTGGTCCAGCTGAAGCTTCAGGGTGATACTGCACCGAAAATACAGGACGGTCATTCAACTCAATCCCGGCAATTGTTCCGTCATTCAAGTGCTTGTGCGTTACACTTACATTCGGATTTAAGGCAACACTATCCTTGGAAATCACAAATCCATGATTCTGAGAAGTAATTTCTCCCTTTCCAGTCTTTAAATTCATTATCGGGTGATTGATCCCACGATGTCCGTTGAACATTTTTTCTGTTTTCAATCCCTGACTTAATGCCAAGATCTGATGGCCCAAGCAAATTCCAAAAACTGGTTTTCCTGAGTCGGCCAGCTCTTTTACTAACGCAATTGAATTCGGCATGGCAGAAGGATCTCCGGGTCCATTTGAAAGCATGTACCCATCCGGTTGGAAAGCATCCATTTCTGCCTTTGTTGAATTCAGAGGAAAAACTTTAACGTGACAACCTCTTTCAACCAAACAGCGAACTATATTCTTTTTAACACCAAAGTCGATCAAAGACACTTTAAAATCAACCTTTTCGGGTTTCATTTCATAAGCTTCACTCGTTGCCACCTTCGATGATAATTCAAGTCCATCCATTGACGGCGTTGCGCTTAACATCGCTTTTAACTCTTCGATCGAAAGATCTTCTGATGAGATCAATGCATTCATCGCACCTTTACTTCGTATATGACGTACCAAAGCTCTTGTGTCAACATCTGTTATTCCGACCGTTTCACTATTGAACATAAGATCTTCCAAACTGCCAGAAGCCGATGGACGTGAAAAAACTTCGGAAAATTTCTTTGTTACCAATCCTGAGATCTTAATAGAATCAGACTCTACCTCTTCAGTATGAACACCATAATTACCAATATGCGCAGTGGTCATGATCAAGATCTGTCCGTAATAAGAGGGGTCTGTAAAAACCTCCTGATATCCTGTCATCCCGGTATTAAAAGCGATCTCACCAGTTGTTGTTCCGATCTTACCGGTAGCTCTTCCATGAAAAACTGTTCCATCAGCTAGCAAGAGTACTGCAGGTCTTCTATCTCCCATTCTCGATTTTTTTTGCAAAGTTAGGATTTCAAATTAAAACATTCGGATTGTGTATAAAAAAAGGGTAACGTTTCCGTCACCCTTTTAATATTATTCAGGACTAAAATAACATTACTTATCTTCAGTCTCTTCGTTTGATTCAGCTTCAGCAGTAGGCTCTTCGTTTGAAGTTTCTTCAGTTGCAGGAGTTTCTTCAACAGTCTCAACTGTTTCATCAGCCGCCTGTGCAACCGCAGTCTCTTCACCTTCTTTCTTTGCACCACCTCTGCGTGAACGACGAGTAGTTTTCTTCGCTTTCTCATTTGTGTAGATCTCGTTGAAGTCAACCAATTCGATCATACACATTTCAGCGTTATCACCCAAACGGTATCCTGTACGGATAATTCTTGTATATCCACCCGGACGATCCGCGATCTTAGGTGCGATATCTCTGAAAAGTTCAGTTACAATATCCTTGTTCTGAAGGTAACTGAATACTGTTCTTCTCGAGTGGGTAGAATCATTCTTTGCCTTGGTAAGCAATGGTTCAACATAACCACGAAGCGCTTTAGCTTTAGCTACAGTTGTTGTGATTCTTTTGTGCTGAAGAAGAGAGCATGCCATGTTAGACATCATCGCCTTTCTGTGCGCTGACTTTCTCCCCAGGTTGTTTACTTTGTTTCCGTGTCTCATAACTTTAATTTCGTAAGTAACGGTTAGCTGTGCTATTTGTGTATCGCTTTAACACTGCCACCTATTACGCCATTTTACATTCAGTCGCGATACTAATCTTTATCTAGTTTATATTTCGAAACGTTCATTCCGAATGACAATCCTTTGTTGTCAACAAGATCTTCCAATTCCGTAAGTGACTTCTTACCGAAATTACGGAACTTCAAAAGGTCATTCTTGTTGTAAGACACCAAATCACCCAATGTTTCTACATCTGCTGCTTTCAAACAGTTCAAAGCACGCACTGAAAGATCCATGTCTACCAATTTAGTTTTCAACAACTGGCGCATGTGCAATGAAGTCTCATCAAATTCTTCAGTTTCAGCCTTCACTTCACTATCAAGCGTGATGCGCTCATCAGAGAATAACATGAAATGATGAATCAAGATCTTAGCTGCTTCCTTCAATGCATCCTTTGGATGAATTGAACCATCAGTTGTGATGTCTAAAACCAGTTTTTCATAATCCGTCTTCTGCTCAACTCGGTAGTTCTCAATCGTATACTTCACGTTCTTGATCGGAGTAAAGATTGAATCCATAAAGATCGTTCCAAACGGAGCACCACTCACCTTATTTTCCTCTGCAGGAATGTAACCACGTCCCTTAATGATCGTCAACTCGATCTCCATCTTCACAGATGGTTCCATGTTACAGATCACAAGGTCAGAGTTCAATACCTGGAAAGCAGATGTAAAACGACCAATATCACCAGCAGTCAACTGATTTTGTCCTGTAATAGAAACTACTACAGTTTCAGTGTCAGTACCTTCGATCTGCTGCTTAAAGCGAACCTGCTTTAAGTTAAGAATCATCTCAGTGATGTCCTCTACAACACCTTTCATAGTAGTGAACTCATGGTCCACACCTTCGATGCGAATTGAAGCAATTGCAAAACCTTCTAAAGAAGAAAGTAAAATTCTTCTCAGAGAGTTTCCGATCGTGATACCATATCCTGGCTCAAGTGGACGAAATTCGAATTGTCCATGATGCTCATCGGACTGGATCATGATCACTTTGTCCGGCTTTTGAAAATCTAAAATTGCCATTAGTTGTTCTTCTTTTTAATTGTTCTTCGGTTGCGCGGTCAGAAAGAGTGAAGAAGTTCGATCAGACCCTTTAGCCGAAAACCAATGTTTATAATTTATTCTTTAGCGTTGCCTTTAGCATACTTTCGATATGCTAACGCATAGGATTATTTAGAGTACAATTCGACGATCAACTGCTCCTTGATATTCTCAGGGATCATTTCACGTGCCGGAACACTCAATAACTTTCCTGTCATAGAAGCTGAGTTCCAATCCAACCAGTCATACTTCTTATTGTTAGAAGTCAACGAGTTATTGATCGCCTCAAGCGACTTTGATTTCTCACGTACACCTACAACATCTCCAGCCTTCAAAGTATATGAAGGAATGTTAACGATCTCTCCGTTTACAGTGATGTGTTTGTGCGTTACAAACTGACGAGCTGCGCTGCGTGTTGGTGCAATTCCAAGTCTGAAAACTGTATTATCCAAACGTGTCTCACATAACTGAAGCAACAACTCACCGGTAATACCCTTCATTCGAGACGCCTTTACGAACATGTTCGAGAATTGACGCTCAAGGATACCGTAAGTGTACTTCGCTTTTTGCTTTTCAGCCAACTGGATAGCGTATTCTGACTGCTTTCCACCTCTTCTTTTAGATGGTCCGTGTTGTCCGGGACCATACTGTCTTCTGTCCAATGCCTTGTCAGGACCGAAGATCGGGTCGCGGAAACGACGTGCAATCTTCGATTTAGGACCTCTGTATCTTGCCATTTTTAACTTATTTATGGGAGGGGTTATGAATTAAGGCTTTCCTTCGATAACAATATTCCTCCCGGTTATTAATTACTTAATTATACACGACGTCTTTTCGGAGGACGACATCCGTTGTGCGGTAATGGAGTTACATCAATGATCTCGGTTACTTCAATTCCGGCGTTATGCAGGGCACGAATAGCTGATTCTCTACCGGCACCAGGACCTTTAACATAAACCTTTACTCGACGTAATCCGAAGTCATGTGCTTCTTTCGCCGCATCTTCTGCAGAAACCTGCGCAGCATACGGAGTGTTCTTCTTAGAACCTTTGAAGCCCATTTTACCAGCCGATGACCAAGAAATTACTTGACCAGCGTTGTTTGTCAAAGAAATAATAACGTTGTTGAAGGTAGCTTGAATGTGCGCTTCACCAGCCGCATCTACTTTGACATTCTTCTTCTTTTTCTGATTAGACTTTGCCATCTTTACTTTTTATTATTTAGTTGCTTTTTTCTTGTTTGCAACTGTTTTTCTCTTACCTTTTCTTGTGCGAGAGTTGTTCTTGGTTCTCTGACCTCTCAATGGAAGACCTGCTCTGTGACGGATCCCTCGAAGACAACCGATATCCATCAAACGCTTGATATTCAATTGAACTTCTGAACGAAGTTGACCTTCCGTTTTGAACTCATTCACAGCGTTACGGATCGCTCCTAGCTGATCATCGTTCCAATCCTGAACTTTGATGTTCTCATCAACACCACAGTTGTTAAGGATCTTCTTTGAAGTACTTCTTCCAATTCCATAGATGTAAGTCAAACCGATTACACCTCTCTTGTTCTTTGGTAAATCTATACCTGCAATTCGTGCCATACTAATTAATATTACCCTTGTCTTTGTTTAAGTTTCGGATTCTTTTTGTTGATCACGTAAACTCTACCTTTTCTCTTCACGATCTTACAATCTGCAGATCGCTTCTTAACTGATGCTCTTACTTTCATCTTATTCTTTTTAATAGAATGTTCTACTTATATCTGAAGGTGATTCTCCCTTTCGTTAGATCGTACGGAGACATTTCCACCTTTACTCTGTCACCAGGAAGAATTTTAATGTAAAACATTCTCATTTTTCCCGAAATATGTGCTGTGATCACATGTCCGTTCTCAAGTTCCACACGGAACATTGCGTTAGACAATGCTTCAATGATCACCCCATCCTGTTCAATCGATGCCTGCTTCGCCATAATTACATTCCTGACAGTTCACCGGCAGTTCTTCTGCCTTTGATTCTTGTACCTTCCATTAATCCGTCCATGTGACGACTTAACAGATAAGATTCGATCTGCTGAAGCGTATCCAATACAACTCCGACCATGATCAACAATGATGTTCCACCGAAGAACATAGCGAATGCATCATTCACACCTGCAAGTTTAGCTATGGCAGGAATAATTGCGATCATTGCCAGGAACAATGAACCAGGGAAGGTAATTCTGGAAACCAAAGTATCTATGTACTCTGCGGTTTCCTCACCCGGACGAACTCCAGGGATAAAACCTCCACTCTTTTTCAGATCATCAGCGATCTTACGCGGATTGATCATGATAGCAGTATAGAAATACGTAAACACGATGATCAAAACCGCAAGAAGAACGTTATAACTTACTCCATAGATGTCTCCTAGAGTTCGTTGAATAAAGTTACCTCCCTCTGCTGCATTCCCTGAGAAGATCATAACCGGAATAGTCATGATCGCCTGAGCGAATATGATCGGCATTACCCCACTCGCATTAACCTTAATTGGAAGGTAGTTACGCGCACCTTGCTCGTCTACTGCTCTACTTCCAACTACACGCTTAGCAGTGTTTAATGGAATTTTACGCACTCCCTGAACGATCAACACCGTACCAAGAACAACGGCCATGAATGCTACGATCTCCAAAACGATTTTGATAAGATTACCAGCATTTACTCCAAGTTCAACAAGGAAAGCTTCCGGCAAACGAGCCAAAATTCCCACTGTGATCAAAAGAGAAATACCGTTACCAATACCTTTATCTGTTATTCTTTCACCTAACCAAACAGCAAACATGGAACCAGCGATCAATACCATGATCGTTTGCACCCACCAGAACGAACCTGCATCCACAGGCAACGCTCCTTTCTGTTCGACATAAAGTTTCAAATAACTTGGAGCCTGTAAAGCACAGATAACAATGGTTAGGATCCTAGTGTAGTTGTTGATACGTTTTCTTCCTGACTCTCCTTCATTTTGCATTTTCTGGATAGCAGGCACTGCGATACCAAGTAGCTGCATGATAATGGAAGCAGAAATGTACGGCATGATCCCTAGGGCCATTACCGACGCATTTGTAAATCCACCACCTGAGAACAAGGAAAGTAATGTTTCTAACGTGTTCTGCTCTCCAGCCGCCTGTGCATTAGTCAATGCCGTGTAGTTAACACCAGGCAAAATGATGAAAGAACCTATACGGTAGATCAGAATGAGGGAAAGGGTCAAAATGATCCTTTTCCTCAATTCTTCTACTTTCCAGATATTCTTGATATTCTGTATAAAACGTTTCATTTCAAAAAAATGTTGGCAAAGTTAATTAGATTTCTGAACATACACCACCCTGACCTTCAATTACTGCTTTTGCAGATGAAGAGAACTTGTGTGCAGTTACATTGATCTTCGACTTCAACTCACCTCTTCCGAGGATCTTAACCAATTCATTTCTTGAAACAAGGCCGTTCTCACGAAGAACTTCAGGAGTGATCTCTGTTACGTTCTTACGCTCAATAAGCGACTGAATGATATCAAGATTGATCGCCTTGTACTCTACGCGGTTAATATTCTTGAAACCAAACTTAGGTACACGTCTTTGAAGTGGCATCTGACCTCCTTCAAATCCGATCTTCTTGCTATATCCCGAACGCGATTTAGCTCCTTTGTGTCCACGTGTTGAAGTTCCACCGTGACCAGAACCCTGACCACGAGCAATTCGCTTCTCTCTGTTAACGGAACCTTTCGCCGGTGTTAAATTATTTAGATTCATCTCAATTCGATATTAAAAGTTTTACTCAACAACTTCAACAAGATGCTGAACCTTCTTGATCATTCCCAGGATCTGAGGAGTTGCTTCCTTCTCGATCACTTGATTCAGCTTACTGAATCCCAACGCTTTAATTGTAGCCTTCTGAACAGCTGGACGTTTAATAGCGCTTTTAACTTGCTTGATCTTAATTGTAGCCATCTTTTTCGTCTATTAACCGTTAAACACTTTGTCCAAAGTAATACCACGCTGGCGCGCAACTGAAACAGCATCTCTCATTTTTGAAAGTGCGTCGATAGTCGCTTTCACCACGTTGTGTGGGTTTGAAGATCCTTGTGATTTCGCAAGGACATTGTGAACACCAACGCTTTCAAGTACAGCACGCATCGCACCACCTGCGATAACTCCTGTACCGTCTGCTGCCGGCTTCAACAATACCTCAGCACCACCAAATTTACCTTTCTGTGGATGCGGAACTGTACCCTTCAGGATAGGAACCTTGATCAGGTTTTTCTTTGCATCGTCGATACCTTTAGTGATCGCCTCAGTTACTTCCTTCGCTTTACCCAAACCGTGACCAACAATTCCGTTCTCATCACCAACCACTACGATCGCCGAGAAACTGAAAGTACGTCCACCTTTTGTTACCTTGGTAACGCGGTTTACGGCAACGAGTTTGTCTTTCAACTCTATATCTGCAGATTTTACTCTATTCACTACTTGTGCTGCCATTTCTTAAAATTTTAATCCGCCTTCTCGAGCCGAGTCAGCCAATTGTTTAACTCTACCGTGGTACAAGTACCCGTTGCGATCAAACACAACTTTCTCGATACCGGCTTTCAATGCTTTTTCAGCAACCTCTTTACCTACAACAGCAGCTTGTTCAGTTTTATTCTTCTTCTCAGCTGCATTATTCTTGTAAGATGAAGCGGCTGCCAGGGTAACTCCACTAACGTCGTCGATCAACTGAGCGTATATCTGTTTGTTACTACGGAATACCGACAAACGAGGCACCTTTGAAGTACCAGAAATTCTCTTTCTGATTCTTCTTTTAATTTTTGCTCTTCTGTTTAATTTACTAAATGCCATAACTCTAAAAATTATTTTTTACCTGCAGATTTACCAGCTTTTCTTCTGATCTCTTCTCCAACGAAGCGAATACCTTTTCCTTTGTACGGTTCCGGTTTACGGAAGGATCGAATTTTGGCAGCGACCTGGCCCAAAAGTTGTTTGTCGTGGGACTCAAGAGTCACCACGGGTGCCTTACCCTTTTCGGTGTTTGCAGATACCTTAATTTCTTTAGGAAGTTCCAGGATGATCGCATGAGAATAACCTAATGCAAGTTCCAACTGTTGTCCAGCTGCATTTGCACGGTATCCTACACCGATCACTTCAAGTTCCTTCTTATACCCTTCCGAAACACCTACTACCATGTTCTGCAATAAAGCGCGGTATAAACCATGCTTTGCACGGTGAGCCGGTGCATCTGATTCGCGGCTGAAAGTTATTGTATTGTCCTCAATGTTGAGTTTCACACACGAATCGATTTCCTGTGTGAGTTCACCTTTAGGACCCTTAACGGTAACAGTTGTACCATTTAACTTCACGTCTACTCCACTCGGGATGTTAACTGGGGATTTACCTATCCTTGACATTTCTCAATTCTTAAAAATTAATACACGTAGCAGAGAACTTCTCCACCAACGTTTAGTTTTCTTGCTTCCTTATCGGTAATAACACCTTTAGAAGTTGAAACGATTGCGATTCCAAGTCCGTTCAATACACGTGGCATTTCACCTGCTCCGCTATATTTACGAAGTCCCGGTCTTGACGCACGCTGAAGTTTAGTGATCGCCGGAACCTTAGTTGAAGGATTGTACTTCAACGCGATCTTGATCGTTCCTTGCTTATCATCCTCTTCAAACTTGTAGTTCGCAATGTATCCCTGATCAAATAAGATCTGTGCGATAGCACGCTTAACATTTGAACCAGGTATTTCCACCATTTTCAAACCAGCAGCACTCGCGTTACGAATGCGGGTTAGAAAATCTGCTATTGGATCTGTAGTCATTTTTTCCTGATTTTCTTAAATTACCAACTTGCTTTTTTAACTCCCGGGATCTTACCAGCCAAAGCCATTTCACGGAAAGTAACACGAGAAATACCAAACTGACGCATATATCCTCTTGGTCTTCCTGTCAATCCGCATCGGTTGTGCTTTCGGATCTTAGAAGAGTTAGCAGGAAGCTTCTGAATAGCCATCATTGCATCCCACTTAGCGTTAACGATATCCTCAGAAGCATCTGTTGACTTGATGATCTTAGTCAACTCTTCACGCTTCTTCGCATAACGCGCCGCCATTCTTTCTCTTTTGCGCTCACGCGCTTTCATTGATTCTTTAGCCATTTCCTATTATTTTTTTGTGAATGGGAAACCAAATGCATCAAGAAGCGCTTTTGCTTCTTCGTCGCTTTCAGCTGATGTTACGAAAGTGATATCCATTCCTAGGATTCGATTCACTTTGTCGATGTCGATCTCCGGGAAAATAATATGCTCCTTTACTCCTAGATTGTAGTTTCCACGACCATCAAATCCTTTCGGACTGATACCACGGAAATCTCGAGTACGTGGAAGAGCTACTGCGATCAAACGATCAAGGAACTCATACATCTTATCACCACGAAGTGTAACCTTCGTTCCGATAGGCATACCCTTACGTAACTTGAAGTTAGAGATATCCTTCTTAGAGATCGTCGTGATCGCCTTCTGTCCAGCAATTCTGGAAAGATCAGCAACTGCACTTTCGATCAACTTCTTATCAGCTACCGCATCACCCATTCCCTGGCTTAATACGATCTTCTGAAGTTTCGGTACACGCATCTGCGTTTTGTATCCGAACTTTTCTGTCAATGCTTTCTTGATCTCAGCATTGTACATTTCCTTAAGTCTTGGTGTATAACTCATTACTTAATCTCCTCCCCAGACTTTTTTGAATAACGAACTAGATTTCCTTTAGCGTCCAACTTACGACCAGTGCGAGTAGCCTGACCTTTGTGAACGAGCATAAGGTTAGAAATGTGGATTCCACCTTCTTTCTCCACAATTCCACCCTGAGGGTCTGCTGCTGAAGGCTTCGCATGTTTCTTCACAATGTTCACACCTTCTACTGTAGCACGCATTTTCTTTCTGTCGATAGAAAGGATCTTTCCTTCCTGACCGCGAGACTCACCACTAATAACCTTAACAGTGTCTCCTACTTTAACATGTAATTTCTGTTGCATGACGTCAATTCTTTAAAGTACCTCAGGAGCAAGAGAAACAACTTTCATGTAGTTGTTCTCACGAAGCTCACGAGCAACCGGTCCAAAAATACGAGTACCTCTCATTTCTCCCGCTTGATTCAAAATAACGCAAGCGTTATCATCAAAACGGATGTACGAACCATCAGCACGACGTACTTCTTTTTTGGTTCTTACTACTACCGCCTTGGCTACCGCACCTTTTTTCACGGCACCAGAGGGCATTGCGCTCTTGACAGCAACAACGATCTTGTCACCAACTGAAGCATAGCGACGCTTTGTTCCACCCAAAACACGGATGCACAAAACCTCTTTTGCTCCTGAGTTGTCTGCTACTGCAAGTCTTGATTCTACCTGTATCATTACTCGAATTATTTAGCTCTTTCGATAATTTCTACTAATCTCCAGTTCTTTGTTTTTGACAAAGGACGGGTTTCCATGATTCGAACTGTATCTCCAATGTTACAGTCCTCGTTCTCATCGTGTGCAACAAACTTAGTTGTCTTCTTGACGAACTTTCCGTATTTCGGGTGCTTCACCTTACGTTCTACGGAAACCACAACAGACTTTTGCATTTTGTTGCTGGTAACGACTCCGATACGTTCTTTTCTTAAATTACGCTTTTCCATTTCAAGCTCATTTCAAATTTAACAAGCAACTAAGCCTGCGCTTCACGTTTTGTCAATTCAGTTTTCAGTCTTGCAACCGTTCTTCTGACCTTACGGATCTGGATCGGATTCTCCATCGGAGCAACTCCGTGAGCAAGCTTCATTTTCATGAGTTGCTCAGCGAAATCGTTGATCCTGTTCTTCAGGTCTTCAACTGAAAGTTTTGTGATTTCTTGCTGCTTCATCTTAATTTTTTATTTCTCTGGTATAACATAGTCGTTGCGTACAACGAACTTGCATTTCACCGGCAACTTCTGTGCTGCCAAACGCATTGCTTCTTTAGCGATCTCATACGGAACCCCGTCCGCTTCGAACATAATGCGACCTGGCTTAATAACAGCTACCCAGTGACTTGGAGCTCCTTTACCTTTTCCCATACGTACTTCAGCTGGCTTTGAGGTAACCGGCTTGTCAGGGAAGATTCGGATCCACACTTTTCCCTCACGCTTCATGTATCGGGTTACGGCGATACGTGAAGCTTCGATCTGGCGTGATGTGATCCATCCAGGCTCCAAAGATTTTAGACCGAAGGATCCGAAAGCGATCGTGCTTCCTCTTTGAGCCAAGCCCGTATTTCGACCTTTCTGTACCCTTCTGAATTTGGTTCTTTTTGGCTGTAACATCTTTCAAAAATTTTACTGTCCTTGTTATTTTTTCTTTCTCTTTGCACCCATTGGCTTTCTTGCTCCAGAAGGAGCACCACCAGCTTTAGCAGCTGAAGCGGCCATTCCAACATTTGGTGAAAGATCGCGCTTTCCGTAAACCTCGCCTTTGCAGATCCACACTTTGATGCCAAGACGACCATACGTTGTATGTGCCTCGGAAATCGCGTAATCGATGTCAGCTCTGAACGTATGTAACGGAGTACGTCCATCTTTGTACATCTCTGTACGAGCCATTTCTGCTCCATTCAAACGTCCGGAGATCTTAACTTTGATTCCTTCTGCTCCCATGCGCATTGTACTCGCAATTGCCATTTTGATAGCTCTTCTGAAAGAGATACGCGCCTCCAACTGACGAGCAATTCCGTCAGCTACCAAACGTGCATCCAATTCAGGACGCTTTACTTCGAAGATGTTGATCTGGATCTCCTTCTTCGTAAGTTTTTTCAATTCTTCCTTCAGTTTATCAACTTCCTGTCCACCTTTCCCGATGATAACACCCGGACGTGCAGTATTGATGGTAACTGTGACAAGTTTCAGCGTACGCTCAATGATGATCTTCGCAATACTTGCTCTTGAAAGACGAGCGTTCAGATATTTACGGATCTGATCATCTTCAACAAGCTTGTCTTTGTAGTTATCACCACCGTACCAGTTAGACTCCCATCCGTGGATGAAACCTAATCTATTTCCAATTGGATTTGTTTTCTGTCCCATTTTATCACAGCTTATTTAGCACCATCAACAATAATGGTAACATGGTTTGATCTTTTTCTGATTCTGTGAGCTCTTCCTTGCGGCGCAGCCTGAATTCTCTTCAGCATTGCTCCTCCACCCACTTCGATCGACTTAACGATGAGAGTCTCTTCTTCGATGCTCTTACCTTCATTCTTCTGCTCCCAGTTAGCGATAGCAGAACGAAGAAGTTTCTCCAAGCTCGTTGAAGCGTACTTCGCATTATGTTGCAATATGTTCAGAGCTTTGTTAACTTCTACTCCCCTTATGAGATCTGCAACCAATCTCATCTTTCTTGGAGCTATAGAAGAGTCATTCAAACGTGCGATTGCCGTTGAACGCTTCTCCCCTTTTAATTTTTCAGCTCTTAATCTTTTTCTAGCACCCATGACTTTGCTATTAAATTTTATCGTTTCTTATCCTTTTTGTTTCCGGCATGGCCACGGAAGTTACGCGTTGGAGCGAATTCGCCCAATTTGTGACCTACCATGTTCTCCGTAACGAAAACCGGAATGAACTTATTACCATTGTGCACTGCGAATGTCAATCCGACAAACTCAGGAGTGATCGTAGAGGCTCTAGACCAAGTCTTGATCACCGCTTTGCTGTTTGACGCCTGTGCATCATCCACTCTTTTCATCAACTTATAGTGTACGAAAGGTGGTTTTTTCAACGAACGACTCATATCCTACTTATTTTTTTCTTCTTTCGATGATAAACTTATCTGAATACTTCTTCTTCGAACGCGTCTTGAAGCCTTTAGCCGGCATACCATTACGTGAACGAGGGTGACCTCCGGCATTACGTCCTTCACCACCACCCATCGGGTGATCTACCGGGTTCATCACAACACCACGAACTCGTGGTCTGCGACCTAACCAGCGTGAACGACCTGCTTTACCAGACACTACCAGGTTGTGTTCAGCATTCGAAACAGAACCGATCGTTGCCATACAAGTAGTAAGGATCATTCGAGTTTCACCTGAAGGAAGCTTAACGATAGCATAGCGTCCATCACGTGCATTCAACTGAGCATAAGTTCCGGCTCCTCGTGCAATAGCACCACCTTTACCCGGCTTCAATTCAATGTTATGGATCACAGTACCTAGCGGAACATCACTAAGGTACATTGCGTTACCTACATCAGGAGTAGCGGTCTTACCTGCTACCACTGTATCCCCAACTTTCAATCCGTTTGGAGCAATGATGTAACGCTTTTCACCATCTGCATAATAGAGAAGTGCGATGTTTGCTGTACGGTTTGGATCATACTCGATCGTTTTAACCGTAGCAGGAACATCTTGCTTGTCTCTTTTGAAATCAATGACACGGTACTTTTGCTTATGACCACCACCGATGTAGCGCATAGTCATACGACCGTCATTGTTTCGACCACCAGATTTCTTCTTCTTCGCTACGAGGCTCTTTTCAGGAACATGCGTAGTGATCTCAGAATAATCGCTGTTGATCTTGTGTCTTTGCCCTGGAGTAATAGGCTTGAATTTTTTAAGACTCATCTTGTCAACTGCTTAAAATAATTAATTAAATAAATCAATCGTCTCTCCTTCAGCAACTGTCACCACAGCTTTTTTCCAAACGCGGCTTGGTTGCTCGACGATACCTTTGTTAGTGTACTTAACAGAGGATTTACCACCGCCATAATTCATTGTACGAACCTCAGTAACATGAACTCCATACAATTTCTCGACGGCATTTTTAATTTCGATCTTATTCGCTGATCTGTCCACAGCAAAAGTGAAGCGGTTCTGCTTTTCAGTAGCACCAGTTGCTTTTTCTGTAATGATCGGCTTTTTGATAATTGTTCTCATCATCAATTAGTTTAGAATTTCTTCAATCACTGGAATTGAGCTCTCAGCCATAATCACTTTCTTCGCGTTCAACACGTCGTAAGTGTTTACAGAGTCAGCTGATACGACCTTCACACGGGAAAGGTTGCGTGATGACAGGTAAACATTTTCATCATGTGCACCTACGATCATCAATACTTTTTCGTTTTCCAGGTTCAATGCAGCCAACAAAGCCTTCATGTCTTTTGTCTTTGCTACTTCAAACTTCGGATCCTCAAGTACCAGGATCGACTCATTCTTCGCTTTGTATGAGAACGCTGACTTTCTCGCCAGTCTCTTCAATTTAACATTCAGTTTGAAACTGTAGTTACGTGGTCTTGGTCCGAAGATACGTCCACCACCTACACGAGTACCAGACTTGATACTACCTGCACGTGCACCACCTGTTCCTTTCTGCTTTTTGATCTTCTTGGTAGAACCTGCGATCTCAGCTCTTTCCTTTGCTTTGTGCGTACCTTGACGACGGTTTGCAAGATGCTGCTTAACATCGAGGTAGATTGCGTGATCGTTTGGTTCAATTCCAAATACTGAATCTGAAAGTGTCACTTTCTTCGAAGTAACTTTCCCTTTCGCGTCTACTACTTTAACTTCCATTACTTCGAAATTGTTACGGTTGAACCTTTCGCTCCGGGAACAGATCCCTTCACAATAATTAAATTTTTGTCAGTCAACACCTTCAATACCTCAAGGTTTTCCATGTTCACTCGTTTGTTACCCATCTGACCAGCCATGCGCATTCCTTTGAATACACGTGCAGGGTATGAACAAGCACCGATTGAACCTGGAGCTCTAAGACGGTTGTGCTGTCCGTGTGTAGACTGTCCAACACCACCAAATCCGTGACGCTTAACAACCCCTTGGAAACCTTTTCCTTTAGATGTTCCTGTTACACTTACAAACTCACCTTCTTCGAAGATCTCAACGTTCACAGTGTCTCCAAGATTCAAGCTCATACCTTTGAACTCCGCCAACTTAGCTTTCGGAGTGGTATTCGCTTTCTTGAAATGACCCTTCAACGCATTCGGAGTGTTTTTTTCTTTACGATCTCCGAAACCGAGCTGGATCGCTTCATAACCGTCACGATCCTGAGTCTTAACTTGCGTTACTACGCAAGGACCAGCTTCTATCACTGTGCATGGTGTTGCCTTACCCTCGGCACTGTAGATGCTAGTCATCCCGATTTTTCTACCAATAATCCCTGGCATACTTTAGTTATTAAAAATTAAACTTTGATTTCTACATCCACACCACTTGGAAGCTCAAGACGCATAAGCGCATCAACAGTCTTTGAAGAAGAACTGTAGATATCCAACAGTCGCTTGTAAGAACACAATTCGAACTGTTCACGCGCCTTCTTGTTCACGTGTGGTGATCTCAATACTGTGTAAATTCTTTTATGAGTTGGAAGTGGAATTGGTCCACTAACCACCGCACCTGTTGCTTTCACAGTTTTAACGATCTTCTCTGCTGACTTATCAACGAGGTTGTGATCGTATGACTTTAATTTAATTCTGATCTTTTGGCTCATTTCAATCAATATTATTAAGCTGTAACTTTTCCACTTGCTTTTGCTACTACTTCGTCCGCTACGTTCTTTGGTGCCTCTGCATAGTGAGAGAATTCCATTGATGAACTTGCACGACCTGAAGACAGGGTACGAAGTTGTGTAACATATCCGAACATCTCAGAAAGTGGAACATCTGCCTTAACCACTTTTGAACCTGCTCTGTCATCCATTCCACGGATTACACCACGACGACGGTTTAGGTCACCTACGATATCACCCATGTTTTCTTCCGGAGTAACTACTTCGATCTTCATGATCGGCTCAAGAAGCACCGGACGCGCTTTTTTCAACGCTTCACGATATGCCATCTTCGCACACAATTCGAAAGAAAGTGAGTCGGAGTCAACCGCGTGGAAAGATCCATCGATCAATTCAACTTTCATTGCGTCAACCTGGAATCCAGCCATTACACCATTCTTCATTGATTCCTTGAATCCTTTCTCAACTGAAGGGATAAATTCACGTGGAATGTTACCACCCTTGATACTGTTGATGAATTCAAGACCTGTTTTCTCTGCATCTTCCTGAGGAGAGATCTTAACAACGATATCCGCGAATTTACCACGACCACCAGACTGCTTCTTGTAAACTTCTCTGTGATCAACCGCAGCTGTGATGTTCTCACGGTAAGAAACCTGAGGAGCTCCCTGGTTTACTTCTACTTTGAACTCGCGCTTCAATCGGTCAACGATGATCTCAAGGTGAAGCTCACCCATTCCAGAGATGATCGTTTGTCCTGTTTCCTCGTCCGTATTTACTCGGAAAGTTGGATCTTCTTCTGCCAATTTCGACAAACCAACACCCAATTTATCCTGGTCAGCCTGAGTCTTAGGCTCAATTGCCACACCGATAACCGGCTCAGGAAACTTCATAGATTCCAATACGATCGGTGCGTTCTCAGCACACAATGTATCTCCTGTTCTGATGTCCTTGAAACCTACCAATGCACCGATATCTCCTGCACCAAGCTCATCGATCTGATTTTGCTTGTTTGCGTGCATCTGGAAAATACGCGAAATACGCTCTTTGTTATTCGTACGTGTGTTCAACACGTATGATCCTGCAGGTAATTTACCTGAGTACGCACGTGTAAAGCACAAACGACCTACAAATGGGTCAGTTGCAATTTTGAATGCAAGACCAGCAAAAGGCTCATCGTAAGAAGGCTTACGAGAAACTTCCTCATCTGTCTTAGGATTAACACCCTTGATCGCTTCGATATCCAATGGTGAAGGAAGAATTTCCATTACCATGTCCAACATTGCCTGAACACCTTTGTTCTTGAAAGATGAACCACACATCATTGGTACAACTTTTCCTGAGATAGTAGCCTGACGCAAAGCATCAAGGATCTCTCTTTCAGTCAGAGAGTTCTCATCCTCGAAGAATTTCTCCATTAAGCTCTCATCGAATTCAGCAACCGCCTCAAGAAGCTCACTTCTCAATCTGCGAGCATCATCGATGATATCAGCTGGGATTTCAACCTCTTTGAAAGTCATTCCCTGATCAGCATCGTTCCAAACAATACCTCTCCAGTTGATAAGGTCTACAACTCCTTTGAAGTTATCCTCATCACCGATATTGATCTGCAATGGCAAAGCGTGGCTACCCAACATTTCCTTCACCTGCTTACATACAGCAAGGAAGTCAGCACCCTGACGGTCCATCTTGTTCACGAAACCAATACGTGGTACGTTGTAGTTGTTTGCAAGTCTCCAGTTAGTCTCCGACTGAGGCTCAACACCATCAACCGCAGAGAAAAGGAAAACAAGACCATCCAATACGCGAAGGGAACGGTTTACCTCAACGGTAAAGTCAACGTGTCCCGGAGTATCGATGATGTTGATGTGGTACTTCTGTCCACGGTAGTTCCAGTTTACTGTCGTCGCAGCTGAAGTAATGGTAATACCACGCTCCTGCTCCTGCTCCATCCAGTCCATTGTTGCACCACCTTCGTGAACTTCACCGATTTTGTGATTCACACCCGAGTAGTAAAGAATACGCTCAGTAGTTGTAGTTTTCCCTGCATCGATGTGAGCAGCGATACCAATGTTACGTGTAAATTTAAGATCTCTTGCCATTTCTATTAGAATCTAAAGTGTGAGAACGCCTTGTTTGCTTCAGCCATACGCATTGTATCTTCTTTCTTCTTGAAAGCAGCACCTTCTTCTTTCGAAGCTGCGATGATCTCTGCTGCAAGCTTAGCAGCCATAGTTTTCTCGTTACGCTTGCGTGAGTATCCGATCAACCACTTCATAGCCAATGACGACTTACGCTCTTCACGAACAGGAGTAGGGATCTGGAAAGTAGCTCCACCTACACGACGGCTTCTAACCTCTACCGCTGGTGTAACATTCTCCAAGGCCTTTCTCCATACATCAAGACCTTCCTGGTCTTCGATCTTCTTGTCTACGATCTCAATTGCATCGTAGAATATTTTAAATGCCAAACTTTTCTTCCCGTCGTACATCAGGTTGTTAACGAACTTCGTTACAACTACATCGTTGAACTTTGGATCCGGGAGTATCGCAATTTTTTTAGCTTTTCTTCTTCTCATCTCTTCAAAGCTTTAATTATTTCTGTTTAGGTCTCTTAGTTCCATACTTAGAGCGACGCTGTTTTCTGCCTTCAACACCTGCTGTGTCTTCAGCTCCGCGTACGATGTGGTAACGTACACCCGGAAGGTCTTTAACCCTTCCACCACGTACCAGCACCAATGAGTGCTCTTGTAGGTTGTGACCTTCACCGCCGATGTAAGCGTTGACTTCCTTACCGTTAGTCAAACGTACTCTGGCAACTTTTCGCATAGCCGAATTCGGCTTCTTAGGAGTAGTGGTGTAAACCCTTACACATACCCCTTTACGCTGTGGGCAAGAATCAAGTGCAGCAGACTTACTCTTCTTCACCACCGCTGTTCTTCCTTTGCGAACTAATTGTTGGATAGTTGGCATAAAATACTCTTAATTTTTACTTATTTATAAATAATATACAATCCCCCAAATACACTTTGAGGGGTGCAAAGATAGACACTTAATCCGATAAACCAAGAAGTTATCAAAAAAAAGTGCTGTTTTTTCACAATTTGATGTTAAAACAAAAAACTCCGCCAATTGACGGAGTTCACAATATTAAAAGAAACGTTTACTAATTCCTGTAAAGTGTAGCTTTAACAGCCTTTGTAATTCGATCAACATTCGGTAAGGCCTCTTCAATTAATGTAGGTGAAAAAGCAAATGGAGTATCTGTTTGTGTTACTCTCATCACCGGTGCGTCAAGATGATCAAAAGCATAACGTTGCAAATGGTATGCGATCTCTGATGCGATCGATGCCAGTGGCCATGATTCTTCAACTACTACACAACGGTTTGTCTTCTTAACGGACTCAACCACTGCTGCATAATCGATAGGTCGTACGGTTCTGAGATCAATGATCTCAACTGATATACCTTCAGCGGCCAATACTTCAGCAGCTTCATACGCTACCTTAATGATCTTTCCGAATGAAACGATAGTCACGTCCGTTCCTTTTCTTTTAACGTCAGCAACTCCAATCGGAATGATGTATTCACCTTCGGGAATTTCACCTTTATCGCCGTACATCTTCTCAGATTCGAGAAAAACCACTGGGTCGTTGTCTCGAATAGCCGCTTTCAATAATCCTTTCGCATCATATGGATTGGAAGGCGTGATCACTTTCAACCCGGGTACGTGAGCATAGAAAGACTCAAAGCTCTGAGAGTGTGTTGCTGCTAGCTGACCTGCCTGACCATTTCCACCGCGGAAAACGATCGGACAACCATACTGACCACCTGACATCTGCAACATTTTAGCCGCACTGTTAATGATCTGATCAGCTGCAAGAATAGCGAAGTTCCAAGTCATGAATTCCACGATCGGACGTAATCCATTCATGGCAGCACCAACAGCGATACCTGAAAAACCTAATTCGGCGATTGGAGTATCAATAACCCTCTTCGGTCCGAATTCATCAAGCATTCCTTGAGATACTTTATAGGCACCGTTATATTCTGCTACCTCTTCACCCATCAAAAAGACACTTTCATCACGTCGCATCTCTTCAGACATGGCCTCTCTTAGTGCTTCTCTAAACTGTACTGTTTTCATAGTCTAAAATAATATCTGCCTTTGCAGCGGGACAAAATTAATATAAATTCATTGAGGACTGACTCATCTTTGCAAAAACGCTTTCAGAGAAATAAAGTTCAATTTCAAGAGTCTAAGGAACAATAGATGAAAGATTACGAACATACATATATATATATGTGTTAAATTTGCGCACGTTAAAAGAAAAAAGATCATGAAAATACTTGTTTGCATAAGTAAATCGCCTGACACTACTTCGAAGATCGCATTTACCGACAACAATACGAAATTCGACGAGAACGGTGTACAATATATTGTTAACCCATACGACGAGTGGTACGCATTGGTTCGCGCTTTGGAGATCAAAGAAACAAGTGGTGGTAACGTGACGATCATCACAGTGGGTTCAGCGGCCGATGAAGCGGTTATTAGAAAAGCATTGGCCATTGGTGCCGATGATGCTGTTCGAATTGATGCAGATCCTAAAGATGCATACTACACAGCAATGCAGATCGCTGAGTATGCTAAGTCAAATGGATTCGACCTTGTATTAACAGGTAAGGAAACGATCAACTACAATGGTTCTCAGGTTGGAGGTATGATCGCTGAGGCACTGGATGCAGCGTTCGTATCTGTTGCAACAAAACTGGATGTTAACAGTTCATCGTTGACCCTTGAGCGTGAGATCGCAGGAGGGATAGAAGTTGTTGAAACAAGTTTACCAGCAGTAGTTTCATGTGCAAAAGGAATGGCTGAACAGCGTATCCCGAACATGAGAGGTATCATGGCTGCTCGTACAAAGCCACTTCAAGTTTTACCACCTGCATCGGTTGAAGAATTGACTAGCTATGCGGGTTACACTATGCCAAATGCAAAGTCGGCATGTAAAATGATCGATCCAGCAAACATGGATGAATTGGTGGAATTGCTTCACAATGAGGCTAAGGTCATCTGATCGGACGAAATAAGAATCAAGATATCACATTGAAATAAAGGAAACTATGTCAGTATTGGTATATATCAACGGAACTTCAATCGGTAAGTCTGCATTTGAAGCCGTAACATATGGAAAAAAACTAGGGTCAGATGTGACCGTGATCAGTTCAGGGAACGCAGACACTTCAGCTTTGGCTGCTCTTGGAAAATATGGAGCATCAAAAGTATTGGTGGACCGTTCCATTTCAGGACACGATGATCAGCAGTTATCAAAACTTATCGCTTCTGCAGCAGAGACTACCGGAGCATCTACCATTGTATTCTCTCATGATCTTGTAGCTAAAGCTGTTGCCCCAAGACTTTCCGTTCGCATGAAAGCAGGGTTGGTATCAGGTGCGATTGACGTTCCTACAGCAGATGGAACAGTTAAAGTAAATGTATTTTCGGGAAAGGCTTTCGGATTTGTCAAGGTAAATTCTACAAAGCGCATCATTTCTTTATTACCGAACAGTATTCAGCCGGAAGCTACCGGAGCAGATTGTGCTGTTGAGGATTTCTCAGGAAATGCAGGTGAGGCGAAAGTGAAGGTTGTAAGCACGAAAAAACCTGAGGGTGAAATTCCGCTTCCGGAAGCTGAATTGGTTGTTTCTGCAGGACGTGGATTGAAAGGCCCTGAGAACTGGGGAATCGTTGAAGACCTTGCAAAGGCAATTGGAGCAGCTACAGCTTGTTCTCGCCCGGTTGCTGACATTGGTTGGAGACCTCATCATGAACACGTTGGACAAACAGGTGTTGCCATTCGTCCAAACCTATACATTGCTGCAGGTATCTCAGGAGCTATACAGCACCTGGCCGGAGTGAATGGTTCAAAAGTGATCGTTGTGATCAATACTGATGCAGAAGCACCGTTCTTTAAGGCGGCAGACTACGGTATCGTTGGTGATGCTTTTGAAGTTTTGCCGCGCCTGACTGAAGCTGTGAAAAAATTCAAGGCTTCACATCATTAAAATCGAAGAAATCGTATTTTTACGACATTGAAAAATTTCAGGGAAGCTGCTAAAGCTTCCCTGATCATTTAAGCATATCCACAGTAAGGGTCAAAAATGGACAAAATTAAACTTGATATCGCGGGACTTTCTTACAGTCAAACTCAATCCGGTGCATACGCACTTGTTTTGTCGGAATCAGGTGGTAAACGTCAACTCCCGATCATCATTGGAGGATTTGAAGCTCAAGCTATTGCGATCGAGCTTGAAAAAATGACCCCTACACGGCCACTTACACACGACCTATTCAAATTTCTTGCAGAATCATTCGAGATCCATGTGAAGGAAGTCGTGATCTATAACCTTGTGGAAGGGATATTTTTCTCTAAACTGGTTTGCGAACGCGACGGTCAAATTCAAGAGATCGATGCGCGAACTTCAGATGCCATTGCGATCGGAGTTCGATTCAATTGCCCGATCTTCACTTTTGAAAACATTCTTGCCAGCGCCGGAATCCTTCAGGATGAAACTGACGACGATTCGTTGGAACTGGGTGAAGAAAGCTCTGAAGAATCAACAGGTGATCCTTATGGTCAATTAAGTGTTCAGGAACTGGAAGACCAGTTGGCAGAGGCAATTGAAAATGAAGATTACGAACTAGCCTCAAAGATCCGTGATGAGATCAATAAACGCACTTCTTAGTTTATTTCTGATCCTTGCGATCTCCCTTTCAGCATCTGCTCAGCATTTGCAGGATGAAGTGTACCACAGAAAAACCTTCAGACTTGAACTAAAAAAGGACGGAACATTCAATAATACAGATACTGTATTGATGCATTATTCGAATGGGGCGTATAAACTTCAAGGCTCAACTTTGCACTTCGAGTCCAGATTGAATGATTCCGTTACCGAAAAAGCATCCTTTTCTGTACTATACAGCTCAGACAATAAGCTTACACTGGGCAAGAATGGTAAACGCATTTCTTACCATGATTCTGAAAGCGCTGATCTCAGTCCCGGAATGTCACTATCCTCCATTTTGAGAGGTTTATTGGGTTTGTTCTCACTCTTTCTGATCGGATTTTTATTCAGCAAGAACCGCAAAGCGATCGATTGGAAACTGGTTGGAAAGGGTACACTTTTGCAGATCATTTTAGCGTTGTTGATCCTTAAAGTTCCCCTCGTTTCAGGTATATTTGATTTTCTTGCCAAGGCCTTCGCCAGAGTTATCGAATTCGCACACAATGGTGCCATGTTCCTGTTCGGACAAGGTGACTCTATGCCGCCAATGATGCAAAATTTCGCATTCTGGATCCTTCCTTCTGTTGTCTTCTTCTCTGCTCTGTCCAGTTTACTCTACTATTTTGGGGTTCTACAATTCGTTGTAAAGGGAATGGCCTGGGTCATGAAGAGAGTTCTCGGAATTTCCGGAGCAGAAAGCGTTGCAGCGGCAGCCAATATTTTCATCGGACAAACGGAAGCACCACTCTTGGTCAAACCTTATTTGAGTCGAATGACCAAATCAGAGATCCTATGTCTCATGGTTGGTGGAATGGCAACAATTGCGGGTGGAGTGCTCGCAGCTGTGATTGGTATCTTGGGTGAAGGTGATGCCGCAAAGGAACTCTTCTACGCCAAACATTTACTTACCGCTTCGATCATGTCTGCACCTGCTGCCATAGTTTTTGCAAAGATCCTGGTTCCTGAAACTGAGGAGATCGATTCAAACCTTAATGTCTCCAAAGACAAGATTGGTGTTAATGCACTGGAGGCGATCACCAACGGTACAACAGATGGACTTAAACTGGCCGTGAACGTTGGTGCCATGTTGATCGTATTCATCTCACTCGTGGCCTTTGCAAATTATTTTCTTGGTAAAGTTGGCGAATGGACTGCTCTTAACGACCTCATTGCATCCGGCGGGATGTATTCTTCATTAAGTTTCGAAAGTGTCTCAGGATATTTTCTCTCTCCGATCGCCTGGTTACTTGGTGTAGAGTGGCAAGATTGCATGTATTTCGGACAATTACTTGGAGAGAAAACGATACTCAACGAGTTCATTGCCTATCCGCACCTAGGTGAAATTCAGGATGAACTTTCTCAGAAAACCATCATCATGAGCACCTATGTCCTCTGTGGATTTGCCAACATCGCATCTATTGGGATTCAAGTTGGTGGAATTGGAATTCTTGTACCAGAGAAAAGATCCTTGCTTGCAAAATATGGCGTAATTGCCTTAATAGGCGGGACCCTGGCCTGTATGTCAACAGCAGTTCTATCGGGTATGCTCTTCTGATCGAACAGGCCTCTCCATTTAACATAAGATTATGGAATTGCACGAACTCATCTTCGACATCCGAACACCAGCCGATTTTGAGCAAGTTGCTTTGAATGTATTTCGATATCAATTGGAGCACAATGAGATCTATCGTGCCTTTGCTGAAAATATAGGTCGAACTTCAGCCGCCAGATTGGAGGATATCCCATTTTTACCTATCGAATTTTTCAAATCCCATAGGGTATTTTCAGGAAAAGGGAAGGAAGAAGTCATATTCAAAAGCAGTGGAACGACCGCAAGTACAAGAAGTATTCATTATGTCAAAGATACTTCGCTCTACGAACGATCCTTCCGAAAAACATACGAACAATTCATTGGCCCTCCCTCAGAGCAGGTAATTCTTGCTTTACTCCCAAATTATCTGGAACAAGGTGAGTCGAGTTTAATTTACATGGTTAATGATCTGATCAAAGCAACAGGAAATGAACTTTCGGGCTTCATTCTGGGAAATGATTCAGAACTCAAGTCCAGATATGAACAAGCTCTTCGAACAGGGAAAAAAGTGGTCATCTTTGGTGTTTCCTATGCCTTGATCGACCTTGCGGAAGAAGAGATCGATCTTTCCCAGGCATTGATCATTGAAACAGGCGGAATGAAAGGACGAAGAAAAGAGGTCACCAAAGAGGAGTTGCATGATATCATCATACAAGGCACCGGTGTTTCCTATGTTAGTTCTGAATACGGAATGACAGAACTCTTGTCTCAAGCCTACAGCGATAAAAATGGTATCTTTCATTCTCCGAACTTTATGAAAGTACTGATCAGGGATGTGAACGATCCTTTTTCCTATGTTGAAGAAAACAAAACAGGAGGCATAAACGTGATCGATCTTGTCAATCTGAATTCGTGTTCCTTTATTGCCACTCAAGATCTCGGTAAACTAAGCGATGACGGTTTTTCAATTATGGGTCGTTTCGATCATTCTGACATTCGCGGTTGCAACCTACTGGTCGGCGAATAAATCTGAAATACTTACCTTTATCCCATACATGAACAACATGACAAGTACAACCATCCTCATTTTACTAGGGATTGGCCTAATGGCAGGTATCCTGAGTGGCTTCGTAGGCATCGGAGGCGGTGTTGTCATCGTTCCTGCACTCATGTTAATCCTCGGCTTAACTCAGCATCAGGCACAGGGCACAAGTTTGTTCGTTCTGATGATGCCGGTGGTCCTGCTTGCAGTTCTTAACTATTGGAAAGCGGGAAATGTAAACTGGAAGTTCGGCCTCATTATCGCCATAGCATTTGTTGCAGGAGGATATATCGGATCTAAACTTTCACTCCGCATGTCTCCTGCTGTCGTGAAATTGGTTTTTGGAATACTAATGGCGTATTTGTCTTTCCGTTTAATCCTCTCCGGATACAATTCACTTTCCAATGAATCCTGAACTCATACAGCATATACAGAAAAGATCCCTTGAGCTTTTTGAAAAAGTAAAGGCTCACCGAGAATATATTCATATGCATCCTGAACTATCATTCTCGGAGCACGAGACAATGAAGTATGTTTCTGGTGAACTTTCTCGCATTGGGATCGAACATACTAATGGAATTGGAGGGACAGGAATAACTGCTGTGATTCGATCATCCAGCCATTTGTCCAGTGACACTTGTATCGGACTGAGAGCAGATTTAGATGCTTTACCGATAAAAGAAGAGAATGACGTCCCTTATCGTTCGCTGTTAGAAGGTGTTATGCACGCTTGTGGACATGATGTGCACACTGCAATACTACTGGGGGCTGCCGAAATTCTTTGGGAAATGAGGGATTCATTACCAAGACCTGTGAAATTGATCTTTCAACCCGGTGAAGAAAAGAATCCCGGTGGAGCGACCTTAATGATCGTGGACGGTGTTTTGAAAAATCCTGAAGTTTCAGAAATATTCGCACTACATGTCTTCCCTGAGTTGGAGGTCGGAAAAGTTGGCTTCAAGGAAGGCATTTACATGGCTTCATGCGACGAGATTTACATCACGATCCACGGTAAAGGTGGTCACGGAGCATTACCACACAACTGTATTGATCCTATTGTAACAGGTGCTAATCTGATTCTTCAACTTCAACAGATCGTCAGTAGAAAATGTGACCCCAAAATTCCATGCGTTCTCTCATTCGGGCATTTCGAAGCATTGGGAGCTACCAATGTCATACCGGAAAAAGCCTATATCAAAGGTACATTCCGTACGATGAATGAGGAATGGAGGGAAGAAGCCTTGCAGTTGATCGAAAATATGACCCGTTCACTTGTGGAAGCCAATGGTGCGAAGGCTGAAATTGTGATAAGCCGAGGATATCCTTTTCTTGAAAACGACGCCATCTCAACTCAAAAGCTACGTTCAAAGGCCGAAATTATACTGGGCAAGGATAATATCATCGAATTGCCGATCCGTTTGACTGCCGAAGATTTTTCATTCTATTCGCAGATCATCCCGGCTTGTTTTTTCAGGTTGGGAGTGAGAAACGAAGCGAAAGGAATCGTTCACGGGGTTCATCATCCGAAATTTGACATCGACCCTGATGCCTTGGTAACTGGAATTCAAATGATGACCATTGCTGCATTCTGATATGAAAAGATCGATTCTTTTTTTTGCTTTACTCCTTCTCTTGCTTCAGTCATGTGACAAAGAGAAACAGTCTTCACGGCGAATGGAGGGCACCTGGGAACTCAAGTCTTATAAAATCACTTTCCTAAATGGAATTTCTGAATATGCAGGATGTTCCGGTATACTGGAAGTTAAGGAAACAGACCAGGATGGTTGGGATAACAAGATGATCCGAACGTTCGATTTCACTTTCCCAAGTTTGACCGGGTCAGAACAGACAATGGCTCTGATGAAATTCAGAGGAAAGGGAGACTATATCGATGTTGGTATTCTTGATCAGAATGATTCGATCGTGTTTATTGAAGACCACCGCATTCTGATGCTCAACAGAAGCGATCTCCAATTGATCTATGCCGATCAGAATGGAAAATTCCACACCTTGATCTTCAAAAGGAAAAAGAATTAGAAGAGCCTAGTTGGCCATCTCGCTCATGAATTTGATCCGCATCAAACGAAGTTCTTCTTCTGTGTAATCACCGTCAAACTCATGGTAAGCTGTCGTGAGATCATCCGTTTCTGCCTCACTGAAATAATCATAGATCTCTTCCTGATTTTCCGGATCCAGAATATTGTCAATGTAATAATTGATATTGATCCTTGTACCTGATGACACTATAGCTTCGATCTCCTCGATCACTTCATTGAAGGATTTCCCCTGTGAACGGCCGATATCCTCAAGCGGTAACTTTCGGTCGATATTCTGGATCAACTGCACTTTGAGACCTGACTTATTGACGAGTGATTTCACTACCAGGTCCTGAGGACGTTCGATATCGTTCTGTTCAACATACTCCTGGATCAAGGCCACAAAAGGAGAACCATATCGAGTTGCTTTACCTTGCCCAACCCCCTGAATATTGGTCAGTTCATCCAAAGTGATCGGGTACTGAAAACACATGTCCTTCAATGAAGGCTCCTGGAAAATAACAAATGGAGGAATGTTCTTTTGCTTTGAGATCGACTTGCGAAGATCAAGCAACATCTTGTACAAAACTTCATCGTAGGCATCTCCCTTGGAGTCACCATTCATAATGATGGAATCGTCCTCTGCGACTGAAAAATCATGCTCTTTCAATAACATGAATGATTCCGGCTTTTCTATGAACGCCTTGCCTTTTTCAGTCAGTTTCAACGTACCATATGTTTCAATATCCTTCATGATAAGACCACCGACAATAGCCTGACGGATAACAGCATTCCAGAAATGTTCATCCTTCTCCTTACCTATCCCGAATCCGGGCAAAGTATTGTGTTTGTAGGACTTGATCTCGGCCGTCAAATGACCAGAAAGGAATGCACAATAGTGCTTCGACTTATGCATTTCGCTGAGATCTCGGATCGCATGCAACAACTTTTCCACATAATCCTTTCCTTCTCTTCGTTCTCTTGGATGTTTACAATTATCGCAAAATTCGTTGCAATTCTTCTCATCGAACTGCTCACCGAAATAATGTAGAATGAACTTACGTCGGCAGACGGATGTTTCAGCATATGAAACGATCTCGCTTAATAATTGCCGACCGATCTCCTGTTCAGCAACCGGTTTACCTTGAAGGAATTTCTCAAGTTTTTCAATATCCTTGTAGCTGTAAAAAGCGATACATTCTCCTTCTCCCCCATCGCGTCCTGCACGACCCGTCTCCTGGTAGTAGCTTTCTAAAGATTTAGGAATATCATGATGGATCACATACCTCACATCCGGCTTATCGATTCCCATACCAAATGCAATGGTTGCAACAATGACATTCACCTCTTCCATGAGGAACATGTCCTGATGTTTAGCTCTGGTATTGGCATCCAGTCCCGCATGATAAGCCAATGCATTGATCCCATTGACTTGCAGTAACTCAGCCATTTCCTCCACCTTTTTGCGGCTCAGACAATAGATGATCCCGCTCTTTCCTTCCTGAGTCCTTATGTAACGGATGATCTCCTTCTCCACATCCCTCTTCGGTCGGATCTCGTAATAAAGGTTATCCCTATTGAAAGAGGACTTGAAAACAACCGCATCCAACATGTTCAGGTTCTTCTGAATATCGTACTGAACTTTCGGTGTAGCCGTTGCTGTAAGCGCTATGATCGGAACATTAGAGATCTTTTCGAATATTTCCCTTAACCTGCGGTATTCCGGGCGAAAATCATGACCCCATTCGGAAATACAGTGTGCTTCATCTATTGCGAAGAAAGAAATATCTACTGAAGTTAGAAAATCAATGTTCTCTTGCTTTGTTAAAGATTCAGGGGCAACGTACAACAATTTGGTTCTACCATCCTGAATATCCTGCTTAACTCTTGTGATCTCCGACTTTGTCAACGATGAATTCAAAAAATGTGCTACTGCCTCGTCGTCACTCACATTCCGAATCGCATCCACTTGATTCTTCATCAAAGCGATCAGCGGTGACACGACAATTGCCGTTCCATCTGACAATAGAGCAGGCAACTGATAACAAAGAGACTTTCCTCCACCTGTTGGCATGATCACAAAAGTGTTGGCACCTGACAGGACATTGCTTATAATCTGTTCTTGCTTGCCTTTAAAGGCGTCAAATCCAAAATACTTTCGAAGCGCGTCCTTCAGATTACTCTCTGCTACTAACATATTTAACCTACCATTAATTTTCATTTAAAATTATAACGATTTTTTCGATATGTTGGCATAAAAAATGAATTTTTAGACCTTTTTCAACAAGAATTCCGACGAATAAAAAATATTCGTCTACCAACAAAGCCTCAATTCATTATTGATCTCGAATGTTTACTTTTGCATTCACATGACGGAAGAAGAAAAACACATGTCCTTTCTGGAGCATCTCGAGGAATTGAGGTGGCGACTTGTCAGATCTGCGATCGCAATTCTGGCCATTGCAATAGTTCTGTGGTTCTATCAGAGTTGGATCATGGAGAACTTGTTCCTTTCTATGCGGGATCCGAAATTCATTTCTTTCCGACTGATGTGTGATCTGTTTGGTATCTGCATTGAGGAAATTCCGGTACGAATGCAAAGTATGACCGTCTCAGGTCAATTCTCTTACGCTTTGATGATGAGTTTCATGGGAGGAGTCGTTCTTGCCTTTCCCTTTGTTTTTTATCAACTGTGGTCTTTTGTTAAGCCGGGACTCAAACAGAACGAAAAAAAGGTGGTCAGTGGTATCACATTCTGGGTAAGTCTTTTGTTCTTTATGGGTATCCTATTCGGATATTTCGTGATCGCGCCACTCTGTATTCAGTTCTTTGGTACTTATCAGATCAGTTCTGAAATAGAGAATAATTTCACGGTGAATTCATACATGAGTACGATCCTGTCTACGGTATTCTACACCGGGCTATTATTCTTGCTTCCTGTGATCTCTTATATCTTCACAAGACTCGGCATTATTACTCCCGCGTTCCTCAGAAAATACCGTAAGCATGCTATTGTTGGAGTATTGGTGATCGCGGCGATCATTACTCCTCCGGATCTTATTTCACAGATTATTGTGGCTATCCCGATCACTTTATTGTATGAGGCCGGTATCCTGGTCTCGGCTCGTGTTGAAAAGAATATGATAAAAGAACAACTCAGTAAATAGACCAATTTGCTGAATTGATCTTATTTTAGCAAAAGCTAACTATGAACCGTTTTCTACTGTTTTTCTGTTGTTTGCTAAGTTCGATGGCTTTTGGCCAACAAACTAAGGTGTTTGGTGTTGTGAAAGATGCCACAACCGGAGAACCCTTACCCTTTGTCAAAGTTCAGTTCCTCGATTCCAAGATCGGCACCCTGACCAATGATCAGGGGATATATTCTTTAGAAACCTATTATGCCACTGACTCACTTCAATTTTCCTTTAGTGGCTACGTTACACAACGCAAGAAAGTGCAAAGGGATGTTGCCAATGAGATCAATATCTCTTTGGCCATCCTTACTACTGAGTTCGAAGAAGTTGTTATCCGTCCACCTGATGAATTCCCCTCTACAACGCTTCACAAAAAAGTCATTGCCCACAAGCACATCAACAACAAGGAAAAACTGGGTTCTTACGAGTATGAGGTCTATAGCAAGGTCCAACTAGACTTAAACAATATAGGGGAGAAATTCGACAACATAGGGATCGTAAAGAAACTCGATCTTATTATGAATTACCTGGATTCTGCGGACAATGGAAAGAATTACTTACCGGTTTTGCTCAGTGAAACTGTTTCCGATTTCTATTTCAAGAACGATCCGAAAAAAAAACGAGAAGTGATCAAGGGAACGCACATTACAGGTGTGGACAACCTTCAGGTTTATCAGTTATTGGGTGACATGTATCTTGACTTTAACATATACGACAACAACATTAACCTTTTCAATAAAGCCTTTGTCAGTCCCGTTTCCAATGTCGCCAGAAGTTTCTACAAATTCTACCTGGAAGACTCCACCTTTATTGATGAGCAATGGTGTTACAAATTGAAATTTGTGCCAAAACGAACAGGCGATATGACCTTTCAGGGAGAAATGTGGATACATGACACCACTTATGCCGTAAAACATTTCAATGCGAATATCTCTCCGTGGGCGAACATCAATTACATTCAAGACCTTTATTTCGAACAGCATTTCAAAATGGTCCAACCTGAAGTGTGGATGCTGACGAAAGAAAAAATGATAGCTGATGTGAAGATCACAAAAAACACGGGCATCTACGGATTCTATGCCCGAAAACTGTCTTCCCGTCGTGACTTTGTAATCAATCAGGAAAGACCTCAGGATTTCTTCAAATCGGAAAGTACAGTTGAATTTCAGGATAGTGCTAAAGTACGACCTGATGCTTTCTGGATTGCAAACCGTCATGAGCCATTGAGTGGTCAGGAACAAGGGATCAAGAAAATGGTTGATTCATTAGAAAATCTTCCCTTGTTCAAAACCCTGAAAAGAACAGCCTACTTCGCAACAACGGGTTATTATCCCATAGGAAAACTGGAAATAGGGAATGCTTTTGCACTAATGAGCGTTAATCCGATTGAAACCTTCCGAACAGCCCTGGCCCTACGAACATCCAACGCTTTTTCCAGAAGACTGGAATTTGGCGGAAGAGTGGCCTATGGGTTTGGTGACGAAAAATTCAAGTACGGATTATCCACCAGGTACAACATCACTCCGAAGAAAAGAGGCATGATGACTGCCTATTACAGTTATGACATTGAACAGATCGGGCAATCGCCAACTGCTGCAACAGTGGGATCCACCTTTGGAACGGTATTCAGAACCGGTCCACCCAGGAACCTGACCTTAGTGGAAAAAGCCGGGATCAACCTCGAAAAGGATATTAAAAAAGACCTGATCTTTTACGGTGGCTTTGAATGGAAGGAATTCACACCTCTCGGAACGTACAAATACACGCGAATCAATGATCTCGGCAGTTTGGATACGATCAACAACATCAGAACCAGCGAATTCATTGCACGGGTTCGTTGGACAAAAGATGAGGAATTCATTGGCGGTTCATTCGATCGAACTTCTCTGCGTTCTCGTTATCCGATCTTCTCTCTACAGGGGATCTTTGGTGTCAAAGGACTTTTTGGAGGAGATTACAATTACCAGAAGATCGAGTTTACCATGGAACACCATCGCCTGATCGGCCCTTTGGGACGCATCCGCTATGGAGTCAATGCCGGCTACGTTTTCGGGAGTGCAGCCTATCCATTCCTGAAAGTTCACGAGGGAAATGAATCCTACTGGTTATTGACCTCGACCTTCAACAAGCTCAATTTCTTCGAATTCGTATCTGACAGATATGTCGGTGCCTTTATTGAAAATCATTGGGAAGGATTGCTTTTTGACCGCATCCCACTGATAAAAAAATTGAAGTGGCGTTTAGTAACCGTTGGGCGCATTACTTATGGCGCTATTGACAACCGACATATCAATGTGATGAATCTTGATCCAGTGACAAGCTCCTTCGGCAAGGTTCCTTATGCGGAGGCTGCAGTAGGTATAGAGAATATTTTCAAAGTGGCTCGAGTAGATCTCGTTTGGAGGATCACGCACAATCCCCCGATGACACCTGAACAGACCTTGTTGCAATATCGAATGCAAACTCTTGGGATCCGAGCGCGCTTTTCGTTGAATTTTTAGTTCCTTTGCATTGTGAAGCTTCATACAAAAGAGATAAAAAAGACCTACAAGGGTCGCGATGTGGTAAAAGGTGTGACCATTGAGGTGAACCGGGGTGAGATAGTTGGATTACTTGGTCCCAATGGAGCAGGGAAAACCACTTCATTCTATATGATCGTCGGATTGGTTAAACCTGACTCAGGTAATGTTTACCTGGACAATACCGATATTACGAACTACCCTATGTACCGGCGTTCACAGCTGGGAATTGGATATTTGCCTCAGGAAGTTTCTGTTTTCAGAAAGCTCAGTGTTGAAGACAACATAATGGCCATACTGGAAATGACCAATCTCAACAAACACGAAAGAGAAGAGAAACTTGAAAAACTGATTAGTGAGTTTTCATTGGGCCACGTTCGCAAAAATTTAGGAAACAGACTTTCCGGAGGTGAGAAGCGTCGGACTGAAATTGCCAGAGCCCTGGCAACCGACCCAAAGTTCGTGCTTCTTGACGAACCTTTCGCAGGAGTTGACCCGATCGCTGTAGAAGATATTCAAAGCATTGTCGCCGATCTTAGGAAGAGGAATATCGGTATTCTTATTACCGACCACAATGTTCAGGAAACATTATCCATTACCGACCGGGCCTACTTACTTTTTGAAGGCGGTATTTTGAAATCCGGAACTGCTGATGAACTGGCCGCAGATGAACAAGTGAGACGTGTTTACCTTGGTCAGAATTTCGAGTTGAGAAAAAAATAATTTTCTCTTTCTTCATTTTTAACTAAATTCGACTCGGAAAACGCTGTTTCACAATATATTTCAATTATGAAAAGTCTATTTACTTCAACTTTTTTAATTCTTGCCACTGTTTCACTTCTTGCATCATGTAAGAAAAAGTGTAAAGTGGACGAAGTCGATGTAAACAGTGGTGCTATTCGTTCGGAATATGTGATTTACCCAAGTAGTGGATACATGACAGGCAACATGGCAGGTGATTACGTCATTGATGCTACTAATCCTTATCGTGAAAGATTCGAAGTATCCTTGAACCAGGGGCCAAGAGAACCATTCAATTACACCAACTTTACGATTCTGGCATTTCCTGTTAGTGCAAGCTGCAACGCCTCATTCGATAGAAACGTGACAGTTAACAATGCTACTCAGACAGTAACCTATAAAATGACGGTTACACAATGTACTGATTGTAAAGAGACGCGCTACACTGAGAATTACGTCATGGTACCGGCGTTTCCTGCGAACTACACCGTATTGTACGACCTGACAATGGTCGATAAGTAATTGTTTTTTTCAAACAATAGATTTTCCGGACAAAAGAAAAGGTCACCATTTCTGATGACCCCGAAGATTCTTGAGGAATGTTCTTCCTATTTTGAAGCAAGATCGTTGTTTTCTAACTGATCAATGCTACCGTAAGCATCACAATGTCCTCCTTTTGAGGATTTGCATGCTGTAAAAGCCATTGATAACACCATCCCAACAAGTACCAAGGTCAGTAGTTTCTTCATTGTTCGTTTGTTTTTTAGTTTAATAAGGATCCTAACGTACACCACGAAAGTAACATATTTCGCGTAAGTTTGACAAAAAATGTTATTCACAATCCATTATGGATCAACTAAAATAAGCATTCACCCCCGTCGTTATGCATGTTATGCGCTTGTTTCTGTTCTTGATATTTTTTTCTCCCGGACTTCATTGCGACGGACAGGAAGTCTATAAACTTGAATTTTCAGGCGATGATTACAGCAGAGTAGAACGCAAGGTTAAGGAGAACTTCAAAGACAGTATCTCCGTGCTGCGTTATTTACAAAATTTCCAGTTTACGGCTATCAGTAAGGGGTTTCTTCTATGCTCAATCGATTCTCTCAGTTACTCAAACAGATTATTCACAGCAAAATTACATTTGGGCGAACAATGGAAAAATATCAACCTATCCATAGATGAAGGAACAGCAGAATTCGTTCATCACCGTTTTCGGGAAAGGATTAAAATCAAGGCAGAGTTTACACCTTCCGAGGTCGCAGACATTTTGAGAGATCAACTTGACATTGCAGCGAACAAGGGATACCCATTTGCCAAAGTAAGCTTGAAGGATGTCACATATACTCAAGAAGAATGCTTTGCAACCATTGATCTGGAACAAGGACCTTTGTTTAGCTGGAAGGAGATCCACATAAAAGGGGATTCAGCTATTTCACAGAAAACAGTCAGTGCATTGCTCAGGATCAAAAAAGGAGATGTATACAGGGAGGGAGATGTGCGTTCCATTTCCAACCGGATCCAACAATTGAACTACTTACAGGAAATTAAAGCTGCAGAGGTTTTGTTCACACCGGAAGGAGCTGAGCTTTTCCTTTTTTTGCGATCCGTACCGGTTAGCGCGATCAATGGAATTGTGGGATTACAACCCGATCCTGTAACAGAGCGGGTTTCAGTGACGGGCGACATCAATCTCAAATTGCTGAACTCGCTCAAACGGGGTGAACTTTTGCAACTGAACTGGAGGAGTATTCAAAGTGGTGTTCAAGCTTTGAATCTTCAGCTCAATTATCCATTTCTGTTTAAAACTTCCTTCGGCTTTGATGGGGGATTTCAATTGTACAAAAGAGATTCGACCTTCCTGGAAACCCGCTCTCGTGCAGGCATCCAATATATGCTCGATGGAGGAAGCCTGATCAAAGTTTTTTACACCAATCATCAATCTTCGTTATTGTCTACTCAAAATTCCGGAACCGACTTAAGATCATTCAAAACGAACAGCTACGGCATGAGTTACCTGCGCCGCACGGTGGATTACTTGCCTAATCCGACAAAAGGTTCTTTACTCCATTTTGAGATCGGTGCGGGAACACGTTTAGCGGGGGCAAACTCCGATACTTCCAACAATGCCCGTTCAACCACCTTCAATGCCGGTTTTCAAATCCAGTATTTTATTCCTCTGTACAAGCGTCATGTCCTGAAAATTTCTGCTCTGTCAGAAACGTATCATGCTCCTGAGATCTTCAGGAATGAACTTTTCCGTTTCGGAGGACAAAGTAACCTGAGGGGATTCAATGAAGAAGAATTTTTTGCCAGTACCAGAGCATTGATGAGCATTGAATACCGTTTCCTGACAGATAAAAACTCACATGCCTTCGTGTTCTTTGATCAGGCGATCTATGAAGATGTTTCGGGTCAATACAAAAGGGATACACCTTTCGGTTTCGGAACAGGATTCTCATTTGGCACCAATCTAGGAATCTTCTCTATTTCCTATGCATTGGGTAAACAACAGAATAATCCGATCGAACTCCGTAATGGTAAAGTTCATTTCGGTTATATTGCCTATTTTTAAAATAAAAAAATGTCGATCTATATCCTTGCTGCAGCTATCATTGCTCTAGTAGTTCTTTTGATCCTTCTTTTCAACGACAATAAAAGAACCAGACAGAAAAATTCAGAGTTGAACGAGCAACATCTCGACCTAATACGTCAGGCAGAAGAAGCTCGAGTACGCGCTATTCAGGCAGAGGCCGGCAACCAATCACTTCGTGATCAACTTGAAAATGAAAAGCGTTACAGCGAAGAAAAACAAAAAGAACTTAGAACACAGCTCGAATTATTAGGTAAAGACCTCGTTCAGCAAGGTTCAAACGTACTTAAGACGGAAAGTGAACAACAGATCAATGCGATACTTGAACCGCTTAAAGAACGACTTACGGCTTTCGAAAAGGAAGTACGGGAGTCCAATAAACAAGAAATAGAACGATTTGCTTCTATGACCTCGGTGATACGGTCTTTGTCTGAACAACATTCAAAAATGCACAGTACTGCTCAAAACCTGGTTGACGCCCTGCGCGGAGAACAGAAAGTGCAAGGAGACTGGGGAGAAATGGCTCTCGAACGCATTCTGGAAGGTAGTGGACTAGAAAAAAACCGTGAATACTTCATCCAAAATTCATACAAAGATGAAGAGGGGAATCACCTACGACCGGATGTTATCGTTCAATTGCCCGATAATAAGCATCTAGTGATTGACTCCAAAGTGTCCCTTAAAGCATTTGAACAATTCATCAACGCGGACGATGAAAGCATTCGAAAGAACGCTCTAAGTGCTCACCTCCTTTCAATAAAAAACCACATCAAAGGCTTGGGAGAAAAGGATTACTCTCACCTGCCGGGCCTCACTTCACCGGATTTCGTTTTAATGTTCATCCCACTGGAGTCTTCCTTTGCCCTAGCCATTAAGGAAGAACCTAACTTATACCAACAAGCCTGGGAAAAGAAAGTGGTTATTGTTACCCCATCAACTCTTCTGGCCACTTTGAAAACGGTTGGGTCGATATGGAAACAGGAACGTCAGAACAAACATGCCTTGGAGATCGCTGAACAGGCTGGTCGCCTGTATGACAAATTCGTTGGCTTCGTTCAGGACATGGAGAAACTGGGGAATAAGCAACGGGAGTCTATGATCGCCTATGAAGGCGCTATGAATAAACTGTCCTCGGGCAGTGGTAACCTGATGCGCAGTGCAGAAAAGTTAAAAGCAATGGGCGCGAAAGCAAAGAAATCTATTGACAGGAAATACCTGGAAACAACCGAAGAGGAAGACAACGATCTTTTGAACGAGGAAGAACAGGAGGGATGATTATTTTTTTGTTCCTAATGCCTCTTGCATAGAAACACGGATCTCCTTCATAAATTCTGAGGCGTAAACAAAACTCAGGATCTCAGGATTATCTGTCGTTATGATCGAACGACGGTCACCTTGCCACCAGTTCTGTCCTTCATGAATAAAAAGGATATTATCACCGATTTCGATCACACTGTTCATGTCATGAGTAATAACGATCGTTGTAATGTCGTACTCGTATGTAATCTCGCGGATGAGACCATCGATCAAAATAGATGTTTTTGGATCCAATCCGGAATTCGGCTCATCACAAAAAAGAAACTTAGGGTTCATGGAGATTGCTCTTGCAATCCCGATCCTTTTCTGCATACCACCGGAACATTCTGCAGGGTAAAGCTTGTTCCTTCCTGCCAGGTTCACCCTTTCCAAACAGAAATTCGCCCGATCGAGCATCTCTTTCTTGGTCATTTTCGTGAACATCTTGAGAGGAAACATAACGTTCTCCTCTACGGTCATGGAATCAAAAAGAGCAGACCCCTGAAACAGCATCCCTATCTCCTTTCGTACCTCTGTTCTTTGCTGACGGTTCATCGAAGAGAACTCACGGTCGTCAAAATAGATCTGTCCATTATCTACTTCATGCAGACCCACGATACATTTCGCCAATACCGATTTACCATGTCCTGATTGTCCAATGATCAGGTTCACCTTTCCTTTCTCAAATTGAGCAGTGATATCTTTTAACACGTGGTTATCACCAAAATGCTTGTCTACATTCTTTACCGAGATCATGAGAGCAAGATCATTTGAGTGAGGAAGAAGTTGGCGATCAAGATGGCAATACTACTGGAAACAACTGCCTGAGTAGATGATCTACCCACATCAAGTGAACCACCTTTCGTATAATACCCGTAAAAAGAAGCGATCGAAACAATCAGGAATCCGAAAACTACTGTCTTCGAAAGAGCATACCAAACGTGCTTCATTTCAAAGAAACTTCTGATCCCGAGGATATAAACATCTGTTGTCGCCAATCCGGATAGCAGTAAAGAAAGCCATCCTCCGATCATACTCAAGATCATGGAGAAAATTACCAGGACTGGGAAAAACACAATTGCTGCACCAATTTTAGGAAGAACCAAATAAGTCAATGAATTCACTCCCATGATCTCCAGCGCGTCGATCTGTTCGGTGACACGCATGGTTCCAATCTCAGATGCTACGTTAGATCCCACTTTCCCCGCAAGGATCAATGAAATGATGGTAGGAGAGAACTCAAGGATCGTACTCGACTGTGTAATGTAACCGATCGTGTAATCAGGCAACCATGGGCTGGTCATATTCGAAGCGGTCTGCAGAGCGATAACCCCTCCCATGAAGGTCGACATCAAGGCTACGATGAAGATCGAATTGATCCCTATCAACTCCACCTCATCAATTAATCGCTTGCGGAAAACACTCCACTTTTCTGGCTTTGACAACACGATGGTCATCATGATGAAATACTTCCCTATGTTGCTAATGATCTTCACAGCCACTAAATTAATGTTAATTTCATTCTTTCACAGTCAGAGTTGGAAAACTTTATTCACTTCGAATGTTGATTTCCTCTAATTTTACCTTTGTGAAAACCCGTAGAATAAAACTGCGCTCAGACATCATAGCCTCTTTTTCAAGGTACCTTCCGGAAGCCTTCGTGGAGTATGTCACGGATATTTTCATGACATCCAACGTGCGCTTCAGCATAGTACGTTCAAGAGCGACCAAACTTGGCGATTTTCGGGCGGGCATCAATGGGGAGAAACACCGCATCACTATTAACGGTGATCTTAACCCATATTCCTTCCTTATCACAACATTGCACGAATTTGCTCACCTTAATACCTATCAGAAATTTGGCGCACGTGTATTGCCACACGGTGAAGAATGGAAAGCAGAATTCAGGAAATTGCTTTTACCGGTGATCGACAGCAAATCTTTACCCAAAGACGTTGAAGCTGCCCTGGTGAACAGTTTGGTCAACATGAAAGCGTCCTCGTGCACCGACCATAATCTTTCCAGAATTTTACTGCGTTATGATCAGTTGAAACCCGGAAAGATCATTCTGGAAGAATTACCCTTGAATTCGGCCTTTTTATTGAATGGAAGAGAATTCGTTAAAGGTCACTTAAGAAGAAAACGCTATGTTTGTCGTGAAGTGCGCTCCAACCGTTCATATCTGGTTAACTCACTTGCTCAAGTTTATCCAAAATCATCCAATGAAGAATAACTATTGCATTATTATGGCGGGTGGTATCGGAAGTCGTTTCTGGCCGATGTCCACACCTGATCATCCAAAACAATTCCTGGACGTTCTAGGAATCGGAAAATCGCTGATAAGGATGACTTTCGACCGATTGTTGCAGATAGCTCCGGCCGAACACATTTACGTGGTTACCAACGCAAAGTATGCTGATCTGGTGATGGAACAGATCCCGGAAATGAACCGCTCTCAGGTTCTTACCGAACCTAAACGCAAAAACACGGCTCCTTGTGTGGCTTACGCCGCGGCTAAGATCAATTCACAGGATCCCAATGCAACACTGATCATTACTCCGGCCGATCACCTAATACTCAAGGAACAACGCTTTACAGAGATCATCGAAACGGCCATCCAACAAGCGAATTCAGGAGAACGACTAGTGACCCTTGGCATTAAACCGACACGCCCTGATACCGGTTACGGATACATCGAATTCTCTTCGGAACTTGAACTGAAAGCGGGAGATGTTACACCGGTGATCCAGTTCCGCGAGAAACCTGATCTGAAGACCGCTGAAGAGTTTCTGCGCAAAGGAAATTATTACTGGAACGCAGGAATCTTTGTTTGGAAGAGCAGCTCAATACTGAACTCATTGAATCAGTTCGCTCCCGAACTTCACTCGCTTTTCACGTCCGACAATTCAAAATACAATACCTCAGATGAGCAGAGCTATGTGGATGCTTGCTTTGAAGCTTGTGAAGATATTTCGATTGACTTTGCCGTAATGGAAAAAGCATCGAACACGGATGTCGTTCTGGCGGATTTCGACTGGAGTGACCTTGGCACGTGGGGAAGTTTGAGTACTCATCTTAAAAAGGACGAGAACGGCAATTCGATCATTGGTAAGCATGCACACCTTTTCCATTCGAAGAATTGCATCGTAAACATATCTGACGATAAATTGGTCATGCTCGACGGACTTGAAGATTACATAGTGATCGAGTCAGGCAACATGTTCATGGTCCTGAAAAATGAGAACGAGCAGGAATTGAAGAACTATTTAAAAAAGATCGAACGAGACAGCCCTGAATTCTTTTCCGAGTGATTCGGCTGTGAAGTAAATTAAAGAAAAAGAGCCTGTTGAGATTCAACAGGCTCTTTTCTATTCAATCCAGACCTTTTTTGATCTGCTCACTTCGCCATTCACGGTAAAGATCGAAATAGCTTTTTGATTCCATTACCACTACTCCACCCATAGTATCGCCATACTTCGCCGGCAATCCGCCTGTGTAGACCATCATTCGTCCGATAGAACATCCTGGAACAGCACCAATCTCGCTTGTTTTCACTCCATCCATCAAGTAGAGCATGTCGCCTTTTCGAGCGCCACGGAAAACCAGTTCTCCGTCATCTGTCTGACGCACTTCAGAACTCATGGATGTAACCAAGCCTTTAACTTCAAATTTCAGTGGACTCTTGTCGATCTCATCTGCAGATAACTCACGAACGGGTAACTCTCCATAAACCAGTTTATAAGAATCATCCTTTGCAGAGACTGTAACAGTTGTCAGAATCAGCACCTCACTGGTAAATTTGATCTCTCCCATGTTACAGAATCCATCGATCGGAACCTTTGCCACCAGGTTACTTTTTGTGCCGTGCATGGTGTCTGCGAAGTATTTGACGTTCACATGATACGTTCCTGAAGGAACAGCACTTAACCTGAAACGACCATCCGGTCCAGTTGATGTTGCATACTTCTGTCCCTGATCGAGGATGAAAACCTGTGCACCATAGACCGCTTGTCCGTTCGTCTTGTCGACAACTGTTCCTAATACTTCACCAAAATTCGATTGCCCGCTTGCTGTAATTCCCATCGCCAACATGCAGAGTGTGATCCATCTTTTCATAACTGTTGATTTTAACATTTCACTACAGATGAAGATCAAGATAGAATTCCATAAAAAAGGCTGTCAAAAAAATTGACAGCCTGAAATTTATCGTTAATTCCGAACTATACAACTGAGTTAGATGACCTCCTCAGTTAGTTCTGCACTCGAGCAAGGAAAAGCTCTATCTACCTTTTTGAATAGACCCTGAAGTACTTTTCCTGGACCAACTTCGATCACCTCAGCAGCTCCATCAGCGATCATCTGCTGCATGGTCTGTGTCCAGCGAACCGGAGCAGTCAATTGTGCCACTAAGTTCTTCTTGATCTCTTCAGGATCCGAAACCGCAGCAGCCGTTACATTCTGATATACCGGACAGCTCGGTTGACTAAAAGTTGTTGCTTCGATTGCTGCCGCAAGTTCTTCACGTGCAGGCTCCATCAATGGAGAATGGAATGCTCCACCTACTTGAAGGATCATTGCTCTTTTTGCTCCTGCTTCGAGTAACTTCTCACATGCCTTTTCAACCGCAGGAACGGCTCCTGAGATCACCAATTGCCCAGGACAATTGTAATTCGCAGGAACAACAACTCCTTCGATCGATCCACAGATCTCCTCTACTACATCGTCTTCCAATCCCAGGATCGCTGCCATCGTCGAAGGTTCCAGTTCGCACGCTTTCTGCATCGCCATAGCACGCTGATAAACCAGTTTCAATCCATCTTCGAAACTCAAAGTACCGTTCGCAACAAGTGCCGAAAATTCACCAAGTGAATGTCCTGCCACCATATCCGGCTGAAATTTATCCTCCAGACAAGCTGCAAGGATCGTTGAGTGAAGGAAGATAGCAGGTTGTGTCACTTTCGTCTGCTTCAATTCTTCATCGGTTCCTTCAAACATGATCTTTGTGATCTCAAAACCAAGGATCTCATTTGCCGCTAGAAACATTTCACGCGCACGTGCTGACTTATCGAACAGGTCCTTCCCCATTCCTGAGAACTGGGCTCCCTGGCCCGGAAATACATATGCTTTCATATCAATTGTTTTCTTCGTTGGCCACAAATTTAAGGAATCTTACTCAGCGGCAATAAAAAAGGGAGACCTTACGGCCTCCCTTTCCAATTTCTGTATAGAAAATTACTTTCTAACAACCAATTTTTGTGTAGAAACTGTACCGTTTACAGAAAGGTTAACCATGTAAACACCATTTGTCAAAGACTCAGTGTTCATTGTTACATTCTGAGCACCAGCTACAGTACCAAGGTTCTGGCTGAATACAACTTTACCAGCTAGATCAGTTACGTTTACAGCAACTTCAGCTTCGTTGTTCAATTCGAAAGAAACAGTCGTGTTAGCGTTTGCCGGGTTAGGGTAAACGTTCATTCCGAATGTGTTTGTCAACTCAGCAACGTTAGCTGCAGGATCGTCGATCAAACGGATCATAACTGCTCCCGGAGAAGTCAACTGGAACAATTCGTTAGCTGCTGTATATCCAAGTACAGATCCTTCGTAAGTGTTCTGTGCCATTGCGAAACGAACTTCGTCAGTTCCACCGAAGTGAGCAGCAACAACAAGGATGTCATCACCTGGGTTAACTTGTACCGGACCTCCAAGGATTGGAAGTTGTACCCATGCAGCAGATGTGTTTGCAATGATTCCAAGTGAAGTTTCAGCAAGGTACTCATACGCATCAACACCGTTGAACTTGTAAAGCTCACAGAAGTACTCAGCACCTACTGCACCAGCAGCCTGTGTAGAAAGACGAAGCTTAACAGCAGAGATATTAGTTGTGCTGAAGATCTCCATCACGTTACCGATCTTCAATGGCTGACCATCCTGAGAAGAGATCTGACCGATTGAACTTTCCTGTACGTTGTTATCACGAGAGAACTCGTACTGTGTAACGAACATGTCGAAAGACTCAGTGTTGTTTGATGCATCTGCATCTGTTCCAGAGATCACAGTTGTAAGGTTAACTGTCTTCGTTCCAGTTCCTGTTGGAAGGTAAGGAGTTGTTATAGAAAGTGAATCTGTAGCAGCACCAGCGATAGCCAATGCAGTTCCTGTCTGATCGTAACCACCTGTTGCAGTAACGTTCAACTGTACTGAAGACTGATCAAGAGCACCATTGTTCGTTGCAATAGCACCAAAAGTCAATCCAGGGAAAGCTGTCTGAGATGCAGGGATGTGGTAGTAATCCAATCCGAAAGACGTTGCAACCGGAGTTGACTGGTACCAGTTGTTGATCTTCATGTCATTGTTCCATGCTTCAACGATCTCAACGTTGTCGATTCCCCAGAACCAGTCCCACTGACCTACATAATGGAAACGGATACGAACCTGGTTTGACCATGTTCCAGCTCCTTTCGCAGGTGTGATGTTCACTGTTTCGATCTCTCCGTCAACACAGTTTGTGTTTACCGGAACTTCTGATTCAGGGTTAACCTGGAAAATTGTCCAAGTTGTTCCACCGTCATTAGAAACTTCAACGAAATACTGCTCCAAGAAGTGACGGTAATACTCGTCAAAACGAAGGTAAAGTGAAGTGTTTCCTGCAGCACTTAGATCGATGTTCGTGTTGAACTCGAAGTAAGCATCCTGAGAAGCTGAACCTCCTGCCTCATCAGAGTTGATGAAAGCGAAGTTTCCTGAAGCTCCTGAGAAAGTTGCCGGCCATCCGTATGCGGCTTGCTGGCTTGTAATGTTAGCTGGAAGAGCCGTAAGAATAGACCAGTCTCCTGCAGTGTGACCAACACCCGTAGTCTGAGTCCACTCAGATGGTGTTCCAAATCCGTTTGACCAAACTACATCACCCTCAGCTTTTTCAGCTGTTGCTTTTTTCTTAACAACAGGGTTGATCTCAGTTCTGTCCTTTAGTGCAGTTGCCGTGTTGTTCACCACTAACTGTGCGTTCACAGCTACCGATCCAACAAGCATACCTGCCAAAATGTAAATCTTTTTCATAATAACAACAATTTTTAAGGTGCGTAAATTTACGAAACATTATGGTAATACCAAATGTTCCTAAAAAGTGAACGATTGGCAGAAGGGAAAGGTTGGGGAGATGGGAGTTAGAGTTTAGAACGTAGAACTTAGAGCTTAGAATTTAGAGTGATTAGTAATCAGTGATCAGAAGGAGTTTAGAATTTAGATATTAGTCCAGAGAATCGGGATTGGTATTTAAATGGAAAAAGAGCGAACACTTGAAGTTTCTAAGACCCGGACGTGAAACATGCAACCATGTAATCTACACATAAAATCTACGCCACTACGTAATCATTCCCTACTTTTATCGTTGTGTTGTATTTAACTTGTTCAAAGCAAGGATAAGATGGGGATTTCAAATCCAGAACTGTTGAGAATACTAGGCATGGCATTTTGTCTGAACTTTTACTTGCCTTTTAGTTTTGGTCAGGAGGTTGTAGTACCGGAGAACTTCATTTCGAAAAGAATAAAAGGAAAGATCAGTCGGGATCCTCAGTCTTTAGCCAAGGCCCTCACAATCGATCTGAATTCAGACAAAGACAAGTTCGACGCAATCTTCGCTTGGGTGGTGACGAATATCAAATATGACTACCGAACCTTTAATTCGGGTAAAGGGATCTCTTCCCAAAAATTAAAAAAGGTACTTAGAAAGCGGCGGGGTGTTTGTACCGATTACGCCAGATTAATGGACTCGCTTTGTTACTACTCCGGACTGACAAGCACTTCGATCAATGGATACATCAAAAACATTACGTTTGATGTCAACGATTCGCTTTACTTCGACAACCACACCTGGAATGCCGTTAAGCTGGATCAATACTGGTACTTGTACGATGCCACCTGGAGCTCAGGTAGCAATGTTTACGATCTAACCCGTCTGGGGAAATGGCGTCGCAAAAAACTCGGTCAACTGCTCGAACATGCTGTCTTGGAAAAACGTGAATTCAAGATCCGAAAAAAAAAGAATAAGCTTTGTGGTTTACCAGCGGGAACGGTCCTGAAAAGTACGGATGAATGGATCCTCCCTTTTCCATATAGACCGTTATTCCAATTGATCGACCTCTTCCCCTATCGCTTAAAAGTAACGTATATACATCTTCATTCAAGCAACTACTACCTGACACAACCGGAGGTTTTTGTGCTCGATCACTTTCCGAACGATCCCATGTGGGCAATGACTAAAAGCATGAGAAACCTTGACGATTTCAGAAAAGACAGCACTTATTATTACGGGACAGATGACCAATTCTCTCAACAAAAAAGGGAAGGCCGGAGCTGTATAGCCTGCGATGATTTCCTGTCGCTCGATGACATGGCTGAAGCAAAAGAACTGATCGCCCGAAGTAAACATGATCTTCCGCACAACCCCTTTGTTCCTGCAAGTGCCTCCATGACGGCAGCACAACTTTACCTCAAGGATTACCTGAAAGAAAAAGACTCTCTGTTGAAGTTGCAGTTGTACGACTCCACCTTGTATTACATCAAACTCAGTCGCAACGATTTCAACGCCTGTCGCAAGCCAGCCACAAGGGAAAACAATTTTCACACTAAAAAGAATGCGACGAAAAGAGCGGTTTTACTTAAGGAAAATAAAGGCAAACAGGCGATGTACAATAAATTATTCAAAGCTGTTCAATTGCGCCATCAAAAAATGCACTCTCTCGAGCCGAAATTGAAGTCATTTGACAGTCGTGTGCGCAATTCCCGCAACCGTTTCGTTCGATCCTTCGGAAATCCTTCGGCAGCTATCAAAAAAGAAGAAAAACTCAAAAGTCTTAAAAGTGATCTGCAGCGCTCATTGTTCCGAGCCGACTCTTTGACCAATATCATTGTCATGCACCGCGAAAAATTATTGCTGCAAACCACCGAACTTTGGCAATCACTATTGGCTCACAATCAAACGCTCGTTCCATTACAGCAACTCTATTTTTCGGATTCCTATTGGCGCTCTTCAGCCTCACTCGACAGCTACGATTTTGAGATCCGCATACTTCGAAAGCGAATCGATTCGCTTGAAAGAAATTTTCATTCCCGAGTGCAGGTAGAGATCCTCGATCGTGCAGACAGTGTGTTTTATTCCCTGAAACAGTTGCACGCTACTGTCCATAAGCGTAACGAGTACCTTTTACGTTCAGCGAAGATGATGTCTGCGCTGGTCATTTCTTCTCCTCAGGATACTTTGTACAATAGAGAGGCGCTGTTAGCATTCCGGTCAAATTCCCTTGAAAGCATGAAGGAAGATATATGCTGGAACGAAGATCACAGAGAACTGTTTGCTGCCAGCGGAAGGAACTTCAAGAATTTCTATCGTCGCAGTCGATATTTCAAGATCATGATCAGTAAAAACACGGCACACGAGCAAAAGCGCTATGTTAAAATACAAAAGCACATTGCCACTACGAAAAAGAGGATCATGGACGCAAGCACCAGCAACATTCTGACTTTGCGGAAAATGAGAAGTGTGATTAGTCATCAGTAATCAATTTCTAGTAGAGGCGAAAGCCGATCTTATCTTGTAAGATGTACTTTTTCTACAACTTTTCCGTTCTACCCTAAATCAACACCCTCTACTTTGAAGAAACTGGTTCCCATCCTAATGACTTTTTTGTGCGTTTCATTTGCGACTAAAGCTCAAAAAGTCGTTAAACACACTGTATATTTCGAGGTCGACAAGTATAGTGTTACATCTGAAGAACAAGCTTTACTTAATGATTTTATAGTACAACAAAAAAGCCGATCACATGATTTTTCAGTCAGGATCACAGGACATACGGATTCCGACGCGAGCAATGTCTACAACATGAAGCTCTCTGAAAAAAGGGTACGTACCGTTGCTGAGTATTTTAAAAACCTTGTTGCAAACGACAGAATCCAACTGGATTGGTTGGGCGAGGATAATCCACTGAACAAAAATGCAGGGAAAGAAGAGAAAAAATTGAACCGCCGGGTGGAGATCGTCGTTGAACACTCCGTACCCGATCGGGTGGAAGATACAGGTGATATCAAGGAACTCTACAAAATGCTCGAGCAGAAAAAACAACTTTTCTGCATACATCCCAAAGGGGATACTACATTGGTACTCGATCAAGGAACGATTATTTATTTTCCGCCAGAACCATTCGGAATATTGGATGTCCCCTGTGTAGAGATCAAAGCCAAGGAATTCTACAAAAAGTCTGACATGATCCTCGAGAATCTCTCAACCACTTCCAATGGCAGGTTATTAGAATCTGATGGTATGGTTTACATCGAAGCGGCAATCAAAGATCAACTCCTCGAATTGAAGGATGGGAAAAAAGTGATGGTCCTAATGCCCGCTGATTCAATCCGAAAAGATATGCAAGGCTTCAATGGTGTTCGTGACCCGCACAGCGAGATCATTGACTGGCAAACGAATACAGAAAGCCAATTTACCGGTCTGCGCGTACCTCCCGGAGCGCCGTGTTACGATTTTGGTCGACCTCCAACTCCACTCAATTGCGATCGTTGTAAATTCTTTTTTTGTCGTATAAAGCGTTTCGACGAAGCTTTTTCTGGAATCGCGAATTCCTCCGTGCGAGCAACAAACAAGGATTTTCGTCGCTGCCAGCGAAGGATCCGCCGCATGCGAAATGCCACAAGTGTTCCCATAAATTGGGAGGATTCCGATCTTCAGCGTTGTGCCGAACTGGATTCTCTTTTGAAAGCGTATGGCGTAAATAACCGGGAAGAGCTAATGGTCGCCATGAACAAAGATCTCATGGACAAATACGGTGTTAAGACCATCTCAGAGTTGCAAGACACCCTGAGAAAGGAAAAAATGGCGAACATCGAATCGAAGTTACTCTCCGGCAAGGTAGATCAGACAGACCTGCGTTATTACCTCTACAATACCAGTCGACTGGGTTGGATCAACACCGATGCCTTCAGCAAAATGACCGGTGATCGCATTACCATGACCACTGATCTTCGTCCGGACGAGCAAACCGACTGCAAAGTGGCCTTCGTTGGTGTTCGCGGGATTCTACCTTCGATACCCGCGGAAAACAATTACACGTTCTACAACGTCCCTGAAAAGAATCCCTGTTGGGTTATCGGTATGCGCTTCAAAAATGGACAAGCTTACCTTTCAATGAAAAAAACAAGCTCTACCAAAAACGTGGAAATGGCGCCTTTCAGAGCGGTGAGTATGGAAGAACTGAAGGAAGCGTTGAAGATGATCGATTGAGAGAAGTTCATGTTCCATCTCAAAGAGGTCTGTCATAAATCACTGAGCCATTTTTCTATATCCTGTTTAATAAATATCTTTCTCCAGAAATTAATTAATATGAGAAGTATTCCCCCTTTTTTTGCTGCATTTTGCTGCTGTCTTGTTCAAACGAAGGAATGAAAGGCGATGCCGGTTTGGCACCACTCGACTTGGAAATGGAGAGGGCAAAGATCATCGGGGAATGGACGGTTGTAAAATGGGTGAACGACGGAGAATCAATCGACATGAACCAAGGAAGGGGTCTCAGTATTATATTCAGGGAAGATGGTACCCACCTTACCATTGGCCATTTTGAAGGAGAGCCGGACCAGGAGGTTTCCCGGGAGAAATGGAACATTCATACAAACGACAGCATTCATTTCTTTGCAGAGTTCAACTCCAGCTACGCATACCGCTTTTCGGGTGACACCTTGATCCTGGAAGGGACGTTTGATGGCTCTCACGACGTGATCTTTCATATTAGGAAATAGAAATAGGGCCTGATCTAAACATTATCAATGATACCGCATCTCTTCCCACTCAAGTCACGACAACCACTATTTGCATAGAAAAAACAGATTACAGATCAAGCCTCCATGGCTCAAACAAAAAACCACCCTTATGCATTGAACAAAAGTTTTTTCCTCCGCACCCTGCTCTCGACTTAAGTCTCGAGAGCTTTTGTATCAACAATCTCCACTTGTTGGAAAGCGTTTTGCCATTTCACTGCGTTGCGTAGGTTTTTCGGATCTGTTCAAAAGATCTTACCAGTTCCGGCATGAAATCCTTCAGGGTCGGGTAGCGATCCCTGTTTCCCCTATAATCTTCCAGCGTAAACAACAGGTCCTTGATCCAGAGAAATCCTTTGTTGATCTGTATCGATAACTCCTCTGAAATTTGTTGCTTCGAATAGTTGTGCCAGATCATGTACTCTATAGCCGCCGCCCGCACCACACTTTCGATCAACATGACCTCCCATTCTCCGTAGGCAAGAGCTTGCATCTTATCCGACACGGATTGATACAGAGGAAGTCCACTTGCCTCAAGTTCATCCCGGAATTCAGCCATCACCGAATTGACAAAGGAATGATTGAACTCGTGCAGCAAGATCGGGAAATACCGGTCAATCGAGAAAACGTTCGGGTCATTCCCATCCATTTTCCACACACCAAGAATGGCATAGATCTCTTTCTTTCCATCGGCCTTTGTTAGGTTCGGGCCGTAATTATTTCCGGCATTTCCCGGAGAGAGGATCGTTATGAAGCGTTCTGTCGGTTCTGCACCGTAAAAGGACGAATACCAGTCTAGGTCCAGTTTTTCGTATACCGGTATGAAAGCGTTAACGATCTCCTGGTAGAATTCCTTTTCCGAATCAAAGAATTTTTGACACCCCGCATCTACATAGAATTCCCTTAGCAGTTTCAGGAATTTATTGGCTCTTTTCTTTCCCCATCGGATCTCAGGCGTGTTCTTATCGAACTCCTTTAGCGGAACGAAGGTCGGTGCTTCTCCGATGTGAATAGACATTTGCATGACGGCATCAAATCCAATACCGTAACGGCGAATTTTACGGGTATAGCGAATGAGCGGATGTTCCCTGTTCACATCAAAATGAGCGTTGATCCGATCCACATAAGCCTCATGTTTGGTGGAAGAATATTCTTCGCAGCCCGCCAAACGAAAAACGATACTCAACAACTCAACCCGCTCGTCGACTCTCGGTTGATCGAGCAGGGCACCTGCAAAAACCATCGTGGGAAAACAGAGGTAAACGAGGATCAAAAAAGCAAGCTGTTTCATGAGTTGATAACAATGAAATGTAAAACTAGTGGAATATATTCATAAAGAGATTTTACATTCAAATTGTGCTGACCACTATCAGTTCTAAACTCCTACCTATCACACCATACCAAACAACCTTCACTCAATACCTGAATGAATATTGATACCAATTCTCTAATTTCCCACTCATGAAACAGAACGTATACATCCCCCTAGTGCTTGGAACACTTATTTTTGGCACACCAGTCCTTTCTCAGGAAGAAAAACAAGTTGTAATCGAGCACATAGAAGAAGTGCCTCAACCAAAAGTTCAACAAGAAGAAGAGATTCACCGTGTGGTGGAAGAAAATCCAGAATATCCGGGAGGGAATGCAGAATTTTTCAAATTCATCATGCACAACCTCCGTTATCCACAGGAATGTATTGAGAACAATATACTAGGAAAGGTATATGTCTCTTTTGTGGTAGAGAAAGACGGGAGCATCACTAATGTTTTGGTCGAACGAGGCATACATCCGTTACTGGACAAGGAAGCACGACGTTTAGTTTCCCAAATGCCCAATTGGTCACCTGGGAAGATCAAAGACCAAGTCGTGCGAACCCGCATGATCGTACCGGTTAGTTTTAAGTTGAATTGAGGAAGGACACACACCGATTAGCATAAAGGTGAACTCCGCTTTGCTTTGCTCCATATGTGTTTAATTGTTTCAGACAATGCCGCTCAATGACTAATTAAGTGATATACGGGAAACAGACCGAGCATGAATAAAAAAACCAGAGTTCGTGTTACCGCTGTCGCTCTAACACTCACTCTGGTTTTCGTACTCGAGGCGGGACTTGAACCCGCACGCCCAAAAAGAGCACAGGATTTTAAGTCCGGCGTGTCTACCATTCCACCACTCGAGCATCCTGTTGCTTGATACAAAAAAGGAGCACGAATGCTCCTCCTGTAACTTGGAGCGAGAGACGGGATTCGAACCCGCGACCCCGACCTTGGCAAGGTCGTGCTCTACCAACTGAGCTACTCTCGCGTATTTAATTCAACGCTGCATCGTTCTGCAACGGGCGACAAATGTAAAAAGTTTTTCAGAAATACCAAATGAGATTCTTAAAAAAAATGCTTTTTTCAGAACATGAAGCATAGAATATAGATCATGGATTGTTTCATTGAAACTAGCTTAATCCATAAGCAAAACGATCAAATGTGAATTGTCCATTGTCCATTGCCCTCATCCTCCCGTCAATTTTTTGATCTCATTCAACTTCATCAAAGCCTCTACAGGAGTTAAGGTATTGATGTCGATCGTTACCAGTTCTTCGCGGATCTGCTCCAAAACAGGATCGTTCAGCTGGAAAAAACTCAATTGCATTGAAGAATCGTCGGCGGTTGGCTTAGTCTTCTTTTTCGATCTGCTGGACTGCCCCTTGCCCATTTCATGGTTCGCTTCCAATTGCTTCAGGATATCTTCAGCTCTTTCCAAAACCCGTACAGGCATACCCGCAAGTTTGGCCACGTGGATTCCGAACGAGTGTTCGCTACCTCCTTCAACCAGCTTTCGCATGAACAAGATCTTCGACCCTACTTCCTTCACCGAAACATTGAAATTATGGATGCGCTCGAATTGAGAACTCATCTCGTTCAATTCATGGTAATGCGTCGCAAAAAGGGTTTTTGCCTTGAATTTCGGATGCTCATGTAAAAATTCAGCGATCGACCAGGCAATGGAAATTCCATCATAGGTACTTGTCCCGCGACCTATTTCGTCCAGAAGGATCAGACTGCGATCCGACAAATTATTAAGGATACTCGCCGTTTCATTCATTTCCACCATGAAGGTCGATTCCCCGGAAGAAATGTTATCAGAAGCTCCTACCCTTGTGAACACTTTATCAAGCAAGCCTAATTCTGCTTTTTCCGCTGGAACGAAGGATCCCATTTGTGCCATGAGAGATATCAAGGCGGTCTGACGAAGGATCGCGCTCTTACCACTCATGTTCGGACCGGTAATCATCATGATCTGCTGCGTAGCATTGTCGAGCAGAATGTCATTGGGAATATACTCCTCTCCCGGTTTCATCAATTTCTCGATCACCGGATGTCGACCCTTTGTTATGCAGATCCCGTAGCCTTCGTTGATCTCCGGAATGTTGTAGTTGTTCTCATTGGCTACGTTGGCAAAGGACAATAGACAATCCAACTGCGCGATCAGAAAGGCATTGTGTTGCAAGGGCTGAATATAATCGGCCATTGAAAAAACCAAGTCCTGGAACAGACGTTGTTCGATACTGTGGATATTGTCTTCTGCGCTGAGGATCTTAGTCTCGTATACCTTTAACTCTTCGGTGATGTAGCGTTCTGCATTCACCAGCGTCTGCTTACGGATCCACTCTTCCGGTACCTTGTCCTTGTGAGTGTTCCGCACTTCGATGTAATACCCGAAAACGTTGTTGAAAGCGATCTTCAAACTGCTGATCCCGGTGCGTTCAGCTTCACGCAATTGCATGTTCTCCAGGTAATCCTTACCGGTATGGAGGATGGTTCGCAACTCATCGAGCTCTGCATTGCAACCACTGCGAATCACTGAACCTTTTCCGATCTGTATCGCTGGATCGTCCTGCAAAGTATTGTTGATCAGATCGGTCAATGCATCGCAGGGATTTAACTGATCGGCGATCTTCTTGAGCAATGGACTTTTAGTACTTGAAAGAATTTCCTTTATGGGTTGAACCTGAAACAGCGTGCGTTTCAAATGTATGATCTCACGCGGATTGACCTTTCCGACCGCAACTTTACTGATAAGGCGTTCAATGTCGCCGACCTCGCGCAAGCGTTCACCGATCATACCAAGATCTTCGTTACTACTTTTCAAATAGGAGACCGCTTCCAGTCGCTCCCTGATCGGTTTTTCATCTTTCAAGGGAAGGAGGACCCAACGTTTCATGAGTCGGCCGCCCATCGGTGTGCGGGTGCGATCCAAAATGTCAAGCAAGGTCGTAGCCCTGTCGTTTGACGAACTCACCAATTCCAGGTTTCGGATCGTGAAACGGTCGAGCCACACATAGCGTTCTTCTTCGATACGTGAGATCGAAGTGATGTGATTGAGACGGTTATGCTGGTTTTCGGAAAGATAATGTAGGATAGCTCCGGCGGCAATCACACCAAGTCTGAGATCTTCCACACCGAATCCTTTCAGCGATCGGGTTCCAAAATGTTTGTTCAGCGATTCTTCAGCATAATCTGAAGTGAATATCCAGTCCTCCAGACGAAAAGTACATAGCTTATCCCCCAGCAGATCCGAAAGATCAGCGTTCCTGTTCTTTTGGAACAACACCTCCGCTGGTTCAAATCCCTGAATGAGCTTATCAATGTGCTCCTTATCACCCTGTGCCACAAGAAATTCTCCCGTTGATACGTCGAGAAAAGAAATACCGTATTGATCTTTATCCTTATGCAACGCACAGAGGAAATTGTTCTTTTTCTGCTCGAGAACCTGATCGTTGAAGGAAACACCCGGCGTCAACAATTCCGTTACACCGCGCTTCACGATCGTTTTGGTCATTTTCGGATCTTCCAACTGCTCGCAGATGGCCACTCGTTGACCGGCACGAACAAGTTTCGGCAGGTAAGTATCCAGCGAATGATGAGGAAACCCGGCCAGTTCGATCTCCGAAGCCGTGCCATTCCCTCTTTTGGTAAGGATAATTCCCAATATCTTACTGGTAGTAATGGCATCTTCGCCAAAGGTTTCGTAAAAATCACCAACACGGAACAAAAGCAATGCCTGTGGATGCTTGGCCTTGATCTCATTATATTGTTTCATTAGCGGCGTCTCGTTGCTGCTCTTTTCCGTCTTTTCCTTTGCCAAACCCTTTCTTTTTGTGATTTTTGCCCTGTAAATTTAGGGTCAACATTCGAGGGGACAAAAAATCCCTCTTTCATCTTATCAACAATATGAACAGAAAGCTAAAACTTTGGGAACTGGACCGTGTTTCAGAGGAGCAATTCAGGGAGCAGAAGAAATTTCCTGTTATCGTGATACTGGACGACCTGAGAAGCCTGAACAACATTGGTTCCTTCTTCCGAACAGCGGATGCTTTCAATGTGGAAAAGATCTATCTCTGTGGCATCACTGCACAGCCACCTCATCGCGACATCCATAAAACGGCATTAGGAGCGACAAATACGATCAACTGGGAATACCGCTTGTCAATTCTTGATCTGGTAAAAGAATTGAAGAATGAAGATGTGAAGGTATGCAGCATCGAACAGGCGGAAAAAACCATTCACCTCCAGGATATTGATCAACTGGAAGGAGAAAGATTTGCCCTAGTATTTGGCAATGAAGTGAATGGCGTTGCTCAAGAAGTGATCGATCTTTCGGATCACATAATCGAAATTCCACAGTTCGGCACCAAACACAGTCTAAACGTTTCTGTATGTGCCGGTGTAGTGATGTGGGAGTTCGCCAAACGGTTCATGCATTGTGATTGAGACCATTTGTTGACAAGGATTTTCCCTATATTTGGGCTACACCATGTCACAGCGATCCAGAAAATTCTTCCAAAAGCTTATCTCCATTGGGGTACGTGACAGCAACACCGTAGAATTCAACAATAAGCTCAGGCTCGTCAATGTTTTCATCTGGCTGTGCATCCTGTTTTGCTTTCCATATTATGTAGGCTTCATAGCCATCGGAGAATTCAACCTCGCGTTGATCTTTATCATTTCACAAGTCTTGTACTTCCTCTGCCTCATAGCCAACAGGGACGGTTATTACAACACCGCCAAATACCTGATCATCATTTCCACCAATTATGCAGTGTTGACGATGAATTTTTCTTTTGGGCATGACGCGGGATTTTTGCGGTACTACTTCGCGGCTCCATTAGTCATTTTCACCTTATTCCAGTATCAGCAAATTGTACACATCGTTGTCGGAATGTCTCTCTACCTGAGTTCATTTGTCATCGGAGAATTGTTCTATTTAGCTGACGTTCCGGCATTACTCGAGTTCAGCCCTGAGATCCTGGCTGATCTGCGCCTTATCAATATTTTTGCTACACTGCTCTTCCTGACATTTTTGGCAATGGGTTTCTCCAAACAATATTACAGGTCTTATAGAGCGCTCGACGAGCAACATAAGAACCTGCAGAAATTGATCCGGGAGAAAAATACCTTGCTCTCGGAAACACATCACCGGGTAAAGAATAATCTTGCCGTGATCTCCGGACTTTTCGATCTTCAGATGATCTACAACCAAAATCAGGAAGTTTCAGAGATCCTTAACAACAGTAAGCGCAGGATCAAATCCATGAGCATGATCCATGAGTCGCTCTACAGACAGGATGATCTCGCCAATATCGATTTCAAAGAATATATCTCTCAGATGATCCACGAGATCGAATCATCCATCAAAACAAATCCGGATATCGAAGTAAAACTGGAAGTACAGGACCTGCACTTTGAACTCCAGCGGGCGGTTCCACTGGGATTGATCGTGAATGAGGTCCTGACCAATGCCTTCAAACACGCATTTCAGCCCGATCAGAAAGGCGAGATCCTGATAGTCTTCAAAAAAGAAGAAAAATACATCCTACGAATCAAAGACAATGGAAAAGGCTTACCTTCGGAACTGGATTCAGGTTCTTTGGGCATGACACTTATTGATGCCCTGGTGCAGCAACTTGAAGGCGAATACAGTTACAGATCTGACAATGGAACCACTTTTGAAATGCAGTTTTAAATGAGCATGGAACGCATCATAGCTATCATTGAGGATGACAACCTGCTTTCACTCGTGTTGAAAAAACAGCTCGAGATCGAGGGTATTCCAACGCGTATTTTCAGTAAAGCGACCGATTTCATTGACTTCCTTGCAAGTGATCCTAAAATCATTCTCGTTTTGATGGACTTTCAATTAAAAGGTGAAATGAACGGAATTCAACTCGCCACCTATGTACCGGAACACATTCCTATCATTTTTTGCACGGGCAACAGTGATATTGACCTTTCGCATCATCCTAATCAGGAACAGATAAGGGACATTTTGATCAAACCGGTCGATATCGATCAGCTGATGTTGAGGATCAAGCCTTTGATCTGAAGAAAGAACAATTCTTAGGGATCGTTGTTAGTGAACTATTCGCTACCTTTGCAGCGTTTTTTTTACACCCTTAAAGACATGATTGAAACAGATATTATCATCATTGGTGCCGGACCTGTCGGACTTTTCACTGTTTTCGAAGCCGGATTATTGAAACTCAGATGTCACCTGATCGACTCGCTGCCACAAGCCGGAGGACAGTGTTCTGAGATCTATCCGAAGAAACCGATATATGACATTCCGGGATTCCCAAGCATTCTTGCTGGTGACCTGATCGATAATCTGATGGAGCAAGCTGCACCTTTCAAACCTGGATTTACCCTTGGAGAAGCTGCTGTAAAGATCGATAAGGCTGAAGATGATCAGTTTATCGTTACTACTGTCAAAGGGACAGAACACAAAGCACCGATTGTCATGATCGCGGGTGGTTTAGGTGTTTTCGAACCAAGAAAACCACCAATTGAGAATATCGAAGAATACGAAGATAAAGGCGTTGAATACATCATCAAAGATCCTGAATTCTACAGAGGAAAGAGATGCGTGATCGCCGGTGGCGGAGACTCAGCCCTTGACTGGTCGATTTTCCTTACAGAAAAAAATATAGCAAGTGAAGTAGTATTGGTACACCGCAGCAGTTCTTTCCGCGGTCACCTCGACTCTGTTCAGCGCGTGATCGATCTTGCGGGAGAAGGGCGTATCCGTTTGATCACGGAGGCCGAAGTTACAGCTATCGAAGGAAACGGAAAGGTGGAAAGTGTAATTATTTCCCACCAGAAGGATGGAGATATTCGCGTTGAATCCGATCACTTTATACCACTTTTCGGATTGAAACCAACCCTTGGTCCGATCGCTGACTGGGGACTTGAGATCGAAAAGAATGCGATCAAGGTCAACACACTGGATTACTCAACTAACATCCCGGGTATCTATGCGATCGGTGACGTGAATACTTATGAGAACAAGTTAAAATTGATCCTTTGCGGATTCCACGAAGGAACACTCGCTGTTCAATCTGCATTTGCGCGCATCTATCCGGACAAAAAGAACATCCTTAAATATACGACCGTGAACGGGGTGCAAGGCTTTTAAAAAGTAGCGAGAGAAGAGAGCCGAGAAATGAGACTATAGTCAATGTAAAAAATGATTCTTGTTTCTCGTCTCTCCCAACGCAGCGGTCTCATTTCTATTCCCTACCTTTACAAAATGAAATCAATCACCGTACACGAGCTTAAACAACTGATCGACAGCAAAGAAGATTTTCAGTTGATCGATGTAAGAGAACCATTTGAAAACGAGATCTGTACACTTCATGGACTATTGATCCCAATGGGTGAAGTTGCATCACGATTCAACGAGATTAGTAAAGACAAAAAAGTCGTTGTTCATTGTCGTTCTGGCGCGAGAAGTGCTAACGCGATCGGCTTTCTCGAGCAGCAGCATGGCTTCACTAACCTATACAACTTGAGCGGAGGAATCCTGGCATGGGCCAATGAGATCGATCCGGACATGGACACCTATTAAGCATGAACCGTAGGACGATCAATGCTGTTGTTATCCTGGGGATACTATCTCTTGTAAGCATTCTATTCGTCCAGGTGATCTGGATCCGCAAAACGGTTGCTATCCAGCAGACCAGTATTGAGATCCAACAAAGGGAGGACAGCCTGAACCAGCTCCAGTTCTCCGAAAATGTAAACCTTGCCTTGCGCAATGTCCTGAACGACATTTCACTTCAGAAAGGCGACAGCTCTGATCTGTACGGAGCTGTTAAAGAGATAAGTCCAACGTCCTACACAGTCGATATCAGCGAAGAGCTTCACCCTTTCTATCTTGAAACACTGCTGAAACGCGAATTCTATGCACAAAATATCCGGCAGGACTTCCAGTACGGGATCTACGATTGTTTCACAGACTCGATCGTTTTCGGAAACCTCATCAAATACACCGGCGATTCGGTATATGCTGTAACGAATGATACAGTTCCGGAACAAACCTATGCCAATCTCAAATGGAAGAACGACGGACACTATTTCACCGTTGTATTCCCGGCGATAGATGATCAGCACCTTGAAGCTGCCGGCTTGAGTATTTCGCCCTGGATCTACGTGACCATCATCATCGTTCTGGTGCTCGTGTTCTTCGGCTACTCTCTCGGGATTATCCTTAGGCAAAAACGCTTGTCTGAAGTAAAAACCGATTTCATCAATAACATGACACATGAGTTAAAAACGCCGATCTCCACGATCGAACTTTCCAGTGAAACATTGATGAGTGGGGACTTTACGAATGACCCCGAGAAACTGAAGCGCTATGCAGGAATCATCTACAAGGAGAATAAGCGCCTTGAACATCAGGTTGAAAGGGTCCTCAATGTTGCAAAACTCGACAAAGAACAAGTCGTACTAAAAAAGGAAGAGGTCGACGTGCATGAATTACTGGAAGAAGCAAAGGAAAACTTTGAGTTCAACCAGCATGAACATGGTGGAAAGATCCAACTCGAACTGACCTCAGAGAAGGGCATTATCATTGCTGACCCGGTACACATAACCAATGTGATCTACAACCTGCTGGACAACGCCGTGAAATATTGCGACAAAACTCCGGAGATCATGGTCCGAACAGGTGACGACAAAAAAGGGTTATTCGTCGAGGTGACTGATAACGGGATCGGGATCAAAAAAGAAGATCAGAAACTCATTTTCGACAAATTCTACAGAGTTCCTACCGGCAACCTTCACAACGTGAAAGGTTTTGGTCTCGGTTTGTACTACGTAAAACTGATCATTGACGCCCACGGAGGTAAACTGGATGTCAAAAGTTCACCCGGCAAAGGGACAACCTTCACTATTCATCTACCGCATTAAAAATTTGTGGGTCAGTCCTTGACCTTATAAAGCATTGCACTAGGCTGTGGATAGAGGCCGTCACGAGAGATCTTCTTCCCCTTCCTGTAAACCACTACGCGCTCTCCCGCAAGTCGAACGGGAATTTTACAGTCAAGCAAGAAATACTTGTTTGCTTCGAACATTACTTTGTAAGTTCCCGAAAGTTGATGTTTTCCTATGGTAAAAAGAACAGAATCGTCTTCTATCACGATTCTTATCGGCACACTCCCTACATCCACCAGGTCCTCACCGGTATCGAGCTTAAAGGTCGAAATCGTTCCCTCATAGCTTCCTTTGAATTTCTTTTTAAGGTCGATCTCCTTCTGTGCAGAAAGCAGAAGGGGAAAACCGATAATAAGGAAGAAAAGAATCGTTCTCATATGAGCAAATTTAAAGGAATTAATTTCAGTTAACGAATATGACTGGAATTTTTAGGTTCCTGAGACCAGGATGTTCAACAAAAGCCCAATCGTTTCAGCCTTATCCAGCAAGCTTTTGGCATTACACAAATCGATGCAACGGAAAAATATATTTACATTTGGTTGCATCCCAACGGGTAACAACCAATGCCGTTCAGCACATGGAAGAACAAGTTCAATTGAAAGAAGAGACGACAAAACACAAGATGGGACTGATCTCGATCATACTTCCTTGCCTTAATGAAGAGGGTAATATTATTGAGATATACAACAAGATATCAGATCAGATCAGTACGATTGATTATCGTTTTGAACTAGTCTTCATTGACGATGGGAGCACAGACAATACGCTGAACCTGATCAAATCCCTGGCTCAAAAAGATGAACGCGTGAAATGTGTTTCCTTCTCCAGGAACTTTGGACACCAGGCGGCACTGAAGGCTGGTTTTGATTTTTGCAAGGGTGATTGCGCCATTTCGATGGATTCAGACCTTCAACATCCACCGAGTCTATTAAAAGAAATGATCGAAAATTGGGAAAATGGTTTTGATATCGTTTACACCGTTCGACAAGATGAAGCCGGTACTGGATTGTTCAAGCGATCAACTTCCAACCTGTTCTACAGGCTTATGAACTTCATGAGTGGGTTGAACTTACAAAAGGGCGCCGCCGACTTCAGGCTGATCGACCGAAAGATCGTTGACATTTTCAAAGACCGGATCTCCGAATACCATTTGTTTTACAGAGGACTGATCAGCTGGGTAGGATTCAGGACAAAACCTATAAACTACACACCCAGTGTCCGACATTCCGGAACAACCAAATACACCTTGTTGAAGATGTTCAATTTCGCTTTGAATGGAATCACGTCATTTTCAGTAAAACCGCTTCGCCTATCGATCGTTATCGGATTCGTACTCGCGTTTATGTCCTTTATTTACGCCATCTACGCCGTCATTGCCTCCGTTTTTCTGGATCAAACCATTGTCGGATGGACTTCACTCATTTTCAGCATTTTGTTCATCGGTGGGATACAGTTGATCTTTCTTGGGATCATTGGTGAATATGTGGGCAAAATATTCATCGAGATCAAACAACGTCCCGTTTACTTGGTTAAGGAGGTTTTATGAATAAGTGTCCGATCTGTAGCGGCACATCGCTGCAAGAAATCTTCGATCAACAGCTGCTGAAATGCACCGATTGCGGTCACGGTGTGGCAAACCTTGATCTCGAAGAACTCGATTTGAGTCAGGTATACACCGCAGAATACTTCAATGGCAATGAATATGACGACTACATCAATGATGAATACGGTTTACGAAAGAACTTCACCAAACGCCTGAAGAAATTCATTAAGCGCGATAGCAAAGACTTACGATTCTTTGAAATTGGCTCCGCCCATGGGTTCTTCGGAAGATCCGTGAAAGAATGGGATCCACAGATCGTTTATTCAGGGATCGATGTTTCTGAGGACGCGATCGAATGGGGTAAAGAACATCTGAAACTGGATCTCCACGCAGCTGATTTCCTTTCCTATTCAGACACCAAGAAAGCCGCTCCAACTCACGTTTTCATGTGGGATGTGATCGAACACTTGAAATACCCGCAGAAGTACATTGAAAAACTGTCGAAAGAAGTCGAGCCAGGGACTGAGCTCTACATCTCAACTGGAGATTTTGGTTCCTTCCTTTCCCGCAGGCAAGGAAAAAAATGGCGGATGATCCATCCCCCCACTCATTTGCATTACTTCACCCGGAAATCGATGACAAAAATGCTGCAACGGGAAGGCTTTGAAGTAAACAGGTTTCATTACCTGCCGGTATGGAGGAGCGTGAAACAGATCTATTTTTCGCTCTTCATCCTTAAAAAGCCAAAGAACAGCCTCCACCTTAAAGTTTATAACTTGATTCCCAGATGGTTGTTTGTGCCCTTCAATACATTTGACATCTTCATCGTCAAGGCAGTTAAGAAATGACATACTGCTCCCCTGAGCGCTTTGTCGGCTCTTAAAACTCCTGTAGTTCGGAAAGAGTTATTATTTTTGAGAAACACCATTTTAAAGGTCGTTCAATAAACATGGATCTCTCCGAACGTTCAAAACGATTCTACCGTTACCTGCCGTACTTTGCTATGCTGATCATTGCAGCCATAGCATTCTTTCAGGTAGTCAGCTTTGAGCATCCTATGGTTTATGACATGGTCGACTGTTTTTACCCTTGGCGTTTCCACATCGGCGAATGTCTACAGAATGGCATTTTTCCTTTCTGGAATCCCTATCAGGACCTGGGCTATCCGATCCATGCCGATCCCTCTTCTGGGACCTGGTATCCGATGGTTTGGCTGATCGGTAGTACCGTTGGATACAACCTCTACACCATCGGTTTGGAATTCTTCATACACATTTTTTTCGCAGGAGTTGGAATGTTTACACTCGCCAAAACCCTGCGAATTGAATGGCGTTTCGCTTTCATTGCTGCCGTCTCTTATATGCTGTGCGGTATTTTTGTTGGGAATGCGCAACACCTCACCTACGTAATTTCTGCCGCCTGGCTTCCTTTCCTGCTGAACTTTTATTTCAGGATGATACGTGAACATTCCTGGTCAAATGCTTATTATGCCGGATTCTTCCTATTTCTGATGATCACCGGAGGTTATGCTGCTTTCATCATCATACTCTTCTATTTTTTTCTGATCACCGCCGGGATCTACCTGGTAAGAGCTGCACGCTATCGAGGTGCTTTTGCATTTTCTGATTTGATCGTTCGACACGTGGCTTTCGTATTGACCACATTGTTTTTTGCAGGTGGAATGCTCTACTCTATCTGGCAGGTGAGCCCCTATCTGAACCGAATTCAAGGATTCACACTTGAACAAGCTCTGTTTTCGCCTTTTGGTCCTAAAGCATTCATTTCGTTCGTTACCCCTTTTGCCACGGTGCGATTTTCAGATTGGTTCAATGGGGATATTTCAATGATCAACGGTTACGTTGGACTGTTCATTTTCATCTTCTTCATAGCCGGACTATTCTCAAAGAAAAGCCTGGAGATGAAACTTATCCTGGGGCTTGGGATCGTATCACTAGCCGCGGCAGTTGGTGATGCCTTGCCCTTCAGAGAGTTGTTGTTCAAGTTTGTGCCTATGATGGATGTATTCAGGTTCCCGAGTGTCTTCAGGTTGTTTACCATGATGGCCATGATACTAATCGCGGCAAATTATCTGAACAACTCATTCCGTGGGGATCAAACACTTCCCTTTAAAAAATGGGTAGGACCACTGCTGGCCCTGACAGCGGTGTTTACTGGTTTGATCTTCTGGTTGAGATCAAGATCTGCACTTGACCTCAAAAATTTCATTGAGACCAATGTTTATGCCAACGGCAACGAAAGCCGGATAGAGCAACACATTTCCTTTCAACTGATCATCCAGCTCATATTCCTGGTGCTTCTGATCCTGGTCATCCGCTTTGTGCGTTCACGCGACTGGCAAATACGCTCCATTTCCACACTGGTTGTGATCGATATGCTCATTGCTACCCAACTCAATGCGCCTTACACGGTCTTTTACGATAATGTAAATGCCACTGAAGCCTACCATGCCACAAAGAAACTGCCAAAGAATTTTCCGGCAATGGACGATATTACGATCGAAGAATCAGCCAAACTTCCGGGTCTTGGCTCGCCATTTTGGCAAAACCTAAGTATTTTCAGGAAGCAGATCAGTGCTGAAGGATTCAATTCGTTTTCTTTCGGATCCTATGACAAACTGGAAAGTCGTTATCCGTTCATCTTCCAGGAAATACAGAAGAATAGGCTAGTTCTGCTCTCGGATAAGGTCATCCACGAAAGACGCATGCATGCAGCCAACAGAGACAGTACATACAGGCCAAGTTATCTATTTTTTGACGACGCAGGATTCAATGTTCTGAATACGATCCGTCTCAAAAATTCAGATGGCGATGACGCTTATGTGACCTCATACAATGCCAACAAATTCAAGATCAAAACAGTGGTGGATGAGACACAGCTACTCACCCTCTTCCAGAAAGACTATAAAGGCTGGAAAGCCTACATCGATGGTGAAGAAACGCCTATCTACAAGAGCAACCTGAACTTCATGACCATCGTTGTTCCGGCCGGAACAGAAGAAGTGATCTTCCAGTACCGTGATCCGATCGTTCTGGGAGCATTCGGACTTAGTTTACTTTGTTGCCTGCTTATTCTGGTTCACTTTCTAAATAAACTGTTTACTGACTAAAGTTGATAATTCGACCGGATTATGGAAAACTATTCCGGATCCAAGGCGCTGTTTTTCGTAAATTCGAACACTTGAAAACGAAACAACAGTAATGAAACAATATCACGATCTTTTACAGCACATTCTTGATAACGGAACCCGCAAAGAAGACCGCACCGGTACCGGAACCATCTCCGTTTTTGGTTATCAGATGCGTTTCGATCTCTCGGAAGGGTTTCCGGTTGTTACCACGAAAAAACTGCACTTGAGATCCATCATCATTGAATTGCTCTGGTTCCTCCAGGGTGATACCAATATCAAATATCTCAAGGACAATAATGTATCCATCTGGGATGAATGGGCAGACGAAAATGGAGACCTAGGCCCGGTTTATGGTCACCAGTGGCGCAGCTGGCCTGACGGTCATGGGGGTACGATCGATCAGATCACCAAGTTGGTTCATTCGCTTAAAAACAATCCCGATTCACGCCGCCACATCGTTTCTGCATGGAACGTTGCCGACGTTGACAACATGGCATTGCCTCCATGCCATACTTTGTTTCAATTCTATGTGGCAAACGGCAAATTGAGTTGCCAGTTGTACCAACGCAGTGCCGACACATTCCTGGGAGTACCCTTCAATATCGCATCTTATGCCTTACTTACCATGATGTTAGCGCAAGTGTGTGATCTAGAGCCTGGAGATTTCGTACATACTTTTGGGGATGCTCACATATACAGCAATCACCTTGAACAAGTTGAGTTACAACTGTCTCGTGACTGCCGCCCCCTACCAACCATGAAGATCAATCCGAATGTGAAGGACATTTTCAGCTTCCGATACGAAGACTTCGAACTGATTGGATATGACCCGCATCCGCATATCAAAGGAGCAGTGGCTGTGTAGTGAGGAGCAAGGAATAAAGAACAAGGAATCCGCCGTGGCGGCATCTTTTGAATGGTTGAAGTTTTCACAATGGTTGCGCCGTTCAAATATTCAAAAAGCCTGTGGCATTAAATAAAGTTCAATGCTGCGCGTTCAATGGATTCGCTGTTCAAAAGCTTGCGGTGTTCCAAATAGGTTTTTATGAAAAACTCTTTGAACTTTTGAACTTTTAAAATTAATTATGTCAATAAAACTGATTGTAGCAATGGACCGGGAGCGCGGGATCGGAAGAAATAATGATCTGATGTGGCACTTGCCTGCCGACATGAAGTTTTTCAGAGAAATCACGACAGGTCACATTGTGGTCATGGGACGAAAGAACTGGGAATCCATCCCGGATAAATTTCGTCCTCTACCTAATCGCGACAATGTTGTCCTAACCCGAAACACGGCATTCAGGGCGGAAGGAGCACAGGTTTTCCATTCCATGCAAGACTGTTTGGCCTATTATTCCGGAGAGGACCAGAAAAATATTTTCATCATTGGTGGTGGAGAGATCTATCGTCAGGCAATTGACTTGAAATGTGTCGACGAAATGTACATTACACATGTAGATGCCGTTTATGGTGCCGATACCTACTTTCCTGAATTCGATGAGGAGAAATGGGTGGTCAACGAGATTCTCGACTGGCCAAAAGATGAAAAGAACGAAGCTGGTTTTGTTGTAAAACATTATTCGAAAAAATAAACAACGAAGACACCAATGAAATAGACCAGTGCTACCCGTTTAGGGCACTAAGAAATCATTAGGAAAAAATAATTCAATGACGGAAAATGAAATCTCAAAGATAGTTTTCGAGCTAGGAATGAAAGTTCACAGAACTTTAGGTCCCGGTCTTCTTGAGAGTTCATATGAAGAGTGCTTATATTATGAGCTTTGCCAGGCAAACCTGAAAGTTGAAAGACAAAAGATACTGCCGGTCATCTATGATGGAATTCAAATGGAAACCTATTATAAAATAGATCTAATGGTGGAAGATAAAGTCATTCTGGAACTTAAAGCTGTAGAAAAGATATCAGACCTTCATCTTGCACAACTTTTGACTTATTTAAAACTTTCAAATTGTAAATTAGGCCATTTGATCAATTATAATGTGCCGCTTTTTAAAAACGGTGTAAAAAGAGTAATCAATGGCCAACTTGAAAAATAATTTTCTGATTTTATTAAATCCCTTGTGACCTAATAAATTGCGGTTAATAAAAATAATTTTGTGCCTTTGTGGTTAATTGAAAACTGATGATCCTCTGCATAGCCGAAAAACCCTCTGTAGCGAAAGATATCGCTGAGATACTGGGAGCCAAGTCCAGAAAGGATGGCTATTGGGAAGGGAACGGCTATTGGGTGAGTTGGACCTTTGGTCACCTGTGTACTTTAAAAGAACCTCACGATTATAACGAGCGATGGAAATACTGGAAGCTGGAAGACCTTCCGATCATTCCTCCCAACTTTGGGATAAAAGTGGTCGATGATACAGGGATCCAGAAACAGTTCAAGTGCATCGAAAATCTGGTTCATCAATGCGACATGGTCATCAACTGCGGGGATGCCGGTCAGGAAGGAGAACTGATCCAACGATGGGTCTTACTAAAGGCAAAATGCAACAAGCCGATCAAGCGCCTCTGGATCTCCTCACTTACGGAAGAAGCGATCAAAGAAGGTTTTGAAAAACTGAAGGATGCATCACAGTACGACAATCTTTACGCGGCCGGTTCTGCCAGAGCAATTGGCGACTGGTTGCTGGGCATCAATGCGACACGTGCATTTACCACAAAATTCGGGAAGGGAAAAGCTACACTGTCCATAGGTCGTGTGCAGACACCTACACTCGCTATGATCGTGCAGCGTCAGAAAGAGATCAATGCTTTCACCTCTTCAGAGTACTGGGAACTGAAAACGAATTACCGTGATACGGAATTCCTTTGTCAGATCGACCGTCTGAGCAGTGAAGAAAAAGCCAACAAAGGTCTTGAATACCTCAAACAACATGAGTTTGAAGTCACTTCTTTCGAACAAAAAGAAGGTAAAGAAGGAAATCCAAGGTTGTTCGACCTGACTTCATTACAGGTAGAAGCGAATAAAAAATACGGCTTTTCGGCGGATGAGACCCTGAAGAATGTTCAGAGCTTGTATGAGAAAAAGATCGTCACTTATCCGCGTGTAGACACCACCTATCTATCTGAGGATATCTATCCCAAAGTGGAAGGCATTCTGAGAAACATGCAGTATTACAAGCGTTTGACGGAACCCTTGCTTCAGCAACCCATTCCAAAGACAAAAGCGGTGTTTGACGACAAGAAGGTAACTGATCACCATGCGATCATTCCTACTGGAGTGAATCCTAGTGGAATCACACCCTCTGAAAATCAGATCTATGACCTCATTGCCAAACGATTTATTTCAGTCTTCTATCCGGAATGTAAAGTGAGCAACACGACTGTTCTTGGTAAAGTTGGAACACTGGTGTTCAAGGCTACAGGAAAGCAGATATTAGAGCCGGGCTGGAGAGTAGTTTACGAGGAGCAAGGAACAAGGAACAAGGAACAAGGACAAAGTACCGTAAACGAATCAATTCCAGGTTCTACGCTCCATGCTCCGGGTTCCTCTGAAGAGGAACGAGTACTGCCAACATTTATTGAGGGAGAAAAGGGGCCGCATGAACCATTCGTGCACAAGGGAAAAACCTCTCCTCCCAAACCATACACAGAGGCGACTTTGCTGCGTGCGATGGAAACAGCAGGTAAGCAGGTGGAGGATGAAGAGATGAGGGAACTTATGAAAGACAACGGTATCGGTCGACCTTCAACTCGCGCCAACATTATAGAAACGTTGTTTCGACGCCGATATATTGAAAAGAACAGGAAGAATATCCTGGCAACACAAACCGGGATCGATCTCATCGACACGATCCAGAATGAACTACTGAAGAGTCCTGAGCTGACAGGGCAATGGGAAAGAAAACTCCGACTGATCGAAAAAGGAGAATACCAACCTGAGGTGTTCAAACAGGAATTATATAAAATGGTTCGAGAAGTAACCGACGAAGTGATCTTCAATACCCATCGTCAGATCCAGGTGGAACCGGTTGCAGTGGCTGCTCCTATAAAAAAGGAACGCGCCCCTCGCGTCCCAAAAGAGAAGCCGTCTATAGAAACACTCGACTGTCCGAAGTGCAAAGCAGCGAAACTAATGAAGGGAAAAACAGCTATTGGCTGCTCTAACTTCAAGGAATGTGGTTTCAAGATCCCTTTTGAACTGCTCGGAAAGAAACTGACTGAAGCTCAACTGCTCGATCTTATTCAAAAAGGAAAAACCGGAGTCATCAAAGGATTCGTGATACCCGGTTCTTCCGTTAAACGCGACGGAAAGCTGATACTAGACGGCAGTTGGAATGTAGGTTTGGAAGGATAAATCCTTATTTTTACGTCTGCTTCACTCCTCTCAATGCGTAAACTCTTTACTATCCTTCTGCTTTTTATTAGTGGCATTTCGTTTGCTCAAGAGGATTCCATTGCACCTGAAGTTCCTTTCGAGTTTCCCTTGATCATCCGTTACCAGAATAACAGCGCTGCAATAAGTCATGTGAATCGCTTGCGACTTTCCATCCTTGCTGATTACCTCAAAGAGGTTCCTGCTCAAAAGATCCTGATCGAAGGTCACGTTTGCTGTGGCCCTGACCTCCGTGTTTCGAAAAAAAGAGCCAGAAGAGTCTATAAAATGCTTCGAAAGCTTGGTGTTCCTAAAGAACAAATGTCCTACGTTGGACGTTCATTTGACGAACCTAAAGTCCCAAAGGAAAAAAATGAAGCGGATAAGGACATGAACAGAAGGGTTGAGATCGAACTCTTGCGGAGATAATTCGGAGCCATACTTTTCTCCCGTAAGCAAAAAATCATATTTTCCTTATTTTTAGAAATTCAAACTATGCCATGAAGTATCTATTTATTTGCCTATTATCGCTTTCGTCGGCGCTAACTTTTTCACAGCAGTTAACCAATTTCCCAGATGACACTTTGCTTCCTGACCATGCTCGTTTTCGGGAGATCGGTCCGTTTAGGGGGGGTAGATCAGCTGCCGTTTGTGGTGACCTCAAGAACAAGAATCTGTTCTATATGGGTGCTACCGGAGGTGGAGTCTGGAAGACAAATGATGGAGGTAGTAACTGGAAAAACATTTCCGATGGCTTTTTTGGTGGATCTATAGGTTCTGTAGCAGTTGCACCATCTGATGCATCCATCCTTTATGTTGGTGAAGGAGAGAACACTGTAAGGGGAAATGTAAGCGAAGGCTTTGGAATATGGCGTTCTGATGATGCCGGCCGCAGCTGGAAACACATCGGCCTCAAGGAATCGCGACACATAGTGAGAATTGTTGTTCATCCGAAAGATCCCAACACCGTCTGGGTAGCCGCTCTCGGACATCTTTTCGGCCCACATGACGAAAGAGGCGTTTACAAAACCACAGACGGCGGAAAGACCTGGCGCAGGGTACTGTTCAGTGACAAACAGAGCGGTGCAGTTGATCTGGTTATGGAACCAGGTAATCCGAGTGTGCTCTACGCCAGCACCTGGACTGTTATCAGAACTCCATACAGTCTGGAAAGTGGTGGGTCAGGAAGTGCCTTATGGAAAAGTACTGACGGCGGAGAAACCTGGAAAAAACTGAACGGATCGGAAGGATTTCCAAATAAATCCGTAACGGGTATCATTGGTGTTGCAGTAGCGCCCAGCAATCCAGATAAGGTCTATGCCATTGTAGAAAATGCCGAAGGTGGATTGTTCATGAGTGAAAATGGAGGTAAAACCTGGACGCTGCAGAACAGTGAAAATAAGATCCGTCAACGCGCCTGGTATTATTCAAAAGTTTTTGTAGATCCACAGAACGAAAACATCGTATATGTGCTCAACGTCGATTTTCTGAAAAGTACCGACGGCGGGAAATCTTTCAAAGAGATCAATACTCCTCATGGTGACCACCATGACCTATGGATAGATCCGGAAATACCAAACCGCATGATCATAGCAGATGACGGAGGTGCACAGGTCAGTTTTGACGGTGGGAATAATTGGAGTACATATTACAACCAACCTACAGCTCAATTCTACAGGGTCAGTACTGATAACCATGTACCATACAGAATACTGGGAGCGCAGCAGGATAATTCAACTGTCCGCATTCTTTCCAGATCAGAAAGAGGTGAGATCAGCACAGCTGACTGGAGTTCAACAGCTGGTTTTGAAAGTGGCTATGTTGTCGCCGATCCGTTAAATCCTGATATTGTTTATGGTGGGAACTATGCCGGATTCCTTTCCCGCTATGACCACCGAACAGGAGAGAATCGCCAGATCAGTGTATGGCCGGACATTCCCATCGGCAATGGTGCCGATGTGCAGAAGTATCGCTTCCAGTGGAATTTTCCGATCTTCTTCTCCCCTCATAATCCTAAAAAACTCTATGCAGCTGGTAACATGCTCTTTGTAAGCGAAAATGAAGGCACTTCATGGACAGCCATCAGCCCCGATCTTACGACGAATGATAAAAGTAAACAAGGTCCAAGTGGAGGGCCTATTACCAAGGATAACACGACCGTTGAGTATTACTGTACGATCTTTACAGCAGCGGAATGTCAGCTGGAAAAAGATGTTCTCTGGACAGGTAGTGACGATGGTCTTATTCATGTTTCTCGGGATGGAGGAAAGACCTGGACAAATGTAACGCCACCGTCGGCTGGTAAATGGATGATGTGGAATTCAGTGGAAACAGATCCTTTTAAAAAAGGAAAGGCCTACTTCGTTGGTACTCGTTACAAGTTAGATGATTTTAAACCGTACATCTTCGTTACTGAGGACTACGGAAAAAGCTGGAAGTTGCTTTCAAAAGGTATTGAAGGCACGCATTTCACCCGTGTTCTTAGGGCAGACCGTAAGCGTGAAGGATTAATTTACTGCGGAACCGAATATGGTTTATATGCCAGTTATGATGGAGGTAACAACTGGAAGAAATTACAGCTTAATTTGCCTCTAACGCCCATCACAGATATGTGCATCAAGGACAATTCCCTTATCATTGCGACTCAGGGTCGATCATTTTGGGTAATGGATGACCTTTTGCCCATACAAAATTACAGCTCGGATAATTCAAAAAAGAACCTTCATTTATACGAAATTGCTGACAACTACAGAGCAGAAGGCTGGCAAAAGAAAAACGTTAAAAACGCCGGTATGAATCCCCCTAATGGTATTGTCATTCCTTTCTGGTTAGATCTGGCATCAGACACAACAACGGTTAAGTTGAGTATATTGGATACCGATGGAAAGACGATTACAGAATTTTCGAACAAAGCAATTGATAAAAATCAAAAACTGACGGTTAAAAAAGGAATGAACGAGTTTATTTGGGACGCCTTTCTGCCCCAGGTAGCGCCAATAGAGGGAATGATACTTTGGAACGGATCCATCTCCGGGCCGAGAATTCCTCCAGGCAAATACCTCATCAGCTTGCAGGCTGGAGAATTGAAACAAACAAGAGAGTTTCAGTTCAAAGCGATCCCAAGTTATGAATGCACAGAGGAAGAATATAAAGCGCAGTACGATTTCCTGCTTGAAGTAAAATCAAAGTTTTCAGAAGTACAGGAATGTATAAAGGATATTCGGACAATTCGATCGCAGATCGATCAGTTCAGAGCCATTTCCGGTGAAAATATCCCTGCAGAAATAAGCTCTTTGTGCGACACGCTATTGAAAAAAGTAGGTGCTATAGAAGGGGAATTGTATCAGGTCAAACTCAAGAGTGGTCAGGATATATTGAATTATCCAATGAAAATAAATGATCGTTTAGCCGGACTGTTCAACTATGCTTCAAGCGGTAACACTGCCCCGAACCAGCAAGTTCAGCAAGCCTTTACTGAACTGAGTGCTCTTGCGGACAACTATCTTAAAGCGTATAACACCATATTAGAAAATGAACTTCAGGAACTCAACAAAAAGATCAAATCAAGTGATCTGCCGGTGATTGGTCTCCCTTCTAAAAAATAGTAATGAACAGAATAATTGGCATTTTGTTGTTTCAGATACTTTGCTGTTCATCTGCAATGATCGCTCAGGAAAAGATCAGTACGAAATTGCATAAAACATTAGCACATATGGACACAACACCTTCATTAACCGTAGAGATCTGGAGCGACGTTGTTTGCCCCTTCTGTTACCTTGGAAAACGCAAATTCGAAGCGGCGCTGGATCAATTCTCGGGTAAAGATCACATACAAGTCGTTTGGAAAAGTTTTCAATTGAATCCCGGAGTTAAAACCGATACAACAATGTCCATCTACACCTACCTTTCCAACACAAAAGGGATAAGCGAGGATGTAGCCAGACAAATGACCGCTCAGATCACAGAGCGAGGAAAAGAGATGGGCATCAATTACCAATTCGACGACACGAAAGTCATCAATACATTGAACGCCCACTGTCTCTTGCATTTTGCCAAAGAGCACGGTTTACAGGATGAAGCAAAAGAACGATTACTGAAAGCATATTTCACCGAAGGTGTGAACGTAGATGATATTCAAATTTTGCTGCAACTTGGGGATGAGATCGGTTTGAACCGTGACGAACTGGAGACTGCTCTCCAAAACAAATCGTATATACAGGCTGTAGAAGAAGATATGGAACTTTCAAGGAGATTTGGCATCGGAGGAGTTCCTTTTTTTGTTTTTGACCGAAAATACGCCGTAAGCGGTTCTCAGGAAACACAAGTTTTCCTTCAAACACTGGAGAAGTCTTTTACTGAATGGCGTATAAACAATCCTGAATTCAAACTGGAGGTCACCGAAGGAGCAAATTGTGCACCTGACAAACCATGTGAATGATCTAAGGATCATAAACCTTTAAACCGGGGTGGATTAAATTAAAAGTTCTCCAAATATTTCTTGAGGAGATAAAACCTGTTTTTATGACTTTACTGAGGTAGCTCTCATCTTACCTCAATGAAATGAATTCCCAAGCAAATTGCGAAAGGCACACTTTTCATTCCTGTTCGGAAAACTATAAATGCTTTTAATTCATAACACAATTTGATTGGAATAATGAAGAATTAGATCTCTCATTAGAAGTGATCGAAAAAACGGTATTTCATAATGATCACACTTAAAACCAAAAAGCCAAAACAATGCTTATGACCACCATAGATATTTTTAATATTATTTATGTTTTTCTAATTGTTAATAAAGATAATTTAATGTCAAAATCAACTGTTATGAGAAATGTACTCTTATTTTTCGCTGCAGGATCGCTGTTGGCATCCTGTGCAGTGATCCGACCAGGAGAAGTCGGTATGAAACAAAAGTTCGGAAAACTTAGTGATCCGAAAGTAAATGGTATGATCGTTTATAATCCCTTTGTTGCCAAGGTGATCAAATTGCGCACCCAGACAACAAACATTGAAGTCTTGATCAATTTACCAAGCAAAGAGGGCTTGACCATCAAGTCTGAGATCTCCATTCTTTACAACATCAATGCTAAATCTGCAAAAAGTATTGTGAATGAAATTGGTCTCAATTATGAGAACATCATTACCGCCGTCTTTCGCTCTGCTTCCGCCGACGTGACTTCAAAATTCTATGCTAAGGACATGCACAGTGGAGAACGGGACAAAATTGAAAAAGAGATCGCCCGAAAAATGAATGAGATCCTTAACGACAAAGGATTTGAAGTAGAATCAGTATTGATGAAATCAATTTCCCTCCCTCCGGGTCTTGCCAAGGCTATCGAGGCAAAGTTAGAAGCAGAACAAGAAGCACAACGTATGGAATTTGTTCTTCAAGCTGAACAAAAGGAAGCGGAACGAAAACTGATCGAGGCCAAAGGTACGCGAGATGCACAAAAAGTACTTTCTGAAGGACTCACAGAAGAGATCCTGAAGCTTAGACAGATCGAAATGATGGGCGAGTTGATCAAAAGTCAAAATTCAAAGGTTATCATCACCAATGGTGATCCAAATGTCATGATCAACGAAAAATGAATTAAGTAAAAAAAAATGTATTAATGGTTGGGATTTTTCTCAACCATTTTTTGCTTTCGGAAGAAGAGCATTAGGATTTTGGGCTTCATTTGTTTAATTTTGATATCTAACATTCTTTCTTGAAAGACTTAAATCACAGTGACTTATATCGATTGATCGTTGAATCCAGCAACGAAGGCGTTTGGGTTATTGACAAAAATGAACTTACCACTTTTGTAAACCCTAAACTTGCGGAAATGTTGGGTTACGAAGCAAGTGAAATGATTGGTAAAGTCCTGTTCGATTTTATGGATGAGGAGGGAAAGGAAATTACACTTCAGAATCTTTCTAAACGTAAAAATGGTCTCAAGGAGAACCACGAATTTAAACTACAAACAAAATCTGGTACTACACTTTGGACGGAAATGAAATCAAGTCCGCTGATGATCAATGGTCAGTATGAAGGTGCCTTGGCCTTTGTTTCTGACATCACAGAGCGAAAAAAAGCCGAAGAGGAAAGAAAAGAAAGTTTGAGCCAATACTACTCTTTGTTCGAAGATTCTCCGGTTCCTATCTGGGATGAAGATTTCTCAGGTGTTAAAGAAGAATTGGACATTTTGAAGTCAAACGGGGTTTCAGACCCAAGAGCCTATTTTGAGGAAAACCCTGAGGAACTATATCGTGTGGTTTCCAGAATGATCGTAAACCAGATCAACATGGCTGTGGTCGAACTGAATGAAGGAATCTCTAAAGAAGATGTACTCAACAATTTCAAGCGGCTTCTGACTAAGAAATCCTTCGAATATGTACTCCGCCAAATTGAAGCGATCTGGAACGGAGAAACTATTTGCGAATTTGATGCTGAACTCAAAACACTCAAAGGGAACAAACGTTATGTTCACTTTAAATGGAGAGTGGTGAATGGTTACGAAGGCAACTACAAACGGGTTTATTTGACAACCACTGATCTATCGGAACGAATAAAGGAGGAAAACTTGTCATTACAACGTTCCAATCGCGAAAAGGAAACACTGCTGAAAGAGGTGCATCACCGCGTTAAGAACAATCTGCAGATCATCTCCTCACTTTTGAAATTACAGTCGTACACAAGTGAAGATCCGCAGATCAAGCACATCATTGATGTTAGTTTGAGTCGAATAGGCTCAATGGCCAAGTTACATGAGCTTCTTTACCGATCGACGGAATTCTCCCGAATCGATTACGAAGACTACTTAGAAACCCTTATTAGCTCATTGATATCCACAATGTCGGAAAAAGATCAGCAGATCCATGCTACAATTGAAGTATCCGAAATTCAATTCAACATTGATATGGCCATTCCCTTAGGCTTGCTTATCAATGAGATTCTCACCAATTCCATGAAACATGCCTTCAACGGTGTTTCATTAGGAAAGATCTATGTTAAGATCAAAGAGACAGAAGAGGATGAATACACTTTATTGATCGGCGATGACGGAATTGGATATGACCACCAAAGCTCTTCGACCAATGATACATTGGGAATGTCATTGATCCAGAGCCTGACCGAACAGATCTCGGGAAAACTCCAACCGTTAAAAGAGAAAAAAGGGACCCATTACAGGATCGATTTCCGAACAATTTAATTTTTTTCTCTAAAAACCATCGATTCATCGGCATTTTATATACCTTTGTCGAAGAAAAAGATAAAGACACGTCTCTGATAGGTGTCGAGAGGAAATATTCTCCTACTATTATTCATGAAAAACGAAAAGCGGCTCATAGGGTCGCTTTTTTGTTTTTACTCCTTCCCGTCCCTCTTATTGAATAAAAGCAAATACTGATTGAATAAACTCGGTTTCACACCCTTTCAGCTTGACTTGTAACTTTCCACTGGAATACATTTGAAGAAACGGAACAATTATTAACCACTTATTTACAACAACATGAAAAGTTCAAAAATTCCATTCGCATGTTTGGCCGCAGCGATTACCTTGTACAGCTGCCAAAAGGAAATCACAAAGGATCCTGCACAACTTAAATCCGAAGCAGGAGATTACATTGAGTATTCAGAAGATGAAGTCTGTCTTGGGGAAGAAGTCATTGTCGTATTCGACAACGGATACAACAACAATTGTGGTAACGCTCAACTTCAGGTAAGCACAGATGGCGGTGTTAACTGGACTCAAGTCGCTTCTGGAGTACCAATAAACGGGCAACTAGTTTACCCTTTCGAGGCACCAAATGAGGGTTCCTACCTATTCAGAGCTCGCTGGAACGCTACAGGTGGGCCAAGTTGCAGTAGTACCGGAAGCAATATTGGTTTTATGGCCGGTACAGCAACATTTCCAATCGTAGTTCATGATGATTGTTGTGAGGTCGGATTTTCAGGATCAGCAGTTTCCTGTGATGAAACAAGGGAGGCAGTTTACACCTTGACTACGGACGAAGCTTTTGATTATATCAAAATCCAGGGAGGCTTGACCAACTTCACAGGTGCCGACTCTGAAGTGATCGTTAACGGAGCTAATCTCTCCGTTTCACAATGGGCACCTTGGCAGCAGTAATCGAATTATTCATTTGGAAGGAAGTGTTGAAGCTTGCGAAACAGTGTCAATCACCATTCGTTGGAATTCTTCGAACGGTGATGAGGTGATCACAGGAAGCTGGAGTGTTAAAGATGCTCAAGGTGAAGACCTTGCACCTTCTTTGGAAGGATTGATTTGTCAGTGATGGCCCTCATGTAATTTAGAAGGTTGTCTTTGAAAGGACACCTTCTAAATTTTTCAGTAACAATTTTGTTTCCTGACTACTAAATAAGAATAGATCAAGGCGAAACATGAAGTTATTGAATGGGATACACTACCTTTGCACTTTTGAATACTATTTAATGCTCTTTTCTTCCCTCGGTATTTCTCGGAATTTACTTCATCGAACAGATGAACTTGGTTTCAAGGAACCCACTCCTATTCAGCAACAAGTCATTCCCGAAATCCTTCAAAAAAAGGATGTTTTAGGAATAGCGCAAACCGGATCCGGTAAGACGGCAGCATATGTCTTGCCCATTTTATCCTTGTTGGAGAAAAAAGAAAAAGCACGAAACCGTGCGGTCGAAGCTCTAATTCTGGTTCCAACACGTGAACTTGCCGCACAGGTGCAAGAGGTCATTGGCCTTTTCTCTTCTTCACTCGAACCTCGGTTGAAGTCAATGGCGGTTTTTGGTGGAGTTTCCATTAATCCACAAATGAAAGCGCTCATTGGTGTTAGGGTTTTGGTGGCCACCCCGGGTCGATTGATCGAATTACTCGATTCCAATGCCTTATCCCTGGATGAATTGCAAATCCTGGTGTTGGATGAAGCGGATAAAATGCTGAATCTCGGATTCAAAGAAGAAGTGGATACGATTCTGAAGCGTTTACCGAGAAAAAGGCAGAACTTATTGTTCTCTGCAACACTCAATGAAGATGTTGACGCCATCACGCAATTGGTTCTTCGAGAGCCGGTCGTTGTCAAGATCGAAGCAGAAAAAGAAAACCTGGATCTGATCTCGCAAACCGGCTATTTTGTTTCCGATGAGCGTAAGGGTCCCCTACTGCGTTACCTCATAAAGCACAATGACATGCAACAAGTACTTGTGTTCACCTCATCGGTCTATCAGGCTGAGAATGTCGCTGAAAAACTTAGGAAGAATGGTATTCAGGCCAATTCGATCCATAGCAAGAAAAGTCAGGAAGCGAGAATCAAAGCGCTGAAAAGTTTCAAAGAAGGCCACATGCGGGTGTTGGTCGCAACGGATCTGATCGCTCGTGGAATCGATATTCAATTCTTACCCTACGTAATCAACTACGAATTGCCGCGGTCTCCAAAAGATTATGTTCATCGCATCGGTCGAACCGGTCGAGCAGAAAACCCCGGTGAAGCCATTTCATTGATCACTCCCGATGAACAGCATCATTTCCGAGTGATCCAAAAGAAGATGAAAAAATGGGTCACCATGATCGACAGCGAATCGATTGACCTCAAAGGCTTCTAATCAATTAATTACTGATTACTGATTACTGATTACTGATTACTGATTACTGATTACTGATTACTGATTACT
>CAZQKN010000008.1:899-62879 GCA_964593935.1 uncultured Akkermansia sp. | reverse complement strand
GATTACCAAACAATAAATCAAATGAAACGCATCATCGAATATCGTAACCTTTTCAACGCTGATAAGGACACAACATTATCAGAGCTTAAGAAAACCTATCGCAATCTTGTAAAGGAATGGCATCCGGATAAATTTCAAGAAGGAGATCCAAAACAAGGAGAAGCGGAGCGCAAAAGTAAAGAGATCATCGATGCTTATTCGTTCCTTGTCAGTATTTCACCGGAAACCCATGCTCAAAACCTGGAAGAATATACGCAAACAACAACTGCTTCAGGTATTGAGGATTATCAATATAAAGGAGTAACCTTAAAAGTGACCTTTCAAAATGGTAGTGTTTATGAATACTTTGGGGTACCTAGGAATTTGTACAACAAACTAAACAGTACACCCACTTTGGATCGTTTCGCTCGAAGACATATTTTTCATTCCCATTTGTACCGTAAAGTGATGAAGTCGAATGATTGATTGACATTTACCCACAGATACCTATCTTTGCACCTCAATCCAATACAATGGCTGATACACGATACAACCTGCGCGGCGTTTCTGCCGGTAAAGAAGACGTTCACAACGCGATCAAGAATGTAGACAAGGGCTTGTTTCCTCAAGCATTCTGCAAGATCGTTCCGGATCATTTGACCGGTGATGAGAACTATTGTGTCGTGATGCATGCCGATGGGGCAGGAACGAAATCGTCGCTTGCCTACATGTACTGGAAAAAGACCGGCGATATTTCCGTTTGGAAAGGAATTGCACAGGACGCGTTGATCATGAACATCGACGACCTGCTTTGTGTGGGTGCAACGGATAATATCTTGCTTTCATCAACGATCGGTCGAAACAAAAATCTTGTTCCGGGAGAGGTGATCTCAGCGATCATCAACGGAACGGAAGAATTATTGGAAACACTTCGTGAACAAGGCATCGGCATCTATTCTACGGGTGGTGAAACAGCTGATGTGGGCGACCTGGTTCGCACGATCATTGTTGATTCAACTGTTGTTTGTCGCATGAAACGCGATGAAGTGATTTCCAACCACACCATTCAACCTGGTGACGTAATTATCGGATTGGCTTCATTTGGTCAGGCGACCTATGAAACGGAATACAATGGCGGAATGGGATCAAACGGTTTGACTTCTGCACGTCACGATGTATTCAACAAAACTTTGGCAGCCGAATTCCCGGAAAGTTTTGATCCAGGTGTACCTGCAGATCTTGTGTATTCAGGAACAAAAAACCTGACAGATGCCGTTGAAGGATCTCCGATCGATGCAGGAAAACTGGTTTTGTCTCCAACAAGAACATATGCCCCGGTGATCAAGCAGATTCTCGATAAGCACCGTAAAGACATTCACGGAATGGTTCATTGTTCAGGTGGCGCGCAAACCAAAGTGTTACACTTTGTAAATGACGTTCATATTATCAAGGATAATCTTTTTCCAATCCCTCCACTGTTCAAATTGATACAGGAAGAGTCCGGAACAGAATGGCAAGAAATGTACAAGGTATTCAACATGGGACACCGCATGGAAGTCTATGTTTCTGCTGAGATAGCAGATTCGATCATCGCTATTTCAAAATCCTTCAATATCGATGCGCAGATCGTTGGACGTGTAGAAGCGAATGACGGTAAGAAATTAACGATATCCTCTCCATATGGGGAGTTTACATACAATTGATTCATGAGTGATCTGTTATCCAAATTAGAGGCAATTCATTACCGCTTCGTTGAAGTGGGAAAAATGATAGTCGACCCGGATATTATTTCCGACATGGATCGTTATGTGAAGTTGAACAAGGAATACAAAGACCTTGAAGAGATCGACAACACCTATAAAACCTACAAAAATCTTCTCGACAACTTAAAAAGTTCCAAAGAACTTCTTGAGATCGAAACAGATCCCGAGATGCGCGAAATGGCCAAGGCTGAGATCGATGAGCTGGAGGAAAGAAGGCCTGTTTTAGAAGAAGAGATCAAGCTTATGCTCATCCCTAAAGATCCGGAAGATGATAAGAACGCCATCATGGAATTGCGTGCCGGAACGGGTGGTGATGAGGCTTGCATCTTTGTCGAAGATTGCTTCAGAATGTACACCATGTTCTTCAAGGAAATGGGCTGGCAATATGAGATCCTGAACTCTTCTGAGGGTACCGTAAAAGGATACAAAGAAATTTCCATGGAGATCACCGGCGCGGGTATCTATGGTATGTTGAAATTTGAATCAGGCGTTCACCGGGTTCAGCGTGTTCCCGAGACCGAATCTCAAGGTCGTGTGCATACTTCAGCGATAACAGTGGCCGTTCTTCCTGAAGCTGAAGAAGTTGATTTTGAACTCGACATGAACGACGTTCGTAAAGATACGTTTAGAGCCTCAGGAGCAGGTGGGCAGCACATTAACAAAACTGAATCTGCGATCCGTTTGACACACATTCCAACAGGAGTTGTCGTTGAATGTCAGGATGGTCGTTCACAACACAAGAACCTTGAAAAGGCTATCTCGGTGTTGCGTTCGAGATTGTATCAGGCTGAATTGGACCGGGTGCACAACGAACGAGCTGCCCAGCGAAAAACTCTGGTCTCAACGGGTGACCGCTCAGCGAAGATCAGAACATACAACTATCCACAAGGTAGAATTACGGATCACCGCATCAACAAGACGATTTATAATCTCAGTGCGTTCATGAATGGCGATATGCGTGACATGATCGATTCACTGAAACTCGCAGAGAATGCCGAGAAATTGAAAGGACAGGAGGTAAACGCATGACACGTCAGGAATTAGTCGAACAGATCAAACTTAAGAGATCCTTCCTTTGCGTTGGACTGGACACTGATCTCACCAAGATCCCGAAACATTTGCTGGAAACCGAGGACCCGATCTTCGAGTTCAACAAGGCTATCATCGATGCAACGAAGGATTTCGCTGTTGCTTATAAACCAAACATCGCGTTTTACGAATGTTATGGTCCGAAAGGCTGGGAATCACTTCAAAAGACGATCGAATACATTCCAAAAGACATTTTTACCATTGCCGATGCAAAACGCGGAGATATCGGAAATACTTCCAGCTATTACGCTAAAACATTTTTCGATTACCTCAACTGCGATTCGGTTACCGTTGCACCCTACATGGGTGAGGACAGTGTAACACCTTTTCTGGAGTTCAAGAACAAATGGGTGATCCTTCTGGCATTGACTTCAAACAAAGGGGCTCTTGATTTTCAGATGATCAAGGATGAGAATGGAGAAGAACTCTTTAAAACGGTATTGAAACGATCATGTGATTGGGGAACACCTGAAAATCTCATGTTTGTTGTTGGCGCTACAAGAGCTGAAGGAATTGGTGAGGTCCGCAAGTTGGTGCCTGATCATTTCTTTTTAGTTCCTGGAGTTGGGGCGCAGGGAGGATCTTTGGAAGATGTTACTGAATTCGGTTGGAACAAGGATTGTGGATTATTGGTCAACTCATCCAGAGCGATCATTTATGCTTCTAATGGTGAAGATTTTTCCGAAAAAGCAAGACTTGAAGCTCAGAAACTTCAGCAAGATATGGCTGAGATCCTAAAAAAGAAAGGATTTTAGAATTTAGATGTTACTTTTTCGTTTGAATGTATTCTACCATTCAATTTCAAACGAAGATCATGCATGTGCTTCCTCTCTTATTGCTCATCTCTCTTGTGTTTTTCGGTTCCTGCTCTGCACAGGGTTCAGTTGACACGAACGTTCCATCAACCAAAGAATCCGAAACGTTAGATACACTGCCGGTTCATCAACGTTTACAGGAAAAACTGATCTCTGTCAAAACATTCCTTGCGAAGAATCAGAGTTATGATCAGAAAACAGTGATCATGATCGACATGCGTATACCTTCCAACAACTACCGATTCTTTGTGGTCAATCTTGATTCATCTATGGTCATTAAAAAAGGCTTGGTTTCTCACGGAAGCGGATCCGAGACCGGATTTGAAGATAGTCTCCGTTTCAGCAATATACCAAATTCCTATTGCACTTCATTGGGTAAATATCGGATCGGTGCAGCTTATATCGGTTCCTTTGGAAGATCCTATCGTCTGCATGGGCTCGACCCGAGCAATAACAAGGCATTCGCCAGAGCGGTAGTATTGCATCGCTATCAATGTGTTCCTGACGAAGAACAAGAGTTCCCTATCTGCAACAGCCTTGGTTGTCCGATGTTGTCTGAACAATTCTTCGAAGAGGTAGATCAGGTAATCCGAAATACTGAAAAACCGATCCTCATGGAGATCTATTATTGAGGAGGGAGGGATTAGAGTTTAGAGTTTAGAACGAGGAGTGATCAGAAATTAGTGATTAGTGATTAGAATTGAAATTATTCGAATTTTTCGTTCCAAAAACTTTCTTGCTGTCTTTTACTTCTAAAAAACAATCTCCAGAAAACAACTGATCACTATTTACTGATCACTTATCACTTCTGTACATTTTAAATCCATTCCGTTGTAATCCTCAAAAAAAAATGCTACATTTCGAAAACCAACGCATTCTGAATGAGGAGAATAAAATGGTTTCAGCGCTTTGCGATCCTACTTTTACTGGGTATTAATGCCTTTGTCTTCCTTTCCATGAGAGATGAAGAGATCAGAGAAAATCTCATTTATTCCGTTGGGATGATCGGACTAACGCTGATCGCTCTTTCACTTATCACCCTTTATCGGAATACACGAAAGAAGAAAACAATGACTGATCAGTCCTGATCCGGGCATTTTTGTATCTTCAGGCGCTCAAAATCCAATTAGAAATGAAAGTTCTTATCGCTTTTGTACTATCCCTTTCTTGCATACTTCCATTAGCCGGGCAAGAATTCCTCACTCCAGAACTTCTGTGGAAACTGAGACGTGTATCAGGTGGAACAGTATCTCCGGACGGCACAATGGTCCTCTACAGTCAGCGTACATTCGACATGTCTGATAACAAAGGGAACACCGACCTTTTTGTGATCGAACTGAAATCGGGTAATATCCGTCAGATCACGAATACTCCATTTTCAGAAATGGAAGCACAATGGGGTAAAGACAATTCGATCTGGTTCATGTCTACTGAGAAAGATGGAGTTCAGATCTGGAAAATGAAAGCAGACGGGAGTAATAAAATTCAATGCTCTGCATTCAAAAATATAGAACTTGAAGGGTTCAAATTGGCGCAGGATGAGAGCTTTGTCGTGACTATAGAGGCCATAAAACTCATTGAGAATGCGCACGACAAATATCCCGATCTTCCAAAGGCAAATGCACGCATTGAGAACGACCTCATGTATCGTCACTGGGACCACTGGGATGATCACATGCGCCGACACCTGATCATTCACCGCATTCAAAATGGGTCAAAAATTACCGACAGAAGTGAGGATATTCTGGACCGCGAGATCTACGACGGTATTCTTCCTCCATTTGGAGGAACGGATCAATTTACGATAAGTCCGGATTCTAAGCGCATTATTTACACTGCAAAAAAACTCACCGGTATCGAATTCGCCCGCAGTACCAACAGTGAATTGTACCAGTACGATCTGACGGACAGAAGTACAAAGGTCCTTACTCAAGGTTATCTGGGATATGACAATAATCCATCTTTTTCAAGTACCGGTACTCTTGCCTGGACCAGCATGGCGAGAAATGGCTTCGAAGCCGATAAAAATGACCTCATCATCCGCGGAACTGATGGCAAAGACATTAACCTTACTGCCCAAGTTGACATGACGGTTGGTTCTTACCAATGGCATCCGGATGGAAAACGCATCTATCTTATCGCTCCAACCAAAGGCACTGAACAAATCTTCGAGCTCGACATTGCTACAAAAAAACTTCGTCAGATCACAAGTGGTCAGCACGATTACGTCAGCCTTTCCATAAATGGTGACAAGATCTATGCAGGTCGTCAATCAATGGTGGCACCGACAGACCTTTTTGTTGTAGGCATCAAAAAAGGTGATGTAAAGCAACTTACCAAAGTCAACGAAGATCTACTGAAGAATGTGATCATGCCGAAAGTAGAAGAAAAGTGGGTAACAACAACCGATGGCAAGCAGATGCTTGTATGGATGGTTCTTCCTCCTAACATGGTGAGTTCAAAGAAATACCCGGCACTATTGTATTGCCAGGGCGGACCACAAAGCATGGTGTCACAGTTCTTTTCATATCGCTGGAATCTTGCCTTGATGGCTTCTCAGGGATATGTCGTGATCGCACCAAACCGAAGAGGATTACCGGGATTCGGACAAGAATGGAACGATGCCATTTCCAAAGATTGGGGTGGGCAAGCTATGCAGGATTACCTGACAGCAACTGATGAAGCAGCAAAACTCACATACGTAGACAAGGACAGAATGGGAGCCGTTGGAGCATCTTACGGTGGATATTCCGTATACATGCTAGCGGGAATTCATGAGAAACGTTTTAAAACCTTCATTTCGCATTGTGGACTCTTTAATCTCGAAAGCTGGTACGGAACAACTGAAGAACTTTTCTTTGCAGACTGGGATCACGGGGGGCCATACTGGTTGGAAGAGAACAAAGAGAACTACCTCAAGAACAGTCCTCACCGCTACGTGCAAAACTGGGATACTCCAATTCTGGTCATACACGGTGGTGTTGATTTCCGTGTTCCGGAAAGTGAAGGGATGCAAGCTTTTCAAGCTGCACGACTAAAGGGCTTAAAAAGCAGGTATTTACTGTTCCCGAACGAAGGACATTGGGTTCAGAGTCCACAGAATGGATTATTGTGGCAGCGTGAGTTCTTCGAGTGGTTGGCGAACGACCTTATGTCTCATTAAACTTTGGTCACCTCCTAGGTTTTACTTACCTTTGGCCCTTACCTAAAAAACAGATTTCTGTAAATGTGGCGTAAGATCTCCAATTTCATACTTCGAAACAGGTTCTTCATCCTGGGTGTTATTACCTTATTGACAGTCTTTTTCGGGTATTATGCTGTTACTGCACTTAAACTGGAGAATAAATACGGGATCCTTCTTCCTAAAGATTCAGAAACCACCCGCAACTACGACCATTTCAAAGAGCTATTTGGTGAGGATGGTGGAACCTTAGTCATTGCCATACAAACGGATTCACTTTACACGAACGAGCGCTTTTTAAAATGGAAAGAACTAGGTGATTCAATTCTTCAGTTCGATGGAGTTGAATCGATCGTATCCGAAGCAACTCTTTTCACGATCAACAATAATATCAAAGAAAACCGTTTCGAATCTCAACGGATCTTTTCGGATATAAACTTTCAGGAAAAATCGATCGAGGAGATCAAAAAAGAGATTCGCAACAATCCGGTTTATAACAAATTACTCTACAACGATTCTACGAATGTCTCTTTGATGATGATCGGGATCGAGGAGCGTTTTTTAGCAGATCAAAGTAAATCAGGGGTCGTATTTGAGATCGAAGAGGTAGCAAAGAGTTTTGAGCCTTATTTTGGTCAAGTTCGATTTGCAGGATTACCGCATCTTCGCGTAGTTATCGCGAAGCGAATTCAAGGAGAAATGGTGCTTTTCATCGTGCTCTCCTTCCTTGTCACTTCCATTATTCTCTACCTTTTCTTCCGATCGTTCCGAGTTGTGGCAATTTGCAACTCGGTCGTTATCGTTGCGGTAATATGGGCTATAGGCAGCATGAGTTTCATGGGATTCCGCTTATCCATTTTAATGGCGCTTATTCCACCCTTAATGATCGTAATTGGAATACCGAACTGTATCTTCCTGCTCACCAAATTCCATCAGGAGATCAAAGAGCACGGAAATAAATTAAAGGCACTTTCCCGAGTGATTCAAAAGATTGGATTAGCGACCTTCCTGACCAATTTCACAACTGCAATCGGATTCCTCACTTTCGCATTTACCAATTCGACGAAACTTTTTGAATTCGGAGTTTCAGCTTCCTTGAACATCATGATGGTGTTCTTTCTCTCCATTTGTTTGTTACCGATCTTTGCTTCATTCTCGAAAACACCGAAGAAAAAACACCTTAAGCACCTCGATCGGAAAATGGCCTCTGGCTTACTGGATACACTTGTTTTTATCACAATCAAACGAAGAAACTACGTTTATCTTGTTACACTGATCGTTGTTGTGCTAAGTATAATCGGTATTTCAAAAATTGAGGCAACAGGTAACTTGACGGGCGATCTCCCGAGTGATGACCAAATCCTTCTTGACGTGAAATTCATGGAGCAGCACTTTGGAGGAGCTATCCCTTTCGAAGTGATGGTGAATTACAAGGAGAAAGGACGATTATTGAAAAAATCGACACTTGAACGTATCGAGCAAACTCAAGAACTGTTCAAGCAAGACACCTTATTCTCAAAAAGTATCTCGATTGTCGATTTCATTAAGGTTGTCAACATGGCATACTACGGTAATGATCCGGAAAAATATACGTTGATCTCCAATCGCGACAAGCCAAGATTGAAGAAATACCTTGACAATTTCAACATGACCAATGCCAACGGTGGAGGTTTGTCAGTGAAAGAACTGCTGGATACCAATCAGACCACCTTGCGTATTCGTGTTCAGATGAAAGACCTTGGATCCTATGAAGTGGGTGAAAAAGTTGAAAAGATCCGAGAGAGTATCGACACCATATTTAACCCGGACCGTAAGGAAATTGAGAAGTATTACACCAAATTCAGTAAAGGAGATACTCAATACATTGACTCCATTCTGGAATTCTACCCTAACGTTTACACTAGTCTCACCTCTGTTATTGCAGAAGAAGACGCGGAACTGCAATATGCATTTGACAGTGACGCCGAACTGATCCGCTCCTATTATCCTAAGAAGGAATTCAAGTCGCAGTTGCGCGAGGCGATCGATCTGGAGTACTATGATATTACCTTGACAGGAACATCAGTCGTGGCCTCTGAAGGAACAAAATACCTTGTACACAACCTTATTACCAGTCTATTATTTGCTGTTGCGCTGATCGCAATTCTTATGGCCATCCTCTTCAGATCCTGGAGAATGGTTATTATTTCCATGCTTCCAAACCTGGTTCCGCTTCTCTTCACGGCAGGTGTTATGGGCTGGTTTGGAATCCCACTCAAACCTTCTACCCTATTGGTTTTCTCGATTGCGCTGGGAATCTCTGTCGATGACACCATTCACTATCTTGCGAAATATCGTCAAGAGATCAAACAACGTAAGTGGGACTTGAAAACATGTGTTGTAATGGCACTTCGCGAGGCCGGTCTGGGTATGTTCTATACTTCGATCATTCTTTTCTTTGGTTTTTCAGTCTTTACCTTCTCCGATTTCGGAGGAACACAAGCATTGGGATTATTGATCTCAATGACTCTATTGGTAGCGATGATCACGAATTTACTTCTCTTACCATCGTTATTGTTAACACTCGACAACTTCATCACTACGAAATCTTTTGAAGAACCTTATTTTGAAGCCTATACAGAGGAGAGTGAGATCGATTGGAATGATCTGGAGATCGGTGATGAAACGAACGATAAAGAGTGATCATCCTGAAATTTTAACGTTGCATTAAACTGAAAACGGTTCATAAACATTTATTTTTGAACCTTAACCTATAAGCTATGAAAGGAATTATCCTTGCAGGAGGATCAGGCACCAGACTTCACCCGCTTACTTTGGCGGTATCCAAACAATTGATGCCGATCTACGACAAACCAATGATCTACTATCCACTCTCGATCCTCATGAGTGCAGGTATTCGGGAGATCCTGATCATTTCAACTCCACATGACTTGCCACATTTTGAAAAACTGCTTGGAAATGGTCAAAATCTGGGATGTAAATTTTCTTACGCCGTTCAGGAGGTCCCTAACGGACTGGCTCAAGCTTTTGTCATTGGTGAAAAATTCATCGGAGATGATAAAGTCGCCCTGATCCTTGGAGATAACATTTTCTATGGTGTGGGTATGGACAGTCTTTTGAAAGAAAACAATGATCCGGATGGTGGAGTTGTATATGCTTACCATGTCAGCGACCCTGAACGCTATGGTGTTGTGGAATTTGACAAAGAAATGAATGTTGTTTCGATCGAAGAAAAACCAAAACAACCCAAGTCGAATTTTGCAGTTCCGGGACTTTACTTCTATGACAACTCAGTAATCGAGATCGCAAAAAACCTCAAACCTTCTGCGCGCGGAGAATACGAGATTACCGATGTGAATGCCGAATACCTTCGCAGAGGCCAATTGAAAGTCGCGGTTTTAGACCGGGGAACAGCATGGCTGGATACTGGTACGTTCACATCGCTGATGCAGGCAGGACAATTTGTACAGGTCATCGAAGAGCGCCAGGGACTCAAGATCGGATGCATCGAAGAGGTGGCCTACAGAAATGGCTTCATATCGAAAGATCAACTGAAACAAATTGCAGAACCGCTTGTTAAAAGCGGATACGGAACATATTTAATGAATTTATTGAAAGACTGATGCAGCAACTCGGGACATACACCTCTATGATCGAAAAAGCGATTACGCAGATCGATCTTCCGTCCAAACCGGCGAATTTGTATGACCCCTTGCGCTATTTCATGACGCTGGGAGGTAAACGGATGCGGCCGATCCTCACATTATTGGGTGCTGAACTTTTTGGTACGCCAAAAGAGAAAGCGCTAAATGCCGCAATGGCCGTGGAGATCTTTCACAACTTCACCCTGATCCACGACGACATCATGGATGAGGCGCCACTCCGTCGTAACAAGGAGACTGTACACACTAAGTGGAATCAAAGTATCGCCATTCTTTCAGGAGATGTGTTGTTTGTGAAAGCATATCAGTTATTGGCTAAACAGGAAGCTACGCATTTACCGCAACTTCTGGAATTATTCAACAGAACGGCAATTGAAGTGTGCGAAGGCCAGCAAATGGACATGGATTTTGAAAGCAGGAACGACGTTACTATCGAAGAATACGTTGAAATGATCCGTCTGAAAACATCCGTTTTACTTGGTTGTGCTCTGGAAATGGGTGCGATCATCTCCAATGCTTCACCAAAAGACAGGAAAGCGATTTACGACTTTGGTCAGCACCTTGGTATTGCTTTTCAGATCCAGGACGACATTCTGGATCTCTATGCTGATCCTGAAACCTTCGGCAAGCAAGTAGGTGGTGATGTAATCGCCAACAAAAAAACAATGTTGAACTTGAAGGCTTTCGAGCTTGCAGATTCGACTGAGTTGAAAATTCTTGGTGAACTGGCGATTGAATCCGATCCGATTTTGAAAGTTAAGAAAACCAAAGAGATCTACACCTTAATTGGTGTGAAAGAAGCATGTGAAGAGGAAATGAGAGCCCATTACCAAGTAGCCATAAATGCGTTGAATTCCATCGAAACCAAAGGTGAACTGCGTCTGCCACTTGTTGCATTGGCGGATTACCTGATGATTCGCGACAAATAGGAAACGTTTCCGATTCAACAAAGCAAGTTGCTGAATTACTTGTATTCAGGGAACAAGTTCAACAATCCTTCCTCACTTGCATCACAAACACCACGCTCAGTAATTATCTTGGTCACGAGTCGTGCAGGAGTAACATCAAAACCGTAATTACTCGCAGGAGTCGTTTCCGGACAGATCAAAACCGGTTCAATTTTTCCGGATGGACCTTTACCGATCATGTAGCGTACCTCATCCTGGTTGCGTTCTTCAATTGGAATCTCTTTCAATCCATCTCGGATCGTCATGTCGAGTGTTGTAGATGGAAGTGCTACGTAAAAAGGAATATTGTTGTCTTTAGCAGCCAGTGCTTTCAGATAGGTTCCAATCTTATTAGCCACGTCTCCATTTCTCGTTGTGCGATCAGTACCTACGATTACCATATCCACCATCCCATGCTGCATCAAATGTCCGCCTGCATTATCCACGATCAGAGTATGCGGCACCCCATGACGTGTCAATTCATACGCTGTAAGATTCGACCCTTGATTTCTTGGCCTCGTTTCATCCACCCAAACATGAACTTTCAAGCCTTTCTCCATGGCCTGGTAAATCGGCGAAGTGATCGTTCCCCATTCAATACACCCCAACATCCCGGCATTGCAGTGCGTAAGGATGTTCACCACATCACCATTCTTTCTTTTTGCGATCTCTTCGATGATCGGAAGACCATGAACTCCGATCATTCGACAGGTTTCAACGTCATCCTCTACGATAGCATTTGCTGCATTCCATGCCGTTTCCAAAAAATCACCTTCACAATTGTCCAATGCATTGCGCATGCGATCCAAGGCCCAGAAAAGATTCACCGCAGTTGGACGGGATGCACGAAGAGCCGAGAAGGCCTCGTCGAGAAAAGAACCATCGAGCTCATCTTCGATCATTTCCCGCACTGCAAGGTAAATACCGTAAGCTGCCGTAGCACCGATCAAAGGCGCACCGCGCACCGTCATTTCCTTGATGGCTTCCTCCGCCTCATCATAGGTTTCGAGACGAACAGTAACGAATTCGTGCGGTAATTTGCGCTGATCGATGACCTCAACGTAGCGGTCTTCGGTGGTCCAAATGGTTCTGAATTTTGACATTTCTTGTATTTAGTATTTTTTATTCGGGATTCGGGATTTTAGATTTCTATCTCTGAAAAATCCGAAACGATTCTCGGCCATTTCGCATCTGTCCCCGGTCTAACCAATTGCACTGTCTGCATGCCTGCGAGATCAGCAGCTTCCAGTTCTTCAACAATGTCGGAAAGAAAAAGGATCTGTGGCGCAGGTAAAGTAAGCTCTGCTGCGATCTTAGGGTAAGTCTCTACTTCACGTTTTCCACCTGTTGTGGTATCGAAATAATTGGAAAAATAAGAGGTAAGATCACCGGACTCACTGTAACCGAAAATGAGTTTTTGCGCAGCGATCGATCCCGAAGAAAAAACGCCCATTTTCAGTCCGTACTGCTGCCATTTGATCAAAGCAGGAAGAACATCTTCGTAAACATGACCTTTGATCTCACCTGATTCGTAACCCTTCTTCCACAAAATGCCCTGAACTGTTTTCAATGGTGTGATCTTTCGGTCTTCTTCACTCCAACGATAAAGCGTATTGATGATGTCGTCAACGGAACCCAGTTTTTTGTTTTCCAATGAAGCTGCCAGTTCAACCGTTTGTTTGAAGGCCTTCTGTACCTCTTCCTGCTGTGTCAGCTCACGTAACTCACCGATATGCTTACGGAAATACGGAAATAGAACATCATACACAAAACTAACCGAAGTGGTAGTTCCTTCAATGTCAGTTAAAATATAGCGGATTCCTTCAAATTTCATGGATCAAAGATAACTAGTAATGGACAATGAATAAGGTACAATTGACAATTGTGTTCTATTTTTACACTTAGAAATGTGATCTATGAAAAGTATCCTCTTATTGATCGTGAGTATTTTATGCAACCTGACTTTCGCTCAGGAAGTCGATGGTGAACCAAAATTAAGAGGAACTCAATTTGGTTTCCATTTGAACGTAGACGTTCCTTTTCGTTCCATCATGCCTGAAATGGAAACAACAGGATTATGGGGATTTTCACTGGCCCAAAGTCCAATGCTCGGTTCTCCTATGTACATAGAATTCAAAGCATTTTTTGGGAACTACGGCAGCCGGTCCCTTCTGAACACCTATTACCTGAAAAACAACTGGTGGTATCCTGCTGAATCCTATTACAAAAGTGGACAACAGAAATATCTACTAGGACCAAAACTCATGATAGGAAGAGAACACCGTGCTTTCAGAGGATTTGCCACGCCTCAGATAGGATTATTGCGCATGCGTTCCAAAACACTTGTAAAATACTGGGACGGAAGTACGAATTGGAATAATGACACCAATGATGATGGTTCTTCTCAAGTTACGAAAACCTCAGTAAAACAGTCTTCATTCGTATATGGTGGCGAGATGGGTTTTGAATTCAATGTGCAGCAACTTTTCAAAAAGGAAACCAATGACAACTTCAGAATTCAACTTTCCGCTTCCTTCCTGAGAGGAATCAAGGAATATACTTATGCCAATGTAGACAACATGGTGGGTCCTGAACATTTTGGTGACGAAGATGTGGACTTCAGTCAATACGCCCTTATTTCTCATCCAAACGCAGAGGAGATCCGCTACGTCGAACTGTACAGGAGCCCGCTACAGATGTGGGGTATCAATCTGGGTTTTACCGTTAATTTCTGATCAGACAGGCATCTTAAACTCTCCGAAACGCTTCTCCGTCTCTGAACCCGTATAATGTGGCACCCAGCCGCTCATGTCAATAAAGATTCGGATCGCCTTCACGAACGGCTCTTTCTCTCCGGCATCGAACCAGTGTTTAGTTCCTGCAGGAACAGAGATCAGATCACCTTTCTGACAAAGAAGATTGAAAACCGGTTCGTTTTCCAGATTGAACCAGAACAATCCCTGACCATCTACGAAGAAACGGATCTCATCTTCTGAGTGGGTATGCTCTGCCAGAAACTTTGCTCGGATCGCATCGTAGTTCTCTGTCAGTTTGTTGATCGAGATAACGTCAGCGGTCAAATAACCTCCTTGTTCCATGAAAGGCTTAAGGTCTTTCGAATACGCCTCCAGGATCTCTTCCTGTGTAGCCCGATCGTCGAAAACAACATCACAGGTCCATTGATCAAAGAAAACACCACGTTCATTAAAAAAAGAGCGGATCGCTTCAGGATCTCTTATCTCGATGTTCTTTTCCGGTATAGATAGAATTGCCATTGGTTAGCGTAATTTTTCTTGAAGTTACTGGTTCTAATTTTTGCGCATCATCCACTCACACTGGCAAAGGTATTCCAATGATTCAAGGTGGCGTTTTGCTTCGAAAAGGTTTCTTCCCCATGCATAGGTGCCATGCTTACGCATTAGAAAGGTGTGATGACGCAGTTTATCCTTGTTGGTGCGTAAAACATCTGAAAATGCCTTCATATCTTGTGTATTGTCGAAGATCGGAATGTGAACCAAATGTTCATGTGTGTGTTCCCCTTCGAAGCCCTTCTGGACTTCGTAACCCTGAAATGTAATACGTTCCCCTTCAACAGCAGAAATGAGTACCGGATAAACCGAATGACTGTGCAGGATCACGCGGGTTTCGGGAAACAATTCATATAGAACACAATGGATCAAAGTCTCCGCCGATGGTCGGACATCCACGTACTCTCCAACAGCCTGACCAAGTTCGTTTACAGTCATGAAATCTTCCGAAGAGAAATGGGCCTTATCCACACCTGAACGCGAAACCCAGATCACGTTGTCTTCATCCCTGAAGGAATAATTAGTAGATGTCGCAGGCGACCAGCCCTTTTCATTATAATGGCGAATGGTTGCTGCGAGTTGTTCCTTGAACTCTTGTGTTGTCATGGTACAAAGGTAAGGGAGAATGGATAATTGACAATGGAGAATGGACAAACGAAGTTCAGCGAAGCTAATTGAAGCGAAACGGAAATCGGCGAAGCCAATTGACAATGGGCGTAGGAGCTATTTGAAATAAAAAACGCGTCTCCCTGTAGTGAGACGCATTTTACAACAATAAAACAAATCCTGAGATTCGTATTTGGGGAGCTTGTTAAACTTATTTATTCAATTCTTCTTTTACCAAAGCCGAGATCATCTTTCCGTCGGCCTTTCCGACCAGTTTCCCGGTAAGAGCTCCCATCACTTTCCCCATGTCCTGTGGACCCGAAGCTCCCAGTTCAGCAATAGCAGCCTGTACTTCGTAACGCACTTCATCCTCAGAAAGTAACTTTGGTAAATAGGCTTCGATCACTTTAGCCTGAAAAAGTTCCTCTTCAGCCAGATCTTCCCTTCCCTGCTTGATATACAGTTCGTAGGTTTCCATACGCTGCTTATGCAGTTTCATGCAGATCTTCATGGCCGCTTCATCGGATACTTCTCCTCCGGCACCGGACGTAGCCTCCAACAACAACTTGGATTTAATATCCCTCAGTGCTGCCAATTTTTCCTTCTCCTTTGCCAGCATCGCATTCTTGATGTCGGCATTGATCTTTTCCGTAAAGCTCATTCTCTTGATGTTAGGATAATAGGACTTTAGGATTTTAAGACCTCAATGAAACTATTCTAAAGTCTTAAAATCCTCATGTCTTTGTATCTAATTAATCTACGTTATCGTGAAGGAAGTTATTGTTTCTCAAAACACCTCTGTCTTCGTCTTCTGACAATCCAAAACGACTCACATTGTCCTCTGAACTCGCTTTCGACATGTTCAGGTTTACATTTCTGCGAACAAATGCCGGCTCATTTTCGAATTCAGTGATACCATCCGCCTTTCTCAAACGAGAAGTGAATTCCTGGATCTTTGACATGCGTTCCTGGTTTCTGCGCTGTTGCTCCTCCGGTGAAAGAACCGGCTTAGCATTTTCAGTATCCAGACTGTTCTTGCTCATATCGTCATCCAACATGAATCGAACCACCTCATCCTTTTCTGCCTTCGGTGCTTCCGTAGAAGGAGTCGCTGAAACCTGTGCTGATATTGTTGCTTGTGTCAATTCCCAGTCGAAGCTTAATTCGTTCGAAGGAGACTCTACTTTAGGAGATACAACAGGCTCTTCCACTTTCATCTCCGTTTTGATAAAAGGCTCATCCAATGGTTTCTCTATCTCTGTAGCTCCAACAAAAGTGTTCACCTGTGTTGGTGTTGAAAGTGGAGCCTTTATCTCGTTCTTCGGCTCATCCTCCAATGTTCTCACTTTCTTTTCAGGTGCCTTTTCCAATCCTGTGATCGGGCTTGATGCAAATCCTGTAGCGATCAACGTTACGCTCAGCTTATCACCAAGCGCAGGATCGTAACCGTGACCCCAGATCACATCAGCAGTAGAACCTGCTTCGTCCTGAATATAATCGGTGATCGTTGTGATCTCGTCCATGAGAACTTCTTTGTCACCGTATGTAATGTTCAACAATACGTATGTCGCACCGCTAATGTCATTATCATTCAACAATGGTGAGTTCAATGCTTCCTGAACTGCCAACAGTGCTCGTTCTTCACCTTCAGCTGCCGCACTACCCATGATCGCAACACCGCTGTTACGCATTACGGTGTTCACATCATTGAAGTCGACATTGATCGCACCTGTTACAGAGATCACCTCAGCAATACCTTTAGCCGCAGTAGACAATACGTTGTCCGCCATTGCGAAGGCATTTCCGATAGAAAGGTTTCCGGAGATCTCACGCAGACGCTCATTGTTGATCACTAAAAGAGTGTCAACGCTCTGGCGAAGTCTGTCCAAACCTTCCTCTGCCTGCATGCGACGCTTACGACCTTCAAATCCGAAAGGTACGGTCACAATACCAACGGTCAAAATTCCTAATTCTCTTGCGACCTGAGCGATCACCGGAGCAGCACCTGTACCGGTACCACCTCCCATTCCGGCTGTTACGAATACCATCTTAGTACCCTGGCTCAATAAGTCGCGAATTTCTTCAATATTCTCAATAGCGGCATTCATCCCGATCTCAGGAATAGCTCCTGCACCCCGACCTTCGGTCAGTGAAGGGCCTAACTGGATCTTGTAAGGAACCGGAGAAATATCCAGCGCCTGACGGTCAGTGTTACATACGATGAAATCCACACCTACGATCCCCAAACCGTACATGTGATTAACCGCGTTGCTTCCACCGCCACCTACTCCGATCACCTTAATGATCGAACTTGTTTCTCTTGGCAAATCGAACTCCATAATTTGTTTTTTTGTTGTTGTTGTTTTGTTGTATTTGGTTTTTTAATCTTCATCGGTAAAAAGAGACTGACTCTTCTCAAGGAGCTTGTCAAAGAAAGATCCTCTGTTCTTCTTGGAATGCGTTTTTACCGCACCACTTGAAGCTGCTTCTTCATTCTTAACTCCCTTCTTTTCCAACTTTTCGAATCCTTTCAATACCAAACCGATACCGGTTGCATACATTGGACTTGTCAGGTTTTCAATGTGGTTGTTGTTGGCAAGGTGCTCGTTAGGGTAACCAATACGCGTATCCATGCCGGTTATGTATTCGAACAATTGCGTGATGTGCTTCAACTGTGCTCCACCACCGGTAACGACAATACCACCGATCAGTTTCTTGCTGTAACCTGAGTTCATGATCTCGTAGTGAACCAGATCAATGATCTCTTCCATTCTGGCCTGAATTATGCTCGCCAAGTTCTGAAGAGTGATCTCTTTCGGATCGCGACCATTCAATGTTGGAATGCAGACTACTTCATTAGCGTGACTTTCAGATGCTAAAGCAGATCCGAACTTCGTTTTCAATTGCTCAGCATGACGCTTCATGATCGTACATCCTTCCTTGATGTCTTCTGTGATCACATTACCTCCAAAAGGAATTACGGCTGTGTGACGAATGATGCCTTCATGGAAGATCGCAACATCAGTTGTACCACCACCGATATCCACCAACACAACACCCGCTTCTTTTTCCTCATCAGACAATACCGCCTCAGCAGAGGCAATAGGCTCAAGAATGATATCTTTCACTTCAAGTCCGGCCTTCTTCACACACTTGTGAATATTCAACACGGCACCAACATGACCGGTGATGATGTGGAAATTCGCTTCCAGTCTTCTACCTGCCATTCCGATCGGATCCTTGATACCCTGTTCGTTGTCGACAATGTATTCCTGAGGAAGGACTGTAATGATCTCCTCTCCCGGTTGCATTACCAGTTTGTACATGTCCTCGATCAAGGCATCGATATCCTTCTGAGAGATCTCATCTTCGAAAGAAGTACGCGTGTGAATTCCGCGGTGCTGTAAACTCTTGATGTGCTGACCGGCAATACCAACATTCACTACGCGAATGTTCAATTCACCCTCAACGCGCAATTGAGCTTCTTCTACTGCAGCTTTGATCGATTGTACCGTCTTTTCAATATTGGACACCATTCCACGCATCACACCAAGTGATTCGCTTTTTCCCATGGAAAGGATCTCGATCTTTCCGTGTTCGTTTCTGCGACCAACAAAGCAAGCGATCTTCGTTGTTCCAATATCAAGTCCTACTACAATCTGTGACATATCTGTTAATGTTCCTTTTGTTCTTCTGTTTCTACCTCCTCGACGTAACCGTCCACTTTCTTAGCAACGATCTGGTTCCCGTATTTGAGACTGATCTCATCGTACTTGTTCCACCCTTCATATGGAATAGCCTCTTTGTAAAAGATGGCCAGTTTCTCGAATTTCGATTGAACTTCTTCGTCAGTCTGGGCAGATCCAAATATGATCTTTTGATCACCCACCAGCGGTATCAGGACAAAATCACCGTTCTTTTTCAGGTGAATCTGGCCAACGAGTGACTGCAGAAAGGGATCCTTGCAAACATAATTGGAAATGCGATACACATCATCGAGTTTTCGAATACTTTTCAAGGAGTCGTTGTTAATAATTTCGCTCACTTTTTCACCGTTCAATTTATCCGGAATATTTCCCGTAACTACCACAATGCGTGCAGTATGCAGATCCGAAATCTTCATCTTCACACCGTCCTCATCCAGGTAATACGATTCACCGTGTTTATTGAAAATTCTCGCTATCGGTTTACGCACGACAATGTCAATGGTCCAACTTTCTCCAAGCCTCGTAAAGACCTTCACTTCCTTCACTTCCGACATGTCGCGAATGAATCGCTCGATCACTTGAATTTCGAGATCGGAATGCTTCTTTCCACTATTGAAAAATCCTTTCCGCTTAAGCCTTGCAAAGAGTTCATCTTCCGTCAGAAAAGCATTTTCTCCATTCACATGAATAACGATTTCCGGCTTTTGAACAACGGCATCTTTCTGTGCCGCCTGCACCATGAAAAGCAGTACGACCATGCCCAAAGCAAAAAGGATCCAAAGAAGTGGACGAATGTACTTTTTCATTTCAGTCTTTCGGTTAATGGATCAACTATTCTGTCTATGTCACCGGCACCAATGGTCAGGACAATTCCCTGCTTGATCGCTCCAACTTTATCAATGGCCTCAGCAGGATCAAGCAAAGATCTTTGAGGACAAGTTATCTTCTCCAACAAGGCATTACTGTTCACACCTTCAATCGGTTCTTCTCGCGCCGGATAGATCGGTAACAAGACAACCTCATCGAGCTTGGAGAGCTCATTTGCAAATCCCTCAAAAAAATCCCTTGTTCGACTGAACAAATGAGGTTGAAAGACTCCTGTGATCTTTTTATCAGGATACAAAAGTCGCACACTGGAAACCAGGGCTTTGATCTCTGTTGGATGATGCGCGTAGTCGTCAATGTACACCAGATCATTCTTTCGAACACGGTATTCGAAGCGTCGCTTTACTCCTCTAAAGGATCTCAAACCTTCCCGAATAATATTCTCACTCAATCCAAGAAACTCACATAACGCGATACATGCCAAAGCGTTCTCTGCATTATGAATTCCGGGAATTCCCAGCTCAACTTTATTCCAACGACCGACCGGAGTTCTTACATCCATAAAAAAAGCTCCTTGGTCGTATCGAAGATCCATGCCTTCGTAATCAGCAGAAGTCGAATCGATCGCGTAAGTTATTGATCTCGCACTTGAATCCAATCCCAGACCTTCCTTTTGCACAAGGATACCGTCTGGATCGATCAATGCGGCATATTCACTGAATCCTTTCTTAAAATAGCTTGCATCTCCGTAGATGTCCAAATGATCAGGATCCGTGGATGTAACTATTGAGCAATATGGCGAAAGCTGCAAGAAGGATCGGTCGAACTCATCTGCTTCTACTACAGTAAATGGACTTTTCTCATTCAGGACAAGGTTCGAATTGAAATTGACGGCGATTCCTCCCAGAAATGCATTGCACCCAAGATCCGACTGTGACAGGATATGAGCCAGCATGGAACTGGTTGTGGTTTTTCCGTGTGTTCCGGCTACACCCAAACCTCTCGATTGTCTGGTGATCATACCCAGCACTTCAGATCGCTTGAACAGGTGTGCCTCACTGTGCTGGAAAAAAAGTAACTCCCCCATGTTCTTTGGAATGGCAGGAGTATATATGACCAATGTACTTTCCTTGATCTTAAACTGTTCCGGAATCACCGGACCAAGGTCCTCAAAATGAACTGCGATCCCTTCTTTGATCAATTCATCCGTTAGTAAAGTTGAGGTTTTATCGTACCCAGCCACTTCCCAGCCGAGCATGTTGAAATAACGTGCAAGTGCCGACATGCCAATTCCACCTATCCCTATGAAATAGGCACGCGAGAATTGTTGAAGTGACAGATCCTTTGCCTTACTCATTTGCCTGCAATTCTTTCTATTTCATCCACGATCCTCTCCGTTGCATCCGGCTTTGCCAGAGCAACGATGGCCCGTGATAAGTTATGTTTCATATCTTCTTTACTCATAAGGTCCAATGCCGACGAAATCAATTCCTCTCTTGCTACCTGATCTTTGACCAAAATAGCCGCACCTTTATCGACCAAAGCCATTGCATTCTTCGTCTGATGATCTTCAGCAACATTGGGTGATGGCACGAGAATAACCGGTTTTCCCACGATGCATAACTCAGAAACAGAGATCGCACCGGCACGGGAAATGATCACATCAGCCATCGCGTAGGCCAGATCCATCCTATCAATGAACATTGAAAGTTTTATGTTATCAGCTTCCTTTCCTTCCAAACGTGAACGAAGGTCCTCAATGTAAAGTTTCCCGCATTGCCAAAGCACCTGAACACCTGAATTGCGCAAGACTTCATAGGACTGCATTACAGACTCATTCAAGGTCTTAGCACCCAGACTTCCACCAATTATGATCAGAACAGGCTTGTTAGGATCAAGTTTATAATGGGCAATTGCTTCTTCTCGTTTTCCGGTGATATCCACCATTTCTCTGCGGACCGGATTTCCAGTTAACAATATCTTGTCTTTTGGGAAAAAGCGATCAAGTCCTTCGTAAGCCGTACAGATCGACTTCACGTGTTTTGCCAATAATTTATTCGTCTTTCCAGGAAATGAATTCTGCTCCTGGATCAATGCCGGAACCCTTAACATCGTTGCTGCCTTCAATGTCGGCCCACTGGCATAACCTCCGACACCAATCACAACCTGCGGTTTAAAGGAGCGCACTACTGAACGGGCTTTCAACATGCTCGATGCTAACTTGAACGGCAACAATAGGTTCGAAGCAGTTAATTTTCGTTGCAAACCTGCAATGGTCAATCCAACGATCTGATACCCGGCAGCAGGCACTTTTTCCATTTCCATCTTTCCTTTTGCACCGACAAAAAGGATCTCAGCATCAGGATTCCGTCTCTTTATTTCATTCGCGATAGCAATTGCCGGAAAGATATGTCCCCCAGTACCGCCACCTGATATTAATACTCTATTTAGTTTCATGCTACGGCAAATTCGTTTGCACTTTCCTCTTTGTTTTCTTTTTGTTGCTTGTAGGCAATACTCTGTACAATTCCTATTGAAACACAAGCCATGATCAAGGCAGATCCTCCCATCGCGAGTAGCGGCATGTTTTGTCCTGTAACGGGGAAGATACCAGTGCAGACCATCATATTTACGGATGCCTGAGTCAGGATCAGGATTCCAATCCCAATACAGGCATAGGTCTCAAACAGTTTATCAGACCTCAATCCAATTCGTATAATCCTGAAAAGAAGAACCAGGTATAGAAACATCAGAATGATGGCTGAGATCAATCCAAACTCTTCCACAAAGCTTGCATAGTAAAAATCGGCGTAAGCTTCAGGAGTATATTCTTTTACCTTTCCATCGCCCACTCCCTGGCCGATAATACCGCCATGGTAGATTCCAAGTTCTGCGTTGAGTGCCTGTGCATTGGCCAAAACATTATCCTCGTTTCCATCCAGTTTATTGAAGATCCTGTTCTCCCATGTTTCCAATCGGGGCAATAAGTTCAATGACGGAGCAGCTTTATGAAGTAGGATCACAAGTCCGAGCATAGTGGCTCCACCAGCTATGGTGAGAAAGATCTTGGAAAAAGGCACTTTGCCGATGAAAAGGATGGTCATTGAAATGGCAAATAACAGGGCCGCAGTCGAAAAGTTATCTTTAACGATCAATCCACAGATAACAATAACGGGCCAGATCAGTGGCCAGAAACCATCTTTCCAATCATCCAGTTTGTCTTGTTTTTTCACAAGAGTGCGCGACAAGTAAAGGATCAGTGCCAACTTCGCAAAATCCGAAGACTGAAAGGTTAATCCTACAAAGGGTATTCGGATCCAGCGTCCGGCGTCGTTCACTTTTGTTCCGAAGAAAAAAGTAAAGATCAGCAAGGCGATCGCGAGGTAGAATCCAAACTTCGATAGTTGAGCGATGTATTTGGAATCCTTGCGATGGATCCAGAACATGATCCCAAATCCAATAAGTACGTAAACCAGGTGTTTGAACAGGTATTTAAAAGGCGTACCTCCTTCGATCTTGACGAGTATGGGCACAAAGCTGTAAACGCTGACCAATGAGAAGGCCAACATCAGAAGGGTAATGATCCAGATCACCCCGTCCCCTTTTAAATATTTAAGGTATTCTCTCATTTTACCTGAACCAGTTTCACGTATTCTTCAAATAATTCACGATTTTCGACCTGCTCGTCGCCGGATGAAGTGAACAACAACACAACGCGCTGTTCCTTCACTGCTTTCAACATTTCAAGGGCCTCATTCACTGAAGATGTACAGATATAATTCTTCATATCACACACCCAGTCACCCTTCAAACCAAAGGAGGTAGAATCATACATGATCACCGAATGAAGATTTGAACACAACGTTTGGTCTTCAGAAAGCGTGTGCAATACATCCTGAATATTACCCATCCAGATCACTTGAAAAGGCAAGGAATGAATCGTATTGGCGATCAAACCGGACTGAGGATTACTCCATGTAAATACATCCATCCCCCATAGCTTCCCAAGGGGACGCAAAGTCGTTTCCTCACGATTCTGAAGAGTCTCTTTTCGGGCTTGAAGCAATCTCTCTTCAATCCCAACATTCACTTTCTTTTCCATAATGGAAAGTTTTTAGAGCGATCTTACAGCTTCTTTGAACTGATTACCGCGATCCTCGTAGTTCTCAAAAAGGTCGAAACTGGCACATGCCGGAGAAAGAAGAACTGTCTCGTCTTTCTTTGCCAAACGATAGCCGTATGCAACCGCCTCCATAGCCGAGCGTGCTTCAACGATCTGGTCAACCACACCACTAAAAGCATCCAACAACTTCTGGTTTTCCGTTCCAAGGCAAATAATCGCTTTAACCTTATCCTTAACCAATGGGATGAGTTCAGAGTAATCATTGCCCTTGTCCACCCCACCAACGATCCAAACGGTTGGTTTGTCCATGCTCTCTAGTGCAAACCATGTTGAGTTCACATTCGTGGCTTTGGAATCGTTAATGAACTCGATCCCGTGAACCTTAGCCACAAATTCCAAACGGTGTTCGACATTGACAAAGTCTTCGAGACTTTCTCTCACAACTTCTTTTCGGATCTCAAGGATCCTCGCTGCGATACCTGACGCGAGCGAGTTCTGGGTGTTGTGCTTCCCTTTCAGTGCTAAATCGTGAATTGACATAGTGAATTGATCGTTTATGTTTATTGTTATTTGTTGTTCGTTTGCAAAGCCTCCCGTTTCGAGCTCTTGTTTCAGGGAGAATGGAGCTTCTTTCGCCTTGATGACATTTTTAGCGATCTCAGCAGAAATAATCGGATCATCAAAATTGTAGATGAACCAGTCGTTGGCTGTTTGATTCTGCAGAATGCGGAATTTAGAATTCACATAGTTCTGCATCTCATAATTATACCTGTCCAGATGGTCAGGTGTAATGTTTGTCAGAATGGCAATGTCCGCTCTGAAATCGTACATATCGTCCAACTGAAAAGAGCTCAACTCAAGGACATACCAATCAAAATCGTTCTCAGCTACCTGCCGTGCGAAACTCGTTCCCACATTTCCAGCCAGCCCAACATTCACTCCAGCTTTCTTCAGGATGTGATAGGTAAGCAGGGTTGTGGTGGTCTTCCCATTACTCCCCGTAATACAGATCGTTTTTGCCTTGTTGTAATACCCTGCAAATTCGATCTCGGAAATGATCTTTGTACCTTGTTCACGTAACTTTCGGATCAACAATGCTTTATCCGGAATACCCGGTGATTTGATCACGAGGTCTGCCGAAAGGATCTTCTCTTCCGAATGTTTACCTTCTTCCCATTCAACCTCAATGTCATTCAGTTCCGTGCGATGCGACTCCTTGATATTCCCCATGTCGGATACGAATACACGCCAACCTTTATGCTTACCCAAACAGGCAGCACCGACACCACTTTCACCAGCGCCTAGAATGACTAAATATTTATTCGTTCCGTCCATTTTCGATTATCGAAGTTTGAGCGTTACAATGGTGATTACCGCCAGAAGAATTCCAACGATCCAGAAGCGTGAAACGATCTTTGCTTCATGCAATCCAAGCTTTTGATAATGGTGATGTAATGGCGCCATTCTGAAGATCCTTCGTCCTTCTCCAAAGCGTTTCTTGGTGTATTTGAAATATCCTACCTGCAGCATTACAGATAGATTCTCAATGAGGAAGATCCCGCACAAAACAGGGATGAGCAATTCCTTGCGGATCGAGATAGCAAAAACAGCGATTATACCTCCAAGAGCAAGACTTCCGGTATCACCCATGAAAACTTGTGCCGGATATGAGTTATACCAAAGGAATCCGATACACGCCCCGACAAATGCGGCGATGAAAACCACCATTTCTTCGGCAAGAGGTATGTACATAACATCGAGGTAGTCGGCAAACTTGGCGTGCGAACTCACATAGGCGAGCACCGCCAATGCAATCCCAATGATGGCGGATGAACCGGTCGCCAAGCCATCTAATCCATCTGTCATGTTCGCACCATTCGATACTGCGATCACAATGAAGATCACGATCGGAATGAAAAGCAACCAACCATAGGATTTGTTGGAATCTCCGATCAGCCAGTTGTAATTGAACTCGTTCCCTTTTATGAAAGGGATCGTTGTTGTCATATCTTGTGTTTTGATCCACTTGTAATTTCCGTTCTCCGTATTCACGTGCTGATGTGTAACGAATTCTTCATCCTGCTGAAGTTTATAGTCGGCAGGTACACGCTTGTGCACAGTTACATCCTCAGAGAAATAAAGGATACAACCTACGATCAGACCCACACCGATCTGCCCAACCACCTTGGATTTACCGGCAAGACCTTCTTTGTTCTTCTTGAATACTTTGATGTAATCATCCAGAAACCCAATGAATCCCAACCAAACCGTTGCGATCAGCATGGTGATCACATAGATGTTATGCAACTTCGCAAACAATAATGTGGGAATCAGGATCGCACTAAGGATAATGATACCGCCCATTGTTGGAGTCCCGGATTTCTCCATTTGACCTGCCAAACCAAGATCTCTGACCGTCTCACCGATTTGTTGACGACGAAGAAGATTAATTATTCTCTTTCCGAAAAAGATGGATACGATCAATGAGGTGATCAACGCCATTCCCGCACGGAAGGAAATAAAACTGAACACCCCTGCTCCCGGGAAGTTGATAGAATCGAGATATTGAAAAAGATAGTATAGCATTACTTCTCTAGTTTTAATAACAAGTCCTTGGTTATTTGCATGTCATCAAAGTCGTGCTTCACGCCCTTGATCTCCTGATATTTTTCATGTCCTTTTCCGGCGATCAAAATGATATCGCCCTCCTCGGCCATTGAAACTGCCGTTTTGATCGCTTGTGCGCGATCCACTATCGAAAGTGTTTTTTTGAAATGTTCACCTCCAACTCCTTCCATCATTTCATCAATGATTACCTGAGGGTCTTCCGATCTTGGATTATCCGATGTGATGATCACTTTGTCACTCATTTCACAGGCGATCGCCGCCATTTTAGGGCGCTTTTCACGATCACGGTCTCCTCCACATCCGACAACTGTGAAAACGGTCTCGTTCTTTGTTCGGATATTACCTATCGTTTTGAGGACATTCTCCAGTGCGTCCGGTGTATGCGCGTAATCAACGATAACGGTCACTCCTTTCTGACTGATGAAATACTGAAATCTGCCTTCAACCGATTCAAGGGTACTCAATGCCGTGAGCACTTCCGTTTTTTGCTCTCCGAGCAACACGCTAACTCCATAAACCGCCAGTAAGTTGTAGGCATTGAAATCACCGATCAATCTTGTCCAGATCTCAACACCATCAAGATTCAATACCAGTCCACTAAATTGATTCTCGATCACTTTTGCCTTGTAATCCGCCGGTGACCTAAGGGCAAAAGAATATTTCTTTGCTTTCGTATTCTGGAGCATCACTGCACCATTCCGATCGTCCGCATTGATCAGCGCAAAAGCATCTTTACCCAACGTATCGAAGAAGGACTTCTTCACACGAAGGTATTCAGCGAATGTTTTGTGGTAATCAAGGTGATCATGAGTAATGTTCGTAAAAACCCCACCGGCAAAATGCACTCCTGTAACTCTGTGTTGGTGCACGGCATGAGAGCTTACTTCCATAAAACAATGTGAGCAACCTTCCTCAACCATCTCGGCCAAAAGCGCATTCAAACGCACGGGATCCGGTGTTGTATGCGTTGATGGGATCTCTCTTTCACCGATGCGATTCACCACAGTAGACAATAGTCCACAGTGATAACCCAGCTTTGCAAATAAATTGAAGAGAAGGGTCGTTGTTGTCGTTTTACCATTGGTCCCAGTCACCCCTATCAGTTTCAATTTCCTCGATGGTTCGTCGTAAAAGTTTGCTGCCATGAGTGCGAGCGCCTCCTGAGTGTTTTCCGTAACAATGAGCGTCACATTATCTGGAACATTCTGTCTTTCTTCAGCAATAATAATGTCACAGCCCTTCCCGATCACATCGGAAATGTATTGATGGCCGTCGTTTGCAGTACCCTTGATCGCAATAAAAGCGGAACCTTCCTGAGCTCTTCTTGAATCGAAGACCAATTCATGCACCTCCTTATGCGTCAAACCATCGACAGACAAAAGATGAACTCCGTACAATATGTCTTTCAAATTCTTTATCATCATTCGAGAGTCAATTCAATTACCCCTCCAGGAAAAACCGGAGCTCCGGGAGGCATCGATTGTTTAACAACTTTTCCATAACCGATCAGATAAGCATTTATGCCCATTGATTCGATCAGATAAACGGCATCCCTTGCTGAAAGACCTCTCAGGTCTGGGACTCTATCCTTTGGAATATCTCTTCCCTTCAATATGATCCCGTTCTCTTTTCTTTCGGTTCTCAACCATTCCGATTCATCGTTCAGAACATATGGGACATTCAGTCTGCCCAGGATTTTTTTGAGATCGTATTGGGTACCATAGTACACTTTTGGTATGTCCTTCTTCCTTGGTCTGCCTTCATTGATTGCTGTGTGGTATTTCAGCTTGGAGGCATATACTTTGTTAGCGATAGCCGTGAAAACGGTTCCAGACACAGTTGCTCCGTATATATCTTTGGAAGGAGCTGAAACAACCACAATACATGAATATATTGGTTCATCAGCCGGGAAATACCCCACAAAAGAAGCCTGGTATTTTTCCTCTCCCTTATTGCCATACTTCTGGTCCTGATTCAGAATTCGGGCTGTTCCTGTCTTACCTGCGATAGTGAACTGTGAAGAGGTCAATTTTGAACCGGTTCCTCCATTTTTCATTACCCCTTCAAGACATTCTTTCAGAATTCCCAGTGTTCTGTCTGAGCAGATCTTGTCCTTCAGAATGATGGGCTGAAAGGTTTTAACCGTTTCAGTACCTCTACGAATCTCCTGAACAAATTGAGGCTTAACCAACGTTCCGTTGTTGGCAACCGCATTATAAAAAGCCAATGTTTGTAGCGGTGTTTGTTGAACTTCATAGCCGATGGACATCCACGGGAGAGAGATCTTTGACCAGTTTTTCATACCTGGTCGGTAAAGAGTTGGAGTGGGTTCTCCTGAAATATCAATACCAAGAGGTTCACTCAACCCAAAATCATCCAATCGCTCAATGAATCTCTCAGGATCATTGCGATACGCACGATAAATGACTTGTGCGATAACATTCGATGACTTTTCAAATGCGCGGCGAATAGTAATCCTTCCATAACCACCTTTCAAGGCATCGTGCAGCGTTTTGCCATAGAAAGTATACTCGCCATAAGCGTTGACGGTGTCGTCAATATTTATTCTCTCATCTTCCAAAGCAGCCATCAGCGATGCCAACTTGAAAGTCGATCCGGGAACTTCTTTTGTTCCAAGCGCGTGGTTATACAACTCATAGTAATTCCCGTCTTCTGCAACCGTAAGATTTGATATTGCCTTGACAAAACCTGTTCGCACGTCCATTACTACTACTGATCCGCTCTTTGCTCCCTGATTTCTCAGCTGTCTCTCCAATTCAGAATGGGCAACTTCCTGGATCTCCTTATCAATTGAAGTCACCACATCAGCCCCCTCAACAGCTTCGCGAACGATCTGACCCGTTTTCTTCCATCCGGTGGTCAATTTCTGCTCGATCTCTTCTCCAGGCTCACCACTCAAGTATTCATGGTAGGCACCTTCGATCCCCACACGCAATTCGGTTCCTCCTTCATTCTTGTAATAACCAAGAGTTCGTTTCATTAACTCGCCGTGAGGACGTTTTCTAAGTATGGTTTCATCCGTATCGATCAGTCCACCCTTCAGTCTGCCGAGTCTGAAGATCGGAAGTTCACGTAGACGCTTTCTCTCTTCATTCGTCACTTTTTTGCGCAGAAGCAGATAACGATTACCTCTGTCTCTTGCTGTCCGTATATAATTCTCGTATTCTCTTGCCGTCTTTTCAGGATAAATTTTGGCCAGTTCACGAGAAAGATCAGTAAGTTCTGCATCAAAGATCTTCTTGTCAACAACAGTCGGATCCATGTGGATATCGTACAGAGAAACCGAAGTGACAAGAGGTGTATAATGTACATCAAGTATTTCTCCTCTCCTCGGCATTTTCTTCACGGTTCGAACCGGCATCTTCTCCTCAGATGAAGCAAAAACATTGGATCTTCCTTCGAGCTGAATGGAAACTGTTTTGAATAAAACAAGCAGCATCAGCATCACGAAACCGAAATAGATCACGTAAGCCCTAAGATATATGTGGCGCTTTTCACTCATCCTTATTCTCTTCTTTCAGCCGAATAACTTTAGTTTGGTTTGTCGTTTCTTTTAATCCTTTTGGTTCAAGCTTTTCGACGAGTCGATATCTTCTTGTCTCCTCTTCCAACTTTGCTTTTGCTTCAACATAGTCGGCAGTCATTTCATCGAGTTCTTTCTGGGTCGAATCAATATCCTGTGAAAGCTCTTTTCCATAATACCCCTTTCCCACGATCAGTAAGAGAAGGAACATGATGAAAAAGATGAAGGTGAGGTTATTCAAAAAGAAATCTTTCGTCAAGAAATCTCCATTCAGGATCTGCGTAAAAGCACTAGGCCCTTTCTTTCGAGAGGACTTCTTCGCCTTAAGCTCTTCCTTGGGTTTTTGAGCTTTAAGTTTCTCTTTGTCTATGTATTCGTTCTCACTCATCTTTTTTCAGCGATCCTGAGTTTGGCGCTTCTTGCGCGTGAATTCAATTCTGTTTCTTCTTCTGATGGTACTATCGGATGTCTTACTACCTCATCGAATGGTTTTAAGACATTTCCAAAGAAATCCTTACTTATCTCACCATCTATAGAACCACGTTTCATAAAGTTCTTCACCAGACGATCCTCGAGTGAGTGGTACGACATAACCACAAGTCGACCACCAGGTTTCAGTATTTCGGCAGACTGAACAAGGAGTTTTTCCAGGACATCCAACTCTCCGTTCACTTCTATTCGCAAAGCCTGAAAAACCTGAGCATAAAACTTATGTTCCTTATGTCTTGGAGCACAACTTGAAAGTGCATCCATTAGGTCACCTGTGCTTTTAATCTTGTGGTCGGCTCTTTTTCTCACCAGCTCAGATGAAATTTTTCGAGCATTCGTTAATTCACCATAAGATCTGAAAACGCGCGTTAGCTCATGCTCCTCATAGGTATTAACAAGTTTGGCAGCTGTCAGGTCTCCACTCTGATTCATCCGCATATCCAGAGGGGCATTTGCGCGAATGGTGAAACCTCGTTCTGCCTCATCGAACTGATGCGATGAAACACCAAGATCTGCGAGGACCCCATCTACTTTGGAGATTCCCAGCATTCGCAAGTGGTTTCCAATAAAAGCAAAATTTGAGGGGACAAAATGAAAGTTCGGGGCATCCCAGACGTTTCTAAGTGCATCTGGATCCTGGTCAAAAGCAATGAGTTTCCCTTGTGGTGAAAGATGTTCGAAAATGGCACGCGAATGTCCTCCACCACCAAAGGTTACGTCTACATAAATACCATTGGGATCGATCTTCAATCCTTCAAGGCATTCCTTGAGCATTACCGGAATATGATACGTGCTGTTATTCTCCATCGTCGAGGTCACCCATTACTTCATCCGCCAAATCAGCGAAATCCGCCATGTTGCCCTCGATCATATCGAAGTACTTCTTCCTATCCCAGATCTCGATTCGGTCGTTATAAGCGATAAGCATCGCATCTGCTGCCAAACCTACTCGGTCCATGTGGGAAGTTGGAATGAGGATGCGACCGGCATTATCTAACGAAACCAATTTTGCTCCTTGATGAAAAAGCCTGTAGAACATGCGGTTCTTTGGCTTGAACAAGTTCATTCGGGAAAGCTTCTCGCTGATCTTTTCCCATTCCGTCAATGGGTAAAGAGTCAAGCAATCTTCAAATCCTTTGTTGAGCATGAAATCTCGCTGGGACGCAGGAGGAAGCTGCTTCCTTAAACCGGAAGGAAACAAGAAACGCCCTTTTGCGTCCAGTTTTACCTCAAATTCTCCTACAAGGCCTGCCATGACGAATAATAATGGGTAAAATTAGTGGATTTGTACCACTTTTTACCACCACATTCCATTTTGTTGATAAATTCTAACGAATAGAAAACAATTAAGTTTCATAATTTGCTAAATTATTTTGAAAAATTGATTGATTTTTCGGCGTTTTTTGTATTGTGTGGTAATTTGTGGGAAATAAATTCTCAATTAGGTTCAATTTCAGTTTTCAACAAACAACTAACAGCTTTTCAACAATCTTAAACCTGTTCCAAAACAACTATTCATATTACTGCTACATTTGCACATGTCTAAAGAATTGCGTGGCTGGCTCCTTCTCCTTTTACTGGCCTGTATCTGGGGGAGCTCATTTATTCTGATGAAAAAAGGGATGTTCACCGACAGCGGGGAGAACATCTTCAACGACCGTCAAGTCGGAGCCTTGAGAATGATCATTGCGGGCGTGGTGCTCTTGCCTTTCGGATTAACTCACATTCACAAGATCCAAAGCATACGCCAATTCACAGGTCTTTCAATCGTTGGTTTCTTTGGTAATTTTTTCCCTGCTTTTCTTTTTACTTACGCTGAAACAGGCATTTCTTCCGGCTTCGCAGGAATGCTGAACAGTTTTACTCCAATTTTCACCGTTCTGATCGGATTCTTTGTATTTAAAGTTAAGCTGAGCCCATTGCAGATTGTTGGAGTACTGATTGGCACTATTGGAATTTATCTGCTGATGGCTGCCGGAAAAAGTCTTTCTATAACAGGTAATTGGTCACATATCATTGCCGTTGTTGTGGCCACACTTTGTTATGCGATCAGTCTGAACACCATAAAACACACCTTACAAATGTTCAGCGCGGTGGAGATCACTTCACTTGCATTTACCGTGATCCTACCCCCGGCATTATTGGCAGGATGGAGCTTTGAAACATGGTCAACCATTCAGTCAAATGAGCATTCCATGGAAGGACTATTTTTTATTGGTATTCTATCAATAGTCGGAACAGCAACAGCCGTGATACTGTTTAACCGGATCATTAGCTTTACCTCTGCATTATTTGCCAGTAGTGTCACTTACTTTATCCCGATTGTCGCAGTCATCATAGGCATGTTCTATAAGGAGGTGATCGGCGGATGGCAGATCGTGGCAATGGGAATTATTCTGTGGGGTGTCCTAATGGTCAATTTTGGACCCGCTCTTCAAAAAAAGCTGAAAAAAGGGGTTGAAAAATGAAATTCACACTAAAAAGTGAATAAAAGTGTTGCATCCTAAGATTTTTGACCTATCTTTGCCGTCCGATTTTCGGCAAATACTAAATTTAAAAACAAGCTATATGTACGCAATTGTAGAGATAGCAGGGCAGCAGTTCAAAGTGCAAAAAGACCAGAAGATCTTTGTACACCGTCTGGCAGCTGAGACAGGATCGAAAGTAGAATTCGACCGTGTTCTTTTGGTTGACAACGGAGGAAAGATCAACATTGGCGCCCCAGCTATAGCAGGAGCTAAGGTTACTGCAGAGGTAAATGACCATGTTAAAGGTGACAAGGTGATCGTTTTCAAAAAGAAGCGCAGAAAAGGCTACAAGAAGAGAAACGGACACCGTCAGGCTTTCACAGCCATCACTATCAAGGACATTAAAGCTTAATTGAATAACTTCCAGTTCGCTGGATCAAATATTAGAAATCATGGCACACAAAAAAGGAGTCGGTAGTTCTAAAAACGGTCGTGAATCAGAAAGCAAGCGCTTAGGTGTTAAGATCTATGGCGGTCAACTTGCGATCTCAGGAAACATCATCGTTCGTCAGCGTGGTACACAGCACCACCCGGGAGAAAATGTTGGTATCGGTAAGGATCATACATTGTATGCTCTTGTTGACGGTACAGTTGCATTCCGTAAGCGTAAGAACAACAGATCATTCGTATCAGTAGTACCTTTCGACGCTGCTGAAGCTTAAGAGATCAACAAAATTCTTTGAAGGCGGGCAGTTTGTCCGCCTTTTTTGTTTCATCGTGCTTTGAAGTTTATTTTATAAATTCGCAGCACTTTAATTCATTCGATAATGCTTGAGATAACTCGACTCAGAAGCGAAAAAAACGCAGTCATAAATGGTTTAAAAAAACGAAACATTGACGCAACTGAAACCATTAATAAAATTCTCGCTGCCGATCAGAACTGGCGAAATGTAAAAACCGAACTTGAATCGATCGCGGCTGAACAAAATCAGCTGGCAAAGACCATAGGTGAACTGTTCAAGCAGGGCAAACAAGCCGAAGCGAATGAGGCCAAATCTCGTACAAGCGAACTAAAATCAAAAGAGTCAGAACTCAAGTCGCAAGTTGAAGCCTTCGAACAAGAGATCACTCAACTTCTTTACACTCTTCCTAACGTACCGAACGAAACGGTAAAAGCCGGTAAGAATGAACTGGACAATGAAACCATTTTTGAATTTGGTAAAACTCCAGAGTTCCAGTTTCAACCACTTGCCCATTGGGACCTTGCAAAAAAATACGACCTCATCGATTTTGAATTGGGAGTAAAAGTAACCGGAGCTGGATTTCCTTTCTACAGAGGAAAAGGTGCGAAATTGCAACGCGCTTTGATCTCTTTTTTCCTTGAAGAAGCAGAAAAAGCCGGTTATGAAGAATTCATTCCACCTTTAGTTGTCAACGAGGCAAGTGGTTATGGAACAGGGCAGCTCCCTGACAAGGAAGGTCAAATGTACCATTGTACTGTTGACGATTTTTACCTTATCCCGACGGCGGAAGTTCCTCTAACAAACATCTACAGAGATGTAATTCTACCTTCAGAAGATTTTTCGATCAAACTTACTGGTTATACCCCTTGTTTTCGTCGGGAGGCTGGTTCCTACGGTAAAGATGTTCGCGGATTGAACCGTTTACATCAGTTCGACAAAGTGGAGATCGTACGAATAGAGCATCCTGATAATACAGCAAAAGCGCTGGAAGAAATGCTGGAGCATGTCAAAGGCTTGCTTGAAAAACTGGGGCTACAATACCGTATACTTCGTTTGTGCGGTGGTGACACAGGTTTTGCATCAGCATTAACTTACGACTTTGAAGTGTACTCTGCTGCACAGGAGAAATGGCTGGAAGTCAGTTCTTGTTCGCGCTTCGACACTTTCCAAGCGAATAGATTGAAACTGCGATTTAAAAATGCAGAGAAAAAGAGCCAACTGTGTCACACCCTGAATGGTTCTGCACTGGCTTTACCACGTATAGTTGCTGCGTTGCTTGAAAACCATCAAACGGAAAATGGTATCTTGATACCTGAAGCCTTGCAAAAATACACCGGATTCGATAGAATAGATTAAATTCCAAACCGTCCTGACAGGGCGGTTTTTTTGTTAATTTTCGCAAACAAATTCAGGAACGAATTCAATCTTTATACATTTAGATCATGAAACGTATCTTTATTTTTGGAATCTTATTTACGGTTAATCTCGCACTTTTTTCTTGCAGTGACCTTAGAAAGGGAGAACACCTTAAATCGATCGAAAAAATGAATACTGCTTTAGACAGTATTCAAACAGTTCTGATCGAAAACCAGATCGATACATTACCGGCACTTACCGTTGCGGCAATGGGTGTTGAACTGCGGATCAAAAACAATTACTACGCTGACACTATTGATATTGAGCTTGGTAAAAAAATGGATGCGTTCAAGGTAATGAGAAAAAGGCTAGGACCCCTTGGTTCCACCTATAACACAGTTAGACTCGGGGTTGAAGACGAAAAAAAGACCTTGAAGGATTTGCGGTCTGACATCGAGAATGGAGATGGAGACCGAAGTAAATATGGTGAATACGTTCATTTCGAACAACAAAAGGTGGATCAGTTGCGTTCTCTTTTAAAAGAGTATGTATCTGAGAAAGAGAAGGCCCTTAAAACCTTCAATGAACTTTACGATGAATTGAATGCATTCTCAATGAGTTTATTACAAAAACCAACGAACATTCCGGCGAAGCGACCTTAACCCATGAGAATTGCTGCATTTATATGTTTCTTACTGTTCCTCCTCCCTGCGCATGCTCAACTGGAGACGGATCAGCAACTGGCACAACATTATTACAGCAATGGTGAGTTGGACAAAGCGACAATGTATTATGAAAGACTCTTTTCAAAGGATCCTTCTAAATTCCATTTCAACCGATACTACGAGTGCCTTATAGCCACAGGGCAACTAAAAGAAGCAGAAAAGATCCTCAAAAAACAGATCTCCAACAACAAGTCTGAGTCAGAATACCGTGTTTTACTCGGGCAATTCTATGAGGATCAAAACGAAACTGCTAAAGCCCAAAAGATATATGAAGATCTCATCGATGAGATCACTCCGGACGCCAATAAGATCATTAATCTATACAACGCCTTCAGAGCAAAGGGAAGAAACGACCTTGCCTTTCAGACTATTGACAAAGGCAGGAAATTGCTTAAGAATTCATATCCATTGCATTTTCAATTTGCTGATTATTACGGCGCAACGGGACAGAGCGACAAAATGATCGGTGAATACCTGGATTTGCTCGACTATAATGTCGGCTATGCCAGCTCCATACAAACACTGTTAAGCAGACAGTTTGATCTTACCAAGGAAGAGTCAAAGGAATACGAACTTCTGCGACAACTCTTACTTGAACGAACTCAAAAAAAACCGGACGAAAGCATTTATGGAGAAATGCTGATCTGGCTTTTCATTCAGCGAAAAAATTTCAATTCTGCTCTAACTCAGGCTCAGTCAATGGACAAACGCCTGAATGAAGGCGGAAAACGTGTTTTTGAACTAGGCAGGATCTGTGTTGAAAATAAAGACTACACTTCAGGAAGGAAAGCGTTTCAATACGTGGTGAGCCTGGGAGATCAAACAACGTATTATTATCAGGCGGAAAATGCCCTTCTCAATACTAGATTTCTGGAAGTCACAACCGGTAGAACTTTTGACCATGCCGAAATTGCAGAAACGGTGCTTGCCTATGAAAATGCATTACAACGCATTGGTCGGAGAAGAAACACACTTTCGTTGATCATCGAAATGAGTCATATCATGGCATTTTACAATGATAATGCAGCCAAGGCGATCGAAGAGTTGAATGCAGCACTTCTGATTCCGGGCCTAACGGATGTTCAGAAGGCAGAAGTTAAAATGAAACTTGCAGATATCCAAGTACTGCATGGTGACATCTGGGAAGCATCTTTATTGTACATGCAGGTCGAAAATGATTTTAAATTCGAAACGATAGGTCAGGAAGCTAAATTCAAAAATGCCCGCATATTTTACTATGATGGAGAGTTCGATTTTGCACAGTCCCAACTCAACATCCTGAAAGAATCCACTTCAAAACTAATTGCAAACGATGCCATGAAGTTATCTGTCATGATCACCGACAATTATGGCCTGGATTCTAATTATCAGGCGATGTGGTGGTTTGCGCAAGGTGACCTGCTTATCGAACAGCACAAGTTCGATTTGGCTTTTGAGTATTTTGACAGTATAGTAAAAGAGTTTTCTTATCACTCACTTGGAGATGAGATCCTGATGAAAAAAGCCGAGGTCATGAAAATGACAGGTCGCTGGCAGGAGAGCGTATCGATCCTCGAGGAGCTACTGAAATACTATGGCGAAGATATACTGGCGGACGATGCTACTTTCATGCTGGGAGAGTTATTTGAGGAGCAATTGAACGATAAAGAGAAAGCTTCCGAATATTATAAAAAGATCCTGTTCGACTTCAAGGGAAGCTTATACAGCGAGGAGGCAAGGAAACGCTACAGAATATTACGCGGCGAAAAAATAGATTCCGATGACTTGTAATCAACTTCTTTTTGAGTAAAGAAATTTGATTGTACTCCACAAAAGCAAGGCAAAGAATCCACTTATTCCAAGAAAATAGAAAACTCCAGAGATCATTTCATAAAAAGTCTAATCCAGTTTTTTTGTTACCGTACTTTGGATAATACCAATGTCATTCATGCTTTTTTGCGCAACAATATTCCCAAATTGATCTATTATGGCTGTAAGGCTACCGTTGGTTGGGACGGCAGTTACGGTTCGAACGGTGAAATCGAAATGAGTCAGGATGGAACTTACACCTGGAAGATCGAATTCAAGGTAACCAGATGGGATGAACGACGAATGGTGGTCGGACATAATAACTTAATTCGATGAAAGATCATAATAAGAAAAGCTCCTGTATCAGGAGCCTTTTTAATACCCCAGTGCTATACAGATCACACTGAAAAATGCTTTTTTAACCCAGAAAAACATTTTTATTGTTTTTTTACAAGAAGTTTAGGCAACCCATTATTTATATTTGCGTCTACCAAGCACAACCCTCAACGAATTAAAAGACTATGAAACTCTTCATGTTTCTGTTTTTCTGCACTTTAGGCACAATCTCCATAGGCCAGACACAGGAAAACAATTCAACTGAAAAAAATATGCCGGATAGTTCGGTAAATGTATCCAAACAGGAACCTGTAGCCAATTCCAAGAAAATCAGCAAACGAGTTACTAAACCCGTTGCCAAGCCGATTAATTCGGACAAAGAAAAAAAGAAAACCTTATAACCGAATAATATGAAAAGTCTTGCACTATCATCACTGATGGTATTGTGTTCGTTTTTTGCTTTTTCACAAAATTTTGAAGTGAAGAATGTAGGTTCACAATACACATTGAATCAGATCCAAACTGCATTTTCAAATGCTAATTTCTGTGGTTCCTTCTTTACCACTAAAAGAAACGTGATCGTTCTGAATGACGGAAGTACAGTTGAGCTTCTAAGCAGACAAGAACTCACTGAACAAGGAATCTCTCTTGGTGAATCTTGCTTTTTAAATAATGACGAAGTTTATTATCAAGCTCAATGGGCCATCACTCCTGATGGTCATTTACTGAAGGGTATGAATGCCTACAACTCAGAAAAGGAATACATACTCAACAACACTGAAAATTGATCCGATGAAATCAATATTACTATCCCTATTTGTCATTTCTTCATCTATTTTGCTTGCTCAACCGGCGAATGATGAATGCGCAGGTGCAACTAGTTTGGGAACTCTCCCAACTCCGGGAGCCTGTATAAGCGGTCTACAGAATGGTACTCCAGTTACACTGAACAATCAATCAACTGTTGGTGCGACGGCCGCGAGTCCTTATATCTATCAGACCGGTTGTCAAGGTGGAGGAAACATGACCACATTTGCCCTAGATACTTGGTATTCATTCACTGCAACAGGTACTACAGCGAATATTAACGTTAGCGGTTTTCCAAACGCCAATGTGGCACTTTATGCCGGTACATGTGGAAACCTGCTTGGTAGAGGTTGTACGATTTTACCAAATGGTGGATCTGGTACTTTGGTCGTAACACAAATACAACCGGGTGAAACCTATTACATTCAAATCAGCGGAAATAGTACTTCGGCAACGGATAACAGTTTCACTATCGCAGTTGATAACGATATAGATTGTAACGATTGTCTTTTGAATGCATCCTTGACTGCTAATCCGGCTCCTGTAAACGGTGGTTATCAACCTGGTCAGCAGGTTCAATTCTGTTATACCATTGACGGATGGTCCCAACAAAATACCAATTGGCTTCATGGTGTTCAGATCACGATGAGCAACGGATGGACTGGAACCGTTTCTAATCCTGTGCCAGCTCAAACGGAACAGAACATCGCTGGACCAGGTTTTGATGGGGCGTGGTATTGGTTCAATAATGGTATTGGTAATGTTAATGGAACCAATTGGGGACCGGGATTTTATTTTGAAACAGTGCAAAATGGTACTGCTCCAGGAAATAATTTTGGGGATGACTGTAACGGAACCAATTGTACCTGGACATTCTGTTTTACATTAACTGTTAATAATAACTGTACTCCCGGAACACCATTAACAGTGACAGTTAATACTTCCGGTGATGGAGAATCCGGCAGCTGGGGAAGTTCCGCATGCACTGACGATGCTTCGACTATTTTCAATGCGGTCCAAATTTGCTGCGCCGCGCCAACCATGAGTTCCACACCGCAATCATGTATTGGTGTTAACGATGGTACAGTGACTGCAACTCCGGGATTAGGTGCCGCACCATGGGATTATGTTTGGACAAATTCTGCAGGAACTGTTGTATCCTCTACCAATAACGTGAACGGACCAAATACAGTCAGCAACCTTGCTCCGGGTGTATATGATGTTACGGTCACCGATAATAATAACTGTGTTTCCACGAACACAGTTATTATTCAGCCCGGTATCAACTGCCAGTGTTTGATCACCAATTTCACTACCAATATTGGAACCTGTCAAACAGACAACACGTTCCCGGTTACCGGCACTGTTACTTTTACGAACGCTCCAACAACAGGAACACTCGTTGTTGAAGTCGTTACTGCAACCGGCACCTACACGCAAACTTTCAACCCTCCATTTGTTAATGGGCAGGTTTATAGTTACAACATTACCAACGCCATTTCTGACGGATCAGCCTCGACAGTGACGGCTTATTTCACCGCAGATCCGGCATGTGATCAAATTCTCAATTTCACTGCACCGAATGCGTGCGGGTGTGCTGCAGAGATAGGCACGTTTACCGCATCTATAACTGGATCAAGTAATACAAATTATGTCTTATGTTTCGGTGACGAAATAGAAATTGTCGCAAATGGCGACTATACTCCTCCGGGAGAAGCTACAAACCCTCCGAATGCCGGTGGTTATGAGCCGGGGATCACATGGTTGGTTTATACTTGTCCACCTTCGGTTGCACTAACTCCAAGTTTGACGGAGGACGTTCCTGATGATCCTTGTCTTTTAGGATTATTTTCTGACTTTGATCTAAATGATGTAAATGACATGTCGTGGATCAATGGATTTCCAGCAGGAACATTTACGAACAATACAGTTTACTTTGTACCGATCACCATGTACAATTTAACTGACGGATTGTACTCCTATGTTAATACTGACCTGCCATGCTACGAGCTTGGAACTCCATTTGCGGTTCAGTATTTACCACAAATAACTTCAACACAAAGTCAGACATGTACTAATGTAACGGCAACCATAAGTGGAGGTCTTCCGGCGGTGAACGGATCTCAGTTTACGGCAGTTGCTGGGTCGTTGACACCTGCAAATGCAACATTTGTAAATACCACTGCTTCCAACGGAGGAACCATTGCTATCACTGGACTTACCGCTGGTCAAGGTTATTCATTCCAGGTTCAGGACGCTAATGGATGTCCGATCACTGTTACAGGAACCTTTACAGGTGGCCCAACACTCAGTTATCCTCAAACTGCATATTGTCCAGTTGGAACCGCGAGTCCAACCATCACAGGAACAGCTGGAGGAACATACACTTCCACTGCGGGATTATCAATCAATGCATCAACAGGTGTTATCAACCTTGGAACATCAACACCTGGAACGTACACAGTTACTTACACTACCCCGGCAGTTCCAGGACCTGCTTGTCCAGCAACTTTTACGATTACGGTACATCCTCTTCCGGTCATAGTAGCCAATAATGTGACGGTTTGTCAAGGTGGAACAGTAAACGTGACCGCGAGTGGAGCAAACACCTACAGCTGGTCACCTGGAACATTTTTAAGTGCCACAACCGGTTCATCTGTAACTTTCTCAAATGGAGCAACTACGACCTACACTGTGACGGGTACCGATGCCAATGGATGCATCAATACCGACCCGGTGACCGTTACTGTAAACGGGAATGCGCCAATTAACGCCGGTCCGGATGTTGCAATTTGTATTGGCGCATCAACGACAATAACCGCAACAGGTGGAGATACTTACAATTGGGATAACGGTTTGGGAGCAGGGGCCTCTCACACGGTTTCTCCGACCACAACAACTACCTACACTGTAAACGGAACCGATGTAAATGGATGTTTGGGAACGGATGCCGTTACCATTACGGTTAACCCTTTACCTGTTGTAAATGCCGGTACAGATCAAACAGTTTGTGCAGGTACTTCAGTAACCCTTTCTGCAACCGGTGCTGCGACTTATTCTTGGGACAATGGAATTACACAAGGAGTAGCATTCACTCCAACTGCATCAACAACCTATACGGTAACCGGTACCTCAGCTGCTGGTTGTATTAATACTGATCAAGTCGTTGTAACAGTGAACCCCTTGCCTATAGTTAATGCTGGTCCGGATCAAACAGTTTGTATCGGTTCATCTGTGACACTTACAGCGACAGGAGCCGCAACTTATTCTTGGAACAATGGTGTAAACCAGGGCGTAGCATTTATCCCTGCTGCGACAACAACCTATACCGTTACTGGTACTGATGCCAACGGATGTATCAATACAGATCAAGTTCTTGTAACAGTTAATCCACTTCCTGTGGTTAATGCAGGGCTAGACCAAGCAATATGTATTGGGGCATCTGCCACTTTAACAGCAACAGGAGCGACAACTTATACATGGGACAACGGAATTACTCAGGGTGTAGCATTTACTCCGGCAGCTACAGCTACCTACTCTGTAACAGGAACAGACGCAAATGGTTGTGTTAATACTGACCAGGTCATTATTACTGTTAATCCACTACCAACCGTTAATGCTGGTCCAGATCAGGCAATTTGTGTTGGTACTTCAACGACCTTAACTGCAAGTGGAGCAACAACCTATTCATGGAATAATGGAGTTACACAGGGAGCTGCCTTTACTCCTGCTGCCACTTCAACCTACACCGTTACCGGAACAGACGCTAATGGTTGTATCAATACGGATCAGGTCACAGTTACGGTGAACCCTTTACCTGTTGTAAACGCTGGTGCGGACCAGACTATCTGTATTGGTGCTCCTGTTATTCTGACAGCTACGGGTGCTTCAACTTATTCATGGAACAATGGTGTGAACCAAGGTGTTGCTTTTAATCCTACATCAGCAGCAACATACACAGTGACAGGAACCGATGCAAATGGTTGTATCAATACAGATCAGGTCTTGGTAACTGTCAATCCTCTACCAATTGTAAATGCCGGACCGGATCAAACTGTCTGTGCCGGAACAGCTGTAACACTTACCGCAACTGGTGCTGCTTCTTACACATGGGACAATGGCGTTACTCAAGGTGTAGCATTTACTCCTGCTGTTGGTTCTGTTACCTATTCAGTTACAGGCACCTCGGCAGCAGGTTGCATCAATACAGATCAAGTTATTGTTTCTGTAAACCCAAATCCTACACCAGTAATTCAAGGTCCAACTGAGTATTGTACAGGTAACTTTGCTACTTTAAGTACTTCTCAAGTTTATACGGGCTATAATTGGTCCAATGGTGCTACAACTGCGACGATCAATGCGACGCAGGCAAATAACCCAATTACAGTTACTGTTACGAACTCATTCGGATGTACGGGTGTTTCACCTGCATACACAGTTAGCGAAAACAACGTTATAACTGCCAATTTCACTGAGACCATTTGTCAGGGACAATCTGTTTTGATCCACGGAGTGCTTCAATCTGTCGCTGGAACTTATTCTCAAACATATACTTCAGCAACAGGATGTGATAGTATTGCCAACGTTACATTGGTAGTAAATCCTCTACCAAACGTAAATGCAGGTCCAGACCAAACAGTTTGTACCCCAACAACAACCACACTTACAGCTACTGGTGCATCCACTTATTCCTGGAACAATGGAATTACTCAGGGCACACCATTCACTCAACCAGTTGGAGCAGTGACATACACCGTAACAGGAACTGATGTTAATGGATGTATCAATACAGATCAAGTACAGATTACTGTTAATCCTTTGCCTACAGTTAATGCCGGTCCGGATCAGGCGATCTGTATTGGAGCCAATGCAACCTTGACAGGTTCCGGTGCTTCGACATACACATGGAACAATGGTGTTACAAATGGTGTGGCATTCACACCAGCTGCTACAACAACCTACACGGTAACTGGTACAGATGCGAACGGATGTATCAATACAGACCAAGTGATCGTAAATGTTAATCCTCTGCCTCTAGTGAATGCAGGTCTTGATCAAACAATTTGTATCGGCGCATCGGTAACTCTTTCCGGCTCAGGAGCTGTGAATTATTCATGGAATAACGGAGTTACCAATGGTGTAGCATTCACACCTGCTTCAACAACTACTTATACAGTAACCGGAACCAATGCAAATGGATGTATCAACACTGATCAGGTTACTGTCACTGTTAACCCTCTACCAATTGTAAATGCAGGCCCTGATGTTGCTGTTTGTCTTGGACAATCTGTTACTCTATCAGGTTCAGGCGCTGCAACTTATTCTTGGTCCGGCGGAATTCAAAACGGTGTTGCCTTCACACCAGCTGCCACTACAACTTATACGGTGACTGGAACTTCAGCAGCGGGATGCATCAATACAGATCAGGTAACGGTTACTGTCAATCCATTGCCAAACATCAGTGCAGGACCGGATACGGAAGCTTGTATTGGTGAAACTGTAACCCTCAGTGGAATTGGCGGAGTAAACTATACTTGGAATCTTGGTGTTACAGACGGAGTTGCATTCGTGCCTCCAGGTTCAACTGTATACACCGTTACAGGTACAGATGCAAACGGATGTATCAATACCGATCAGATCTCAGTTACGGTAAATCCTCTGCCTGTAATCAATGCAGGTCCTGATCAGACGGTTTGTGTTGGAACATCTGTGACGCTTACTGCGTCAGGAGGTGTTGCCTATTCATGGGATAATGGAGTTAGCAACGGAGTGCCATTCACACCTGCTGTAGGAACCATCACTTACACCGTAACAGGAACGGATCTTGAAGGTTGTGAAAATACTGACCAAGTTATAGTCACAGTGAACCCTCTACCAATTGTAAATGCAGGATCGGATCAAACTGTTTGTGCCGGATCGACCGTAACATTATCAGGTTCGGGTGCATCTACTTACACATGGTCGGGTGGTATAACAAATGGCACACCTTTCACCCCAGGAGTGGGAACTACCAGTTACACGGTGACTGGAACAGATGCTAACGGTTGCGTAAATACAGATGCAGTCAATATTAATGTAAATCCTCTCCCACTGGTAAGCGCTGGATCTGATGTTACCATCTGTGAAGGTGAATCTGTGACACTGTCAGGATCAAATGGAAACACCTTCTCGTGGTCTGGTGGTGTGGTCAATGGTGCACCTTTCACTCCAAGTGCCGGAACCTATAATTATACTGTGACTGGAACAGATGCCAATGGGTGTGTTAATACTGATCAGGTAATCGTGGTAGTAAATCCGATTCCAAATGTATTTGCCGGTAATGACGTAGCTGTATGTGATGGTGATAACGTTACTCTGACAGGTTCCGGTGCGGCGACCTATTCATGGACAGGAAACATCAACAATGGCGTTGCTTTTGTTCCTTCCTTAGGTGCCACAACCTACACTGTTACGGGAACATCTGCCGCAGGATGTATAAATACCGATCAAGTCAATGTAGTGGTGAATCCAATCCCTGCCGTGGCGTTCACACCGGGAGCAACTACAGGTTGTGCACCCTTCACAACAACTCTGACGAATACAACTTCAGGTGTTTCAAATTGTGTATGGACGATCAGTAACGGTACAACCATAACTGGTTGTGGAACTGTTCCGGTGACCTTCAATCAGGCTGGTTGCTTTGATGTAACATTGACCACAACATCTGATGAGGGCTGTAGCTCTTCGATGACAGCCAATGATCTGATCTGCGTAGAAGCACCACCAATTGCTTCTTTCGAACCTTCAGAAAATCAACTTTCTAATCTGAATACAGCGGTTGATTTCACCAATACGACAATAGGAGCAAATTCCTATGTGTGGGATTTTGGTGACGGTTCATTGACCAATACTGATGTGAACCCATCACATGTTTACCCAACAGACCCTGTTGGTAATTACAACGTGATGCTCATCGCCTATTCACCACTCGGTTGCACCGATACAGCATACTCATTGATTCAGATATATGAAGAACTCATCTTCTACGTACCGAATACCTTTACACCAGATAACGACACTTACAACCCAATCTTCAAGCCAGTCTTTACTTCTGGTTTCGATCCATTTGACTACACGCTTTTGATCTTCAATCGCTGGGGTGAGATCATCTTCGAATCCCACAATGCTGAAGTTGGTTGGGATGGAAGTTATGGCTCAAACGGTGAAATTGAAATGTGCCAGGACGGGACTTACACTTGGAAGATCGAATTCAAGGTCACGCGTTGGGATGAACGTCGACAGGTGGTGGGACATGTTAACTTAATACGATAAAAGAAGATCTTAAAAGAGAAAAGCTCCTGAACAGGAGCTTTTCTCTTTTATATAATTCATATTAAATTAATACTCTAAAATCGCGAAGTGATATTTAATTGACCAAATTTGCGTTATGTATCTGATAAATCGTGAACTAAGCTGGCTTTCATTCAACGAAAGGGTTTTACAGGAAGCCCTTGATGAAAAAGTCCCTCTCATCGAACGCATGCGATTTTTGGGGATCTATTCCAACAACATGGATGAATTCTTTCGGGTAAGAGTCGCTAACCTGCGAAAAATGATCCTGGTTGGAAAAAAGAATGTTTCCGGTTTTAAAGGTACACCAACTGAACTATACAGTGATATTCGAAAGATCGTTCTGAAGCAGCAGCTCAAGTTCGAACTTGCTTACAAGCGAATCCTTGAGGAGCTGGAAAGAGATCATATCTTTCATCTTGAAGAAAGCGCAGTGACCCCTGAACAACTTCAAGAATTGAACAATTTCTTTCGTCAAAAACTCAAGCATTCGATCTTTCCGATCATGCTGGACAAGAAAACGGCTTTTCCAAGATTAAGAGATTATGCGATCTATCTTGCCGTGAAAATGACAGTAAAAGGTGAGAAGGTAAGGTATGCACTGATCCAAATCCCGACCGATGTTCCCCGCTTTTACAGGATCAAGGAAAAAGACAATGAATTTATCATTCTTACTGACGACATTATTCGATTACATTTGAATGAGATCTTCCATATTTTCAATTTTGAGAAAATTGAAGCGTTCACTTTTAAATTCACGCGTGATGCTGATCTTAACCTGGATGATGATATTGCAGTTTCTCTGATCGAAAAGATCGAAAAGAGCATTAAGAACCGAAAGAAAGGTATTCCAGTGCGTTTTGTTTACGACGAAAAAATGCCGAAGGATCTGCTGGATTTTCTACTGAGGTCATTAAATCTTAAATTCGGTATCAATACCATTCCAGGGGGCAAATACCACAATTTTAAGGACTTCATGTCTTTTCCGGATTTTGAAAATCCCTCTTACGTTTATCCGCCTCAACCTCCGGTATGTCATCCGGTTCTCGAGCGCTCTAAAAGCATCATGAAAACTGTTCTTGAAAAGGACATTATGTTGCACTTTCCTTACCAGCGCTTCGATTACATTGTTGATCTTCTCAGAGAAGCTGCAATCGATCCAAAAGTAAGGTCAATTCATATCAACGTTTATCGCGTAGCATCCAACTCGCAGATCATGAATGCGCTACTTGCAGCCGTCTTTAACGGAAAACATGTTGAAGTGGTATTTGAGTTACAAGCACGGTTCGACGAGGAAAACAATCTTTGGTGGGCCAATCGCTTAAGAGAGAACGGTGCGAAAGTATTATACGGACTGCAAAATCTTAAAGTTCACTCAAAGCTTCTGCAGATCAGAAGAGGGCAAGGAACACACGAACAATTCATCACCTACATTGGGACGGGTAACTTCAATGAGAAAACATCCCGCATTTACGGGGATATTGCTCTATTAACCTCGAATCAAGCTATATCGAGAGAGGTCAGCAAAGTATTCCGACTTATGGACAACAGTTTGGATCGTCCTGTATTCAAGAACCTTATGGTCTCACCTTTCAACACAAGGAGAAAGATCGTTTCGTTGATCGATACGGAGATCAAAAATGCTAAAAAGGGAATAAGTTCGAGTATCCGAATTAAACTGAACAATCTCACAGATGAAAAAATGATCCGGAAGTTATATGATGCCAGCACTGCCGGAGTGAAGCTTGAGCTTATCATCAGAGGCATTTGCTGTCTGTCACCGGGTATAAAAGGTGTGAGCGAGAATATTACCGTAATCTCAATTGTGGACCGCTATCTTGAACATGCCCGTTTCATGATCTTCGAAAATGCAGGGAAACCAGTTTACTATTTGACCAGTGCAGATTGGATGGAGAGAAACCTGGACAAGCGGATCGAAGTTGGAACGATCATTCAGGACCCCAAATTATGCCAAGAGCTGAATACGATCTTCAATTATCAGTGGCGTGGAAGTGTCAAATCAAGGCTGATCTCCAAATCGCTTAAGAATGTTTACAGAAGAACTCCTGGTGAAGCGTTTCACGCTCAATTGGAACTGTACAACTATTACAAGAATCTAGGGGAACTCATCGAACCTGAAACTTGATCGTCTTATTCTCTTTAAGGTCTATAGCTGCCTGAGAAAATCGAGGGGGACTGAAAGTGGACCGGACATTATTGGAAAATCCGTATGATTCAACCGGAGCACCAAATAGATTCTTATCCAGAACTTTATTGGAATTTATATCGTGATAAGCTGCAACAGCATATTTCCCGGGTTCAAGGTTTCTGAAAGTCACTTCGACAGACTCCCCTGAGATGGGTACTATCGTTCCTTTGTACTGCTTGCCAAACACGGGAAACTCATCCCCGGACCTGTACAAGGCAATAAAGGCATTTCCCTTTTTCGATTGAAAACCGGAAACCTTTACCGTCATATCATACGCTCTTCTTTGAAGCATGAAAGAAGAAAAAAACACGAAACCTGATAAGACTATTAGTACTCTCATAGTAAACAAACAAGCAATTGCACTATCTGTTCATTTTATTTCCACCTCTACTCCATGGATCTCTTCGGGCAGGTTTTCAAGCTCTGACGTGTCCTTGTTCAGTTTAAACCAGATGAAGAGTAAAATGGCAAAAAGGAATACAATGTAGAACAAAATACGTAGAAAATATACCCTACTTGCCTTCCTTGGTACAAACCTTTTTAAATCTATTTCCCTTTCATCATCCATAGCCGAAAGTTAAAGCAAATATTATAACTTTGAGCAATGAACTCATCTAAATACATCCTTGTAACAGGAGGAGCCGGATTCATTGGATCACATACAGTAGTGGAGCTCTACAACAATGGTTACACGCCCGTTATTGCTGATGATCTTCGCAATGCAGACGCCATGATATTGGATGGGTTGAAAAAGATCACCGGCCATGAGCCCATATTTCACAAGATCGATATTTGTGACAAAACAAGTCTGAGATCCATTTTCAATCAATACCCTTTTTCAGGGATCATTCACTTTGCTGCGTACAAAGCCGTTGGAGAGTCAGTTGCTGAACCCTTGAAATATTACCACAACAACGTTGGTGGCCTGGTGAATGTCCTTGAATGTGCATTGGAATTTGAGGTTCATGATTTTGTATTCTCCTCGTCATGTACAGTGTATGGTGACCCGGGGAACGAGAAGGAAATAAAGGAAACAACCCCACTGGTAAAAGCCAATTCGCCTTACGGCAATACAAAACTGATCGGAGAACAGATCCTGCAAGACTTACATCATTCCGGCTCGCCAATGCGCATTATGAGTCTGAGGTATTTCAATCCTGTTGGAGCACATCCCTCTATTGAGATCGGTGAATTACCTATCGGAAAACCGAACAATCTTTTGCCTTTTGTTACTCAAACAGCCATCGGCAAGCAAGAAAAGCTAGTAGTATTCGGCAATGATTATCCAACACCTGACGGAACATGTATCAGAGATTATATCCATGTTTGTGATCTTGCAGAGGCACATGTAAAAGCATTGGATTTTTTGGGTAAAACATCCGAGGCAATTAATGAACAAGTCAATATCGGTACTGGTAAAGGAACGAGTGTCCTTGCGTTGATAGATGCCTTTGAGGAGATCAGTGGCGCGGAGCTAAATTGGGAATTCGGTCCCCGTCGTCCGGGTGATGTAACGGAGATCTACGCCAATGTGGATAAGTCTTTGTGTTTACTTAACTGGAAAACAAAATACACCATGAAAGACGCTGTGCAGCACGCGTGGAATTGGGAAAAAAAACTGAACACACATGGCTAAAAAACTGTTTTCGACACTTTTTGTGCTGCTCCTGATGAAAGGAAGTTATGCCCAATATAACAGTGAGGGGGAACTAATTTCCCGTTTCCGTCCGGGAGGTATGTGGTACTTTACCGGTTTCCGTCCTGCTGTTCCTGAAAAGGTGAGAAAATATGATCGGTTGATCTTTGATCTTACCTACAACGACTGGGCGGGTGATCTGGATCCTTTTAAAAATCAATGGCGTTCATTCGGACTTAATACGAATCTCATGTTCGACATTCCGATCACCAAAGGAAATACTGTTTCATTCGGCACAGGACTGAGTCATTCTTTTTTCAGGATAAACAGCAATGGATATCAATTCGGGGCAGATTCATTGAATACTCATACTCATCTTTACACGTTAAACGGAACGGAAACTGCCTCGGCGACACGCTTTTTAGGAGGGAATTCCTTCTCGGTCCCGCTTGAATTCCGCTTCAGAACAAAAGGCTGGAAGCATTTCAAGGTTCACATTGGTGGGAAAATCGGTTATCAATGGGACTTGTATACCAGAAGCATTGAAGAAGGGCAAAACGGAAAACTCATCATCAAGAACAAGGATCTTCCTGATGTATCGCGATTGATCTACAGTGCTCATGTTCGCATCGGGATCCGTAACTGGGCCTTGTTCGGCTCTTACAACTTGAATGGTCTTTTTCAGGAGGATAATAGTCCTAAACTACATGTGATTCAGGCTGGTTTAAGTATTTCTCTATTCTGAAAATGGTACTGATCGATACCCATACCCATTTGTTCGGAGAGGCATTTGATGCCGATCGTACCCAAGTTATTGAAAAAGCGATCGCTGCCGGAATTGAGACTATGCTGCTTCCAAATATAGATGTAGAATCTATTGAGCCAATGTATCGTCTCTGTGAACAGTTTCCCAAAAATTGCTTCCCAATGATGGGTCTTCATCCAGGTTCGGTTGATGAGCATTGGGAAAGTGCACTTGAGGTAGTTCGAAAGAATTTGTTCAGTAAGAAAAATATTGCGGTTGGTGAGATTGGCATGGACCTATATTGGGACAAAGCATTTATCAATGAGCAAAAAGAAGCTTTTCGAAAACAGGTCGAATGGGCGAAAGAGCTACAGCTTCCGATCGTCATTCATGCCAGGGATGCTTTCGATGAGATCTTTGAGATCGTTGACGAATTGAACGATAAAGATCTCAGAGGTGTGTTTCATTGTTTTACGGGTAATGAGAAGCAAGCTCAACACATTATGGATTACGATGGTTTTTATTTTGGCATCGGTGGCGTTGTAACATACAAAACATCGGAATTACCCAAGGTTTTGAAGTCAATCCCGATTGAAAGGATCCTATTGGAAACCGATTCCCCTTATTTACCGCCAGTTCCTTTCAGGGGTAAACGAAATGAAAGTTCATACCTTCTTTACATAGCTGAAAAACTGAGCGAAATATATCAGATCCATTTGAGCAAGGTGGCCGAACAGACCACTTCGAATGCACGAAATCTGTTCGATCTGAGCTCAACAATCAATCAGACCTACCAAACAATCAACGGTTCATTGTCTGATTGAATACATTCATTCAAGTTCGTTAATATTGATGAGAGAAGTTCCTAAAGTACTGATCATTTACACCGGAGGCACGATCGGCATGATCAACGATCACCTCACGGGAGAATTGAAGAGTTTCGATTTCGATCACATTTATGATAATGTGCCCGAATTGAAAAGACTGAACATTGAACTGACAACTATCAGTTTCGAAAAACCAGTTGACTCTTCCGAGATGAATCCGGAAATGTGGGGACAAATGGCTCGAACGGTCTTTGAAAATTATGCACACTACGACGGTTTCGTGATCCTTCACGGATCAGACACCATGGCTTATTCCGCATCCGCTTTGAGCTTTATGCTTCAGGGACTGGAGAAACCAGTGATCTTTACAGGATCACAATTGCCAATCGGGACAATCCGCACAGACGGAAAGGAAAACCTCATAACTGCTATTGAAATTGCCGCGATGAAGAATGATTTTGGAGATCCAGTCGTCACTGAGGTAGCGGTTTACTTCGAGTACTCTCTTTACAGAGGGAACAGAAGTTCAAAGGTCTCAGCTAATCAGTTTGAAGCGTTTGCATCTCCGAATTATCCGACACTTGCTGTGGCTGGAGTGACGATTTCGTTCAATGAGGATCGTATACTGAGATCGAAAAAACAGCCATTGCAGCTGAACGAAAAAATGAGCAATCGAGTTGGACTGTTAAAGATCTATCCTGGTTTTCCTGTTGAAGTATACAGATCCCTGTTTGACAGAAAGTATACAGATGCTGTTGTACTTGAAACTTACGGATCAGGAAACGCTCCTTCGGATGATCAATTCAGGCAACAGATCTCTGAATACATCCAAGATGGTGGAATTGTGCTCAATACGACTCAGTGTAGCTCCGGTTCCGTGCAACAAGGTAAGTATCAGACCAGCAGTTTTTTTCAGCGTGTAGGAGTAGTCAGCGGTGCCGACATGACAACTGAGGCAGCTTTGACGAAATTAATGCACCTGTTGGCGTACAATGACAAAAACGAAGAGATCAAAAGTCAACTTCAGCAAGACCTTGTTGGAGAATTGACCGCATTAAGAAATCATTAATTAAAAGTGACTTTTGAATTTTTTTGTACTTTAGTCCCCCGTTAAATAAATGTCTGAAAACGATCAGATCATAAATTGACAAAGTTGGAGAGGTGTCCGAGTGGTTGAAGGAGCACGCCTGGAAAGTGTGTATACGTCTAAAGCGTATCGAGGGTTCGAATCCCTCTCTCTCCGCGAAATATGCAGGCAAAGTTGGTATTAAGATCATCTTGATCAAAATAATACTGATGGCGTGGTGTGATGTTTTTTTTTATTTTTGGCTTAATTTTAAACTTAAGAATACGACTTAAATTAATCTTCTAGAACATGAAAAAAGTGATTAGTTCTTTAGCTATTGCAGCAACACTGACATTTGGTTTTATCAATGTCTCTTCTGCACAAGACACAACAGCAGCAGCAGCTCCTACTGAAGTAACAGAGGCGGCTAACGAAGGTGCAACATCCACAGAGGAAACTCAGGATGAAGACCCACAATTGAGCTTTGTACAGACATTGAAGCAGAAATATATTGAAGGAGATCCTGTATGGATGACTCCGGTATTGATCTGTTTGATCATTGGTATGGCCCTTTCTATCGAGCGTGTGGTTTACCTTAACCTTTCGACGATCAACACACGTAAATTCCTTAACGATGTTGAGGCTGCGTTGAAGAGCGGAGGAGTTGAAGCAGCAAAAGATCTTTGCCGTAACACTCGTGGTCCGATCGCTTCGATCTTCTACCAAGGTTTGGATCGCTCACACGAAGGAATTGAAATGGTTGAGAAATCAGTTGTTTCTTATGGTGGCGTTCAGATGGGTCTACTTGAAAAAGGACTTTCTTGGTTGTCATTGTTCATCGCTCTTGCACCAATGTTAGGATTCTTGGGAACGGTAATCGGTATGATCCAGGCCTTCGATAAGATCGTTAAGGATGGTCAGGTATCACCAACCACTGTGGCAGACGGTATCAAGGTCGCTCTATTGACAACCGTATTCGGTTTGATCGCTGCGATCGTTCTTCAGATCTTCTACAACTATATCGTTTCTAAAGTAGACGGACTTGTTCATGAGATGGAAGACTCTTCTATCACATTGGTGGACATGCTATTGAAGCACGACGCTAAAGCTTAAGAACATTTTCGTTTCATCTGCACTGCAGACCATAACTTTTAGAAATATGAACTCGAATAAACTAATAACAACTCTGAACATCGTTCGCATTGCCTTGGTGGTTATTGGAGTAGGTGCTTCATTGTCACTGTTCCTGGGACCAAATGTGAATGATGGAACTGAGGCAGTAGCTGCGTTCCGTGATGGAGCTCAGTTGAGTACTGCCATCATGTTCACAATTGCCGTATTATTGGCAACAGTGGCTTTGATCTTTGTATTCTTCTTCATGCAGTTGGCTACCAACACAAAGAAGACAGTTATGTCGATCATTGGTATACTTGCAGCATTGGTCATTTACCTTATTTTCTTCGCCGGAGGAACATCTGACACATCAGAGACACTTCTTTTGAAGAATCCGGTAGACGATGGTACTGTTGCTACTACCACAGCAGGACTTTACACCGTTCTTGTAGGTTTTGCGGTTGGTATCCTGGTGATCATTTTGGGACCTTTTATGGGTCGATTCAGAAAATAAGAAAACATGGCAAAACGCGAAATTCCAGAAATCAATGCCGGTTCGATGGCGGACATTGCGTTCCTGCTTTTGATCTTCTTCCTTGTTACAACTACAATGGATAAAGATCAGGCTTACATTCGAAACATCCCGAAAAAAATAGAGGTTGTAAAAGAGCCTCAAAAAGTGGAGGAGCGTAACATTCTCGCGATCAAAGCCAACAACCAGAATCAGCTGATGGTTCGTGGAGAAGTTTTCAGTGATCCTGATAAGATCTCTGACTTCATCCTGAAGTTCTACAAAACCAATCAGAACAACCCGGGTGAATACGTTGAGAACAACTTCCCGTTGTACTCCGTTCTTCGAATGAGCCAGATCGACGACAATATCGAAACTGTTCTTACCGAAGCTGAATCGATGGAGGCCTCAGGTGCATCGCAGGAAATGATCGACTTCAAATACAATCAGCTTGCTGAATGGGAGAAGAAGAAGCGTGCTCTCAAGCTTTATGGCGGAGGCATCCTTCCAGAGATCCACTTCCAAGCGAACATTCGTATCGAAGTAATGCAAGCGACTGCATACAACCTGTTTGCGAAGATCCAAACAGAGATCGAAGAAGCGGTATTTGAATTGCGTGACGAAGAATCCAAAAAGCTTTGGGGTGTTTCTTACGGTACATTGAAGCGCAAGGAAGCGAACGAAAACGACAAGACAAAGGTAAAAGAGGAAAAAGAGCGCATCGAACTTCTTGAGATCCTTTACCCAGCCCGAATCATTGAAGTTACACCGAAAAACTAATTGAGTTATGTCAAAGTTTAAGAAAGGCGGAAAGAAAACGGTTCCAGGTGTAAACACCTCTTCCCTTCCGGATATCGTCTTCATGCTCCTGTTCTTTTTCATGGTTGCGACAACCAGTAAAGAAGTAGATCCGACCGTTCAGGTTGATCAGCCTACAGGAACAAGAGCAATGGACCTTACTCCATACAAACAACGTTCAGAAGTTGACTTTCTTTACCTGGGGAAGCCACGTAACGAAGCTCGTGCAGCAGAATTTAAAATGGGTTATGCTCTGTCGTTGGACAATGTAGTTCAAGCTACACCTGATGGTTTATATAATACCAATGCTGTCGGACAGTGGAAGAAAGACAAATTTGATCAAAAACCTGCACGTATGACTGCTCCACTCGAGCAAGTGATCACATGTGTTAAAGCAGACAAAGGCGCTCCATCCGGTTTGATCTTTGACATCCGAAAAGAATTACAGGATGTGAACGCTTTAACGATAGCATACGCTGTTAAAGACAACAGCAATATTTAATCGTATTCTCACTTTTATGCCCCGTTTCGTTTTCGATTCGGGGCTTTTTTTTTCAATTGACGCAGCAGTATGAACAACTTCGAACATTACAACCCAACCCGCATCATTTTTGGTAAGGACCAACTGTCTAAGCTCTCTCAACAGATCGGACAATATAGTTCCCGAAAGAAGATCCTTATCGCATACGGAGGTGGATCCATTATTAAGAATGGCTTGCTTGCCAAAATAAAAAATGAACTAAAAGGTTTCGAGATCACGGAGTTCGGTGGTATAGAGGTCAATCCACAATACACAACACTTATGAAAGGGGTTGAGCTGGCCAAAGAGCAAGGTGTCGATTTCATTCTTGCCGTTGGAGGAGGTTCAGTGATCGATGGCGTGAAGTTCATGACAGGTGCCTTTCACTACAATGGAAACGCCTGGGATGTTCTTGACCGCAAAGAAGGATGCATATTCGAGAATGCCCTGCCTTTCGGGACTGTCCTGACACTTCCCGCTACAGGATCAGAGGCCAACTCCGGAGCTGTGATCAGCAGAGACGAGATCAAAGAAAAGAGAACCATGGGTGGACCACTGTTCTTTCCTCGATTCTCATTTTGTGACCCTTCAGTTGTGGCTACATTGCCGGAGCGACAGATCGCCAATGGGATCATTGATGCTTATATGCATACACTGGAGCAATATCTAACGTTCTCCGTAGGTAACCTACTTCAGGAAAGACAGGCTGAAGCCATTTTAAGTACCCTGCTCGAAATAGGACCGAAAATAATCAATGATCCATCCGATTATACTTCGGCAGCCAATCTGATGTGGTGTGCAACACACGCATTGAATGGAAATCTAAGAAGTGGTGTTCCTACAGACTGGTGCACGCACATGATCGGTCATGAACTAACAGCTCTTTACGGAATAGACCATGCCAGAACATTAGCGATCATTGCTCCCAGACTTTTTGAGAATCAATTCGTCAACAAATTCGAAATGCTTGTCCAATACGGAAAAAGGGTATGGAACATAGAAGGTTCTGATGAAACTATAGCGCGTGAGGCGATACAAAAAACTGAATCTTTCTTCCATTCGCTCAATGTTCAAACAAAGATCTCTCATTACTCAAGTGATACAGACCATATTGCATCGATCATCAAGCAACGCTTCGTTGAACGAGGATGGACAACTATGGGAGAACGATCGGCGATCACACCTGATGACGTTGAGTCAATCGTAATGAATGCTATCTGATGCAGCTCCATCCCATCTTCAAAATTCGAGAACAAGTTACTGAAAGCATCATTCGTCTGCTTGAACAAACCACGTTGGGCACCAATGGGGCAAGATACAAGCATCTTGACACCTCTAGAAGGATACATGAATCGGACAATCCGCTTTTTCTGACACTGGAGCGAAACGATAAAGTTTTGGGAAACATTACATTTTGCCGGAGGGAAAACGACTGGTACATACGATATTTTGCTTTCCAAAACTTAGCACAAGCCGGCGAAAAGAAAAAAAAAGAGGACAAGGGGAATTCTCTCTTAAAACGCGAACTGAACCAGTTCTTTGCTGACTGTTTTGCCGGTAAAACCGATGGAAACAAAGTACGTTCGATGTATGCCTACATTGATCCAAAGAACGATCGCAGCATCTGGATGAGTGCAAATTTCGGGTTTCATGTGATCAGACAACTGACAACCCAAAGTTTCAGCCGGGTTATACCACAAGCATCGGACCGACTTGAACATCTCTACAATTGGGAGGAGATCAAAGAATTGGTAGAGACCAACTACGGTGACCACGGCTATTACATCAACACACACGCTTCCCAAGCGCCTTTTTACGTTTTACGAAATGAATTTGGTGAGATAATAGCCTGTACGCGGATCACAAAGGTCAATTGGCAGATCGTTCGTATGCCCGGAAAAATTGGAGGTATTCTCACTAAAGTAATACCTTATGTCCCCGTACTTCGAAAACTGATCCGACCGGATCATCATACTTTTCTTGTTCCGGAGATCGTATGTATCAAGAACAATGACCCAAAGATACTCGATGAACTTTTCTCATCCATTCTTCAGCGCGAAAGGCTTAATTTGATCCTCTGGTGGATCGATTACAGAGAACCTCTTTACGTCAACGTCAAGAATAAGGTGGATTGGGGTTTACTGCACAAATTGATAGGTTCAACTCCTGTTGATGTTGTCCAGAAAACACCTGATGATCAAGTGCTATTCAACGATCGTCCCATTTTTGTTAAAGCTTGGGATATGGTGTAAGGTTTGAACAAGGAGCAAAGAACAAAGAGCACGGACAAATTGTTTGGGAACGTATAGTATTTTTTGCAATCTATACCTATAATTTAATCATCTAAATAATAGAACGAAAGCCAAGGAACAATCAAAGTCTTTGTTCCTTACTCCTTGTTCTTTGTTCCTCCTTATATTTGCATCATGAAATACCTCATCGTCGGTCTCGGAAATCCAGGTGATAAATACACTGAAACTCGCCACAATATTGGCTTTAAGGTTATAGAGCACTTCGCAAAGGAGCAAGGTGGAACATTCACTTTAGGTAAACAGGCAGAAACGTGTGAGGTAAAGTTCAAAGGCCGCACGCTGATCCTGATCAAACCAACTACCTATATGAATCTTTCTGGCAAGGCGGTGAATTACTGGATGCAGACTGAAAAGATTCCACGGGAGAATATTTTGGTTATTACTGATGACATCGCTCTTCCGTTTGGAAAACTACGCATGAAAGGTAAAGGGAGTGATGGCGGACATAATGGATTGAAAGATATTCAGGCTACGCTCAATTCGCAGGAATATGCGCGGTTGAGATTCGGTGTTGGAAGTGACTTCCACAAAGGTCAACAAGCCGATTATGTGTTAGGTCAATGGTCTTCTGAGGAAAAATCAGCTTTAGAAGAACGAATAAAAGTAGCAACGGAATTCATCAAAGGATTTACGACGATCGGATTGGCGATGACCATGACGAATTGGAATAATAAATAAGTCTCTTTTTTGGGATTATATTCCCATTTTTAGACTTTTTTGAGTTGCCCCCTTTTTTATACCGCTTGTTTTCAAGTAAATATCTTTTTGGCAATTATTTTGATTTGGCGTTTTCTTTTTGGTTGAATCAAAATTTTGTATGAAAACATCTGTACAACTCAGGGCAATATGTCTTTTAGTTCTCTTATCCACCATTTCGATTAATTATTTACGAAGTCAAACCACCGGAATGATCGTTGAGCCTGCCACAGGCTCCTCTGCAGCTGTATTAGATCCCAATGGAGATGGCTACGTATCGTCAACAACGGCAGGTTTTTTGGGGAATGATCAGATCAACAATGAACTACCCTGGCAAACACTAATCCCGGCAGGGTCCGAACCGAATTCAGATGTTCAAAATGGACCAAACTGTGGATTTACAGATTTCGTTGAATCTACAGTAGGAGGAATAGATCCCGTGTTCCATTTATCAACCGGCACGAATTGGTTATTCCGATTCCGTATGGCTAGTATAAGTCCGAATGCTAAATCGTATTCTGTTTTGGTAGATATTGACAATCTGATCGGACCAAGCGATGATTGCTACATTCCGGGAGTTAACCCGGGTTTTGAGATGGAAATAGTCCTTGCCACAAAGTTTGGGGTCAGGATATATGATCACAGATTACCATGCGGTTCTAATCTTGTTGCATCCTATGGAGTAGACAGGATCCAAAAATCCATAGCAGCCTCTCAAGTATGTTCTCCGTTGAATTTCTTTCTTGAAACATATGTTGATTGGGCAGACATAATCGCACAGTTTGGGGTAGACGAAAATTCTGTAATGCGTTATGCTATTGTCGATAATATGGCTGCCGATAAATCGACAATTTGTAATCCTTCCTCGGCTTCTGACATTGGTGGAGTAGATGATTCTGCTTGTGGAAATCTTGAATCCTGCTTCACTGAGATAGTGTTGCTTCAACCAGGATGCGCTCCTTCAGCGACTGCAACTTGTGTGTTCTCTGATTGTCCGACTATTAATGGAGTACCATTGGGAGTTGGAGCGACATCAGTGAGTTTAACAACTACGGAAACAAGCGGCACATTACGCGTTTATGTTAACAACACTTTGGTAGGGTCATTGACTATATCGGCCGCAGGAACCTACTCTGTGCCGATAAGTCCTGCCTTGGACGCAGGAAACAATGTAACAGCTACTGCGCAAGCGACAGGAGAGGTTGAATCAGGGACAAATTGTAATAATGCTCAAGTAGCCGGTGCAACATGTACAGACCCTCCATCCAGTATAAATCAGTGTAATGCAAGTAAAGCCTTTAGTGGAGTCGCCCCTCCAGGTTCTATTGTTCGCTTGTACAATTCCAGCGGTGTTCTTCAAAACCCATCTTCCGGAACTTTATTTACGGCAGGAACAGGAGGAGACCCAAATACAATTACCGCAAGTGGTGTAGGTTTAGCGGCACCTGAGAACTTTTTGTGGAGATGTGTAGGTTCAGGAGAAACCAGTAGCTGCACCGCCGGTGGTGGGCCTTGTATAGCTGACGGAAACTACTACATAACGGCGCAGTTACCCGGACAGTGTGAATCTTCACCTGTATGGTTTTGTTTGGGATTAACGGGGTCAACTAATGTTCCTCAAATTACTACATCTATTTCACCCTCAACTACAACAATTTCAGGAACTCTTACGAATAACGTTGCTGAAAATAATGGAGTGAGTGTTTATTTGTATGTAAATAGCACTCAAGTCGCAACAAGCACAACTACTACAAATCTAGGTGATTGGTCAGTTACGGTTCCTTTGGGCACTTTCAATACTTGCGACACTGTTTACGTTGTTGCAGCCAGAAATATCGCTACCCAAAGATGTCCTAGCCAAAGCGCAGATATTATTGTTACCGGAGGTGTGAGTGATGCGCCAAGCATTAATACACCTTTGTGTGGTACAACAACCATTGTAAGTGGTACGTCCTCTGAGTCTAATGGGACAACAATTACATTGTATCAAGGAACTGGAACAGGTACAGTTCTAGGTACAACAACTGTTTCAGGTGGATCTTGGGCAATTACCGGATTAAGTATTGCACCGGGCACTTCGATAACTGCAAGAGCTGCGAATACTGGGCAGTGCGAAAGCCAAAGTGTTGCTTCTTCAACCGTTACGGTTGGTTCTTTATACGCCAATACAGCAACAATCTCCCCAAACCCTGTTTCTGAAGCCGATTTATCGATAAACGGCACCGGAACAGCGGGAGATATTATAACACTTTTCAATGACGGATGGCCTGTTTATTTGGATTTTGCAGAGACCACTCCGGCAGTCGCAACTGTTACGGGTGCCGGCACATGGTCCATGACATTAATTGACCCTGGAGTTTTTTATGCAGGAGGAACGCTAACTATTACCACAAGCAATGGCGCATCATGTGGTTCTTCTCCTCAAGATCCGACACCAATAGTATGTGCCCCCCCTAATGCGTCTCTTGTTGTAAATCCAGATGCTGTTTCCATTTGTAGCGGAAGTGCGGCAACCAACATACAGATTGAAAACTCGCAGCAGGGTGTAATTTATCAACTCTTCAACAACACTCTATCCCAAAATACAGGAGTTTCTTTACTTGGTACCGGTAATACTATTACGCTTTCAACTTTTACACTTACGGCATCTTCAACGATCTCTGTTTTAGCAATTAAATCCCCATACAATGGAAGCTGTGATCAAATATTGACAGAAACAGTTAGTGTTTCGGTCTTAAGTGCACCGACCATAGTACTTGGAACTATCACAAACCCATCAACTTGCGGTGGATCCAATGGAACAATTCAAATTACAGGTTTATTTAACTCTACCACATACACTGTCGATTACGAAATAAATGGTATACCAACAAGTGGAACTTTTACATCAAACGCAAGTGGTGAATTGATCATCACCGGACTTTCAGCCAGCACAATTACGAATATATCAGCAAGTTACTTAGGTTGTAATTCAGCTAATTCAATAGCTGGACCTGTTACCATATCGAACCCATCTGCTCCGGATGCACCGGTGGTGAATACTACCGCCGCAACTTGCTCGGCTGCAGGTATAGCTACAATCTCCAACTATGACGGGGCATTGAGCTACATCTTCTCGCCGGCAGGACCATCAGTCGGTGCGTTGGGGGTGATCTCAGGTATGACACCGGCTGTTAACTACACTGTTATTGCCGATAACGGTTCATGTACTTCTGCTGCCAGCAGCTCTTTCAGTATCAATGATCAGCTGACTGCGCCGGATGCACCGGTGGTCAATACTACCGCCGCAACTTGCTCGGCTGCAGGTATAGCTACAATCTCCAACTATG
>CAZQKN010000008.1:0-799 GCA_964593935.1 uncultured Akkermansia sp. | reverse complement strand
GCTGCCAGCAGCTCTTTCAGTATCAATGATCAGCTGACTGCGCCGGATGCACCGGCTGCAACTGCAACTGCACAACCGACTTGTATTATTCAAACGGGTACTATCGAAGTTACGGCTCCTTTCGGTGCAACATTTGAATACAGTATAAATGCACTAACGTATCAATCGAGTGGTACATTCTCGGGATTAACCCCAGGTAGCTATAGCATTACAGTTCTTGATAATACAACAGGCTGTGTATCATCTTCTACAATTGTCGCAGTTAACAACTTACCAAATTGTGCACCGACAGCTAACGACGATGTCGCTACTACGAACGAAGACACTCCTGTTGTGATCAATTTGACAGCTAACGATACAGATATCGATGGTGCGATTGATCCAACTTCAGTGACTATCACTTCCGGTCCAACGAATGGTACGGTAACTGTTGATCCAACAACCGGTGCGGTAACTTACACACCTAATGCAAACTTCAACGGTTCTGATTCATTCACTTACCAAGTATGTGATGACGGAACTCCGCCTCCTGCTCAGTGTGACCAAGCAACTGTTACGATTACTATCAATGCAGTAAACGATGCGCCTGTAGCTAACGACGATGTCGCTACTACTAACGAAGACACTCCTGTTGTGATCAATGTAACAGCTAACGATACAGATATCGATGGTGCAATTGACCCAACTTCAGTGACCATCACTTCCGGTCCAACGAATGGTACGGTAACTGTTGATCCAACAACCGGTGCGGTAACTTACACACCTAATGCAAACTTCAACGGTTCTGATTCATTCACTT
>CAZQKN010000007.1:0-176310 GCA_964593935.1 uncultured Akkermansia sp. | reverse complement strand
TCTTTTCATAAACACTTGTTTTAAAAGTGTCTACTTTTTTTCAGGACGTCACAATCAGTAATCAGTTGGTTGAATGGAGAGTTGATGTGGGTGTGTAGGTTTCAGATCTATCGGAACCGATTTCCGGCGAGTAAGTTTTGGATAATACTAATCACTGATTTCTAATCACTGATCACTAATGTCATTACCTTTGCACTATGAACAAAAGTTTGCTGTTTCTGATCCTTTTTTCGATCGCGGGGGTGACGTTCACGTATTTCATGATCCGTCCGAGTGAGGAGAAAAAATTGCCGGTGATCAACCCGATCGACCTGGAGGAGGAAATGGTGGATCCGGAGTTGCTGAGGATCGGTTACGGTCACACGATCGCAGATTTCTCCTTTACCAATCAGGAAGGAAAAACGATCACCCAGAAGGACATTGAAGGAAAAGTATTTATAGCAGAGTATTTCTTTACGACCTGCAAAACGATCTGTCCGGTGATGAACGTGCAAATGCAACGCGTTCACCAGGAATTCAAGTCCAACGATGGGGTCAGAATTCTAAGTTTTACAGTTGACCCTGAAACGGATACAGTGGAGCAGATGAACCGCTATGCTGAAAGTCACGGTGCAGACCCATCAACATGGTTCTTTCTGACAGGATCAAAGGATGATCTTTATTCACTGGCTCGCAGGTCCTTTTTTGTGTTAAAGCCTGCTGAAGCAGAGAATCAAGGAGATGTGGGAAGCGATTTCATCCACACGAACAACTTTGTTTTAGTTGATCAGAAAAAGCGCATCCGTGGCTACTACGACGGAACCTCCAAAAAGGAAGTGGATGAGTTGATCAGCGACATCAATTTATTGTTGAAGGAAGAGTAATCAGCGCTTTACAACAAATTTTCCTGCAGTAAATTCATTGTTTTCAAAGGTCGCTCGGTAAAAATAACTGCCTTCTTCAAGGTGCTTGAGATCGAGAACCATGTTCGAACCTGAATGGGCACTTTGATATACTGTTCTTCCCATGATATCCATTACAATGATGCGCATAGGCAAACCATCCTCTTGTGAAAATTCAATGTGGTCATTTGCGGGATTTGGAAAGGCATGCACTACAAGAGAACTGCCCAGTTCTTGCAGGGAACCGTAAATTTCTACACAACCGTCGTATTCGTCGAAGCTGATCTCGCCTGCTATGATCGTATTGTCAATCTGTAGCAAGTCATTTCCAAAATTCCATGTGAAGTCGGTAAGGTTAATGTTCAAGACTTGCACAAAAGGACTTTGAAAAGCGTAACAATCTCCCGGCGTATAGAGACTATCCGTTCGTATTAGACCAATATGAGCGAATGGCACCAGGTGTATCCCGATCAATGGACCTGAACCCAGTATCAAGTGTCCTTTCTTTTTTGTTTCGATCAAGGCACATCCATCCAGTACCAAGGGGTGAAATTGAGTCAAGGTGCCTAACTGATCCACCCGTAATAGTGCAGTTGAAAAAAACTGATCTGGATTCACTGTAGCGAAATCACCATTCGATAGTGGGGTTAATTCCATTCTGTCGCTGTTATCGTTTGAGGAGGAAAGCATGTAGCTGTTCGCCCAATTGATCGCACTTCCATCTTCCTGCATGCGGATCATCGAAACGGCATTGTCACCGTAACCTACCATGAACAAGGCACTGTCTCGGTGATGAATATCGTTCAGAATAAACCCGGACAATTCCTTCGACCATAAAATATTTCCCGTGTGGTCGAAGGCGGAGACGAATGAAAAAGGAGGATTCGGTCCGCTTTGTCCCCAACCCCCGACAAAGATCGTGCTGTCTGAAGCTTGTGTAACGGAAGTGATCTTGTGCCCGATCGTGGTATACATTTCTTTTTTCCAGATCACATTTCCATTGAAATCGAGTTTTAAAAGGAAGGAGTGACCGTTCCCTTCGTTGTGGGCCGTGAACAAAAGACATGAATCCACACTTTCAATGACATGCGTTCCATTGAAAGTGTTGTTAACCGCCTGATTGAAATGTGCCGACCATAAGGTGTCACCGTCAGCGTTGAAGCGCAGCAGACACAGGTCATGTTTTAGAGAGTTTTCGTTCAAATTGATACCTATGGCGGTATAGGCAGAGTCTGAATTGAGTATTATTCTTTCCAGTCTTAATCCTGGATAGGAGAGGGATGATGAAGAACTGAAATGCTTGTTCCACAGTACCATTCCTGCTGAATCAACTTTAGTGATTACCGAATTTTGATAATTCATAGCACTTACAAAGACGGCACCATCTTCATGTGTTGGGGCGATGGATCTGGCTGTGATCTCCGTATTACTGGTGTAAAATACCTTTTCGAAGATCGTGTCGGACTGCGAAAAAACCGATAGCGAAATTGCTGAAAACAACATGAAGGAAATGAACCTGATCATAAGCGTAGTTTGTACGAAGTAACGAACAAAAGTCGGATTAGGTTGAAGATTCCACATTTCAGCTTCATTTCATAGTAATGCATGCTTGTCTTAATTCCCTATATTTGAGTCCATAAACTATTTTAGATGAAAAAACTTTTACTCACTGCAACAACATTACTTACTCTTCAGGCAGGCGCTCAGATGACCGTGACAGTTGGTTCAACGGTGTTGGATGTAGACACTGTTTATTACGGGACGGGAAACTCAGGAGCCTTTACCGGGACAAATGGCATGGATATTCCGTGGGAAATCATCTACGGACCGGATGATCATATCTGGGTTACGGAACGCAAAGGATTGGTGAGCCGTATCAATCCGGTGACCAAGACCAAGTCGATCGTATTGAATTTGATCGGCACGGTTTACCAAAATTCTGAATCCGGATTGCTCGGTATGGTGCTGCATCCTGATTTTGAGACAACACCTGAGGTTTTCATGGCCTATACTTATGGATCATTCTCCAACATCAAGGAGAAAGTAGTGAAGTACACATTCAACGGTACGTCGCTGGTGAATGAAGTGATCCTGATCGACAACATCATTGGGAATACAACCCACAACGGATCCCGAATTTCCATTTTACCGGATAACACCCTTATCTTTTCGACAGGTGATGCACAAAACACTTCTCTTCCGCAGGATGTGGATGCAGTGAACGGTAAGATCCTTCGTGTCAACCTGGATGGAAGCATTCCGGCAGACAATCCTTTTGCCGGGAATCCGGTTTACACTTTCGGTCACCGAAACGTGCAAGGTATTCTTCAGCATCCAAATGGTAAGATCTACCTTTCGGAGCATGGCGCACAGTCGGATGATGAATTCCAGATCCTGGAGACAGGTCGCAACTACGGTTGGCCAAACGTCGAAGGATTCTGCAACCTTTCAGCGGAACAAACCTTCTGTTCAGCCAACAATGTAAAAGAACCCTTGATCGTTTGGACCCCAACGATCGCACCTTCTGATCTTGTTTACTACGAAAACCCCTTGATCCCGGAGTTGGATGGAAAAGTACTGATGACCGTTCTGAAGGACAAGAAACTGATCGCTTTCGACCTGAATGATGACGGAACAGCGGTGGATCAACAAGTTCATTACCTGACGAATGTTTTTGGACGATTGAGAGACATCTGCATCGGACCTGACAAAGCGATCTACCTTGCTACGAACGGTTCATCGTGGTCGAACACCAATCCGAACACGCACAGCATCATCGTGTTGAGGACACAATCGAGCAGTGGATTGACAGAGAACGAAGACTTGCAGATCGGCATTTACCCGAATCCTGTTGTTGCCGAATTCACGGTGAAATTCCCTGAATCGTTCATCGGAGAGCAATTCACGGTGAGTGATCTTAGCGGACGAACAGTGATGAAGGGAGCTATTCTACAATCAGAAATGATGTTAGATGCATCGGATTTGGAAAAAGGAATATACCAATTGAGCATCAACGGAAGATCCGCAGGACGGAAATTCGTGAAATAAGCATAGAATTACTAAAGGATAGGCAGGCTGAGAGGTCTGCCTATTTTTTTGTGTAGTTGATCGATGAGCCAAAGATCTTGGAGCGATCAATCTTTTTCCATTCTTTCGCGGTCGGCAACAGGTAAACCGTGTTCATTCCATCAACCACCGTTTGCTGTTGTTTGGCAATCACCGAAAAGACAGGCTGATCACTTGGGTAATCGAAATAACGCAATTGCAACTTACCGTTGTTCAAGGTGATCAGACAAGGCGTGTACGTGCCATTTTCAGCGAAACTGATGAGGTATTCGTTCGCAGAGATCTTGCGCATTTTGTTTGCTGACCTTCCGGAAATCAAAGTGTCCAGTCGTTCCATTCCGAAATAGTAGAAGTCGCCATCCGGAACACAAGGCAGAGAGTCTTTTTTACTCACTCCGAAAATATGATCGTTGCGGACAAAAAACCTGGAGGTTTCCCGCAATGAATCGCGCGAAATACGCTGAATGACAATGTTTCGGGTGTACACTCCGCTGGCGTTGAATTCTAGTTTGATCTCAGATCCTTCTGAAGTGTAAAAACCGTAATGCTGCGGATCGACCGAACGAATATCTTTACCCTCCGGAGGAAGTGCTTCCATGAATTCATAGGAAACCTGTGCATTCACAACAGTGGAAAAAAGCAAGAAAAAGAAGAGAATTCGCATGTTTTGGTATTTTTTGGAAAGATTGAGCTTCTGTGTCGACGATCTGAAATGAATTTTTTTCTTAACTTAATTCAGAAAACGAAAATTATGCAAAAAAGGTGGCTCATCAAAACGCCGGCTCAAGATACAGCTGTAGAAGCAATCCGTTCAACACTCAAAGTCGATAGGATCGTTGCGTCCTTGCTGATCCAGCGGGGAATAACAACATTTGAGGAAGCAGAACATTTTTTTCGTCCCGGAACCGATCAGTTGAACGATCCATTTTTGATGCAAGACCTGAAGGAAGCCGCTCAGCATATCACGAATACGATGAAAGAAGGTCGAAAGATTCTATTGTTCGGCGATTATGATGTGGACGGTACGACCGCAGTAGCGATGATGTATTCCGTTCTTCGACGACATTACGATCAAGTCGAGTTTTACATTCCGGACCGCTACACCGAAGGTTATGGCGTCAGTTTTCAGGGCATAGATCACGCTGAAAAGGAAGGTATCGCATTGATCATATCCCTCGACTGTGGTGTTCGTTCGGTGGAACACGTGCGTTACGCAAAAGAAAAAGGGATCGATTTTATTGTCTGCGATCACCACGAGCCCGGTGAACAATTGCCGGATTGTCTCGTACTTGATCCTAAAAGAAAAGACTGTGCTTATCCCTACAAACACCTTTCCGGTTGCGGTGTGGCATTCAAGTTGCTGCAGGGACTTTGTCGCTTGAATGATTGGAGTGAAGATTTTCTCTTTGAGCACCTCGATCTGCTTGCGGTGAGCATTGGAGCCGATATCGTTCCGGTTACCGGCGAGAATCGTGTTTTGTGCTATCACGGTATGAAGCGATTGAACGAGTCTCCCAGAAGAGCATTCCGAGCGCTGGTAGAGGTGGCCGCAAGGCAATTCCCCTTGTCGCTGACCGATGTGGTGTTTACGATAGCTCCACGCATCAATGCTGCGGGTCGACTCCGATCGGGTCGACATGCGGTGGAACTCATGATCTCTGATGATCTGGACGAGATCAGACGCATTGCGCGGGAGATCGACGAAGACAATAAGGAACGACGACAGCTGGATCAACTGATCACTGCCGAGGCCCTGGAACTCATAGAAGAGGACGGTTCGTATGAGAGTCGAAAATCTACTGTTCTTTTCAAGCAGGACTGGCACAAAGGAGTTGTTGGGATCGTTGCTTCGCGTTTGGTGGAAAAACATTTCAAACCAACGATCATCTTGACGGAATCCAACGGAAAAGCTACCGGCTCAGCACGAACGGTCAACAACTTTGATATTCACGCTGCGCTGACGCGATGTGAGCATTTGCTGGAGCAGTTCGGTGGTCACACCCACGCGGCAGGTATGACACTTGCGCTGGAGAATGTAGAGCGTTTCAGGGAGCATTTCGATCAGATCGTAAGGGCAACGATCACACCGGAAGATGAATCGCCCGAACAGGAGGTGGACCTTGAGATCAATTTTGATGAGATCTTTACAGAGGGAGAGAATCGCATGAAGATACCGCGTCTGAAGCGTATTCTGGAGCAATTCGAACCGCACGGACCGGGAAACATGAAGCCGGTTTTTCTTACACGAAACGTCTACGCTACAGACACGCGCATCCTGAAAGAGGCTCATTTGAAACTCAGTATGGTTCAACCCAATTCCGATCTGAAGATCGAAGGAATCGGATTCAATCTTGCCGACAAGGAAGAATTTGTGGCCTCCGGACTTCCCTTCGATGTGGTGTATACCCTTGAAAAAAATGTCTGGAAGGACAGGGAAACGCTGCAATTGAACATCAAGGATATTCGTCCGACCATTTGAAATAAAAAAGTAATTTAGTTCAAATCAAAACAATACTATGAAAAGAATCATCATCACGTTATTTATGTTCATGGGCTTATCAGCCACATCTGTAGGCCAGATTGAAGGTGGAACCCTTCTCGCCGGCGGAAATGCTTACTTCAAGCATTCCCGGGATTTTGAAAACGGTACCAAATCATCCCAATTGATGTTTGCTCCACAAGTGGGTTTTGCTTTTGCGGATAATTTCGTTGCCGGAGCCTATTTCAGTTTTTCCTCCTTCTCCAGTTTTTCCTCATGGACGGTTGCCCCGTTTCTGCGTTATTACGCGAAGAACGCATTCGTTCAGTTGGGCTACGGGTACAGCCAAAGCAAAACCGGAAATCAAATTTCAAGTGGTTCAGTCTTGTCGCTGGATCTTGGCTATGCCATCTTCCTGAATGACAACGTTGCCTTGGAACCGGCGCTGTATTACAACCAGAACCTGAAAGGATTTGACTCGGCGAGTATGGGGATGAAACTCGGCTTTCAGATCTATTTCAACCGTTGATTCAACGCATCAGTACACGATCTTCAACCTGCGCGTGAACCACGAGGTCTCTGTTGAGCATTCGGAGTTTTTCCAATAGGATTCCGTATGGCATGATGCCTTCGAAGCGCGCTGCGGCATGCATGAGATCTTTCAGGATCTCTGACAGTTCGTCTTCGTGCTGATGGTGCGCCGATTCAAGGATCGAGTTCACCAGGTATTTTGCTTTTTCTGCGTCCTTCAGGATGAGCGGAAAGAGTGTTTTTTCCTCGTAGGCAATGTGCTTGTGCAGCTCTTTGGAATATTCCATGAACTTGCCGTACAACTGCAAAGCGATCGGTGTGCCGAGGTCGGCCTGTCGGATCAAAGCCGCAAACAACTGATCAAGCTCCGGGATCATGACATTGAGGTATAAGCGGTGGGTAAGTTGCAAGTACTCCACAATAGTTTCCTTCGGGAATTTCAATAAGTCCTTTTCCGGGAAGGTGGTTTCGTCCTCAAAAGCCTGCAGGATCAACTTCAGGAACTGAGGATCGCTGCCTTTTTCAGCGCAAAAATTATTCGAAGGATGCTTGATCGTTCCGCTGGCATAACGGCGGTAGACAAAACTGTTCAGGCGGTTCTGTTCAGGGTCTTCGAAGAGGAAAAGGTCGGATGTCATGGTGTTGTTATTTGTACTCTGCAAGTTGCAAAAGGAAATACAATTCTAAAATACCATGAAAAGGGTATAATAAACCTCACTTAATTTCAATGTTACTTTTTTCAGGAGCTAAAAAAGTAACCAAAAAGAGCCCTGCGCTGTGTATAATTCGCTTACCCATAAATGCCTCATTCAGGAAATTTGAAAAACTCGTCGTGCCTCCTCAAACAGTTCCAAATTTCATCTGAATTTCGTCATATGGGTCCCAAGCGAATTATACAAGGCGCGCTTTGCGATTCTCCGCAATAGAACGGTTATGAATTCTGAATTTTTATTCGCTTGAAGCTGAGATTTCCTTGAACTCTATGGTTATCAAGTGAAGGAAAAAATAAAAAAACCGGTAGGGGATCCCACCGGTCATTTTCATAGTGAATAGTAGCAGGTATTAAATCCTTGCGAGTGCCTGATCGATGTCGGTGATCAGGTCGTTATAGTGCTCCACTCCAACAGAAAGTCGGATGAGTTTTTCAGTAATGTGCATGACTTCTTTGTCTTCGTTCGGTACGTCGGCATGGGTCATGGTTTGCGGATGTTCGGCAAGACTTTCCGTTCCACCCAGCGATACGGCCAGTTTGATCAGCTTCAGCGAGTCGAGGAACATGAAGCCTTCTTTTTCGCCTCCTTTTATGTCGAATGCGATCATCGCTCCTGAAGAAGAGTATTGACGGTTGAAGATCTCCTTTTCTCTGTCAGAACCGGTTTCATTGATGAAGCCCAGGTAATACACCTTTTCCACTTTCGGGTGTGATCTCAGGAATTCAGCTACCTGACGTGCATTCAAAGCGGCCTGTTCCATACGGATCTTGAGGGTCTCCAACGATCGCATCAGCAACCATCCTGTCCACGGTCCGGCCATGTTTCCCAGGAAAGTGCGCAATCCTTTCACGCGACCCATCAATTCTTTTGATCCAAGGCAAGCTCCGGCGATAACATCCGAGTGACCACCAATGTATTTTGTTGCGGAGTACAGTACCAGATCTGCTCCGTGTTTCAGCGGATGCTGCCAAACAGGTCCCATGTAGGTATTGTCAACCGAAAGGACAACCGGTTTTTCCGCTGTTGTGAAATGCGCCTTGATCTCTGCGCACATGCGAATATCGATCAAAGCATTGGTTGGATTGGCCGGTGTTTCGATGTGGATCATCGTCAGTCGGTCGGCCTTGCCGGTTGCTTCGATGCGTGCAATGATCTGTTCTTTCGAATCTGTGGCATGGAAACCGATCGCTTCGATCTGCATTTTTTTCAGGAAGTGGTTGATGAAGTGGTCTGTTCCCCCATATACCGGTCTGCTGTAGAGCAACAGATCCCCCGGAGCCATAAATTCCATCATGGCCGTTGAGATCGCAGACATTCCACTTTCGAACACGGCACAGTCTTCCGCACCGTCCCACAAGCAAAGTCTGTTTTCCAGGATCTCCAGATCAGGATTGTTCAGTCGGCTGTAGATCAATCCCAGTTCTTCACCGGCATCTTTTTCACGCAGACCATAAGCCAGTTCAAAGAAGCGTTTCCCTTCCATTGCCGTGTTGAAGACAAAAGTTGAGGTTTGGAAGATCGGACACTTGATCGCTCCCTCAGAGAGAGAAGGTTTGTATCCAAAGCTCATCATCAAGCTTTCCGGTTGCATCTTTGAATAATCCATTTGTTCTGTTGTTTCGAACGTAAACCTAAAAATAAATCCAGCATTTCTTAAAATGGAAGAAAATAATTCTATTGTATAAGCAAATCTATTAGATTTGTTCTGAAAACAACGTTTTATGAGCCTGAAATCAGAAAATCCTTCTGTGGAGATCACCCTGGATAAGACCGATCAGAAGATCCTGGCCTTGTTGCAGGAAAACTGTAAGATGGGGAACAAGGAGATTGCCGCTGCGGTGGGACTTTCCGTAACTCCTACATTTGAGCGCATCCGCCGTATGGAGCGGCACGGTGTGATCAAGGGCTACAGCGCAAAGCTCGACAAAAAAGCGATTGGAAAAGGTTTGCTGGTGCTTTGTCAGGTTTCCTTGAAGGCCCACAACATAGATGTGATCAAGGGTTTCGAAGATTCGATCACCTTGCTGGATGAGGTCTCGCATTGTTTCCACATCGCAGGTGATTACGATTACCTCTTACAAATCGAAACGAGGGACATGGAGGCATATCAGAGCTTTCTCAAAACCAAACTGGCAACCATTGCGAACATCGCTAATGTGCAGAGTTCTTTTGTGATGAGCACGTTGAAATAGAAGCAAGGAACAAAGAGCAAGGAGCAAGGACTTTGATCGTTAGAATCCGCTAAGGCGCAGATGGCGCGGATGGGGCTTTTCAATTGACAATGCACAATTGGAGCGTAGCGGAAAACAGTGCAGCAAATTAACAATGGTCGGTGAACGCTACACTTTGAACTATGCACTAAGCACTTCTTTTCAGTAATTCAGTTCTGGTACAGCATGTAAAACAGAGTTGTTCAACTTAACATCCTGAAAGGAACATAAATCAAAATCAATTCTTCAATACCTTGATCTCTGTTCGACGGTTGCTGGCGTGTGCCGCATCCTTTTCTTCCTTGGTGTTCAACTGAGCGATCTGGGCATCGGAAATGATGGGTCTTTCTTCTCCGTAACCTTTGAACTGGAATCGTTTGGATGAGATTCCCTTGGCTACGAGGTAATCCACTACTGCTTTCGCTCGGTTCTCAGACAATTGCTGGTTGTAGGTCGCGGACCCCTGGGTGTCGGTATGACCTGACAATTCGATCTCGAGGTTCGGGTTCTCTGTCATCAGCTTATACAAACGATCCAATTCTGCAGCGGATTCTGTTTTTAGTGTCGCCTTGTCGAGGTCGAAGAATATATTGCGCAAAATGATCTGTGTTCCTTTTTCGATCTTTTGCAAGGCAATGGTCTTGTTGATCTCACTGTAACCCTCTGTCATCGACATGTCAATGTTTTCGGAATGGAATAGATAACCTTCCGTCGCTACAGAAATACCGTAGTTCTTTCCGGCAGGCAGGGTGATGAGGTACTTCCCGGAGGCACTGTTGGAATTGAACTCACCAACAACCTCGTTCTTTTCGTTATCAGTCACAATAAGTTTGGCTTCGATCGGTGTTCCGGTAGTTTTATCCACGACAATTCCCTTCAGGATGGCCAGTTGTGGCTGTTCTACTTGTTTTTCCTCTATTACTTTCGGGGTAAAACGGATCACGTAGAGGTCCTTGTTGGCTTGTTCGCGTTCCGATGCGTAATAGGCTGTTTTGGCGTCGGCCGTCATGACAAAGAACAGATCATCACCCGGTGTGTTGATCTGTTCACCCAAATTTTGAGGCTTGGACCAGCTGCCATTTTCATAAACGGAGCGGTAAACATCATATCCGCCACTTGAACGGTGTCCCTTCGAGCTGAAATACAGGGTTTTCCCATCGGGATGGATGAACACGGATTCTTCGTCTTCATTCGTGTTGATGACCTTCCCAAGGTTTTCCGGGGTACTCCAGTTGCCGTCAGCGTTTCGGGTAATGCGCCAGATGTCGCGTTTCCCCTGACCGCCTTTGCGTTCGCTCACAAAATAGATCGTGCGACCGTCGGGTGCTATACTCGCAGAGGATTCGTGTGCATCGGTGTTGATGCCTCCGCTGATTGCCAGCGGATCTGACCATTTATCGCCTTTCAGGAAAGACTCGTAAATGTCACCGTTCCCGTAGCGATCGTCACGATAGATCAGCAAGCGCTGACCGTCGTTGGAGATGGCAATGTTGGAATTGAAACGCTCAGGATCGTTCACGTTCTCTGCAAGCGGTACCGCCTCGTTCCAATCGCCGGTGTCTTCGTTCTTTTCGGATCGATAGATGTTTTCCCTTGCCTCTACGTTGCGTTTTTTCTCCTTCATCAGCAAAGGTCTTCGGGAGGTATAGAACAGGGTTGAACCATCTGCCGTGATCACCGGAGCGTAATCACTGAAGGGGCTGTTGACATTGTTGCTCAAGCGCTCGATCTCGATGCGCATCGTATCGTTTTCACTGATGATCAGGTTTTGAGCAAGAACAGTATGTGTGACAGCAGAGCATACTGCAAGGATCGTTAAAGCTTTCATGATCGGCATTTCGAAGGGTGAAGTTGCAGAAATAATTCTAAACTCTATCCTGTTCATGTAATTTTGATGTAAACGTAATTCAACACTAAAGTTCAGTGATCGGATCAGATCCTCGACTTGGAAATTCCTCGTGAATTCACCATGTTGTAGCGCAGGAAGAGTTCAAATCCACCGCGTGCACGCGACACTTCGTAAAGTCCTGAGATGTTGATGTCGTAAGCGAAGCCTGCAGAGAACTGATCGTATTCGAACATGAACTTTCCGACCATCGCATCCTTGAAGCGGTTGAATACCCCGATGTACATGGCCATTGGCTTGTTGAAGCCTGTCACTTTCGATCCTTCTGTGAGCATGTATTTGTAGTAGATCCCGTAGAAGATCTCCTGAGCTGTCTTCTGGCGCTGGTAATAGATCCCGGGAAGGATCGAACCTCTGGTGTTCTGGATACCGATCGTTGCATTGATAAAGGTCGACATACGCATGTAAAGGCGCTCATCTTCGCGATTGAGGTAAGAGTAGAAAGGTCGGTTGACGTGATACATTGAGAAGCCCCAGTTGAGTTCGAAGTTGTTGTTCTGCGTCATGTATCCCTGTCCGTTCTTGTAAGCATAAAGGATACCTGCTCCGGCATCCAGGAAACCGAAACTTGGGTTGTTGAAGGTCTCGCCGCTTGAAAGTGCAGAATTGTAGCTCATTCCGTCGTACTGGTTCCCCCATTTCCCTCCGTTCGGATCGATGGAGCGCTGACCGTAACCGGTGTAGATCCCCACGCCTAGTGTACTGGTCTTATCGAGGATCAGGTGGTAAGCCAAGTTTAAGTTAACGTTGGTCGTATTTACTTTAAGGTCACCGGCCTGATCATTGAAGAAGTTCAATCCACCTGCGATGATGCCTTTCTTCTGGCGCTTGTTCTCATTGAAGCGTGCATCAAAGGAGGCAGCGATCGTGGAATAAGGCACCGCCACACTGTTCCACTGGCTGCGGTAGTTGACGATCCCCTGCATCGGTGAGTTGGCCCCGGCCAAGGCAGGATTCAGCGTCAGTGGAGAGAACTCCACATGAGAGAAGTGTACATCTTGCGCCTTAACAGCTCCTGCAGAGAGGATCACTGTGGCTACGAATATCTTTGCTATTGTTTTCATATGTTAATAATCTGTCTTTTAAAGGTCATATGGAATACGCCATGCTATTGTCATCTGTGCTTGCGCAATTTGTTTGCATGGCTATTTCATAGTGTCTTTTCTGTTAAGTGATTAGCGTACAAGTGTTGTGTTTCCGGATTGTTCGATGGCTTCATCGTTGTTCCAAAGTTTGACATAAAGTCGGTACACGTAAATACCATTGTTCATCGGTTTGTCCTTGTAGTTACCGTCCCAGCATTTCGTGATGTCGGTTGTTTCAAAGACTTTCTCTCCCCAACGGTCGTACACCTCGAAGATGAGTTCTTCCACACAGGCTGCTGTTCCAAAGACACACAGATTATTGTTTTTCTGAGGTCCTGTTCCATTTGGTGAGAAGATGGTTGGTACGAAGATCTCACCGCAAGGCAGTTTGATCACCACCAGTGCTGTATCACCACCTGTACAACCGTTATCATCGGTCGCGGTCACATAGTACGTTGTTGTCACATCAGGACTTGCTGTCGGATTCGGGCAATCTGTACAGCTCAAACCTGCAGAAGGTGACCAAGAATAGTTATCCGCTCCTGTTGCTGTCAAGACTACAGATTCCCCGGCTTCGATCTCCGAATACTCAGGATCGATGTTCACAGGGAGAGAACCCACAATCGTTACGTTAAAGGATTGTGTCGCTGTACAGCCGTTGTCATCAGTAACCGTTACACCATAGCTGCCTGCAGCAAGACCTGAAAGATTTGAAGTGGTTTCTCCGTTTGGTGTCCATTCATAGGTGTACGGTGCTGTGCCGCCACTTACGGCTGTTGTGATCGATCCATCACCTGCACCGCAGATCACATTGGAAGACACACCGTTCACTGCCAAGGCAGCAGGAGTACCGATAGTAAAGGATGCTGTGGTGCTGCAACCAAGATCATCGGTTACGTTAACTGAGTATGATCCTGCAGCAAGGTTGCTTAACGTTGTTCCGGAACCAACGTTTGGTGTCCAGGCGATCGTATATGGCGCTGTACCACCAGAGATGCTGATCTCAAGTGAACCGTCCGTTTGACTGTTACAAGAAACATCTTCTGAAGTTACCAATGTTACGGCAGGGGCACCTGAAACGGCATTAATGGTCACTTGAGCCACTGAAGTGGAAGAACAACCTGAAGTGTTATCCAATACTGTTATCGTGTAATTGCCCGGAGCAAGTCCTGAGAATGACGTTGAAGCCTGGAAAGTTGTTCCGTCAATGCTGTAAGTATACTGCGCACCCAATGGAGCTGTCACGTCAAACGAACCCGAAGGGACGGCACATGTTGGCTGCGTAACGGTCCCCGAAGTTGGTGCTGTCGGTGCGCCAGGGACAGAATTGATCGCTACGGAGCCTGAAGCTGTTGAAGTACATCCCGCATCGTTGGTTACGGTGAAAGTATAGTTTGTTCCGGCTGAAAGTCCGGTGAAGGTTGCTGTAGTTCCTGAACCGGTTTGCGTTAATGCACCAGGAGATGCAGTGATCGTCCATGAACCTGAAGCCGGAAGTCCGCTCAAGTCAACCGAACCTGTTGGTGTGGTACACGTTGGTTGGGTTACGGTTCCTGTGATAGGAGCTGTAGGCACCACCGGTGCTGCGTTGATCACACCTGTTGAAGCGGATACAGAAGAAGTACAGCCCTCAGCATTGGTTACTGTGTACGTGTAAGATGAACCCGGGGCAAGACCTGTGATGGTTGTAGTCGTTCCACTACCTGTAGCTGATCCTGAAGGAGTTCCTGTGATGGACCACGTTCCTGATGCCGGCAATCCGCTGAGTACAACAGAACCTGTTGGTGTTGTACAGTCAGGCTGTGTTACTGTACCGATGAGCGGTGCAGTTGGTGTTGTCGGTTGCGCGTTGATCACAGCTGACAAAGAAGCAGAAGACGTACATCCAAGATCATTTGTCACGGTGAAGGTATAAGATCCTGCTGCAAGACCACTGATACTCGTCGTGGTTCCTGTTCCTGATGCCGATCCCGAAGGCGACCCTGTTATAGTCCATGTACCGCTTCCGGGAAGTCCGCTTAAGTCGATCGTACCTGTTGCCACCGAACATGTTGGCTGCGTGATCGTCCCGATCACCGGAGCTGTAGGCGCACCCGGCACGGCATTGATCGCAACGGAACTTGTAGCTGTAGAAGTACATCCCGCAGCGTTGGTAACGGTGAAAGTATAGTTCGTTCCGGCTGTAAGTCCGGTGAAGGTTGCTGTTGTTCCCGATCCGGTTTGTGTCAATGCACCAGGAGATGCAGTGATCGTCCATGATCCTGAAGCAGGAAGTCCGCTCAAGGCAACAGAACCTGTTGGTGTGGTACATGTTGGTTGGGTCACTGTTCCAACAATGGGAGTGCTCGGAGGTGTAGGCGCCACGTTTATGGCTGCTGATGTAGAAGCTGTCGAATTACAACCTGAAGCGTTCGTTACGGTAAAGATGTAGCCTGCTCCACCTGCTAATCCGGTGAAGGTTGCCGTTGTTCCCGATCCGGTTTGTGTGGATCCGCCAGGAGATGCAGTGATCGTCCACGATCCTGAAGCAGGTAATCCGCTCAGGGCAACTGATCCGGTTGGGGTTGCACAATCGGGTTGGGTGATGGTTCCAACAACAGGGGCAGTTGGTGTTGATGGTTGTGGGTTAATCGTTGTACTAAGCGATGAAGGTGATGTACAAGTACCGTTACTCACTGTGAAGGTGTAGGAACCTGGTGCAAGTCCTGAGATCGTTGTATTTGTTCCTGTGCCGGTTGCTGTCCCACTCGGAGTGCCTGTTACGGTCCATGTTCCCGAAGCAGGCAATCCGGTCAACTGGATAGAACCTGTTCCAACTGTACATGTTGTTTGCGTTACGGTTCCGATCACCGGAGCTGTTGGAACCGTTGGAGCAGGGTTGATGGTCACTGAATTGGAAGCAGCTGAAGTACAACCTGCCAAGGTTACCGTGAACGTATAGTTGCCTGGTGCAAGACCTGAAATTGTTGTTGTAGCTGTATTACCTGTTGCTGTTCCGCTTGGTGTTCCGTTCACGGTCCACGTTCCTGAAGTAGGTAATCCAGAAAGTGTTACACTGCCTGTTCCTGTTGTACAATCTGGCTGAGTTGCAACAGCTGCAGTTGGAGCTGCCGGAGGAGTACACGGTGCAAAGGAGCACTGGACACTGGTTCCCGGGGTAATGTTCGTTACGGTAGGTGTAATTGTAGTGTTGGTCACCGTATTACTGTTCCATGATAAATAGATCGGAGTTCCGTAAGTATAGGAAGGGGTTTCATTAGAGATCGTTACATTCGTTGCAGCACATGCACCAGGAGCATCACCATTCGTATCTGTCTTGATGAAATGCATGTCATGTCCACTTCCAGAAAGTGTATATGAAACACCAACGTAACCGCCGTCTGAAACTTGTTGTCCGTGAGGAAGGATAGAAGCAAAATTGAAGGCATGATTTTTTGCAAACGTAACCGCGCTTGTCGACGAATTCACCTTCATCAATACATTTGAAAAGCTAAGACCATTTAGATAATTGAGCCAAACACCATAGTTTCCATCGCTTGTTTCAAAGAAGCGGCTTGGTAAAAGTGGGGCATAAGGACCAAAAAGAGGAATAAGCAAAGCTCCACCGTATTTTCTGATCCACGTCGGGTTAGCCCAGGCACCGGATCCCGGCAAACGCATTAAAAGGGCTGGTCTTCCGCTACCGTCCGTTCCTGATATTAATGGAAGTCCGCTGGCTGTTGTGGTTGCAGATACCAGGTTCTTACTGGATTGACTTGTAGAATTACTAGGGTTGTCAATTTGTCTGTGGTAGGTGATAGCCCCTGCCGTTGTCGTTTTAAAGAATACAGCGTCGGAAGGCGTGTTGTCACTGCAGTCATCGCTGTCAAAAGTGGAGTAAACGTTGTTCACATCATAATTCCCAACGGCTAAATAACCATCACTAACTTCAACCACATCAACAAAACTGGCATCGTTATAAATTCTGTTTGCAGGAATAGCGGAAGTCATGTAGTATCTTACGACATGATGCCAAAGATGATTTCCTGATGCGTCAAATTTCACGATCAAAGGTGATTCAATGGTTTCAGTATCCGTTTCGGTACATGTTCCACCACTATTCGTTACTGAGTTAAAATCGACTTCAGGTCCTGCACCATCCGGATCATAGCCGGTTACATATCCCACACACAAGTATCCATCATCACTGGTTTTTATGACTCTGTTGAAAAATGCTCCATCTGCTTGTGCTATGGAAAAATTTCTTCCTGAAATAAAGTTTCCGGTCGCATCGACAAACATTAGAAATGCCGGACCGTTTCCACTTCCTCCACAGACATAATATCTGTTCAAAGAATTATCTTTTTTGTAATCACCAAACATATAGGATATGCCGCCTGAATACCTTTTGGCCCATAAGACATTCCCGGTCCCATCAATTTCTGTCAATGAGGAGACAATTGGAAGAAAGTTTGTGTGGAAACCTGAGAACATGTAGTTTCCTGGCGTCAGCGCTTCGCTTGATTGAATGGGTAGATCAAACAAAGCGATGTCATAATTAATTCTGAAAGCATTCGTTGTCTGTGCTGAACCAATACCGGAAAGGCATAGAAATAGCAGTAGAGCGGTTAATCTTTTTCGTGTCATGTTAGTATTTTAACTAATGGTGCTGCAAAATTACGGTAAGCCGAATTGACATTTTGAGGGGGCAGCCCCTCAATTTCAGCAGTTAAGCAACTGAAGGAGGCTTATTTAATACCGTCGATGATGGTCTTGTTATCAAGAACCCAAAGCAGCAGGCTGTTGTTTCTGGCGTCCAGATTGAGCTTCTTGCAGATCCTTGATCGGTAATTTTCAACCGATTTTACAGAAACGAAGAGGAGGTCTGCGATCTCTTTACTTGAGAGTTTTTGAGCAACCAGCTTAAGGGTTTTGATCTCTGTTCGGGTGAGTGAGTTCAGTAATTCGGCAATTTGAAGATCATTGCCTTCAAAGACAGACTGGTGTTCCCTGATACTTTTTGCGATATAACTTTTATCGGCCAAAACATAGTTGATACAATCCACTAGCTCCTCAGAAGTATTGTCTTTGACAAGGTATCCTTTTGCACCATTGAAAAAGGCGAGTTTCAGCATTTCACTGTCTTTGTACATGGTGAGAATGATGGTGCGAGTAGCGGGTTTTTCGGTTTGAATGATCCGACACACTTCCAAACCATTCTTCCCCGGCATATCAATGTCTACAATGACGATATCAGGTTCTCCTGAGCGAATTGCATCCAGAAGATCTTCTCCATTTTCAAATGCATGTACGGTCACATTGTCAAATGAGTTTTCCAGGAGGAATTTGAGTCCGCTACGAAAAATTGGATGGTCGTCTGCTATGTAAACCTGCATGTACTATGAACTATGTAGTGTTAAAGTTAATTTAAATCCTTTATTGGCTTGTTCGACCTGTATCTTTCCTCCGATCGACCTGGCTCTCTCTCTGATCGTAAGCATTCCGATACCTTCGTGTAGTCCTTTGTCTTCCCGGATCCCTTTTCCGTTGTCGCGGTATTTAACCGTAAACAGGCCGTTCTTTTCAACAAGGGATACTTTGAGTGCAGTTGCTTCAGCGTGTTTTACCGTGTTGTTTATGCATTCCTGAATGATCCTATAGATCTGTGTTTTTGCTTCAACCGGAAGCATTTCAACATCCTTTTTAATGTAGATACTTGATATAATGCCGGTATTTTCCTGTGTTTTTTCAAGTAATGACACGATCGATCTTTCGAGTCCAAGTTTTTCTACTACCGAGGGATGTAAATTGTGTGAGATGGTGCGCGTTTGTTCGATGACTTCTCCCACCTCCTTATCTAAGCCGCTGAGGTCGGAGATCTTTCCGGAATTGAACAAATTCAGTTTGGATTTAATTATCGAAAGGGATTGACCGATATCATCGTGCAGGTCTTTTGAGATCCTCGAACGTTCATCATCCGTGTTTTCGATCAGTTTTTGTGTAAAAAACACTTGCTGTTTTCGGGTGATAGTAATGTGTCGGATATAAACAATGCCAACTCCAACGATAAGAAGGATGAGGAAAACAACCAGAAACAAGTTCATTCTTGCCTTTCTCAGGTCATTCTCCGCAGATAGTAATGAGTTTTTGTTTCGTTCACTTTCCAGTTCCGTTTCCATTCGTTCTTTTCCGTAGATCACTTCGAGTTCTGCCAGTTTATCGCTGTTCGTAATATCTGCCAGACTGTCTTTCAGTTCATGGTAACGGTTCGTGAAATCGAGTGCCGACCTGAAATCGCCTTTCTTTTCAGAGATCAGAGACAATTGCTTAAGGTATTCCAATTTATTTGAAGGATTTCGGTATTCCTTTTCGAGTGTAAGCATACTGTCGGCGTAGATACTTGCATTCGAGAGGTCATTGTTCTGTAAATGAACCGAAGATTTCATGAGATAGGCCAGACCCATGTATTGGGGTTCTTTTACTTTTCGCAGAATGATCATAGCTGAATCGGTGTACCTTTCAGCTATTACTGTTTTTTTCAAGCGTAAATAAGAGTCGGCCAGATTCAAGTATGCGACACTTCTTCCTTGTGGAAATCCGATCTTTCGGGCGTATTCTACGGTTTGGCTGTAGTATTTGACTGATTCTTCAAATTGTTCAAGTTCCTTATATACCAAACCAAGGTTGTTGTTGAGATTAAGCATGAGTCTTTCCTCATTCATACCTTTCAGCATATCAACAGCTCGTTTGAAATCCTTTGCTGCCTCCTCAGTTTGCTTATTCGAAAATTTCAAAAGACCGATGTTGTTCAGCATCATAGCCTGATGGTATTTTTTGCCCTGTTTTTCGGCAATTTTCAATCCTTTCAGGTAATAATTCAGGGAAGTATCGCGGATCATACGGTCGGCGTAAATATTCCCTAATCCGTTGTAGATCTCGATCTGATTCTCGTAAAAATTCCCTTTGGAAGCTTCTTTTAGGAGTTGCTGAAATTCTTTTTCTCCTTCAAGTATGTCGCTTGTTGCAGTGATAAAAGCCATTCTGATCCGAGTGGAGTTCACAAGTTTGTCGTCTCCGGCATTTTTGGCGAGCTCAATGGATTTGCGGTAATTGTTGCGTGCCTTTTCAAAATTGTAAGAGAAGAAATAGAAATTACCGTAATACTGATAAATGGTGCTTTCTTCTGATAAAAGTCCATTATTTCTTGCCAGGTTGATCGCCTTGTTTCCTTTGTCAAAAACAGCAGCGGAATCGTAATAGGTACTTTGTCTGATCTCTTTTTTCAGCTCATCCAATTCCTCTTGGACCGCTTTCTGTGTAAACACGCAAAAAGACGAGAAGAATAGTAGTAAGGTAAGGGTATATTTCATGGCGATCTCTCAAATGTAATAAATCGAGCTGATCACCAGTGATTATTGCCTTCAAAAAATTTCGGGTTTAACTGAAGTGCAAAAAGAAAGGGCTGCCCCATTAGGACAGCCCTTAAATACACCATTGTATTCTTTTATTTCTTCTCAGGCATTTCACGCGTGAAAGCAGGAATTCCTGTAACGTCCATACCGGTGATCAACAAGTGGATATCGTGAGTTCCCTCGTATGTCACCACCGATTCAAGGTTCGCCATGTGACGCATGATCGAATATTCACTTGTAACACCCATACCACCGTGGATCTGTCTTGCTTCTCTTGCAATGTTCAGAGCGATCTCAACGTTGTTTCTTTTTGCCATGGAGATCTGTGCAGATGTAGCACGACCTTCATTGCGCAATTGACCTAAACGGAAAGTTAGCAACTGAGCTTTCGTGATCTCCGTGATCATTTCAGCCAATTTCTTCTGCACCAACTGGAACGCACCGATCGGAACACCGAATTGCTCACGTTCCTTAGAGTAGCGCAAAGCCTGATCGTAACAGTCCATAGCTGCACCCAAAGCACCCCACGCAATTCCAAAGCGCGCTGAGTCCAAGCAAGAAAGTGGAGCACCAAGACCGGTTCTTCCGGGAAGCAAGTTTGATTTTGGAACTTTAACGTCTACGAAGATCAACTCTCCCGTAGCAGACGCACGCAATGACAATTTTCCGTGCATTTCAGGAGTGGAAAATCCTTCCATTCCACGTTCAACGATCAATCCGTGAATGCGTCCTGACTCGTCTTTTGCCCAGACTACTGCGATGTCCGCAAAAGGTGCGTTAGAGATCCACATTTTTGCTCCGTTCAGGATAACATGATCACCTGCGTCTTTAAAGTTAGTGATCATTCCTGCAGGGTTTGATCCGTGGTCCGGTTCGGTCAATCCGAAACACCCCATCATCTCACCTGACGCCAGTTTTGGCAAGTATTTTTTCTTTTGTTCTTCTGTTCCGTATTTCCAGATCGGGTACATCACCAGGGAAGACTGTACCGAAGCGGTTGAGCGCAGACCTGAGTCACAACGCTCCAATTCCTGCATGATCAATCCATAGGAGATCTGATCCAGTCCTGGTCCGCCATATTCTTCAGGAATATAAGGTCCGAAGGCTCCGATCTCACCCAATCCTGCGATCAAGTGATTTGGGAAAGTAGCTTTTTCATAATGTTCGTCAATGATGGGGGATACTTCTTTCTTCACCCATGCTCTCGCTGCATCGCGCACCAGCTTATGCTCATCTGTAAGGAGGTCATCCAGGTTATAATAGTCAGGATGTACGTATTGATCGGTTCTCATCTGAATAAAATTTAGCGTACAAAAGTAATTAATTTTAACAAGAAGACCGTCTTATTGTTAGGACTTGTAACTTTGTCCATCTGAATCAGGTCGCAATGGAAGAGTTCCATTTTTTTGAGACCGGTGTGCGCAATATACCGGACCTTCTTGAAAGCAAAAATTTATCCGATGGTTATGTACTGGGGTTAATCACCGCGCTTACCTTTCTTTTCCTTGCTGTTGCGATCAAAAACAACGAAAAGATCGTTAGAGGATTGCCGAGGGTTTTTATGTTTTCCGTTCAAACGGAGATGAAACTAAAGGAGATAATGCGTCTTGGCTCTTGGTCATCGTTATTGCTGACACTTAATTTCATGGTATTGTTAGGTGTATGTTCCTACCTATTACTAACTGATTATTCAGGGCTTGGAACCAGTGTGGCTATAACATTATCTATTCTTATTCCAACCTTCTTAATTACACTTCAAATTGTACCTGCCTATTTTGTACGCTTTTTTAGCGGTGAACCCTTGCCGATGATTTCTTTAACGGGAAATACCTTAACGGGGTATCAGATAGGGAGTGTTTTTCTGGGAATAATTTCTACCGTCTGGATCCTTAATCCGCATTATCAAAGCTATGCAATTGCTTCATTTTTACTGGTATTCACTTTTCTGCAGGTGGCCAGGTTGATAAAAAATACACATCTCCTTTTGAGTTCAGGTATACCATGGTATTACTTAATGTTATATCTTTGCAGTCTCGAAATTCTACCACTATTTGTAGCTTACTACTATGTGTCCATGAATTTCATGAGTTGAGTGTTGATTTAATTTGTTGAAAATTGGCTATCAAGACAATTTTGGTTTCTCAACCGAAACCTGAGGGGGAAAAGTCACCATACTTCGACCTAGCTGAAAAATATAAACTGAAGATCGACTTTCGTCCATTTATACATGTGGAGGGGATTGGGGCGCAGGAATTTCGCCAACAAAAGGTGAACATTTCTGAACATACAGCGATCATTCTTACATCAAAAACTGCCGTTGATCATTTCTTTAGGATCGCAGAAGAGATGCGCTTCGAAGTTCCGGATACCATGAAGTATTTCTGTATTACCGAGGCTGTCGCATTTTATCTTCAAAAGTATGTGACCTACAGGAAGCGCAAGATCTTCTATGGAAAGCAGACCATGGAGGAGTTAGTTGAGTTGATGAAAAAGCACAAGGGGGAAAGATTCCTTCTGCCTTGTACGGATATTTTGAGAGATACTATTCCTCTGACTCTGGAAAAGCATAATATAAATTTCACCAAGGCGGTATTATACAGAACTGTGGCATCTGATCTTTCAGACCTTGAAGATGTGAAGTACGATATGCTGGTGTTCTTCTCTCCCGGAGGTATAGAGTCATTATTCAAGAACTTTCCTGATTTCAAGCAGAACGGGACGATCATTGCAGCTTTCGGTCCAACTACGGCAAGTGCTGTTGTGAAAAATAATTTGCGACTTGATGTTCATGCCCCGCAGCCTAATGCTCCATCCATGACCGGAGCCATTGAACTTTTCGTAAAGGATCAATTGAAAAAAGGGAAGTGATCAGAGATTTCTGACCAATAATTCCATTCCTTCTTCTGCACCTTTCGAGATCACCTCAAATCCTGAGGGAAGAGTTAATTCATTGGCATTTGGGTCAATGAGGATTTTCCTTAGAGCATTTTCCGCATAGTGGACGAGTCCCGCTGCAGGATAGATATTCAAAGAAGTGCCGATTACAATGAACATTTCCGCTGACCGGATGATCGGCAACACTTCATCGTACATGGGAACAGCCTCGCCAAACCAAACAACGTGAGGTCGCAGTGGATAGCCGTCAGGACAAAGGTCTGTCAGTTTTAATTCCCAACCATCAACAGGATAGTATGCATTTTCACAATTTGGACCGGAGCTCTTTGCATAGCGTATGTTGCCATGAAGATGTAAGACATTTTGGGATCCTGATCTTTCGTGGAGATCATCAATGTTTTGGGTGATCACGGTAACTTCGCATTGAGAGCCCAGATCAGCGATCAAACGGTGAGCCTTGTTCGGTTGGGCCTCAATTATCTGTTTTCTGCGCATGTTATAGAACTCTTGTACCTTTCCGGGATTACTGTGCCAGGCTTCAGGTGTCGCCACCTCTTCGATCCTGTATTGTTCCCAAAGTCCACCGCTGTCTCTGAAGGTTCCGATACCGCTTTCTGCGCTCATTCCTGCTCCTGAAAAGAAAACAATTTTCATGTGATGTTGAGTTTTTCTAAATTTAAATCAAAGCAATTAGATAACCGATTTAGGATTCCAATATTTCTTTTGAAAAACTGTGGAATTGTATCGAGAATAATTTACTTTTACTTGAAATTGCAAAATTCTTAATTCTAAACGTATGAAAAAACTATTATTCTCTGCTATGATCTTGGCAGGAGGTAGCTTCACTTCGCAGGCACAGCTTGCAAACGGAAGTATTGCTCCTGACTTTACGGTTACAGCTTATCAGTCTTGGTTGTCGAACCAGGGAATGAACAACAACGGAACATACAACCTGTATGATTACCTGGATGCTGGTTACACTGTTATCCTTGATGTTTCTGCGACGTGGTGTGGACCATGTTGGAACTATCACCTGAGCGGTGCTTTGGATGATGTTTATATCAACCATGGCCCTGCAGGTCATTATGGGGTTAGTGCAACAACAACTGACGACGTGATGGTGATCTGGATCGAAGGAGACGGAACAACTGCTGACGCTACAATGTTAGACGGTGCGGGTTCTATTGGAAACTGGATCGAGCCAAATGCAACACTAGGACAGGTTCCATTCCCTATGGCAAACCCAGCTTCAGCACAGGCAAGTACAATCAATAACGGATATAGCATTGGCTATTATCCAACGATCTACAAGATCTGTCCTAACAGAACTGTAACATTGGTTGGTCAGATGACAGCTACTCAGTTGTACAACTCAGTTGCGTCTTGTCCTCCACCGGCAAGTGAAACCAATGACCCTGCTATCCTTGGATACACAGGTGTGAATAAGTCATGTGGTGCAACGGATCTTACTATTCGTCTTCAGAACAATGGAACTTCTCCATTGACTTCTTGTACGATCACAGCAATGGAAGGTGCTACGCAGATCGCTCAGTACAACTGGTCTGGTAACCTTGATACTTATGGAATTGCAAACGTTACAGTTGGACAGTTTACACCAACTACTGCAAACCACAACCTTTCTTTCTCTGTTACTTCAGCAGACAACAACGCAACAAACAACAGCGTTAGTGCAACAGTTGGTCGCGCATTGACTGGTTCAAGCAATAACCTTACTATCAAGGTTGATCTTGACCGTTACGGATCTGAAACTTCTTGGAGAATCAAGAGAAGCAACGGACAGGTAGCTTATTCAAGCCCTACATATACTGATGCTGCTGCAAACGGTACTTATCCTCAGGCAGATCTGAACATTTTCCTACCAGATGATTGCTACAGCCTTGAAGTTCTTGATTCTTACGGTGACGGATTCGACAGTGGTTATGGTAACGGTAAAGTAGAGATCTGGTCAAACGGTGTATTGATCGGTGGTGTTTCTAACTTCCCTTCAGGAGATCTGGCAACAGACGCATTTGAATTAGATGCGGTTGCAGGAATTGAGGAGAACCTTGCGAACACATTGAATGTTTATCCTAACCCAGCTTTTGACATCGTAAACGTTTCTTTCGAAGCAAACGGTGATTATGAGATCGCAATCCTTGATCTTCAAGGTCGTGTAGTTGCTTCTCAGTCGTTGAAGTCACTTTCTGGAACACAGAATGTTGAATTCCCGGTATCTGACCTTGCAAAAGGAAGCTACATTGTTAAGATCAGCACGAACGGAGTATCTCAGACACAGAATGTTGTGATCAGATAATCCCAACAACAATATGAAAAACCCGATCAGAAATGGTCGGGTTTTTTGTTGCATAAATGATCCAATAAAGGCCTGTTTTCAGTCTATTTTTCTATCTTTACCCCCTTGATTTAAGGTTTATGGCTAAAATTCGCAAACAAGATGCTCTTGATTATCACTCTTCCGGCAAGCCCGGTAAGATCGAAGTGATCCCAACAAAGCCGTATTCATCACAGCGTGATCTTTCATTGGCGTATTCTCCGGGAGTGGCAGAGCCGTGCCTGAAGATCGCTGAAAATCCGGACGACGTATACAAGTACACCAGCAAATCGAATCTTGTTGCTGTGATTTCCAATGGTACAGCCGTTCTTGGACTAGGAGATATTGGGCCATTGGCTTCTAAACCCGTAATGGAAGGGAAAGGACTGTTGTTCAAGATCTTCGCTGATATAGATGTTTTTGACATTGAAGTGGATGCCAGTGATCCTGAGTTATTTATACAAACGGTTAAGGCGATCGCTCCTACATTTGGAGGGATCAACCTCGAAGATATCAAAGCCCCTGAAGCTTTCGAGATCGAAAGGCGACTCAAAGAGGAACTGGACATTCCGATCATGCACGATGATCAGCACGGAACTGCGATCATTTCATCGGCTGCCTTGCTGAATGCTCTGGAGCTCGCAAAAAAACGCATAGACAAAGTAAAGATCGTTGTATCGGGTGCCGGAGCGGCTGCCATGTCTTGCGTCAAGCTATACTGCGCCTTGGGAGCGAAGCTTGAGAATGTATGGATGTTCGATTCCAAAGGTTTGATCTGGCAGGGCAGAACCGATCTTGATGAAAGTAAGATCATGTATTCCAGCCATAAGAAAGAAGTTTCACTTGAAGAAGCGATGAAGCGTTCTGATGTGTTCGTTGGATTGTCGAAGGGTAACATTGTTTCAAAAGAAATGGTTGCCTCAATGGCAAAGGATCCGATCGTATTTGCACTTGCTAATCCGGAGCCTGAGATCTCATACAAGGATGCTACTGCTGTGCGCAAGGATATCATCATGGCTACAGGGCGATCCGATCATCCCAATCAGGTGAACAACGTGCTTGGGTTCCCATATATTTTCAGAGGAGCACTCGATGTTCGAGCGACGAAGATCAATGAAGAAATGAAGCTTGCGGCTGTAAAGGCAATAGCCTCTCTTGCCAAAGAGATCATTCCGGAAGAAGTTGTTGAAGCCTACGGTGAAAAGAGCATTTCTTTTGGTCGTGAGCAGATCATTCCAAAGCCACTTGATCCGCGATTGATCTATTATGTTGCCCCGGCTGTAGCACGCGCTGCAATGGAGTCTGGAGTAGCAAAGAATCCGATCCATGACTGGGATGCCTACGAAATGCAACTCAAGAATCGTTTAGGATTGGATAATAAGCTGGTTCGAAATATTACGGAGAAAGCGCAGAGCAATCCGAAACGAGTTGTTTTTGCGGAGGCTGATAATATCAAGATACTCAAGGCGGCTCAGACAGCATACGAAGAAGGCGTAGCCTTTCCGATTCTTTTGGGTAAGCGATCCAAGATCGAGAAGTTGATGACAGAGTATAGCATCGAATTTTCAGATGTTCAGATCATCGATCCGAAATCAGAAGAAGAAGAAGAGAACCGTATTATTTACGGTAAAGCCTTCTTTGAAAAGCGTAAACGCAAAGGATTTACGGAATTCGAGTCCATTCAGATCATGCGCGAACGCAATCATTTCGGCGCGATGATGGTGGAACTTGGTGCAGCTGATGCAATGATCTCTGGGATTACCCGCAATTACCGCGATGTGGTTAAACCGGCAATTCAAACGATCGGATTGCAGAAGGATGTGAAGACCGTAGCAGGTATGTATATGCTTGTTACGAAGAAAGGACCACTTTTCCTTGCTGATACCACGATCAATCTGAATCCGACCGCGGAAGAGATCGCTGAAATCACGGTAAATGTGGCTAAAACGATCAGAAAGTTCAAGGTAACACCGAAGATCGCATTGTTGAGTTACTCGAATTTTGGTTCTTCGCCTGGTCCGGATGCGGAGAAAATGGCAAGAGCAGTAGAGATTTTGCATGAACAATATCCTAACCTTGTTGTAGACGGTGAAGTGCAGGCCAACTTTGCATTGAACAATGAACTGATGATGGAGAAGTTCTCGTTTTCAACCCTTGCGAACAAGCAGGTCAATACCTTGATCTTCCCGAATCTGTCCTCAGGAAACATAGCCTACAAACTTCTCCAGCAAATGACGGAAGGTGATGCTATCGGGCCTGTATTGGTTGGATTGAAAAAGTCGGTTCACGTCCTTCAGATGGGTTCATCCGTGAGAGAGATCGTCAATATGGTTAAGGTTGCAGTCGTTGATGCACAAAATAAATAAGACATGATCAGTCACCTGAACGGAAAAATGGTTGAAAAGAATCCCACCCTGCTCATTGTTGAGTGCAATGGGGTTGGATATGAGGTGAAGATCTCCCTCAACACCTTTTCTGTTCTTGGAAATGAAGAAGGAGTTCGTATTTTTACCAAGCTGATCGTTAGAGAGGATGCACATTTGTTGTACGGATTTGCAACAGTTCAGGAACGCGAGATGTTCAATCACCTTACCTCAGTTTCGGGTATTGGACCGAATACAGCAATGATCATGTTGTCTTCACTGGTTCCGGAACAAATTGCTCAGGCAATTACCACAGAAGATGTGAGAACGATCCAGGGTATTAAAGGAATAGGAGCAAAAACCGCACAGCGCGTAATCCTTGATCTGAAGGATAAAGTGTTAAAAATGAACATTACGACTGAAAATATATTCAGTCAAAACAATACTAATCGATTTGATGCGTTAACAGCATTGATTTCGTTGGGATTTGATAAAAAAGCTGCCGAAAAGGCATTGGATAAAGTGAGTGTTGGCGATGATTCAGTGGAGTATCTGATCAAGGAGTCATTGAAAATATTATAAGTGAAAAAGACTGGAATTCTACCATTACTGTGTTTGCGAAGCATCGGATTTGTACTGATGTTGATGAGCGCTCCTGTGGTCCTGGCCCAGCCTGATACCTTACATTATCCTATCAATGAGACTTTCGATCCAACCCAGACCCAGCCGCAGAGCTTTGATCTTGGCGATCCCTCCTCTGTTCAGCAAACAATCGTTTATGATCCCGTTACCGGAACCTACATCTTCAAAGAAACTTTTGGAACTCTGAACTATCGTAACCCTTCCATGATGACGTTAGAAGAGTATCTGGAGTACGAACGTCAGAAGTCGTTGAGACAGAACTGGAAAGACCGTATCGATGAGCAGACGGCCGAGAACCAGCCTATGGAATTCCCGATCAAGATCGGTAGTAAGGCCTTTGAGAATTTCTTTGGATCGGACCAGATCACAATTCGTCCTCAAGGTCAGGTAGAATTATCCTTTGGAATTAACTCTTCACGTTACGACAACCCGATACTGCCTGTAAAACAGCGAAGAATAACCCGATTTGACTTCAATCAGCAGATCCAGATGAACCTCGTTGGTCAGATCGGAACAAAATTGAAGATCGGAACCAGTTATAACACCCAAGCGGCATTTGATTTCGATAACATTTCTAAGCTCGAGTACACCGGTGACGAAGATCAGATCATGCAAAAGATCGAGTTGGGTAACGTTGCTTTACAACTTCCGACATCGCTTATTCAGGGCTCTCAAACCCTTTTTGGTGCTAAAACACAAATGAAATTCGGCAGGTCGACGATCGATCTTATTGCGGCGTCCTCAAAAGGGAAAAGACAAGAGATCAATATCACGGGTAAAGCTCAGATCCAGCGCTTTGAACTTTCCGCTGATAATTATGAAGTGAATCGTCATTATTTCCTGAACCTGTATCATCATGAGAATTACGACGAGGCAATGTCGACGCTGCCCATCGTAAGTTCAACGCGATACATTACTCGTTTGGAGGTTTGGGTTACCAACAGAACGAACAACACGGAAAATACGAGGAACATCCTTGCTTTTACCGACCTTGGAGAAGCAAAACCGGAAGACTGGCAGGGTAATCCCGGCTCACCTGCGACAAGTGACTTACCTAGTAATGACGCAAACGGTTTGTATCAGTGGGCATCCAATCAGCCACTCGTGCGCGGGTTTGTGAATTCAGTAACGGCACTTTCGACACAAGTTGCCTCTCCGGGACCTTTTGAGCAGGCCGTTCACTATGAAAAAGTAGAAAACGCCCGAAAACTGACAGAGCAGGAATATACCTACAACGCCCTTTTAGGATTTATTTCCCTGAATTTGCCGCTCAACAATGACGAGGTACTTGCTGTAGCGTATGAATATACCTACCGCGGTGAGACCTATCAGGTTGGAGAATTCTCAACAGATGGGGCAAGTGGTCAGGAAGCATTGATCCTGAAGCTCCTGAAGCCAACGATCACCAATCCCAACAACAAGGTTTGGGACCTGATGATGAAAAACGTTTATTCCATTGGCGCTTATCAGGTGGATCAGGCGGGATTCCGAATAGATCTTTTGTACAACAATCCGGAAACGTCATTGCCAGTTCCGTTCTTCCCAATGGATGGTGTAGATGACAAGCAGCTGGTAACCCTCCTTGACATGGACAAGCTGAATCAGAACAACCAGCCATTCTCGGATGGAGTTTTTGATTTTGTTCCAATGGAATTCAACGGCAACCGCGCCGAGAACGGAGGGACAATCAATAAGCGCAACGGAAGGATCTATTTTTCAACTGTTGAGCCATTCGGAAAGACCTTGAAGAACAAACTGTCTGCAGCCGGAATTCCGGATGTGGTGATCAATCAGGTAGCTTATACGGAACTTTACGATTCTACCAAAACAGCTGCACAGCAGATCCCGAGTAAGAACAGATTCTCGTTTAAAGGAGAGTATCAGTCATCTATCAGTTCCGACATTCCTCTAAATGCGTTGAACGTTCCTGAAGGAGCGGTCACGGTAACAGCCGGTGGAATCCGACTAACAGAAGGGACGGATTATACAGTGGATTACAACTTGGGTCGTGTGAAGATCCTCAATACCGGAATCCTCGAATCCAATACACCCATCAAGATCTCCATCGAAAGTAACTCCGTATTTGGATTTCAGGCCCGCTCACTTATTGGGGCTCATTACAACTATCGTTTGAATGATAAATTCAATATCGGTGGTACGTGGATGCGCATGATGGAGCGACCAGTTACTCAAAAAGTCGACATTGGAAGTGAGCCTTTTAAAAATAATATTCTCGGTGTTGATGTTGCATGGAGGTCAGATCTACCATTCCTTACAAAGCTGGTAGACATGCTTCCGGTAATCTCAACCAATCAAAAGTCAAGTATCTCCTTCATGGGTGAATTCGCCCATCTGATCCCGGGCCAGCCACGTGCGATCAATAAAGAAGGTACCTCATACATTGATGATTTCGAAGGTGCTCAGAGCGCTATTGACCTTCGTTCGGTGGCCTCATGGCGTCTGGCATCAATTCCACAGGGACAACCTGATCTATTCCCGGAAGCAACGAAAAAGGATCTTTCTGCAGGATTCAAAAGAGCAAAAACATCCTGGTATCTGATCGACCCTTTGTTCTACCAGAACAATTCACTTACACCGCAGCACATTAAGGATGATCCGACTATGCTTTCAGATAGTCGTATGCGTTTGGTAAATCAAACGGACATCTTCCCGAACCTTCAGCAGCAATACGGATCTATTCCAAACATTCCGATCCTTGAACTGGCGTATTACCCGTCAGAACGAGGTATGTATAATTACGATACCACGAATACCTATAATCCTGATGGGACCTTCGTGAACCCTGAAAACCGTTGGGGAGGTATTATGCGGGCCTTGAGTACCAATGATTTCGAACAGACCAACATCGAGTTCATTCAGTTCTGGATCCTTGATCCGTTCAATGAAGATGCTGAGGCGGTAAATCCGGATGCTCCGCACAACGGAGGTGATCTTTATTTCAACCTTGGTAATATTTCAGAAGACATTCTTCCCGACTCAAGAAAAAGCTTTGAGAATGGGTTGCCGCCATTTGGAACAAGTGTAACGGACAACCTGGATACAACAGTCTGGGCAAGGGTTTCGACTCAACAAGTTGTTGTGAATGCATTCGACACTGATCCAACGGCCAGAGAGAATCAGGATGTTGGTCTGGACGGTTGGGATAACGCAGCTGAAAAGATCGCCTATGCTAACTTTTTAAGCTGGGTTCAAAACAACCCTACACTTTCAGCTGATGCAAAAGCTGCAATGCTGGCCGATCCGTCAAATGACGATTATAATTTTTATCGTGATGACAACTACGATGCTGCGGCATTGAACATTCTTGAGCGTTACAAGAAATACAACGGAATGGAGGGCAACTCTCCGACCCAGGAGATGTCGGCAACTATGAATGCAGAAGGTTATCCGACACAGGCTACCAACATGCCTGATATTGAAGACATCAATCAGGACAACAATCTTTCAGAAACAGAGAATTACTTCCAATACCGAGTGAGTCTGCGTCCTCAAGATATGCAGGTTGGAAAGAACTTCATTACCAATGTTCAGATCTATCAGAACGGGAACAAGACGGAGCGCTGGTACCAATTCAAAGTTCCTATCACTGATTACGAAAAGAAGATCAACGGAATTCAGGATTTCAGATCGATACGTTTCATGCGCATGTTCATGAAGGATTTTGATGAGGAGGTTGTACTTCGTTTTGCTCGCTTGGAGTTCATCCGGGGTGAATGGAGGAGATATCTCGAAGATCTGACACAGCCAGGCGAAGGTATTCAGACCGATCCGAATTTGACGACATTCAACATTGGTGCTGTGAACGTTGAAGAGAATGATCAGCGTGAACCTATAAAGTATGAGATACCTCCGGGAATAGTGCGCGAGATCGATCCATCACAGACCTTCCAGCGTCAGTTGAACGAACAGTCCCTTGTGCTGGATATCTGCAACTTGCAGGATGGCGATGCACGGGCAGCTTATCGAAATGTCCAGTTTGATGTACGTACTTACAAGAAATTGAAGATGTTCGTCCATGCAGAAGAGGTCAATCCAAACATTCCGTTCGACAATGAGGAATTGACCCTCTTCGTTCGTTTAGGAACGGATTTCAAGGACAACTATTACGAATATGAACTTCCATTGTATGAAACCCAATGGGGCGCAACGCTTCCGGAGGATATCTGGCCGGAAGAGAACAATGTGGAGATCGTTTTTGATGACCTCATAGATCTCAAAAAAGAGCGCAATAAAAAGATCGAGGATGGTTCGACAAGTGTGGCCTACACGCTGGAATATGTGGCCAACGATCCAAAGAACGCCAAACGATTATTAAAGGTTAAAGGAAGTCCAAACTTACAAGGGTTACGAACCATCATGGTTGGGGTGCGCAATCCGGGTAATAATGACGAAAACAACATATGGACACCGGACGATGGTGATCCGGAATGCGCAATTGTTTGGATCAATGAATTACGACTGACGGATTTCGTTAGTGAAGGAGGGTCTGCTGCTATTGCACAGATGCAGGTTCAGATGGCAGATTTTGCCAATGTCTCCATGTCCGGTAATTACTCAGGTATCAACTGGGGAAGTGTAGAGAGTCGTGTTCAGGATCGTCAGCGTAACGAGCGAATGGGCTTTGACATGAATGCCAATGTACAGTTGGGTCAATTCTTTGGTCGTCAGGCGCGAGTAACGCTTCCTTTCTTCTATGGGTATTCAGTCGGTGTGATCAATCCTGAATTCGATCCGTACAATCCGGATGTGCAGTTGGCAGATTACGATGAGGCTTCACGCAGAGAAAAGGCGAAAGCAGGACAGGATTTCACAGAAAGAAAATCATACAACTTTACAGGTGTCCGCAAAGAGATGAAGGCAGGGGCAACTCCGCGCTTCTACCGAATAGCCAACTGGTCGGCAAGTTATTCTTATGCAGAGGATCTCAGAAGGGACTTCAACACCAATTATGATCGCACAAAAACGTGGAACGGAGGATTGAATTACAACTACTCCTTCCAGGCCAAGCCGATCGAACCGTTCAAAAAGATCAAGGCCATTGAAAAATCGCCATGGTTGGCTATAGTCAGAGATGTGAATTTCTTCCTGACACCGAAAAACATCTCTTTCACCAACGACCTATTGCGCGTGTACAACGAGCGACAGGTTCGAAATAACCTTGTCCCTGACTTCGAGTTCGATCCACTCTATCTGAAACGTTTTAACTGGAACAGAAACTATAACCTGGGATACGATCTTACCAAGAACCTGAAGTTCACCTTCAACGCATCGAATCGTGCGATCTTTGAGGAAGGAGACGGACGTGTAGACAGAAAAGCTGATCCACTGGGTTATCAGGTCTTCAGAGATTCTATCTTCAGCCAGATGTCGACATTCGGTCGAACCATGGATTACTCCCACAATTACAGTGCGAATTACACCCTTCCGTTGGATAAGATCCCTGCGACCAACTGGATCAGTGCTAACATTAAATACACCGGTTCATACAACTGGCAAAGAGCTCCTCTTGGAATGGCTAATTTTGGAAATACTATCCAGAACAATCGTCAGGTTAATATGACGGGCCAGATGAACTTCACAAACCTTTACAATAAGGTTCCTTATCTGAAGAAAGTAACCTCTGATGGAAAAAATCCACGTGCGGTGGCCAATGCGAGAAATGCGGCCGGTAGGAGCAATGCTGGTAAGACACCTGATCCTAGTAAAGGTGGACCAAGCGGAAAGCCTGAGCCTCCAAAACCAATCGAAGAGATGACCCCTAAGGAGCTTAGAAAGTACGAAAGAGAGGTTAGAAAATACGAGCGTAAAAAGAAACGTGAAGAGGCTGAGAAAAAACGTGGTGGAAAGGTTCATCCCGTTGGAGGATTCTTTGCCCGAATCTTAATGACGGTAAGAAACGTTTCGGGAACCTATGCACTTAATGATGGTACGATGTTGCCGGGGTATAATCAGGAAAGTTCTGTTTTAGGATTCAACAGCAGTTTCAGTGCGCCTCTGGGAGGATTCGTGTTTGGACAGCAGAGATACGATCTATGGGGTCGCGAAACAGGATACAACATTGCTGAAACTGCGGGTCAGAATGGATGGTTGGTGCAGAATCAGGATCTGAACCGACAGTTTACAACTACCCACACGAAGAACCTCAACCTGCGAGCAAGTCTTGAACCAATGAAGGATCTAACGATCGAATTGAATGCGACGCGTAATTTCGGGAATAACTCAAGTGAATTCTATCGTTGGAATGAAACGACCAACCAATACGAAGGACAAAGTCGTGTAGAAACGGGTACGCTTACCTATTCCAATGTTTCTATAGGTTCGGCCTTTGCTTTGTTGGGCAAGGAGTATGAATCCTCAACGTTCGATCAGTTACTTTCGAATAGGGTATTGGTATCTCAATTGTTAGGACAGCAGAATGCCAATTCCAATCCTTTAGTTTCCGGTTATTATACGGGTTATGGTGGTTCTCAGCAGGAAGTGGTTGTTGGTGCTTTCCTTACCTCTTACACCAATAGAGGAGTGAGCGAGAAGAACATCAATCCGGTTAAGAATACTCCTTTACCAAACTGGACGATCAATTACAATGGTCTGAACAAATTCAATTTTGCTAAGAAATACGTTCGAAATTTTGTGATCCGTCACTCCTACAGTTCTACAGTGAGTGTTTCGGGCTTGCAAACGAACCTTCTAGCAGAGTTCGATCAGAACGGAAATGCTATTGCACAGGATCTGAATAACAACTTCATAGCGATGCGTCAGATCCAGAATGTTACGCTTACTGAGCGATTCTCTCCATTGATCGGATTCGATGCAACCTGGAACATTAAAGGACAAGGTTTGATCACTAAATTCGAATATAAGAAAGACAGAAGTGCAACTCTATCTCTGAATAATAACCAGGTGACAGAGGTGCTTGGTAATGAGTGGGTGATCGGATCGGGTTATCGATTCACTAAGGTTAAGGTGATCGACAAGATCCCGGCGAACGACCTTAACGTTCGTTTCGATATGTCCTTCCGTGATAACCTGACGGTTGTAAGAAAGATCGTTGAGAATACCAATCAGGCAACAGCAGGTCAGCGTGTGATCTCAATAAAGGCATCTGCTGATTACAACGTGTCCCAGAACCTGGTGGTGCAGCTGTACTATGATCAGGTACTCAATACGCCAAAAGTGGCGACTTCTTATCCTACCGGAAACATGAGTACAGGTATCCGCTTAAGATTCAACCTTGCAGGGGTTCAGTAATGATTTCAATTAGAGAGGCAAAGAGAGGTGATGAAGGTGCGATCATGGATTTGATCCGGGCCTTGGCACTATATGAAAAAGCTCCAGAACAGGTTTCGAACACAGCTGAGGACCTTGGTAAACATCTTTTTGATGAAAGGATCTGTGATGCCATTGTTGCAGAGGAAGGAGAACAGATCGTTGGATTTGCATTATTCTACACCAATTATTCAACCTGGAAAGGCAAATGTCTTTATCTGGAAGATTTTTTCGTTCTTCCGGAGTATCGAATGCACGGAATCGGATCACAGCTTTTTGATGAGGTAGTGCGGATAGCGAAGGAAAGAAAGGTGAGACGTATGGACTGGCAAGTTTTAGAATGGAACGAGCCTGCCATAAAATTCTATCAGAAAAAGAATGCTGTATTGGATCCTGAGTGGATCAATGGTCGATTTTTCTTTGAGTGACCAAACATTTTAGCCTTGAATCTGTTCGATCGGTATGAACCATAAAAACATTCTTGTTCCCGGAGGAAGCGGCCTGATCGGTCGTAAATTGGTCATGAAACTTCGACAGGATGGACACACCGTTCGCGTGCTATCCCGACATCCTAAAGCTGATGAGTGCCTTTGGGATCCGGTGAAGGGTATTCTAAAGGTTACCGATGCCGAGAAGGTTGAGGTTATCATCAATTTAAGTGGCGCAGGGATCGGAGATAAACGTTGGACAAAAGAGAGAAAACGCGAGCTTCATGCCTCAAGGATCGGGACCAATCGTTTCCTCTTTTCCAATAGATCTATGTTTCCGAATCTGGAGCATTTTATTAGTTCTTCGGGCATCAATTGTTACGGTTACGATCATCCGGAACGCATTCATGAGGAAGACGATGCGTTTGGATCAGATTACGTCTCTGTTCTTGTGAAGGAATGGGAGGAGAGCGCAGATTTGTTCAAGGATACCTGTAGAGTGACTAAGATCAGAACCTCAGTGGTTTTAGATAAAGATGGCGGAGCATTAGCCAAAATGTTGCCGGTGATCATGATGGGAATAGGTTCACCTCTGGGATCGGGAAAACAGCGCATGCCATGGATCCATATTGATGATCTTACCGGAATATTTGCTCATGTTATCGATGGTGCGATCGAAGGGACCTTCAATGCCCTGAGCACTTCGCCTTCCAACAAGGAGTTCATGCAGTCCTTAAGTCGGGCCGTCAACAAGCCGTTTTTTATGCCATCAGTTCCTGCATTCGCCTTGAAATTGCTTTTTGGTGAAATGTCTGGGATCCTCCTGAACGGATTACAAGCCTCAAACGAAAAGATCAAGTCGACCGGTTATCAATTCAAGTACGGGGATCTTAACAGCGCTTTAAAGAGCCTTTTTCAATCAAATTAAAGTAGCTCGTTGGCAAGGTTAGCGAGTTCCGAACGCTCACCCTTCTCCAGTTTGACGTGTGAAAACAATTCCTGACCCTTAAGACGGTCGATGAGATAGGCGAGACCATTGCTGTTTTCATCCAAGTAGGGTGTGTCGATCTGGTGAACGTCACCTGTAAAGATGATCTTTGTATTCTCTCCGGCTCTGGTGATGATCGTTTTCACTTCATGAGGAGTGAGGTTTTGAGCTTCATCGACAATGAACATGATATTCGACAAGCTTCGCCCACGAATAAAGGCAAGCGGGGTAATAATGATCTTACCGGCTTGCTCCATGTCCAGGATGGCCTTGTGTTTTTTCTCATTCTCACCGAACTGGGACTTGATGAATTTCAGATTATCCCAAAGCGGTTCCATATATGGGCCGATTTTATCGTTCGCGTCTCCCGGTAAATACCCAATGTCTCGGTTCGAAAGAGGAATGATCGGTCGGGCAAGGATAATTTGATTGTAATTCTTGCTTTGTTCCAGAGCTGAGGCAAGTGCAAGGAGCGTTTTACCTGTTCCGGCAACACCCTGTAGAGCTACCAGTTTGACGTTTGGATTCAGCAAGGCATGAAAGGCAAAAGCTTGCTCTGCATTTTTAGGTTTGATGCCATAAACGAATTCCTTTTCTATGCGCTCGATCTGATCGTGAACGTGGTTGTAGTAGGCAAGTGAGCTGGATTTCCCATTCCTCAGAATGTAATATCCGTTGATCGCTTTTTTAGCTCCCAGAATACCATCTTCTTCTATTTTTCCTTTCGTAAAGATCTGTCGTATGATCTCGGAGTCTACACCTTCGATCGAGTAAGCACTCGACTGATCCAGTTCTGCATTGCTAACCTTACCCGTTTCATAGTCTTCAGCCGCGATCCCGAGGGCTTTGGCCTTAATTCTAAGGTTGATGTCCTTCGTGACAAGAATCACCTCTCTTTTTGTCTCCGCTTCCTTAAGGTATAGGGCTGAGTTAATGATCTTGTGATCATTCTTTCCAACGGCATATACATATTCAGCATTGATCTCACGAGGATTGTTTTCCAATACCACTTTAAATTTCCCTAATCCTTTCCCCAGGTCGATCCATTCCTGCAAACTGTTGCTACCTGAAAGTTTATCAATGAAACGAATTACCTCGCGCGCCGAGAAGTTCTTCGTATCGTTCCCAATCTTAAACTTATCCAATTCCTCTAGGACGGTGATCGGAATTGCTACGTCATTCTTCTGAAAGTTGGTAATGGACTGATGGTCGTGTAGCAGAACCGAGGTGTCCAGAACGAAGATCTTTTGCTTTTTAGCCATGGGTCAGATTTTGAATTCAAGATAGTTGAATTATTGGCCGTACTGCTTTTTTTAGTGGCGTAGTTATTTACATTCAAATGTTAGGAAGAACGATGGACCAGTGAAATGTTCAGTTTCAAAAGGAAATAGGAATATTAAGCTTTTGTTATCTCGCTCAGAAGAAACGATTTCTGGAAATGATCCTTTGAACCGGGATGTAAATACTACCGAAAGCTTCTTGTTTACCCAGACTGTCGAGTTTGAACTCGATCCTGGTACCTCTTTGTGTCCAAATGGCTTCATTCTTCGCATGAAATTCAGTTCTTGGTGTATATTCCCCGGAATGGAAGATATAGTAGTCCTTCATACGCTTCATGTGCAGGGGAGGAGAATAAAGGAATCGGTATTTTTCTTCTTCACTTGTAAGAATTCCCTTTGCAATAAGGCGTTGAATGAATGCTGGGCCTTTTGCGTTAACAGAGAAAAGGATCGAAAATCCCGGAACTTTAACTTCACGTTCTTTGCGAACTTCAGTGACATTAAAATCCTCATCTAACTCTGATTCGATATAGGTCTCCTTGATCAACTGATATCCACCTTGTCTGAAAGAAAGGTCTCCTTCCCATGCGTTGAGGAATTCAGTCGTTGGAAAGCTGATCTTTTTTCCCATATCGACCAGTAACTGGTACAGTGGGTCTTCCTTTTCGTTTCGGAATTGTGAAATATCCAGGTGAATGTTGAGCATTTTATTGGTGTAATCTCCCGAGATAAGGTTCTTACCGGCAGATTTTTGCGAGAAACTGAAAGGGCGCTTATTCTTAAGATAGGCTTTTAACGAGAAACTGATGGAATCGCTGTCATGAGCGAAGATAGCGGTTTGTATTCCGTTTTCTTTTAATTTATTCCAGTTGGAATAGATGACCAGTTTTTCATCCTTGAACTGTTTGCTTCGGAGGAAAGATCTCCACACAGGTGTGATATCCCCATTCTTGCAAAAATTCACACGCTGATAGATCTTTTTGAATTCCTTGCCCTTGTATATGAGCATATAACTCTTGTCGTAATAGAGATATCCGTCCTCCTTTTCATAACGGTAAACGGTACCGCTTTGTAGGGTCGTATCAGTAATGTCAATTATCTGTTTCAGACGATCGATCCCCTGGCGGATTTTACTGCTGTCACTTACTTGGATCAAAGCTCCCCAGTCACCCCCTTCGTTAGCGAAAAAATACACCGGTTGCTGAAGATTCAATCCGTAGATCTTGGCTTGTCCCAAAATGAATTCCTGCGTGAAAAAATCCCTTGAAGGGATCTTATTGTAATACAGCATAGCACTTGTTTCCCTTGCTACATCGAGTAGATAAGCTCGACCAATAAAGTCAGCTTCAGGGAGTCGGTCTTCAATTCGTGGAGGCGCCTCTTTACGAAAAATGTAAGGTCTGAGGATCAGAAATGCGGCTAATGCGAATGCAAGCACTACAATCAGCGTAATCTTCTTGTACATAGCAGAAGATTATTTCGTGATCACGTAAACACTGTTGATCAGGTCCAACAGGTATTTGCCGGAATTCTCGTACTGACCTCCGAAATTGTATACCAATTTGAAGTTGGTCTTCTCTTTTGAGGTTTCTGAAGAAGTCAATTCCATTGTACCTGTTTTTCCTCGCATGGCATCAAGGATCTCGTTCTGTTCCGCATTAAAAAAGTCGCGCGGGAATTTCTCGATGGTATTGGCAAGATCGATGTAGCTGTACATGAAACCGCTTTTTCGTGCTCTTTTTGCCATCTTCTTGGAAATGGACTGCTTTCCATAACCTGAAGAGTACTTTTTAGCCAGATCAGCATCATTTGTAAAGATGAACATCCCATTTTTGTGGATCATATAAAGAGGTGCAGCATCCAGAATGGCTTCCTCATAGATCCAGTAATCTCCCATGTTCTTGAATCGGGATGTCAGACGGGAAAGATGCTTCAAAACTTTTTCCGGGATGTCGCCTCTTTCGGTTGAAAATCCTAGAGTGAATACCGGCATGTCCTCCTCCGCTTCGATCTCTCTTTCTTGGTATTCGAACGTTTCTTCGTCGTAAGTGAATTCGATTTTGCGTGTTTTGATCTTCTTGATACCATTAAAGGTGCCGAACATGGTCCCTTTATAGGTAGAGAATAAAGCGTCCTTGTTTACAAATTCATTGAGAAGCTCGAGCAGTAAAAGGTTGTATGAGATCTGCACACTTTTCTCATCACTCAGAAGGGGTAAGATTACCTTGTAAGCCTGTTCATATGCTTCTCTCAAATTGACATTGTATGTGAAATACGCTGTGTTTTCCTTGTGAATGTACTTCAGAATATTCTTGTCGAACTTGGTTTGATTCATTCGTTGATAGATCGAACCCAGATCCTCTCCATACTGTGCTTCAACATGAAATTCTACGGCATCATCCTTTAAGAAAAGATCACCCAGAATCACGTTGCCAGTGTACAATTCACGAATATCCTGATATAATGAAGGAAACATCGTTTGTATGTACCACAGGTTCTGGGCTTTCTGCAAACTCCTTGAATTGTCAAGGTAAAAAACCCCTTCGGAGGCATGTTCCAGCTGTTGTGCAAAGCGAAGATCGAACTGTAGGAGGTTTACGTTGTTGTTCAACAGTTCGTCACAAACCTTATTGAAATATACTCGCTGATATACGGCCAATACGCTGTCACGAAGCTCAAAATAGTTCTTTTGATTCGGGTCCATTTCGTTGATCGGCTCAAGTTCAACTTCTTCGAATACCTCGTCTTCTCCGGTTTCATCATAGTAACTTTCCTCTTCATAATAATTCTCATTCCAAGGGCTCTCATAACCTCTGGAATACCAGATCGAGTCGGTGATCTCGTCGATACGTTCCATAGTTGGATCAACTCTGATCAATAAGGCACTGTTGCCTTTGATGATGAGGTTATTGAAAAAAGACACGTACATGTCTGTGCCCGAGTAAGGTGATTCTGCTTTTTCGAAGTCGTCGAAAACGGAGAAGAATTCAGCTTTGTTCTTAAGTCCCAACGTAAAACCAGAGATCTCGTATTCACTCCCTTTTCCGAAGAAAACATTTAGTTTTTGATCGAAGTCGATCCCTGAATCCTTAAGTGTTTTTCCGGAAGTCGATCCATCAAACAATTCCTGCTGTACTTCGGCCATGAACTCATAGCGAACCAGGTCATCCAGAGAAATTTTTTGAAGCAATTGAATATTGTTCAGGCTGAAGACGGTTACCGCATCTTTGGGGATTAGGCTTTGAGAGTTTTGTCCGAAAGCATTGATCGACAATAAAATAAGTAGCCCTGAAAAAAAAATCTTCATCCGATGGAACACATTTGTATACAGTGCGAAATTATCAAAATTAATGCACCTTTTACTTGTTTGGAGTAAGATAAATTGTGTTTTCCAGCAAATTGTAATTCTGCGTCAGCAGATAGGGATTTGTTTTGATCATTACAGCCAATTTGTTGCCTGCAAGTTTTGCATTTGGATTTTCGAAACGATCTACCGGACGCTCAAATCTTGTGATGGAGGTGTAATTTCCCTGTCGGAGCAGTTCAGCGTCTTCCTGTTTCAAATTCTTGATCCTTTCCAATGTTACATCCGGGATCGAACGGACCAATTTATTTCCGTCCCACGACAACCAGCTGTGCTCCAGTTCCTTCAGACTTTTGTCATTGCTTTCTTCACGGATGATGTCCTTTACGGCAGTTTGCAAGGCATTTATTGAACTGAAGTCGCACTTGATCTTAAAGACGAAGTTCGTCATATCCGTTTCGATATCTACGTTCGAAATACCTGGTTTGGAAGCGAGTTTTTTTGAAATAGATTCCATTCGGTTCAGAATCTCGTCTTTGGAGGGAACGCGCTGTCCTTCCAAGCTGTCCAAGGCCAGGATCGAATTGATCTTTACTTTACTGGCACTTAAATTGACCGTATACTTGAATGTTCCACTTCCATCATTGTTAATAGTGATATCGTCAATGATCTCAATGCATGACGTCAGTGTCAAAAGCAGAAATCCTATCAGGGATACGTAAAAAATCTTCATAAGACAAATTTAGGCGATTGTTCTTTTCAAAAACAATACCATAAATTTTTTAAGTGATTTGTAGAGAGCATGGAGCATAGAACATGGAGCATAGAACACGGACAATGCAATTTGTGCAAGTCATGTCCATTGGCGGAGCGAGCTATATTCTATCAGCGAAGCGGTCTATGTTCCTTTTAGCATAGATTGATGAGTGATCAGTACAGGGAATTAGGGGGATTCACATTTTTAGAACTATATTTGCAAAAAAAATTACACATGGAAGATCAATCCAGAATTTCCACTTCTAAGGCACCAAAACCGGTTGGTTTGTATCCGCATGCGAGAAAGGTTGGCAATCTACTGTTCCTTTCAGGTGTTGGTCCGCGTGTGGCGGGTTCTGATGATACGGATTCAGGTGTTCCCGGATTAAAACTGGATAAGAACGGAAACTTTATCGAGTTTGATTTTGAGGCGCAATGCCGAAGTGTTTTTGACAATGTGAAGGTGATCCTGGAAGAATCGGGATCCGGATGGGATCAGCTGGTGGATGTTACGGTTTTTCTGGTGAATATGAAGCGTGATTTCCACACGTACAACCGCATATATGCTGAATATTTCAAAGATAATCAGCCATGTCGCACGACCGTTGAGATCAATTCGCTACCAACGCCGATCGCCATTGAACTAAAATGTATCGCAACAATTAACTCATGATTGGATTTATTCTACGTATTCTTATCGCAGCCGGTGTTCTTACATCTACTGTACTTTTATTTGCAACCGGCCACTGGGGCTGGGGATTGACCATGATCATTCCGCTGGCAATTGTCGTTTTAACATTCTTCCGAAACGAGCGTATGATCCTTGCCTTGAATCAGATGAGATTAGGCAATACGGAAAAAGCAAAATATCACATCAACAAGATCACGCATCCTCAGTTCCTTCCAAAGGGTCAGCACGCTTATGTTATCTTCCTTCAGGCAGTGCTCAACACGCAGGAACTTGGATTCGCACGTACAGAGCAAATGTTGCGTCAGGCGATGTCCATCGGATTGAGGACCGGTCAGGACAATGCCGTTGCCAGAATGCACCTTGCAGGAATATGTGCACAAAGTGGTCGCAAAGCGGAAGCTGAAAAACTGTTGGCCGAGGCAAAGAAACTGGACAATACCGGAATGATGAAGGAGCAGATCAACATGATGCTTGGTCAGTTGAAAATGGCACCTTCGAAAAACCAGATGCGCATGGCGCAGATGATGGGTGGTCGCAAGCCACGCATGAGATAAATTATCTATGGCAGCGGAACGTGTTTTTACTCAAGGCTGGGAAGATTATGAACTGATCGATGCCGGTGGAGGTAAAAAACTCGAACGATGGGGTAAGATCATTACCATCCGACCGGAGTTACAGGCTTATTTCAAATCGGAGATCCCTTTTTCCGAATGGTCTAAGATGTCGCATTGGGAGTTCATCCCAAAAGGTGGTCAATCTGGAGTGTGGAAGCAATTGAAGAAGGATGCTCCGAGAGAGTGGGTGATCACTTATCAGAAGTTGCGTTTCCGATTGGAATTAACCAAGTTCAAACATTTGGGATTATTCCCCGAGCAGCGCATTAACTGGGATCTCATTAGTGAAAAGATCACTTCTGAGGACCGCTTCCTCAATTTGTTCGCCTATACCGGTGCTGCATCGTGTGTTGCCCGTTATACGGGCGCGGAAACCGTTCATGTGGACTCCGTTAAACAATTGATCACCTGGGCAAAATCCAACATGGAGGAGAGTAGACTACTCAACATCAAATGGGTGTTGGAAGATGCTTTAAAATTTGCTCAGCGCGAACAAAAAAGAGGAAACAAATACAAAGGGATCATCATGGATCCTCCCGCATACGGGCACGGCGCCAAAGGCGAAAAATGGATCCTTGAGGAAAAGATCGATGAATTGATGGCTTCTGCCGCAGAACTGCTGGATGACGACGCATTTCTGATCATGAATACGTATTCTCCGACGCTGGATAACGACATGATTAGTTGGCTGGCGGAAATGTATTGCGAAGGACGTCAGATCGAAGTGAAGGAACTGTGGATGAAAACCACGACAGGTAAAGATCTCTATTACGGGAATTTATTGCGTATAAGAACGTTCCATCAGTAATTCAATATCTGAATAGACGTACCCGATGGATCTGATTTGATTTCGAAATCGGCACCCATTTCCTCTGTCCTTTGCTTCATGTTTTGAACTCCGTATCCCGGTGTATAATTCTCAAGGTCAAACCCTTCTCCATTGTCCGAAACTGTAAAACTGTTCTCACTGAACTTTACAGTCACTTCCGTTGCTTTTGAATATTTAATGGAGTTGTTTATCGCCTCCTGTGCTATCCTGTAGAGATGTAATGCATTTGCCGGAGCAATTTTTTGTGATCCATCACATTCTATTTCAGAATTGATTTTGAGTTTGTCATGAGATCGCTTCATTGCAAACTGTTCTATTTTTTCGAGCAGCTCCGCTTTTTTGATCGCATCCTGTCGGATCGACCAGATCGTTTCTCTCAAAAGAACAGAAGCACCTCTGCTCAGTGTTGCAAGATCGCTCAGTTCAGATTGGTCTTCGGGTTTGTTCGTTGTTGCAGCTTTGATATCAAGTTTAGATGTAATGAGCGTTAGCTCGGCCCCAATATTGTCATGCAGGTCGCGGGAAATGCGCATTCGTTCAAATTCAAGGTCCTTTAAATTTTGCAATTCCAGACGACGCTTTTCTGATGTCCTTCTGAATTGGATAGTAAGCGCAGAAAGTAAAACCACCACTACCGTTAATCCAAGCACCCATAACCAGTTTCTGAAGCTGTTGGTTATTAGGCGTTCATTGAGCAATTCGTATTCTTTTTCCTGTGTTTCGAACTGAACTTGAAGCTCAGCCAGCTTATTGCGCATCGATTCATTGGCAAGACTATCCTTGAAGCGAATACCATTTCGTTCATCAAACAAGGCATCCTTGAGTTTACCCTCTTGTTCGTTTAATTTGGCTCGTTTTTGGTATGCCGAGGACAAAAGAAAATACAGTTCTTTCTTGCCGGCATACTCAATCACAAAATCTAAATTACTCCTTGCTGAATTGGGATCACTTTCAGCAATGTAAATATCAGAGAGTATCAAAAAGGTTTCACAAACCCCAAGTGTATCGCGCAGTTTGAGTCTTAGCTGCAAAGCCTCTTCAAAATACGGTTTCGCCTGATCTAGTTTATCCTGAAGTACCATCAGGCCTCCCAAATTATTTAGGCTGTACGGCAGGCCCGATCGGTCTTTGTATTTTCGCTTTAATTCGTGTCCACGGGTATAATAGATGTAAGCACTGTCATAGTCAAGCTGCATTTCTTTAAGAACGCCATAATTATCATACAGCCCCATGAGAATTCTTTCGTAACCTTTTGACTCGGCCAATTGAAGGCTTTTTCGCATGTAATAAACCGCATTGTTGAGATCACGACGTTTCATGCGATAACCCAATTCTCCGTACGACCGCGCAAGCTTATCTATTTTCCCCATTCTCTTGTAACCGGCAATGGAGCGCAGCGCATATTGGAGCTCAAGATCATATTTTCCGAGGTAATAATAGAGTAAGCTAACGTTCTCGTAAGCTTCCATTTCTCCGAAGGTGTAGCCGGTTTTTTTTGCCTGTGCCGCACAGGTCAGATAAGTTTGAACCAAATTACCGGGATCATTTACTTTTTGTTCGAAAGGAAGATGGTTCAATGAGTCGATCTGTTTTCTGTTTTGGCTAATTGTACAAACAGGAACTAGCAGTAAAATAATGGCTACTAAAGCACTTTTCTTCATCCTGCTTCTGACAAAAACGATCCAAAAACTTAAACGCATACTTAAATTATTCCTCCTTTTTTACCTTTATCCAATGCTCCCGTTCGATTATTAACTTCCAACTTTCGGTAGATATTCTCTACATGTTTTCGCACTGTACCATAACTGATAAATAAATTATCCGCAATTTGCTCATAGCTCAGGCCCTTAGATAACTGTTCAAGCACTTGCACTTCTCTTTCGGTCAGTTGATAATCGATTTGGTCCAGTGAATTGACTGATGGGGAAGACCTGCGAATAAGCTGCAAGGCCTTTTTGGCGATCATTGCGCTCATTGGCATTCCACCTTCCAAAGCTTCAAAAATTGAGCGGTGGATCTTCTGTGGGACCTCATCCTTCAGCAAATAACCGCAAGCTCCGGCCATCATAGCGTCGAACAGGTTTTGTTCATCATCGAAAACAGAAGACATAAGGATCTTGATCTGAGGCCAGCGGGTCGTGATCTGAGTTGTGGCTTCTATACCATTCATTACCGGCATGTTAATATCCATGATTATCACATCCACATTGTGGTCACGCTCCAATAACCTGATCATTTCCTCCCCATTTGCCGCAGTGAATTTCAATTTGAAATCAGGTGAAAGTAGGATCTTAGCTTTTAAAGCCTCAGCAATTCGCGTTATATCCTCAACGATAGCAACTTGGATCATATCAATTTTTTGACAAAATTAATCGGTATCCACCGCCTTTAAAATACGCAACACTGCGTATTTCGCATCAATGGATGCAACGGTAATTTTGTCCGGAGTAATTCTAAAGTGAAAAGTTAAAAATTTAATCAAGCAAAATATGAAAAAGATATTTTTTTCTGCAAGTGCTCTACTCTTGGGTAATTTATGTTTTAGCCAATGGTCGCAGGTAAATAATGGTATACAAGATCTTTCATTTGGTGTTTTAACAATATCCGGACATAATGGGAAAATGTATACGGGTACATTGGGGGGCTATAAATTGTACACCAGTGATGATTACGGTAACAATTGGTCGGAAATTGCTCCACCGGTGGCTTTTGGCCTTCCTGTTTCAACTTTTTCCTATGGTAACCGGTTATTCTTTGGTCTTAATGTAATTTCTAACGATGTCTATTACACTGAAGATGATGGGGCAACCTGGCAAGTGGCAGTTGGAGGACCACAAAGTTCTGTGGTTGACGGCTTTTATGCCTTATCCGATAAGCTCTATTGTTACACAACAAATTCAGGAGTTTACCGATCCTCTGATGGAGGGACAAACTGGATCCAAATAAATAATGGACTTACGGTACTCAATGTTGAGAAGTTAGAGTCTATTGGCAATCGTCTTTTGGCATGCACCATAAATGGTGGGGTTTATGTATCCGATGACTATGGAGACACTTGGGTACAATCAAATACAGGGATTTCAACCAGTCATCTTGCAGGGTATCAATTGTTTCGTTTGGGGACGGACCTCTATTACATGGATCAATCCACTGGAAGATATAAAAGTACAGATCAAGGGAATAGTTGGACAACAATTACAACCCCTCCATTTTGGGGGATTAAACCAAAGCTCGTCTATCGAAATTCGGTTTCAGGAAATATTTACATGAAAAACGCCTTTGGAGTATTTGGTGAAATAGACAGCCTTTTTGTCTCCTCTAACGAAGGTGCTAACTGGACAAACATCACCGGTGACCTTCCTCAAGCCTTAAATGAAGCTGAGATCACAGAATATAATGGTTATGTTTTCTATGCATTTGATATAAGTGTTCCAGGAGAAGGAGTTTATCGGAAAGGAGATTTTAATGCATTATCCGAATTAAAAAATTTCGATGTGAAGGCGTTTCCCAACCCTGCGAATGACCTTTTAAATCTGGAATCTACTGACCCGATGATCTCGCTGCGGATTATGGATCATTCGTGTAGAGTATTGTTCTGTGACAAACTTGATAATGTTAAAGAACATACAATACAATTAGGGGAACTTTCAACGGGGTGTTATTACCTTGAGATCATTACAAACAGTGGAAACACAAGTCTGAGTAAAGTAATTGTTGAATAAGCAAAGACGCATACAGGACTGTTATATTAGTCGAATTACGATCCAAAGCCGTAAAGAGATGTTCATCTCATGACGGCTCTTTTGTTTTCGAAATTCATTATTTCACCTGTTGAGGCTTGATACATTGAAAATCAAAATGAAAGATGGTCTTTAAAAACCCTGATTTGATCTTATGTTCAGTACATCGTACTTAAATATACGCAAGGTTGCGTATTTCACAATGACCGGCAACAACTGACCTTTGCAGTGTAATTAAAACTTTAAAAATGAAAACAGCACTGTCTACCATTTTAATGCTTTCTGCAAGCTACCTGTTCAGTCAGGACCTGATCCAATACAAGGTCCTAAAGAACGATCCGGCCGAGCCGAAAAATTCCCTGAACCTCGAATTCATGAACATGGATGTCAACACAAAATTTGTCGATAATCTGTCGCTGAACATCGGACTTTTCGGATACTCAAAGCTCACAAACAATCTGAATGTGGCTTATCAGATCAATAAGAGTTACATGGTATTGGGAAGATTACTGAACAAACAGTTTCCGGGTAATTTAGATGTCAATGCCGGAATTCAACTCTTTCTTACCGATAACACCTTCAACAGAACGGTGGATGTTGTTCTGGATTCAAAAGACAAATCTGTTGGTAACACAACCTATACGATGACGAAATCGTTGTCTGTCCCTGCAACGTTGCGCAAAAAGTTGGGGATCCAGGGTGGTGCAATCTTTAAGCGAAGCGCATTCGAATTTACGGAGACGGATAATCTTCTTGCGCACACAAGTATCGGTTTCTATGCCGGGATCCTGTCGAGGAAGATCACCAACATCGTTATATATGACGACAATTATGGGAATAGTTTCAGATCTTTTGGTAGTGATGTATTCTTTGATGTCCTCGTTCTTCCTGTTAACACCTTCAAAAGCATTGAAACAGGTGTGAGCGAAAAGCATAAATCACAGCCATTTGGTTTTCGTTTCGGGTACCGTTTGTATCAGGTTGAAAGGAAAGAGTTTACCGGAAAGAAATTCGGTATAAGCGGTACGGCAAGTTTTGGATACAGACCACATCAGGGATGGAATTTGTCAGCTGGTATCGGGATTTCAATCTTGAAACGCTGATCAATGAGGGTGTGCTTTGTATTTCTGATCCTTTTGAGTATTACAGCGCAATCACAAACGAGTGTTGAATCATTCACCTATTTGGGAGAACGTTACGGAGCAAACGAATCCTATCTTGGTTTTAATCCGACACTCAGTATGTTGCGAAACAAGGTGGCTCCATATCCGGAAAGACACACGGTCAATGCGTTATCCTTTGATTTCAATTATAAGAGGGTTGATACGGATAGGGGAGGGATTCGATTGAACATCAACAACAAAAGTATAGGAGATCTTGTTAGTCTCCTCCGATCTGTCACAAAGGGAGAAAAGGATATCTATGTTGAGGAAAACACGTATTTAGGCACATTACTCGCTCAGATCGATCTGGATGTGAATCTGAACAAACCCAATGGACGAATACAGTATTCCATAGGAGTTTCACATACGGATTATCTGTACGCCGCCAGGTATACTGTTGACTCATTGAATGGACAATTCACACTGAATCCGCAGGGTTGGTATCTGACGGTCGGGCCACATTTAATGGTCAATTTCGTTCTTTCCGATTTTTTGCAAGCCGAACTATCCGGCGGGTATGGATTCACTTATGCGCGGCCGATCAATGTGGAAGATGCCTATCAGCCTAATGCTTTTTATCCGGATCCGGATTTTGCAAATGTAAAATTAGAACTGCAGTCGAAGTGGGGACTCTATGCGTGTAGCCATTACAGCTGGATAAATAATCGTGGTCCAATCCCTTCCTCCGGTAAGCGCATGGATTTGTTCTTGGGTTTTAGATTCATGTTGGATAAGAATAACTGACAGTATATTGGTTTCGCCCCCTTAATGAATTCTTCTGAAAAGTTTCTTTCAGAGAGGCATACTCAAAATCGTTTCGAAGAGTTTAAGATTTTATTTTTCTAAAAAACAGCTAGTCCGGTTATAAAGTTTATTGTGTAATTACACAGTATTGCGTATTTCCAGCAGAATCGCACCAGTATAGTTTTGTTAAAAAAGTATGACATGAAAAAATATAGTTTAACTGCTTTAATGTTTGCGTAAATTACTAACGCATTGTGTCAAAAAATTAACTATGAGGTTTTAAAGGATAACCCTCAGATGTCTGTTCATTTTAAAGGTGGAGTCATTATGGATGGGGATTACAGTTCTGGCAATAACCGTTCAGGTTACTATTTCAATGGATCTTTCAATTTGGGTAAACGAATAACGATTTCGGGTGAATTTCAAAAAACCCAACAAAAATGGGATAATGTCCAAAAGCAAACAATGAATTTAATTCAAAAAAATCCCCAAAATTTTTGTGGTCGTGGAAGTTTCTTCTTTCAATCTAAGGAACAAAAGGAGGATGTAAAAGTCTCGTTGAAAAGGACGAGTTCGAATATTGGTTACTATACCATAACAAACGAAACATACATAATGGCTCCTGCCACAACGCTTAGAAAAGTTGGAGTAACAGCAAGTGCAGGATATTATTTAAATAGTTTCAGGGAAAATCAAAAATATGACACCCTGTTCAGTATCGTTGATTTGAGCGGAAAATCATACAATTCCCTTAATTATGGAACGTAATTTTTCTGGTACTCGCTTATCTGGCGAAGTTCATATCAGCATGTCACAAAATTTTGTTATCAACGCACGGAACTCTGAGACTGGAGAGGCATATGGTAAAAAATCTGTACGAAACAAGGTTGATGTTTTTGTTGAAGCCCTATGGATGCCTGTAGTAAATGTTGAGAACAGTTTAATTGATAAACCTGAATATGGCGGATCTACATTTAAATTAGTAGAAAAACCCGCGACTCGAAATTTTGGGTACCGTTTTATCGTTGATGCAGATTGGGTAAATTTAATTGGTTTGGGCCTTCGCCTCGAATTCGGATCACGTCCTGGCCTTTTGTTTAAAACAAGTTCATCAGGCAACTTTAAGAATTTTTATGCAGCTTTCGGATTGAATGTCGGGATTAATAAATAATCAATTTACAAATCAAAATCATTCGCATATATCCCCTAGGATCTTATTCGCAAGTACATTACTGAGTTTAAAGTAGCTTTCCTGTGTCCAACCACCGACATGTGGAGACAAGATCACATTTTCAGCATTCAACAAATATTCAAAATCTGAAGGTAATTTTTGTTCGAAGAAAGATTCGAAGCTACTTTTCTCATATTCCAGCACATCGAGTCCTGCACCCAGCACTTTTCCGTTTTTCAATGCATTGACCAGGGCTGCTGTTTCAACGATCTTTCCTCTTGACAAATTAAGGAACCATACAGGTTTCTGTAATTTATTGAAAAAAGCATCGTTGATCATCCAAATCGTATCCTTGTTTTGCGGAATATGCAAAGAGATCACATCAGCATTCTTCATGATCGCATTCAGGGTGCATTCCATAACAAAATGATCGCCGAAGCCTTTTTTGTATTTGTCGTAGGCCATCAATTTCACGTGAAATCCCCGCAGTTTTTTTGCAAAGGCGCTACCATTATTCCCATAGCCGATTATACCGACCGTTTTGCCGTCCAGTTCAACTCCACGATTTCCCTCTCTGTCCCATTTCCCGGATCGTACTTCTCTGTCTGCCGTATGCAGCTTGTTCATGAGTGAGAGTAGCATGCCCAAGGCATGTTCCCCTACAGCATTTCTGTTTCCTTCCGGAGCATTGTACAGAGTAATCCCTCTTTTTTTACAGTAACGCTCATCGATATTCTCCATTCCTGCGCCCGATCGTGCAATCCATTTAAGATTGGGTGCGAATTGCAGGAATTCCTCATTCATAGTAAAACGCGAACGAATGACTATACCTTCAGCATCGGACAAGGCTGCAAGACACTGTTCCTTGGTAAATCCTGTTGCATCAAAAATGGAGTAGCCATGTGCGGCAAGTCTCTCCGCCAGAATGGGATGTACGGAATCCAGAAAAACGACTTTCATGAAGGGAAGATAGGAATTTTTTAAGAACATGGAGCCTGGAGCCTGGAACATGGATAGAACTTGATATAAAGCCAATCATCCATCAGCGAAGCGGTCTATGTTCCATGCTCAATTCTCTTAAATATGATAAAGAAGCATTCCTATTGTGAAATAGATGAACAGACCGAGTACATCATTGAGCGTGGTAATGAACGGACCGGTTGCAAGTGCGGGGTCGATATTGTATTTATCCAGGATCAGTGGGATAAGTGTTCCGAAAATTGCGGCAAAGATGATTACTGTGAACAGTGAGATACTTACTACAAATCCCAAAGTGGCGTTATCAAAAAGGTAGGCAATTCCAAAGATGAGTACCGAGAGCAATATTCCGTTTACGATTGCAACCAGACCTTCTTTCACCAGCTTAGAAACGATGGAAGAGAAAAGATCGTTACCCCGAGCAAGGGATTGTACTACGATCGCCGAGGATTGAACACCCACATTTCCTCCCATTGCGGTGATCAACGGAATAAAAAATGCCAGTGCAGGGACCTGAGCAATTCCGCCCTCAAATCCCGAAATAACCTGTGCACCAAGAATTCCTCCCAGCATCCCAATGAGCAGCCATGGCAGTCGTGCGCGTGAAATTCTCCATATGCTGGCATTGGATTCAACTTTTTCAGATATACCCGTCGCTAACTGGAAGTCTTTATCCGCCTCTTCCTTGATCACATCGACCACGTCATCAAAGGTGATCCTTCCCACTAATTTATTTTGGAAATCGACAACCGGCACGGCAAGAAGGTCGTATTTCTCCATCACCTTAGCGACTTCCTCGCTACTGTCGGTTGTTTTGACAGAGATCACATTCTTATCCTGATAAAGGTCGATGATCTTTGTTTTCGGACTGGCGAACAAGAGTCTCTTCAGAGAGAGGAATCCGACCAGTTTGTTGAGTTCATCCACCACATATATGGTGTAGACGTGTTCGACGTCTTCGGCCTGGCGACGTAATTCAACCAAACAACGGTTCACAGGCCAGTCGATCCGAGCCTTCAGGAATTCCTTCTGCATCAAACCTCCCGCTGTATCCTCGTCATAATTCAAGAGGTCGACGATGTCTTCAGCGGCTTCGTCATCTTCCATCTGAGAGATGACTTCTTGGATCTTATCGTCGGAAAGTTCCCCAAGGATGTCAGCGGCATCATCCGAATCCAGGTTTTCAAGCTGATCGGCGATCTCTTTTGAGGAAAGTGAAGCAAGGAAGCGATCCCTGACCTCTTCTTCCAGTTCCATCAGTACATCTGCCTGTACCTCTTCGTCCAGCTGGAAATAGACAAATCTTGCCTCATCGTTGGAAAGTTTGTCCAGGATCTCGGCAATGTCTGCAAAATGCAGGTCAATAATGTGCTCTTTTATCCATGGAATATCCTGTTCCGCTATTCGGGAACGGAGTTCTTCCAGGAATTCTTTGGTGAGCTCAAACCGCATTTATCTTAGTTTTTTGCAAAAGTAACCATTATATCTGTTAAGTGATTTTCAACAGATGTGTTCTACCCATACGCAAACTCGTATCTTTGGTTCCATTAAAACCCCACATGGAGGATTTTTTTCATCATTTATTTGAAGAATTTCAATTGCCATTGCGCAATCCTGTACTTGTTTTTTCCATTTTGCTCTTCATCATTCTGCTCACTCCGATCTTATTGCGCAAGGTCAGGGTACCGGCAATTATCGGGCTGATCATTTCCGGAGTGATCGTCGGCCCACATGGGCTAGGTTTGATTGGAATGAAAACCATGGAGTCTGAAGGATCGATCAAATTATTCTCTACGATCGGACTGCTTTACATCATGTTTATCGCCGGTCTTGAACTGGACCTCAATGAATTCAGGAAATATCTTCGAAAAAGTGTTGTTTTTGGGGCACTGACCTTCTTTATTCCTATTGCCTTAGGATATCCGCTTTGTTTGTATGTACTCAATATGAATTCTACGGCTGCTTTGCTTACAGCAAGTATGTTTGCCACGCACACCCTTGTTGCCTATCCGATCGTTTCCAAATTTGGATTAACGAAGCATACCTCAGTTGCTTTGGCTATTGGGGGAACGATTTTAACAGATACTGCGGTTCTCATCATTTTGGCCATCATTTCAAGTTCTGCGAGAGGAAGTCTTGATGGTGGATTCTGGTTAAGTTTGATCACCTCCCTGATCATCTTTTCGTTGATCATGTTCTTCTTTATTCCACGTGTTGCGAAGTGGTTTTTCAGCAAACTGGAAAGTGAAAGCACCGCTCAATACATCTTTGTCCTTTCGGTTGTTTTTTTCGCAGCTTTTCTTGCTGAAGTTGCCGGGGTGGAACATATTATTGGGGCATTTACTGCAGGGTTGGTTCTCAATAAACTGATTCCCCACAGTACTACTTTGATGAACAGGATCGAATTTATCGGGAACACTCTTTTCATTCCCTTCTTCCTCATCTATGTGGGAATGGTGGTCAATTATCGAGTATTGTTCGACGGTACTTGGTCGCTGATCATTGCCGGTGTGCTGACCACTTTTGCGATCTTCAGCAAATGGACAGCAGCGCTTCTTACTCAATGGATCTTTCGAATGACTTCAACGGAAAGGCAGTTGATCTTTGGATTGAGTACTGCACACGCGGCGGCGACATTGGCAATCATAATGGTTGGTTATGAGAGTGGGATCCTGAGTATTCAGATCGTAAACGGAACCATAGTTCTTATCCTTATTACGTGTATGGTATCTTCTTTTGTGGCGGAGAACGCAGGTAAGCGCATGTTGATCGAATTGGCCGGTAAGGAGGGGGATGAGATTCAGGAAACAAAACTTCGCAATCAGCACCTGATGCTTGCGATCAACGATCTGAGAGGAAATGAACGGTTGCTGGATTTTTCCTTAATGATAACGGACAAGAAAGTGATCAATCCAATATCGGTGGTAAGTGTTTTGCCCAATGATGAGGTGGCAGAACGAATGATCCGGGGAGCCAGACGTTACCTTGATGAGATCGTTAAGCATTTTTCCGGTGCTGACGCCAAGGTAAATGCAATGGCAACGATCGATCATAATTTTTCCTCCGGTGTTGCCAGGGTTTCAAAAGAACTGGTAGCTGACATTGTAGTGTTGAATGACAACAGGAAAATGAATCTGATCAAAAGGATCGTAGGAGATGATCGCGATCACTTGATGGATGTGTGCGATAAAATGATCTTTTTCTGTCAGATGGACCGGGCCGCGTTGATCTATAAACGGATTATTCTGATATGTCCCGAATTTGCTGAGGTGGAATCCAGTTTTGTTATGTGGGCGGAGAGAATTTTGAGGTTGGCCAAGGAATTGGGCTTGCATATCGATATGTATGGAAAGGAAACAACATTCGAGCGTTGGGAAAAGATCGCTGAATTCAACAAATATGAGGGAAATACCAAACTTGTTCAGCTGGATGATATTGACGACTTCTTCCTTGTGAATGAGCGAAAGAACGAGAATGATCTTATCGTCTGTTGTGCAGCTCGCAAAGGAGGCGTTTCATACACCCCTGCAATTGATAATATGCCGGCTAAACTGGAAAAAGCCTTCCCGGAAAACGATACCATCATCATTTACCCTTCACAAAAGATAGTCGATTCAGTGTTTTCCAAGTACGAAGATTTTGATTCCAATGCGATCTCCTTGGGTATGGAGAAGATCAGTCAGATCGGAAAAGAAGTCAAGAGCATCTTTAAGAGTCAGTAAACGACTTAGTCGTCCTTCTTGAAGAAGGAGTAGAAGAAGGCAAAGAATGTTACACCCGTTTGAGTTTCCAAGGTGTCCTCCAATAAAAAAGTTGCTGCAGCTATCATCATGAATATGAATGCCGGAGTTTTCTTCAGACTTATGTGATCTTTCAAATAAGAAAAGATCAGGAATAAAAAAAGTAAGAATCCTGCTACTCCAAATGTGATCCAGAAGGTAAGGTAGGAGTTGTGTGCTCTCAATCGGTTTTCAGGATATAGTGGTGATCGATCACGTTCGTACTGATCATCGAAGGCTTTTTGAACATCTCCCGTGCCAACACCAATGAGCCAGTTTTCTTTCAGGATGTGCATTCCTGTTTTCCAGTATTCCAGTCTTTGCAACAGCGAGTATCCGTTTGGATCATCTTTCCCTTGAAGTTGAAATTGAATTCCCGTAAGTCGCCCGATCAACCCTGATTTGCCTTCACCATATTCGGCAATTCCATTTTCGATCTTACGAAGGTCGTCTTCTTTAAGGTGCTGAAAACCTTGGGCATCTTTCATGAGTCCTAGGGAAGTCATGTATCGGATCAAGGTAAAGCTCACTTTCTGCCCTTTGATATCGAGGCTGTCGTAATCTATCGTAGAGACTTTATTCCATTCCCTGCGAAGCTCCTCCTCACACAAATTAATAAAAAGATAATTCCCCTTGGTATCTCTTTGCTCCACGGTGCTGTGAACGTAAGGGTTTCCTTCTGCAGTTCGCTCGGGTAGTTCACTGATATCAACTTGTTCTTTTTTTGTATTGTTTTCCTTCAGAAAGAAGAAGCCTCCAATTAGCGGTAAACAAATGATGGTGATGGCAAAAACATAGGCCCAAATGCGTTTACGTTCGTGAAGGATGAGAAAAATTACGGCAACAATTCCTGTAAGCAGTGCAAGCATTCCAGAAATGATCTGACTGTAATAAGTGTAATATGCCAACCAAAGGAAAACGACTAAATGAAAAGCTTTAAATGAGGACCTGATCAACACATACCATAAACTGATCATTGCACCAAAAGCAATGAGAATTCCGTAGCGTATATGCGAACCAAACAAGGACAATCCGCGGATATCGTTGTAGGAATAGTTGCCTATCACTCCTTGATATGCAAGATAATTGTATAATGAGGTGCTTAATAAAGAGATCAGAAAAAGATGTAGTATGAGATCTCTTTCTTTTACCGTATCTATTGGTTTTGAAAATAAGATGACCGGTATAACGAGCAGAGGAAGTTTTACTCGAAGGTCATTAAGTGCATAGTCCCAGTCTGAAGTCCACAATAGTGCGACGATGTGGATCAGGAAAAGTGACGCGATCAGGTAGAAAGCTTTGTTTTCTTTCAGTTTGTTCCAATAAACGCTGAAATTGGCTTCTATGAAGAGATTCAGGACACCAAGCATCATACCGATCGACATTACCGCTTTGCTGAATGGTAAACCCACGGCTATTCCTGCTATTGCCAGAAAATGTACAGAAGTATGTACCTTGTTTCCAAGGTTCCGATAGTTCATGTATGAGTAGTTTAAAAAAGCTAAACGACTATTTCTTCAAAATAGTATTGTACTCATTCTTATTTGTAAGGATCTCAATTCCTTTTTTCAATACCGGATCATTTCTAAAGGCGTCTACTGCACGTCCTTTCTGGAAATAGTAGCGAGAAATGATCTCATTTTCCAGCAACTGCTGGATCTCCGATCGGAATTTTTCAAGATCTCTTTCTTTCGAAGGGTGAACTTTAGAAAGTAACGCTTCGTACTCGGCTGAGCTTTCCTCGAAATAGCCTTCCTCAACTGCTGTTTCCTTCATTTTCTTCAAGATCTCTTCGGATGCGGTCGTATAAGAGAAGTCTTGTTTTAAAACGTAATCTCGAAAAGCATTGAATTGTTCCTCGGTCATGCTGAATTTACCCGCCTCAGCAATACTTGGATTTTCGGCCGCGAATTTAGTGGCGTAATCAAAAATGAAGTTTTTGGAGTAGATAGTAGCAGTCATTCTGCTCAACTCTTTCTGTTCCACCTTGACATCCGGTTCGATTCCTCTTCCATCGATCACATCTCTGCCATTGACTGTTTTGAACACTTTTAATAAAGAATCCGGAACTTCTTTTGGACGTGCGCCTTCTTCTTTGTCATAATACTCTAGTCGTTGAACACAGCGTCCGGATGGTGTGTAGTATTTTGCTATGGTCAATTTTACCTTAGATCCGTATTTCAGGTCGTAAGTTCGCTGTACCAGTCCCTTTCCAAAAGATGTTTCACCGACGACCACTCCTCGGTCGAGGTCCTGAATGCTTCCTGCCACGATCTCACTTGCCGAAGCAGATCCCTCATCTATCAGGATCACCAATGGAATTTCAAGGTCAAGTGGGTTTTCGAGGGTTTTGTAAACGCGATTTTCTTCCGCAACCCTTCCTTTTGTAGTTACGACTGTTTCACCTTTCTTAACGAACATGTTAACGATCTTTACCGCTTCAATTAACAGACCACCGCCGTTTCCTCGCAAATCCAGCACGAGTTCTTTCATTCCCTGTTCCTTTAATTGGTTAAAAGCCGTTTTAACATCTGATGCTGCTGTTTGGGTGAAAGAGTTCAGTTTAATATACCCTGTTGAAGAGTTGATCATGCCGGAATAAGGTACATCCGGTAATTTGATCTCATCCCTCGTTACAGAGATGGTTTTGATCCCTTCTTTTTCGCGTTCCACCTCGATCTTGATCGTTGTTCCTTTCGGACCTTTCAAAGAAGAGGATACTTCATCAGAAGCCAAACCTTTCATTGATTTCCCATCTATCGATATGATCTTGTCTCCCGCTCTTAAACCAGCTGAATGAGCTGGATTTCCTTCGTATGGTTCAGCAATGAATGTGTGTTCACCTATCTTACGGATCAGGGCACCGATCCCACCGTACTGTCCGGTGGTCATCAAGCGGTAATCCTCAATATTGGCTTCATGATAATATACGGTGTAAGGGTCCAGTTCTTTCAACATCGCATCTATCCCGGCCTTGGATATTTTTCCTGGTTGAGGTTCATCGACGTAGTACATTTCCAGATGCTGATAGATCTGGTCCATTAGTTCAAGGCTTTTGAGTACTTCGAATCCGTTTGATTGTGCATTGGAACCAAATGCAAAAAGCAAAATAAAAGCCGTTGCTAAAAATGATCGATTAATTCTTGTCATGATCCAAAGATATGGTGAGTTGTTGTATAAGTTTCAAAGTCTTTTTTTCAAGAACGGAATATTCCAGAATTTCTTTTTCAGAATAGATCAGAAAAAGTGCCAGTTTTTTATTCTTGATCTTGAGTTGTTCTTCCAGTTCAGCTTTGTTCTTTCGAAAGGCCTCTCTGAGCATCCGTTTAATATAGTTCCTATCGTTGGCAGCTCGAAACCGTTTCTTGGGAACTGCAAAAACGATCTGAAATTGGGTTTTTATCTGGTGAATTTCCGGAATTTCAATGAAAAGTAATCTTATTGGAAACTGTTTCACTGTTGAACCGTTGTTGAACACGTCATCGATCAACTTCTTCGAGCAAAGCTTATATTCCTTACCAAATTGCTGATCTGACATTCCTTCTGAAATTTTCAAGCGATCTATCAGTCGATCCTCGGTAGGTTGATCATTTCCTTTACCACGAAGCAAGTTGGAAAATCCCTCATCAAGCCGTCTTTCACTTTATCTGCTTCCTGTTTGGTTCTGAAATCACCGATCTTCAAGACAAAGTTTGGAGCGTTGTACGTGATATAAGTGACAATTTTAGGATAACTTGATACGAACCTTGAACGGGCTTCGTCGATCAATTTTTTATTCGAATCAAAAACAAGTTGAACCCTGAATCCGCTGATCTGTGGTGAAGTAGCCGGTGGGATGATGGCCCCTTTCTGCTTCACTAGGATATCTATTCGATCGTCTTTAATGATTTCCACGTTTCCATTCTGCGCCAGAACAGGCAGTGTAAACAAGGAAAGCACTAAAATCAAAATTCTATTCATATTGAAAATGTTGTTGGACAAATTTAGGAAAACTTCCGGTCAAACACTGTGCCGATATTTAAAGTCTGCTTGGTGTGTGTCAAATTGTGAGTTAAATAGGTAGCAATCAGAAACAAGGCAATAGTCGGCCTTATTTAGAATGAATTTAAATTGACTTAACACAGCTGAAATTTGTCATAAAACTGTCACGCAATACTAGGTTTCTTCTAAATTTGCTTCCGTCAAAAAGTGTTTTTTTTGAGTAAGACTTACAGTTTTTTACATGAAAATATCTAGAAGTCAGATGTTTAGAAATTTATCAAATTGGTGTTTCAGCGCGTTGATGCTTGTCTTCTTTGCGGGAACATTTACTACGCACGCTCAGGGTGATGCTCTCTTTAAGGCGAAATGTGCAAGCTGTCACCAGCCGCACAAGAACGGAACTGGACCAAAGCTATTTCAGGTTCGTCAGAAATGGGCTGACGGCGGCGCGAAGGAAGGATCGATCTATCAGTGGGTAAACAACTGGCAGACGGCTGCGGCCAATGATCCATATGCTGCAACAATAGTAGCATATTCGCCAACGGCAATGAGTGCCTTCCCTGAATTGAAGAAAGAAGAGATCGATGCGATCCTTGACTGGGTTGATTCACAACCAGATCCAGCTACAGCTGCTGCTGACGGTGGTGATGGTACTGCTACTCCTGCTGGAGATGTAGTGGAAGAAGAAGGTTCAAACAAATGGATCTGGATCATTCTGGGTATCATTTTCATTACTGTGATCCTGGCAGTTGGGGGAGTTCGTCGTCAATTGAGCTTTGCTGCAGCTGAGGCGAACGGTGAAGAAGTTAACGACAGTTTGACCTACGCTGAGGAGCTTAAGGCTTGGGCGTGGAAGAACAGATTGTATGTTGGTTTGGGGACTTTGGTAGTAGTTATTGGTGTAGTTGTTTCGCTTTTCCTTGCTCTTGGTAGCATTGGCGTGGTGGAAAACTATCAACCTTCACAGCCTATCGCATTCCCTCACTCGGTTCACGCCGGTATCAACGGTATCGATTGTAAATATTGTCACAGTTCGGTTACTAAGTCGAAGACGGCTGGTATCCCTTCAGTGAACGTATGTATGAACTGTCACAAGCAGGTGAACGGTCGTACACCTGAACAGCAGGAGCAGATAGCAAAGATATACGAAGCAGCTGGTTGGGATCCGGAAGGCGCAGGTAAGTATACAGGAAAAACTAAGCCGATCGTTTGGAACAAGGTTCACGTTCTTCCTGATCACGTTTACTTCAACCACGCTCAGCACGTAACTGTTGGTGGAATTGATTGTAAGCAGTGCCACGGAGACATGACCAAGCAGAAAGAAACGCAGAAAGTTTGGCCGGTTGAAGAATTGAACAAGATCGAAGGGAACGTGGTGTTGACAAAGCCTACATTGACAATGGGTTGGTGTATTGAATGTCACGGAGAGAAAGAGATCTCTACTGGTTCAATCGATTCTAAGAACGATGGTTATTACAATGAAATCCACAAGCGATTACTGAACAATGACAAAACTTTGTACGGTAAGTATCTGAAGGACGGTAAGGTTACGGTTAGTGAGCTTGGTGGTTGGGAATGTGCGAAGTGCCACTACTAATTATTTAATAGAAGAAGTCGAAATAAGCATATGGGAATGACAAGAAAATACTGGAAGGGTCTCGATGAATTGCAAGAGACTCCGGAATTCCTGAAATCGAGAGATCAGGAGTTTCCAGCGGAAGTTACCGTTGACGAGTTCCTTGGTGACGAGAACCTGAAGGAAACTTCAACTGCACGAAGAGATTTCCTTAAATTTTTGGGTTTCAGTGTAGCTGCTGCATCAGTTGCTGCGTGTGAGGCTCCGGTTACAAAGGCTATCCCTTACGTAAATAAACCTGAGGATGTGATCCCTGGTATGCCGACTTGGTATGCTTCGACATACTATGACGGTGTTTCATATGCGAGTATTTTGGTAAAGACACGTGAAGGTCGTCCAATTTACATTAAGGGTAACAAGGATTTCGGTTTCACCGGAGGAGGTGTAAATGCTCAGATCATCGCGTCTGTTCTTGGATTGTATGATTCGGCACGTTTGCAGAATCCGACTAAGAAAGGAGAAGAAATTACCTGGTCAGCGGCTGATGATGCTGTCAAGGCAGCTCTGAAGTCTGCTTCCAAGGTGACGCTTGTATCCAATTCGATCATCAGCCCTTCAATGAGTATGGCGATCTCAGAGCTTTCTGCCGTATTAGGCGAAGGAAAGCTTGAGCACATCCAGTATGACGCTGTGTCCTATGCTGGTATGCGTCTTGCGAATGAGGCTTCTTTCGGAAAAAAGGTGTTGCCTGATTATGACTTCAGCAAAGCCAAAACCATCGTAAGTGTAGGAGCAGATTTCTTGCAGACATGGTTGTTGCCAACTCAGTTTGCAACACAGTACGGGCTAAATAGAAATCCTGAAGGTGAATGGATGTCTAAGCATTTCCAATTTGAGTCTGTAATGTCCGTAAGTGGATCGAACGCAGATTATCGTGGAATGATCAAGCCTTCTGAGCAAGCAAACGTTCTTTCATATATTTTGAAGGGATTTGGTGTTAACTCGGGAGTATCTACCTCACTTTCTAAGGAGGCTCAGGCAGTTGCTGATGAGGCGATCAAATCGTTGAAGGATTCTAAGGGTGAATCGATTGTTGTTTGCGGATCAAACAACAAAGCGGTTCAGATCCTCACCAATAAACTGAACGCAGTTCTTGGTAACTACGGAAAAACTATATCACTTGACAATACAGTAAATCTTTATCAGTCGAATGACGATCAAATGAATAAATTCGTTGATGCAGTTATCGCTGGTAAGGCCTCTGATGTTGTGATCTTCATGGGTGTCAATCCGGTTTACACTCATCCAAAAGGAAAATCACTAGGTGAGGCACTTTCCAAGATCAAGACTTCGGTTGCCATCTCTACACATGCAGATGAAACGGCCTCCAGATGTTCTTTGATCTGTCCTGATCATCATGCTTTGGAAAGTTGGAATGATTACAATCCAAAGGCTAGCCATTATGCTGTAGGTCAGCCAACAATTCGACCTCTGTTCAATACAGCATCTTCTATTGAATCTGTTTTGGTTTGGGCAGGAAAGGCGAGTCGTGGTGGCAAAGATTCAAAGGTAGCATACGATTACATCAAAAAGACTTGGGAGACACATGGATTCCCTGGTCAGACGAAATATGCAGATTTCCATACGTATTGGAATATGGCGGTTCACAACGGTTGTGTTGATGACACTGTAATTCCTGCGACAGAAGTTGCATTTAATGACGCTGCGATGAGCGGACTTTCTTCTCAGTTGCCAAAAGGTGGTGAGTTGGAAGTGGTGATGTACCAGAAAGCAGCAATCGGAACAGGTCTTCAGGCTAACAATCCTTGGTTACAGGAGATGCCGGATCCAATGACGAAGGCTACATGGGACAACTATATCACCATGAATCCTGTAGAGATGCTGGAAGCAGGATATGTTACCACATTTGATCAGGAGAATGGATTGAATATGGCAACTGTGAAAGTTGGAAATAACGAGGTAACCCTACCTGTTTATCCATTGCCGGGTCAAGCCCTTAAGACAGTTGGTATCGCTTTGGGATACGGTCGAGGAGCGAACGGTGAGAACATTGGTAAGGCTGCTTTCAAAACAAAAGAATACGGTGGTCATGAAACGACTGAGAACGGAAATCCGGCGCCAATTGGAGCTAATGCATTCCCGTTTGTAAATGTTGTGAACGGTACGCTTGCTTTTGAAGCTGTTGGTTCGATGACGAAAGTAGACGGTGTTTATCCGATCGCGGCGACGCAGATCCACCACACTGTAATGGGTCGCCACTCAGTTGTTCGTGAGACTACACTTGACATCTTCAAGAAAGGAGAGAAAGAAGCATACAATCCTGCACACATGTTGCAGAAGCTTGATGAGCACGGAAATCACGTTAAAGCGCCTGTAGGTGAATTTGACCTTTGGGATGCTCATCCGGTTGAAAATATTGGACACCGATGGGGGATGACAGTTGACCTGTCTTCTTGTATTGGTTGTGGATCATGTTTGATCGCTTGTCAGTCTGAAAACAACGTTCCTGTTGTTGGTAAGGACGAAGTTAGACGTGGTCGTGAAATGCATTGGTTGAGAATTGACCGTTACTTTGCATCTGATGTAGAAGCAACTATTGGTACACGAACAGATGAGTTCGAATATCATGCAGCTGAAGTAGCAGCGGTTAATCCAAAGGTTGTTCACATGCCAATGATGTGTCATCACTGTAACCACGCTCCGTGTGAAACGGTTTGTCCGGTTGCGGCAACAACACACAGTAATGAAGGATTGAACCAAATGACGTACAACAGATGTATCGGTACTCGTTACTGTGCGAATAACTGTCCGTACAAGGTTCGTCGATTCAACTGGTTCAACTATCCGTCATACAAGAAGTTCACTGAGATCAATCCTGCACAGGATGATCTTGGAAGAATGGTATTGAACCCGGATGTTACAGTTCGTACACGAGGTGTAATGGAGAAGTGTTCATTCTGTGTTCAGCGTATACAGGCAGGTAAGTTGACAGCTAAGAAAGAAGGTCGTCCGGTTGTTGATGGAGATTATACGACTGCATGTGCGGATGCGTGTCCTACAAATGCGATCATCGTAGGAGACTGGAACGATAAGGAATCTATGATACGTAAGAGCTCAGACAGCAGCCGTTCTTACCAGGCACTTGAGGAGATCGGTGTTAAACCGAATGTTTGGTTCAAGGTAAAGGTTCGTAACGAGAAGAACGAAGCTCTTGAGTTACTTCAGGCTGTTGAAGCACATCATGGTGCTGAAGGTCATGGAGAAGAAAAGAAAAGTCATCATTAATTGATAAAATCGAGTTGTAATGCATAAGGAAGCAGCAATTAGAGAGCCCCTCATCTTAGGTCATAAGACCTATCATGACATCACAGAAGATGTTTGTAAGCCGATAGAGGACAAGGCACCGAAGATGTGGTATATTCTCTTTGGGATAGCACTCATCATAGGACTTTATGGTGTGGGAAGTATCCTGTACCTTCTTGGAACCGGAGTAGGGGTTTGGGGATTGAACAAGACCATTGGATGGGCATGGGATATCACCAACTTCGTATGGTGGGTAGGTATTGGTCACGCCGGTACACTTATCTCAGCGGTACTTCTTTTGTTCCGTCAGAAGTGGAGAATGGCGATCAACCGTTCAGCAGAGGCGATGACGATCTTTGCCGTATTTATGGCGGGATTGTTCCCACTGATCCACATGGGTCGTCTTTGGTTAGGATATTGGGTTCTACCTTTGCCGAACCAGTTCGGTTCACTTTGGGTTAACTTCAACTCACCACTTCTTTGGGACGTATTTGCGATCTCTACTTATTTATCAGTTTCCCTTGTATTCTGGTACATTGGTTTGATTCCTGACTTTGCGACGATTCGCGACCGAGCTAAGAAGCCTTTGGCTAGGAAAATGTACGGAATACTATCCTTTGGATGGTCTGGGCGTGCCAAGCACTGGAATCGTTTTGAATTGGTGTCTTTGGTTTTGGCCGGTTTGGCAACACCACTTGTATTCTCGGTTCACTCTATCGTATCATTTGACTTCGCTACATCTGTAATTCCAGGATGGCACACGACAATCTTCCCTCCATACTTCGTTGCGGGAGCCGTGTTCTCTGGATTTGCGATGGTACAGACGCTTATGTTGATCATGAGAAAAGCGATGAATCTTGAGGCATACATTCACACGAAGCACGTGGAGTACATGAATATTGTCATCATGGTTACAGGTTCTATCGTTGGTACAGCTTACATTACGGAATTGTTCATCTCTTGGTACTCAGGAGTGGAATACGAAGCATACGCATTCATCAACCGTGCAACTGGTCCATACTGGTGGGCATACTGGGCGATGATGACCTGCAACGTGATTTCTCCGCAGTTGATGTGGTTCCGACCATTGAGAAGAAGTTTACTCTTTACATTTATTATCTCGATCGTTGTGAACATAGGTATGTGGTTTGAGCGTTACGTGATCATTGTGACATCTCTACACAGAGATTATTTGCCATCTTCATGGAGTATGCATTATCCAAGTCACATAGATATTGGGGTGTATCTTGGTACAATCGGATTGTTCTTTGTATTCTTCCTTTTGTTCGCACGCTTCTTCCCTGTTCTGGCATTGAATGAAGTTAAAACGATCCTGAAGTCCTCAGGTGAGTCATATAAGAACGCTCCGGATCACGGACACCATAACGAAAGTCATTAATCCCAATAACAACTTACGACATGGCAGACAAAGTAATATATGCAATGTACGATGACGACGATGTGCTGAAGGACGGCGCAAAGAAGTTGGTATCAAAAGGAGTTAAGATCTCTGAAGTATTTTCTCCATTCCCGATCCACGGGATCGATCCGATCATTGGAGTAAAGAATACTCGCTTGGGAATCATGGCTTTTCTCTATGGTTTAACAGGATTGACGCTTGCAACAATAGGTATGCGTTATTTCATGGTGGTTGACTGGCCAATGAACATTGGAGGTAAGCCTAACTTCTCGTATCTGGACAATATTCTTGCATTCATTCCGATCACATTCGAGTTCACGGTATTGTGTGCAGCTCACGGTATGGCGATCACCTATTTGTTGAGAAACAAAACACTTCCTGGAATGCCTGCTCAGAACCCGGACCCTCGTACTACGGATGATAAATTCGTAATGGAGATCCGACTTTCTGACAATCACAAGTTCACAGCTGAGGAACTTGAAGGAATGTTGAAGGACACAGGAATGATTGAACTGGACCAAAAAGAAATTAAATAATTTGCCAAGTAGCACCCTTAGTGCTCCGTCTGACAAAATAAACTGATAGACAGATGAAAATTAAATTCAAGGCAATAGCAAGTTTGGCAGTAGTTGCCGTTTCGACACTGATCTTGGGATCTTGTGCTGCTGATGCAGACAGTTCAGGATTGGAGTACATGCCTGATATGTATCGTTCACCGGCGATCGAGCCTTATGTTGATTACGGCGAAATAAGAGGCCGTGAAAATGCAGAATTCAAGACCAGAATATCAGCTTTGGTTCCGCCTGCAGGTACAGTTCCGTTCTATGGATCAGATTCGTCAACTGTGGCGCTAATGTTGCCTTATTTCCGTAAGGCTAATGCGGCATTCCGTGAGACACATGGTCTTTATGGAGCAGATCTTACAGCGGCGGATGAATATGCAGCGGCAGTGAACGATGTCAATCCATTGAAGTTGACAGCTGAAAATGCTGAGGAAATGTTCAAGACAGGTAAGACTTTATATACATCAATGTGTCAGCACTGTCACGGTGAAAAGGGTGATGGAAATGGCCCGATGGTAGCAAGTGGGGCGTATGCCGGTGTACCTGCTTATGCAGACCGTGCAACTTTGTCAGATGGACAAATGTTCTACTCTATCTATTATGGAAAAGGAGCAATGGGTTCTCACTCATCACAGTTGAACAAGAAGGAGATCTGGACACTTGTACATTATGTGCGAAAGTTCCAGAATGCTGATTACGGTAAGTTTGATGCTTCTGGCGCAGCGGCTCCTATGGTAGCTGATACCCTTAAAGTGAATAAGTAATAATCTGAATAACTACGAAAATGGAATTCTCAATTTCAAATAGAGCGAAGACCGTAACACTGGCCCTTATGGTTGTTGGTCTGTTATTCACTGTGATCGGTGTGATCACGGGGATGGGTGATCATCACTTTGGTACCAGATTGCTGACCAACGGTTTGATCAACAGTTTCTTCTTTTTTGCTATCGCATTAGGAGCCTTGTTCTTTCTTGCACTGCAGTATGCTACTGAAACAGGGTGGTATGCATCAGTGAAGAGAATTATTGAGGCTGTCGCAGGTTTTCTACCTTATGGTATTGCCCTTATGCTTGTAACGTTGTTAACGATCACTTTTATGCATGGAGCTCATATCTATACATGGATGGATCCTGCAACTTACACAGAAGGAAATCATCATTATGATGAGTTGATCGTTGGGAAGAGAGCATACCTTAATGAAGTGTTCTTCTGGATCAGAACAGTTGTTTACATGGCTGTTTACTACATCTTCTGGATGGGCTTCAGAAAGCGTTCTTTGGAAGAAGATAAGGTTGGTGGAACAGACTTACACTTCACAAATTATAAGAAAGGTGCCTTGTTCCTTGTTTTCTTTGCGGTATTCAGCTCCACCTCATCTTGGGACTGGATCATGTCTATCGATGTGCACTGGTTCTCTACATTATTCGGATGGTATGTGTTCTCAGGAATGTGGGTTTCAGCGATGGTAGTAATGGTTTTGCTTACCCTATACCTTAAAAAGTTGGGCTATCTTCCTAAAGTGAATGATTCTCATATTCACGATCTTGGAAAGTGGACTTTTGCTATTTCTTTCCTTTGGTCTTACCTGTGGTTCTCACAGTTCATGTTGATCTGGTATTCGAATATTGGTGAAGAAGTAGTTTACTACATGATGAGAATTGAAAACTTTAAGGTTATGTATTTCTCTATGTTCCTTATCAATTTTGCATTCCCGATGCTGATTTTGATGTCCAGAGATGCGAAGAGAAATGCTGGTATCCTTACCTTAGTTGGTATCGTTATTTTGATCGGACACTGGTTGGATGCATACATTATGATCTCAGCAGGTTCTCTTGGAGCAAATGCTAAAATAGGTTTCCTTGAGATCGGAATGGTGGTTATGATCTGCGGAGCATTTATCCGTATTGTACTTAATAATCTGACAAAGGCACCTTTATCACCTGTGAACCATCCTTTCCTTGACGAAAGTTTGCACCACGAAATTTAAACTGAATTAAAATTACCGGAAAATAAAAAGAGATGGCTGGAAAATTGATCTTTTTAGTAGTAATAGTTCTTGGAGTTATCGCCCTTGCTCAATTAGTGAGAGTGTATGAATTATCTTCAAAACTGAGAAATCGTGGTGAACATGAGATCAGCAACAGAGACAATAATCTGAATGCGCGCTTGTTACTGGTGTTCATGATCTTGTTCTATGCGTCGTTCATATATCTTATGCTGGTTTATGGATGGACGGGACGAGGTGAGGCGGCATCGATTCATGGTAAAGAAACGGATTGGTTGTTTGACTTGAATATGGTCATAATTACGGCGGTGTTCTTTTTAACAAATACCCTTCTTTTTGGATTTGCATTTAAGTATGTTAGAAAACCCGGAGTAAAAGCGTTTTATTATCCTCATAATAATAAATTAGAAATGCTTTGGACCGTTGTTCCAGCCTGTGTTCTTGCTGTGATTATTATCCTGGGTCTAAAGAGTTGGAATGAACAAACAGGATCTGCAAGTGAAGAAGCTATCAGAGTGGAATTGTTTTCAAAGCAATTTGACTGGACAGCTCGATACTCAGGTGAGGACAATAAACTTGGGCGTTTTGATTATAAACTGACCCTTGATAATAACGAATTAGCCCTTATTACTGAAAATACCATCGACAGTGCTATCTGGGCAATGGAAAATGGTCCAACCGGAATTAAAGCTTTGGAATCAAAGTTGAATGACGATCACATCATGTTGATCCCTGAGGATCGTGAGAAAATGGAGGATGATCTTTCCAGAAAAGAAAGATTGATCCGTTTGTTGTATCAGATGCGTGAACGTCACGATAAAAAGATCGATGCAGCTGCTTGGGACGACATCATCCAGAAGGATACACTTTATTTATGTGTGAATAAGGAGTACGAATTTAACTTCCGTTCCAAGGATGTTATTCACTCTGCGTTCTTCCCTCACTTCCGTGCTCAGATGAACACAGTTCCTGGTATGACCACTCGTTTCAAGTTTACTCCTGATGTTACAACGGTTGATATGCGTCAAAAAATGAACAATGACAAGTTCAATTATGTTTTGATGTGCAACAAGATCTGTGGAGGGGCTCACTATAAGATGAAAATGATGGTAGTAGTTCTTTCAGAGACGGAGTACAAGACTTGGATGACAAATAAGAAGAAGCAGACATTCAAGGATGCTTACTTTGCGTCAGCAGCTGCTCCGGCACCTGCAGCAGAACCAGCAGCTGATACATTGGCAGTTGCAGCAAATTAATAGAGAATAATTAACTAAACAGAGATAAAATGGCGGCAGTAGCGCACGAAGCACACGGACATCACGATTCACATGGTCATCATGATCACGGACATCATGAAGAAAGTTTCGTATCGAAGTATATCTTCAGCCAGGATCACAAAATGATCGGAAAACAGTTCCTTATGACGGCTGTTTTCATGGGAGTTGTGGCGATGATCCTTTCTATCCTTTTTCGTATCCAGTTGGCTTGGCCAGGTGAGAGCTCTGACTTTTTGAGTTTTTTCCTTGGTGAGACATGGGCACCGGGAGGTGTATTGAAGGAAGACATGTATCTTGGGTTGGTAACGATCCACGGAACGATCATGGTGTTCTTCTTGTTGACAGGAGGATTGTCAGGGACATTTTCGAACTTGTTGATCCCTCTTCAACTAGGGGCTCGTGATATGGCGAGTGGTTTTCTGAATATGTTATCCTATTGGATGTTTCTCATATCCTCCGTATTAATGCTTGTCTCTCTTTTCGTTGAATCAGGTCCTGCAATGGCTGGTTGGACAGTATATCCTCCACTTTCTGCACTACCACAAGCAGTTTCGGGTTCAGGTCTTGGTATGACCCTTTGGTTGTTCTCCATGGCGATCTTCATTGCTTCATCTTTGATTGGATCATTGAACTATATCGTAACCGTACTTAACTTACGTACAAAAGGAATGAGCATGACAAGAATGCCGCTAACAATCTGGGCGTTCTTCGTTACTGCGATCCTAGGTGTACTTTCTTTCCCGGTTCTTCTTTCAGCGGCATTGTTGTTGATCATGGACCGATTGGCTGGTACCTCTTTCTATCTTTCGGATATCATTGTAGGTGGTGAAATGCTTACGAACCATGGTGGTTCGCCGATCTTGTTCCAGCACTTGTTCTGGTTCCTTGGACACCCTGAAGTATATATCGTACTTCTTCCGGCGCTTGGTTTGTCATCAGAGATCATCTCAACAAACTCAAGAAAACCTATCTTCGGTTACCGTGCGATGATCGGTTCGATCCTTGCGATTGGTTTCCTATCGTTTATCGTTTGGGGTCACCATATGTTCGTTACAGGTATGAATCCATTCCTTGGATCAGTTTTCGTGTTCACTACCTTGTTGATCGCGATTCCATCAGCGGTGAAGGTGTTCAACTACTTGACAACTCTGTGGAAAGGTTCTTTGGTCTTCACTCCGGCGATGCTATTTGCTGTAGGACTTGTTTCTACGTTCATCACGGGTGGTGTAACAGGGATCATTCTTGCTGACTCTGCTTTGGATATCGCAGTACACGATACGTATTTCGTAGTTGCACACTTCCATATTGTAATGGGTATGTCGGCTGTATTTGGAATGTTTGGTGGTGTTTACCACTGGTTCCCTAAGATGTACGGAAAAATGATGAATACCCGTTTAGGATACGCTCACTTTTGGATCACTATCGTTGGAGCATACGGAGTATTCTTCCCAATGCACTTTGTGGGAATAGCTGGAGCGCCACGTCGTTACTATGATTACACGGTGTACGGAGAATTTGATCAGAATTCGTTGAATATGATGATGGACTTGAACCAGATCATTACAGTGTTCGCAATCATAGCGGCATTGGGTCAGATCTTGTTCTTGTTCAACTTCTTCTACAGTATTTACAGAGGTCCTAAGGCACCATTGAATCCTTGGAACTCGAATACATTGGAATGGACAACACCTGTGGAACACATTCATGGTAACTGGCCTGGAGAATTGCCTACAGTACACAGATGGCCTTACGACTATTCTAAGCCAGGATCGGATGTTGATTTCATTCCACAGACAGTTCCATTAGCTGAAGGCGAAGAAGAGCACTAAGAGCTGTTCATAATATTTAAAAAGCCCGTTGTTACATGACAGCGGGCTTTTGTATTTTTGTGTAAATACCGATCGTGGAAGAAGATTCATTTGATTACAGAAAAGAAGTAGGTAGTAGTTCGGACCAGGACTATGACAAAGTGCTGCGTCCTCGGAATTTAGATGATTTTGTAGGTCAGCCCGGTGTTGTAGAAAATCTTGAGGTGTTTATTAAAGCCGCAAGACTAAGAAATGAACCACTTGATCATGTTCTTCTTCATGGACCTCCGGGACTAGGAAAAACAACGCTTGCCAATATCATCGCCAACGAATTGGGTGTTGGTTTTAAAGTCACCAGTGGGCCAGTTCTGGATAAACCGGGTGATCTTGCTGGTTTATTGACAAATCTGGGCGAAGGAGATGTTCTTTTTATTGATGAGATCCACCGTTTGAGTCCTGTTGTTGAGGAATACCTTTATTCAGCAATGGAAGATTACGCCATTGACATTCTAATCGATAGTGGAGCAAATGCAAGAAGTGTACAGATCGGTTTGAATCCATTCACTCTTATAGGTGCAACTACACGTTCCGGTTTGCTCACTTCACCGCTGCGAGCGCGCTTTGGTATAAATTCAAGATTGGAGTACTACAATGCTGAAGTTTTGACCATGATCGTTGAACGTTCGTCGAGCTTGCTCAATATTCCAATCGACGAGGATGCGGCGTACAAGATCGCTTCAAGAAGTCGAGGAACCCCGAGAATCGCCAATGCACTTTTACGCAGAGTTAGGGATTTTGCTCAGATAAAGGGTAAAGGAGTGATCGATGCTGACATTACTGAATTTGCCTTAAAGGCATTGAACGTTGATTCAAGTGGGCTGGACGAGATGGATTTGAGGATATTAAAGATCCTGATCGACAAATTCAACGGAGGACCCGTTGGTCTGACCACCATAGCGACAGCGATCGGTGAGAATGCCGGAACGTTGGAGGAGGTTTATGAACCTTTTCTGATCCAGGAAGGATTTTTAATGCGTACTACCCGAGGGCGCAAAGTGACCGAAAAGGCCTATAAGCATTTGGGTAAAGATCTCGGATGGACACAGGGAGGATTGTTCTAGGATGTCTATTGGACGAAATACCCTTTTGATCAAACAAAAATCCAGGGATCTGGGTTTCTTTTTCTGTGGCATTTCAAAGGCAGATTTTCTCGAAGATGAGGCCTTGCATCTGGAGGAATGGTTAAAGCGTTCCTACAACGGCAAAATGGCCTACATGGAGAATCATTTCGATAAGCGCTTAGATCCGCGTTTATTGGTTCCGGGCGCAAAATCGGTTGTTTCCTTATTGCTGAACTATTATCCGGAACAAGAACAGTCAGATCCTTTAGCCCCCAAGATTTCAAAATATGCATACGGGGAGGATTACCACTTCGTAATAAAAGATAAACTGTTTGAGTTCTTTCGATGGATACAGGACGAGATTGGTGAAGTAGGGGGACGAGTTTTCGTAGATTCAGCCCCGGTTATGGACAAAGCATGGGCCAAGCGCAGTGGAGCAGGGTGGATCGGGAAGCATACTAATCTTATCCACCCCAAGCACGGTTCTTTCTTTTTTATTGCCGAATTAATACTTGATCTTGAACTGGAACCGGATGGCCCCATTAAGGATTATTGTGGCACATGCACCCGTTGTCTTGACGCTTGTCCAACCCAGGCTATCGTCGAACCCTATGTCGTTGATGGTTCAAAATGCATCTCTTACATCACAATTGAACTTAAAGATCAGATCATTCCTTCCGAATTCAAGGGTAAGATGGAGAACTGGGCTTTTGGTTGTGATATCTGTCAGGATGTTTGTCCCTGGAATCGCTTTTCAAGGCCACACAAAGAAAAAAGACTTGAACCCAATACTGATCTTCTGGGCTTGAACCAGCAGGAATGGGTGGAGTTGACGGAAGATATTTTTTCGGAGCTGTTTAAGAGATCCCCCGTTTTACGACCGGGTTATGAGGGCCTCAAGCGAAACATCCGTTTTTTAACAGATAATTGACAATTTAACGATTCGAAACTGAGTAAAGAAAAGTTTTCTTTTGTAATTTGCTTCAAAATCACTGCTACATGTTTCCCGAAGAATCGATTGAAACCCCTGTATCTCTTAGCATGAACCCCTATACAGGTCCATGGACCAAGTATGAAGCCGGTCATTTCCTGAAGAGAACAATGTTTGGTCCGACCAACCAACAGATCCTTGATGCGGTGGCTCAGGGAATGAACAATACTGTAAATGCTGTGCTGCAGATCCCATCAACCGATCAGCCCTTGACATATGATCCTGCCGAAAGTGTATCAGCCTTTGGCACGACTTGGGTGAATTCAGTTTACCCAACTGATGTTGCGGCCAATCAAGCCACGGAGACGGCGAGGATAAAGTCTCTTGGTGCGTGGATGATGAAGCGTCTGAACACTGAGCCTATGTCGATTGCGGAAAAGATGTGTTTATTCTGGCACAATCATTTTGGTGTTACAGCTGCTAGTGATTCAAGAGCTACCTACAATTATCTGATGCTTCTTCGAACACACGCATTGGGTAATGTGAAGCAATTGATCAAGGACGTAACGATCGATCCCTGCATGCTATTGTTCCTGAACGGAGCCACAAACTCAGTATTCAGTCCGAATGAAAACTATGCAAGGGAACTTCTTGAGCTATTCACGATCGGAAAAGGGCCCCAGATCGGTCCAGGAGATTATTCCAATTACACAGAAGATGATGTGGCAGCAGGAGCGAAGATCCTCACAGGTTATTTGGTCGAGGGCTTGCGCAGTGATACAATGACATCACCGGTAGCGACATTCACACCGATCCTTCATAATCAGCTTAGTAAACAACTGTCTTATCACTTTGATAACGCTGTTATCACTCAAGCAGGTGCTGTCGAGTATGCGAATTACATTGACGTGATCTTTCAGCAGCCGCAGGTAGCAACCCATATTTGTACCAAACTGTATCGCTATTTTGTGAATTATGATCTGACTGACGAGGTTAAGAACACAATTATTCCGGTCATGGCGCAGACGATGATCGATAATAATTACGAAATTCTTCCGGTTCTTCAGCAACTGTTCAAAAGTGAGCACTTCTATGATGTCAGTCTGAGAGGATCTTTGATACGGTCTCCGCTGGAAATGATCTTTGGGATTTTCAACGCAACTTCTTCCGTTCCGAATTATGGTCTGGCAGGAAATTCTGATATGTATCTGGCCTTCTACTGGCTTGCGGAGACTATGGGTCAGGCTTATGCAACACCACCAAGCGTTGCCGGTTGGACAGCGTATTATCAGGCCCCGGCATTTTCGCAGTTGTGGATCAATTCAACGACCATTAAAACACGTTTCGATATAGCCTTTGCAATAACGTTATTCACTGGTATACCTTCAGGAACGAACAATTTTAAGGTGAATGCACTTGGATTTCTTAATGGATTGAGTGAGCCTTCAGATCCGGTTCTTGTGATAAGCGATATGTGTGAAGTACTTTGTCCAAAACCAATAAGTGCTGCACAGAAGTTACAGTTGAAATTGATCCTGACAAACGGATTGCCTGATTTCGAATGGACACTTCAGTACAATGAATACCTTGCCGATCCGACGAATCCTACATTCTACAACCCTGTGAAGCAAAGGGTTGAGCAAGTACTGTACAATATCATGCGAATGCCTCAGTTCCAAACCATCTGATGATTTAAGCGACCATGAAAAGAAGAAATTTTATCAAGAATGTTTCGCTTGCATCTGTTGCGGCGCCATTCGTTCTAAAGGATATTAAGTTCCAGGCGATCTCCAAAAAGCTCTTTTCCTATGCAAAAGTGGCGGAGGACAGAGTTTTGGTCATTATCCGCCTTAATGGAGGAAATGATGGTTTGAATACGGTCATTCCAATAGATCAGTACGATAATTTGGTGATCCAGCGTCAGAATATCATTATTCCTGAGAGTCAGATCCTTCCAGTAACGACAGAGATCGGGTTTCACCCGGTAATGTCAGGAATGAAATCGATGTTCGATACAGGGAAGTTATCCATCATACAGAATGTAGGATATCCCGAACAAAACCGTTCACACTTCCGCTCTATGGACATCTGGACCTCCGGTTCACTTGAAGTTGAAGAAACAAGGGGATGGTTGGGCCGTCGCTTCGATAGTGTTTGTACAGATTATCCGAATGGTTATCCCAATGAGGATTATCCGCATCCGTTTGCGATCTCTATGGGGTATGAGGTTTCAGCAACATGTCAGGGCTTAATGGCCAACTTTTCGCATGCTGTGGCCAATCCGTTTACTCCAACCAATGTCAATGGAAATACAGCCACTGACGATGGCACCTACTTCGGTGCTCACATGGAGTACATTACAACGATCCTGAATCAGACCAATCAATACGGTTCTGAGATCAATGCCGCTGCAGATGCCGGAAATACTTTGTCAACATTGTATGACGATAACAATCCGATCGCTGTCCAGTTGAGGTATGTTGCCCAAATGATCTCCGGCGGTTTACAATCGAAAGTATATATCCTCAACATAAATGGTTTCGATACACATGATGCTCAGGTGACTTCTGATTCTTCAACCACAACAGGAATGCATGCCAATTTGTTGAAGACCTTATCTGATGCAATTCATGCATTTCAGGATGATCTTGGCTTGTTGGGAATCGAACATAGGGTAGCAGGTATGACATTTTCAGAATTCGGTCGACAGATCGCTTCAAATGCAAGTTTGGGAACAGATCATGGTGATGCCGCTCCAATTTTCTTATTTGGCAGCTGTATCAACAGCGGTGTTATTGGAGATAATCCTCAGATAGGTGATCAGATCGTGAACCAGGCAGGAATTCCTATGCAATATGATTTCAGGGACGTTTATGCCTCCATTTTGAAAGATTGGTTTCAGGTCGATCCTGCGGAAATCCAACCGTTGTTTGAGCAACCTGTAAGTTATATCGATGTGTTAGGAGCATGTAACCTTAGTGTGGCAGAACAAGAATTTGAACAAGACGGTATCATGGTTTATCCTAACCCGGCCGTAAACAACGCAACGATTAAAGTTTCAACACAAAATGAGCGTGTAAGTGTTGAGTTATTTGATCTCAATGGAAGATCTGTTCTATTGGTGTGTGATAAGGAAATGTCTCAGGACACTCATCATATTCCTATGGACATGTCTGGACTGCAGCCTGGTCAATACCTTGTGAAGGTGGCTAAATCATCTGGCTTCAGAACGAAGAAGGTAATGAAGTTGAGGTAAATAAAAGTTCAATTTCCCAGTTAATGGGATTTTCTCGATCACGATATACAGGGAATCTTTCATGTCATAAAAAAACCCGCTCTAAGGCGGGTTTTAACATTGTCATAATGGAATTACATCCCCATTCCACCCATGTTCTGAAGGTCGTCCATACTCATTTCGGTATAACCTTGTGGAATTTCCATATTGAATAAGCTACTGCTTTTCTTTTTGTCCAGTTTTTTATCTACTTCAACAACCGTGATGGTCATTTTCAATCCTCGATTGTTTATTTCGAATTGCATTGGAAACCCGGGGATCTTGCTGTTTAAATAACGCTGGCCTTTTGTTGAAACGTCTATTTGATCTGTATACCAGAAAACGGATTCTAATCCGTCCTCAGAAGTAACGATCGCTTTCTTACACACATATCCTTCGATCTCTTTGGTTTCATCGATAAGTGTCACTTCTGCCTCTGTAACGTCTGCACTGTCTGCAACATCTTCCGGTTGCTCCAAAGGAGATTTTATGGCATTGTTACCCATCATTCCACTCATGAGCATAAGCATTTCGTTCGTGGATTCATTTGTGATCGTAGTAACGGTCATCATAGACCCCATTTTCATTTCAGATCGTGTAGCTTTATCCTTGAAATAAATGTCCATCGTAGAACCTTGCAACATTCCGATTGCCATTTGCATGTCCGGATTGTCTGTTGTTGCATCGATCTTGTAAGAAATATGGCCCTCTGTTTGTGCTATTGCTGCACCTGTTGTCAGAATAAGACTCAGTATTAACAGTATTTTTTTCATATTCAGTATTTTAGGTTTAAAATTAATGCAATCTGTTTAAATTCTTTCACACGGATTCCATTATTGGTTGAATATAATGGTCCTGTGGCTGAAATACATGTATGAGTATAGGCTTAACCGAAAATTGCTCGAATGATGTCGTTCAGGTTGGCATACAAGATCAACCCCAAAAGAAGGATGAACCCAATGTATTGAGCATATTCAAGGACTTTCTGCGGAGCCTCACGACCTGTAACCATCTCATAGATCAGGAATACAACATGGCCTCCATCAAGTGCCGGGATCGGCAAAATGTTCATGAATGCCAGAATGATTGAGATGAAAGCGGTTGTCAACCAGAACGCCTGCCAGTTCCAAACCGGAGGGAACATGTTTCCAATGGTTCCAAATCCACCGATCGAGGAAGCACCTTTTTTCGTGAAAAGGAACTTCAACTGTCCGACGTAATCGCTCAGTGTCGTTACACCGCGGTTGATACCTATCCCGATGCTTTGCCCAAATGAATAGTATTCTTGTCGAATGGCACCTTTATCCTCAAGTTCCGTCGTTTTTACGGCAAATCCAATGGTTCCCTCAGGCTTGACTTTAGAAGTTACCGTAAGCGTATCTTCACCTCTTTTGAGCACAAGTTCTGCCTTTTTACCCTTCATTTCAAAAAGTCGGCGCTGGATCTCGTCATAAAATTCGATCGCATGCCCATTGATACTGAGGATCTGATCCCCTTTCTGAAGACCGGCTTTCATTGCAGGCGTTTCAGGCATAACGGTGTCCACAACTGTGGATTGATGTCTGAGTCCAACCGCAGGAAATGCACCGTTCTGGAACAATTCATAATCAATCCCTTCCGGAAGCACGATCTCTTCAGAAGACCCATCAGCATGCTGAACTGTCAGTTTTCTGGCGTCTCGCAAAAGTATACCCGCACTGATCTGGCTGATGTGGTCGACTTCCTTTCCTTCTACTTTTAGAATATTGTCTCCCGAAACGATTCCGTATTTGGACAAATAGGGATGTACAGAAAGTCCGCTTTTCAATTCTTTAGTGTATATCTTCTCTTCACCGTAGGTATACATGACACCGACGTAGATGATCATTCCCAGAATTAAGTTCACAGTGACACCACCGATCATGATGATCAAACGCTGCCATGCAGGTTTTGAACGGAATTCCCATGGTTGAGCCGGCTTTGCCAATTGTTCTTTGTCCATGGATTCGTCAACCATCCCGGCGATCTTTACATATCCACCAAGAGGTAGCCAACCCAATCCCCATTCTGTCTCACCGATCTTCTTTTTGAAAAGAGAGAACCAAGGGTTGAAGAACAAGTAGAATTTCTCGACACGTGTTTTAAAGATCCTAGCAGGAATGAAATGCCCGAACTCGTGGAGGACAACAATGATCGAAAGTGATAGAATCAGCTGAGCTGCTTTAATGAGTATCTCCATAGTGTTTGAAATTCAAGAAGAACAAAGATAGTTTTTTCAGGTCGTAATTGTTCCTTCTTCGTAGTAAGCGTTTTTGATGAAGTATTCCAGCATCGCTTCTTTCATCAGGTATTGCTGCTCCTGATGGTTCAGAGGGGGAAGATTTTTGATCAGTTTGAAGTGAGGCCAGTTGTCATCGTCATTCCCAACGAACTCGTAATAGCCGTATGGTTCGAGCAGGGTGCAGATCGCTATGTGAAAAAGGTCGGTTTTTTCGCTTTTCGTAAATTCAGTTTGACCTGTTCCGAGTTCATTTACCCCGATCAGGAAAAGAATAGCCTGAACATCCATGCCTTCACCGAATTTCTCTTCGAGAAAACTTTTCAATTTTTGGAACCGTATTTCAATTTCGTAATCCATGATGCAAAAATACGCTATTAAACGCAGTTTGGATATGTTTTCCTTTTAGAACAAATCATCTTTAAAGGTGTTTTTTATGTAAGTTTGAAAAAAATTCATCTCATGAAAAAAGCGTGGTTTTACATTCTGTCTGCTGCAACTGTTCTAACGTTCGGTGCGTGTTCCGGTTCCTCTGAGGAAAAGGCTGAAGCGAAAGCTCCTGCATGCACTTATTCCTATGATGAAAGCTCAACCGTACTTGAATGGACAGCTTTCAAATTCACCGAAAAAGCACCTGTTAAAGGAACTTTCAATGTCATAAAGATCGATGCATTATCCGGAGCAGAAGATGCGAAGAAAATGATCGAGTCTATGTCGGTAAAGATCGAAACGAATTCTGTTGAGACACAAAACGAAGAGCGAAACGGGAAGATCGCAACTTACTTTTTCCAAACTGTTGCTACACCTGAGATCACCGGTAAGATCAAATCATTGAGCGATAACGGAAAGGCTACCATGTCGTTAACGATGAATTCGATCACAAAGGAGGTAGTTGGTGACTATACCCTGGATGGAGATACCTTCAGCTTCACGGCTTCAATTGATGTTGCTAATTGGGATGCTACAAAAGGTATCGATGCCCTGAACACGATCTGTAAGGATCTGCATACCGGAGCAGATGGAAAATCAAAATTATGGTCTGAAGTGGATCTTTCATTTTCAACCACATTGAAGAAAGATTGCAAGTAAGGTTAACAATCCTTCGTTAAGAAATAGAGGGTCTTCCAATTTCGGGAGGCCCTTTTTTGTTCTACTTTCGGTACATGAACTTCATAGATGTTTTGTTGATCGTTCCGCTGATCTATGCGGGTTATAAAGGCTTTAAACACGGGCTGATCATAGAGGTATTCACCTTGCTGGCCTTATTCGTTGGTTTATATGCCGGAATACACTTTTCTGATTTTATCGCTTTGAAATTGAAGGAAGTATTCAGCTGGGACTCTCCTTACGCACCGACGATCTGTTTTACGATCATTTTTCTTGGGATCGGAGCTATGGTCTATTTCGCGGGAGTGATGATCCAGCGAATGGTCAGGGTAGTTAACCTATCTCCATTGGATAAATTCTTCGGTGTTTTCTTTGCGGTATTGAAAATGCTTTACATTCTCAGTGTGATCATTGTGCTTGTGGAGTCGTACGATGAAAAGGGAGATTTTTTTCCGAAAGACAAGAAAGAGGGTTCTCTGATGTACCAGCCGGTTAAAGCCATCTCAACAAGTACAGTTCCCGGTTTGGCAGAAAGTACGATTTTCATTCAGAATGCGTTTAAACAGGAAAGCGACAGTACCGGCTTGACCGTAGAACAAATAATTCGAGCCAAGGAAGTTGCAGATAGCCTGGGGATCGATGCTCAGGATGCTGTTGAATTGAAAAGGGTGCATGACGAATATGTGGAGAAGAATTAGTGTTGTTGTTTTGTGTCTTCTTACTTCTTACGGTCATAGCCAGGTTGAGGAGAAAAGGTTGCCCAATCCCTTCAAACGACGAACGGAACTGGAGCTTAAACAAACCGGTCCTTATTTTGGATTACAGCAGGGGAAGTATCTCATAGCCGAGTTTGGGGTGGAAAGGCAGTGGTCACAGATCCGACTGACCAGCAAAAAGACTCATGCCCTTCATGGAGGGTTCAACTACAATTTCAAATACAAAGTTCTTGGTTACGACATCGGCTACTGGTATCGCGGCAGCAGAGTCGGTCTCACCTGGGGAGGGAATATTTGTATTCGAACCGATTTTGACAATACTAGGGTTGGTATTGTTCCGACAATAGGCTATAAAGTTTGGCAATTTCACCTTCAGACCGGATATCATTTCCTTACTCCTCTTCCTGAGGAAAGCAAGTTTGAAACGAATGGGCTTTTCGTTAGTCTGCGTTTTGTTCTGATCAATGACCGTGAATTCGAATGGAAACGCAAGGAGAAAAATGAGGGTAAAATATTTCAGCGAAACTGATCAGAACAAACTTCCCTGCTCATAAATACCGTTGTCAAATGGTTTGATCACCTCTGCTGAATTTGCCAACGGTGAAGAAATGATCTTTTTCGAAATTTCGTGTGCTGCCATCAGATCTTGTGAGAACGGGACTTCCAGCTCTTTGTGTTCAAGTTGCCCACTTAACCAATCGTTTTCCATTTCACTCGTTAGGATCACCGGCATTCGAAACTTTGTATTGTGGATCTCCCTCATCAAAGGATTGGCATCGCAAGTCAGAATGGTGAATGATTGAATCACCTCTCCCTTTACAGGGTCTATCCATTGATCGTGAAGCCCTGCCATTGAAAACACTTGGTCCGTCGTAGGGTGAATGAAATAGGGAATCTTTTCTTTTCCCAGGTGTTTCCATTCAAAAAACCCGGTGGAAGGGACTATGCAGCGTTGTCGGTCGATCAGATGACGAAAACTGGCTTTTTCATCTGCGGTTTCTATTCGTGAATTCAAGGTGATTGAAGCGATCTCTTTCCAATCTGTACCAGTGAACCAATTGGGGATCAAACCCCATCTCATACTTTTGATCTCCTGTGCTGAAGTGATGATCCGCCATTTCGGAAAGGTAAAACCCGATACGAAGAACACGGGTTCAGCATCCAGGATTTCAGGTGCTTTCTTATTGTAGCGCTGAACCAGCTGGACATTGGTTGATGTGGATGAATTACTGTAGCACATGGGATGAAGGTAGGATTTTTTTGATCAAGGAACAAAGAGCAAAGAACAAAGAACAAGGACGGATTTTTCAAATAATTGAATTTCTTGGGTCTGATAATAAAATTCAAATCAACCTTTGAAGATCGAAATACATCGTACGATCAAAAGTCTTTGCTCTTTGCTCTGTTCATTTTTCCCCTCTGCGTATTCATTTTTCCATATTTTGTTTAACTTTGCGCCCTCAATTTGCGGTGTTATGTCAGTTGGTGTAAAAATATTTTCCGGTAGAGCCTCTTTACATCTTGCGGAGCAGATAGCGAAAAGCTATGGTGTGAAGCTCGGAGATGTTAAAGTGTTGGAATTCAGCGATGGCGAGTTCCAGCCTTCATTCGAAGAAACGGTTCGAGGTCAGGATGTATTTATCGTTCAGTCAACGATGCCACCAAGTGAAAATCTTTTCGAATTGCTTTTGATGGTCGATGCAGCGAAAAGAGCTTCAGCCAGAAAGATCGTAGCCGTTATTCCTTACTTTGGTTTTGCACGTCAGGACCGCAAGGACAAGCCAAGAGTGGCTATCGGAGCGAAACTGGTTGCTAACATGCTCATGGCTGCCGGAGTGAATCGTTTGATCACAATGGACCTTCATGCGGATCAGATCCAGGGATTCTTCGAAGTTCCTGTTGACCATTTATATGCTTCTACCTTGTTCCTCTCAGAACTGGAGAAACTCGACAATGGCAATTTGATCATGGCGGCGCCTGATGCAGGTGGAGCGAAAAGAGCCAACTCGTATGCGAAGAAGTTGAATACAGGTCTTGCTATTTGTCACAAGCAACGCAAACAGGCTAATGAAGTAGCTGAAATGACCGTTATCGGTGATGTGGAAGGAAAGGACGTGATCCTGATCGACGACATGTGCGATACTGCAGGTACGCTTACCAAAGCAGCTGACCTTTTCATGGAAAAGGGAGCGAAGAGTGTTCGTGCCTTCTGTACCCATGCGGTACTTTCCGGTCCGGCATTCGAGCGAATTGAAAATTCAAAACTGACGGAATTGATCGTTACGGACACTATTCCTCTGCGACAGCAGAGCGATAAGATCCGTGTACTGACGGTTTCTGATCTGTTTGCAGATGTAATCCGCAGACTGGTCAACAACCAATCCATCAGTTCACACTTTGTAATTTCTTAAATTCATATAAATGAAAACAGCACAATTGAGCGGTTCGTCTAGAACGAACGTAGGGAAGAAGGACGCTGCGGCAGTTAGAAATGCCGGGTTGGTTCCTTGTGTGCTTTACGGTACAGGTGAGCAGACTCACTTCGCAGTAAAGCGAGTAGATCTTGAAAAGATCATCTTCTCACCAGAAGTTTATCAGGTAGAACTTGACATCGAAGGAAAGAAAGCTACAGCGATCGTACGTGAGCTTCAGCAGCATCCTGTTAAGGACACTATCATGCACGTGGATTTCCTTCAGACAACAGATAAGAAGCCGATCAAGGTTGGTCTTCCTGTACGTTTGACAGGTTCTTCTCGAGGTGTAATGGCCGGAGGTCGTCTTCAGCAGGTTTTCCGTAACCTAACATGTGTAGGTTTGGCGAAAGACCTTCCAGATGCGATCACACTTGACATTTCGAAGCTTCGTATTGGTCACGCTATCCGTGTGAAGGATATCGCGATCGATGGAGTAAAGTTCCTTGATCCTGCAAATGCAGTGGTTGTATCCGTTAAAATGGCTCGTGGAGCGGTTAAGGGTGCAGACGCTGATGACGAGGAGGAAGAAGAAGCATAATCTTCGATCATTGAAATTAGAAAAGGGAGCTTTCGGGCTCCCTTTTTTCATGTCTGTAAATGGTTGTTTATAGACTTCTATTCCTTCAATAATTTCCTCACTACGAAACTGTTTCCCTTTCGAATTACAAGTTGGTAAACTCCCTGACTCAAGTAGCTCACATCAACAGACTTCAGATCATAGGAAGGTTTTTCCAATACCAGTTTACCCTGTGTATCATAGAGGAAAAGTTGTGCTCCTGATGCTACTTCATTCAGATAAAATTCTGTTTGTACAGGATTCGGAAAGACATTAAGATCCTGAAGAGCACTTTCATTGACCAACAAGCTTGTGTCATTCGGATCAACGAGTCGTTGGCCATCAGATACATAAAGAGCTTCAAGATCCGCACTATTCTTAATTCTTAGGGAAATGTGGTAAACCTGATCGTATACCGGTGATGTAAGAACATGTGAAAAAGCTTCATCAAGGGAAACATCCGTCCAATTGAGCACATTGTTCAAGGAAGGCAGCAAACCAATCGCAACCTCATAATTCCCTATTCCGGAATGAATATCGTCGGCTAACCAGTTCGCTTCAAGGGTTGTGCTGTAGTTGGTGTCGATATCGTTTCCATTTCCGTCATTTAAAAAGGTCAGGACAGGAGCCGTCCAATCGATGAGGAAAACCTCACTTACACCTTCCGACCAGTTGCCGATCTCGTCAACAGCCATAGATCGCGCAGCTCCACTTGCGATTGCGCCTTCACTTTGATATCGGATCATGGCATTATTGCCAATGCTGATGTTAGCTGAAGTTCCTCTCGAACGGAAGACACGAATATTGTCAAATGTTGCCGAACAACCGCCAGTTCTCAGTGAAATGCTGTTACCGGATTGCAATGGTTCTATGTCCTGCCACTGCGTTACCAACTGGTTGCCAACGTATACCTTAATCCATCCCGATTGTGGGTTGTATGTAACTCGATAAGTGTAATTCACATTGGCTGTAACAACGCAGTTGTCGTTCGTTTTCATCGAAAAAACGTCATCTGTCACCTTGTAGATCTGAGCCTTTTGTTCGGTTTCCCTGAAAAACACAAAATACGAGTTACCTCTGTTGGGAAGCGTTGGATCGTCACAGAAGAAATGCAGTCCGGCTCTTTGATTTGTTGAAGTGGAGCTAATCGTTTGATTCCACTCGTAAAGAAAAGCCGTGGAATTATCTTGGTTTACACTGTAGAAAGTGTTTGAGTTTTGTTGAGCGATATCCGAAAACGTCAAAGTGCCGTTGTTGAAGGTATAATCTCCTGTAACATCTGTCCATAGTGCTGCATCCAGCCCAAACAGTTCATTGCAGAATCCATGTTCGCCATTTGATGACCATTTGCCGTTCGATGGATCTCTGTCGGCAACAAGGTAATATCTACCCACAACGCCAATATTGTCTGCATCAGTGAAATTGACCGTGAAATCATTGGTTTGCCAATCGCCATTTGCAGAAATTGCCGTTGTTGGTGCCTGATCATCGCTGCTGGTACTGCTGAATGCTGCGGCCCAACCGGTGGCTACCGTTCCGCAATCTGAACGAAATTCCACCAATAAACTACCACTACTTGAGCTAACTGTCCCAGGTGAATTGTTTCCTGTATAAGAGCCGATAAGTGGTGCATTAACTGTGCTTCCGTCGTAAATGAATAAACGATCATAACCGGACTCAACATTGAAAGAACTGAAATTGAGGGTTACAGAATTTGCATTTGCCGGTTGGAACAGCCACAACAAGCGCTCGTCATCGGTGTAACTTCCGGCGGAACCACCTGAATCGTAGAAATTTCCTGAAGCTGTTGTGATCGTCTGAATGTTTGGGTTATTATTGATCAGTCTGTAATATTTTTCCCAGTTCCAGTTGATACCCGGATCGGTATGCGTCTGATTCGGGTAATGTTGATGGCCCTTGATCTTTGTACAGCCTCCCAATACCTGAATAGAAGCCGAAGAAGCTCCGTAATAGGTACGAAGGCCCGGAATACCGTATCCGCTGTTGATCACATCGCGACTAAGGTCAGCTGATGAATTGTACATCGCCTCGGTGTACCAGACAGGATTGTCCACATAACCTTCGTGCTCGTATCCGATCGTGTAAGGATTCTCAGAACCTACGTGCCATGCTTTGTTGGCTTCGTCGACCATCTGTGTGACCTGTCCGTCTGAGCTTCTGATGACGTAGTGATAGGAAACATTGGAATTACAGTTCTGTGACCACGAAATGGCTCCGGCGTAAGTTCCCTGAATCGTGTGTATGGTTATGGCAGATACGGCAATACCATTTCGCGAACTGTAGTTACATGTTGGAGCAGGATTCCAGATGGCAGGTGGGTATTGGATGGATTTAGCCTGATTGAATGAATATTTATCTCTCAATTCGTTTTCTATTCCATCTGAAGAGACATTGACATGACCTGCACTCAATACTTTGTAGTTGTTCTTGCCAAAAATGGCTGGAAGATCGAAATGGTGAACACCAAAATTATACGTCTGCGCTTTATCTGAATCGTTCATGAAGCGCATGATCTCAAAAACCTGAGCATCTCTAGCAAATAAATTCACTGTACCCGAGTCAGGGATCTCTGAAAGTCTACAAAGTGTTCGGTAGATATTCTCTCCTTTCGAACGAGGAAGATTGGCTCTTTTCTCTTGAGAGTAGATCACACTAAATGCCTTGGCATAAGCCTCGATCTGTATGGAAACACTCGATTTTTGATCTTCTACCGAAATACCGCTAAATGTGGCAACCAGTTTTCCATTCTCCTTGAAGTAGGATGCGCCATTTTCGAATAGGCCCATTATACCGTATGGAAGTGGCATTCCTGAACAAGAAACTTGGGTGTCTGCACCGATCTCCTGCATTCTGGTCTGTGTGAAAGATACCGCTTCAAGAATACCGTGCGGAAGATCAGGATGGTTTTGATAGGCCGCTTGGAAATTGATCTGGGCCAACGAATTCAGCACAACGAAGAATGCCGGCAGAAGTAATGAAAATCGTTTCATTCAGTATGAGGTTAAGAGCCGTAAAATTAGGAAAAGGAGAAGCTTGAGTCAAGTTTATTTTCCTCTTTTCCTTCTCTCTTCCAGCCATTTAGGTACCTTTTTCTCCTCTTTCTTGCCTTGATCCCCCAGTAGTTTATCGATTAAGTCCGGACGCTTCGCTTTGGTCAATTTTTTTCGGATCCAGTCCTGATTTTCTTTCTTGTACCAGAAGAAGAAGCGGTTTTGATCCAGTTTTTCCTGTTTGTCCTTGACCGTTTTGATCGGTTTTAGGGTATACGGATGGACTCCGGTGTAATAAATTACTTCGGCAACAGTCATCGGTGTTGGTGTGAAATCCTGCACCTGTTCCAGCTGGAATCCCATATCTTTCGTTTCTGCAGCAAGGTTGGCCATATCTTCCTCTTCACATCCCGGATGAGAAGAAATGAAGTAAGGGATCAATTGCTGTTTTAATCCATGTTTTTCGGATATTTTGTCGTATTTCTCCTTGAACTTATGGAAGTACTTGAAGGATGGCTTACGCATTACACGCAAAGTCGCATCGGAAGTATGTTCAGGAGCAACCTTTAATCTCCCACTGACATGGCGGGTGATCACCTGTTCGATGTATTCATCGTGGTTGCCGTCTTCATTGTTCTTGTTGAAATCGTCCACCAGCAGGTCATAGCGAATTCCCGAACCTACGAAGGCTTTTTTCACTTTTGGATGAGCATCCACTTTGCGATAAAGTTCTGTCATCGGTTTGTGAGAGGTGTCCAGATTTGAGCAGATCACCGGATGAATGCAACTTGGAGAAGAACATTTTGCACAGATGGATTCATCCTTGCCCTTCATCTTGTACATGTTAGCTGAAGGACCACCCAGATCTGAGATATAACCTCTGAAATCCGGATGATTTACCACTTCTTCTACTTCCTGAAGGATCGATTTCTCACTTCTCGAGGCAATGAATTTCCCCTGGTGAGCGGAGATAGTACAGAAACTGCATCCACCAAAACATCCACGATGCATATTGACCGAAAAACGGATCATTTCGTATGCCGGGATCGTTCCACGTTTCTTGTACTTCGGATGAGGTAAACGCGTATATGGCAGATCGAAAGAACGGTCGATCTCTTCTTCGGTCATTGTTTTGTATGGCGGGTTGATCACCAGAACTTCTTCTCCAACCCTTTGGATGATTCGATCTGCCTGCCATTTATTCGATTCTACTTCAACGATCTTGAAGTTTGCGGCGTATTTGATCTTATCCGATAAACATTCTTCGTGACTCGCCAGTTCAACGGTTTCCCATTTCTTGTTCTTGGGAAGTTCCTCCTTTGCATCCTGTAAGAAAGCTACCTGATTCAAGGTTCTCAAATTGGTGAAGGGAACACCTTTTTTTACCAGTTTCAGCATGTCACGCAAAGGCTGGTCTCCCATACCATAAACCAAAAGATCCGCACCTGAATCGACCAAAATGGAAGGCATGAGTTGATCCTTCCAGTAATCATAATGCGTAACTCTTCGCAAAGAAGCTTCAATTCCCCCGATGAGTACCGGTACATCCGGGTAAAGTTCTTTCAGGATCTTTGTGTAGACCGTGGTCGCATAATCCGGACGAAATCCCGCAACGCCACCAGGAGTGTACGCATCCGTGGAACGCAGTCGTTTATTCGCTGTGTAATGATTCACCATGGAATCCATGCAACCTGCCGTGACCCCGAAAAAGTATTTTGGCTTTCCGAACTTTTTGAAATCCCGAAGATCATCTTTCCAGTTGGGTTGGGCGATAATGGCAACACGGAATCCTTCGTCTTCCATGATCCTGCCAATAACGGCTGTTCCAAAGGATGGGTGATCCACATAGGCATCACCGGAGACGATGATCACATCGATCTCGTCCCATCCTCGTTTTTCAACTTCCTTCATGGTTAGAGGAAGCCAATCGGTGATCGGTCTTTCTGACATGCTGCAAAATTAAGGCAAAAAGAGGCCCTTGTCCATCTTTTTTTTGAGTCAACTCAGGATTTTGCTAATTTAACCGTCTATGTGGAGATTCTTCAGTTCGAATTTAGTTCTTCTCTTGGTTCTTTTCGGGTGTAAACAGGATAAGGTTTCTTCTTCCTCGCATCCGGATAAGGATCAGTTTCAGGTCGGTCTACTTGAACTACAATTATATCTCACAGAATCAGAGAACAATATTTCATTTCCTGTATGGTTCAATGATTCGGTTGTGCGCTCCGAAAAGATCAAAACAGTAATACGAAGTATATACGTTGTGACAAGTGGAGACACTTCAGATCGGCTGAGCGAAGTGGATGAATTGAGAGAGATCCGCTATTATCATTTCGATTTAAAAGGTGAGATAGATTCTTTCCGTGTCAATTTCTATTACGATGATCAGGTCATAGATAGCCGAAGTTTCGTTTATGCAAAGCATCGGGATCGAAATGGTTACCGCGAATTGCAGGATAGAACATCTAAGGGTAAGAGTTTGCAAAAGGAGTATCTGCAAACTTATCGGATCCATGTGCCATTGTACTACGGTGCCAATTCCATAAGGTATAAGGATGTTGTAAGTGGACAACACCTCTCTTACATCAGGGATCCAAAATTTTGGGGACCTTTTTCGGTGGACACTATCCTAAAGCCCTTGTCAGATGAGCAGATCGTGTTGGGAAGTGCCCGACGTCCCGGGAAAAGGTATTTTGTTCGTAATAAGGTTCATGAAAGCAATGTTCATGAATTCCATTATTCTTCCAATAGCGGAAGGGTGGACACAATAAGAAGGAAAGAGTACCCGTTTGAGATTGTTCGAACAATGTTCTATAATCAAGAGGGAAAGTGTACCGGATTTGTCGATTCGACGTTTACTGACAAAATATACTTGACCCGCATTATGACACATTTTCATTGGAAGAGCACAAGCCTACCTAAAGGCATTGTTCGAAAAAAGTCAGCTCCTGAGGGCAAACAAGTGACCGTTTTAAAAGAAAAATTTGATTATCAATTCTATGAGTAAAAAGTTTACCCTCGTGCTCCTGCTGTTTTTTTGTGGGTTCTTGACCTCTGAGTCAGCCAATGCACAAAAAGTGATCAAGGACACAATAAATGGTCGTGAGGTGTTGGTATACCCCTTCAGGATTCCGGTTAGCTACAATAACGCGTATTTTATGGCTCTTAAGCACATGAGGCCAAATCATATTGCATTAAAACAGTGGTATAAATCATTTTTTGGGGACAATTACAGCAAGGAAGGTTACCGTGAATACATGTCGGAAATGAAACGCCGAAGCATGAGGCGCGAGGTGCGAACCACTAAATACATGAGGAAGCGAAAGATGCGTAATGCTATTCGATCAAATCCTTACCTGCTGATCCAGTCGAAGTATTCCATGGATAAGGATATTATTCCGTTGTTGGATAAGGTTCCTGATGGACTTTATGTCCAGTATTTCGACACCATTGTCCATATTCAACCCGATGGGCGTGCAGAGAGGATCCCTGATAGGGTAGCGGGTTATTTCAACTTGAAGGACAATATGCTCGAAGGTGAAGCGATATGGTTCAATCCGGCAGGAGATACTGCGAAAATGGGTTATTTCCACAAAGGATTAAAAGTTGGGGACTGGCGTTTTACCGTGATCAAGGCAGAAAACCGAATGAATCAAAGATCGGCCAAGGAATTTATTGCAAAGGGTGTTCCGGCCATGGATACAATTCATGAAACTTTTCAGTTCAAAAATGGTTTGAAAGAAGGTGCTTACTCTTATTCCATGAATTCGAAGTATCCGATCATGCAGGGATATTTTCACGAAAACAAACCGAGTGGAGAATGGGTCCATAGGGAGATCAGGTATGAAGGACTTGGATCAAAGCGAAAAAGGATCAGAAACAATGATGTAGTGACGCTACGATATACTCTGGCGGAAAAAGATACGGTTGTCAAAAAGGCACTTATTCGTTACAAGCTTTTCTCAGAAAGGTATTACTACGGTGCACCGAACCAATATGACTTTGATGCCAAGTACGAACCGACCTTCAACTTTAACAAGCTCTATTCACTTGCATATCCTGTTGAATCCGATCTTGATATGGAAGAAGAAAAGATCAGTAGCTACGAAGGGTCCGAGGATTACGCTTCTGAGGAATTGATGGAAGAAGAGTATTTCGAGGAGGAAGAAGAGTATTACAGAGAAGAAGGAGGAGGAAGTACGTATGGCAGAAAGAAATACGATTATTTGACAGGTGAGCAAATACCTTATGCCAAATTGATAGATAGTCTTGGGGTTAAATTTGCTTATCGCGGTATCTATGAGAAATATTATCCTAACGGAAAACTCATGATGCGCTACGTTTTCGGAGACGGACAATTGCAAAGTGAGGACACTATCTTTTGGGATAACGGAAAACCTTACGATATAATTATATTCAATGAGGATTCGGCGCATTATGTACAAAGTGTGTACGATTACACGGGAAGCTTGTACAAGCGATTGATCTTCGATTCAATAGGTGTGTTCAAAAGGGTTGATTTTGAGCCGCAAAAAATGAGATTCATTACTATCGATGGGCTTCAGGTTTCCGACAATCCTGACGAGAAGTACTTTTTCTATGACAAGGTCGACACCCTGAAAAACGAATTGAAGGATTCACTTATCCTTTTCAGGTCTTGGTATAAAATGGATACCTCTTTGTTGTATTCCAGAAGTTTTGTGCCGGAAGACCGCAAGCTGCAGTTCAACTTTGTTTCCGTGAAAGGGACAAATCCGCTGGAAACCGAGATCATTTTCGGGGAAGATTATCAAAGCTGGACAGGTTCAACGGTCTACAGGGCCGGTGATCTTCGGGTTGAGACTAAAACATCGGCTTCATTTCTCGAATATTATGAGCCGGATACTATCCCTCAGTTGCACGTAAATCAATACGATGAGTATTTTGAAACCACTCAGGATCAGATGCTTTTCCGCAAGGATGTGCCTTTCAGTGGTAAGATCGATATTCGTTTCAACAAATCTTCCTTTGACCTGAAAACCTCTTCAGGGAGTATTTCCTTGGATCTCCCTCGTTCATATTCGCAAACTTCGAAGCTTGAAAAGGACATCAGGAGATACAGAAACAAGTGTAAGTGCAGAAATGATCTTTTACTTGGATTGATCGATGCTTCTGAAACAGATGAGGATTTCGGAGGAAGCATTTTCAGTAATTTGATTGGTGGATTTGTGCGGCCATATGTGGAGTATCCTTACAACGATTTTCACTTCGAAATGGAAGGACCTTCACGTCTTGGCAGAAGAAATGGCGGTGCCGGAGCGGACAGGATCGAAGGTGCATTTGTTGGAGGGAAGCCTCAGGGGTTATGGAAAGTGAAGGACTCCGACGGACAGGTGATCGTAGAGATTCCCTATCTGAATGGAGAGATACATGGAACGGTGAGGCAATACGATTATGCTAATCCGAGACCAAGAGGTTACGGTCGTGTTTACGATACTGTTCCTTCCAAGAGAACCTTCTATTTAGCTTCTGAAACGGAATACAAGAATGGAATTCAACAAGGTAAGTACATTGTGTATAACTGGGTTGGTCAAACGCTTCTGGAAGAGAATTACGTGGATGGAGCTAAACATGGAAAGGCTTTCGAACGCAACAGCTTTGCTCACACCGACCTGAGTTACGAATTCGGCGCGTTGGATGGGTATATCCGAACCTATCTCACGCTGCCCAAAAAGGATTCCTTATTGCTTTTTGAATTGAACTTTCAGGATGGCTTACTGCAAGGTGAATCACGTTCATACCATACCAATGGTAAACTGGCAAAAAGAGGATTTTTCCTGAACGGTGAACCGATTGATGATTACGAGGCATTCGATTCGCTAGGCGTGAAATACCATTACGTGAAGTTCCAGTATTCTTTTCCGGTGGAAGAAAAGATCTGGGAAGAAAATGAGTTGAGTGTACGCTATCTTTTCGATTGGAGAGATTCTATTACTTTCCGTCCTAAAGACATTACGTCCACACAGTCCCTTGATAGGATGTTGTATCAAATGGGAATCGGAACAGAGGCACTGCAGCGACCTTATTATGGTCGACCAAGTTTGATCGAGAAAAGAGGGATCACTTACCATATGACAAAATACTATCCGAATGATACAGTGGCACGGGATGGAAGCTTGTCGTTCGGGAAAAAGACCGGTTGCTGGAAATATTACAATTATGACGGTGAAATGTTATATGAAGTAGACTACTCAGACACTGTAATTACCGTTCAGGACACGATCAAATTCAAATCGAAAGGTGTCCTCACCGATTTTAACGCTAAGGGTCAGAAACTGAGTGAGAGTTACATCATTGAAAAGTTTGAGAAGTACGATTGTTCACATACCGATCATTATGAGATCAGACAGCTGATGACCATCTGGCAGGCACATGATTCTTTGGGACTTTTCAACGGTTACGTAAAAAATTACTACGACAATGGTGTACTCATGAACGAAGGAAAGATGGAAAATGGATTGCCTGTAGGGGTGTGGAAATTCTATGATCCCTACGGGAAGCTCAATCAGGTAGGAGAGTATGTTCTTGGAAAACGCAATGGTCGTTGGTTAGCCGGAGACCTTTCCAAAACAAAATATCTTGGTGATATCTGCTTGAATCCTAACTTGCCCAATTTGGAGGAAGAGATTAGATACCGTGAGAAATTGCTCGATATTGTGATCACGAATTACCGCATGGGCAAGGCGCTGAACAAGGAATTCTATGACGTTAATCTCAACAATTTTGATGACGAGAATGCTGAAAGTTCGGAAGAGGTAATTGAAGAAGTAGAAATGGAAGAGGGAGAATAGACCCGCATTGTCATATTGTTTGTACCTTTGAACTTCAAAGGACAGAACCATGATCCAGCTCCATTCACATTCAGGACAATTAGGAAATAATCTGGTGATCATCACCGGAAAAAAAGAACAGACCTACTCTTTTCTCACTGAGGAATTGACCGAATACCTTAGGAATTTTCGTTCGGGAGAAGAAACTTTCGATTATCTGAAGACCGCAAACGGATTCATCTTCCTCGTTAAAGGAGATCAGAAAGATGAAAGTTTGCGCATCGCAGGATCAAAAGTGATGGACGCTGTTAATCCGAAGGTGACAGAACTTTACATCGAGGGAGAGGCTAATGCAATCGAGAGTCTCACGGAAGGGATCTTATTATCTTCTTATCGCTTTTTGAAGTACCGTAAAAATGCAGAAAAAGAGTCGCTAAAGCTGGAAAAGATCTATTTGCCGTCCAGCGTTACGAAGAAACAGCTTCAGGAGCTGACAAATACCACCAAAGCCGTTTTCTGGGCAAGGAATATGGTGAATGAACCGGTTTCTTTTTTGAATGCAGAACAACTGGCAGAGGAGATCAGTACTATCAGTGCCGAAGCGGGAATTAGCGTTCAGACACTTGGAAAAACGCAGATCGAGTCCCTTAAAATGGGTGGATTACTTGCTGTTAATAAAGGTTCGATCGATCCGCCGACCTTTACCATCATGGAATACAAGCCGGCAAAGGCAGTCAATAAAAAACCAATTGTACTTGTAGGAAAGGGAGTGGTGTATGATACGGGAGGCTTAAGTTTAAAACCTACGCCAGGTTCTATGGACGTCATGAAAAGTGACATGGCCGGAGCGGCAGGTGTTGCAGGAGCTATTTACCTGGCAGCCTTGCAAGGATTGAAGGTTCATGTTATCGGTTTGATCCCTGCGACGGACAACCGTCCCGGACAGAATGCCTATACTCCAGGTGATGTTATCACGATGTTTGACGGAACAACCGTGGAGGTGCTAAATACAGATGCAGAAGGAAGAATGATCCTTGCAGACGCACTCGCTTATGGTTCCAAGTACAAACCGGAGATGATGATCAGCGTAGCTACACTTACAGGTGCAGCAGTTCGTGCGATCGGAACAAAGGCAACTGTTGCGATGGGAAATGCGGACGATAAGGTTTTTCAGCAACTTGAGCGATCAGGTGAGCGAACACATGAACGTATCGTCAGATTGCCTTTTTGGGATGAGTATGCTGAAGAAATGAAATCGAAGATCGCTGACCTTAAAAATCTCGGTGGACCAAATGCCGGAATGATCACTGCAGGGAAGTTCCTCGAACATTTTACGAAATACCCATACATACACCTGGATATCGCCGGCCCTTCATGGCTCGATGCGAAAGAAGATTACAAAGGTCAGGGAGGTACCGGAACAGGTGTCAGAATGCTTTATAACTTTATGAAAAAGTTGAAATAATGGAAAAAGAGAAGGAAAAGGAACTCGGTAATCCAAACCCTGTTAAGATCGGTATTTCGATCGGTGACATCAACGGGATCGGTCCTGAGGTGATCATGAAGGCGCTTAAGGATCCTCGTATCCTGCTTGATTGTACACCGATAATTTACGGTTCCGGAAAGGTTTTCTCTTTCTATAAGAAGATGTTCAATGACAACGACTTCAACTATCAGTCGATCAAATCTGCAGATGAAGCGATCATCAGAAAAGTCAATGTTGTCAATGTATGGAACGATGAGGTGACCATTGAGCCTGGACAGGTATCTGAAACGGGAGGGAAATGTGCGTTTCTATCTCTGGAGCAAGCCACACAAGATCTTGGATCAGGTAAGATCGATGTTTTGGTTACAGCGCCTATTTCAAAAGATGCAATGAACCGATCCGGTTTTAAATTCCCAGGTCATACGGAATACCTGGCTGATCTTGCCGGTGAAGCTGAAGCGCTGATGGTGATGGTTTCGTCCTCTTTAAGAGTGGCTCTGGTGACAAGTCATATTGCATTAAAGGATGTCAGTGCGACCATCACACGAGAAAAGGTGTTGGCTAAGATTAAAATGTTCGAGAACTGTTTGAAAAAGGATTTCGGGATCGTTCGTCCACGGATTGCAGTTTTGGGATTGAACCCACATGCAGGGGAGAACGGAAAAATGGGAACCGAAGAGCAGGAGATCATCGCTCCGGCGATCAATGCAGCTCGCAATGAGGACATCTTGGCATTCGGTCCTTACCCTGCTGATGGTTTCTTTGGTTCTGCTGCTCGCTCACAATTTGACGGAGTTCTAGCCATGTATCATGATCAAGGTCTGTCGGCTTTCAAAGCACTGGCCTTCGAAGAAGGGGTGAATTATACAGCGGGACTTCCGATCGTCAGAACATCACCAGATCATGGGACAGCATTTGATATTGCCGGTCAGGACAAAGCATCAGAACAGTCGTTCCGCAGTGCAATGTATGTAGCGATGGATGTTTTCCGGGACAGAAAGAGATATAGAGAAATATCGGCCAATTCATTACAGATCTCACCGAAAGAACGCAAGCGTTCCGGAAGTGAGATAGAGTAAAATGAATAATTAATATGAAAAAAATGGAGGATATTAACAGGGTTTCGTTAAAAGTGTTACCTTTGCCCTCCGATTTTCTGGCGTTTTGAAGTCGAAAAGAACATATGTGATACCGTTTATTGGCCTAAAGCCAGGTTTCCATGATTTTGAATTCGAAATAACAGATAAGTTCTTTGAAGAGATCGAATATTCGATCATACACAGTGGCAACGTTCAGGTGCATTTGACCCTGGAAAAGAAAGAGACAATGCTTATTGGTCAGTTTACGATCGAAGGTGTTGTAAATACAAGTTGCGACCGTTGTAATGATCCGATCGAAGTACCTGTCAAGGGAAGTTATCAGTTGATCTTCAAGTTCGGCAATGAGCCTGAATTCGACGAGTCACTGGTTGTACTTCACCCTGATGCTTACGAGATCGATTTACGCGATAACATCTATGAATTCATCACGGTATCACTTCCGACGCGAGTGATCCATCCGAAAGGGGAGTGTAATGAAGAGATGATCGCCTTGTTAAAAGAATATTCGGGCACAACCCAATCGGAAGAGGATGATGAAGATCTGGACGATGAAGATTGGGATGAAGATGACTGGGACGATGATGACTGGGACGATGAGGAAGAGGATGATGACGATGATGATCCGATAGATCCCCGTTGGTCCGCATTGAAAAATTTGAATTAATAGAACACGATAAATAAAGTAAAATGGCACATCCTAAGCGAAAAATATCGAGAACGAGACGTGACAAGAGAAGAACTCACGTAAAGGCCGTTGCGAAGAACATCGCTACTTGTCCTACGACAGGTCAACCGCACCTTTTCCACCATGCATACTGGCATGAAGGTAAACTTTACTACAAAGGGAAAGTTGTTGCAGAAAAAGAAGTAGCAGTTTAATACTGTTCAACGCTAATTCTTCTTCATGAAGATTGGAATTGATATACTGGGTGGAGATTTCGCACCGGACGCAAATGTTGCAGGTGCAGTTCTTGCCAGGAAAGAACTTCCAACAGACGTACAGCTAGTATTGTTAGGCGACAGGGATCAGATCTCTAGTGGCCTTTCTTTGTTGGGGGAGAATCCTGGTGAATACGAGATCGTTCACGCACCGGATGTGATCACCATGCATGATCACCCAACCCGGGCTATACCACAGAAACCAAACAGCAGTATCTCTGTCGGTTTTGATCTGTTGGCTGCCAAGGAGATTCAGGCCTTTGCTTCAACCGGTAACACCGGGGCAATGTTGGTGGGATCGATCTATAAGATCAACACCATCCCTGGTATAATCAGACCTTGTATCACCTCAACCCTTCCGGCTATTGACGGGTCTAAAACGATACTGTTGGACGTAGGCTCCAATGCTGATTGCAAGGCAGATGTCTTGTATCAGTTTGCAGTTTTGGGTGCGCTGTACGCCAATCATGTGTATGGAGTAGAGAAACCGAGAATTGCCCTTTTGAATATTGGTGAAGAAGAAACCAAAGGCAACCTTTTGACCTTGGCCGCTCATAAATTGATGGCAGAGTCAGATGAGATCAATTTTATTGGTAATTTGGAAGGTCGGGACATCTTTTTAGGTAAGGCAGACGTGATCGTATGTGATGGTTTTACCGGAAATGTTGTATTGAAAGAGGCAGAGGGTATTTATACGCTTATGCGGAAAAGAGGTATTCGTGATGAGTATTTCGATCGTTTTAACTACGAAAACTACGGCGGGACACCAATTTTAGGTGTGAAAGGTAACGTGATAATTGGTCACGGAATCTCCAATGATATTGCCGTGAAAAATATGATCAAACACGCCTATGAAGTGGCTAAATCAGGTCTGGCAATGCGTGTGAATGAAGCATTTAATTGATATGGGAAAGATAACAGCAGCGATCACGGGAGTTCAGGGTTATGTGCCCGAACATGTGATGACCAATGATGATCTGGCTAAGATCGTTGATACTACAGATGAGTGGATCACCACTCGAACAGGGATCAAGGAAAGACGGATCATGAAGGAGGGGGCTGCATCGGACATGGCTGCGGAAGCGGTTCGTCAGCTACTCGAGAAAAAAGGCATTGACCCCCTTGATATCGAATTGGTGATCGTTGGAACAGTTACAGCAGATTATCATTTTCCAAGTACTGCCAATGTAGTATGTGACAAGGTTGGAATGAAAAATGCCTGGGGCTATGACCTCACAGCTGCATGTTCAGGGTTCATATATGCATTGGCAACCGGAGCACAGTTCATTGAAACTGGTCGACACAAGAAGGTATTAGTGATCGGTGTGGATAAAATGTCAGCTATCCTTGATTACGAGGACAGAGCAACGTGTGTAATTTTTGGTGACGGTGCAGGTGTTGTTTTGTTGGAGCCAAATGAGGAAGGACTTGGAGTCATGGACTTCATCCTCCGAAGCGATGGTTCTGGAAGAGAATACCTTATTCAGCCAGCTGGTGGATCTGCAATGCCACCATCTCATCAGACTGTAGAAGAGCGTCTTCACTATGTAAAACAGGAAGGAAAACAAGTTTTCAAATTTGCCGTGACGAACATGGCTGAGGTTTCAGCTGAGATCATGGAGAAGAACAATTTGACAAGCGAGGATGTCGATTGGCTTGTTCCTCATCAGGCTAATTTGCGCATTATTGATGCAACAGCAGATCGAATGGGATTGTCAAAAGAAAAAGTGATGATCAACATTCAGAAATATGGGAACACCACTGCAGGTACTCTTCCCTTGTGTCTGTGGGATTATGAAAGCCAGTTGAAAAAAGGTGATACATTAATTTTGTCAGCTTTTGGTGGTGGGTTTACCTGGGGGGCCGTTTATTTGAAATGGGCTTACTAAATCGAAAAGAATTATTTTTACACGATAAAATCGAAAAATATGAATCTGAATGAAATTCAAGACCTGATCAAGTTTGTTGCAAAATCAGGGGTTACAGAAGTAGAGATCGAAAGAAAGGATTTCAAGATCACGATAAAAGCGGAATCAAAGAAGGCAGATCAGCCTATAATTGTTCAGGCCACAGCTCCTGCAGCTTTACCTGTTGCACCCGTAGCAGCTGCCCCTGCGCCTGCACCTGTTGCAGCTGCACCCGCACCTGCAGCTGAAGCTCCTGCAGATGATTCAAAACTGATCACGGTTAAGTCGCCGATGATCGGGACGTTCTACCGTGCTTCAGGGCCGGACAAAGCACCTTTTGCTAACGTAGGTGATACGATCAGCAAGGGAAGTACACTTTGTATCATCGAAGCCATGAAGTTGTTCAACGAGATCGAATCAGAAGTTTCAGGAAAGATCGTTAAAGTATTGGTTGATGACGCATCACCAGTTGAGTACGATCAGCCGTTGTTCCTTGTTGAGCCGGCTTAATTTATTCGTTAATTCTGAATTCTGAGTCCTGAATTCTAAACTGTAAATTATGTTCAAAAAAATATTGATCGCCAACAGGGGAGAGATCGCGTTACGTGTTATTCGTACCTGTAAGGAGATGGGAATTAAAACCGTAGCGGTTTACTCTACTGCGGATAAAGATTCATTACCGGTACGTTTTGCTGACGAGGCAGTATGTATCGGTCCGGCTGTTTCAAAGCTGTCTTATCTATCAATTCCGAATATTATTGCTGCTGCTGAGATCACCAATGCGGATGCCATCCATCCGGGATATGGATTCCTTTCTGAAAACGAAAAGTTCTCGAAGGTTTGTCAGGAGCATGGGATCAAGTTCATTGGAGCATTACCTGAACAGATCGCCGGAATGGGTGATAAAGCTACAGCGAAAGCTACGATGATCAAAGCGGGAGTGCCATGTATTCCCGGTTCTAAAGGATTATTGAAAGATCTTGAAGACGCACGCAAGACAGCATTGGTTGTTAAATACCCTGTGATCCTTAAAGCTACCGCTGGTGGTGGTGGAAAAGGTATGCGTATAGTGTGGAAAGAGGAAGATCTTGAGGCTGCATGGGATTCCGCACGTCAGGAAGCTGGTGCTGCCTTTGGAAACGACGGGATCTACATGGAGAAGTACATCGAAGAACCACGTCACATTGAAATACAGATTGCGGGAGACCAATATGGTAACGCATGTCACTTGTCGGAACGAGATTGTTCGATCCAGCGACGTCATCAGAAGTTGGTGGAAGAAACACCATCGCCTTTTATGACAGAGGAGTTACGTGAGCGCATGGGTGAAGCTGCGATCAAAGCTGCTAAAGCGGTGAAATACGAAGGTGTTGGTACCGTTGAGTTCCTTGTAGACAAGCATCGTGACTTCTATTTCATGGAAATGAATACGAGAATTCAGGTTGAGCATACGATCACAGAAGAAGTAATTGATTATGACCTGATCAAGGAGCAGATCAAGATCGCTGCAGGGGAAAAGATCTCAGGTAAGAATTATTATCCTCATCTGCATGCGATCCAGTGTCGTATCAATGCGGAAGATCCATATGCTGACTTCCGTCCGTCTCCTGGTAAGATCACTTCATACCATTCACCGGGTGGACATGGAGTGCGCATCGATACGCATGCATACGCAGGATATACAATTCCACCGAATTACGACTCAATGATCGGTAAGTTGATCGTTGTTGCTCAGACGCGCGAGGAAGCAATCCTTAAAATGAAACGCGCTTTGGATGAGTACATCATCGAGGGAATTAAAACAACGATCCCATTCCATCAGAAATTAATGGACGATCCTGATTTCCGTAAAGGAAACTTCACAACCAAGTTTATGGATACATTTGAATTCTAGTTGATTAAGTAGATACAAACAAAAAAACCGACTGAATAGTCGGTTTTTTTTGTTTTAGGAATAATTTGTTGTATTAGATCGCTGCAAGTGCTGCGTCATAGTTTGGTTCATCCGCGATCTCTGAAACGAGTTCCGTATGTTTAACAATGCCATTAGCATCTACTACAACAACCGCTCTTGCATGTAATGCCTCAAGAGGCCCGTTCTGTAATTCAAGGCCATAATTCTTTCCGAATTCTCCGTTTGCAAAATCTGATGCTGTCAACACGTTTTCGATTCCTTCAGCTCCACAGAACCTTTTTTGCGCAAAAGGAAGATCTCGTGACACACAAAGTACTTTGGTGTTTGGTAGTCCAGCAGCTCGCTTGTTGAACTCTCTAACTGAAGCTGCACATGTTGCTGTGTCTATGCTAGGAAAAATATTCAGGATCAAAGACTGACCCTGGTAATCGGATAAAGTGGTAGCTGAAAGATCAGCTTTTTTAAGTTCGAAATCTGGTGCCTTGTCTCCAACTTTTGGAAGATCCCCATTCGTATTGAAAGGATTCCCTTTTAATGTTACTGTAGCCATGTTAGTTCTTTAAATTGACTAAAGATAAGAAGGTTTTCTCTGTTTAATGCCCAGTATAGATCCCTTTATGGCACGAAAACTAAATTTCTTCATTTTGAACTTACAACAAAGTTGTTAATTAGGCTGTTTCATGGAAGAAATTTGGAATTCTGATACAAAAAGTTGAAATTTGATTGAAAATTAGAGTGATGAAGAAAATAGCTGTAATTACTGAGATAGAGCAACTAGAGTTACTCGATAAACAAGGGGAAAGCTACACAAATTCAGAAGGCAGATACGGCTGGAGGAATCCAATACGTCAGGATACAGGTAGGATCCTTACCTCTTTACTGCTGGCAAAAAATCCCACTCGTGTTCTTGAGATCGGAACTGCTCACGGTTTATCGACACTTTATCTGATATTGGGGATGCTTGCTTCCAAAGCAGTAATAGATACAATCGAATTCGATCAGGAGGTTGCCGAAAGCACACAACAGCGAATGCAAAGACTGCAGGTGCCGGTGAATGTTCTTGTGGGGGATGCTGAAGAAGTGATCGATCGACTAGAAGAAAGCTATGATGTGGTGTTCTTTGATGCTCAAAAGAATAAATACTTTGATCAATTGATGGCTCTGTTGAACAATGGCTGCATTAAAAGCGGAACATTGATCCTTGCGGATAATGTTTCTGATCGGCGCGAAGAATGCTTTCAATTCCTAGAATGGTTCTTGGAAAATGACAAAGAGCATACGATTGTTGACACTGAATGTGGTCTTCTTGTAGGAGTAATTTAAGTTTGTAATAGAGAAAATGAGCAAGGAGCAAAAACATAATCACGGAGGATTAAGTGTATTTGAGCCTGTTCAGACCTTGAACGAGCATGGATTTTTACACAGCAGGGTCAACAGTAAAATGTACCCACCATTTATAGATCCGATCCTTTTAAAGGAGCTCGGAAGAATTTGGAGAACTGACGAGAATGACATTTTTATTACTACCCATCAGAAAGTTGGAACACACCTCACCAAGAAATTCGTTTCCGAGATTCTCATGAAAGGAGCCGGATATCCCCCAGAACATGCAATGAGCACAGGTGATATCGGACATCATACGATTCCGTGGCCTGAAGTTATGGCATCTCAGTATGGATTAGACTCGTTCTTTGAGTTTATTGAGCGAACGAAAGGTTTTCCGAGAGTCTGGTATATTCACTGCTTTACAGAAGATCTCCCGGTTGCAGAAATCCATCCAAAAACACGATTCATTCATGTTTTCCGGGACCCGAAGGGAGCAGCAGTATCTCAATTCTTTTTCTACAAAGCGCATCCTCTTTTGGGCGTTGATCATGAGCTGACAATGGACCGGTTTATCGATTATTTCGTTGATGGAGATATGTATTTCGGAGATTATCAGGAGCATACAATTAATTGGACTAAATGTAAAGACCAAAGGATTGATCGTGACCGCTTGCTTACGTTGCGTTATGAAGACCTTGTGGAGCGTAAATGGGATGCAGCAAAACTTTTGACACGTTTCCTTTTGGGAGAGGTATCGGCATTGACTGATGAAGAGCTCAAGGGGATTATCGAGCGGACTGATTTCAATAAAATGAAACAAAGCATCAGTGAAAACCCGGGAAGTTTTCATTTCAACCCCAATACATTCTTCCGTTCAGGTACAACTTATGACTGGCAGGAAAAACTCAGTGATGAGCAGATCAGAAAGATTGATATGAAAACCAAACTGGTATGGGGTCATGAAAGTTATCCCGATCTCAGCAGTACTCAAACTTTAATTTCATAAGCATGAATTCTTTCAATTTTATAAAGGATGCCGAAGAGATCATCCTGAGGGATCTTGATGATCTTATTTTGGAGATTGATGCAACCGAGGAAAAGGATCTTTGGAAAAATATGCCGGGGGTAACCAATTCCGTTGGGACACTTGCCTTTCATCTCTGTGGAAATTTGAGGCACTTCATAGGTGCTGTGCTCGGTAACGATGGATATATACGAAAAAGAGAAGAAGAGTTCAGTCGAACAGACCTTTCAAAGGAGCAACTAATTCTTGAGATCCGCCAAACAAAAAAAGCCATCCAAACGGCCTTTTCTTCAATGACAGAAGTTCGCTTATCGGAAGAGATGCCGGATACTCCCCCTCAACATAAAGGACGATCGATCGGGTTTTTTCTGATGCAGCTGATCTGTCATCTTTCCAGACACAGAGGTCAGCTGAACTATTTAAGACGGGTCCTTGGTGCATAAAAAAACCGGCACTTTGACAAGCTCAGTGACCGGTTCTAAAAACATATTTATTTTCCTACAACCCCAATAGTACTGCGTATGGATCCTTCGATCCAAATAGCATTCTTTCAGGGTTTTCAAGCATTTCTTTGACTTTAACCAAGAATCCAACCGATTCCTTTCCATCGATGATGCGGTGATCGTAGGATAGTGCCACATACATGATCGGACGGATCTCCACCTGTCCGTTGATCGCAACCGGACGCTCAACGATATTGTGCATACCAAGGATCGCAGACTGCGGAGGATTGATGATCGGTGTAGACAACATGGAACCGAAGACACCACCATTGGTGATCGTAAATGTTCCTCCAGTCATGTCATCAGGAGTGATCTTACCGTCTCTTGCTTTGATCGCCAGTCTCTTGATCTCTCTTTCGATCTCTGCCAAAGACATTTGTTCAGCGTTACGAACAACAGGTACCATCAACCCTTTTGGGGATGAAACGGCGATACCGATATCAGCATAGTCATGGAAAACCATTTCATTTCCGTCGATCTGAGCATTTACCGCAGGGTAAATATTCAAAGCTTCAGTCACTGCCTTAGTAAAGAAGGACATAAATCCAAGGTTCACTTCATGGTGCTTAGCGAAAGCTTCTTTGTACTTCGCACGAAGATCCATGATCGGTTTCATATCTACCTCATTGAAGGTAGTCAACATGGCTGTTTCGTTCTTCACGGAAACAAGACGCTCAGCGATCTTGCGACGAAGCATAGACATCTTTTCGCGCTCCTGGTTACGCGTTCCACCCCAACCTTGAGCATCAGCAGTTGAGAATCCGCCTGACATTGCAGCGATCACATCTTGTTTCGTGATGCGACCATCTTTTCCTGTTCCGTTGATCCTTGAAGCATTGATTCCGCTCTCTGCAATCATTTTAGATGCAGCAGGAGAGGCAGTTCCGGCAGCGTAACTTTCTGTTTTCTTCACCGGGTCAGGACTCGGCGTAGCCGTTGATTGAGCAGCCGCAACAGGAGCGACAGCTTTTTTTTCCGACTTAGGTTCTTCCTTCTTCTCCTCAACTTTTGGTGCAGATCCAGCAGGACGAGCAGCAGACGTGTCAATCAGACAAACAACTTGTCCGACCTTAACCACATCCCCTTCACCTGCTTTTAAAGTAATGATACCACTTTCTTCAGCCGGAAGTTCCAGCGTTGCTTTATCTGAATCTACCTCGGCAATTGCCTGGTCCTTTTCAACGTAATCACCATCAGATACCAACCACTGTGCGATCTCCACCTCTGAGATCGATTCACCCGGACTTGGCACTTTCATTTCTAATACTGACATATGCGTCTTTTTTTAAATAGTTCGTCTTTACTTAACCTTCACTTTGGCAAACTGGAAAACATCACTGAATAACTGTTTCAGGCGTTTTTCGTGCAGTTTTTTCGATCCTTCTGCTGCTGCAGCGGTTGCATTTCTGGAGATTCCGATGAATGGAATATCACGCATTGACATTGCAATATGCGTCCATGCACCCATATTTGCCGGTTCTTCCTGAGCCCAAAGGATGTTCTTCGCATTTTTATATTTAGCGATAACACCTTTGATCTGCGCTTCAGGCAGTGGATACAATTGTTCAACTCGCACGAATGCATAGTTATCTACTCCAAGTTCGGCAGCTTTAGCTTTCATTTCATAATAGAACTTACCAGAGCAGAATACGACAGTGTCCACCTTAGTAACATTTCCGCTCGGATCGTCGATCACTTCCTGGAAACGACCCTTAGCCATTTCATCAAGCGTTGATACTGCATCCGGATGACGCAGGATCATTTTAGGAGAAAACACCACTAGTGGCTTGCGGAAATTGCGTTTCAACTGTCTGCGCAACAAATGGAAATGGTTTGCCGGTGTAGAAGTGTTCACCACCTGCATATTGGTATCCGCACATTGCTGAAGGAAACGTTCCATTCGACCTGAAGAGTGCTCAGCTCCCTGGCCCTCATATCCATGAGGAAGCAACATTACCAATCCACTTTGCGTTGCCCACTTGTCTTCTCCTGCTGAAATGAACTGGTCAACCATGATCTGAGCTCCATTGAAGAAATCTCCGAATTGCGCTTCCCAGATCGTTAGTCCGTTCGGTGTTGCAAGTGAGTATCCGTATTCAAAACCGAGAACACCGTACTCAGAGAGTAACGAGTTGTATACAGTGAATTTCGCTTGTTTATCTGAAAGCAGGTTCAAGGTTTCGATCTCTTCCTCCGTATCTTCCGTTTTCACAACAGCGTGACGGTGAGAGAACGTTCCGCGCTCAACGTCCTGACCGGAGATGCGTACCGGGAATCCTTCTTCAAGAAGTGTTGCATAGGCCAGCATTTCGGCTGTTCCCCAATCCAGTTTATCTTCTTTGACAGCATTCATTCTGTCTTCGAAGATCTTCGCGATCTTTCTGAAATACTTTTTACCATCAGGAAGCGTTGAAAGCTTGATTCCCAATTCATACAACTTCTTTTTATCAAAGCCTGTTTCCGGAGAAGAATCAAAGTCAGAAAGTTTTCCGTGTTTGAATCCTTCCCAGGTAGCGCTTAAAAAGTCGTAAACCAATGCCTTATCCATTTTACGAGAGGTTTCGAATTCCTCCTCAAGGAATGCATTGTAATCGTCTTCTATCTTTTTTGCGGCTTCCTTCGTCATGACACCTTCTGCTTCAAGTTGCTTCAGATAGATGTCTTTAGGGTTTGGATGCTTTGCAATGATATTATACAGATTCGGTTGCGTGAACTTAGGCTCATCACCTTCGTTATGACCGTATTTACGGTAACATAGGAGGTCAATGAAAATATCGCGGTTGAATTGCTGACGGTATTCCATTGCGATCTCGATCGTTTGAACGACCGCCTCAACATCGTCACCATTCACGTGGAAGACCGGACAAAGTGTCGTCTTTGCCACGTCAGTGCAGTAAGTTGAGGAACGCGCATCGAGATAATTAGTCGTAAATCCTACTTGATTGTTCACAACGATATGGATCGTTCCACCTGCACGGTAGCCATCCAGTTGTGCCATTTGGATCGTTTCGTAAACGATTCCTTGCCCAGCTACAGCAGCATCTCCATGGATCAATACCGGACAAATTTTGTTTTCGTCCTTCAAAACGTGGTCAACTTTTGCTCTGGCAATACCTTCAACAACAGTATTCACTGCTTCAAGGTGTGAAGGGTTAGGAGCTAATGTAAGTCCTACATTCTTACCATTTGGCAAGGTGATATGTGAGGTGAAACCTTGATGATACTTAACGTCACCATCGAAGTATTCGATCGAATCGAATTCTTTTCCTTCGAATTCCGAGAAGATGTCTTTCGGTCGTTTCTTGAAGATATTGGTAAGTGTGTTAAGACGTCCGCGGTGAGCCATACCCATAACGAAGTATTCAACACCAAGTTCAGATCCTTTCTCCACAAGTGTATCCAATGCAGGAATGAGAGCCTCACCTCCTTCAACGGAGAATCGTTTTTGTCCAACGAATTTTTTACCCAGGAAGGACTCGAAATTCGATGCCTGGTTCAACATCTTGAAGACCTGGATCTTTCTGTTGTCGTCAAATTTTGGACGATTCTTGAGTTCAATTTTGTTCTTAAACCATTCAATCCTTTCAGGATCACGCATGTACACATATTCGATTCCAATGGACTGGCAATACGTTTCTTCCAGGTGCTCGATGATGGCGCGAAGGGTTGCTGGACCGATCCCAACTTCTTCTCCTGCCGCAAAAACAGTATCCAAATCGCTCTGGTCAAGACCGAAGTTGGCAAGATCCAGGGTAGGTGAATATTTTCTGCGCTCCCGAACAGGGTTTGTTTTGGTGAACAGGTGTCCACGGGTACGATAACCATTGATCAGGTTGATCACTCTGAATTCCTTTTGGAAATTCTCAGGAATTTCACCGTTATCCTCGAAATTCGTTCGGGCAAAATCAAAGCCTTCGAAGAACTTTTTCCAGCCAATATCGACGCTTTCAGGGTCTTGCTGGTACATTCTGTACAAATGGTCGATAGCGTTTACATCCGCGTTCCCGACATAAGAAACTTTATCCATGGTTTTGTGCACAATTATGGAGTGACAAATTTAGAGAAATTAAAGGGATGGCGAGTCCTTAAAGAAATAAATTCTTTAAAGCTTGTTAAAAAGCGAACGGAAAATGAAGACTAAAAGATTTGAAGATTAAAAAGATTCGAAAATTCAAAGATTGAATCTAGCCGCGAATGAAGATGAATCTTCACATCAGGAATCTTCAAATTTTGTAATCTTTAATTCAACTAAACTTCTCCCTCAGAAACACCTTGTAAGCCTCTCTCATGAGGATCTTTTCAGATAAAAGTTTCAGAAAATCCGGTTCAGTGGTGATCGAAAGGAATTCTTTCTCAGAGAGATCGATCGTGTAAAGAAGTTGAAGTAGCCGTGTTTCTCCTTCTTTCATTAGATCCGCCACTTGTTCGCTGATCAGTTCCTCGATCGCTTCTTTTGTGAAACGCTCCTCTTCGAAATTTTCAGGGAAGAATAAATTGAATTTCACAAAATCTTTAGCGATCTGACGTTGGATCTTAAGCACAAAATGCTGGTTACTAAAAGAAGAGAGGAGTTGGGAGTGGGAGAGGAGATTATTCATAAGGAACAAGGAACAAAGAACAAGGAATTGATCTTACTTCGAATTTTGAAATTCTGCAATATGAATCCATTAAATAGTTCATTTTTTTCATGCAATTCGGTCTTTGCTCTTTGTTCCTTGTTCTTTGTTCAATTTTCATCATCGCACGCCTCCACCTGCACCAAAGGCTTTTTCCGGCACCATTAAGCTCAAGTTGCCTTCAGCATCTTCTGCCATAAGGATCATTCCTTGAGATTCGATGCCGCGGATCTTGCGGGGAGCCAGATTGAGTAAAACCTGAACGGTTTTTCCGACAACTTGCTCCGGTGAGTAGTGCTCTGCAATCCCTGAGACGATCGTTCGCTTGTCAATTCCGGTGTCTATGGTTAGTTTTAACAGTTTATCCGCTTTTTCTACCTTTTCTGCTTCGAGAATAGTTCCTAAACGAATGTCCATTTTCGTAAAATCGTCAAAGGTGATCTCTGCTTTTTGTACTTCGAATTGTGTTTCCAAGGAATTGGTATTTTTCAGTTTATTTACTTCGTGTTCTACGAGTGTGTCTTCTACCTTCTGGAAAAGGATCTCAGGTTGTTTGGTCAGGTCTCCGGCTTTCATAAGATCAGAACGACCTGCATCATTCCAATCAGTTGTGCTGAAATTCATGAAATCGGATAATTTCTGAGCTGTAGAGGGCAAAAACGGCTGCAAAACGATGCTCAGATTCGCTGTGATCTGAAGTGCAATGTTCATGATCGTTTCTACGCGTTTCGGATCGGTTTTGATCACCTTCCATGGTTCCTGATCAGCCAGATACTTGTTGCCCAAACGCGCCATGTTCATTGCTTCTGCTTGTGCTTCACGCAACTTGTAAGCATAGATCAATTTGCTGATGCGCTTTGGTATTTCCTGCATTTCAGCCAAAACTGTGTGATCTTCCTCTGTCAAAGTACCCAATTGAGGGACTTTTCCTTCATAATACTTTTGTGTGAGGACCAATGCGCGATTCACGAAGTTCCCCAGAATGTCGGCTAGTTCACTGTTGATACGTGTCTGGTATTCCTTCCAGGTAAACTCTGAATCTTTTGTTTCCGGCGCAATGGAAGTCAACACGTACTTTAACTCATCTTCTTTTCCCGGATTAGCCTCAAGGTATTCGTGCAACCACACCGCCCAGTTGCGTGAAGTGGAGAATTTATCCCCTTCGAGATTTAAGAATTCTGAAGCGGGAACATTTTCCGGTAAAATAAGATCTCCATGGTCTTTCAGCAGGATCGGGAAAATTACGGCGTGAAATACAATGTTATCTTTCCCAATGAAGTGAACGAGTTTACGATCCCCTTTCCAGTAGTCTTCCCAGTTTTTTCCGTGATCCAATGCCCATTGCTTAGTTGCTGAAATGTAACCGATCGGAGCATCGAGCCAAACATACAGTACTTTTCCTTCTGCATTTTCCAACGGCACTTTTACACCCCAGTCGAGATCGCGCGTCATTGCACGTGAATGCAAACCACCATCGATCCATGACATACACTGGCCGATCACTTGATTTCTCCATGCTTTCGGATCATGTTGCTGCACACCGTCCAGTTTTCCTTCTTTGATCCACTCGCGCAACCATGCTTCGTGATTCTGCATGGGTAAATACCAGTGTGAAGTCGTCTTCAATACCGGAGTTTTACCACTCAAGGTGGATTTTGGATTGATCAGTTCGGTTGGAGAGAGGTCAGTTCCACATTTCTCGCATTGATCTCCGTATGCATTCGGATTCTGACACTTCGGACATTCCCCCGTAATGTATCGATCCGCTAAGAATTGATTGAATTCCTCGTCGTAATATTGTTCGGAAGTTTCTTCTGTGAACTTCCCTTTTTCGTGCAGTTTAAGAAAGAACTCCTGAGAGGTTTTGTGATGGATCTCGGAAGATGTCCGGTGAAAAATATCAAAGGAAATTCCAAAATCCTTAAAGGCTTTACCGATCAGTGCGTCATATTTATCAACGATCTCCTTTGGAGTAATACCTTCTTTTTTTGCGCGCAATGTAATAGCCGCACCATGCTCATCACTACCGCAAATAAAGGCCACATCATGATTGTTCATGCGCAGAAAGCGCACAAAAATATCAGCCGGTAAGTAAACGCCTGCTACGTGTCCAAGATGAAGCGGTCCATTTGCATAGGGTAGAGCCGCAGTGACGGTATATTTTGCTTTTGACATGTCAGAATTCAATTGGGGTCAAAGATAGTGTATCAATTTACAATGGACAATGGACAATGGACAATTGACACTGGAGAGTTTCCAATTTTCGGATAAAACGAATCTGTATCTGAATGGGTTGAACTGTCAATATTCCCTTTTATCGGCCTTTGTAAGCCAGCCGTTGAAGACTTTTATTGATTCCGTTCTCATGAGTTGGTGAAAGGGGATGGTTCTGCTCTCATGGGGAACAGTGATCTGATCATAAATGAACTGATCTTCAAAACCGATGGTTGCGGCATCTTCTCGTGTACATGCAAAATAGACAGTTGAAGTTCGAGCCCAATAGATTGCCCCTAAGCACATTGGACAAGGTTCACAGCTTGTGTAAATCTCGCAATCTGTCAGTTGAAAGGAATTTAATTCACGGCAAGCATTTCGGATAGCAACGATTTCAGCATGTGCGGTGGGATCGTTAGTGCTGGTTACACTGTTGAATCCTTCGCCGATGATCTTACCGTTCTTTACGATAACGCAACCAAATGGACCACCCGCGTTCTTTTCCATGCCTGAGCGTGCGAGTTCAATTGCTCGAAGCATGAATTTTTCATCCATTTTTCAAAGCTCCTTTTTTTCTTCCATGAAGGAAATCCCAAATCCCTCTAATTCAGCGAGGATCGGCTCATAGATCTCTTTAAAGATCGGAAGTGTAACCCCTTTTTTGGACAACTCGCCGGTCAGGATCATTTTGGCAGCAATCGCCACGGGTAATCCTACAGTATTTGACATGGAAGTATACATTTGATCTTCTCCAATGTTGACCATTGATGAGGTAACGAGATAATTCTTACCGTTTTGCTTGTATTCAAACTCATGATACATCACCAACATGTCCTTATCGTCAGGGCCAAGCACCAATTTTCGGGTGAGGATCTTCTCGAGTAATTGAGCAGGTGAAGCGTTTGTCAAACCGATCGGTTCATTACCTTCGAATATTCCGAGCCATTCAAATTTTTCGTAGAGTTCTATGCGGTCTTCCCGGAGGAAGTCACGGAATTTATCTTCAACGGAGCGATTCGGATGATAAGGCAAAAAGGCGTTAATGAAATTGCGTGGAGTCAAGGTTTCACTTCGATCCATTTTGTAGGAATCGTCGGTCATTCCTAGTTCGATGAACACATTCCAAGCCTGACAATATCCTGGTCTTCTAAAGGTTCCGCGGTAGATGGTTGGAATATGGTCAATTCCGTATGTTTTGCGATAAGAAAGCGAATCACGGTTTGCATATCCATCGAATTCCCCATAACCCGGAATTTCAACTCTTTGAAGTCGACTGAAAAGGCGGTTGTATGGAATGTATTTGTATTCGTTGTGATCGAGGAAACAAGAAGCTCCACCCTGACCCGCCAAAACTACATTGCGTGGGTTCCAAGTGAATTTGTAATTCCATGGATTATCGTCACTTTCCGGTGCGATCAATCCACCGCAGAACGAGCGAAATGCCGTCAATTCACCACCGTTTTCCTGAATTTCGTGAATGATCTTCATGGCACTCATGTGATCGATCCCGGGATCAACACCGATCTCGTTCATAATAACGATGTGTGCTTGTTTGGCTTTTTCATCCAACTCTCGCATTTCAGGAGAGATGTATGAAGGGGTAATGAGGTTCTTTTTATAATCAACACAGTCTTTGGCGACTTCAGGATGAAAACGAGCCGGCAGCATAGAAATAACGAGATCAGCTTTTTCGATCTCTGGTCTTCGCTCCTTCGGATCGAGTGCATTGAAGGTTAGTGCAGTGGCATTCGGATGTCCGTTCAGCTTGCGTTTTACCATCTCCAGATCTTGGTCTGTCACACGCAAATGCCAGTTCAATTGTGAAGATCTCTCCAACAAGTAACGGATCATTGAAGATGCGGATAATCCGGCGCCAAGGATGAGGATAGTTTTCATATCAATTTGTCTGTCCGGGCAAATGTAGTTATTGTATGTTGACTAACATAGTGTTAAATCCTTGTATTTTTTTGATTATGAATGTTAGAAAAAATACAGCTAATAATAAGACTCAAACCTGTGATGTTACAGAAAAGCAAATCAATTCATGTTTTTTGCAATTTTCAATGCTCAAAAATTTATTTTTGCATGCCTTTAAATTGTTAAGATCATGGGAAGAGCGTTTGAATACCGCAGAGCAGCTAAAGAGAAACGATGGGACAAGATGTCGAAATTGTTCCCTAAACTAGGTAAGGCCATAACTATGGCGGCCAAAGAAGGAGGTGAAGACCCTGCGACTAATGCCAAACTGAGAACAGCCATTCAGAATGCGAAGGCTGAAAACATGCCTAAAGACAACATTGAAGCAGCGATCAAACGTGCTGCCCAAAAAGATATCAGTGCCTTTACTGAGGTGATCTATGAAGGGAAAGGTCCACACGGGGTATTGGTGGTGGTTGAATGTGCCACTGATAACCCAACACGGACGGTGGCCAATGTTAAATCCTACTTCAATAAGGCCGGAGGAAGTGTTGTGCCGAACGGCTCAATGGACTTCATGTTCAACCGTAAGTCTGTTTTTGAACTTCCTAAGAGCGATTCGCTCGATCCTGAAGAACTGGAGCTCGAATTGATCGATGCAGGTTGTGAAGAGATCGAGGTAGCTGAGGATAAGATCGTGGTGTATGGCGACTACACGTCCTTTGGTACCATCGCAAAAGCATTAGAGGACATGAACATTGAAGTGACCAAAGCGAATCTTCAGCGAATTCCGACATCACCAATTGAGTTGACTGAAGAACAAATGGTAGAGGTTGAAAAGATGCTGGATAAGATCGAAGACGATGACGATATTCAGCAGGTGTTTACCAACATTGCCTGAGTCTTTTCTTCTTTGTTTCAAAGATTTAAAATAAATTTGAGCATTATGAGTTATTGTTTCCGCAATAACTCTTTTTATTCTTAATTAATGACCCTTTATAACAAGCTGTTTTTCCTAACCGCATTCTTGCTCGTAGTAGTAGCATGCTCTACTGAGAAGAATACCTTCGTCAACCGGACATATCATGGGACTACGGCACGCTACAACGGATATTTCAACGCGAATGAACTGATTCGACAGTCCATGGTGTCCTATCGGGCTTCGCTCAAAGAGGATTATTACGAACTGCTTCCGATCGATCCGCTGCCGAATGAAGAGCAGGTGGTTGGCATGTATCCGGCAATTGATACGGCAATAGCGAAGTGTACAAAGGTGATCCAGAAGCACAGTATGCCGAGTAATGATAAGCCGTCCAAGAAAAAGGAAGAACACAATCCTTGGATCGACGAGAACTGGATCACTATCGGAATGGCGCAGTATTATCGCCGGGATTATGATGCTGCTATCAAGAATTTCAACTTTGTCAAGAAGTTTTACTCTAATGATCCGTCGATCTATGTTGGAGAGCTTTGGCTTGCCAAGACGAATATTCAGTTAGGGAAATATACTGAGGCCGGATTCAATCTTGCAACCATCGACAAAGCTCTTGCCGAGATGGACTCCAAGGAAAAACCTGAAAAATCATCTAAGAAAGGAAAGAAAGAGGAGCCACCGGCACAGGTTCCTAAAAAGATTCTTTTTGATATTGAAAAGACCAAGGCAGAGTTAGCCCTTAGAAAGGGTGATAAAGAAGGGGCCATTCGTCACCTTCAAGCTTCACTTGATAATACACGCATCTCTTCAGAAAAGGGAAGGGTTCATTTTGTAATAGCTCAACTGCAAGAATCAAGCGGTAATAATTCTGAGGCGAAGCGGCATTACTCAGAGGTTTTGAAGTACAATACGCCTTATGAGATGAATTTCAATGCCCGTTTGAAGAGAGCCTTTATGGGAGGCGATGTTAAAACGGAGAATGAGTTGAATAAAATGTTGAGGGATGCCAAGAATGCTGAATTCAAGGATCAGATCTACTATGCTCTAGCTGATATCGAAATGCAAAAGGGAAACATTGCCGGAACAAAGGAATTCCTTACAAAATCAGCCTTCTATTCTACTTCAAACACCCGTCAGAAAGGGATGTCCTACGAGCGTCTAGGTAATATCAGCTATAGCGAACGGAATTATGTAAGTGCACAAAAGTATTATGACTCATGTGCTCAGGTTATCAGTGACAATTACCCGAATGCGGAGGCCGTTCGTAACAAGGCAATCAAGTTGAAGGACCTTGTTACTGCGGTGGAGACTGCTCATTTTGAAGATAGTGTTCAGCGAATTGCAAAGATGTCTGAAGACGATCGAATAGCCTACATTGAAAAGGTGATCAAACAGATCAAAGAAGAAGAAAAACAACGAAAAGAAGCCGAGGCCAGAAGATTAAGAGAATTACAGGCGAATCAGAACAATTTCGTTCAAAACACGGGCGCAGGAAGCAAGTGGTATTTCAATAATCCAAAAACGAGAGATGCCGGATTCGAGGAATTCCGCAAACTGTGGGGAGTGCGTGATAATGAAGACGATTGGCGTCGAAGTGATAAAACAAGTTTTGTGATCGCTGAGGTGGAGGAAGGTGATACGCTGGAGGTAGCGGAGAATGAAGTCAAGAAGGATTCACTGACAGTCGATATGTTGCTTGCAAATGTTCCTTTAACTGATTCAGCACTTCAACAGTCAACTAATCGCTTGATGGAATCACTTTATACAGCAGGACTTATCTACAAAGAACAATTAAATGAGCCTGAACTGGCAAGAAAACAGTTCAATGCAGTGTTAAGCAAGGAGGTCATTTGCGATACGGACATGTCCTCCGCGTTTCAGCTATACAAAATGAATGAAGGAACTGATGCTTCCAATATTCAGAAAGAACATATCCTGATCAACTATCCTAATTCAGATTATGCGAATTATCTGAGAGATCCGAACTTCTTTATCAAGCGAAAGGAGATGGAAGCTCTTGCTGTGCAGGAATATGTAACCATTCTTGAACGTTACAACCGAGGATTATATTACCCGGTGATCTCAAAGGCAAACTTTGTGATCGAAAATGAAAGACAGAATCCTTACCGTGCCAAGTACATACTCCTCAAAGCCATGTGCATGGGGCAGATGTCCAATAACAAGCAGGAGCTCGTTCCGGTTCTTGATCAATTGATAACAGAATATCCCGGAACCGAGGAAGCCAGTAAGGGCCAACAGATGCTTGCCGTGATCAGAGACGGTTACTCGGCAAATATTGAGGTGGATTTTTCCAAGAAGTCAATTTACAACTATAACGACAAGGCTGCTCAATGGGTGATCATTTTCCTGGATAAGGATGAAAATTCCAATATGGCCAAAACAAAAGTGTCTGATTTCTCCAAAGAGTTCTTTAGTCGTGATAAGCTGAAAGTAAGTTCAAAGATCTATGGTGAAAATCAGAGTATCATCCTTGTACAAGAATTCACTACGGATCTTAAGGCTAAGGAATATGTTCGTGTTTTCAAAAGCACCAGGAAACACTTGCTGGACCTTAATAAAGCTAAGATCTTGATCATTACCCAGGAAAACTTGAAGACCCTCTTTGAAACCCAAAAATTGGCTGAATACGAGGTCTTCTTCGAAGAAAACTATTGACCATGCTGAAAAGAAAGGAAAAAACCCAGTTCGAAAGTCCTGACAGGCTGAACCGACTTGTTGAAGGAACCCGTATCATTGGAGATATTATTTCTGAGTCAAACCTCCGTGTTGACGGTGAGGTAACAGGTAATATTTCTACATCTGCTAAGGTGGTAATTGGTGAAAACGGAATTTTGAGGGGGAATCTTACATGTCAGGAGGCTGATGTAGAAGGAAGAATAGAGGGGAAATCGAATATTTCCGGATTACTGATCCTTCGGGAAACAGCAAAGATCATCGGAGACATACAAACATCGAAACTGCACATGGAAGAAGGAGCAGTATTTGATGGAGCATGTAAAATGAGCACTTCAGGTCCTCGTCAGACCAGTGCAGCGGAAATGGAAGCTCGCGATACGGAGGACATCATATACTAGTACATGTTAAAAAATGAGTCCCGGAACAGAATGCTGTCCAAGTTCGTGCGATTTTCAGGCATGGGCTTGCAAATGGGCTTAACTATCTACTTAGCGAGTTTGATAGGAGGCTGGTTGGATAGAACCTACAGACTGGAAGGAATTTCTTTTTTTAAAATTCTGACAATTCTTGCCGTATTTGCCGCGACATATTCGATTATCAGACAGGCAATTAAAATGGGACAGGATGATGAAGTTTAACATTTTCCATGGAATATTTCTCAGGGTTGGGCTGATTGTTTTTGTTGGCTTATTATCCTTTTTAGTAAATATGAAATTTCTAGGTAATTCCTCCGAAACCGAAAGCTTCTCATTACGCTCTATTTATCTATTTTTCGGATTTTCTGCATTCATTATTTATCTTACGATTGAGCTACTTGTCACGTATTTGAAAGATCGCTCTGCATACCTTTTTCTTTTTTTTATATTGATTAAACTTGGACTATTCATTTTGATTTTTCTAGGGAGGGCTGAAACTGGCCAACCTGTTATGTTGCATGAAAAATTATCCATGATTGCTGCGCTTTTTATTTTCACAACATTGGAAGCAGTTTTAACCTTTAAAGTACTGAAATACAGACTGAATGATCTTATTTCGCAATAATTCTCAGTATTAACTCTTTATTCTGAGTAAATCATGGTTGTTTATTTTAATTAAATGTATAATTTTGCAACGTTTTTTTCAAACAACCTATTTTTAGATCAATAGTATGTCCGAATCGCGTTTATCATCAGGGGTCGTCCTTAGTATCTCGTTATTGTTTTTGACTATAACAAGTTTTGCGAGTTCAGAGACGGCCAAACATGAAACAAAAGGTCAGAAGCATGAAGAACACCAGAATGATTTGCATGCTGTTTCAAATCACGGACCCGTAAATACTGTTGAGGCTATTCAGGCTTACAAAGAGCATCACCTTCAGGATGCACACGATTTCATCTTTTTCTCTGATGGCGAAACTGGAAAACACTACGGATTCTCTCTTCCTGTGATCCTTTGGGACAGGGAGGCTGGTTTACAGGTTTTTATGTCTTCAAGGTTTCATCATGGTGAAACCGTTGCGGAAAGCAATGGTAATTACTATAAGCTGTTCCATGGAAAGATCTACAAAACGGACGCTGATGGTCACCTTGAAATGGATGATCATCACCATCCGACAAATTACAAGCCACTTGACCTTTCGATTACAAAGAGTGTTATTGGGATGTTACTTGCGGGGATTCTTATGATTTTGATGTTCGTCGGATTGGCTAAGTCATACAAGAAAGGACCGATTCCAAGCGGATTGGGTCGTGCGCTTGAGCCTTTGGTTCTGTATGTTCGCGATGAGATCGCCAGACCGAATATCGGAGAGCAGAAGTATAAGAATTACATGAGTTTTCTTCTGACCGTTTTCTTTTTTATCTGGGTCTTGAATTTGTTGGGAATGACACCCTTAGCTTTCAATGTTACGGGTAATATTGCGGTAACATTTTGTCTTGCCTTGATTACTTTTCTTATCGTACAGTTTAGTGGTAACAAAGCCTATTGGGGTCACATTTTTTGGATGCCCGGGGTTCCAGTTCCAATGAAGATCGTGCTAGCACCGATCGAGGTTCTTGGAATGTTTACAAAACCTTTTTCTTTGATGGTTCGTTTGTTTGCGAATATCACTGCAGGTCACATGGTGGTAATGTCTTTAATAGCGCTGACTATTTTGCTTAAAGCACAATTCGGTGCTGTGGCTTCTACAAGTATCTCATTAGTTCTGACCTTGTTTATTTCATTGATCGAGTTATTGGTTGCTTTTCTTCAGGCATTCATTTTTACGATGTTGTCTTCACTCTTTATCGGTATGGCTGTTGCTGAGCACCATGAGGATCATCATTAATGTGTATTTTTTGTTTAACGTAAATAGATAGTTATGTACAATTTAATTGGAGCCGGACTGATCGTTATCGGAGGTGGTATCGGTCTAGGTATGATCGGTGGTAAAGCAATGGAAGGAATTGCTCGTCAGCCTGAGGCGACTGCTAAGATCCAAACTGCGATGATCATCATCGGAGCCCTTTTAGAAGGTTTGGCATTCGGTGCACTTATCCTCGGTAGGTAATCTAAACAAAAAAATGAATGTATTTCGCAACGATTGGTTGCGAAATACATTTCTTATCAAAACCAACTGAAGTAAATAAAAAGTTAAGATGGATAAGTTATTAAATGATTTTTCGCCGGGTCTGTTTATTATGCAGACACTGGTTTTATTGATCCTCATCTTTTTGATGCGCAAATTTGCTTGGAAGCCGATACTCGAGTCGTTACAGGCGAGAGAAGAGGGTATTCAAAGTGCTTTAGAGGCCGCTGATATTGCTAAAGAGCAATTGAAGAATCTTCAGACACAGAACGATGCTTTGTTGAAAGAAGCGAGAGCTGAGCGTGATGCAATGATCAAGGATGCCAAAGAAACGGCTACATCCATGATCGAAGATGCTAAGTCAAAGGCGAAGACAGAGGCCGAAAAGCTTCTTGTTTCGGCACGTGAATCTATCAATGCCGAAAAGGCTGCGGCACTGTCGGAATTAAAGACTCAGGTTGCTGCGTTCTCGTTGGAGATCGCTGAAAAGGTAGTTAGAGGTGAATTGGCTTCCGATGATAAGCAGAAGGCTTTGGCTGAAAAGCTTGCCGGTGACATCAACATGAATTAAGCACGATGAAAGGAACAAAAGCAGCAGCACGATACGCAAAGGCTTTACTTGATCTTGCCATTGAAAACAACAAGGTAGATCAGGTAGCAGCGGATATGAAGTATCTTGGGGAAGTTAGCGCTGAGACGAAGGAGTTTGCTCTTTTCCTGAATTCTCCGATCGTGAAAAGTGACAAAAAGATCGCTATTCTGAAGGAGATCTTCGGCCAGTTCGAGGAAATTACCGCGCGTTTTGTTGATCTGGTGGCGAAGAATCGTCGTGAAGCACTTCTTCCGGAGATTGCACATTCTTTCAATTCTCAGGTGAAAGAGTACAAGGGGATAGTTCCGATCACGCTTTTCTCTGCTGTTCCGTTAGCTGACGATACGAAGAAGGCAATACTTGATCGCATCAGTGCTACAGTGAAAGGACAGTTAGAAGTGACTGAGAAGATAGATAAAGACTTGATCGGCGGATTCGTGGTGCGCATGGGAGATACCCAGATCGATGCATCGGTTTCCCGACAGTTCAATAATTTAAAACAACGTTTAACAAGATAATCCACGTAAGTGGCATCAACGTAAAATAATACAAGATGGCAGATGTAAAACCGGCAGAAGTTTCTGCAATTTTAAGAGAACAGCTTTCAGGATTCCGTTCAGAAGCTGAACTTCAGGAAGTAGGTACCGTACTTCAGGTAGGTGATGGTATTGCACGAATCTATGGATTGAAAGGAGTCCAGTACGGAGAACTTATTGAATTCGACGGAGGATTGCAGGGTATCGCACTTAACCTTGAAGAGGATAACGTAGGGGCGGTATTGCTTGGACGTTCAACTGAAGTTAAAGAAGGAGATACTGTAAAAAGACTTGGCCGTATCGCATCAGTGAAAGTTGGTGAAGGAATGGTTGGTCGCGTTGTGGATACTCTGGGTAACCCGATCGACGGTAAAGGACCAATTGCAGGAGATCTTTATGAAATGCCGATCGAGCGTAAGGCACCGGGAGTTATCTTCCGTCAGCCGGTAAACGAGCCACTTCAGACGGGTGTTAAAGCGATCGACGCGATGATTCCGATCGGAAGAGGTCAGCGTGAGTTGATCATTGGTGACCGTCAGACTGGAAAGTCGACTGTTGCGATCGATACGATCATCAACCAGCGTGAGTTCTACGACAGAGGTGAGCCTGTATTCTGTATCTATGTTGCTATCGGACAGAAAGGTTCAACTGTGGCGGGTATCGTTAAGAAATTGGAAGATGCAGGAGCTATGGCCTATACAGTTATCGTTGCAGCAAATGCATCAGATCCTGCGACTATGCAGTTCTATGCTCCAATGACAGGTGCTGCAGTAGGTGAGTTCTTCCGTGATTCAGGACGTCCTGCATTGATCGTTTATGATGATCTTTCTAAGCAAGCAGTTGCATACCGTGAGGTTTCACTTCTTCTTCGTCGTCCTCCGGGTCGTGAGGCATACCCAGGTGACGTATTCTATCTTCACTCAAGATTGTTGGAAAGAGCCGCGAAGATCATCGCGGATGATGCAATCGCAGCGCAGATGAATGACCTTCCTGAGTCTTTGAAGCCAATCGTTAAGGGTGGAGGTTCATTGACAGCTCTTCCGATCATCGAAACACAGGCAGGTGACGTATCAGCTTATATCCCAACAAACGTGATCTCGATCACTGACGGTCAGATCTTCCTTGAGTCAGATCTTTTCAACGCGGGTATTCGTCCGGCGATCAACGTAGGTATCTCTGTATCACGAGTAGGAGGTAACGCTCAGATCAAGTCGATGAAGAAAGTTGCCGGTACGCTTAAGCTTGACCAGGCACAATACCGTGAGTTGGAAGCGTTCGCGAAGTTCGGTTCTGACCTTGATGCAGCAACGAAGTCTGTATTGGATAAAGGTGCACGTAACGTTGAGATCCTTAAGCAGCGTGAAGGTGATCCAATGTCGGTAGAAAAGCAGATCGCGATCATCTATGTGGGTACAAAGGGATTGATGCAGCGTGTACCTGTGAACAAGGTGAAGGAGTTCGAAAAAGAATATTTGGATTTCCTTGAAGCGAAGCATGCAGATGTACTTGTTGCGTTGAAAGCTGGAAAGTATACAGATGAGATCACTGATACTTTAACAAAAGTAGCGAAGCAGCTAGCGGAGAAATATTAAGAGCAAATTCAGAATTCAGAATGTAGAATTCGGAATTGTGGACGATAAAAAGTTAAATAAGGGTGAAAGAAAATGTAATATTATCTAAATCCTTTGAGTTCTCAAGACTGATTATTCGCTTCTGTTTAAGTTTGAAAGAACAGAAACATTTTGAATTGAGCGGCCAGCTATTAAGAAGTGGAACGAGCATTGGAGCTAATGTAAGGGAAGCACAAAGAGCGGAGAGTGGTAAAGATTTCAGGCATAAACTGCAAATCGCGCTAAAGGAAGCAGATGAAACAAAGTACTGGTTGGAATTAATAGATTCTGAAGTTGTTAAAGTAAATAAGGAAATTGTTGAATTGAATGAGGAGTTAATTAGGTTATTGGTTGCAATTATCATGAAAAGTAAGAGTTCCAATAATTCATAATTCATAATTCATAATTCTGAATTTAAGATATGCCAAGTTTAAAGGAAATACGAAACAGGATCACTTCAGTAGGTTCGACCATGCAGATCACTTCAGCAATGAAGATGGTCTCGGCAGCGAAATTGAAGCGAGCGCAGGATGCTATTACGCAGCTGCGTCCCTACGCTGAGAAATTGCAGGAGATCTTGGGGAACCTAAGTGCAACACTTGACCTGTCTGAGAACGCATACTCAGAGGATCGTGGTACGAAGAATGTGCTGATCATCGGTGTAACTTCGAACCGTGGCTTGTGTGGTGGTTTCAACAACAATATAATCAAGCGTGTGAATTTCCTTGTTCAGGATGAATACGCAGGATCAAATGTTCAGGTGCTTTGTCTTGGAAAGAAGATCAAGGATACATACCGCAAAACGGATAACTATTATATCAATGATACGATCGAACCGGTTGAGGATATCTTTGCTGATCTCAACTTTGAAAATGTTTCACTGATCGCCGGTGATCTAATGGAGCGTTTCCTTGCAAAGGAGTTCGATAAAGTAGTAGTTGTATACAACAAGTTTGTGAATGCAGCAACTCAGCAAGTGATCACTGAACAGTTCCTGCCTATCGTTCCTGCAACACAGGAAGGTGCGAGCTCTTCTGCTGAATACATGTTCGAACCTTCAAAGACAGAGATCGTAGCAAATTTGATCCCGAAATCTTTGAAGATCCAATTGTTCAAAGCGATCCTTGACTCTCATGCCTCTGAGCACGGAGCACGTATGACGGCGATGCACAAGGCAACAGATAACGCAAAAGAATTGCAGAAAAGCTTGAAGTTGAGCTATAACAAAGCTCGTCAGGCGGCCATCACAAACGAGATCCTCGAGATCGTTGGTGGTGCGGAAGCATTGAATGGTTAATTCAATTGACCCGTATTAAAAAAGAAGGCGTTGATCGAGATCAACGCCTTCTTTTTTTCGTGCCGTCGCATTTGCATTGCTGCGGTTCTTGTGTTTAGTCTCGCTTCTCTTTTCTCGGCTCTCTACTCTCTACCATCACTCTTCCAAATACACCCGATTCACTCTTCTCGAAATTCCAGTCATTACCTCGTAAGCGATTGTGCCCATTGCTTCGGCGAGTTTTTCAATGCTGTAATGTTTGCCGATCAACTCTACACGATCACCTTCCTTCACTTTCTTATTGGTAACATCCACCATGATCATGTCCATACATACACGGCCCACTAACGGACAGGCCTTGCCATTGATATAAACAAGCCCTTTTCCGTTACTTAATGAACGTCGGTACCCATCAGCATAGCCAACAGGCAGAATAGCGATCTCCATAGCTTCCTGTGCAATAAACGTTCGTCCGTAACCGACACTGTCTCCTTTCTTAAGTTGTTTAACTTGAGAAACAGCGGTGATCCAGCTGATCACAGGTTGCAATTTGCGTTTAACTGCCGGATTGCTGCTGATCCCATACATCCCGATACCTAATCGAACCATATCGAATTGCGCTTCGGGATAATTGGAAACACCTTCCGAGTTTAAAATATGGCGCAGGAAGCTGTAATTCAATCGTTGGTGAAGTTGTGTGCATGCATGACCGAATTGAGCGATCTGATGCTGTGTATAACGCTTGTCACGACGATTGTCTGCATCGGCAAGGTGTGAGTAAACACTCTTGACATATACTTCGGGTTGCGCCTTCAATATATCGCAAACCTCAGAGAGATCCTTAAGTTCGAAGCCAAGACGTCGCATCCCGGTATCGAGTTTGAGGTGTATCGGATAGTTACTACGACCGTGTAAGATCAATTCTCGTATAAATCCATCGAGTTGTCGCAGTGTAAAGATCGCCGGTTCAAGATCGTAGCGAATACAGTCCTCAAATCCTTCTTCTTCGGTATTCATGACTAATATGGGCAGGTCAACACCTTGTTTACGCAATTCTATCCCCTCATCGGCATAAGCGACCCCGAGATAATCAACCCCCTGTTTTTGCAGGAAATCCCCCATTTTTTCAATACCGGACCCATAAGATTGTGCCTTGACCATCGCCAAAAGTTTGGTTTCAGGTGCAAGCATATTACGGAAAACCTCCAGATTCGAACGGACAGCCGTTAGGTCGATCTCAACGTAGGTCGTATGTTTCTTCAAACGATATTGGCGGGCCAATCGTTGCATATCAGCGTTTCGTGTTCCTTTGATCAGCACTACTGCATCCGATTCACTCAGCTCTGGTGTTTCATGCGGTTCGATGATCAGCAGACGGTCTGCTTTGTATGGTTTGACGATCTTCTCGATCAGTTCCTTCTTTGACTTTGAGGCTTCATCCAGACCGATGATCACGACTCTCTTGCGCTTTCCTGCTATTCGCATCTGATATTCAAGCGAATGGGTCAGTGCGTCGAGATCGAGGTTGTATGTATCGTTGATGATCGTATTCTTGTTCAACCCGTCAAAGGTTTCCAAACGCAACGCAAGTTGAGGAAGCGTGCTGATCGCTTCTTTCAGTTCAACAGCATTACCGATAACAGAACGTGTAAACGCGATCGCCATCAAAGCGTTGTTGATCGAAACGGGATCTGTGTAGGTCAAAAACTTCAGGTCCTTCTGGTATTGTGAGGGATTAACAGCGTATCCGTGAATGGCCCTCTCCACTTGTGGATTCAGCTCCAGGTGAGAAGGGAAGAGTGTCTGCTTGACGTTGGCAAACAACCGGATCTTTTCGTTGAAGTGTTCTTCACGTGACTTGAAATTTTCCTCATGAGCTCTCCCAAAACCTGTGAAGATCCCATGTGTCGGTCGTATCATTTGTTCGAGTCGCAACATTTCACCCGGAGCAGATATTCCTGCTTCGATCAAAGCGAGATCACAGTCGGCGTGCAATTCCAAAAGAGACAAGGCAACGCCAAGCTGAGAATTATAGCTTTTCGGACTTCGAATGATGCGTTTGTGCTTACCCATCAAATGGTAGATCCATTCTTTCACCGTTGTTTTCCCCGCTGAACCTGTAATGGCTATAACAGGATAATTGAACTGATTACGATGATGAGCAGCAAGTTCCTGAAGTGCATGTAAGGGATTATCAACAACAATGAATCCGGCTTCAGACAAGGATTGAACATCAGGAAGTTTGCTAACAACAAAACAGCGCACACCTTTTTCATAAGCATCTGAAATGAATTGGTGTCCGTCACGAAAGGGTCCTTTTAGTGCGAAGAATACTGTTGATCGCCCGTTTACGATGTTTCGACTGTCATAGGCGACGGAGGAAAAGCGCTGATCAGGTATTTGACCTTCAGCCTTGCCTTTCAAAATTTTCAGTAGATCCTTGTATGCGTAATCCGGACTCAATGTGCTATTTTATTGTAGCACGCACGGCATAAAGGTTTGTATTTTTCAATAGCTCCGACCAGCACCTGGTCTTTTCCCTCCGCCGTACGATGCGAAAACTGAGCTAAGTTACCACAAGAAACGCAGATGGCGTGAACTTTCGTTACATATTCTGCGATCGATAACAAATGAGGCATCGGACCAAAGGGAACGCCGAGATAATCCATATCAAGACCGGCAACGATCACACGAACTCCTTTTTCAGCAAGGATGTTACATATGTCAACTACCTCGAAATCGAAGAACTGGGCCTCGTCAATTGCCACCACCCGTTCATTTTTCCAAATGTCAAGAATTTCTCGGGCATTGGTCACAGGAACAGCTTTCAGTGAGGCGCCCTGATGACTTACGACGCTTTCCTCGCTGTAGCGGTTATCGATCTGGGGTTTGAAGAGCAAGAGCCGCTGATTGGCAAATTGAGCCCGCTTCATACGGCGGATCAGCTCTTCCGTTTTTCCTGAGAACATCGACCCGCAGATGACCTCTATCCATCCGTGTTGTCTGCCTTCACTTGGGAATTGTTCTAAAAACATGCGTAGTGACTTCGGTTATTAACATACTTCCGAAGAGAAATTTAATCCAATGGATCAATTTACCCTCTTCATCTTTGGTAACTTTACGAAGCGAAAGTCGCTATTTTCATCAGCTAATCAAATGGCGGGTTAGCAACTTTGCTCAAATGTTGAAAAAATAGAATCAAAGTATATGTCAAATCTGCACAGCATCGAAACGCGTCTGAAGGCCATTCAGCAACTCATCGGAAAATTGAATCAAGACAGTTTGTCATCGGATGAACTGGAAGAACTCGTTGGTTATACCAGAGAATTGTATGAAAGAAGCGTCATTCTCCAATACAAAGCTTACGAGGAAAAGGTATTTGGTCAGCGTGAGATCGCAGCGCCGATCGAAGTTGAGGTGTCCCCGGTAGTAGAGCCTATCCCAGCTGATGAGCCTGTTGCGGAAACCCAGGATGAAGCAGTGAATGAGGAGGATACTCAACCGGCATTCGATTTCAGTTTGTTCGATGAGCCGATCGCAGATGTGATTGATGAAACACCTGCTCCGGAGACAGAAGAGCATATTTCAATAACACACAGTAGCACCGACGATAACGGGGTTCATGAAGAGCGTGTTGTGGTTGAACAGGTAAAAGTGAGTATGAATGAAGGAGATGCTGCCTCGATAGCAGCTCAATTCGCCTGTGACATGGCGGAGATCTCAGGATTCAGTGCTCCACTTTCTTCCTTGGTGGGCGCTTTTGGATTGAACGAGCGCTTGCAGTTCATTAACGAATTGTTCAGAGGTTCAAGTGAAGAATTTGCAGAAGCGATCAAAGAACTAGACAGCCTTGGAAGTGCAGATGAAGCGCGTCAGGCTGCAGCAAGATTTGCCCTGCGAAACAACTGGCAGCTTGACAGCGAAACGGTACACGATTTTCTTGGGAAACTGAAGCGTCGCTATGCGTAGATCCCTTTTCGGCTTCTTTCTTGTTCTGACGATTAGCACATACGGGCAGCTTACAGAAGTTCGTCGTGTGACACAGGTGCTTTGTTCATCGGAAATGCACGGAAGAGGTTATGTCCAAAAGGGTGACTCACTGGCCTCGGTTTTCATCGCCGGCGAATTCCAGCGCATAGGATTAAAACCTTTGAAAGGTTCCTGGTTTCAAGAGTTCTCTCATAATGTTAACACCTTCCCCGGAGCAATGGAAATCAGTATCGGGGATCGAAAGTTGAAACCCGGAGTTGATTTTATTGTCGATGCGGCATCAGCCGGAACAAAAGCGACACTAAAACCAAAGCGCATTTCTGTTGAGCTTGCTTTGAATCCGGATCTGCTGGTACCTGAATTGCGTTCGATCATTCAGGGGAGAGAATTCAACGCTGTTGCACTCGATTTTGCAGGGCTTTCTGCCGATACGCTGAAAAAAGTAAGGGGTCTGGCTGAAGAACTCGCAGGATTGATCCCGGTGATCGAGATCACATCTGAGAAATTTACCTGGTCCGTATCTGACCGTCAGCTCAAGTATCCACTTATTCGATTAAAAGAAGGCAACTGGGTTGAAGGTCAAATGATAAGCGCGGAGATTCTTGCCTTGAGAATTGAAAATTACCGCTCACGTAATGTTGTTGCCTATTTGCCTGCTAGAAAGCGTTCGAAGAGAACGATCGTTTACACGGCTCACTATGATCATTTGGGACGAATGGGAGCGAACACTTATTTCCCCGGAGCAAATGACAATGCTAGCGGAACGGCGATGCTGATCTCCATGGCAAAGTATTTCAAGGAGAACCCTCAGGATTACAACATCCTATTCATTGCCTTCGCGGGGGAAGAGGCTGGCTTACTTGGTTCAAGGTACTTCGTCGAAAATCCACTTTTCAAACTGAAAAAGATCTCCTTTTTGCTCAACCTCGACATCATGGGATCAGGTGAAGAAGGAGTTACGGTGGTCAACGCGACTTTATTCGAGAAGGAATTCAAGCTGCTTCAAGAGATCAATACCGAGAAGAATTTGCTCACGCAAGTAAAATCCCGTGGACCGGCGGCCAATTCAGACCATTACTGGTTCACTCAAAAAGGCGTACCTGCATTCTTCATATATACCATGGGGCCCAACAAACACTACCACGACATCTTCGATACATACGAGGAGCTCAGCTTTCAGGAGTACGAGGACATCACGACTTTGCTGGTTGAGTTTGGCACGAGATTATAAAATCAATTGAATCAACCTTTTACAAGATCGATCTTCGTATCACCGTCCGATTCCAGATCCGTCAATAACGCTGAATCTCCAACGCAATCAAAGAGGATCTCCTTGGCAAGAACTTCGTTGCACACATATTCCATGTTGGAACTGATCGCAGCTCGGATCTTTTCACTGGTTTCGATCATCAGCACGATGCGATCGGTCACTTCCAGCCCGGAATCTTTACGCAGGTTCTGAACACGATTGATCAACTCACGGGCAATTCCCTCCGCTTTCAATTCATCCGTCAAAGTGATATCCAGAGCTACTGTCAACTGTCCTTCAGAAGCCACCAACCAACCCGGAATATCTTGTGCGGCGATCTCGAAATCGTTCAGATCCAGTTCGATCTCCGTTCCTTCGATCGTTCCCTTCCATCCTCCATTCGCTTCGATCTGAGCGATGTCATCATTAGAGAAGGTAGCCGTCATGGCAGCGATAGCCTTCATCTGCTTACCGTATTTCGGACCGATCGTTTTGAAGTTCGGTTTGATGCTTTTTACCAGCATGCTGTTGCCTTCTTCAAGCAACTCCAGTTCTTTCACGTTCACCTCAGAAAGGATCAGGTCTTTCACATGCAGAATATTCTCTGCAAAAGTTGGATTCAAGACAGGTACCATGATCTTCTGCAGGGGCTGACGAACACGGATCTTCTCTTTCTTGCGCAAAGCCAGAACGAGTGATGAAGTGCGTTGTGCAATATCCATCTGTGCTTCCAGTGCAAGATCGATCATCGACTCATTTACCGTCGGGAAATCCGCTAAATGCACTGAATCGGCAGCGTGTCGACCCGTAACGGCATTCAGATCGGAGAACAATTGATCGGTAAAGAACGGCGCGATAGGTGAAGCGAGTAGGGCAACAGTTTCCAGACAAGTGTAAAGGGTCTGATAGGCCGATTGCTTATCCTGAAGATCGTCTGATTTCCAGAAACGGCGGCGACACAGGCGCACATACCAGTTCGACAATTGATCACTCACGAAATCTTCGATCAAACGACCGGCTTTCGTCGGTTCGTAGTCGTTGTAAGCAGCATCCACTTCCTTGATCAGTGAATTCAACTTGGAAAGCACCCAGCGATCGATCTCCGGACGCTCGTTCATCGGCACATCCGGCTGAGAATAGTCAAATCCGTCGATGTTGGCGTACAAAGAGAAGAACGAATAAGTATTGTAAAGCGTTCCGAAGAATTTGCGCTGAACTTCGATAATGCCGTCTGAATGTCCCCCAATCTGCTTATAATTTCCGGGATTTTCCTTCAAAAGATCACCGAACTTTGAGTCATCTGTGGTATATTGATTTCCGTTCAGATCTTCGTATACATTCGTCCAGCTGAATCGAAGGTTATCCCACGGCTGCGCATTGGTGATCATGTACCAGCGAGTCGCATCCGGACCGTATTTCGCTAAGGTTTCAAAAGGATCTATGGCATTGCCCAAACGCTTGGACATTTTCTGACCGTTCTTATCCAGAACCAGTCCATTCGAAACGACATTTTTGTAGGCTACAGAATCGAAGACCATTGTCGCGATGGCATGTAAGGTATAGAACCAACCACGTGTCTGATCAACTCCTTCTGCGATGAAATCAGCCGGATAAGACCTACCGTTATCGATCAATTCTTTGTTTTCAAAAGGGTAGTGCCATTGTGCATAAGGCATCGCTCCCGAGTCGAACCACACGTCGATCAGGTCTGCTTCACGCTTCATTGGTTTTCCGGAAGGAGAAATGAGTGTAATGCGATCAACATAATTCTTGTGCAGGTCGATGTTCGAATAGTTTTCCTTCGTCATGCTGCCCACCTGATAATTGTTGAATGGATTTTCGTCTATCAATCCTGCAGCAACTGCTTTTTCGCATTCTGCTTTCAGTTGTTCAACCGAAGAGATACAGATGCGCTCGTCACCTTCTTCTGTCGACCAGATCGGAATAGGAATTCCCCAGTAACGGGAACGCGACAAGTTCCAATCGTTGGCATTTTCCAGCCATTTTCCGAAACGCCCCGATCCTGTAGATTCCGGTTTCCAGTTGATCGTGTTGTTGAGTTCGATCATGCGTTCTTTCACGTCGGTAACACGAATGAACCATGAGTCCAATGGATAGTAAAGTACCGGTTTATCTGTTCTCCAGCAATGTGGGTAGCTGTGAACGTATTTTTCGACCTTAAAGGCCTTATTCTCTGTTTTCAATCGGATAGCGATCTGAACGTCTACGGACTTTTCCGGCGCTTCGCCTTCGTTGTAGTATTCATTCTTGACGTACATTCCGGCCAGTTCACCCACTTCAGGTCTGAATTTTCCTTGAAGGTCAACCAATGGAACGAGATTTCCTTTCTCATCTTTCACCAGCATTGCAGGAACTCCAGCGTCTGCAGCAACCTTGGCATCGTCCGCACCAAATGTTGGTGCAATGTGAACGATCCCTGTACCATCTTCTGTGGTCACGAAATCACCGCCAATCATGCGGAATGCTTCTTCTGGTTTTTCAGCTGGAAGCGTGTACGGCAACAGTTGTTCGTAACGGATTCCGATCAAGTCTGATCCAAGGCACTCGCCGGCAACAAAGTAAGGGATCGTTTTAGCTCCAGCCTTGTATTGATCCAATTCGTCAAGACTTTCTACTCGTTGGTAACCTTTGCTAAATTGGTAAGAAAGTAGATTCTTCGCAAGAATAACAGAGATCGGTTCGTTGGTGTATTGATTGAACGATTGCACCAATACGTATTCGATCTTCGGTCCGACACAAAGTGCCGTGTTGGAAGGAAGCGTCCATGGCGTGGTCGTCCATGCAAGGAAATGTGCCGCATGATCGCTTGTCACCCTCCTCAGCCCTCCCTCAAGGGAGGAAGGTAGAACCTGACCATCCTTAATGCGGAACTGAGCCACCACCGTTGTATCTGTTACATCGCGGTAACAACCCGGCTGGTTCAATTCGTGAGATGACAATCCTGTTCCCGCTTTTGGCGAGTAGGGTTGAATCGTGTATCCTTTATAGAGTAAGTTCTTTTCGTACAATTGTCCGAGTAACCACCACACCGATTCCATGTATTTCGGTTCGTAGGTGATGTACGGATCGTCCATATCGACCCAGTAACCCATTTTCAGGGTAAGGTCGTTCCAGATGTCGGTGTAGCGCATGACCGCTTCGCGGCACGCTCGGTTGTAATCTTCAACCGAGATCTTCGTTCCAATATCCTCTTTTGAGATCCCCAGTTCTTTTTCAACCCCAAGTTCCACTGGTAATCCGTGCGTATCCCATCCTGCTTTGCGCTTTACCTGATAACCTTTCAAGGTTTTGTAACGGCAGAAAATATCCTTGATCGAGCGCGCCATTACGTGGTGAATTCCCGGAAGTCCGTTCGCTGACGGTGGACCCTCAAAGAAAATATAAGGAGTCTTTCCTTCGCGCGTTTCAATGGATCGTTCGAACACTTTTGCGGTGTTCCACTTCTCCAAAACCGATGTTGCTACATTCGGAAGATTCAAGCCCTTGTATTCAGGATATTTCTTGCTCATTTTGAACTCTAAAATTGTTAATGCGCGAAGATAAGAAGAAGTAATTACAATTGACAATTCACAATTGACAATGGACAATGGACTATGTGCGATCAAGTTTCCCCCCTTGAGGGGGGAGTAAGGGGGGGTGACAAACTTTGAGGTCAATGTCCCGACACAATGTCGTCAGAGAGGATTAAGGAGGATGACTCCTAAATATAAGTTATGAGTGATCAGTCCTTTTGAGCCCTTGAACCCTTTGAACGCTAAGATTTAAACCCTTTTGATAGTTCAGAACGATGAGTGCAAAGTGCATTGAGAGTGGTGCATCCCTCGACAGGCTCGGGAGCCGGAGGAAAGAACAAAGACTTAGATCATTTGAATCCGCCGCGGCGGAAACCTTTGAACTTTTTAACGCGTAGCCTTGAACCTATGAACACGAAAGCCACCCCCCTCAATCCCCCCTCAAGGGGGGAGGCGGTCAATTCACTTTTAACATTTCTTCGAACAATACCTTTTCGATCCTTGCGTTCTTTGTCGAAATTCAAGTGATATGAAAAAGATATTTTTAGTTTGTACTTCGTTGATTGCTCTTACACTCTATGCTCAGGAGGAAAAACCTGCTGTTCGTATTTCTGAGGTTCAATTGTTGCCTTCAACAGATTATTCCAATACACCTTTTGGAACGATAAGCGACATGCAACGCATTTCCCCTCAATCGTCCATTCTGCAGAAGGATTTTTCAAGCTATACTGCCAATAACTACTCGGTCATTTTTAGCCAGAATTCATTCAATATGTTACTTGGATTGTCCTTCCGTGATAAACCAAATATGACTTTGCGTGCAGGAGTAGGATACAGTAACCGAACCTTGCTTGGTCTCTCAATGGGCAGAACAGACCGATATGCCTTCGACACCTTAACGTCCTCCCTTACCGGTCAACAGTATTTCGTTGATTCGGTGGTTCACCGCAGTCTGTTCGCGTATTACAATACGCAGTTCTTGTCGCTCGAATCTTCATTGATCTTCCGAACGAACAGCGAAGCGAGATGGGCACTTTACGGTGGTGTAGGCTTGAATTTCGGATTTGGGTTCAACGGACGAACGGATATCACACGACATGAATATTCCACCATAGAAAGTCAAGGCAGCTACAATTACAGCAATGATTATGATTTTGAGAACGAGTCGAACAGTGTTGCCAATTCTTACTTTTTCGGGATCAATGCCCCACTTGGTGTCGACTTTAGGATCGGTAAGAAACGCGAGTTCTGGAACCGTATTCACCTCGTTTATGAGTTGCGTCCGGGAATTTCAGTCTACACCATTCCTGGGTTAGAGAATCGTTTGACCCCTTTTGTTCAGCAGGCATTGGGCTTAAGGGTCACCTTCTGAGAAGTTGACAATTGGATAGGGATAACTGCCTGTGATCACAGAAAAGGGTTTTCCTAAAAAATCTTACTTTCACCAAAAACTTAGACCATGTCACAAGAAACGGTGAAACAGACCAATTACGGTGCGCTTACTACGCTAACAACAGTCTTCTTTTTCTGGGGATTCATCGCCGCAGGAAACAGTGTATTCATCCCTTTTTGCAAGGAATATTTCCACCTGGATCAATACCAGAGTCAGTTGATCGATTTTGCTTTCTACGGTGCTTACTACCTTGGTGCCTTGTTCCTGTTTGCTTTTGGAACCTTGCGCGGAAGAGATCTTGTTGCTTCCTGGGGTTATAAGCTGAGTATCGTCTACGGACTTTTGTTCTCTGCTCTCGGAGCTGCAGCGATGATCGTATCAGTGTATATGAATGTCTTCTCCGGAATGTTGCTGGGACTCTTCATAGTAGCGCTTGGATTTTCTTTACAGCAAACTTCGGCAAATCCTTTTATGATCGCTCTTGGCGATGAATCGACCGGATCGAGTAGGATCAACCTTGGTGGTGGGATCAACAGCTTGGGAACGACCATTGGTCCGCTGATCGTAGCCCTGGCTTTGTTCGGAACCGCTTCAGCCATCAGCGACGACATGATCAAATCGTTGAGTCTGGGTAAAGTGATCATCCTATACGCTTGTGTTGGCGTGCTATTTCTCGGCGTGGCCTTGTTGCTGATCTTCTCCAAAAATCTTCCAACCGGAAAGGGAAATCAGGAGAGTACTTCCAATGTAGACAACGAAACCGGTGGAAAGAAAGCCCTTGGAGTTCTTGCGGTGGTGACCGTATTGTTGATTGCATGTTTCATTCCGGTTTTCGGAAGTTATAAGTCGGACGAAGCCAAAGATCTCGTTCAGCTTAAGCACGACCTAGAACTTGTATCACTAGATGAGCAGGGCGAACCCTTGAAAGAGTTGACGGTTGACCAGAAAGCAACTCAGGAAAAGATCCAGTTCCGCATTGATGAGATCACAAAACCATTGGAGGAAAAGCGCATGTTCTGGTTGTCGGCCGGATTGATCGGGACCATCGCAGGATTGCTTTTTGCCTTTGTTATGGGTAAGAAACAGAAGACCGGTTGGGGAGCGATGCAGTATCCGCAGTTATCCTTGGGAATGTTGGCGATCTTTGTGTATGTGGGTGTGGAAGTGGCCATCGGTTCCAACCTTGGAGAGTTGCTCAAGCAAAAAGAATTCGGTGAACACAGTTCTTCTGAGGTCGCACCGTTCATCGCCATGTTCTGGGGATCACTCATGATCGGTCGCTGGGCCGGAGCGATCAATGCCTTCGATCTTTCCAAACAAACCAAGATGATCCTTCGTTTTATCGTTCCGCTTGTGGCGTTCGGTGTGGTGATCGGATTGACCAAAGCTGCAGGATACAATGTTGATTCGCTCTATTGGTACATCCTATGCGTGTTGGTTCAGATCGCCGCTTTCTATCTGACGAACGATAAGCCAGCGTTGACACTCGGTGTGTTTGGTTTACTGGGAACAGCTGCTATGCTGATCGGACTTTCGACAACAGGTGATATTGCCATTTATGCTTTCCTCAGTGGTGGACTCTTCTGTTCGATCATGTGGCCGTGTATTTTCTCGCTGGCTTTAGGCGGATTGGGGAAATACCAATCGCAGGGATCTGCTTTTCTGGTGATGATGATCCTGGGCGGGGCACTTATTCCTCCACTTCAGGGTAAACTCGCTGATCTTATTGGGATCCAGCCTTCGTTCATAGTAGGCGTGATCTGCTTCACCTACCTGGCGTTCTATGCGATGTATGCGCGCAATACGCTGCGTGAGCAGGGAGTGAAGTTTGAGTAAGGAACTGTTTTGATCTTTCGGTAGGTTTTACTATCTTCAGGTATAACCTAATCGAATGAAAACTGAATCACTACCCAGTCGGAAGAGTATCCGACTGAAAAACTACGACTATACTCAGGAAGGGGCCTTTTTTATAACGCTCGTTTGTCAGAACCGTGTAAAACGATTCGGAAAGCTCGTCAACGGAGAAATGATCCTGAACTCCTTTGGTGAGATCGCCGTGCGCGAGTGGATCAATACTGTAAACATCCGATCTAACGTATCGCTCGGTGAGTTTGTCATCATGCCCGATCATGTGCACATGATCCTTCACATCGATCAGCGATCAGAACTACTGCAAGATCAGCCTGAACATCCTGAAGCCAAACTCTACTGTCCTGCACACAGTCTCGGCGCGATCATCCGTGGCTACAAAGGCGCTGTAACGAAAAAGATCCGCGAGATACTCGATCCAAATGGCGAGTACCGTATCAAAGAAAAGATCTGGCAACGCGACTACTATGACAAGATCATACGCAATCAGCGAGAGTATGATACCTACACACGGTATATACGTGAGAACCCCAAGAAGGGCGGATTGCATCCGCCCGATGATAGGCAGGCGTAGCCTGCGTGAGGATAGGTAAGCGCAGCTTGCATGTCTAGCGGGCGGATGCTATCCGCCCCGACGTCAGGCGCATTTATCACAGCCCTCTTTCTTCCCATAAAACTCTTTCCAGAATTTTCTGCCGAGGAAAAAGACTGCGGCGCTGACAGCGCATATCAAGAGGATCGTCTGGATCATGACATCAACTGATAAACAACAAACGACAAGACGTAGGCGATCACACCCATGTAAAGTGTCTGGATGATCGGCCATTTCCAGGATTTGGTTTCGCGCTTCACAACCGCGAGGGTTGACATGCACTGCATCGCGAAAACGTAATAGATCATCAGGGAAAGTCCCATTGCGAGAGAGTAGACTGGAGTTCCATCCGGATGCTTTTCGGCTTTTAGTCGATCGATGAGACGCTTGTTCTCACCGCCATCCTCCTGAACGGCGTAGATCGTTGCCAGGGAACCAACAAAAACTTCTCGGGCAGCAAACGAGGTGATCAAGGAAATCCCTACTTTCCAGTCGTAGCCAAGTGGTTTGATCACCGGTTCGATCGTTTTTCCGACAATGCCGATGTACGAGTTCTCCAACTGGGCAGCTGCAACTCTGCGATCGCTTTCTTCCTGCGATAAATTCAATGTTTGGGCTTGATCTGCAGCCTTGACACCTGCTTTTTCCATACGGTCGCCCGGACCAAAGGTCGCCATGGCCCACAGAACGATCGAGATCGCGAGGATCACCTTTCCGGCATCCACGACAAATACCTTCACTTTTTCCCAAACAGTTAGACCGACATTGCTCCAGATCGGCATTTTAAAGCCCGGAAGTTCCAAAAGAAGGAATCCTTTTTCTTTGGATGCGATCAGCATTTTCATCACCCAGGCGATCAACAGAGCGGAGATCAATCCAAGGGCATATAAGCCGAAAAGTAAAAGTCCCTGAAGGTTCATGAAGCCAAAGACCTTTTCCTTCGGTATGACCAGTGCAATAAGTAAAGTATAAACCGGGATCCGCGCGCTGCAACTCATGAGCGGCGCGACCATGATCGTGATCAAACGTTCTTTCCAGTCGGAGATCGTGCGTGCTGCCATCACTCCCGGGATCGCACAGGCGACACTCGAAAGCAGTGGAACGACACTTTTACCGTTGAGTCCCAGTGGACGCATAAGTCTATCCATGATGAAAACGACCCGAGCGAGGTAACCGCTTTCCTCCAATAAGGCAATGAAAAAGAATAAGAGTGCGATCTGCGGAACGAAGATCACCACCCCTCCAATTCCGGGCACGACACCCTGACTGATGAGGTCGGAAAATAATCCTTGGACTAATGTTTCTTGCAGCCACGCGCTCAGGTTGGCGAATATCCCGTCGATGAAGTCCATTGGGATGGCTGCAAAGGAATAGATGAACTGGAAGACGGTCATTAGGATCGCTGCAAAGATGAGGTAACCCCATACTTTGTGCACCAGGATCTTATCCAGTCGGTTCATTTCCTTTTTCGGTCGCTCTTCAATGCGCTGCACATTTCCGATCACATCTCCGATCTTCTTGTAGCGCAATGCGGCCTCGATCTCCTGACAGGTGGAATCTTCCGCAGAGCAAAGTACCTGTTCGGGAATGAAACGTCCTTCCGGTTTTTTGGCTGCCGCTTCGTTCATCCCTTCGAGAATACGGTTCTTTCCCATTCCCGCGCGGGCATTTGCCTCCACGATCACGGCTCCCTTGAATGCATCGCGCAATTTCTCCGGATCGATGATCTTTCCGGCGCGCTGGGCAAGGTCCGACATGTTGAGGATAAGCATGCTCGACAAACCAAGGTCGTAGATCTGCGAAAAGAAGAAGAGGTTACGCTCGAGGTTGGATGCATCGGCCACGACCACGACAAGATCCGGAAAATCTTCGTGCTTTGTATCCGTCAAGACGTCGTAAACGACCTGCTCATCCTTTGATCGTGGGTACAAGGAATACGTTCCAGGGAAATCGATCAATTCGTGATTCCCACTGGCAGTGTTTATCGTTCCCGATTTCTTGTCAACGGTAACGCCAGGGAAATTCCCCACGTGCTGACGCAAACCGGTCAACATGTTGAAGATCGAACTCTTTCCGGTATTTGGGTTTCCAACTAAGGCGATCTTCATGATTGCTGATCATTTACCGGTTCAACATCGATCATCGCCGCTTCGTCTAATCGTAAGGAGAGCACATAACCTTTAACATCGATCGCGATCGGATCACCAAAAGGCGCCGTGAACAGCACGTCTATGGCCGTCCCGGTGATGAGACCCATTTCCAGTAATTTCGGTTTGATCGCGGAATCGGTGATTCCCTTGATCTGAACGCGTGTTCCCGGTTTGATTGCTGCTAGCGTTTGTGACATCTCTTTTCTGACGAAACACAAAAATACGTTAAATGGTTTGAATGGGAATACCGTGAAAAGGGTATCGTTAATGAACAATTGACAATGGACCGTGGACAGTGGGATCACCTTCCCCCCTTGAGGGCGGTGCACTGAGCTTGCCGTAGTGGGGACCGAGTGGGGTGACTTCGAGTGATCAGTCCTTGGCAAGATCAGGAACCTGATTTGTGATCAGTGATTAGTTTTCCTCCCTTGAGGGGGGACCGAGTGGGGTGACAATTTCGTAGAAAGTATTTCCTCCAATTTTTTTGTTAACGATCCAGGTCACCCCCTTAATCCCCCTTAAGGGGGGAGACCCAAACAACCCACCTCATTGTCAATTGTCCATTCTCAATTGACAATTCTAACCTGTTACTTTTCTCCTCCCCGTCATTCCCTTCCTGAAAACAACTTAAAACTTCAATCATGGCAGGAGGAAAAGAAACACCCAGACAAAAGATGATCGGAATGATGTACCTGGTGCTTACGGCGCTGTTGGCATTGAACGTATCGAAAACTATCCTGGACGCTTTCGTAGCGATCGAGGAGAACATCCAGGTAGCGAATGAGAATGAATTCGTTCGCGGAGAGGAAAAATACCTGGCCCTTAAGGAAACGTCGGAGGATCCGTCGATGAAGGACGTGCAGGTGAAAGCAAAGAAATACCTCAAAACAGTAGAGGAGATCGACCGGATCACGGCGGAACGGATCAAACTGATCGACGACCTGAAGATCGAAGTGCTGAACGCGATCGGGGAGGACGTGAGCAGTGTGGGTACACCGGAAAGTATCATTGTAAAGGCGTACAGCGAAAAGGACCCGCTTCGTCCGGCGAAGATGAACCTGATGTTCGTGAACGGCAAGGACAAATACGACGAGCCGATGCATGTGCTCGTGGGGGAGGACATCAAGGCGCCGAAGGGAAAAGGGATGGACCTCTGGAACAGTTACAACACGTACCGCACGCAACTGACGGAGCTCGTTGGCGGATCGTGGGTGCAGGAACCCGGACAGAAGAAATTCTTCTTCAAGGCACCGGTGATCAACGATTACAAAGATGTGAAGGACCTCAACGCACAGATCGATAAGGCGATCAAGGCATCTAACGTCAATCCCGAAGATACGGAGGTGATCAAGAAGATCTATGGTTCTCTTACCAAGAAAGAGCGTTGGACGGTGAATGAAGTGCCCAATGTGCACTGGATCGGGAAGACCTTTGATCATGCTCCGGCGGTGGCTGCGATCGCCTCTTTGACTTCGCTGCAGAAAGAGATCCTTACAGCGCGTGCAGATGCTATAGCTACGATCAGAGGACGTGTGGGGACCGGCGAGTACTCGTTTAACAGGATCATGGCACTGGCTTACGGCCCGGACGTGGTGAATCAGGGTGAAGACTTTGAAGTACAGGTATTGATGGCGGCGTACGACAGCGATCGTCAACCCGAAGTGGAAGTGTACAACGGATCCGTGAACGAGATCAAGAATGGAAAGGGCATCATCAAGATGAAAGGAGCGGGTTCTGAGATGACCTTGAAAGGAAAGATCACGATTAAGAACAAATCCGGTATTCCGAAGACGGAAGAGTGGAGCAAGACCATTCGCGTGATGAAGCCTCAGGGAACGGTTTCACTGCCTAACCTTAACGTTTTGTACATCGGATATGAGAATGAAGTGGAGGCCGTTGCCTCAGGGTACGACGAGACTGTCCTCACCAGTTCATCGGTGGATCTGCGTAAGAAGGATGGGAGATATATCGCGTCGCCGCACAAGGTGAGGCAGGCCTCGTTGACCGTTTGGGGAAAGAGCAACGTGAACGGGAAGAAAGTGCAGCTGGGCACCTATAACTTCCGTGTCTTGCGCATGCCCGACCCCGAGATCTACTGGGGAATGGCCCGCAACGGGGAGCGCGGAAATGCGCGTGAACGCAACCTCTTTGCCAAGTATCCGCCTGAGGTACCACTCAACGCCGGTTTCGATGTGCGTTCCTGGGAGATGGTGATCAACGGTACTCCCGGCGCACCACCACGCGGCACGGGCAGCGTCTTAAGCGACCAGGCGATGTCTTTGCTTCGTCAGGCCCGTCCCGGAACGTCGGTTACCTTTTACCTGAAGGTGATGGGGAAGGACAGGATCGAGAGGACGAAGACGGCGAGTTTTAAAATTTAAGTGATCGGTGATCAGAGATTAGTGATAAGTCTTCCCCCTTGAGGGGGGATTAAGGGGGGTGGCTTCGAGTGATTGGTAATCAGTGTGTGCACGTAGTACCCCGATTGCATCGGGCCATGTTCGGGAGATCAGTCTTCCCCCCTCAAGGGGGGGCATGGGTGGCTTCAAGGACCTTTCCTGACACCAGATCGTCTGCGTGGCATGAGGGTGGTGAATTGCTTGTGACATATTGAGGACCGAGGCGACGCATGGACTTAATCTCTTCAACGGTGTCACCCCCCTAAATCCCCCTCAAAGGGGGAAGCCTGTTCACCATCCTCCTTCCAACTCGTTTCTGAAGTCTTCCGACGAGTTTCTGAGACCTTCCGAACAGTTTCGGAGACTTTCCGACGCACACTTAAGTACCTTCCGCATTGTTCGCACGACTTGTTCGGAAGTGTCACGAAGGTAGGCGCACAATGTTCGTGACCTTTCTGGAAGTACCTTGAAGCATTCCGCTGCTGTTCGGGCTTGCTTTGACATCATACGGGGATGTGCTGCATGGCTTCCGAAGCTGTGTGGAGAGTATCAGAAGGAGAGCGATCAGCTATTGAGAACAGTAGGTGAAGCTCTTAATATCCTTCCGGATGTTCACGCATGTCTGTAGAAGGCTTTGCAGGAAAACAAAAAAGGGAGCTGTTGGGCTCCCTTTTGAACATTTCTTAGTTTCGATTAACGAACAATGGACAGTTTTTTGATCTCTTTCAGATCTCCTTGAGTGATAATAATGGTGTACATGCCATTACTTAAATTATCCGTTGGAATCGAAATTAACTCACCTTTATCAATATTGTCAAAACTATGAATTGAGATTGATTGACCTCTAGAGTTTGTAATAGAAACCTGAAGCTCTTGACTTTTTGAAGTTACATTACTTACAAAACTAAATTGATCATTTGCTGGATTTGGGAATATCTCTGTAGCAATGCCATCTGTATTGATTTCAGAGGAGATGGCTACTGTTTTCGAATACTTAAATTCCCCATCATTATCTACTTGTTTCAGACGATAATATGTAGTTGGAGTAAAGAAATAATAGTCATAAATAAAGTAATATCTGGATGAAACGGAATTGCCCGCAGCATCAACAACACCAACTACGAACCAATCCTCTCCATTTAAACTTCTTTCGAGTTGAAAATAGTCACTATTTCGCTCTGTGGAAGTCATCCATTGAATTAAATTTCTATCACGTTGATTCATACCTTCAAAATTCATAAGTTCAGAAGGAAGAACAGTAGGTGAACAATCTAAACTTGCAGTACCACCGAAAGAAATGTCAATTGTAGGTTGAGGATTTCCATTTTGGAAAATACTCAACAAAACTGCGTATGTCTCGCCAGCTTTAACTTCAATTGGAGCAACCCAACCATCACCTCCACCATCTTCAAGGAAATCTGTTGCACCGTTACCTATTCCAACAGGATTACTTGCAGCAGAATATGAACATCTTATTGGTCCTTCACCTGTATTTGTCGGACAAGGTATTTCAAAATTTGTCGTAGGTCCATAGACACTAAAGTCATAATCCTGACCACCAGGGCCATCAAGGGTCAATTCAAATGTTCCATCAGTTTCAAATTGAATGTAAAACCATTTGGATGATCTTTCACCAGCACCTCCAATACAACCACTTGTCTGGTTTGTTAAATCGTTAACACCACTAGTTCCGCCATTTTCTGTTGGAAAATTACCTCCACCACATACCCATTGGCCGCATCCGCCAGAACAATTTACAGAAGAACATATAGCAGTGTTATCTCCTTCTGTATCTGAACAAGTAACATTTGCATTCCAACCAGAACTTACAAATGTACCATTTGAATGAAAGGCAAAAGTTAAGCATCCATCAGCGCTGGAAGATGTGATCGTTGATGGTATTGTAGTTCCAGTATACTGCCCAATAACAGAAGACTGCGAAGAACTTCCATTCATTACAATCAATTGATCTCCACTTCCCAAACTAAAGCTCGTGAAGTTTACTGAAACAAAAGTTCCCGGTTCGTCCGGACAAATTGTGTAAAAAGCCGACTGATTAATTAAATAATTTCCATTTCCACCAGGGTCTGTAAAGGTTTCAGATGGAATTGCATCACAAGCCAAAGTAGTATTACCTGTGACGATTGTGCCCATTGCGTTAGTATGCGTCTGTGCACAAATATTGAAATTATAAATTTCGGTGTCTAAAGCATCCCAAATACGAATGTATACGATTTCTCCGGGTGTTCCTGTGTAGGTATTTGTTCCAGAAGATGTGCCGCTGAATTCACATCCGCTGTGGATCAGGTTATTGCAATCACCACTGTAAAAAGCAATACCTGGATAGAAAGTACCAGCACTTGGTCCATCTGTAACGGTAACGGATAATACTCCATTTGCAGGCACAACCGCCTGATACCACACATCACCACTAGCCGTTTGGCTAAAACTACCGCATCCTGGCTGAACCATACCTTCAGATGGTGTCGAATTGGCGTTATTAAATGTTAGTGGAACACATGTGGTGTTAACAGGTATTGTGTAAGCATTACATGGATTATCGTTACAAAGTGCAGTACCATCGATACAAATAACTACTGTATTACTTACCGTACGACAAGTAGGGCTGCTTGAAGGATTAGTCCATGACCAGAGTAAATTGGCGCATGTTCCTGGAACAAGTCCAGTTATTGAGCTGGTCGGCGAGTTAGGACTTGAAATGGTAGCACTTCCACTAACCACACTCCATGTTCCTACAGCAGGTGATACTGGAGCTTGAGCCGACATTACAGTTGAAGTGAAGCCACAAGAAAGATATTGATTTTCACCAGCGAAAGGCCCTTGGTAGGTAATGATAATGGTTCCAAATCCACCACGTCCCCCATCGTCTCGTCCTCCACTTGCATGATTTCCACCAGCTCCACCACCGCCTCTATTCCCGTTTGCACCGGCAGCATCGAGTGATTCGTTGATTGCTCCTCCACCTGTTCCGAAACCGTTGTTACCTCCTCGACCCCCAGTAGTACCTGTACATACGCCACCAATATTTCCACTATTGAAAGTGAGAGCTCCAGTGCCACCAGCAGTACCACCATTTCCAGGAGTTGTTCCTTGTGATTGACCCCCAGTTCCACCATTCCCAAATAAGAAAGTTGAAGATTGAAACCAAGTTTGACCACCTGAACCACCTGGCGAAGTATTATCTGAACCTGCGCCAGCCCTACCTACTTGAAAACTAAAGGAAGCTCCAGGTGTAACATTGGTATATGTGGTTAGAGCATAACCACCACCACCACCTCCAGAACCCTGCGGTGTTCCTTGTGAGGAACCACCACCACCACCACCACCAAATACTATTACAGTGAACTCTGTAACTCCACAAGGTACAACCCAAACACCAGTTTGATTTGTGGTGGTAGATGTTCCAGAAATTATTTCAGTAAAATTTTCGGATGTATTGCTTATGGTTGTAGTCTGCCCCCACCCCGTTCCGGATACCAGCAAAACAAATAAAAGTCTAATTGAAGAAGAGAAGTAGTGTAGTAAATTTCTCATGATACAGGTCGTTAGGCTAATCCGGCGTTGGGTGCCGTGGTTAGGTTGAACATTCGGTTAATTGTTGAGGGCGCACAGACACCCAATAGGTTACAGTAGTTTATCATTCTCGTGCAAAGTTAAGTCGCTTTTTATCAACAATCAAATTTTGATGAAGATATTTTGCTTTTAATCTCCTTATAATGAACACTCAGCGATGTTTTTTCTTATTACAAAGAAGATCAAGCTGATCTTTTATAATGTAAAGAAGATCTTTGTCTGTCACGTGCAGTTCCAAATTCGTTTTCAGAAAAGAGTGCGGTTTAGTTCAATGATCATAGCTTCACAATCTACCAATAGTTTATCCTTTTTGTAATCAGACAAACCTAAACTGAATTCTCGGCAACATTTCATCCCGGAAGACACTTTTTTTAATAGTTGCGTAGTTATTCGTTCCAATTATTACGCATAAATACGTAGTACGGGAAAAATTCAATTTTTTAATTTAACCCTATAAGCCAACAAAGCCGGAAATGCAAGGATCAGCAAGGCGGCGAGTATGTAGCCTTTGCGGGTGAGGTAGAAGTCTTGAACGCCGAGCATGTCCTCCGGGGCGTACCCGAGTCCGATGAAATAGGATAAACTCAGGGGTGCGGGTTCGACGTGTTGCAAGGCGCCAATCTGATACACGATCTCGCCCTCGAAAAGGTTGATCGGGAAAAGGAAGAGCGGTAAGGCAATGAGCAACATCACCAGGAAAAAGACGAAGATCGGTTTGCGGAGAAGTTCCTTCATTTTTGCTTTTCTGAACGTTTTTCCAAAGTTACACTATTTTTACACCATGAAGCTCCGAATCGGATACTTGCTAGGCTCCAACAGCAAAGGCGGACTGGAAATGAACCAGGTGCGCAACGCGCTGTGGATGCAGGAACGCGGACATTCGGTTTTCCTGTTGTGCATTAAGGGGAGTCCGGCGGAGGTAATGGCAAAAGAACTTGGCGTTCCGGTGGTGAACATCGAAAAACACCGCAAATACTATGACTTCAAGCGAGGTAAAGCTTTGGCGAAGATTCTTCAGGAACAGCAAATTTCCCATCTGATCGTCCGCGCTACACAGGACATGAGCGTAGCGGTGATCGCTAAACGGGTATTGAAAAATAAACTCCATCTGTCCTACTTCATGGAAATGCAATTGGGGGTCAAAAAGACGAATTTCTTGCATACCTATCGTTTCAAACACTTCGATCTGTGGTCCTGTCCGCTGAACTGGCTGGAACATCAGGTGCACACCATGACGAAGTTCCCAAAGGACCGAACAGTTCTTATCCCCTCGGGGATAGACTTGTCGCAATTCGCTGATCTGCCGACGAAAACGGAGTCCAGAGGGCTATTGGATCTCCCGCAGGAAATGAAGATCTTTGGTTTGATCGGTCGCTTTGATGTTCAGAAAGGTCAGTTGCTCCTGCTGAACGCCATGCTGCAGTGTCCACGTAAGGATTTCGGGGTGCTTTTTCTCGGTGAACCTACGCACAACGAAGCCGACGATTACTACGCCGAAATGCAGGAGTTGATAACTCGGGAAGGATTGAAGGACCGGGTTTTCATTCGTCCATTCCGCAAGGACATTGCTACCTTTTACAAGGCAGTTGACTGGTTCGTGATGACCTCTAAAGCGGAAACCTTCGGGATGGTGACCATCGAAGCGATGGCTTGTGGAACACCGACGCTGGGGAGCAATGCGGGTGGAACGCCTGAACTGTTGAAATTCGGTGAACTGGGGGTGCTCTTCGAGACGCTGAATGAGACGGATCTGGCGAAAAAACTGAAAGCGATCATGGAAGATCAGTACAAGATCGATGCTGAGATACTAAAAGTGGAGGCAAGGCGTTTTGATCATGTGAAAGTGTGCGGGGAAGTGGAGAGGGTTTTGGTGATTGGTGATCAGTGATTGATAATTAGTCATTAATTTGGTTGGGTTCTCGCAGATTTCGCAGATAGCGCGGATGAGTGATCAGAGATTGGTATTAGGAATTTATGAGGAAGAAATCAAATTGGTAATTAGTCATTAACTTGGTTGGGATTTGTGAAACAATTGAAATGGAACTACTTAATAGAACAACTTAAATCTCCCGAGCAAAAGGCCGATGCAATCGGCAAGTACATACGCACTCTAAACTCTAATTTCAAAACTCTAAACTCAAAAACTTGGCAATAGACCTCTATTCAAACAAGCAAAAATGGAAGATCGCGTTGATGGTCTTTGCGCTGTGCATGATCGGTGCTTTCCTGTTCATTTCCAACGGAATTGTGGGACGGGTAGGAGAGCGCGAGACGGAGCGTGCGCGTCAGTGGGCCGATGCGATCCGAAAGAAACTGGAGCTGGTGCAGTTGACAGACAGAACTTTCACTCAGCTGCGCGACAAAGAACGCAAGGAGATGTCGCTTTGGATCGATGCAACAAAGGAAGTCTCCAAAGCTTCACCGCTGGATGTCGACCCGAACCTCGATTTTCCATTCAAGATCATCAACGACAATAAGGATATACCGGTAATTCTTCTGGACAACGAAGGAATGGTCTCCGGGCACATCAACGTCGACCTGGACTCTGCTGATCTGCGTGCACAGTTCCCTGATCTGACCAAGAAGGCATTGCAGAAGAAATTCGACGACTCCCTTATTGCGATGGCGAATTCATGGAAGAAGAACAACGAGCCCTTTTCGGTGGAGATATACGAGAATCTTTTCATGACGTATTACTACAACGATTCGAAGGAACTCATTCGCATGGAGGAGGAACGCGATTCACTCCTGAATGCTTTTAACCGGGAGTTGATCGAAAATGTTGGACTCGTGCCGGTGTTGTTGGTCAATTCGGCCGATACCACGGTACTCGGAAGCAATTTACCGCAAAGCAAGTTGAAGGCGGAGAATTTACAGTCGACGATCAACGATCTGCTGCGCCAGAATGAGCCATTGGTGATCGATTTTAAAGATGGATCTCCTAAGTTGTTGTATTACGAAATGAGTCCGGAGCTGAAGCAGTTGCAGTATTTCCCTTACATCCAGTTTGCGATCATCGGACTATTCGTATTCATTTCCTATCTCATTTTCAGTACCTTCCGAAAGGCCGAGCAAAATCAGGTGTGGGCAGGAATGGCGAAGGAGACAGCTCATCAGTTGGGAACGCCGATCTCTTCGTTGATGGCCTGGATCCAGTTGATCGAAACACAGGATATTGACCCGATGATCCCGCGAGAAATGCATAAGGATGTGGAGCGACTGGAGAAGATCACTGATCGTTTTTCGAAGATCGGGTCGGGTGGTAAACTGGAAGCCGCTGATCTTGGTCAAACGGTAAAAAGTGTATTGGATTACCTTCAGTTGCGCATCTCTGACAAGGTGAATATTCATTTCATTGCCGAGGAAGAGATGATCGCCTTGCATAATCCTTCGCTGATGGAATGGGTGGTAGAGAACATTTGCAAGAATGCGGTTGACGCCATGGGAGGAGCAGGTGATCTTACAGTCACGGTACACAAAACTCCGGATTGGGCGCACATTGATATCAAGGATACAGGGAAGGGTATTCCGCCGAAGCAGCTGAAGACGATCTTTCAACCGGGGTATACCACAAAGAAGCGCGGCTGGGGACTTGGATTGTCTTTAGTGAAACGCATCATTCAGGATTACCACAAGGGAAAGGTTTTTGTGTTGGAGTCGCAGATCGATATAGGGACGACGTTCAGGATCTCTGTACCGATGTGAGTTGAGGCAATTGGAGTAAAGCGGAAATCGGCAAAGCAAATGAGTGCGATTTGGTTTCCTCCCTTGAGGGAGGAATAAGGCGATGCGTCGAGCCTGTCGAGATGAGGGTGGCTTAGATCGTTAACCTTAAAATTATCCTATAATACTTTCTTGGGTATTGTCACCCCCCCCTCGGTCCCTACTACGGCAAGCTCAGTGCACCGCCCTCAAGGGGGGAAGGTTGATCTCACTCTGATAACTAATTACTGATTACTGATTTCTGACCACTCATTCTTTTATCTAATTTTGTCGCATGAAAGTATTTAAGTTCGGTGGGGCTTCTGTGAAGGATCCCAATGCAGTACGTAATGTTTCAGAGATCCTGAAATTATTTGGTGGTGAAAAGTTAACCGTTGTGGTATCTGCGATGGGTAAATCGACCAATAAGCTGGAAGAAGTCGTAAAAGCCTATTCACAGAACGATCATCTGCAGTTCAACGCGCATGTAAGTGATCTGTATGATTTTCACATGAACATTATTGGCGAATTGTTCCATGAGCGTCACTATGCTATCTTCAATACGGTGGAGGATGTCTTCGAAAAGCTACGCAACATGTTCGATCAGCCTTTCCCGGATAATTACAGTTTCGCATACGATCAGATCGTTTCGCTGGGAGAAGTGATCTCAACACATATTGTGGCTGCGTTCCTCTTTGAAGAAGGACATTCTGCAGCATGGGCCGATGCCCGCAAACTTATCCGCACGGACAATCAGTACCAGGAAGGAAATGTAGACTGGCAGAAAACAGAAGAACTGATCAAGTCGCGTTTTTTACCTGTGTTTGAGGATACGGATATTCAGGTGACGCAGGGATTCATCGGTTCCACACCGGAAGGATTTACAACGACACTTGGTCGTGAAGGGTCGGATTACACAGCTGCGATCTTTGCATATTGCGGAGATGCGGAGAGTGTTACGATCTGGAAGGATGTACCGGGAATGTTGAACGCCGATCCTAAGTGGTTCGACAACACCATCAAGCTGGACAAGATCTCTTTCAAGGAAGCGATAGAGCTTTCCTATTACGGAGCATCGGTTATTCACCCGAAAACGGTGAAACCGCTTCAGAACAAAGGTATTCCATTGTATGTGAAGTCCTTCCTCGATCCACATGCTGAAGGGACAGTGATCCAGGCCTCCACGGAAAACGATCACCTTGTACCATCCTTTATCTTCAAGATGGATCAGATCCTTTTCTCCTTCACACCGAAGGATTTCTCTTTCATAGTAGAGGAGAATCTGAGCGACATTTTCAATCGACTTTCTAAAGCCAATGCGAAGATCAACCTGATGCAGAACTCAGCGCTGAGTTTTTCTATTCTGCTCGATCGAAGTAAAACGGATATTCAGAAGATACTGGACATTTTCAAGGACCATTACGAAGTGCGCTACAACGAAGGGTTGGAATTGGTGACTATTCGTCATTACGACCAGGCCACACTTGAGCGAGTTACCGTAGACAAAGAAATCATTCTGCAGCAAAGGACACGCCAGACCGCAAGGTTGGTGATGAAAGACAAGTAGGGAATAGGTTCAAGTGCTGCGCGTTTAAAAAGGTTCAAGAGTTCAAGGCTTCGCAGTTCACACCTCGACTTCATTGCATTGCGCTCGGTGTCCGTTGAAATGATCTAAGTCTTTGTTCATTGTTCCTTGTTCATTCCTCAACCCACAACCAGATCCTTCAGGATGTTGATCAGATTGGGCATTTCGATGCGAGTTTCTTCCAATTCGACTTCGGGTTCTTTGGATTCTTTTGAAGAAGAACGATCAGTGGTAACATCTTTGGAGATGGGTTCTACAGTATTTTTGCCTACGGAAAATTGCTTGTCATTCATGGTGGTGATCAGTCGGATCATCTCCGCAGCGGTGATCTTTGAGGAGTCGTAAGAGACCATTGCTGTTTGTTTTTTGCGACCTTCCTCAAAATCGAATTGCACACGGGCAACGGCTCCGGTTCCTTTCAATTCTTTGCGGATACTGCCGCCACATCCCATTTCACAGGTCATGCCCTGGATTTCAACGGTCATCATGCTGTTGGCATCGACGTGTTTGCCGTTTTCGTTTCTCGGACCTTTTTCAGTTCTCAAATGGATCTTTTCCGGTTCGCTGGAACATGCTCCTATGATAAGGGCACTTGCAAATAAGATGGAGAAATTTTTCATGATCCTATGACGTTTAGAGAATGGAATAGTTACAAAGAAATAGCAAATATGTTTAGACGGATCATATTTAAGAGGATTTAACATTTGAGGTCTGCCGCTATATTAAATTAATGACAAATGACCGATAACTAATGACCAATTGCTCTAAGTTCTAAATTCTAAACTCACCAACATACTGATCAGGTTCCTGAGCCTGTCGAAGGACTGATCACAGATTACTGATCACTCTAAGTTTAAATGTTCAAAGGCTTCACCGTTCAAAAGTTCAAACCAGACTGTCACTTGTTTAAAGATCGTCACCCTCATCTCGACAGGCTCGACGCATCGCCTTAATCCTCCCTCAAGGGAGGAAACTTGATCCTGGCCATTGTCAATTGTCCATTGCCAATTGGATTTACATATTCTGCAGATCCACCATGCGCATAGCGAGGAAGGATTTCACGACCACTTCGCCGATGCCGGGAACTTCGACGTGGATGAGGTAAACACCCGAGGAAACCGGAATGTTGGCTTGATTGGTCAGTGTCCAGTCCTGGAAGGTTTGCGGGCTATCCTTTTTGATATCCTTGATGAGTTTTCCTTGCGTGTTGTAGATCCTTATACGGCATTTCTCAGGCAGGTTGATAATCTTCACCCGGTTGTCGAGTTTGTTATTCTCGTATTCTGAAAATGCATTATACGGATTCGGCACCACATTAATGAGTTTCAAGGCCTCTGCAAGTGCAGCATCGCTATCCGTTACCGTGCGGTAGTTCTTCATACTCCAGCTGTACATTGGTCGACCACTGTTCTCATTCGACGAAACGAAATTCTTGAATTCCTTGTTGATGCACAATTTGATCGAAACATCAGAGGACAGCAAAGAATGTTCGTTGCGCAAGATCGGATAAGCTATCCAGGATAAGCCTCCGTAGAATTCGCGCTTCGCCGCAGAATTATTTGCTTCGACCTGCAACATTTTCTGGTAGGCAAAGTTCCCGGAAATGGTTTCTGCCTGAGCTTTATCGTAATATGGGAAGTCAAAGGCCTGGGAGAAATTGTTGATCGTTTTCTGATTGTAGCTGAAGAAATACACCGGATGCATTCCACCCATTAGGGGATTTCCAATACCATCAACCAAACGACTTGTCGGATTCCAGATCATGTCGGCACCATTCTCAGCACCTAGGAAGGAATTCTCTCCAAAGGCCATGTATAGTCGGGCGCCGCTTTCCAGATCTATCGCATAGCCCGGGAACCATCCCATACCTGTCCCTGTACCATCCGGATTACCGTTCTTGTCAACGCTTTGACTTTTTCGAAGCGCTCCGGGCTGTGCCCCTCCTACATTCAACGAAGGTTCTCTTCCCAGTTCGATCACAGGACAACGGGTCCATTTAGACTTGTCAGAGGTGATCACGATATCAACACTTGGCAAGAAGGAGATCGAAGAGTTTGTTTTGGCAGCTCCCGGATTTGGTAAATTGAAATAGGCGAGAGGCATGTATGACGCCTGATACCCGACCAAGCGATGCGGAGCGATTCCACCCTGAAGCAGTTTGGTATAATTCTTTTCAGGGTCGACACCTGATTCGTCACGGTAATTGCAGGGATTCAGATAATCCAATCCGTCCGGAAGACATTCGTATCCTGCCTGTGCGGGATCGGTTTGTGGTGAATAATCTCCTGATCTGATCCAGTTCGTCGGGAAGAAAGCATCATTATCCTGCACAAAACCCAGCCATTGTTTGGAGGAGTCGCTGAAGCTGATCTCTTCGTAGATCATGTCGGTGATCTTAACCGAAGCATTTCCGGATTGACCATAATAATTGGTCTGATGGATCTGAACCGAAACACCCCATTTGGGAATGATCTGTTCATGGTCGCGGGAAATGGTTTGTTGGGCTGTTACTGAATCGAGCAGATCCCCATTTTCCGAAGTGTAACGATAGATGATCCAACTCGCTGTATCTGCACCATTGCTCGTTGACGTTCCGTAGTTTCTGAATTTACATTCAAAATATCCGTCAGCGACATTCAACGGGTCAACAACCTTCACATTGATCGGTCCGGAACCTTTCGCGTAGATGGGTTTTTCAATAAAACCGTAGTTGAGGATAAATGATCTTGAGGTCTCGGTAAGTTCCAGGGCTCTGTTTCCGTTTCCATATCCGTCGTGACGCATGATCTCCGGTGTTTCACCATATTCCAGATAATGCAAGGTTCCACCGGCTTCCGGCATAGGGTTGTGCGGAATTGCCTCGACAGGTCGCACTTCGCCACTGGCTGCTTTTCGGCTCGCGAGGTAGCGTTTCTTTTGTCCGCTTAAGGATGCAGGATCGTTCGGGTCGTAATTCTCGAAATTGTTGTAGGCATAGGAGATCGCCAGGTAATAGTAGCGTTTGAAGTTAACAAGCTTCGTCTCTCCCTGAGCGAACTGATCAGTTGTCAGCCTGAAACTGTGTCGAATACCTTTGTTCTCTCCGTCTACACGTTCAACCGGAATACTTGCACCAAGGTCTTCGTCGAATTCGAAGTTGATGATCTTGGAAACGTCGTCCTTGATGTCGCACTGTGCAACCAGTCTGGCCTTATTAGGGTCCTGCAGATCGGATAAAGAAACCTGTTTTGAAGCCAGCTGATAGATCTGGTAGCCCTGGAAGCGGTAATTCTTATCTGCATTCGGGTCGGAGGACACAATGAAGGGATCGAATTCCTCGTACTGCTCATTGTAATTGTTGGAATTGATCGGGTTATCCAAGATCAGGATCAACTCGTTGCTCAGTTCCTGGATCTCCAGATTCGGAGCATGCGGACCGTCCAGCACCTTGAAACAGTTTTCGAATAAAGCCTGTGCTTTGTCGTCTGCGCGTTGCAAGGTTTCAACCGAAGCGAATGGATCTCCGTCGGTAGATCGTGCCCAAACCACTCCGACCGTAATGTTGTTGATCGCACCTGGCTTGAGTATGAAAGGACCGGCTGACTGAACGAATCGACGGTCGTTCGGTGGGTTGTTGGCAGTTTGTTCTGTCCACGGTTCTTGTGGAATTCCTCCTGTACCCCAACCGAGTGGATCGGTATCACCCGGGAACATGAAGTCGCAGGGCACCTCCGGATTTGTTTCAGCATCAGAGATATGGCCACTTCCACCGTAATAGAATTTTGTTCCATCCTTCCAGAAACCTCTGAGGTAATTGTAATAATCGGAAGCGTTGATCGGGTCGGTCTGGTTGGGATTCGCACCATTCGTGGTATTGGAGTAATACAGAAAGCGGCGCATACCGAAGCGCTCGTTGTCGATGATCCCGTCGCCGTAACCGATACCATTCAGTGCTTCTCCTTCACCAATACCAAAGGCATTATCGATGCCATCATTATCCTGATAAGGTCCTTCAAAGAAATCTACTCCTACGGCAGGAGGGGAATAGCCGTAACCTTTGAAACCTGAATTCTCTCCGTCGTAATTGTCCCCGTTGTAGTAGTAACCCAAACCACGGTTGACATCACATCCAACGTAGTCATCAAAAGGATCACCCAAAGCACCATCGGTGAAGAAGCCAAAGTACGTATTGTAAAGAGTCTGTGTTCCTCTGTTGATCAACTCATAGTTGTAAAAGGTCATGTTGTTGATCTCATCGTTCGAAGCAAAGGCAAAGGCTTGTGCTCTGATCTCCATCCCGATCGGATCAGCGCCGGTTTCGGTGTGAATATTCCCTTTGTCGTTCATGACCCACCATAGGTTCAGGTCACCGTATAAACTGACGCTTCTGTCGATCTTACATTCCTTGGTACGGTTGATGTCGTGCCATGGATAATCTCCATCTTCCCAGTTGTAGTGACCGTCGTCGTTGTAATCAAAGAACGGAGCGAGATAATAATCCTGTCCCTGAGAGATGTCACCATGTGCGGGCCATTCTTTTATAATGTTCGGGATCTGGTAATCCGGAAAAAGTTCCGACTGCGTATTCGTTCCGTTGGTCTGATCGTAGACTCCTGCTTCGTACCATGCAGAGAATTCGCGGATCTGGTCCTGAGTAGTAATGAAATGTTTATCGTACTTGCTGCAATTTTCGTAGGTTGTTTCTGCAAACACTTGTGAAAGCGGTCCGGTCCAGTAATCCTGACCATTTCTGTATCGCAGGGCAGCAAGTTTAAGCTGATTGTTTACATCAGTTCCACCCAGCCAAAGTGCTGAAGTGAAGAGCGCCATGATCCCTGAATTCTTTGGGACTTCATACTGACTGTAATTCTGATTCGGTACTTGCCATAAATTCCCTGCTGTATGAATCATTGCCCGAACGTTGTTCAGTTCCAGGTAGGTTGTGGTGCTGGGGGGCGTACAGTTCGCAGCCTTGGTGATATCGCGTTTTGGCAGTTTTACTTTTCCCTCGCCGGCATAGGGCTGGGCAAGCAGGAAATTGCTTACAAGAAAGAAGATAGCTACCGTGAACTGTTTCATAAGGCTGCAGTTGATCAGACCAAAATACGCAAAAAATCGATCAGCGCAGACAGAAGCCGAGTACAGATTCCAGAAAACGCTCAGGCTCCTCGGCATGAACCCAGTGTCCGGCTCCGGAGATGGTCACAACATAAGAATCAGGGAAACGATCCTCCAGTTCTGAAATGTCTTCGTCGAGAATATAATTGGACAATTCACCGCGAATGAAAAGCGTTGGGGTCATGACTTCCTTTTCCGGCAATGCGCTCAGGATCTCAGGCATTTCTCGCTCGAGGACGGGCAAATTCATTCTGAAGGCCAGTTGCCCTTTTTCTTTCCAGTAGAGGTTCTTCAAAAGGAATTGACGTACACCGTCGGAGTCAATGTGTTTCTTTAATACTGCCTCAGCTTCACTTCTCGCTTTCATGTTCTCCAGATCAAGTGCATGTAATCCGGCGAGGATGTGTTGATGGTGCATGGGATAGGCTTTTACGCCAATGTCAACAACGATCAGCTTTTCGAGGAACTCTTCGTAGTACTGTGCAAAATACATAGCCACTTTGCCTCCCATGGAATGGCCCAGGAGAATGATCTTGTTCAATCCCAGATCTTCGCAGAGTTCTTTGACGTCTTCTGCCATCAATGAGTAGGAAAAATCTTCCGTCCATTCAGAGTGACCATGGTTGCGAAGATCGACCAGAATGACGCGGTAATATTCTGCCAGCTTTTTGGCATGTGTTTGCCAGTTGTCTGAAAATCCGAAGAGTCCATGAAGGATGACCATTGGCTGTCCTTCGCCCATTTCCCTGTAATGCAATTTCATAGTACAAAGATAGGTTTTAGTTCGAAAAGCTCAGGCCAATTTAGCTCTCGAAAAGGAGCGTTTTGAACTGAGAAAGAAAACGACTAAGCCTGTTTTTCAAGCCAGCTGACAATTTCTTTGTTGGAGGAATGCTGAAGGGTGTGAACCGGAGTGATGTCATGTTTTTGCAGCGCTCTGTCCGTTGTTTTACCCCAGGAGATAACAGCGGCGGGATCGGGAAGTATATTCTCTTTGAAGAAGGACTCTACATTGGTCGGGCTGGAAAAGATGTAGATGTCGCAATCGTTTATGAGAACGGGATCGTGTATGGTTTTGTAGACGATCACTTCCTGGCTCTGCCCTTCCGGCAGAGCATTGGCGACAGAACGGTTGGACCGATCGGAGCAGGGGATCAGTACCTTTCTGTCTCCCAGCCAGTTTTTAAAAGCCGCGGCAACGCTTTCCGGATCACCTGCCTTGTCACCGACAAACTCACATTCCAGTCCAAGTTGCTTCAGTTTCAGCGCAGTTTCCGCACCAATGCAGGCGATGGCTGTTGAAGGAGCCAATTCCTTTTCCAACAATAAGAAGTGTGCAGCACGGATGCTCGAGAAAAAGATCACCGGATATTCTTCTGTAATAGAGAATGGAACCGCTTTAAAGCGAATGAGTGACTGTGCTGTAAGTCGAATATTGCGTTGGGCACAGAATTCAGAAAGTTCGGGAACTTCCTCTAGGTTCCTCGATATGAAGACAGATCTAATCAAGTTCTTCCGTTGACTGCAGGTCTTCAACGATCAATTCAGCAAGTCCTTCGAGGGTGTCACTGGAATATTCGTACCAGTTAGATCCTTCTTCCCACGAATGAGCATGAGAAACATAGACTAGTTTATCTTCGTTGCAGTATACCCCAAGTGGAAGCTGACAACCTCCCTGCATAAGGTTGAGCACTTTTCGCTCAACGGTAATGCGCTCCTGTACCTCGGTATGATTCATTTTAGAAAGTACTTCTTTCAGTTGCTTGTCGTCCTCCCGTATTTGCAAGGCTAGAACACCCTGAGCAGGCGCCGGAACGAATTCACTTGGATCAAGGCGGATCACAACAAATTCAGACAGATCGATCTGTAAACGATCAACGCCGGCTTTAGCCAGAAGAATGGCATCATATTGTTCATCCCGCAATTTCTGTATTCGCGTCGGCACATTTCCTCTCAGATCACGTATTTCAACGTCATCGCGGAAACGGAGTACTTGCGATTTTCTTCTTGCCGATGAGGTGCCTACCACTGCATTTTCCTTCAATCCCCAAACCTTGTTCTCGTCGATCGCTTTTGGAGAGATCAACAAGAGATCAGCGGGGTCTTCGCGCTCTGAAACGGCTGCTATGATCAAGCCTTCCGGTGGAGTGGTTTCAAGATCTTTGTGCGAGTGCACGGCAAGATCTACGGATTTGTCGAGCAGCGCTTGTTCGATCTCTTTGGTAAAGAATCCTTTACCTTCGAGCTTATCGAAGCTCAAGTGCTGGATCGCATCGCCCTGTGTTTTGATCACCGTGATCTCCACGCTGCATCCGAGTTCTTCCAGTTGACGTTTTACGTGATTGGCTTGCCAGAGTGCAAGGTCGCTTCCCCGCGAACCGATGCGTACGTGTGTCATGATCAGTGTTTTAAAAGGATTTCTTTGGCCATGATCATTGGCATGCTCATGTATTTCTTTTCCATGTATCCAACGATCTTCTCGAGTACTTCACGTGAATGATCGTCGAGTTCATCAAGCTCATTGCGGAACACTTCGTTCATCGCCGTTGAGCGGATCTCTTTTACTTTTTGAGGAACTTCACGCATAGCCAGTTCTACTTCACGAAGCTTGTGTATATTTCGGAAATTGAACAGGGCTTCGGAGATGATCTCTTCCACATGCTGGATCTCTTTGGAGCGCTCTTTCAGGTTTTCGTTGGAGATCTTCTGAAGTACCTCAACGGAAATGTGCGTTAGGTTATGCGTTGCCAAGATCTGTGGGTCGATATCCTGCGGCAAAGCCAGATCGATGATCACCTTGCGGTCAGTGTCTCCGTTGAGTAAATTGTCATAGATCTCAGGACTCACGATGTGATGTTCTGATCCTGTACAGGTGATCATTACGTCGAATCCGCCTTGGTATCCTGAAAGTTCTTCGATACCGAATGCTTTACCATTGAGGTCTTTTGCCAGTGCTTCTGCTTTGGAAAAAGTTCGATTGAACACTGCGAAATTCTTGAATCCGTGCTTGCGCAGGAAGCGGCTCATATTGGTATTGGTCACACCTGCTCCGATGATGATCACACGTGCCGTCAATGGAATGTTCATATCCCGCAGTTTGTGATAGGCAAGAGAAACGACCGATACCGGTTTGGTAGCGATGCTGGTTTCAGTATAGACCTTTTTCGCCGTTTCGATCGTGTGACGGAGCAGCAGACGGATAAAGTCCCCGGTCAATCCCAATTTCTTCGAATTCTCGAAGGCGTTTCGCACTTGAGTAATGATCTCCCGCTCACCCACTACCATTGAATCGATCGATGAGGCAACTGACAACATGTGTTCTACAGCACCGATGCCTTTGAATTGATCTCCACGGTGTGCGTAATGACCAATTTGTTCGCGACTGAAGTTCGGATAGAGCGATTCAAAGAAATTCATTACGAAGTCATAATCGACTTCATTTTCCGTTCTGAAATGGAATTCGACACGGTTGCAGGTTGAAAGGAACATCATTTCATCGAGCGACAAAGCTTGTTTCAATTCCTGAAGTCGTTCCTGCTGATGCGTTTCTTCGATGTGCAATTGTCCAATATCCGTCAACTCAAGGTTGCGGTGCGTAAAAGCTATTATGTGGAACTGATCTAGCACTCTTTTATCGTCAGAATGCAAAGTTGCGAACGAAATGTTTCTTTTTTGTCATAAAACTGTCATTCCTGCTTATTTAGAAATAGTATAAATAATCGAAGTGAATGCAGCAAAAGATCAGGAAAACACAAAGCATCGTGCATTTCATTGACTTCAATTATCTTTAGTCAAAACTTTGGTAAATGAAATTCATACTGCCCTTTCTTTTTTGTTTCTTTCTAGTGCATGATCTTTCGGCTCAATCGGGTATTCAATTGGGGCCGGACGATGGAAGAACCGTCCAGATCCTGAATTACAAGAGTAGTTCAGAAGTGAAAACCTTTCAGAAGTTAGAATTGGGCATCAAATTGCCGGGGGATGTACAGCAAAAAGTTAATCATTTTGTGCGCAATGTTCCTGTACCCGAGGAGCAGAAGTTGAATCCTTTCCTTGACTGGGAGCTGAGGGTTTTTGCTGAATTCGTCTACGAAAACACAAGTGATGTCATAGTTGTTGATGCGTTCTATTTTCAGGATTTCGCTTCTTTTTCAAAAGAACCTTTACCGAGACCGCGCAACAAAGACCATTACAGTGATGAGGAATACCGATCGATCGGATCATACACGGAGCGTCCGACCCCACATCCTTTCAGGGTGCGATTTACACCGCCTCGAAAAGGCAAATGGTCAGTAACCGTCAAAATGCGCGTTAAAGAAGGGGAGGAATGGGTGATCGGAAAGGAGTCCTTTCAGGTGATCAAAAGCTCCAATAACAGTTACATGGGTATTTCTCAAAACAAAAGGTACTTGTCTCTTGGTGGAAGAACTTTCTATCCAGTTGGCTTGAATCTGCCCTGGCCTGAAACGGACAGCCTGAGTGACCCGCAGTTGTACAACAATCTGTGTTATACCGATGCCTCTACCGGGAAATATTTCGTTTCGAATGAAGGATATTCAACCTTTTATGTCGCGCCGCGTGTTCAGGAAAAATACCGCGAGAAATTGAGAGGGTTGTCGGCCCAAGGCATGAATTACGTTCGAATGATCCTGTATCCAACGGCCTCCGAGATCGAATGGGAGGAATGCGGAAATTACACGAAGCGTTTGCCTCTGGCTCAGGAGATGGACCGAACCATTGAACTGGCTGAGGAACTGGGTTTTTACATTCATCTCGATCTTCAGATCCATTATTCGTTCCAGGTTAGTCAGCATGCTTACTACCGCTCTTGGGCCTGGGACTGGGAACACAACGGCGTGGGTTTCTGCTATAAGCAGTTAATGGGTACCGACGATCCGGTGGATTTCTTTACTAATGAGGAAGCAAAGAAATATTACAAGCAGCGACTGCGCTACATACTCTCCCGATGGGGTTATTCCACCCACATCGCTGTCCTTGAACTTTTCAGTGAGATCTCCAATGTTGGCACACCTGAAGCAGATAACAGTGTTTTTTACAAGGAAGGAGAGAACTGGAGGGCTTACAGCGATTGGCAGAAAGAAATGGCTGCCTATATAAGGTCACAGTATAACGGTAGTAACCATTTGCTTACAGCAAGTTTTGCAGGTCCAAAGCAGGTCAATGACGATATTTTCGTTGATGCGAACATGGATATTATGACCAGCAACATTTACGATTTTGGTCCACAGGATTTTGCTTCATTCTATGCCCGTTTCGTTTCTCGTCATTTTCTGAACGATGACAGGAATACCTTCCCGAATACCGAGTCGTACACACATCATATTTATGAAGACGGTCGGGATGCGCTCATCCGGAAGCCCATGTTCTTTTCTGAAACGGATCCGTTGATGGTGGCAAGGGACAGCAGCGGGATCGAGATCCGCCGATCGATGTGGCAAGCTGTTTTTTCGGGACTTGCGGGATCATTGAGTTGGGAAACACGCCTGAATCCTAAAATTTTCTACGTATTCAATGAATTGGGTGCATTTGTCAACCGTTTCGATCTTGGTAATACAGATTGGTACCCTGCAGCATCCGAACGAACCGGAGATGGGAAGTGGCATTTCAATGAAACATCGGCTGATCTGATGGATCCACGCATCAGGAAAAAGAAAAAGGAGCTGAGCGCAAAGGCAGACATCAGTTATCTCCGTTCGGCAGATGGAAACTTTGTCATTGGAGTTATAACGAACAAGACCTATAACATTCAGTCGATCCACAATTGGTTTGCGGATAAGGCAGAACCGTGGCCGGAAATCTACTCAGAACTTAAAGTAGCTGAGGATGTGGACACCAAAAAACAACCACTTAGAATGGACAGGATGAATAAGGGTAAGTATGAGTTCTATTATTTTCATACCTACGATTCATCCACACCCTTTGCACAGACAACTGACAGGGGTAGGGAATTGAAGCCGGATGTTGTGGTTCCTGCGAATGACCGCGATTACATGATCCTTTTCATGGCCAATCGGAAAGGTTACGATTGGAATCTTAAGCGCAAACTCACAAAGGAAGAGGTCCGCATGAAAAAGGAAATGGAGCATACTAAAGCAATGCAGACAAAAGAAAAGTAGGGAGAGGATAATTGTTAATTTTGGAGAATGAGCAGCGTAGAGTTTGAATCAGCCCATCATGTAAAGATCGAGTACGAGCTGGCAAGTACCATGCAACGTGTCGCGGCAAGCTTGATCGACGTGGTCATATTCATCATGTATTTCGTGCTCATGATGCTTATTCTTGATATGTCGAACATTTTTGCATCTTACGGTTCACAACTTTTTGTTACGCTTTTACTCATCAAAATCCCATGGATCTTCTATCATCCAATGATGGAGTATTTTGCCAACGGTCAGAGCTTGGGTAAACTAGCGCTTGGCATTCGCGTTGTCACAGTGCACGGAGAGCGTCCGGGATTGCGCGAGGTTTTTACGAGATGGATCTTCCGTGGTGATTTTCTTTGGATCAGTGCCGATATCACTGTGCTCCTATGGGCAGGATTTGCAGTTCTCGGGGCGGTTTTTGCTTCCACCTCCAAGAAAGGACAGCGTCTAGGAGACGCCATGGCCGGCACAGTTGTTATTCGGAACAAATCGAACGCGCGCTACAGCATCAGCGATGTACTTGCCATTAAAAGTCTCGACGATCACCAACCCACTTATCCGGAAGTGGTGCGATTGACGGATGAAGACATGTTATTGATCAAAAATACGATCCAGCGAGTCAGACAATACCCCAATGAAGAAACCAAGCAATTTGCGATCGAACTTGCGGATGAATCTGCCAGACTGATCGGATTGGAGAAAACTCCCGATAAGCGTTTGCAGTTCTTGCAGACCCTTCTACAAGATTACGTCGTTTTAACCCGATAGGAAAATATGTCAAAATTGTGTTTAGTCCCGACACCGATCGGAAATCTGGAAGATATCACCTTGCGTTCATTACGGATCCTTAAGGAATGTGATCAGATCTTTGCAGAAGACACGCGTGTGACGAAGAAGTTATTGTCACATTTCGATATTTCGAAACCTGTTCTGCCGTTTCATGCGCACAATGAACACAAAGCGTTGCATTCCGTTTTGGAGAAGATCAGTCATTCAGAATTGAGTGTGCTGGTGTCAGATGCCGGAACTCCGGGTATTTCAGATCCAGGGTTTCTTTTGGTTCGCGCTTGCGTTGAGTCCGGGATCAAGGTAGAATGTCTGCCTGGTCCGACAGCTTTTGTTCCTGCTCTTGTAGGAAGTGGTTTTCCTTGTGACAAATTCGTTTTTGAAGGATTTCTTCCACACAAGAAAGGCAGACAAACGCGCTTGACACGACTGGCAGAAGAAGACAGAACGATCGTATTGTACGAATCTCCGCATCGATTGGTCAAATGTCTGGCTCAGATCGAAGAGTTCATGGGCTCAGATCGAAGGGTCTGCGTTGTCAGGGAGATCTCTAAACTCTTTGAGGAATACAAGCGCGGTTCAGCAAGTGAAGTAAGGGCATATTATGAACAACATCCTCCAAAAGGAGAGATCGTTGTGATCGTGGAAGGTAAAAACGGAAAACATGAAGACTGAGGCAATATTTCTGATTAGAAAAGGGGATGCTGAACAGGCATTCGAGCGTCGCAATACTGAGTTACGTTCACTTAAGGACCAGGAAGTTCGAATAGAGAGTGAAGCTTTTGGATTGAATTATGCGGATGTTATGGCGCGAAGAGGACTTTACCGCGAAGCACCGCCTATGCCCTGTGTTATTGGATATGAGTTGGTTGGAAAAGTGGTTGAAGTAGGTCCGTCGGTCGATGCCGAACTACTTGGCCAAAGGGTTGTTGCTTTCTGTCGATTCGGAGGATATGGTAAACATGTCATCACTTGGGATTACGCTGTTGTTCCGATCGGTGATATGAAAGCTGAAGAGGCCATGGTTTTGTGTACTCAAGCTGTAACGGCTTATTACATGGCCGAATACCTGACACCTGTTCATGCGGGTGAAAAAGTACTGATCCATGCCGCAGCTGGAGGAGTGGGAACGGTACTTATACAACTTGCCAAGCGAAAAGGGGCAGAAGTCTTTGCAAAGATCGGCGATGAAAGTAAGGCTTCTCTTGTTCGCGAATTAGGTGCTGATCATGTGATCAATTATCGAAAAAGCGATTATGCGGATCAGGTCTCGGATCTGTTGAAAGGCGATCGACTGGATATCAGTTTCAATCCTGTTGCCGGTTCAACATACAAGAGTGATCTTAAGCTGTTGGGTTCCGGTGGGAGGTTGGTCCTTTTTGGCGGCTCTGAACTGGGGCGTGCAAAGTGGGGCATCTTTTCAACTCTCAATTTTGCCAGAAAGATGGGAATGTTGATCCCGATCGGGCTGATGATGCGATCAAAGAACATTCTTGGAGTGAATATGCTAAAAATAGCTGATAACCGACCTATGGTTCTTCAAAAATGCCTGATGGATGTAATTGAACATTACCGTCAGGGCGTGATCAAACCACAAGTGGGAGGTGTTTATGCTGTGGAAGATATAGCAAAAGCACATGATGCCATGGAAAGTGGACGCACCACAGGTAAGTTGACCGTTAAATGGTAAGACTGAGGTCTTGAACTCAGGGTGCCGGTGGACCCACGTAGCGGATACATGGATTGGTACCCACCCAGCATTTTGCTTTTTCGCGGAATTCAATAAGTGTATCATCCTCGACAGTAAAGTACAGATCAACGCGTTTCATCCAGCTTTCAAAGCAAGCTCTGTCCTGTACCTCATACAATTTAGCTTCTACCGGACCATTTGCAGCAATGAATTCTTCCACAGAAAGGAATTTATCGGCTCTGATCAGCATGTAGGATCCCGGCTCCAGGTTCAGTGAGACATTTCCACCTTCATCCATTTTAACATCCTGAACGAATTCAGACGATTCTGTCAATGTACTTCCCGCTTCTCCTTTATACAATTTGAAGGATCCGTTTTTCATCGATTCATAATATCCAGCAGCTACATCCGGAGATGGTTTCGCTCCACCGCAATAGGGCTTGTGCACTGTACCGTGGATCTTTACCAGGGGTAACTTATTTTCGTTTTTCCCTACAATACCACAGGCACTTAGAGAAAACAAGCTAAGGATCAACAGGATTTTCATTGCGTCGAAATTAATAGTTTAAATATAGTCAAAATCAACAGACCTTACCCTTACGAAAGCTTATCTGTAAGAATGCGCATTTCGATAACGGGTGATATGCGTTCATAGAGGATGTTGTAAACGGCCTCAACGATCGGCATTTCAACTTGAAATTTCTTGTTGATCTCCATGACACACTTTGTCGCGTAATATCCTTCTGCGATCATATCCATCTCTAACTGTGCCGTTTTTACGGAGTATCCTTTTCCGATCATGAATCCAAAGGTCCTGTTGCGGGAAAACTTTGAATACGCGGTGACAAGTAAGTCTCCCAGGTAGGCACTCGATTTGACATCACGGTGGATCGGACTGACTTCATCTATGAAATTCTCGATCTCCTGAATAGCGTTAGAGATCAAAACGGCCTGAAAATTATCGCCGTAACCTAGTCCGGAACATATTCCACTTGCAAGGGCGTATACATTTTTCAAAACAGCTGAGAGTTCGGTACCAAAGAGATCATCAGAAACAGTCGTTTTGATGTATCGGCAGGCCAGAAGTTCTGCCATTTCATCTGCATGTACTTCCTCCCCACAGGCTATTGTCAGATAGGAAAGTCGCTCCAAGGCCACTTCTTCAGCGTGGCATGGACCGCATATGATCCCTATATTGTCGTAAGGTGTTCCAAAAGTTTTATGGATGAATCTCGCCGGAATGGCATTGTATTCGGGTACAATTCCTTTTACGGCAGAAAAGACGACCTTATCCTTTAGCAGCTCTTTGGGAAAGTTCTCAAAAATTGAAACGAGGAATGCTGAGGGAGTTGCGATGATAACGATATCTGCCGGTCGAATGATCTCCTCAAGGTCAGTGCTGACGTTGATCTTGTTCAGGTCGAATTCAACAGATTGAAGGTAATTCGGATTGTGTCGGTATTTAAGTATATGCACCACTGCACCTTCATTCCGCATCCACCAGTTAACGGAATTCAAGTTGTTACAGAGGATCTTTACCAAAGCTGTTGCCCAGCTTCCTCCCCCAATAACGGCTATTTTTCGTTGCTCCTCCATTTTGCAAGGGCAAAGTTAACGATTATTTACTGATGAGATCGAAGTTCTTCATCCAGCACCATTGTTACCTACTTTAAACCATTTATCATTTTTCTTTTCCTGAAGTTGTAGTTTTGTTAATTTAGTCGGCAATACTGCTGCTTACAGCATTTATAAAGTCGAAAAGACTGTTATCAACCGTTCGATTTCAGCAGTAAACCTTTCAAACCAATCACTGAAATCCCGACTTCTCAGCGGGATTTCTTTTTTGGGTCTTTCAAAACCTGATCAAAGTCATTTTTTTTGGAAATTTTCCTCATTTTTCATCGGGGTCTTCGAAATGATCTTTGTACCATACATAATTGGAATGAGTATGGGAGCAAATGGACACGGAGGAGATAGTACCTCGAACTTTTTGAAAGTATCAGAATTCAACCGTTTCGGTTTGATCTTTGTGATCTTGACTGTTGTGGGCTGTTTGGGTGGAATGGCGGTAGGTCTTGGAGCGATCAATAATACCTTGGCACTTATTACTGTTACGATTCCGACAATGTTGACGCTCAGTTTGTTGTTGGCGGTTGCTCCAATGAGGGCGATCTTTATTTCCTCTGCTGTTGCAGTTACGATCGACATCCTGCTTATTTTTTATTACACTCTATTGGCCTGAGTATTCCAACATACAAAAGGTGTTCGTTCCCATCGGAGCGAACGGTTTTCTGACAAAGGACCGAATTGCTTGCGATTCGGTCTTTCAGCTTTAGATCTTCAGTAATGTAATCATGAAAGTTGTTCCGATATTCTCCTCTGATTCGAAGTCAATGGTTCCCCTGTGACCTTCGACGATCTGCCGAACCATAGCCAGTCCGAGTCCTGTACCAGTGCTTTTGGTCGTGAAATAGGGTACGAATATCTTACTTTGCTCCTCCGACGAAATACCAACGCCATTGTCGCTTATCCTGATCAGATAATCACCCTTATGTTGTTCGATCGTGATCGAAATTTCACCTTTCCTGTCTGAAGGAATGGCTTGCACGGCATTTTTGATGAGGTTATTGAAAACACGCAGCATTTGATCCCGGTCGGCAAGGATCAATACTTCTTTAAGTGAGGTGCTTAGTTCTATACTGCAATCTTCCTCATTTCGGAACATTTCAACTACACTTTCGATCAGCGGTAGAAGATCCATCCTCTCTTCGTTCGGTTTTGGTAGTTTGGCGAAATTGGAAAACTCATTGGCTATAGTCGTGAGTGCATCGATCTGTTCGATCAGTGAATTGGCAACTTTCTCCAGCTTTTCCGCAGATGAGGGATTATTCGGGTCGTAGACACGTAAAAGTTGCTGAATACTCAATTTCATTGGTGTCAGCGGATTCTTGATCTCATGAGCGACCTGTTTGGCCATTTCTCTCCAGGCGCTTTCCCTTTCGCTTTGTGCCAGGCGCTCTGCTGCGAATTCCAGTTCCTCCAGTTTTTTGTTGTAATCCTGAACCAGTGCTCCGATCTCATCGTTCTTACGGTAGTCGATCTTTTGATTGTGTTCTCCAAACCGCACACCGGCAAAACTTTCCTGAAGCAAACGCAGTGGAGCTGTAACCCAGTTGGAAATGAAGATCGCAAGGATCACAGATATAGCCAATAGTAACATGAATACATTGACTATCGAAACGAGGAATTTCTGGATCTGGTCCTCAAAATCTTTCTGCTGTCCGAAGTGTTGCAAGTTGATGTACCCAAGCAGGTGACCTTCAGTATTGTAAAATGGTTGATAGGCTGATGAATATCCGAGATCACCTATATTTTCCTGATGTATGTACTGGCTTTTCTTGTCAACCGAAACCGCAAAAAAAGCATCCGGATTCATCTGTTCACTGATCAAACCGGTGTTAAAAACTCTCGGTCTAGATGATGCCAGCAAAATTCCCTCCCGATCGTAAATATTGATATCCGTAACGAAGACCTTTGAGAATTTCTTGAGCAAGTACTCCATATAATTACCGTCGACGTTGATGTCGAGATTTTTTTTGACCCCCAATTTTGATTTCAGTTCAGTATCGACGGAATTCATCTTCTCACGCACCACTCCGCTGGAATATTCATTGTACTGGTCCCGTACAAAGATTCCGCTTCCCCATCCAAAACCTAATAAGGCAACAAACACAAGCCCAATCAGGACAAGCTGAATTCGAGCAGCCAGTGAAAGTGTTTTTCTGAACAAATGTGAATTGTTCGTTGATCTGATCAGATAGGGTAAAAGCAGCAGCCCGAAGAAACAGAACAGGTACGAAAAGGACGTGATCAGCTCGATCCCACTGAATTCTTTAGTCGACAAGACTACCAGGTCTGCTTCACCTGTTCGCAGAATATAGTGGTCGAATCCACCTTTGAGGGTGAATCCATTACCGGTCCTCCATGTTTGCACCACAGAAGCCGATGTAGGATAGTTGTAGATACCGTATTTGGTAATGAGTTTTCCTTTGTGATATCGGGCAATAGAGTAATTCTCCAGTGACTCCAGTACATTTGCCTGAGAAGAGATCAAGAGCCTTGGGAATCCGATCTCTTCCGGGATCTTTTTTGAGCGTAAACCGCAAAAGAGAGTAGCTTGCTTTCCGTCTTTACTGAGTAGTTTTTGACGAATAATATAACTGTATTGCTCAGTATTATCGCTAATGTAGAAGATATCCGGGCTCATTTCAGAAACGGTTCCATGAGTTGCGATCATCCTCTCAAGGTCCTCCAATCTGATATTTTGACTTTCGTCAAGAATGAGTGAATGTTGATTTTCATCGAACAGACTGAAATTCATTTCATAACGTTCCCAGAAACCGTTAAAATACCTTCTCTCCATCATGTCCTCGAAATCTGAAACCCCGATAGATCGTGGAGAGGTGATGAATTTCAACAGGAAGGGATCACTCTCCAGTTTGGGTCCCAATGTACTGTACTCCAATTCGGTAGTTACATCTTTGTCCGTTGACAGTTGATTAGCGAAGAGGATGCGTTCACTTCTTTCCTTTCGGAAATTGAGTTCGGTCAGATTAATGGCCGAAATGGCGCTGAAGAGCACCAGCAATAAGATGTCGATACCGACCGAAAAGCGCAATTTTTCATTGAAATTGCGATAAGCGAGCAAGGAAAGTAAGAGCAGCGGCAAAAGTGCAGAAAACAACAATTCATTTCCAACAGCGATCTCAGCGACAAAATAAACAACTGAACTAATGAAAATGCTAACAGCCGCGAAAGCACCGGAAATACCGGATCTTTTAAACTGATCAACGGTGAGGTCCGCCAAACGATAGAAGCCGAAAAGCAAAGAACCCATACTTACAATTGCCAGAATAGAGTAGAGGTTCAAAGAGAAGAGTCGGTTGATGACCAGTGGTATAGAAGAGTTTTCGATCAATCCCTGACTACCGGCCAATATCATGTGCCAGATCGGATAGACGGACAACAAAAGTACTATGGATAAGATCTGCTGTACCTCTTGGCGTTCGACCCTCCTGATCTGTCGCAGTAATACTGCCCCAATGAAAAGGATCAGGATGCAGTTGATCAGGTATTCTGCAAAATTTGGAAAGAGTTCATCACTGGCATAAAGATCTGGCATGAACACGTCAAGAGTTGCCATTTGGCCATACCAATCCACCTGAAATGAAATGTAGCGAACGACCAGAACAGTTAGCAGTCCGATCAGACTGAAAGTAATGTGAATGCCTGACAACCAGTGGTATAGGCTCCACAATACGCTTGCGATCAGAAATAACAAGGCGAAAAGGAGCAATCCCTGTTGTTCCATGGAAAGAACCTGAACATCACTAGGTAGCACCTCAAACAGAAACTCACCGTTCTCTTCGCTGACGGAATAACCATTTCCTTTCTCTTTCGAGATAAGCGCTTTGAAAGGCAGCTGAAATGAGCTTTCGAACTGATTTCTCAAGTCTTTGTTCTCGTACGCGTATTCCTGTTTGATGAGGAATGAAGCGCAAAGGATATAAGAATCCTGCTTAAATGTTTTGACGTAATACCAGCCGTTTTGCAATTGCAAAACACCGTCTGCAGGGAAATGCATGTCCGCAAATTGTCTAACGGGAACTGAATTGGTGTTCCAATAGATCAGAGAATCATTTCGATAAACATGAAAGAAGGGGTGCTTTCTCGATATGTGTTCATCCCATGATGCAAAATCGGTTTGATGCTTAAGTTCTTCTTTGCGTTGATCCAGGAAAAAATCGAGATCCCTGATCTTTTTTCTGATCTGAAGCTCCATAGTTCGAACCGAGGATTCTTCAAATCTGGAAAAGATCAGAAAATGAGTAGTGAAAAAAAATAGGCCACTGAGTAGAATTATGAATAGAGATCGATATTTTAAAACGATCTTCATTTCACGAGTGCATGGGATTTCATGCGTTTATCGATCTCACTGATCAATGATTTGAAATCTTCTTCAGCATGTTCATCATTTCTGAAGTTGAAGTCAGCGTGACTCAAATAAGGAAGAAGATAGTTCTGATAACATGGCATTACATGATGTTCCCATTGGTAAAGGATGTCTTCTTTGTTGTAACCTCGTGTTTTCATGTCCCTTTCAATTCTTCGGTCCAACTGCGTTTCAGGATGGACAGAAATAAAGATAGAGAAATCAATCACAGATCTCACTTCTTCATAATGAAATAAGAAAAGTCCTTCTACAATAATGAGTTCTGAAGGCTCGAGGGTTATAAAGGTGTTTTTATCGGGTGGAGCGTTGAAATGATATTCTTTCACTTCAAGCCTTTCCCCGGAGATCAATCGGTGAAGGTCATCCACCAGTTTGCGCTCATCCAGTGCACCGGGAAGATCAAAATTTACTTTGCCATTTTCATCAATGAACTGATCTTCCAGAGGCAGATAATAATTGTCCATGGAAAATACTGATGGGTTCAGGTGCCTGTACACCTCAGATATTTTGTTTAATAAGGTAGTTTTCCCGGAGCCGCTTCCCCCACAAATGCCAATGATCATTTTTTGATGAATTCTAAATTTACGTTACCTGCTTTATTCAATTGTTCCGGATCAAAAAGCAGTATTCCGGTCGGCAAAGATACAGCAATTCCTGTTTTTGCACTTTGAATCGTTGCACGACTTGGATTATTTGGGGAAAACGCATTGGTCGTCACGCTCACATTCTCCTTCTCATCTTTAAAGGACATAAAAAGTGTTTGACTTCCATTGCGGTAGATCACACCTTCGTTCACGGCCATACAGCTCAATACAGATGGCTTCTTAGAAGATTCGGACGGCATGACTATATTGTTGATGCGCGACCATTTTGCGTCTTTCAGTTCATATAATTCGATCTTTTTGCTACTGCCTTCTATTCTAACGCCTGTGAGAAAGAAGTTGTTTTTAATGTAAAGCAGCTGACCGCTTCTTGTTTCATTCGAATTCATATGGTAGCTGCCGGTCATTCCTGCTGAACCCATGTTTACGGCATCAAACGAAAATCCCGGACCTTCAATGAATTGTGTTTCAACCGACGTTGCTTTAGAGGAAATGGTTTGAACTGACCATCCTGCTTTCTTGTCAGACACATCGCGGGTTGAGAAGTATATATTGTCTCCTTCAAAACCACTGAAATTCCAGAAACTATAACGCGGATCCTTAAGTTGTGCTTCTGTGATCTCACCGATAAGCCCAGCATACAAAACCATGTTGTGGTGGGTCATGCTCACCAAAAAGTCAGTGAATTTTTTTTCTTTCTTGTCCTGATAACGTAAGATGAACAGTAGAGCTTTGTCTGTGGTGAAAATGTCAATCATTTTCAGCTGTGTGATATCATAATTCCCCAGTTTTTTTAACGCTGAACCAATCTGAGCAACAGAGCTTTTAATGTTGCCGGCACTGCTGATCTGATGGAAAGACAGTTTTCCTTCTGTTGGTTCGATGGCGTCAAGAAAATAAACATATCGCGCATTTTCGCCGGAGATGTAATAGTATTCTTTTGAGGATGGATTGAAACTTTCCTGCCAGACACTGTAATTCTTGTCGCTCAAATAGGTCAGTGTTATTTTCTTTTTCAACCCGGAAGGATCACGACTCAACATCATCAAACCGTTTCCTTTCCATTCTACAGCATCGAAGAAAGGGTAGTCTAATAGTGGTATACTAAACGTTTGAGCAAAGTTTAGGAATCCTATGAAAAGGGATAAAAAAAGAAGAAAAGTTTTCATAAGAATTATTATTTTGGGAGCCTGAACGCAAACATTGTGCTAAAAATAGTTGTTTGGAACGAATAACGTGAACCAAATAAAATGATTACAAACATGAGATTATTGTATTTCCTCCCAACCTTTTTGATCATTCTTGCGTCTTTTACACTGTCGGACAAAGGTCCGAAGCCTTTGAAGATCGGTAAAAGCATGCCCAAACAGGAGGTGAAAATGATGAACGTTGATGGTTCATCTTATTCGTTGGGTGAGTTAAAAGGAGAAAAAGGATTATTGGTTGTTTTTTCGTGTAACACTTGCCCTTTCGTGGTGGGAACAGAGAAATTTCCCGGCTGGGAGGTTCAGTATAATTCACTGAACGAACTGGCTCAGCAAGTTGGAGTGAATATGGTTCTTGTGAACTCGAATGAGGCAAAGAGAGATAAGGATGATTCGTTTGATTCCATGAAGCTCAGAGCCGCTGAAAAGGCTTACGGCATGAAGTACCTTGTAGACACTAACTCTGAGGTAGCAAATGCTTTTGGTGCAAAGACAACACCTCACGTCTATCTGTTCGACAAGGATCTCAAATTGATCTACACAGGTTCGATCGATAATACCTGGGATGGTCAACGCACGGCAGACTTGACATATTTACGCAATGCACTTGATCTGGTGGGTAAAAATGAGAAGATCAAAGAAAATAATACTGTACCAAGAGGTTGCAGTATAAAGAGAAAGTAAACTGTTAATGCTAAACTATAATTATGAAAAAAAGAATACTCTTTATTTCGGCGCTGTTGTTTTTCAGCGGTTCCTTTGCCCAGCAGGGTGATGGAGGAACTCCGAAGGGTGAAAAAGTAAGCTCTGCCTTCAAAACTGTGGATACGCGGTTTTTCGCACAGCCTGACATCGATGCTCTTCGTGCTGAAGATGCCGTTACGGATGACACTGGTACGGCGCCATGGCGATTTGGTCATAACAATTACACTGACCTGGGAACACAAAATGCAGGGACCTGGTATGACCTACCAAACGGCGATAGAATTTGGTTGTTGAAAGTTATTTGTGACAAAGCACTTACAGTTAACTTGACATTTGACCAAACTGAAATTCCTGAGGGGAACGAACTTTTTGTCTACGATCCTGCTAAAACAATGATCCTTGGAAAATTCTCTGCGTATCATTTGTATGAGGGTGAATTGGGAACTGAACTGGTTCCGGGTAGTGAGGTGATCGTCGAGTACTACGTTCCTTCGTTCAATAAAGATAATGTTGGAAATGTTCATTTGTATCGAGTAACTCACGGTTATCGTACTGCAGGTGAATTCATGGAGAAAGCATTCGGAAGTTCCGGAAACTGTAACATGAACGTGAATTGCCCTGATGGTGCAGCATGGGTAAACCAGCGCAACAGTGCGGTAATGTTGGTTTCAGGTGGTAGTGGATTCTGCTCGGGAGCTTTGATCAACAACACATTGAACGATGGCAAGCCATATGTTTTGACAGCGAATCACTGTTACAGTAACCCAACAAACTGGGTATTCCGTTTCAACTGGCAGGCAACTGCTTGTGCGAATCCCGGATCATCTCCAACATTCCAATCACTTTCAGGTGCGGTTCTTCGTTCAAGAAGAACTCCTTCTGATTTTGCTTTAGTAGAGATCACGGGAGGGTTGGTGAACAATACCGTTCCATTAACATACAGCCCATATTTTTCAGGATGGAACAATTCAAGTACTCCTCCGTCGACAACAGTGAGTATTCATCACCCATCAGGAGATATCAAAAAGATCGCTTTTGACGACAATCCTGCAGTAGCCGTTCAGGCCATGGGTTCATCTGAACCTGCAAGTAGCTGGCAGGTCATCTGGGATCGCAACACCACCACAGAAGGTGGTTCTTCGGGCTCTCCTCTTTTCGATCAAAACAAGCGTATTATTGGACAGCTTTGGGGCGGCGGTGCTTCGTGCCAGAATCTTTCTGCTCCGGATTATTATGGAAGACTTTTCAATTCATGGAACCCGTCAGGAAGTAACAGCACTAACCATTTGGTTACTTGGTTGGATCCAAATACATCCGGAGCAGTATTCATTGATGGTTATGATCCGGCAGGTACAACACCTGTTGCATTGGACGCAGGTCTTTCAAACCCGCAAGGTGTTTCGGGAACTGTTTGTACAGCAAATGTGACTCCAACAGTCACAGTTTCCAACAGCGGAAGTTCAACGCTTACGTCTGCAACGATTGAATACGGTATCAATGGGACTTATAATCTTACCTACAACTGGTCAGGGTCTTTACCTCAGTATCAGACCGCTTCTGTTACTTTGCCACAGATGACACTACCTGGTGGCTCACATGTGTTCAATGCACGCGTGGTGAATCCAAACGGTTCTACAGACGAGAATCTTGCTAATAACAATGTGACTTCGAACATTACAGTGGTTGTGGACGGTCAGACGGTGACGTTGACACTTGATCTAGATTGTTATGCGTCTGAGACTTCATGGCAACTTCGAGATGCATCAAATACCGTTTTATATTCTGAATCAGGATACACAGACAACACTCCTGGTGTGATCACACGCACGTTCTGTTTGCCTTACGGATGTTACTCCTTCAAGATCGATGACTCTTACGGAGACGGGTTGACAGGATGTACCGCAGCAAATGGTGGAGCAGGAAGTTATCAGATCACATTTGATGGAAATGTAGTAGCTGAGCTTACAGAGCAGGCCGCAAACTTTGGTTCTACGAATACACAGAATTTCTGTATCGAAGAAAATGGTGGAACGAACTCGATCGGAGAAGTTGGAATGGATGCTTTGGTTAGCATCTTCCCGAACCCTGCGAACGATGCCGTGAATATTCTCAGCAGCGGATTCAACCTTGATAAGGTAGAATTGGTGAACAATGCAGGTCAGGTTGTTTCGACGATCAACCCGAACGCTGCGACAGCTAAGCTAGATGTTTCTGCGATCGCAAAAGGTGTTTACCTTGTGAAGATCTACGCAGCTGAAGGTGTTGCAACGAAAAAACTGATCATCAGATAAGATCATTTTTTAGGATAACAAACGGGCAGTTGACTTTGGTTAGCTGCCCGTTTTTGTTTGAGGGAGATAATCTTCCCAATGCATCAATGCAATACAGGTTATGTCATTTTTGATGCTCAATTACAAGGGGATTACGTTCTTTATTTCGTTCCATTTAACAAGGATTTGCCAGATTTAATTTCCTGAAATTGGAGGGAGAACAAATCAATTAACTTAAGTTGATTCAACAAAAAAAATCCCGATCCTTTTCAGAACCGGGATTTCCATAATTATTGCTAGTTCTTAAAGATCAAACTTGATCCCCTGTGCCAAAGGCAAGCTGTCGGAATAGTTGATCGTGTTGGTCTGGCGACGCATGTACACTTTCCATGCATCTGATCCTGATTCACGTCCGCCACCTGTTTCTTTCTCACCACCAAATGCACCGCCGATCTCAGCTCCTGAAGTACCGATGTTTACGTTGGCAATACCACAGTCTGAACCGGCGCATGATAAGAACGCTTCCGATTCTTTCAGGCTGTTGGTCATGATCGCAGAAGAAAGTCCTTGCGGAACACCGTTCTGGATCTTGATTGCGTTCTCTACACCACCTGAATACTTCATGATGTAAAGAATTGGCGCGAAAGTTTCGTGCTGAACGATCTGGAAGTGATTCTGTGCTTCAACGATCGCCGGTTTCACGTAGCACCCTGATTCGTAACCAGGACCTTCCAATACACCGCCTTCAACAACGATCTTTCCACCTTCTTTCACTGCTGCAGCCAATGCATTCTGATACATTTCAACGGCTTGTTTATCGATCAGTGGTCCAACGTGGTTATTCTGATCCAAAGGATTCCCGATTCTCAACTGAGCATAAGCTTTTGCCAATGCATCTTTTACTTTATCGTAGATCTCTTCGTGGATGATCAAACGACGCGTAGACGTACAACGCTGTCCTGCTGTACCTACCGCACCGAACACCGCACCTGGAACCACCATTTTCAGATCTGCAGAAGGCGTGATGATGATCGCATTGTTTCCTCCTAATTCAAGAAGAGAACGACCCAAACGTTCACCTACTGTTGCACCAACTGATTTCCCCATACGTGTCGATCCTGTTGCAGAAACCAAAGGCACGCGCTTGTCTGCTGCCATCAATTTACCGATCTCTGGTCCACCGATGATCAAACCTGAAACGCCTTCCGGAACATTATTCGCTTCGAATACTTCTTTTGCGATCTGCTGACATGCGATAGCCGTTAATGGCGTTTTCTCAGATGGCTTCCACACAGTCACGTCTCCACAAACCCAAGCCAAAGCGGTGTTCCAGTTCCAAACCGCTACCGGGAAATTGAACGCTGAGATGATCCCAACGATACCGAGTGGATGGTATTGTTCGTACATGCGGTGACCCGGACGCTCAGAGTGCATGGTTAAACCATACAACTGACGTGAAAGTCCAACTGCAAAATCACAGATATCGATCATTTCCTGCACTTCACCCAAACCTTCCTGAAGTGATTTTCCCATTTCGTAAGAAACCAATTCTCCAAGAGGCTGCTTGTATTCACGGATTTTTTCACCCAACTGGCGGATCACTTCCCCTCTTTTTGGAGCAGGAACCAAACGCCATTCTTTGAAAGCCTCCTGTGCTTTTAGTATAACAGCTTCGTAATCTGCCTCAGTTGCTGCATTTACCGACGCGATCAGCTCACCGTCAACCGGTGAATAAGAATCGATCTTTTCTCCACGGGTGCGAAACCAATGTCCTCCTGTTGAAGCACCATTGTTCACATCCTCTATTCCAAATTGAGCAAGGATCTCGCGGATCGAAGCTCCTGACATTACTTCAGCCATTCTCTAGATGATTTTGAGTTTTTTACAGGGGCAAAGGTACGAAGATGGATTTGAATTATGAATTATGAATTATGAATTATGTGAGTTGGATGGAACAAAGAACAAGGAACACTTATCAAAGACTTTTATCGTGCTTCGACCGGACTATTTCTTGGATCCTTTTACAATGCTTGTTGAATAGGATTGAGATCGGAATTTTCAAGGAGTTAATCAGTCCTTGTGACGTCCTGAAAAAAAGTAGACACTTTTAAAACAAGTGTTTATGAAAAGAA
>CAZQKN010000006.1:0-180284 GCA_964593935.1 uncultured Akkermansia sp. | reverse complement strand
AAATACTTTGAATAAATTGATCAAAATAACTACCCAAAGTAATCGATGTGTTCTTGCTCATGATTTTCAATTTTTGTAAACATACCAAATATTGGTATTATATCAAAATATATTTTGGGAGTTTTTGGGTATGCTTAATCACACATAACGTTTCGCAGCTATAATAAGTTGGCAATTTTTACCACAAATGTTGATGCGGAGAACCAAACTTTGATTAACCACAAATGTGTCTGCGGAGCACATTGCCGCCAATTTCTTATAGGTGCTGTTATGTGCTGCCCTTCCTTTATTCTTTAATGAGTTTGAAAGTCTGTCTTTCATTGTCCTGTGCTATTGTCAAGAAGTAAATTCCGCTCGTCAAATTTGAAAACTCTTGTTGCTCAATATCATTACCTGTCCAAATTATTTGTCCAAACATATTTGTCAAAGTTGAGTTTTCTGAACCTGTTGCTCCTGAAATATTTATTTTGCTGTTGAATGGATTAGGATACAATTTGATTTTATTATCCGTCAATTGTAGATTTTCAACACCTACCGTTGTTCCACAAGGATCAGCAAAAAAATCAAGTGTTGCCGCATTGTAATCACTATAAAAGCTGTGTTCTGCATTGGATGCCCCCAATTGAGTATACCAATTGGTTATGCCCTGATTATATAAATTTACTATTGTTGGATAAGCAGCTTGATTAGCAAAAATATTATTTTGAATCACTCCTGAATTAAGAGCATAACCATTGGCATCTATTTGATTATTGGCCACAAGCTCATTATAAATAGCTATCGAGTTGGCCAGCGAAATACCTGGTGCTCTAGCGAAACGTTCGGGGTAAATTGGCTGTCTGTCATTCTCATAAAGGTCATTGCAAATCCCTCTTGATTCAAGTTCAGCAGCATTCGCCATTGCCTGTTGAAGACCTACAGGATAGTTGTAAGAAGGATTGTCATCATACCTTGCAAGTCTGTATGCAAAAGGGCTTAGCCTAACATCAAAACCTGTATTTTGGGCTCTTGAACAATAGCCTACTCCGGTAAAGTTCCAGATGTAAGAAACAGCAGCAGAAAAGTTTGAACCTGCGCTCATTCCTATTGAAAATCTCGGTGTGCTTGCGGTTATCCAACCACGGTTAATGAATTCCACAGTTATTTTTTTGATGTTTCTATAATCAACATTGTTAATGGTATCAATCGGCTGTGTCATAAATCTCCTTCCGCCATCTCCATCAATATCCTGGTTTAAAGTAACCTCCTCTGCATCCATTGAAACTACTGCATAACCTCTAGCAATTGCGGCATTGGTGAAACTTCTGTTTTCCACGCCATAAATAAAGTTTTCAGCACTACCCCCTGTTCCGTGAAAAAGGTAAACAATACCTATTGGATTGGGAGGAAAATAGTAATATACATTGAATGGATTGTTAAGCCCTTGCATCAGCTCGTAGGTGATTGAATACGCAGGCATATTATCAATTACCGCTGTAACAGAAGTGTTCTGACTTGGCATAGTCAAGGTTGTATGCCATTCTTTGGGTCTATGTAACGAAGCAATATCTCCAGTCCATTGACCGAATGTTTTCGTGCTATCGTATGCAACACTCCAAATGTGGACAGTGTCGCCTGCTTGATAGGTTCCAGAACCGTAACCGTTATTTACTGTTAGATTAAATGTTTGGGCAAAAATGCTTGTTGTTAAAAACAACGTCCCGATTGCAAATGCTATTTTTTTCATTTTACGTGTTTAAATTTATTAGACCACTTCATTGACGAAAGGTTTAATAGGGTTGCACATAACGTTCCCACGCCTGGCGAAGGAGCCGATTTTAAATTAGTTTAATTTGCGATCCAAGATCTTAATGTTTTAATTATTCGTTTTGCGTTAACGAGACTCCGGCTTTTTCGCCAGACGTGTGTTAGCAAACGTTTAAATCAGATCAATTGATTGAGATCTTGTCGACCAATGATTGTCATAATTTCCACGACATCTTCATTCATTTTGTAGAATATACTATCTACGCCACAAACACAGCGTCTATATCCTGGTTTAATAAAATCTACGGATTCGAAAGAGAGTGGATTTTCTGCAATACGTTCAAAGTGCACAAAGAATGAGTCAAAATACTTGTCAGCTTGTTTTATCCCAAACTGCTTTACTCCATAATGATGGATGCGTATCAAATCTTCCTTGGCAACATTACTTAATTTGTATTTAGCCATTCAGCAACTTTTTAGATTGCTTAAGGATTTCAGATTTTGAATCAGTTGTAAATCCAGATTTTTCAGCACGGTCTATCTTCAAACGAATTAGGTCAATTTGCTGTTGCTGATTTCTTGCCTGACGAATAAGATCATTAACCAATTCACTCTTACTTGAATATTCTTTGTTGTCAATTTGACGTTTAAGCCATTCATCATTTGGCTCAGTAAAGGAAATGCTTTGTCTTCTCATAACGCTTGTGTTGTGGTGTAAATATACACCAATAACGCACCAGTTGCAAATTTATTTTTGTTTCTGGTTTGGTTGTGATAATGGTTGCTAACGGTTTGCAGCTACAAGAAGTTGGCGATTACGAGACACGAAACTGTCTGCCAGCACTGAACTTGATACGAAGCACAAAACTTCATTTAACCACCGAACCGCCAATTTTTTGTAGGTCCTGTTATGGGCTGGTTTTTATTATTCTTTCAATATTTTCTTAGATATTAATTTATTGTCAGAAGTAGTTATGATTATAAAATAAATTCCATTCTCCATGCTACTTATGTCTATTGATTGATTGGTGAAATTGTCTGATTTTATTGATTGTCCAAGCGTATTTTTAATTTGATAATTTGCTATTGGCAAATCGCCCTCAATATTAATGTAATTATTTGCTGGGTTAGGAAATACATTTATCTGATTTAAAGAAGAATACGTCTCAATAAAGGCTGTTGTTGAACCAAGTTTAAATATTCTCCCGCTTTGTCCTACGCAATACCCCGATGTTGAGGATAAAATATGTAAATTAGTTAAACCATTTATTGTTCCTGTCATCGCAATGAAGCTAGCTCCAATATTTGAGGAAATTCGGATGCTATCAGAATTTAAAAGATATATATCTGAGTTAATTACTCTTATTTTATCGCCACCTAAGTTACTATTTGTAGTAATCCAATTAGTTCCTCCGTCATTAGTTTCAAGAATAAAATTTGAACCAATAATATAACCTTTATTTGTTGAGGTAAAAAATACATCATATAGATCTTGGCTTGTTGGTTGAGAAATTTGTGTCCATGAAATACCACCATTCGTCGTTTTAAAAATTTTACCACCCCACGCGGTAACCGCAAATCCAATACTTGAATTAGATATAGGAAAATGAATTGATGAAATTGCATCTCCTCCAAATGTGCCATTAGGATAATGAGTCCAAGACGAACCTCCATCAAAAGTATAGGAAACATCATCTCCATTATTCGGAGAAAAAACAAAACCAGTATCGTTATCTTTGAAATATACAGACCCGTTATTGTAAATTGCTGTATTGACATATGTCCAATTATTCCCACCGTCAATTGTTTTAAAACCTTCCGAAGGAGCATCTGTAGTTAAAAAGCCATTAGTTGCATTTGTAAACTGAATTGAGCGAATTGAATTTACGGTACTTATATTAGGGGGACTCCAACTTATACCCCCATCGATTGTTTTAAGTAGTGTTGTTGAGGTAATCCCTGCTAAACCTCCAACAAACCCAGTGTCACTATTTAAAAAGTAAATTGCTCCTAAATATTCTGTGGTACCTGAATTTAATTGTGTCCATTGACCGAATATATTTAATGAACAAAAAGAAGATATAATAATAAAGAAGAAATTTTTCATAATTCTATTTTTTTGGTTTCCTACTCTTATGGCTTTTCAGAATACGCCCCGTTATTTTTGTGGTTGCTGGTCTCCACATTTATTTATTTTAGTCAGTCGTAACAATTAGAACCGTCAAACTACATTGGAGGTTCTCTTGTTTGTCCGTGTCCGCTATGTCTGTTTAACTTGCCCATAACGTTCCCACGCCTGGCGAAGGAGCCGATTTAAATTATTTTAATTTGCGATCCAAGATCACTTTGTTTTCAATTATTCTTATTTCGTTGCCAATAATTTCGGCTCTTGCGCCAGACGTGTGTTATGGTTCGTTAAAATTTAATTTCAAATATTCTTCTTTATCAGCACAGGTCGTATAAGAATTCCCATCAGTATCGACACCCGCATTTCCACAAACTTCAACCAACTCACCTTTTTCATTAAATCGCGCATACCAAAGAGTCTTTGATTTCCCTTCTTCATTAATGAAATAAAATGCCTTTGCTTTAAGCTTTTTTGTTTCGTTATCGTAAATATGCCATGGTCCAATTTTCAAACTATCTTGATTGTATTTGTTGTTTGGTGGTGATTGTTCTATTTCTGAAGTGGGTGGAAAAATGTATTTGTTTTGACTGGAAATCATTTTTGAATAAGTATCCCATTCTTTAAGTCCTTCTTTTGTGAAATCTGAAGAAGTGTATTTATGTATTAATATAAAACTTGTGTCTTTTACTCCAATTGCTTTTATGTTTATTTCATAGCAGCATTCACAACCCACCCACATTTCAGAAATATTATCAATTTCAATTATTAATGAATCACCTTTTTGGGATAACTCAATCTTTGGTTCAAATGAACAATTTCTTACAATGCCAATTTGAAGAGAAAGGGTGTCGTTTTCTATTTTTTTTGATATTAATCGATTTCTATAAATGTAAAAGGGATCAGATTTTGAATCACAATTACTTAGAGAAATTCCTACTACATCCTGTGCAAAAGATATACTTAATGATAATAGGGATAATATGATAATAGTGTACTTCATCTATGAACCATAACGTTTCGCAAGCAGGCGCTCGACCCGCCGATTTAAAAAATTCGTTTCTCCGAAGATAAAGTTATTTTGTTTCAAATTCGTTTTGTTTCGAAGTGAGATTGAAGGGTTGGTGCTTGCTTGCTGTTATAGCCTAGCCTTATTTTTTTACAAAGCGTAAATTACTTTTTCCTTTATCATGAAATACCGAAATTATATACAAACCTTGGGGCAAATTGGAAATATCAATACCGTCTTCAATTATTCCTGATAGTTGTTGTTGACCTGCTAAATTATTTATCTCAAATAATGCCTTTGAAAGATTCAAATCTGCTTTTAATTGAAGTAAGTCAGAGGAAGGATTTGGGAATATTTCGACTTTAATTTTGTTTGAAATTTCATCAATACTCACATAATCACAAGCACCAATGTAATGGGGTTGATAAGTTGCAAAGAGATTATCTGTATAACATCTAAATGGACCTCCTTCTTGTGCGTCCAATGCGCCATTACAAAAATCGTATGGAAACATATAACTTCCAGTAAATCCAATCTTCTCAATTATGGTATCTGTTAACCCAGATTGCATAAAACCACCATAATTAAATTCAACAACTTTGTAATTAAGCGAAATTGTATTAATTGTTGTCGTTCCAGTAGCAATGACTGTTAGAGTGCTATTTGAATCACATGCATTCGTCAAAGGTTGTTTAGCCATTCTCCAACTTTCACCGACATTGGCATTGAAGTTATAGAGTGTATCCCAGTCATCATTATATCTTACGAATACAACTCCATTGTCCTCATAAGTACATTCTGTGCCTAAAAACCAATTTACAGGTTGACCCGATGGAAAGTCGTATGCAAATAAATTCTTTGATAACTTTTGGGATAATTGAGTATTGATGAGAGTATCTCCAACGTAACTGATTTCTACATAGCCTTCTGTTCCAAATCCTGACATGTAGGAATATTTCCAATTTGCACCAAGATCACACCAACTCTGTCCTAGTAAAGTAAAGCATGATAAAATAAAGGATAAAGTAATTGTCTTTTTCATCTGTTTAGTTTTTAATCCTGAACGTAATTCACGCCTGGTTGGTTGGCTATAACGGTTTGCAACTAGGAGACGCGGGCTTCTCGGTTGAGGTTGTTCAGCCCGTGGCTCTTAGTTGATGTTACAGGTAGCTTTATTCTAAGATGAAAATCTTTTTTGTTGATCCATCATCATAAACGTAGATTAACAAACCTTTAGTTTCTGTATCAACTTCTTTTCCCATTAAATCAACAACTTTCACTAATTCGCCGTTACTTTTACTATTCTCCGTGAGACCCAAAGTACAGTCATTCGGACAGTTTGTACTAAATGACGCACCATTATCAACATAGGCACTCCAATTTGCTGATGACCAAACATCATCATCTACTTGTATACAGCTAAGGTTTGGGTTATCTATTGCGCTAAAACTTGTCATGTTTAAGTTGTTACCGTTTTTTAGATTTAAACATTGCAAAGGGTTGTTCATGCAGCCAAAGTCAGTTAGTGCAGTATTGTTAGTTAAATTCAAGTAGGAAAGTTGGTTGTTGTACACGCTTAACTGTTGCAATGCAGAGTTATTAGTTAAATCCAAATTGGTTAATTGATTATTAAAACAATATAGACGAATTAATGCAGTGTTCTGTGATACATTAATTGAGTTCAAGCTGTTATTCTGACAATATAATATGGATAATGCGGTGTTCTGAGATAGATCCAATGTTGTTAGGTTGTTGTGCTCACAAAATAAATAGGACAGTTGCGTGTTCTGTGATAAATCTAAACTTGATAGTTGGTTGAAATAGCATTTTAGTGAGTCAAGATCCGTAAAAGCTTCAATACCTGTCAAATCAGTGATGTTTGCGTAAGAAACATTCAAGCTATTAACTGAATTGACATTTGAGTTGAGCACTGTTCCATCTAGGATATCATCAAGACCTAGATCAATTAGTTTTTGTTCGAAATTGGCATCTGGAATTGATGTCGTCTGCGCGAGACAGATATTGACTGTTAATAACAACCAAGTGAATAATAATCTTTTCATAGCAGTAGATTTTAAACTAATATAACCATATTTAGCACTAACTGTGCAGGTAGTGAAGCACCTTTGAGTAAAGGGTCTAAGTTGTTGATTCATTGGGGAGTGGTCTATTACCTGTAACGTTCCCACGCCTGGCGAAGGAGCCGATTTTAAATTAGTTTAATTTGCGATCCAAGATCTTAATGTTTTAATTATTCGTTTTGCGTTAACGAGACTCCGGCTTTTTCGCCAGACGTGTGTTAGCAAACGTTTAAATCAGATCAATTGATTGAGATCTTGTCGACCAATGATTGTCATAATTTCCACGACATCTTCATTCATTTTGTAGAATATACTATCTACGCCACAAACACAGCGTCTATATCCTGGTTTAATAAAATCTACGGATTCGAAAGAGAGTGGATTTTCTGCAATACGTTCAAAGTGCACAAAGAATGAGTCAAAATACTTGTCAGCTTGTTTTATCCCAAACTGCTTTACTCCATAATGATGGATGCGTATCAAATCTTCCTTGGCAACATTACTTAATTTGTATTTAGCCATTCAGCAACTTTTTAGATTGCTTAAGGATTTCAGATTTTGAATCAGTTGTAAATCCAGATTTTTCAGCACGGTCTATCTTCAAACGAATTAGGTCAATTTGCTGTTGCTGATTTCTTGCCTGACGAATAAGATCATTAACCAATTCACTCTTACTTGAATATTCTTTGTTGTCAATTTGACGTTTAAGCCATTCATCATTTGGCTCAGTAAAGGAAATGCTTTGTCTTCTCATAACGCTTGTGTTGTGGTGTAAATATACACCAATAACGCACCAGTTGCAAATTTATTTTTGTTTCTGGTTTGGTTGTGATAATGGTTGCTAACGGTTTGCTGCCTGGCGAACGCCCCGACTCTTTAAATAATTCGTTTCACCGAAGTTATTATCAATTTGATTCAAATCAATTGTTGTTTCGAAGTGAGATTTGAGGGTTGGCGCCAGACAGCTGTTAGTGTCATCTTTTTATCTTCTACAGTCAATAACTACTGTTCCACCTTGATTCATATAGACGTCATTCACTCTTTTATCTCCAGAGTAATGATCCGTTAGATCTTCTATTAACTCATCATAATTTTTATTGTCGGCAGCATCTAGAAACTTTACGATAATAAGACGGCCTGTCGGCATAACCTGATAACGATTATCGCTAGTTATTTTTTTTTCACTTCCACTTTCAAAAACACCATAGCTCTCCACATTTGTTGATAGAGATTTTACAAATCCATCAGTAATTTTGTATAATTCATTCCTGTTATTGCACGATGTAAGTGACATTAAAAGAACAAATGCAAAAAAAATAACAATTTTAAACTTTTTCATTACAACATTTTTTAAGGTTAAATTTTATAATTTTTTATATCTTACTTAATCACAATTTCCTTCACAATTGATTTTTTTTCCATCGAGAAAGGTTTCTGTTTTAATTAATGTTCCTTTTGAGTCATAGGTGCAACTGATTCCTTCTTGTTTGCCATTTACGAAGTTTGATCTCTGACCTAAAATGCCGTTTTCATCATATAACAACATTTCACCATCAATTTCCCCATTCAATACATGGTAATAAGTAAATAATCTACCATTATCAGAACAAACTTTTATTGCACCGTTATAATCATTTGGCACTTGCATTGCGGTGCCGTCTGTTTCAAGGCCGTCTATTTCTTCACATAATGGTGCTATACAATCTTGGTTTTCACATTTTATAACTGTGGCAGTAGGAACTTCCTCTTTTTGGGTCTTTTTATCACTTTTACAAGCAACAAAGTACCCACTTGAGAGCAAAATAGATACAAAAAGTAGTTTCATTTTTTTATTTAGCAGTTTATTATTTTGATTATTTTTCATCCTCTTACTTTATAACTTTCGGGTGTGAGTATTGGCACTAACGTTTCGCAAGCAGGCGAACGGCCCACTTTTCAAAAGATCGTTTCTCCGAAGATAAAACTTAATCTTTAAAAACTATATGTTGTTTCGAAGTAAGATTCGGGCTGGCGCTTGCTTGCTGTTAAGTGCATTTAGATATTCATTTTTCTGAATTCACAAATAAGATTAAAGTAGATTAGTTCAAATAACATATTTCTGACTATGAGAATATTATTTTGAAGGTTAACCAAATGACAAAAAAGCAAAGAAGAGCTTGTATGAGTGGCAAATGATGATTCCCAATACTTTTTATTTGGAAGCAATTCTATTTCAATCTGATTAATTCTACCAACTTCACCTTTTCCACATGCATTAATGTCGGTTTTTCTATAAGCTAAGTCTCTGAATTTGAATTCATATTTAAATGACTCAATGTTAGAGTCGGTATTATTTTCATTGTTTGACATTTTAGGAAGATCATAATATTGGAAAGTTTTTTGTTTTATTTCCTTACGTAATAATTCAATTCGCACTTTTAATTTATTAATAGAAGTATTGAATGTTGATGGTCTCAACTCATTAGTGACAAAATCGTAGTAATTTATGTCAATAATGGATGGCCTAGTTGGAAAATAATATTCGTATGGTTGAATTACATTTTTACTATTTAAAGAATTTTTTCTGTTATTATCTTTTATTAGTTTCCATTTTAATTCTTCAATCAAAGAAATTATTTCACTAATAGAACCGTCAATTTTGTCTGCCATCTTTATCTGCCTATTAGCCGATAACGCTAATGATTGGTTAGAATAGTCATATTGTATTTCTTTAATCGAATAATATGTCTTTTGACTTTCTTCAAATAATTTTTGAGTATCTAACTGCAATCGTTCAATAAGTGATTTTTCTGAGGCAAAATTGTTGAGATTGTTCTCCTTGGAGCTACAACTTGATAAAATGAAAATTATTAAAACGAGAAATATTCTGATGGGTATCATTTTAATCTGTTTTTTGTTTTGCAGTTGCACTTAACGGTTTGCCGCCTGGCGCTCGGCCCGGCAACTTTCAATAAATTGGTACTTAAATATAAGGTTTTTAGTTTAGGAATAGATCTATGTTGCGAAGTAGGAGCGAAGGGCTGGAGCTAGACGGCTGTTAGGTGTATGTATTCAATCAAAAGGAGATTTTAAAGATCCATTTTCGTATTCCTTGAGGGTCATTTTTGCATTAAATCCCAAAATGTCATTTCGTTGAGAAATACTTTTTAGATTAGTTATGGCATTTTTGTTTCCTAAAATTAATAATTGCGTTGCGGTCCAAAGTTGCACGTATAAATTTTCATGTGAAAGTAGAACTTCAAAGGCCTTTATACCTTTATCACCGTACGAAATAATATTTTGATAAGAAACACATAAATCTTTATGTAGTTTATGATCATATTTTGCTGGAGTTGCAAAATCTCCTTTTAAAATTGCTTTGTTACAAAAATCATTAATATAATCTTCTAATTCTTTCATTGTTAGTCACTCTGCGGTTACACCTAACGTTTTGCAAGCAGGCGAACGGCCCCCTTTTCACAAGATCGTTTCTCCGAAGATAAAACTTAATCTTTAAAAACTATTTGTTGTTTCGAAGTTAGATCTGGGCTGGCGCTTGCTTGCTGTTAGCAACAGTTATAAATTTTCGCCGAAGGGTTTTTTAATGCCGTGTTCCTTTAATATTATTTCTAAGCGATCAATATCATTATCACTCCATTTTTCATTTACATACTGTCTCAATTTGAGTTCTTTGTTTCGTAAAAATTGAATTTCTCTTAAAGAATATTTTGATTTGTCAACCGTCCGAAATGTTAATTCGTTTATCGGTATTTGTACAATTTTCTTCTGTGTCTTTATTTCAACATTTATTATCAATTGGTCATTTTCTAGAGCAATTCTGAAAATATTTGATCGTGATCTTTGATATACCCAATAAATCAAGAATCCCATATAAACAATAGCACCAACTATAAGTACATTTTTTAAAAGATCATTATTAGTAAATAAACCGAGCAGTATTAGCGCAAATAATAAGATCCACGGCATTAATGAAACCGATTTAATTCCATTTAGAATTCTGTTAAGATATTCTGTTTCGCTATTTTCTTTTATAGTCACACTTTGGGTTATTGTTGCTAACGGTTTCGGGCCTGGCGACGTGCCGAACTTTTTAAAGTAAACCCAAATTCGAAGTTAAATTATTTTTCATCATAAAAACCGTTTTTCGAAGAAAGAGTTGAGGCATGTAGCTAGACCCGTGTTATAGCTAGTTTCATCTTTAATAATCGATATCATGTGTTTTGCAATACCATTTATTTATACAACAGCCATTTTGAATATATACAGCTTTTCTGTATTTAATTGGGATATTTTGATTCAAGTCATTTTTAACTTCATTTTCTATTTGGTCATATGGTCTATACAACAAATCCGCTGCACGATATACTTCACAAAATTGATCATGATTTGGACAATCTTTATATGAATTGGGAACACATTCTATTTCTTTAATCTCAAAATTTAATCTTAACGTATCACTCTGCAAATCAAAATCTCTAATTGTATCATTTATTGTGCATTGCGACATCCCGACAATATATTTTACGTTCTTGATTTCTTGATTTTGGTTAATTCTAAATATTCCATCCAAATCTGTTGTATTTCCACAAATAATCCGATCATTAGAATCAATAAATACTACTTTGAGTAATGGTATTGCCTTAGCATTAAACATAGCAATTCCTTTCACATTTCTATTTTGTGAAAATGAATAAAAATTCATCAGAAATATTGCTATCAATACTGTGTACTTCATAATTAGCTATAACGTTTTGCTGCCAGGCGCTCGGCCCGACTCTTTAAATAAATTATAGTTTCGAAGTTAAACATATTTTGTTTCAAATTTTCCGTTCTTTCGAAGTATGATTGGTAGGGTTGGCGCTTGACAGCTGTTATGTGTATTTTTTAATTCAATTTAACTTTTCCCCAATCAATAAAGTTATTGTTCCCATCACTTTCCTTTACGAAAGCAAAAATTGATGTTTTACGTGAAAAACGTTCTTCTCCTTTTGGTTTAATTATAACCGACTTAGGTTCAAAATTTCCGTCTTCAATATATTCAACTTTAAACCATTTCCCGTCTTTATTCCTGTTTATAATTTCGGTTATTTCGCCATCAATTGGTATTAGATTAGAATCTGATTTAATTGGTTTGATACTTACTGTTCTCCCAATTAAGTCATACATTTTCAACAGCCTATATCCGATAAAATAAAAAAGTGGTAGGAAATTTACAGCGAAAATTGAGGTCGATCCTTGAAATGTAATACTTAATGAGATATTAGGGAACTGATTAGTGAGATAAGTGAATCCATTGGTTGAATATGTAACAAGTTGCAGTACTATCCACAAATAAAATAATACTCCTGCTTTTTTATTGTTTAGCAAAAACAAAGTCGTTCCCACTAAACCAATTAATGAAACGATAATTGAAGTAAAGTAAAATTCTTGAAAATTTCTAAAAATATTTAAAAGTGATAGTACCCCAACAATAATTGGGAAAATTAATTGTTCAGTTGATTTTTTTTTCATTTTGCTTTGTTTTCTTGGGTTCTACAATTACACATAACTTATATATAGCCGCCATAATATGGTAATTAGCGGTCGAATGTGGAGGCTAACCGCCATAAAATGAGGCTTATTCAAAAATATAATTTATTCTAACTTCTTGCGCTTTTTTTCGCCCAATTGGTTGAAATTCTCAGAAGAAATAATCGATTTCCCTGTCTTCTTTTCCAACTCTTTGCGCGCATTCCCAGCAACGTCTCCACCTTGCTTCGCTACTTTCTTGTTTTCTGTAAAACCTTTCGGATTCTGCGTTCTTACAATTGCTGTTGTCGATGCTTCTCCGAGCATAGAGAAAATTAATTCCAAATCGGTCATATGATCACGTAGATTCTCTCGTTTTAATTTTTTGACATTTTTATATTCGGATGGTGTTAAACCAAATGTTGCTTTTGAGATCTGCGCAGTTAATATAGCATATTCCCTCTGCTCTTTCACACCTCGTTGTGACCATTCGTCGGTTAGCTCTTCACGAATGGCAATACTTCGCATCCGCTTTTCAATCCATTCATCAGAATAACCTTTCAACTTGTATATTTCTCTGGTACGTTGAATTGCTAATTCTGGATTTTCAATTTCTTCAATTCTTTCAGAGCCTACTTGGGCGAGCCAAAGCTTAAATGGTTCAGCTTTGGGTGAAGGTATTGATTGAATTAGTCTAAGTAATCCTTGGCTATTGGCTGCAAGTATTTTTCGATTCTTTCCGTCAGCAGCTTTCATCTCAACTAGGGTACAAATTGTACCCCACTTCAACTTAAGAGAAGAGTCTCTGCTTAAAATTCTTTTCACATATTGCTTCACATCAGTACTATCAGTTAAGACATAAACAACGTCATGTACTGAAAAATACCACTTCTCGTCCGCTTCATTCCAAACCGAACGAACAGTTTTACTTTCAAATAATTTAATTGTATTCATTAGTTAAATATAGTTTTTATATCAAAATCAGTGGCTTACAAATCGTCAAACGGACTTCGTATGTTCTGAATGTTTTTTGTGCTCACATGCGTATAGATCTCTGTTGTTTTACTGCTCTTGTGGCCCAGCAATTCTTGAATGTAGCGCAGATCAGTGCCGCTCTCCAATAAATGCGTAGCGAAACTGTGTCGCAACCAATGTAATGTGGCAGGCTTTTCAATACGCGCTTTTTGAATGGATTGCTTGAAAACATTCTCCAAACTTTTTTCACTATACTTTCCGCCATTTTGCCCTTCAAAAAGATATTCCTTGGGTTTGTAACTTTTATAATAATCGCGCAACAATTCCAATATTTTTGGGGAAAGTGGAACAATCCTGTCCTTTTTGCCCTTCGCCATCCGTATAATGACAATCATTCTCTTTGAATCAATGTCTAGCTTGGTTAAATTCAACAATTCACTCCGCCTAAGTCCACACGAGTAGATCAACGCCAACATAGAGCGATGCTTTAAATTGTATGGGGCTTCCAGGATTCGTTTTACTTCCTCCTTGCTTAACACGTTCGGCAATAACTTCTCCCTCCTCGGTCGGTGAACCAGGTCCAGATCCATCTTGTGGTGATAGATCGCGCCGTAAAATAATTTGACGGCATTCACTACCTGATTCTGATACGAAGCCGAGAATTCGTGCGCCAGAATGTACTCGTTGTTGAAACGGATCAGGTCCTGCTCGCTAACCTCTTTAAGATCTTCAGGCTGTAAAAAACGAATGAAGGTCTTCAGGGAATCACAGTACACGTCTATCGTTCGCGGACTGTAACGCATCGATCGCAAATACGACGAAAAAGCCTTTATCGCATCTTCAAATTCCGGTGTTAATGGCCGTAGAAAATCAATGGGCTTTAAACGTTCTTTGCGGTATTCAACGGATTCCAATCGCTCGCGAATGATACTGAATTCTGCAATATCCTTGAAATGCTCCTCGAGTTCCTGCAGATCCAGAAAGGATCGGTCAACCACCCAGCAATGCTCGTGCTTGTCCCAGTGACATCCGTCCAGTTCCCGGAAACGTTTGAAGATCTCCCGATCAAACTTAAACCGTACAAAATAGTAGTTCTTCAGACCTATTGTCTGTTCGTTCAGTGAAATAGATTGCATTAGTAAAAGGCTAATTTTTACCTTAAGTTAGTGGAAAAGTTCATTTCGCGCAATAGGAAATTTTATCAAATCAACATAAATCATCTTCCTCCCGATCAATTTTAAACCAATCCCACAAAAATGAACCGCTGCAATCGGTTCCCGATAAATCGTGGCAGTGGTTTCCGATAAATCGGCAACCTACTGCACTTCTCTCGCTTCTCGTCTCTCACAGCGCAGCGGTCTCAATTCTCGCCTCTCGCAGCGCAGCGGTCTCGCTTCTAAATCGTCAACCTACTGCAAATTCTTTACTGATCACCAGTTACTGATTACTAATTACCAAATCAAAATCTTTGTTCCTTGTTCCTTGTTCCTTGCTCTTTCTCCTATCTTTGCACCTCAAAACATCCACACATGTCAAAAGTCATCACCCTCAATGAATTCATCCTCGACCGTCAGGCTGAATTTCCATTTGCAACAGGAGAATTATCGCGCATTTTGAACGATATCGCCGTAGCTTCCAAGATCGTTAGCCGCGATGTGCGCAAAGCCGGATTGGTGGACCATATCCTGGGAGCACAGGGAAATACAAATGTTCAGGGTGAAGACCAGCAAAAACTCGATGTTGTGGCCGATCAGCAGTTCATCAAAGCCTTTGAATATGGCGGTGAGGTCTGTGGGATCGCCTCTGAAGAAAATGACGATTTTGTGGCATTTACATCTGAATCTGCCAAACAAGGAAAATACGTGGTGCTTTTTGATCCATTGGATGGCTCTTCGAACATTGATGTGAATGTTTCCATCGGTACGATCTTCTCGATCTACCGCAGAGTTTCACCCGTTGGAACGGAAGCAACGATCGAAGACATGTTGCAAACAGGTCAGCACCAGATCGCAGCTGGTTACGTACTTTACGGATCTTCAACGATGCTCGTGTACACGACAGGTCACGGGGTGAACGGGTTTACACTCGACCCGTCGATCGGTGAATTCTGCCTTTCACATCCCAACATGAGAATGCCGGAGAACGGTCGCATTTACGCCATGAACGAAGGCAACATCGACATCTGCGAAAAAGGGATCAAGGAATACATCCAGTATTGTCAGAGCTACGAAAACCAAACGGGAAAGCCGTATTCAGGACGCTACATCGGTTCTTTGGTGGCAGATTTCCACCGAAACATGATCAAAGGAGGAATTTACATCTATCCCGGAACGAATGAATCACCGGGTGGAAAATTACGTCTTCTTTACGAATGCAATCCATTGGCATTCATCGCGGAGCAGGCGGGTGGTCTGGCAACCGACGGACGCAAGCGCATCATGGAGATCGAACCGAAGAAACTGCACCAGCGTGTGCCGTACTTCGTGGGATCGAAAAAGATGATGGAAAAAGCAATGAGCTACTTGAAATAAAGGATCAAATCGGAGGGTTGAGTAGTGGAGATTCAGGAGTTCAGATCGTTCTTTTCGCGCTTGCCGCAAATTGATCAAACAGCTGCATTGCTGAGTGATCCGGGGAAACGCATACATTGGAAAGGACTGGTTGGATCATCGCGCGGAGCCTCTGCAACGGCATTATCCTCACAAGTTCCGGGTCACCATCTCTTTATTCTCAACGACAAGGAAGAAGCGGCGTATTTTCTGAACGACCTCGAGTCTCTTTTCCCGGAAGATAAACGCATCCTCTTTTACCCGGCGTCGTACCGTGTTCCGTATCAGCTGGAAGAAACCGACAATGCAAATGTGGTATCACGAGCTGAGGTACTGGAGCGTATTAACTCCGGATCGAACGCCTGGATCGTGACCTATCCGCAAGCGCTCTTCGAAAAGGTGCCCACTTCGAAGAATCTTGCGAAAAACACGATGAAGGTAGAGGTTGGGAAAACGTATTCGATCGATTTCCTCAATGAACTCTTGCTGGAATACCATTTCGAACGGGTTGATTTCGTTTACGAACCGGGACAATTCTCGATCCGCGGTGGAATTGTTGACGTGTATTCCTTTTCCAATGATCTGCCTTTCCGAATCGAATTTTTTGGCGATGAGGTGGAATCGATCCGCACCTTCGACGCCTCGACACAGTTATCGGTGACAAGCCACAAGCATTTCAACATCATTCCCAATGTTCAGGGACGTTTGAACATCGAAGGGAACGGTAGTTTTTTCTCCTTCCTGGGTCAACAGGTGACGATCTGGCTTTCTTCGCTGGATCAATTGCGCTCGACTTTGGATAAAGAATACGAAAAGTCGGTGAAGATCTATGATTCTTTGCCGGATACCGTAAAACATACGATCCCTGGCGAATTGTACCTGCATCCCACCGAAGCAGTAAAAGAACTGCAAGCGTACAGCGTCATAGAGTGGGGACCGGAGTATCATTTCAAAGCCGATCAAAGTTTCGACTTCGATTTCCAGCCTCAGCCGGCGTTCAACAAGAATTTTGAATTGCTCCGCACGGACCTGATCAACCGAAAGGAATTGGGCTTTACGAACCTGATCTTTTCCAATCAGCCGCGACAGATCGATCGCTTGTACCAGATCTTCGAAGATATTGGCGGTGAAGTGGACTTCAAGCCGATGCACGTTGCTTTGCATGAAGGATTTATCTCACCTTCCCTGAAACTCGTTTGTTACACGGATCATCAGGTATTCGAGCGCTACCATCGTTTCCGCTTGAAGGAAGGCTTCCGTCAGGCCAAGCAAGCTTTAACACTGAAGGAGATCTATAACTTGCAGAAAGGGGATTACGTAACGCACATCGATCACGGTGTGGGCCAATTCTCCGGTCTGGAAACGATCGATGTCAACGGAAAACCCCAGGAAGCCATTCGATTGGTGTATAAGGACGGTGATGTGTTGTATGTGGGAATTCACTCCCTGCACCGCATTTCCAAATTCACCGGAAAAGAAGGTTCGATCCCGAAAGTAAACAAGCTGGGAACGCAAGCCTGGACGAACCTCAAGAACAAGACAAAAACACGCATCAAAGAACTGGCGTTCGACCTTATTCAGCTTTATGCGAAGCGAAAAAGTCAGCCGGGATACCAGTTCAACAAAGATACTTACCTGCAAAACGAGCTGGAGGCGTCCTTCATGTACGAAGACACGCCTGACCAGTTCAAAGCAACTCAAGCCGTAAAAGAAGACATGGAGCGTCCACAGCCTATGGATCGACTCGTATGCGGAGATGTTGGATTCGGTAAAACGGAAGTGGCAATTCGTGCAGCATTCAAGGCGGCAACAGATGGAAAGCAAGTCGCGGTGCTCGTCCCAACGACGATCCTTTCCATGCAGCACTACCGCAGCTTCAAGGAGCGTTTGAAGGACTTTCCGGTAACGGTCGATTACATCAATCGCTTTAAATCGGCGAAAGACACGACGGAAACACTAAAGAAACTCAAAGAAGGAAAGATCGATATTCTCATCGGTACGCATGCGATCGTTGCGGATCGCGTGAAGTTCAAGGATCTTGGACTGATGATCATCGATGAGGAACAGAAATTTGGTGTGGCCGTGAAAGACAAGTTAAAAACCCTTCGGGCAACGGTCGATACGCTCACACTTACCGCAACACCGATCCCGCGTACTTTGCAGTTCTCACTCATGGGCGCACGCGATCTGAGCATCATCAATACGCCGCCACCGAACCGTCAGCCGGTGTTGACTGAGATCATTCACTTCAACGAGGAGCAGATCCGCGATGCGATCGCTTATGAAGTGAGCCGCGGTGGACAAGTGTTCTTCGTGCACAACCGCTTGGCGAATATCCGCGAGATCTCGGGTATGATCACGCGTTTGTGTCCGGGTGTGCGCGTGGGAATTGGTCACGGACAAATGGACGGCAAGAAGCTGGAAAAGGTCATGATGGACTTCATCAATGGCGAATACGATGTCCTGCTAGCAACAACGATCATTGAATCCGGGATAGACATCTCGAATGCCAACACGATCATCATCAACGATGCCCACAACTTCGGACTGAGTGATCTTCACCAGTTGCGCGGACGCGTTGGAAGAAGCAATAAGAAGGGATTCTGTTATCTGATCGCACCTCCGTTCAGCATAATGACTTCCGATTCAAGGAAGCGTTTGGAGGCATTGGTCCAATTCTCTGATCTGGGTTCCGGATTCAACATTGCGATGAAAGACCTCGACATTCGCGGAGCCGGGAACATGCTGGGCGGCGAACAGAGTGGATTCATTTCTGAGATCGGATTTGAGATGTACCAAAAGATCCTCAACGAAGCCATCGATGAATTGCGCGAGAACGAGTTCAAGGAGTTGTTCGAAGACCGCAACACCGATTCACCGCTGCATTTTGTCCGCGACTGCATCCTCGAAACAGATTTTGAGGCACGCATCCCCGATGATTACGTCAACAACGTAGCGGAACGTTTGAGCTTGTACCAGGAAATGGACAACCTAAAGACTGAGGAAGAATTGCAGCAATTCACCGATCATCTGATCGATCGTTTCGGACCTTTGCCGCGCCAGGTAAAAGAGTTGATGATCTCTTTCCGTCTGAGATGGATGGCCGAAAAAATGGGCTTGGAAAGGCTGGTGATCAAATCAGGCAAGATGATCGGTTATTTCATCGCAGATCCACAGTCACCATTCTACGAAACAGAAACCTTTACACAAGTGCTTAATCACATTCAGCGCAATGTGAAGGGGTGCACCCTCAGCGAAAAGAACGATCGTTTGCGCATCATTTTCAGTGATGTGAAACACATCAAGGATGCCTATGAGCAGCTGGCTGGGGTGACAGAGACGGTTCTGAATTGAAATAAAGACGTTTAATGGACGTTAGTTTTCCTTTGTAAATACATTTGTCTAATTTCAGGTAGATTTTCAAAGCATGAAAAAGTTTGCATTTGCCATCGTAGTTTTGATCCTTCTTTCCTCCTGTGGGCTAATGCATCCAAACGGGAGATCCCTTCGCTTGGTGAAAGTTGGCGAGAAAGAAGAGTTGCTGATCGAACGAAAGAAGGAAAAAGTGGAGGATCAAACCGCCTTATTTATAAATTCTCCTCAAACATCCACAGAAGTTGTTACTATTGAGGCGAGTTCTGATGAAAAGCCGTTGTTAAACACGGCAAATAAACGCTTAGTTTCTGAGTCTGCGCAAATCGAAACAGAAAGGATCGATCCGGAAGTAGAGGAACCCACAGAAGCAGAGAAGATCAGAGTGGCATACAGGGCAGAGAAAGATGCCAAGCGATCCATGGTTTTACTCATTTTAAGTTCTGCGTTCTTCTTACTTGCCCCACTGGTCTTGGCAGCTACGATCCTGATGGGGATCGGGATTTTCTATTATGTCAGAGCATCACGGGCTCGTTTCATAACGCCTTTCGGAGAGAAACGACAGCGAACAGCCACCATATTTTTGGTCATCAGCATTGTTGGGTTCCTTGTCTGGGCAGGTCTCATAGCGCTATTGATCATTTTCTGGTAGACCCAAGTGCTTCGAATTTCCTACCTTTGAGCATGGCTCGAAATCCACGTGCGATCGTATCCGTAACCAATGACCTCTTCACCGATAACAGGGTGAACAAGGTTTGTCTTTTCCTAAAAGACCAGGGGTACGATGTCCTACTCGTTGGACGTTTGTTGCCCGATAGCCAGCCTTTGGATCGACCGTACGGAACGAGAAGAATGCGTTTACTGTTCCGAAAAGGAGCCAAGTTCTACGCAGAATACAATTTGCGTCTCTTTTTCTTTTTACTGTTCAGGAAGGCAGATGTCCTTGTTTCAAACGATCTCGACACCTTATTGGCGAATTACTGTGCCTCCAGGTTGAAAAGTTCCTGTAAGTTGGTATACGATTCCCACGAATACTACACGGAGGTTCCTGAACTGATGGATCGACCGAAGGTAAAAGCTGTTTGGGAAAGGATCGAAGGGTGGATCTTTCCGAAGTTGAAATCGGTGTACACCGTCAACGCATCGATCGCTTCACGCTACCAGGAAAAGTACGGTGTTGAACTGAAAGTCGTTCGCAATATCGCGCCTAAATACCAACCGGAGAAGGTCATGTCGAAAAAGGAACTTGGTCTTCCTGAAGATCAATTCATTCTGATCCTTCAGGGTGCCGGGATCAATGTTCACCGTGGTGCGGAGGAGCTGATCCAAGGGATGAAACTGCTCGATAATGTGCTCCTGTTGATCATTGGTGATGGCGATGTGATACCTCAGATCAAGAAGAACGTAAAAGAATACGATCTACAGAATTCTGTTTGGATTTTAGGTAAAAAACCATATGCTGAAATGATGCAATATACTGCTCAAGCCGATCTAGGATTAACATTGGACAAAGCCAATAATTTGAACTATCGATTCTCACTCCCTAATAAAGTTTTCGATTACATTCATGCCGGAACTCCGGTCATCTGTACTGACTTGCCGGAGGTTCGCAAGGTGGTAGAAGGACACGATGTTGGGATGGTATTGAAAGAACTTACTCCTGAAAGTGTTGCTGAGGCGGTGAACAAGCTGAAGAACGATCCGGATCGCTTGGCTCAATTGAAGAACAACTGCAAACTTGCCGCTGAAAAGGAAAGCTGGGAAGGTGAATGTGAAGTTTTAAAAACGATCTATCCGAAAATTGGAAACTAAGAAATTGCATATTGTCGCCCTGGATGTTCCCTTTCCCGCCGATTACGGTGGCGCGATCGACATGTTCTACCGGATCAAGGCATTGCATGAATTGGGTTTGGAGCTGACGATCCACGTTTTTGAATACGGTCGCGGGAAACAAGCTGAACTAGAGAAATTCGGAAGGGTCATCTATTATCCACGGAGACGTGGCATCATTCAAAATTTGTCTTTTCGACCGTTTATCGTTCAGTCACGAAAGAACAGCTTATTGCTGAAAAACCTGCTCAAAGACGACGCACCGATCCTTTTTGAAGGAATACATACCACTGCTTCTCTGGAGGATGATAGATTGAAGGATCGATTGACCTTTGTTCGCATGCACAATCTGGAGCACGAATACTACAAAGGACTGAAAAAGAATGCCGGTTGGTTCAGGAAACAGTTCTTTAGAATGGAAGCCTGGAAACTGAAGCGTTACCAGAATATTCTATCCAAAGCAAAACATGTCCTGGCGATCAAAGAATCTGATGCGAAGGCACTCAAGCAATTCAATGCGAACACTCACGTTTTGCCCGCCTCCATTCCTGAAATTCAGGGATCTTTCGGAACAGTGGGTCGCTATGCCCTCTTTCACGGGAATCTCTCCGTTCCCGAAAACGACAAAGGTGCACGCTGGATCATAGATACCCTCGACTCTGTGCTCGATCAGCATTTTGAAATGGTCATCGCAGGAAAGAATCCTGGAAAGAAATTGAAAGCAATGTGCGAAAAGGCGCGTGTCAAACTGATCCCCAATCCATCAGACAAAACGATGGACCAATTGATCCGAGAGGCACACATCCATGTCTTGTATTCTCCTGTTTCTTCCGGAATTAAACTGAAATTATTGGCGTGTTTGCACAGTCCGGGTCAGATCTTACTGAACGATAAGATGCTCGGTTCGAGATCACTCGAGCAGTTCTGTGCAGTAGCCAACAGTCCCAAAGAATTTAAGATGCACTTTCTGGGACTGAAGAACAAAGTCCTGAACAAAGAAGAATACGACAAGCGCATCCACTTTATGGAGCAACACTTCAACAACCGAAAAAACTGCGAGCTCATCCTTCAACTTATCCAGAATGACTAAAAATATCCGTCCCCGATTCCCAAAGAACAATCCTATTTCCCAAGCACTAGTCCTTGTTCTTTGTTCTTTGTTCCTTGCTCCATTAAACACATACGCCCAACCTTCCGGACAATACCACTGTTCCTTCGCTGTGATCGGTCAGAGCAGCCGTATGACGATCGACATCAAAAGCAAAGCCGTAAAGCCTGAGATCCAACTTACGTTACCTGATTCCGAGGAGAAGAAATCGTACAAAATGGACCGCGTTGCTGTTTCAGATACTTCATTGACATTCACCTGGGCGACGTTTGGGATCACTTTCGAGGGAAAGTATTTTTCTAATGGCGATTCGATTGTCGGTGAGATGGTACAATCAGGACTGAACTGGGACGTCTCCTTTTTCCGGGACCTTCCGGAAAAGATCGAGATCAAGCGACCACAGCAACCTCAGGAACCCTTTGATTTCATCAGCGAAGATCATTTGGTGAACAATGGAAAGATCACCCTGGGAGCGAACTTAACACTTCCCAAAGAGTATACATCGGGAAAACGAATTCCGTTAGTTATTCTGGCTTCCGGATCAGGTGCACAGGATCGCAACTGCGAGATCATGGGACATCAGCCCTTTCTGGTTATCGCTGATCACCTCGCGAAGAATGGGATCGCCTGTGTTCGATTTGACGACCGAGGAGTAGGGAAGAGTACAGGCGTTTTTCAGATGGCCTCACTCGAAGATTTCGCTTCGGATGTCGATGCCATCGTCAACCATTTTGCAAAGGATCCCCGATTCAAGTCGGTTCCTATCGGTGTAGCGGGTCACTCAGAAGGTGGAATGCACGCATTGATGGCTGCGAATAAGAACAAGAAGATCAAATTCGTTATCGAACTGGCAAGTGTTGGAACAAGCGGTCGCGATGTCTTGGTCGAGCAGCAGTATTTGATCCCGCTCAAATCCGGACTTTCCGAAGAAATGGCACTTTGGAACCGATCAGTTTATGCCTCCATCAGTGATGTCTTGATCCGCACAAGTCCGAAGAACCGCACTGATGAATTGAACGCGCTGTTGGACACTATTTATGCGTCCGCTCCCGCCGAATACAAAGCTGAAAATGGTTTTGCCCAATTCAAAATGGGCATGATGCTATTCGCGAATAACGACTGGATGAGCCAGTTCGTTCGTTACAATGCTTCAACTTACCTGAATAAACTCAAGCTTCCAATTCTGGCGATCAATGGTGGTGAAGACATTCAAGTTCCTGCGGAATCCAATAAACTGGGATTCGAACAACATTTTTCGGCAGCTTCGAAACAAGCCGGATCAAAAGCTATCATCATCGATGGCCTCAATCACCTATTCCAAAATTGCAACAAATGCACAATTATGGAATACGGTGATCTGGAGGAGACATTTTCTCCACTGGTGCTGGAGGAAATGGTGAAGTGGATCAAGGAGAGCGTTGAGTGATCAGTAATTAGTGGAGAGTGTAGAACTTAGAGTTTAGAATGATTAGCGATCTATGCTTTGAAGAAGCATGTATTCGTTTTGATTCAGTTCGTACTGTAACTGATTCAATTCATGCAGAAAAACGGCTAAAACACTGTTCTCTAATTGGAAATTCTGATGTTTGATCAAGAGTTCCTTTTGCTTCGGGAAGTTCTCCGTGAGAAAGGAGTTGTATTCATCTAAAGCTTTGATCAATTCTGATTTTGAAAGTTCACCCTGGGCATTCACAAAGTGATGAGTCGCTACTTGCGTGTTGGATTTTTGAACCACGTCAATGAATTTTGTCGACTTGGCTTGCTCAAGAGAAATATTGTCTGCCTGACTGATCAAATTCGCTTTGATGCGATCGATCTGTTCCGTGATGGCCTTAGTTCTGTTGTGTAAATCCAATTGTTCGGAAGTAAGAGAATCCAGTACATTATTTTGATTGGATTCCCTTAGTTCAATTGTACGCGATTCAATGTGTTGCTGGATGTCAACCAAACTGTCCGTAACAGAACGCGAGAATCCCAGGTTGAATAAACTGTAGATCATTCCGGCGCAGGCTGTCATGAGCACTGTTGTCATCATTTTGTTGAATCTGCGTTCCGGATCTTTGTTTCCTGTCATAAAGAATAGCGGAATAAATCCAAAGATGAACAGCGTTGTACTTCCACGCATCATAATGTTTGCATAGGGCCAGTGCATAATTTTAAACAGGACTCCCATACAGGCGACAATTCCAAGTATAAATCCGAAGGAATTGACCAACTTTTCACTTTTCGATGAATTGTTTTTAAAATTAAAAACGATCATCAGGGGCAAAAAGAGGAGACTAAAGAAAACAGCACCTAAAACATAAGCGAAACTTGCACCCGGCAGATGAAAGGTTTTCAGAATGGAAGCTAACAGCAACAACCCGACAGAAGTGAATCCTGATATTTTCAATGTTCTTTTCATGGCATAATAATTTTTGAAAGTGAGTAATTTCTCTGTTTCATCTTGTATCTCTTTTAATTCATGTTTGAAGAATCTGGAGATTACAGTGGGATAGAACACATGAAAGTCAACCTCGTCAGGTTTCTCTTCCTCAATGATACAGCAAATGTGATCCAGGAGATTGTTTTGCAGATCCTCTAAAACAATCCCATTTGCTTTGATATCATCTAAAATGAAATCCAGTTCCGCCTCCGAAAACTTATGCATTGCCTACAGAAGGTTCCAGGTTGAGTAAGAATTTCATCGTTTCAACGAAATCTGAAAACTCGTTTACTTTTTGTGCCGCTGCAGCTGTACCTTGATCGGTAAGAATGTAGTATTTGCGAACCCGTTTTCCGATATATTCGGTCTCCGTTCTCACTTCTCCATTCTTTTCCAATGCATGCAATGTGGGGTACAAAGCACCTTCCGTAATTTGAATTTTCCCCTTCGTCCGTTCCTTGACGTTCTGGGTGATCTCATAGCCGTACATTTTCCCCTTTTCTTTCAAGAGGTTCAGCACGATTGTTTTAAGTGTTCCTTTTAATAGCTCTGATGAATACATAGGACAAATATACATAAGAATATTATGTATATCCAAATAAATACATAAGAAAATTAGGTATATATTTTTATACACCTAAAAATCAATAAGATAGAAGTGGAATTATTTTTCGATTTCGTTATCCCTGAACGCTGAAGGCATCAGATCCGGGATGATCTTCAGGATAACGGGTAACAAAACTGTTCCTCCGGGCAACATGAAAATGGCCAGAGAAGGCATTGATTTAACGATGTCGAGGAATTGAGATTTTACGGCTTCTTTCTCCTCTTTGGTCAATTCGGTAGTGGTGGATTTGCGAATGAGCGCAACCAACTCGCGACTTTGTTGGATCTCCGTTACGAGCTTATCTTTATTTCGACCAAGGATCTTGATCCAACGTTTCGACAGACTTCCATACACCTTCTCGATCGAAGAACTGGATTTAAGAAAAGGAACCGTTTCCTGATTGTTGATGATGAACTGTTCGGTCAAAGCCAAAGCCTCGTTAAGTTCAAGATCACTGAAACCGAGATGTGTCGTTAATTTTTCCAGGTAGGCACGTTCTTCCGGCACTGCTTCGTGATTAGAGAAGATCACAAAAGATGAAAGATCCAAAAGGAATCTCCTGAACAACCAGTTGATCTTCACGCGATCGGTAAAATCGCTGAAATCGGCCCCTTTTTCGAAGCGTTCTTCCGCAATTTCACGCTGCAAGTCAGAAAGGTTTGCCGAAGCCAGAAAAACCGCGAACATGGCTTTTTCCCTTTTTTCGATCTGACCGTCCGAATAAGTAGCTAAAGTGATCGCCGTTAAAGCGTTCATCGCCAGTTCATCGTAATTGAAGAAGGTGCTTTTCTTCTGATTCTGTAGAAAATCGCTGTAAAGCAGGACATCCAGGTAGATGAAGACGTTGTTCAGATAGTTTACCCAAAAGGTGTTTTCAAGATAATTCACCTTGATATCAACTCGCTTGGTCAGAATGTACTCGATCTTTTCTTCTTGGGTTTCTTTGATGAAAAGCGAAAACAAGCGCGTAATGGTGTTGGAATTGTACTGACCGTAAAATTCAACCAGTGAGCGAATGAAATCCTCCTTGACAAATGCTCTTTCTTCAAGTGATAACTTGTAGATGAACAGGTGTGCTTCGAAGAGTAAAACTTTCAGTTTCTCTTCGGTTGTCCATTTGCTGTCATCCAGGTTTTTACCAAAGATCAGTCTTGTTGGGAATCCAAACTGAATACCGGTCCTTCCCAGAGCAGCGTGAATGAATTCATCTTTTTCGATCTTCACCGGCAGGTCGCTACGCAGCACGATCTCTCCTTTGTCGATCAGATCGAAGTACTTTTTGATCCAGCCTTTAGAACCCGGTGCAAGCATTGGAATTGGTATTACGCTTGATCAAAAGTAAGACATTCACGGCAAACACATTCAAATAAGAACTGAACTTTCTTATCTCTCGGTTCGCGTGATCCAGGAAATTTTATGGGATCAGAAAGTGTAGCGCACCGAAAAGGCTGCACCACCACCGAATCCGGTATAGTAGCCCAGTAGGTCCCACATAGGACGTCCATCCAAACTCAAGAGAATAGGAACTCCGTGCTGGTTGAAATCATACTCAATACCGATCTGACCTCCTATGGCAATTCCTAAACCTGAATTCTGGTCGTAATAGTCATCGTAGAATCCCAGCTGAGCACCAGGTCCTATGTACCAGTTAAGTCCTTCGGTCAAATTCCAGACCCAATGGTAAATTCCGCTTACCGATAAGTGATTGTAGTACCAGTTCTTTCCAGGTCCGGAAACATATCGTCGGCTTCGATAACCAAAATCAAGCTCAAGACGATTGGCAGACCCAAAACCTTTTTGATATGAAATTTCGACTCCGTTGCCACCAAAACCACCTCCACCTCTGATTCCGATGGCATTGGGATTTACTTGTGAAATTGAAAATGTGATGGTACAGATCAATGCTGCCAGTACTAAAAATACCTTTCTCATATCGTTAAAGTTTAGTACAAAGTTAATGAATCAGAGCTTTCCTGCGACGGTAAAAGCTTTCCGCTTAGTGAAGATCAGTCCGCCATTCAGGCCATAAGCTTCAAAAACAGCAACATAAGTTCCTATACTGGCTTTCACATTGTTATCGCTTACACCGTCCCATTTGAAAGTCCCTTCAATACCCAATAATTCGTTCTTGAAAAGTTCTGTTACCTTTCTTCCACGGTCGTCATAAATAGTCAGTGTTCCCAACATTCCCGGCTCTGCCATTTCATAGTTGATCTGAAGTATATCCTGGTATCCGTCGTTATCCGGTGAGAACACGTTGCTGGTGAAGTTGAAATCTCCATTTTCCAGTGCAGGATGATACTGTGAGTTCTTCATTCCGGGTGTGGCAAACCCAACGGCCTCAGCAGCGGAATGCCAGTTGTTTCCATCACTTGATGGTCCTTCTGTATCAATTCGTTCCAATGATACCCCATCCGTAACATCAAGTAACCTGAAGTGCCAGTCGTCAACATAAGATACCCGATCCAGAACGGTATTGTTGTACAAGATGATCACTGTTCCTGAGTCATTGTTGTAGGAAGGAAGATCCGTCTGGACAAAGGTTCCGCTCACTGCGAAAGGATAGTTTTGCTTCACGAACAGGGAATCCTTCCCTAAAACAGCATAGGCACCCGGTTGAAGCAGGAAATTTCCGGGGATCGTCTTTCGATTGGCGATCGAGTCTCCGGCAATATTGGCTGTTTGCCAATCCTTGAGATTCAGCACCTTGTTGGATGTGTTGTATAGCTCGATCCAGTCTGAACCACCGGTTTTGGGATCAAATAAGATCTCGTTGATCACAATATCTCCAGCAGCGGGAAGTTCCGGTAAAATGAAGTTCCCACCAAGATTTGCAGAATTGCCCCAGCAATCGCTCACTCCCTGAATTTGAATCTGGTACACCTGACTTGGAGTGATATTTTCGCTAAACTGAAGTGTCAGCATGTTAGGGTAAGCCCCAAAAACATACTTCCCACTCAGATTGAGCACAGGGTCAATAATAAAGGTCGCATTCGCCAAGGAAGTGGAATCCATTCCTTCGTTGAAATAGATCTCCAGATAGTTTGGTGCCAACGCGATCAATTCTGTTAGTTCAGGAGCTTGTGTATCCGGTGTAATGTCAAAAACAGAATTGATCAGTCCCGGTGTTCCGCCTGTAGGTGAATTGCTGGCGATCCAGTTGTCGCTGCCTGAACAGGCATCATTCGGATTGATGAGTTCCAAGGTGTAGCCTCCTTGTTTTTTTATGGGATCCTGGTACCAGTCATCGGTAAAACTGACCTTGTCTAACATAATCCCATCTGATATCACTAAAATGTCGTCTGAAGAATTGTTCAAACTTGGAAAACTGGTAACTCCTACAGAATTAGGGAAGGAGTCAATGTATGAACTTGGGCAAAGTACTTTGTATTCTCCGGGAGCTAACCAACCGGCTTGAATCGTTCCTTCTGAGGAAGCATCACCCAGTTTCCATCCGTTGAGATTGAAATACTTGCCGCTTTTGTTGTAGATCTCAACAAATTCCCCTTCAGGTAATCCGATCCTTGGACTCGGGTCGGCCATGAATTCCGTGATGATCACATCTCCTGGTTCCGGTGTTTCTGCGACAAGGTAACTGAACTGAGTAGTTTGAGATGCTACGGAATTCCCGTAAAGATCTTCAATATTGAAGGCAAAGAGCGTGTAGGTATTTCCGTTTTGAAGTGGGAAAGGAGTGGTGATATGAACCAATGCGGGATTGACAGCATCCAGTGTTGCCGTTGCTGCCGATTGGAAAGGCTGAATGTCGTAGTTAGAAGTTGTTTCAGCGATCACCTCATTTAAAGCTTCATTGAACAACACATCGATCTGAGTGGGTGATATGGCTGAAGCAGATAACAGAACTGGCGGTGTAAGATCCATGATGATCGGTCCAAGGTAAAAATCGTCGAAAAAGTGTTTCTGAAAAAAGCTCGCTGTAGACTGTGTGATCGAGATCCCTGCAAATCCATTCCCGGCCACAGAAACATCGGTTAAAATTCCTTCCGTAAAATAAGTGGAGCCACTTCCTGTGATGTCCCGATCCAGTTTCCATTCTCCGCCGCTAGTGCGTGTAACTTTGATCTTCAATGTGTTGTTGCTAGTGTTCGTCACTCCGTTCAAACCGTCAATGATCTTTGTCGCTGTTCCGGATTCGCGCTTGAACAAGGATACTTCATCATCTGTTCCACCGATTCGCACAAAATACCCATTCAAGGTGGGGCTCAATAAATTGGACTGATCAGCAATGAGGTAAACATCTACATAATTGGCGCTGGATGTATTGAATTGCAGTTGAGTGAACCATTCCCACTGACAATTTGTACTCTGGGTGGAAGGTGACGAGAGATAGAAGGAACTGCTTGGAAGCGTTTTGTTCGATCTTAATTGAAAATCTCCTGAAACGTCAACAACCAGAAATACACTGTCGTCGCCGGTCCACATCGGTGAAGCGTTAAAGTTCCCATCGTCGAAACTGTCGGTGAACTGCGCAATTCCGAGTGAAGTTGTGAAGAACGTAACAAGCAGTAAAAAGTATTTCATTCTGATCAGTTCTTTGCTACCAAATATACTATTTTTGGCCCGTCAAAAATAATGAAGATGAAAGTAGCAGTTGTTGGTGCAACAGGAATGGTCGGTAACGTGATGTTACAGGTGTTGAGAGAGCGAAATTTTCCGGTAACGGAGCTTATTCCGGTGGCTTCGGAAAAATCCATCGGAAAGATGATACAGTTTGGAGCTCTTGAATTCCCTGTTGTTGGTCTGGAAACGGCTGTTGCAATGCGACCTGATGTGGCAATTTTTTCTGCCGGAGGTCAAACGTCTTTGGACTGGGCTCCTCGTTTTGCTGAGGGGGGAACAGTAGTGATCGATAATTCTTCGGCGTGGAGAATGGACCCGACAAAAAAATTGATCGTACCTGAGATCAATGGTGACCTGTTGACAGCGGAGGACAAGATCATCGCTAACCCGAATTGCAGTACAATTCAACTGTTATTGGCGCTTTCGCCTTTGCACAAGGCATATGGAATAAAGCGAGTGGTTGTTTCCACTTATCAGTCGATCACCGGAACCGGAGTGAAAGCTGTTGAGCAAATGGAGAATGAGCGCAATGGTGTTTCAGGCGAAATGGCGTATCATTATCCGATCGATAAGAATTGTATTCCACAATGCGATGTGTTTACAGATAATGGATATACCAAGGAGGAAATGAAGTTGACGAATGAAACGAAAAAGATCCTTGATCCATCCATAAAAGTTACGGCTACTGCTGTACGTGTACCTGTTGTTGGTGGACACTCTGAAGCCGTGAATATTGAATTCGAACGCGACTTTGATCTTTCAGAAGTACGCAGGTTGTTGCATGAACAAGACGGCATCACGCTAAAAGATGATCCTACGACAAACACTTACCCGATGCCGAAATATGCTGAAGGAAAGGATGATGTGTTTGTGGGGAGAATCAGACGTGATGAATCACAGGATAATACGTTGAACATGTGGATAGTTGCAGATAACCTGCGTAAGGGTGCAGCGACCAATGCTGTTCAGATCGCAGACCTATTGATCCGTAAAGGGATTCTTAAAGTCTAAGGTGTAAGTAATTTCAGGCAGGATGGAAGCAGCGAAACAGTGAAACCATCTGTTGCGATCAGTTCACCGTCTGCTTCCGTTGAGGCTGCTCCCTTTTCGAGTTGTACTTCAAATTTATTACCAGTGAAATAATGGATACCCGGATGATCTATCCTTTTGGCTTTTTTAAGGTCTCCAAGATATCTTAGGTATTCCCATATACTGACTTTACCAAGCAGGGTGAGGTTCAACTGTCCGTCTTGTGGGTCTGCTCCCGGATGAATGCACAATCCGTTACCGAAGGAATGACCGTTGCAGAAGGCAGCCATAAAAGTTTCACCCTGATGTTCGATACCTGATCCGGAGATCTTGAGAAAAGGCTTTTTGAATCCAAAGAATGTTCGAAGTATAGCCAGGGGATAAGACAATGGTCCGCCAAACAATTTCCGTTGACGATTGAGAACTTCAACTGCTTTGCCACCGAATCCGATATCGGCGATGTTCAGGAAATAGTGGTTCTCGGTGTGTTTTAATACTCCTACATCTGTTAAGGCTATCTTTCGTTCTAAAATGGAATAGATGAATTGGTCATGACCATTGAACCGGGGTATGGATCTAACGAAATCATTTCCTGTGCCGCCCGGGAGTACTCCAAGAATGGTGTTATTGTTCGTTGAGGACATTATACCGTTGAGGACTTCGTTCACGGTGCCGTCTCCCCCGATTGCAATTAATATTTCCGTTCCTTTCTCAGATTCCTTTTGTGCGAATTCCCGTGCATCTCCTTGTTGAGCTGTGTAAAGGATGCGTGTAGTGAGTTGTTTATGACTTCTGCATACTTCGATATAGTCCGAATAGGTAGTCCGATTTTTCAGTTTACCGTGAATAATGAAACAGATGTTAATCATGCGATAAAGGAAATCATTTTTCTTTTTCCAATAACAAAAACGGCGCACCTGTTAGATGCGCCGTCCTTTTTACGATATGCAGTTATTCTTGCAGTAGGGGCGTGCCCGCCGCCTGTGCTCCAAGAATTTCTTTGATCTTCTCCTCCAGTTCTTCCATGAGTTCAGGATTGTCATGAATGATTTGTTTTACAGAATCTCTACCCTGTCCAAGACGTGTTTCTCCGTAGGAGAACCACGAACCGCTTTTCTTGAGGACATTCAAGTCTACACCGAGGTCAATGATCTCACCCACTTTGGAGATCCCTTCCCCGTACATGATATCGAATTCTGCTTTTCTGAACGGAGGAGCGACTTTATTTTTAACGACTTTAACTTTCACGCGGTTACCCAGTACATCTTCTCCTTCTTTGATCTGACTGGATTTGCGGATATCAATTCGAATGGATGAATAGAATTTCAAGGCATTTCCACCGGTAGTTGTTTCAGGGTTACCGAACATCACACCGATCTTATCACGCAACTGGTTGATGAAAATGCAGCAACATCCTGCTTTGTTGATCGAACCGGTTAACTTACGCAGTGCTTTCGACATCAATCGCGCCTGAAGACCCATCTGAGAATCACTCATTTCACCTTCGATCTCTGCCTTTGGTGTAAGTGCCGCAACCGAGTCGATAACGATAAGGTCGATTGCACCTGAACGGATCAAATTGTCGGCGATCTCAAGTGCCTGCTCACCGTTATCCGGCTGAGAAATGATCAGGTTATTTACATCCACGCCCAGTTTCTGAGCATAGAATTGATCGAAAGCATGTTCTGCATCAATAAAAGCAGCTATTCCTCCTTGCTTTTGAACTTCAGCGATTGCATGGATCGCTAAAGTGGTTTTACCAGAGGATTCAGGTCCATATATCTCCACTACGCGACCTTTAGGGTAACCGTTCACACCTAAAGCAAGATCGAGCGAGATAGATCCGGTTGGGATCACTTCCACTTTCTCAACAGGTGAATCACCCAATTTCATAACGGATCCTTTTCCGAATGTTTTGTCAAGCTTCTCCATCGTTAACTGAAGCGCTTTTAGTTTTTCTGCATTTACTTCTTTTGCTGACATATCGTATTTGTTTTTTGTCACTATCCTGCGACGTGGTTAATTTTAATTTCTAGGCAAAGATTTGTCCAGTAGATCGTAATCTATTTACGTTCTTCTAAAAATTATGATAAAAGATCTAAAATTTCTTTAGTGTGATCTTTTGTGTTCGGTTTTTCGATCACGCCAAGAATGGTACGGTCCTCTCCAATAAGGAAAGTGGTTCGGTGAATACCATCATAGGTCTTGCCCATAAATTTCTTTGGTCCCCAAACTCCGAACGCTTGAATGATCGTTTTCTCCGTATCGGCGATCAGAGGGAAGGGTAAATTTTGTTTCTGAGCGAAATTCTTGTGTGAGTTCACCGAATCAGCACTGACACCGATCACCTGAATTCCCTTCTCTAAGAGCTCCGAATAGTTATCTCTAAGGTTACATGCCTGAACGGTGCAACCCGGGGTGCTGTCTTTTGGGTAAAAATAGATCGCAATTTTTTTTCCGCCGAAATCGCTTAATGCAACAGTCTTGTTTTCCTGATCTGTTCCTGAAAAATCAGGTGCTTTGTCTCCTTTCTTTAAATGTGTCATGATGAATAAATAAACAATTGAATGACGAATAACTAATCAAATATAAATTGAAATTTTTTATTCTGACAACAATTTCGTCAAAAAATTTCTAAAAAATAAAAAAGGTCTCCACAGGGAGACCTTCAAATATGAACGTTTATAATGAGTTATTGTTCTGCAGAGAGCGCGGTAAGTTTTTCAATCACGCTCTGGTATTTTTTCTTGGTTTTTCGGGCCTGATCTGCGTAAGCAGCCTCCTTGTTCTTTTCGAAGGCTTCGATCTGCGCATCGAGTTCAGCGATCTTATTGTCGCATGAAGTGATCAGAAAACTGAAATTCTGTGCAATGAACATTTGCGTATAGAATCCGCCGTTCGCTTTCAGATGTTCATACAGTGAAAGGGAAGATTCAAGTAATTCCGGTTCCTGGCGAACAACAAAATAGGTAAGTGAGTTCATTGCGCTCAGCTGATCAAATCCTTGAAGAACATTTCCTTTAAGGATGGTCTCGAAGAATCCATATCGGTCTGCATTCGCATGAGCACCATAGACTTGTGCAATTCCTGACAGCATCTTAGATGAACGTTCTTTTTCCAACGGTAAAGCCAGTTCCAGTGCTTTGTCAGGATCTGACTTCGCCAGGTTTCTCAAAGCACCGGTTACCACCAGGTAAGATTGATCGTTAGAGATGCGGTTGATCAATACCGGTTTAAAGTCAGTGATCTCTGCGTTTGAACTTAGGAAATTCAAAGCTGCTGAACGCACTTGAGAAACAGGATCATTCTCCGCTATTCCTTTAATGACCGCTATTCCTTTTTGTTTATTGTCACCATCGAGTTTCACTGCTTTGTCGATCGCTGTGATGCGAATGTCCCAGAATCGATCGTTCAAGGCATCCAGAATGAGTTGCTGTACCTGTGGAGTTTTCCCTTTGGTCCCGTTGAGCAAACCATCCCTTCTGGCTTTCCAGCGTGTGCCATTGTAATATTGAAAGATGTATTGCTCCTGTGGTTTTTCTTCACGCACTTTCGCCAGTACCAGTTGCTGATGATCGAACAACACACATTTCAGAATTCCGGTATAGGGTAATTCAATCGTCTGATCCAACTGGTCAACTACCACTTTATGCAAATGCTTTCCGTTGGAATCGAACACAGCAACTTCAAGAGGCAACTTATAGATCGGCGAAAGTTCAAGGTTCTGCTTTTGTTTGATGGTCAGTGAAACGGTACTTCTGTCTGAATTGATCTTTTGTGAAACGTCAAGGATCGGGTGTCCTGAACCAAGGAACCACTGGTCGAAGAACCAGTTGAGGTCTTCTCCACACACTTCTTCAAATGCCAGTCTCAGTTGATGGAACTCAGCCGGTTTGAAGGCATTGGTTTGCAAATAGTTCTTGATTCCTGCAAAAAAGGCTTCATCGCCCAGATAATTTCGAAGCATGTGCAGAATTCGCCCTCCTTTATTGTAGGAATGACCGTCGAACATCTGCTCCTTATCCATGTAATCGAACCAGATCAGATCGTGGTAGCCCGACATTTGAGCCGACTGAAAATAACCTTCAGCCTCAACATCTGCCTGATAGTCCGCTTCATCCAGCCCATAGCGGAACTCATCCCACAGGTACTGCGAATAGTTGGCGAAAGACTCATTCAAGGGCAAATTAGACCAGGATTCACAGGTAACAAGGTCACCGAACCAGTGGTGGAACAATTCGTGTGCGATGGTCGACTGATCGTTTGCGTCCAGTAATTCACGATCGGTCTTGTAGGCGTAATCACCAAAAATGACCGCACCGGTGTTTTCCATCGCTCCGGAGACGTAATCCCTAACGACGATCTGGTGGTACTTGTCCCATGGATATTCGTAGCCCAGCAGTTTTGAGAAGTATTCGATCATTTTTGGCGTTTCTCCGAAGATCGAACGCGCATACGGTTCCCATTCCGGTTCAACATAGTAGTTCACTTCCATTTTCGTTCCGTCGGGACGAGTGTATTGATCTTTGATCACTTTGAACTCACCAATACCCATCATGAAGAGGTAAGGCGCGTGTGGCAATTCCTGCTTCCAGTGATCTGTGCGTGTTCCGTTGCTGTTCTTTTTGGAGGAGATCAGTTTTCCGTTGGAAAGAGTAGCATATTTATCATCGACGGTGATGAAGATCTCCTGTGTTGTTTTAGCGTTCGGACTGTCGATCGTAGGAAACCAAACTGAACTGGCTTCTGTTTCACCTTGCGTCCATATCTGTGGCATTTTTGTCGGGTCGTCTCCTTTAGGATTTATGAAATAAAGTCCTTTATCCGAAGTGATAGCTGCGCTGCCTCCTGTTTCGCGTTCATCCGGCTTGGCAACGTATCCGATCACCACTGTATAACGGTCCTTTCGGGTATAGGTTTTATCGAGTTTGATCTTTAGGAATGCTCCGTCATATACATATTTCAGATCTTCTACACCGATCTTCACCGACTTGATCTCCATACCTTTCGCATCGAGGATGAGACTGTCTGATGGATAAAAATGAGGTTTCGCTGTGATCGTTGCCACTCCATTCATGTAGGATCGTTGCCAGTCGAAATCGACCTCCAGCTTGGTGTGGATGAGATCGGTAAGAATGGTTTCCGAAGCGTGGTATACAGGACGTTGCTTTGGTGTAGACAAAGTATCGACTGTTGCAGTATTTTCCGAAATGCTTCCAGAAACGGTTTCCTTTCCGGACTGACCTTTATTCGTTGCGCAAGATGTTCCGATGAGGATAATTGCTGCAAAAAGTATTCTTTTCATATCTGACTCAATGAGAATACAAATCTGATGAAATATTCCGTATGCCGGTAAAAAATTACAGCAAGGGAAATTGTTTCTGCTATTTTTGCATTAAACAACGGATAAATGGCAAACAGAAGCTGGAATTTTGACGGTAAGGAAGTGATCGGAACAGACGGTGCGGTAATACAGTGGGAAGATCATAGGTTTTTTAAGCTGATCTACAACGGGAAGACCTTTAACGGTGAACTTATGGAAGACGGTACGGAATCGAATGAATTGCGTCTCAAGATCAATCACCGCGAATTCCATGTTCGCAAAAAGGGTGAATTGGATGACCTGATCGCTGCGATGGGATTGGATAAGCCCAAGGTTCGTCGTTTAAAGGAGATGCAGGCACCAATGCCTGGACGAATTGTCAATATTGCTGTGGCCATAGGTCAGGAACTTCAACCGGGTGATGAAGTGTTGTCACTTGAAGCAATGAAAATGGAGAATGTATTGAAAGCTGAGGGTGTGGGAATCGTAAAGGCGATCCATATCCAGAAGGATCAGGTAGTTGAGAAAGGCTCTGTTATGATCGAATTTGAATAAGGCGTTATGAACGTAATAATATGTGAAAAGGGGGCGAAGGCCCCCTTTTTTCTTTACTTCACACTTGCTCCTGCAAATGCTTTTTTAATAATTATCGGGTATTTATTCCCGAATTCCTTGATACACCATTCCTGAAATTTTTGAACCTCCTCAGCGTCGGTGATCCATTTTAGCGCTTTATTCAATTCCTTTTGGAAAAGCTGCGCATCAAAACTCACTTTCGTGAGGATCTTCTTCGTCAGTTCAAGCATAATAACAGTTTTTAGTACCCCAATTTAACGAAAGAGATCGAGATTTCTTATTTGAAAAGTGTTAAAAAATCCAAATCAGGTTGATCCAACGGCACTTCAAATAGATTGAAAGGAGATAAAATGGACTGAATTACTGGTCAAAAAGACGATAATTAAAAAAGGCTGTTTAACTAATAAACAGCCTTCATCCATTACAATATAGTGCTTAGTAAATGATCTTCTGTTTGACGACCTGATAGATCTCCTGCGTCAACTTGTCGTAGACAAAAAGTAAAAGATGCATGTTTTCAGGATTGTGAACACCGTCCAGCTGATTTGGAACAACAAAGCTGTAATCTGCATAGATCTTATTGTTGACGAAGTCGGTGGCTTTCAAAGTTCGACCGAAAGCTTTTCCGTCAATACAGTTGCGCATGATGTCGCGATGGATGTAGTTCTCATTGTGCGAATTATCTGCCATTTTCTGGTCACCCACCAAGGAATCTTCGATGAGGTAGACTACCAGTCCAAGATCAGCCAGCGACGCATCCAGTTTTTCAACTTCTGCATGAAGAAATGCTCCTTTCGTTGAAGGGTAGTAATTCAATTTAGACTGAATATTTACTTTAAGATCATTTCCAGAAAGTTGTGCATTGGTCAAACTTGTCCAGCTCGCAGGTGACTGAAAGATCACACCGCTTGAAGTAATACGGTTGATCGGACCTCTTGGATTTCCGGGGAAACCACCGTCGTTGGTGCCGAAGTAGATTCCGATCTCAAGTCCCTGAGGGTTAGTGAAATCTACGGGATAATCCGGCAAGGAAACAGACTGGAAGTCACCAATTCCCGTCGGTCCTGAGTGTATAGAAGCCGTAAAGACACGAGTTGGATTTGCTTCATGCAATGCATGCGCCAGATCCGCAGCAGCAGGGCAGAATACACATTTGTGACCCGTGAAATCTTCGATCAATACGTTTCGATTTGTGTTGGTGTTCGGATCGAAAGTTGGCCATTCATTTGCAACATAATCGCTCCATGGACCCGGATAAAGTGTGGTATCCAATTCGATACTTTGAACCACCGGGTAAGGATTGTCGATCTTTTTAGTGCAGGAAACTGTTCCAAGCACGGCTGCAATTCCCAGAATTAAAAATCTTTTCATAATAGATGCTTAAAAGCTGTGAGTGAAACTTAAAGTGAGACCATTGTTCGCCGGTACGAAGCGGCAAACCCCACCGACACAGAACAATCCCGCTCGTTGACGACCGTAAGATACCATAAAACGAGTAGATTCACGAATATATCCACAGGTAACGATAGGGTAATTGATCGATTTAATTCTGTCCCAAGTTGATGCGAAGTCATTGGGATTCCCGTAATTGTTCTGTAACATGAAAGAGAAGAACCAACTCGGCGAAATGTTATATTCAACTAGTAAGGTCGCCCAGTCTCCCTTGTCCATTATATCCCCGTTCTTGTCCTTCTCCAGGAAAAGAGCTTGTAATTCAGTTCGCACGGAGTGCTTCGAATTGATCTTGTAAGCCAACTCAAGTACAGCGATGTGTGACTTTATGATCCCTTTCGCATCGTTCGAGATCTTCGCTACATCGTTGTTCAGCTGAATGTGAAAATAGCTCGCAATAAAGCTGAGCTGCTTGTTGATCTTCTTAGTGATATTGAAATTTACATCTAACCAGTACAATGAATCGCTGTTATCGAAGGGAGTGGTTTTATAGATCACACGGGATGAATCGGTTAGATCGATACCGTCCATTCTCTGGTTTGGTCTGAATGCGGCAGAAATGTTTCCGTTGATGGCAGTGCCGTATTTCCCGCCCAACTTAGTTCCTTTCGGAATGGTGTACAAGACCTCAGTCTGGTATGCGATCTCACCCATCGGTTGTGTTGCATAAGGGTAAAGCGTTGCAACAAGATTGTAGGTGTGTGTTTTGTTCATCGCCGGCAAGTAGTTGATGAAAACATCCTGTAGATCCTTTGTTCGATCGGATCGGAAACTCATATTGTCAACGGATTTTCCGGAGAATTGAACACCGAGACCTTTTTTCGTGTAGCTGAAGTTGAACAATGCCGCGTGGCCGTAATTATAGATGTACCCATTATCATTCGATGGGTCCTGCTCCTTCAAAACATATTCTGCATCAAAGGCAAATTTTCCGTAGCGAAGCTTAGCTCGACCACCGTAGGCACCAACGTTTTCAGGAATGATAAAATCTTCGTTGTTATCGACCTGGTATTTGCTTACGAAAGAACCTCCAAGAACAATGTCCAGTTTCTTTTCAGCCAGATCTTTAAACGTTTCATTGAGGTGGATCTCACCGTCGAAACCACGCACGATACCATCAGCATGAACGATCCTTCCTTGCTGGAAAGACAAGCGCTGATAACCGTAAACACCTTTGAAAACCACCCCTTTGTAAGGGCGAACGATCAAACGTGCTCCATCCAAGAGGTTATCGTAACCAAGAGCTCTGTCTTCGTAGGCCCTCAAAGCAAGTCCGGAACCAAACTGCTCGTAGAAAGAACCTAATGTAATGTCGATGAAGTCATTGGCGTAACCTACATAACGCATACCCAGTCCTGTTCCATCGAAACGGGCAGGGTAGCCCTGAATACGAGGCAGATAGGACTCAAAGCGCAAACCGGCTTTGAAATTTCCTTGTGTGTAGAAAACATTCATGTAGGAATTGATCAATCCTTTGGAAGGCGGCTGATCAGCTCCAATAAGTGTGTCTTCGTTCAGGTATTGAAAGATACTTTCAACATTTCCTGTAATGTTTGCAGTGTTCGATTGCCCAAATCCTGCCAGGGATATGAGAACAAACAGCGCAGGTAAAGTCAGTTTGCGCATGAAGTAAAGAGAGTTTATTTCTGCTCAGAAAGTTTTAGGATCTCCTTGTAAAGTTTCTCCTCATCACCCGGAGCATAGTTATTGTGAGAATATACGATATTGCCATCCTTGTCGATCAGGAATGTATGAGGAACATTGTTCACCCCCATCGCTCTTTTGAAATCTCCATTTGGATCAAGCAGAACGATGTATTCCCATGCTCTTCCGTTCACATAAACCGGAACAGAGTTCTTTGTTTTTTCATCGTCGATAGAAACGGCAACGAGCGTAACACCTGTTTCTTCCTGCCAGTCCGTGTAAAGATCATGGATCGCATTCAATTCCTTTTTACACGGCGCACACCAGGTTGCCCAGAAACTGATCACCACCGGACCACCGGCTTCGGCAGCAAGCGTTGCAGTGTTGATCGTCTTTCCATCAAGGTCCTTCAATTGTACCGAAGCCACTTTCTTTTCATTAGAAACAGTTTCTTCCTGTCCGAAGGAAAAAGTTACAATTGCCAGAGCAAGTGTCAGTAATGTAAATCTTTTCATGAGTTTTCGTTTTTATAGTCGCACGGTTGGTTCAAAAACCTTGCCGAATCCAAATGTAGCGCAAAATGAGCGAGAGATGAATAAAACATTGCAAATAATTCTTGAAATCCTAAATCGATTTAAGACAGGTGATCCAGATCCTATTGTTGCTTTTTTTGGTACGATTTGTGCCAATTTGCCTCTGATTTGATATGATTCCTTTTTCGGTGATAATTCCTTAGGGTGGTCCGAAACTGGATTTCCGATCAAAAATTAAGTATATTTGTTTCTCATCAACAATTAAAGTTATGAAAAGAACACTACTTTCCTTATTAGCGATAACAGCGATCTCACTTGGGGTGAAGGCTCAGAGCGGAATTGAGATCTATGAGTCAGGCCAGTCTACGAACGTAGCCGGAGGAACAGTGAATGTTACAGCGCCGGATTTCAATGTTTTTGATGTTAACCTTGAAATACACAACAATACAGGCAACACAGCTACTTGGAGGATCACTCGTTTGAGAATGGATGTTCCAATTGGTTGGGAAGACGGATTGTGTTGGGGACATTGTACAGACCCATTCGGAGGGACTTGTTATGCTTCTGACCAGATGGGCGGAGACAACTGGACATCACCAGCAAACGTTACAGTACTTTTTGATATTCCGGACGGTGAGTGCGGAAAGCTTAAGCCTCAGATCAATCCGGATGACTTCGTGAGCGGAATAGCACATTATCGTTATTACATTACAACCGACGGAATTCTGAATGAAGACTCTGTAGATGTAGTGGTAAACTTTACGGCATCAGTTAAGCCGGTTAAAGAAGAACCGGTACTTTCGGTCTCTCCAAACCCGGCAAACGACTTCGTTAACATTAATGTTGCCAACCTTGACAATGCCACTTTAAAGGTTGTTGACGTTCTTGGGAATGTCGTTCTCCGTGAGAACATCAGCGGAACCAAGAAGATCGATCTTTCTGACTTCAGAAACGGTGTGTATTTCATCACGATCGATTCATCCAATGCTAAGCCGATCAGTCGAAAACTAATCGTACGACATTAAATAATGTTTTCAAGAGAAGGCTGTCCAATGGGCAGCCTTTTTTGTTGGAATAAGATCGCTATTCGTATATTTGAGCAACACTTTTATCTTGCATTCACTACTCCCGGAATATCATCAAGCGTTGTTGGCAGCTGCCGAGGCATCACAGCTGATCCTGGAGGTGTATTCCAAGGAATTTGATCCTGTTTCGAAAGAAGATGGTTCGCCGGTAACGGAAGCGGATCTCAGGTCTTCCGAGCATTTGCATGCACGACTTGAGCGAACAGGAATTCCGGTCACCGGTGAAGAACGAATAGCTGAAGCATATTCCGTGCGCAAGAATTGGGACCGTCTTTGGTGTGTTGATCCATTGGATGGAACCAAGGAATTCGTAAAAAGAAATGGCGAATTCTCGGTCAATATTGCCTTAATTGAAAACCAGCAACCCGTTTTTGGTATTATAGCATGGCCCGTTCGCGATCAGATCATTTTCGGAGGTAAAGAAAGTGGTGTGTTCATAGCTGAAATGGGTCAACTGGACTCAGCACAGCAATGGATCAAACTGGAAGAGCCTGTAAACATCAACGATCCGATCACCGTAACTTGCTCCAGGAGTCACCATTCGGGTCCTGTACTCGAATACCTCAATGGATTGAGATCAGATGAATCGGAACTGTCCTTCATCAAAATGGGTTCAGCGCTCAAATTCTTTGCCCTTGCAAAAGGCGAAGCGGATACTTATCCAAGGTTTGCTCCAACGATGGAGTGGGATATTGCTGCAGGTCAGGCGATCCTTGAGGCACTTGGAGGTTCTGTTTGTCATGCTGAAACAGGTGATCCCTTGATCTATAACAAGGAGAATTTGCGCAATCCCTATTTTATTGCCTCCACTAAAGCATTCAGAGCATGGCGAGGATTATAGGAGTATTGCTGGCATTTTTTGCGTTGATCACTGACCTACAGGCTCAACACAACACGGTTCTCATGAATACGTTTTTCAGGGATCGCTTTTACGCACACACGGCAAATGATGAGGTAATTACTTCAGGACTCTATCCTGTATATGAATCGCAGTATGATCTCACCAAAAAACTCGCCGACTCCACAAAGCAATATTATGAACTTACTGAGATCCTGTTCAAGAAACACTTGATCGAAGTAAAGGGTAAAGACTATTTTCTGACGATCTCGCCTGTGGCAGATCTTAGAATGGGTAGGGACAGACGCGATACACTGGGAAGGAAGCTGTATCAAAACACCCGTGGGATATTGATAGAAGGAGATCTGTTAAAGAACTTTTCGTTTTCGACTTCATTCTACGAGAATCAGGCAAGGTTTGCCGATTATGAGTCGAATTATTATACCTCTTTAGGCGAATTATATCCGAATCAGGCAACGGGAAAATACAATCCGCAGAATGCCATGATTCCCGGCGCGGCGCGCACTAAACCTTTTGATGGCGACGGTTTCGACTACGCATATGCACAAGGAAATATGGTCTATCGCATGAATGAACGCATATATATCAGCGCAGGGAATACGCCTCATTTTGTAGGAGATGGATATCGATCTGTCCTGTACTCCGACAACAGTGCAGGAACACCATTCTTGCGGGGGGACTTCAAGATCCTTAAGAACCTTGAATTCACCTATTTGAGGAGTCGTTTGCTGAATCTGATGCGCAAGCCGGTCAGTACAACCGTTGAAGCGAATTATGAGCAAAAAGGGATGGCGATGCATTATTTGACCTATAAAATACCGGCAGCCAACATGGCTATTTCGCTTTTTGAGTCCACGATCTGGTACAAAGGAGATTCGCTAACTGGCGCACGTACTAATCCGATGTTCTTTCAGCCATTGCCTTTTCTATCGGAAATGCTTATCGACCAGGACAAGATCTCAAGTGTGACAGGATTGAACTTGTCAGTTCTTTTGAAACGCTCACATCGTCTGTATGGACAATTTGCCCTCACTGATCTTGACCTTGATCGCTATGCCTTGCAATTAGGTTACCGCGGAACCAATTTGTTCAATTTAAAGGATCTGATGGTTCAGTTGGAATACAATCAGATCAGCTCCGGCATGTATCGAAGTGAGAACCGTCGACTCAATTATGTGAATTTTAACTTGCCTATGGCCCACCCGAAAGGAAATTCATTCAGTGAGTTCCTGATCCGAGGTAATTATGAGATCAAACGTTTTTATGCGGATCTATCGCTGATCTTCTATACACTGAAGGATTATTCGTCCATTGATCTTTTGCCGGTATACAGGGAAGTAGATCTTCAATCCGGTTCTCTTACCATTCAGCAGGCTGAGATCGGTTATCGGATGAACAGAAAGATGAATTTATCGGTATTCGGATCGTTGACCAATCGAACAGAAAACTGGGGAGACAAGAAGCAGAACACTGTAATTATGCTTGGTTTCAGAACGGGGATTAACAATCATTACAACGACTTCTGATGAGGATCTTACCCTACATATTGATCCTATGTACACCTCTGGTTTTTGGACAACATGGTGTGCAGCAGCTTTACGAAGAGCTTCCGGCAGATTCCGTTGTACCCCTGTTGAAAGAGAATCACACTGCATTTCAGCCGCAGTCACGCTGGTATAATGTACAGGATTTTGATCCGCTCGTGAAACTTAATTCTAAAAAAGGAAGGTTGTTCGGTATCGATCCTCTTCTAGATGTAGTTGGAATGAACAACCGCGAAATGAGTTTCCGCAGCGGAGGAGGCTTACAGCTTGAAAGTGCCTTTAAAAAACCTTGGTATGTTCGACTGAATCTTGTTGGTGGTATCGGTCAACTCGACAGTACTTTTGCACCGCGTTCATGGATCACCAATGCGGACAGTATGGGAGCATATTCCTATTTTGACATCATCGGAAGAGTGTCCTACACACCTAATTCAGTGTTTAATTTTCAGGCGGGATTGGACCATAATTTTGTTGGGGAGGGAAATCGTTCCATGTTTCTGGGCGATCACGGCAAACCGTATCCTTTTGCAAAACTCAGTGCACGCTTCTGGAGAGTTGAGTACACGACCATGTACCAGTTCATGCACGAGGGAGATCTGCAGAATTATGAATCCAAGTTCGGAGCAACCCACCACATCAGTTTCAATGCTGCAAAATGGTTGAATTTCGGGGTGTTTGAGACGGTAATATTTCAACCAAAAGACACTGCAATGCAACGAGGATTTGAGGTCGAATACCTGAACCCGGTGATCTTTTATCGTCCTCAGGAATATGCACTTGGGTCCTCTGATAACGTACTCCTGGGAGCGAGTATGACGGCGAAGTACAAAGGACACACCTTGTACGCTCAATTGGTGATCGACGAATTCAGTTTGACAGAGCTCAGAGCAAGGTCGGGATGGTGGGCCAACAAGTTCGGAGCTCAATTTGGAATTAAGGGAAGACTGAACAGTTTTGGCATGAAGAGCTTTTACAGGTTGGAGTATAATTTCCTTCGTCCATATACCTACGCGCATTTGACTGCAGGGCAGAATTACGGGAACATGGGCTTCAGTTTGGCACATCCTTATGGGGCGAATGTCATGGAAATACTTGGCGAATACAAAGTGCAGGGCGAGAGATCGCTTTTCAAGTTCTTTGTCTCGTATTTTCTGCTTGGGCTGGATAAGGACGGCTTCAGTTATGGTTCGGATGTTTATCGTCCATATACGCAAAGACCTTTTGAATATGATCACCATATTGGACAGGGAAAAGGAAACAATGGATTACGGGTGATGCTTTCTGCATCTTATCAGATCTTGAAGCGTAGCTCGATTCAGGCCTTTACGGAACAACATGTGCGCTTCGATTCAGCCTTTGATCGTTTGACCTACATGCCGGTTTTAGGTTTGAGGAGCAATTTCAGGAACGACCACCGCAACTATTGATCAAAATAAAAAAGGTCGCCACGAGGACGACCTTTTCGGCTGCATATCGCCTTATGTAGGTAGATTAGGTTACAATCCCACAATGTGCCGAACTTCTACTTCGGTCACGTTTTTCTTGATTCCTTTTTTGCTCAGGAAGGTGCGGTTCACCAAGCGACCGTGGATAGCGACCTTTTTGCCTTTCTCACCGTAACTTTCAATAAATTGAGCAAGGTTTCCCCAGGCAAAGACGCTGTGCCATTCCTTTGCTGATTTGATCTTCCCGTCATTTGCCCGGAAGACACGGTCGGTTGAAAGTCGGAATCGTGCAACTTTTCCGCCGTTTTCGAATGTGGTAACTTCTGTTTTTGAGCCAATGCTGCCGATGAGTGTGATGTGATTTCTGATCATTGTAATGTGTATGTAAAGTGAATGATTAAACTGTTGCGCCTTTCGCAGACCGCTGCAGGTAGCGAATAAGTCCTGAAATGAGTTTTGAAACTTCGAGTGCTTGAGCATATAGCTGTTCAGCACGTTCTTTTGTGATATAGCTCAGATCTCCTGAAAGAATGACTTGCGACTGTAAACGAGCACTGGCACCTTTAGCATCCTGAAGATCAATGATACATTTTTCCGTGTCGAAACGACTAATGCCTTCTGCGATCTTGGAAACAATGCGCAATGCAGATTCCTTCATGAATTCGAAGAGAATAGGATCTACGTCGTTAACGGTTCTGAATACATCCAGTGTTAGTTGGTGACCCTTTTGCCATGCGATGAGGTCTTCGTGTGCTTTATTCTTTTTTGCCATGATTGTTGAATTTGGACAGGTGGCGAAAGCCGGGTTTTACATGTTCACTATTCCCTACCTTCCCGGCTTTCGATCCGACCCGAGTTATAAAATGATGAGATCGTTGATCTCTACTTCTGATATGAATTTCTTTGATCCTGAATTCGTGTAAAACCGTGTCACGAGTTTTCCTTCTACTGCCAGATCGATGCCGACTTCGCCTAGTTCTTCCAGAACTTTGACCCATTTGCCCCAGGCGGTGAGTCTGTGCCAGTGACTTTTTGTTTTCGTGTTGCCCGTTTCGTCCAAATACATTTCCTTGGTCGACATGGTGAACTGGGCGATCTTTCTTCCGTTTGGCAGCTCGACGATCTTAGGAGCTGAGCATACTTTTCCAATGAGGTTAACGTGATTCATTTTTTCAGTTTTAAAAAGGAGCCGGCCGAAACCGACTCCGGTTGTGTAGGTTAGGTTATTGAGCTGTCTCTTCTTTTTTCGGGGTAAGCAATAGGAATTCTGTCGCTTCGATGACTGTGCTGTAGCGCTTTTCTCCGGCTTTTGTCTCGTACGATTGATGAACCAGTTTACCTTCAATGATCACTTCATGACCTTTTTCAAGGGCTTTTTGTGCTCGTTCTGCGATCCTTCCCCAGGCATTCACATTGTGCCACTGTGTATTTTCGTGCCATTTTCCATCCTTGTCCTTGTAGCTTTCGTTGGTTGCGATAGAAAAGCGAGCAAGTTTTCTTCCCGTGTCAAATGTTGTTAATTCAGGTTGTGCACCCAGTCTTCCGATCAAACTCACTTTGTTTCTTAGCGTGTTCATAATTGTGTAATTTTAAAAAGTTTGAAAAATTTGTATTTGTCCTCATCAGAAGTTGTTTTCTGAATTCGACAGTGCAAAGTTGTGGCGGTGTGAAAATCGGATTCGGTAATTAATCAATTGTAGTCGGTTAACATTCGTTTGTAATCGGTAAAAAACGAATAAAACAATATAAATCAATTAGATAGGCCAAGTATATTTTTTATGATTTTACTCATTTTTTATTTCGAGAAACCCGATTAACTTCGCTCAATGAATAACAAAGTACTTCATTTCTTTAGCCTTTTTTTGAGTTGTTTTATACTCCTCAGTTCGTTTTCCTTTGCACAGGAAACAAGTGATTCAGTGAAATTTTCAATTCGCGGATTTGTAGATAGTTATTACGGTTTTGACGTTAATCAACCCAATCAAACGTTTGACGACAAGCGATTACCATTTTTATTTAATCACACGCGGCACAATAATTTTTCGATCAATCTGGCCTTCATTCAACTGAATATTGACCACAAAAACTACCGCAGTCACGTTGGAGTTCAGGGCGGCACGTATGTAACCGATAACTATGCCGGTGAACCGGCCATGTTGCGCCATTTTTCAGAGGCAAATGTTGGCGTTCGCTTATCGAAGAAAAGAGATATCTGGTTGGATGCAGGAATTCTGCCTTCACATATCGGTTTTGAATCGGCGATCTCAACTGATAATTTCAACGTATCTCGCTCTTTGGTGGCAGAACTTTCGCCGTATTACATGGCCGGAGCAAGAGTTGTCTACACAACTAAAAAAGGATGGGAATTGGAAGCCTTGTTGTGCAACGGTTGGCAGCGGATTCAGCGTCCGAGTAGTACCAATCTTCTATCAGCCGGAACACGTATTACGTATGAAACGGACCGCTATAAATTCAACTGGAGCACCTTTATAGGTACAGAATCCCCAAGTTCAAATGTGTATATGCGCTATTTCAGCAATGTCTATTCTACCTGGAAAGTTGGAAAAGCAAGTGAGTTTACCCTCAATGCGGATCTTGGCACTCAACACATTTCGAAATTGATGAAGACCTATGGAACGTGGATGGGTTTTGCTGCAGTGGGTCGCATTGGATTGGGTGACAAATGGAAGATCGGAGGGCGCGCTGAGCTCTATTACGATCCGGAGCACGTGATCGTAGGTGGATCTTCTTTCTATGAGTTTATGGCAGGTGGTGCTTCAATCAATGCAGATCTGCAAATACACAATGGTGTTTACCTGCGTTGGGAAGCTCGATGGTTGAATTATACAACGCTCAAATTGGGTATAAATGAGTTGATCCCTTACCAAGGAAACAACTTCTTCTTTTTAGGTTCTCTGGCGATGGACCTGAATAAAGTGTTGAAATGAGTTTACTTTTCTGAGCCGTTCAACAGGAATTGACGCATGAAACGGATAAATTCCGTCATGTTATCGAGTTGAGGCGCGTGTCCGGCTCCCGGCACAACAGCAAATTTCGCGCGAATGAGCCTTGCAAACTTTTCGCCCTCCGGCATGATGAACAGTTCATCCATTTCTCCCCATAAGACCAGCACATTGCAGTTTTGAAGAGGTTCGATCGACTCTGTCTGTATCCGCTCTTTCTCTTCCGGCAGTGAATCCAAAAGGATCCTCCATTCTTCGTGATGTTTGGAAAAGTAAGTCTTGTAAAGTTGATTCAATATGAATTCCGGGAAGTAAGGCTTTTTATAACTCGCTACATGTACCAGTCGTTTGATGTCCAAACCGTCTTTCATCACGAAAAGATCTGATATCTTGTCAAGTTGCTGCTTTTTGAGCAAGGGTTCAAGGGTGTTTTCATCGAAGGTGGTTCCAGGACTGTTCGCAACAATGAGCTTGTCGATCAAACCCGGATTTTTCAAAGCAAGGTCCACCGCCACAAAACCGCCGTAACTTTGACCCACAACATTCACCTTTGAAACACCGAGATCCTTCAGGAGTTTTTCGATGGCTCTCCGCTGCGTATCCAAGGAAGGAGGAAGCGCACTTGAACTTTTACCGAACCAGAGTAAGTCAGGAGCAATTACCGTAAAATGCTTTGAAAAGGGAAGCATCACATCCACCCAGTTCATCATGGCGTCGAGCGCAAAACCATGTATGAACAAGAGCACAGGACCCTGACCACCGTGGTGATAATGGATCGTGAATTCTTCGTCCATGTAAGTGTAGGGAAGTATGTCGTTCTTTCGAAGTGAGCGTAGTTTGTAGCGAACATAATGCGACAGGATCCTTCGAAAGGGATTCTTTACACGGTAGCGCAGGAAATAAGAAACGTGTTTCATGTTCAGTGAGCGAGCGTGAAGATACAAATAAATATGTATGCATAGGAATTGAGTCGGAGAATTTCTTTTGTGGGACGGAGCGAGAAAGTGGAAATAGAGCATGGAGCATGGAGCTTTTTGTAGGAATTAAATCTTTGTTCTTTGTTCCTTGTTCCCACCACTAACGTATCTTTGCACAAAACCAACAGCATGTTTACCGGTATCATAGAACAATTGGGTCGTGTTAAGAAGATCGAACAGGAGGGAGAGAACATCCACTTTACGTTGGAGGCACCATTCACTTCAGAATTAAAGATCGATCAGAGTGTTGCACACAACGGTTGTTGTCTGACGGTTGTCGCGATCGAGGGCAACGAATATGTTGTCACGGCAATACAGGAGACACTCAACAAAACTAACCTGGGTCAATGGAAAGTGGATACGTTGGTAAACCTGGAGCGTTGTATGCAGATGAACGGTCGTTTAGACGGACACATCGTTCAGGGTCATGTGGATACCACGGCAACATGCACAAATATCGAAGATCAGGACGGGAGTTGGAAGTACACTTTTTCCTACACCGCACCTCATGTAACTGTTGAAAAAGGGTCGGTTACCGTCAATGGAACAAGTTTGACGGTTGTCGATTCGAAAGAAGGAGAATTTTCAGTGTGCATCATACCTTATACCTATGAGCACACGAACTTCCACACCTTGAAGAAAGGGGATACGGTGAATCTTGAGTTTGATATTATCGGGAAATATGTAGCGAAACTACTTGGAAAGAACTGATCAATTTTTCCAGCTCTTTGCCAGTTTTTTACGCAGACCTTTACGCAGTTTCTTGATCACACCATCCTGACTTGAAACGCTGGTACAACGAATGATGTCACTGCCGATCATTTGTCCGTCGCGGTAAAAAAGGAACTCGAAACTCACTGAGCTCACCTCTTCACGATAGATAGGAAACAAACTTCCGGCATTCAAAGCAGTACTCAGGTCATCTTTCAACTGTGTTGGCTTGAACTTCTTGTCGTATCCTCTAACAAAAACCAACACATACGTATCGATCCCCTTGTTCTTCAACATTGTTCTTACAGAGTCCGTTCCTAATAATTCGGGATCGCTGCCCAGTTTCAATACATTGAGAGAAGCCATGGATTTTACTCCTGCCTCGCTGAACAATTCGGTGATGTTGATCTCGATTGCGAAACGGTCTTCCGGTTTATCAAGCTGACCGATCACCAACGCATTGTTCAGTTTGAACTGTGCCTGAAGAGCTCCGCTCAGGACCAAAGTTAAGATGAGAAGAAAGTGTTTCATAGTTGTATTAGAATACCTCTCCGGCGATGGCTTTCACCTGAGAAGAGTTAGACATGGTGTAATAGTGAATACAAGGGACTCCGGCCGCTTTCAATTCTTTCGATTGTTGAATCCCCCATTCGATTCCGAGTTGCTCGACTTGCTTGCTGTCTTTGCACTTTAAAAGCTCTTTTGACAAAGCTTCAGGGTAATCGATCTTGAAGAATTTCGGCAAGAACGTAATGTGGTCGAGTGTTTTGATCGGTTTTAATCCCGGAATGATCGGAACAGTGATCCCGATGTTACGACATTGCTCCACAAAATCAAAATACTTCTGATTATCGAAGAACATCTGCGTGACGATGTATTCTGCTCCGGCCTCCACTTTTGCTTTCAAGTAATGAAGATCAGTGCTCATATTCATCGCTTCGAAATGCTTCTCAGGGTAACCCGCAGCTCCGATACAAAAGTCAGTGGGTTCCATTTTAACATCCTCAATGATGTAATTTCCGCGGTTCATTTCAGAGATCTGTTCGATCAGTTCAACAGCGAAACTATGCCCATCCTTGTGCGGACGAAACGTCGATTCTGTTTTGATCGAATCACCGCGTAAAGCGAGTACATTATCGATTCCTAAGAACTGAAGATCGATCAGGGCATTTTCCGTCTCTTCCTTGCTGAATCCGCCACAGATGAGGTGTGGAACGGCATCAACCTGGTATTTGTTCATGATCGCCGCACAGATCCCAACGGTTCCGGGACGCTTGCGAATGGCGATCTTTTCGAGCAAACCGTTTTCCCGCTCCTTGTAAATGTATTCTTCGCGGTGATAGGTAACATTAACGAACTTCGGTTTGAACTCCATCAACGGATCGATCCCGTCGTAGATGGATTGAATACTTTTTCCCTTCAATGGAGGAAGGATCTCAAATGAAAACAGCGTGTCTTTCGCTTGCTTTAAATGGTCAGTAACTTTCATTTATTCGGTAATGTGGCACAAAAGTACTCAATATGAATTAGGAATGGCTTATGTCGTGCAAAAGCTTGGTAAAAATTGGGTAATTGGTTGGGAAGAGCATAGAACATAGAACATAGAGGATGGAGCATCACTGGTTAGGATCGGGAACAGAACAACGATAGTGTACTTTACAATCCTTGTGGTTATGAACAATGAATGATGTGTGTAATGAGAGGTAGGTTTGGGAGTTAAAAAAATAGTTTCGAAAAAGAATCATGCGGTTCATTCGTTCATTTGAACATTAACCAATCTCGGGGGTTTAATTGAAACAAAGTCCAATCACAGATTCAAAATCCCGAATAAAGAATCCCAAATCCCAAATCCATCTATTACTTTTACATTATGAACAACAAGAAGGGCATCGCTATTTTGGGATCGACGGGATCCATCGGTACACAAGCATTGGAAGTGATAGAAGCTTACCCGGAGCGCTTTGATCTGGAGGTGATCACAGCCGGAAAAAATGCGGATCTGCTGATCGAACAAGCATTGAAATTCCAACCGAATAGCGTGGTCATCGGTGATGCGTCGCAGTACCAAAAAGTGAAAGAAGCGCTGCAGAATGAAGATATTCATGTCTACGCAGGTGAGGATGCCATTTGTCAGGTGGTGGAATCGAATGAAGTGGATGTGGTGCTGACAGCTTTGGTGGGTTACGCCGGACTGAAACCAACCTTGCGTGCGATCGATGCACGAAAAACAATTGCCCTTGCCAACAAAGAAACCTTGGTTGTTGCCGGTGAACTGGTAACACAACGCGCAAAAGAAAAAGGCGTGAATATTTACCCGGTGGATTCGGAACACTCAGCGATCTTCCAGTGTCTGGTGGGCGAGTTCCACAACCCGATCGAGAAGATCTATCTTACGGCTTCAGGCGGACCTTTCCGCGGTTGGAAAGAGGAGCAGCTTGTTGGAGTGAAGAAAGAACAGGCTTTAAAGCATCCGAACTGGAGTATGGGCGCAAAGATCACGATCGACTCAGCTACCTTGATGAACAAAGGACTGGAAGTGATCGAAGCCAAATGGCTTTTTGGTTTGCGTCCTGATCAGATCGATGTGATCGTGCATCCTCAATCCATTGTACATTCCCTGGTGCAATTTGAAGACGGTTCGATGAAAGCGCAAATGGGACTACCCGATATGAAGTTGCCTATTCAGTTTGCACTGACCTACCCGGATCGCTACAAGACCGATTTCCCGCGTTTCAATTTCATGGATTACCCACAATTGACCTTCGAACAACCGAACCGCGAAGTATTCCGCAACCTTGATCTGGCCTTCAAAGCAATGGATATGAAAGGAACGGCAGCTTGTATCCTGAATGCAGCAAACGAAGTTACTGTTGAAGCCTTTTTGAACGATCGCATCGAATTCCTGGACATCGGTCGTATCAACGAAGAAACGATGATGCAAGTGAATTCTGTTGCCCATCCCCAATACGAAGATTACGTGGAAAGTGATAAACTGGCAAGAGAATTCGCGAAAGGCTTGATCAAGTAACTTCTGCATAACACTGGTTAACCAGTGTTGATGCATATACCCTGATGCTGCGGGATTAATGCAACATCGAACCCAGCTCCTTCTTATCGCCGTCGAAATAGTTGTTCAACAAGTGATTGAAAAGGTATTCCCTGTATTTTTCACGACTCACCGCAGGAAGATAGATGTAACCTCTACCTACTGCTTTGTGTTTTATGAATTTCTTACGCTCAAGAATGCGAACGATCGTTGATGTAGTATTGTACGCCGGTTTTGGATCCTTGTAAAGGGCCACGATCTCTTTCACGGTTCCTTTTCCCAGGCTCCAAAGTTTCAACATTACAAGTTCCTCAGCAGGAGTAAGACGTTCCATAGTGTGTGTTTGAATCCGAAAAATACGGAAAAAATGTTCAAAGGCAACACTAACTACCTTTTTTTCAATCGTTTAAATATTTAGTTTCTTTTTAAGCGCAGAAGATAGGCCGTCCTTATGAAGGTAAATGTTGATCGTTTTGTACTTGAAATAATTCTCCGAAACATACAGGTATCCTTCCGGATAATTGCCCGTACCCCAGGAGTTCTTTACCAAAAGGTATTTTGTTCCGTTCTGATCCTTATATAATCCTACGATGTGCATACCGTGGTCATCGGTCGTTGTTTTATTGTCGTAGGCTTGCTGACGCAATTCAGGAGTGATCGTCAATTCTTTTACAGGTGTTAGAAAAGCATTGGAGGATTTGTCGGCTCCGGCATCGCTGAAGTTCTTGTTATCGCGACCTTTCACTTCGATCGTTGAAGGATCTTCAGGTACAATTGCCAATCCGTTGCGGAAAGAGAATCCCTTCTCAGAAACATCCGCTCCCCATGCCAGAGTGAAACCGTTGCGAAGTGCATGCTCACACGCTTCAAAAAGATCATTGAGTCCTACGTTGTAGCTTTCTCCCCATGCCCAGTTGTCCGGAATGGCTAACTGACACTTGGAATAAAGTTCGTGATTCGTGAAAGAAGTCAGTGAAACATACTCGTCCATGTTCAAACCGATCGCTTTAGCATACGATTGTGGGGTGTATTTTTTTCCTTTGTATTCGAATTCCTTTACATCCGGACCAAGATACGCGTCCAGGATCCCTTTGACTGCGACTTTCCATGAAGAAGACAATCCGTTCTTAACACCACCTTGAACGTGTCCAAGCAAACCTTGCATGGCCCCGTTCAACACGCTGAAAAGCTCGCTGTGGTCATGCGTTTCCGAACCGTAGTTCAAACCTGAATAAACGTCTTTTGGAACGATCCCGTAATTTTTGATCACGTAGGGAATGTCGTGAAATGCACCACCTTCCGCGAAATTGATCTTTCCGTCCATGCGGATGAATTTTTCAGCTTTGCTCTCATATGCTTTTCGAACGATGAACATTTCTGACAACAGATCCAGGTTCTTGTTCCCTTTTCTGATCAATTCAGATTCAAAGAATGAAAGTGCTGAGAAACTCCAGCATGTTCCGGTGATCCCCTGACTTTCGACCGGAGTGGCATCCAGTTGAGCGATCTTTGTCAGTTTATAATCACTTCCCTCTGCATTGCGCACCGGTTCTGTATAGCCAAATTGCGATTGAGAATAGAAAGAAACGAAGGCCGTTAATAGGAGAAATATTCTTTTCATAGTTGAAATTTTGAAGGCTAAATATAGCAGTTTTTAATGTGTTGCAAGGATTCCATAGAGGTCGGCTACATAGAACGGACTGTTCGCATCGCCCCGAAGCATGAGTTTGTTCTTGCCGCTAAATGGAAAGTCAAGGCTGTAGAAAATGGATAATGATTCCTGAAGATTTTGGTCGGTTTCACAGAAATGTTCTTTGAATTCACCACTTGGAACATCAGAAATGTGAGGAGGTTTAACAAATGGAACGAGAACATTCCCTGCCACAAACAGGATCTTATCCGCCCGATCGATATTAAAATTGATCTCCTTCCCTGAAGGAATGAGTTTTGCGTATACCGGTGAATTCCTTTGATCTTTGAAGACATACATGATCACCGTGTAAGCGGATTCGTTCAACAAGAACATTTGTTCTTTGCCTGAGTATGAATCTATTGGTTTTACGATACCTGAACTGAGTGTTTTTTGGCGCTTCAATGAATCACAGTCGGTGAACAAGCCTTTAAGGTGCAGTTCTGCATCGAGAAGCCAGTCGTTGTATACCTTTTCCATTTCGACGTTCCTGAGCTTGTTCCGGATCGCCAGAGAGAGTCCACTCCCTTGTTGCCAGAGATACTGATCGTACTCTGTAGAATCTGTTGGCCCTTGACCATAACGCGATCGAAGCAATGAATCGATCTGCTTTCTTTCTTCTACGGAAAATTGCTCGAAACTGGAGACAGTATTTACTTCAGGAGTAGTGTCGTGTGAAGGCTTCCAAATCGCCAGGTAAAAGCTTGCCGCTAACAGCAGGATGAAAGTCAGCAAGCCAAAGTAAAACTTGCTGTTCAATCGTTTATAAAAAGGTATAGTGTCAGAAATGAGCTTGCCGTTCTTCAGTTCTTTTCTAAGATCGAGTAGTTTTTTATGGTGTTCCGGATTGAGATCCAAAGATTTCAAGGCATCCAACACTCTGCTTGCGAGAAGTGGTGTGCACCATTGGTTATTCAGGACACTTAGAACTTTATCCACATAACCGATCCTTAAATGGTACGAGGAGCGCGAGAGATCTTGTGTGATGGAAAGAACATTGGCAGAGCTTAGCGCAGTGATCAGTTTGAGCAGTTCCTTAGATGATTTTACCTTGTTGGTTTCTTCAAGCAGTCTTTTCGTTTCATTGTCAACCGATCGATACAGCAGCTGTTCGCTGAACATGCGATCCTCTTCCGGTAAGAGGATCATGTAAGAGAAGAGCAATTTGATCTTTTCAGGATCCGTTTCAGAACTGAACTGCAGTATTCTCGGGAGGAGAAAAGGTTTTAAAAAAATCCTGAACTCGGCGAAAAGCAGATGCTCCAACCATTTATAGGTATCCTTGAAAGCAACCTTCGGCAAGCCATTTTCAAGCAGAAACTGCTCTAAGGCGTTGTTTTGACCGATCCATTGTATAAAAACCAGTTTCTGTTGATCCAGACCAGATATAAAAGCGATCAATTCTGGAAGATCCCGGAGATCGTTTCTGACTTCCAGGTTCCTTATCAATTCAATTCTTCCCTCCTCCGTTCGGAGTTTCTCGTGACCCTGAGCAAGTTCGGTGAGTAGAGCGTAGGGAAAGAATTTCATTCGTTATTTCCTTAATTCCTGAAGAGCGCGCTGAACCTCTTTGTCGCTTTGATTGACAATGTAAAAATATCCATCCTCCAGCCAGATCTGACGGGCGATCTCAGCTTTGATCATCCGTTCGATAAGCTTGCGACTGTGTTTCAGAGACCAGGGACTTCGTTTTACTTTCATTTCCTTTTCTGCAAAAAGTACAAAACGCTGAACGATCTCGTCGGTTACATTGAATTTCTTGTCGAATTCCTGAACACTTTTCCAAGTATTTCGTTTGTTGGCGATGTAATCGAACGCGAAGGTCTGGAATGCACCGGAGAACCTCAGATCACTCATGTACCAGCTGTTTCCGGTAGAATCGAACGGAACGAAAACATCCGGCATGATACCCCCACCTCCGTAAACGATCTTTCCTTTTGGCGTTTTATATTTTAATGAATCAGCGAACAGTGTACTGTCAGGACGGTATAATTCTCCATTGTCGTAGCGGTCCATCTGATCTTTGTAATAGTCTTCATAATCACCACTGTATGGTTTCTGAATGCATCGACCTGTTGGAGTGTAGTAGCGCGCAACTGTCAGGCGAAGGTTACTTCCGTCTCTCAGTTTTACATCTTCTTGAACAAGGCCCTTACCAAAAGAGCGTCTGCCGATGATGACTGCACGATCATTGTCCTGAAGTGCACCTGCAAGGATCTCACTTGCGGAAGCAGAATAGGCATTTATCAAAACAGCCACTTCAGTATCGTGGAGAATACCTCGTGAACTCGCACGGTAAGTTTGCGTTCCTGCATGTTCACCTTTCGTTTTAAGTATAGGAAGACCACCATCCAGGAATTCATCTGCGATCTCAGTGGCACCGGTCAATACTCCTCCACCATTGTTACGCAGGTCGAGGATCATTTTTTTCATTCCCCGATTTTTCAATTCCATTGCCGCCATCTTGAATTCTGATGAGGTGCTCATGGAGAATTCATCGATCTTTACAAAAGCGGTTTCTTTGTCCAGCATGTAGTACGACACTACTGAATTGATCGGAATAAGTCCGCGTAGGATACGCTTTTCGATTTTATTTCTATTGCGAAGAACGCGCACGGAAACAGCAGTTCCCGGTTTGCCCTTTAGCTTTTTCATCACATCGTCGTTGGCGATCTTCTTTCCCGCAACGACTTTTCCGTCGATCTCGAGAATTTTGTCGCCGGCTTTCAATCCCACCTGATCAGAAGGGGAGCCTTTAACCACGTTGGTGATGCAAATGGTATCGCGAATGATGAAGAAACGCACGCCTACTCCTCCGAATTGTCCTTCTATGGATTCGTTGATCCTCGCGAGATCCCTCGCAGGAATATAGTTGCTGTGCGGATCCAGCTTGTGGAGCATATCCGCAATTGTTTTCTCAAAAAGGTCTTCACCATTTACCGTGTCGACGTATTTTCTGTCGATGATGTCAATAATGTCCTGGATCTTACGGTATTTTTCTTCTCCTTTCGAGAAAAAGGAAGTGTTGTTCACCGGAGTTAGAAAATTACCCAGCAAAAGCCCAATGGCCATAGCTGTGGCCAGCATCAACGGTAGAATATAGGTGGTTTTATTTCTGCTCATAGGATCTCAGGATCGATTTGTGCGACGTCCACTCCGGCACTGCGAAGAAATTCTATTCCTTCAGCGTCTTTGTAGGAATGTGTGAAAACAACACGGTTTATTCCCGCCTGAAGGATCAGTTTACTGCAGTCTTTGCAAGGAGATAATGTCAGATATAACGTTGCTCCTTTACAATTGTTCGTGGATTTAGCTACTTTAAGTATGGCATTAGCCTCGGCATGCAAAACGTACCAGTGTGTATTGCCTTCATCGTCCTCACAACAATTGTCGAATCCTGCCGGAGTACCGTTATATCCATCGGAAATGATCATCGCATCCTTGACAATGATCGCACCGACTTGTTTTCTTTTGCAATGAGACAACTTTGACCATTGCTCTGCCATTCTCAGGTAGGCACTGTCGTACCGCAATTGTTTTTCTGTTCCTGCTACACTTAGATCCATAGGATGCAAAATTACGATTTTGGTCGAAACCTTTGAGACGGCGATCAGCCTTGATTGGTAAAGCGATATCCAACAGAGCGGATCGAATGAAAATATTCCGGATTTCTGGCGTCTTTTTCAAACAGTTTTCTGAAGGTAAGTATGTAATTGTCAATAGTTCTGGAAGTTGGAAACTGATCTTTTCCCCAGAGGCGATCCAGGATCTCGTCCCGGGAAACTACTTCACCTTCTTTTTCGGCAAACAGTTGCAAGAGTTCTATCTCTCTTTTGGAAAGGCTGCTTACAAGTTGCCCACTTCCTATTTCGTGTACCTCAAAGGATCTGAAATCAACTGTTTTATCGCCGACCTGGATGGTATCTGAAACAAGGGTATTACTGATAGTTCCTGCTGTCAGAACTTTTACCCTGAGCAACAATTCTTCCAGTTCGAAAGGTTTGCTCAAGTAATCATTCCCGCCTTTTTTGAGACCTTCTATCTTATCCGCCGTGGTACCTTTAGCAGAAAGGAACAGTACGGGAACATTGCTGTACTTCCGTATTTCGTCGCAAATTTCCAGACCGCTCACATTTGGCAACATGACGTCAAGAATGACAAGAGCGTGTTTTGAGAACCCGGAAGCAGCGTGTTTTGCCTTAAGTCCGTCAGAATAAACCTCAACCTCAAAACCTTCCATTTTCAGGTTCATTGCGATCATTTCGGCGATACTCCCCTCATCTTCAACAATACAGATCGAAGCCATGTTTTATTTTTTATTGTAAAGTTATATATTTGCCCTTACCATGTACTAAAACATAATTGAATCCAAAACTATGAAGAAAACTGTACTCTCCCTTTGGGTTTTACTTCTTTTATCCACCTTTTCTTTTGGTCAGCAGACCACGCAGAAAGGTGACCTTGTGCAGACACAGGTCGTGATGGATAAAAATGTGCCTGAACTTTATTTAGCACCACCGGATCGTGAACAGCTGCGCGCTGAAGATGAGATCCGTGACCGAAACGGACAATTTTACCGAATCGGGGTTGCGGCTTTTGCCAATGCAGGTTTGGATAACTCCGGTCTTTGGAAAACGATGCCTAATGGTGATCGCGTATGGCAATTGCGCGTGAAGTCTCCGGGCGCTGAAGCGCTCAGCTTCCTGTTCGATGTTTTCGTTTTGAACGACAATGCCACCTTCACTGTTCAGGACATGTATGGTGTTCACCGTCATCGACCAATGACACGTGAGGACAATCTTGATCATCGTCAACAGAACGCCGCTTTGTGTTTTGGTGATGAATTTGTATTGACATTGATCGAGCCTGTTGGATCAAGACCGTCAGAGATCCTATTAAGTCAGGTAATGTATGGTTATCGTTCAACCGGAAACCCAGCTTTCCAAAAGATCAACGAATCCGATCCTTGTGAGGTGAATGTAAATTGTACTCCGGTAGGAAACGAATGGCAGGATGAAAAAAGAGGAGTCGCAAGGATACTTGTAGTGGAAGGAGCGTCTCAGGGTTGGTGTACGGGTTCATTGGTGAACAATACGGCATTGAACTGTCGCCCATATTTTCTTACAGCCCTTCACTGTGGTGTGAGTGCTACGGCAACAAACATGAACAACTGGCGTTTTTACTTCCGCTATGAGGCGCCAACATGTACTAACCCAACAGTGGCTGGAACACTGGATGATTACTTCATTACGGGGTGTGTTCGTATTGCTGATTCCGGTGATGGGGGAGGTAATACAGGGTCTGACTTCTTACTTGTCCAATTAGGCTCAACAGCCAATGAAGCAACAACGATCACGACCCTGAAGTCTGCCAATTTCAATGCATACTGGAACGGGTGGGATGCAAACAATACAACATCCAATGCAGGTTCAAGTATTCACCATCCAGCTGGAGACATCAAAAAGATCTCTACCTACAGTGCCAATCTTGTCAATGCAACTTGGGGTGGTACTGCCGGAACACACTGGCGAGTTGTGTGGACAGCCAATGCAAATGGTCACGGTGTCACTGAAGGAGGTTCTTCAGGTTCTCCTATCTTCAGAGGATCGACAGGAAACTATTTGATCATGGGAACATTAACAGGAGGTTCTTCTTATTGTACTTCTCAAAGTTCTCCAGATTTGTATGGAAAAATGTCTTACCATTGGTTGAGTAACGGGACGGCTAACAACCGCCGTTTGAAGCCATGGTTGGATGCTGCCAATACGAACGCATTGACTTTAACCGGTTCATCAGATCCATGCTCTGCACCAACAGTCCCTGTTGCCGATTTCTCTGCTAATCAGACAAATGTTACTCCGGGTACTACAGTGAACTTTACAGACCTCACGACAGGGGTTCCAACTTCATGGTCATGGTCTGTTTCACCGGCTACAGGATGGGCATATGCCAATGGAACAACTTCGACGACGCAGAACCCTCAGATCACCTTTAATACAGTAGGTCAGTATACAATTGCCTTGACGGCTACCAATGCTCAAGGTTCTGATACTGAAACAAAAACAAACTATATCACAGTTGCCGTTGCGACAGGTCCGTGTACTTCAACTTCAACATCTTGTGATGAATACATCTACAACGTGACGTTGAATACGATCAACAACACGACCGCATGTACAAATTATGGAAACTATACCGGAACGTCAACAACATTGAACAAAGGTGCATCCTATCAGGTGACCGTTACTCCGGCAGTTGGAACGACTGTTGGTCAGGCATATACTGACGATGAGATCGCGGTTTGGATCGACTGGAACAACGACTTTGATTTCAACGATGCAGGTGAGCAAGTTGGTTATGTTATCGTTGCTGCGGGTTATAACCCATCATGGAACTTCACTGTGCCATTAACAGCAACAACAGGATCGGTAAGAATGAGATGTCGTATCTCTTACCAACCGGATGACGGCGCAATCAATCCTTGTGGAACATCACAGTGGGGTGAAGTGGAGGATTATACGCTTGTTCTTCAGGATGCACCAGCCGGGACATTGACCCTTACTTGTGGTCCTAACCAGAACATTCTTGCAACAACTGGTGGAACTACCATGCCTAATCTCACTTCTCAGGCTTCTGCATCTACAACTTGTCCGGGTGGTGTAGTGACATTGTCTCAGTCTCCTGCAGCGGGAACGGCATTGCAGAACGGAGCGAACAATGTAACGATCACGGCGACTGATGCATGTGGTAACACACAAACTTGTAACGTTGTTGTCAATTATACCAACAACCTTGGAATTGAGGAGAATCCATTCTTCGCAGGGGTTTCGGTTTATCCTAACCCGGTTAGCGACGAATTGACGATTGATCTGTCTGCTCTTGCACAGGAGGACGTTGTTGTTGAAGTGTACGACCTTACAGGCAAACTTCTTGTTAAAGGCAACAATGAAGGTTCAGCAACGGTACAGTTCAACATGAGCAATTTTGCAAAAGGATTGTACCACGTGAGACTGACTTCAGGAAGTCAGCAGACCATGAGAAAAGTGACTAAAATGTAATCTGGTCGAAAGCATAATGAGGGCTGCAATTATTGCAGCCCTTTTTTGTTTTTTGAAACTTGAATGTGTTGAAATTTAGACTACTTTTGCACTTTCTTTCACAATACCCACATGACCGGATCAAAAAAAATCAAGGCGGCACTGATATCAGTTTTTGACAAATCAGGCCTTGCTCCGATAATTCAGGAGCTACACAAGAACAATGTAACAATCTATTCCACAGGAGGAACACAGCAGTTCATTGAAGAAATGAACATTCCGGTTGAGCGTGTGGAAGACCTTACATCTTATCCTTCTATCCTTGGTGGCCGTGTAAAGACCCTTCACCCTAAAGTGTTTGGAGGTATTTTGAACAGAAGATCCCTACAGGAAGACCAGGAACAGATCGCAGAATTCGAAATTCCGGAGATCGATCTTGTCATTGTAGACTTATATCCTTTCGAAGCGACTGTAGCTTCGGGAGCATCACATGATGCCATCATTGAAAAGATCGATATCGGTGGGATCTCATTGATCCGTGCAGCAGCGAAGAATTACAACGACGTGGTGATCATTCCTTCACAAGCACAATACGCGGAATTCCTTCAGATGATCTCTGATCAGAATGGTGAGACAAGTCTGGACCAACGAAAGTCATTTGCAAGAGACGCATTCAATGTTTCTTCGCATTACGACACCCAGATTTTCAAGTATTTCAATGCAGGAGAAAAAGAGGTCTTCAAAGAAAGTATCCAGGAAGCTCAGGTATTGCGGTACGGAGAAAATCCGCATCAGAGAGGAGTCTTCTTTGGTAACATGGATGCCATATTCGACAAGTTGAATGGGAAAGAGTTGTCTTATAACAATTTACTTGATGTTGATGCTGCAGTAAATTTGATGGAAGAATTCAAAAATGACGATCCTACTTTCGCGATTTTGAAGCATAATAACGCTTGTGGAATCGCAAGCAGACCAACAATAAAAGAAGCCTATCTTGCGGCGCTGGCAGCAGATCCGGTGAGTGCTTTTGGAGGAATTTTGATCTCCAATCGTCCAATAGACAAGGAAACAGCGGATGAGATCAATGACCTTTTCTGTGAGGTGATCATTGCACCTTCTTACTTTGAAGATGCTCTGGAAATTCTGATCTCTAAAAAGAACAGGATCATTTTGAAGCAGAAAGATCTTGCCCTGCCTAAGCAGCAGTTCAGAACCATCCTGAACGGAGTATTGTTGCAGGACAAAGATGTCAAGACGGAAGTTGCCGCAGACCTTCAGCCGATCACGGCAAAATTACCGACTGCCGAAGAAATTGAGGACATGCTTTTTGCAAACAAGATCGTCAAGCATACGAAATCCAACACGATCGTGCTGGCTAAAGGAAAGCAGTTATTGGCAAGCGGAACAGGGCAAACATCCCGAGTTGATGCTCTCAGACAAGCGATCCACAAAGCAAAAAGTTTTGACTTTGAATTAAAAGGTGCAGTAATGGCTTCAGATGCCTTTTTCCCGTTCCCGGACTGTGTTGAGATCGCGGATGAGTCAGGAATAAGTGCGGTTATTCAGCCGGGAGGATCCATAAAGGATCAATTATCAGTTGATTACTGTAATGAACATGGTATGGCGATGGTATTTACCGGAAATCGCCACTTTAAACATTGATTTTCGCTTATTTGTCGAAAATTGAAACAAAAAAGTGATTTTTACGAAGAATTAGACTATAATTAGGTGCTACTAATACAAGAAAGCGAACAAAGAAATGGGATTATTTAGCTTTTTAACGCAGGAAATTGCCATCGACCTCGGTACGGCCAACACCCTAATCATCATGAATGATAAGGTGGTAGTCGATGAGCCTTCCATCGTAGCCAAGGATATTCAAACGGGTAAGGTTGTTGCCATCGGAAAGAAGGCGCAGCAAATGCACGGGAAGACCCACAAGCTCATCGAAACTGTACGTCCGCTTAAAGACGGTGTGATCGCCGATTTTCAGAGTGCGGAGCAAATGATACGCGGAATGATCAAAATGATCAATCCCGGACGTAGTCTGTTCAACCCAACCTTACGAATGGTGATCTGTATTCCTTCAGGGATCACGGAAGTAGAAAAACGCGCCGTTCGTGACTCAGCTGAGCATGCAGGAGCAAAGGAGGTTTACCTTATCCATGAGCCAATGGCCGCTGCTATCGGTATTGGTATCGACGTTGAAGAACCAATGGGTAACATGATCATTGATATCGGTGGTGGAACATCGGAGATCGCTGTGATCGCACTGGGAGGTATAGTTTGTGATAAATCGATCCGAATTGCCGGAGATGATTTTACGAATGACATAGAAGAATACATGCGTCGTCAACACAACATTCTTGTAGGTGAGCGTACTGCAGAACAGATCAAGATCGAAGTGGGTGCCGCTCTGCCGGAACTGGATAACCCACCGGAGGATTACGCTGTGCGTGGACGTGACCTTATGACAGGTATTCCGAAAGAGATCGTTGTTTCGTATTCAGAAGTAGCACATGCACTGGATAAAACGATCTCTAAGATCGAAGAAGCGATCTTAAGTGCTCTTGAGATGACTCCACCAGAGCTTTCGGCAGATATTTATAAAACCGGAATTTACCTTGCAGGTGGAGGGTCAATGCTCAGGGGTCTCGACAAGCGGATCTCGGCTAAGACCAAGCTCCCTGTGCACATTGCAGAAGATCCTCTAAGAGCAGTTGCTCGAGGAACGAGCATCGCGCTGAAGAACATCGATAAATATCAGTTCCTGATCAGAGATTAATTTGAAAGTCCCCTTAGCAGATAAGCGGGACTTTCTTATTTTTGTACATGCGCAATTTGATTGCCTTTTTAAGGCGTTTTCAAGTATTTCTGATCTTTATGCTTATGCAGGTGTTCGCGCTGTACACCTATTTCACCTACATGAATTTCCCTCGCTCTCAGTATCTGACGAGTGCCTCGAAGATATCCGGAACTTTATTGACCGCAAAACATGAGGTAACCAAACATCTGAACCTTTCACGCAACAACCAGATGTTACAGCGAGAGAACATCAAATTACGAGAACAGTTGCCGCAGAGTTTTCATCGATTGAACAACGGTCTGGTAAAGATCAATGACACTTTGTTCAAACAGGAATACAGCTACATACCTGCATTGGTCATTAATTCCACCCATACAAAAGCCAATAATTACTTCACGTTGAATATAGGCTGGTCGGAGGGAATTCGTCCGAACATGGGAGTTTTTTCAGAAAACGGAATAGTGGGTATCGTTCATAATGTAAGTGAGCATTTTTCCGTTGTAAAATCGGTATTAACGGCCAATATCAATATTGACGTCATGATCGAGCCGATTGGTTTGGTTGGACTCTTGAAATGGGATGGAAGAGATTCCAGGAGAGGTCAGATCACGGGGATATCGAATGACCTAAAGATCAAAAAATGGTCGAAAGTTGTAACACGTGGCGGATCCGGTATCTTCCCGAGAGGATTAATGGTTGGAAAAGTAGAAAAGCTCAACACAGTCGAAGGCAAACCACTGTGGGATGTTGTTGTGCGTTTTTCGGAAGATTATAGAACTTTGCAAAGGGTTTATGTGATCAAGCACCTAATGCAGGATGAACTTAAGAAGTTAGAAGCAACAATACCTGAAGACCCTGAAGAATGAATCTGATCATTAAAAATAGCGCACGGATCATATTCCTCATATTCCTGCAGGCTCTCGTACTGAACCAGGTGGAGATTGGATTGGGTATACAGATCATGGTTTATCCCTTGGCGATCTTCCTGCTTCCGTTTGAGACTGGATTGACCTTGATGCTCTTCATTGCTTTTGTCATGGGATTGCTGATCGATGCGATCTCCAATACTTATGGATTGCACACTTCGAGTCTCCTGGTTTTTACTTATTTCAGGCCGGTAGTGTTTAAAATGTTTGCCCCAAGAGAAGGTTATGATGTTCTGAAGGAAAGTAATGTCTATGAAATGGGAACAAGGTGGTTCCTCTTCGTATTCGGTACACTTTTGATTGGGCATCATTTCTGGTTCTTTTTAATGGAGATGTTCAGGTTCGATGCTATCCTGTTAATCTTGCAGAAACTGATACTCAGTTTACCGATCTCTTATTTTGCCTGTATTCTTCTGCAAATGCTTTTCATCCGTAAGCCTAAGGAAAGATGAACATCGACGCGCGCAGGTATGTGATCATTGCATTTTTTGCCATCGTAGGTGTGATCTACGCCGTTCGCCTCTTTTACATGCAGGTGATCGATGATTCATGGGTGCTGAGAGCTCAGCAGATCGCAGAAAAAAGAAGAGAGATCACTCCGCCAAGAGGAGTGGTTTTCGATCGTAAGGGCAGAAAGATCGTGTCCAATTCTACGTATTACAACCTGATGATGGTCGAGAAGAACATCAAGAACCTTGATACGGTCGCATTTGCCAAGCTTATTGGATGGACGGTAGAAGAAGTTCGCGCCCGATTCAAAGAGATCGTTGAAGGAGAAGGGACATATTACAACAAACATACTGGGAAACGCACATCCAACTATCAGCGGGTTAGAGCCTATCCTTTCCTGAAAGAATTGACGTTGGATGAAATTGCAACCATTGCGCCGCATCTTGAAAATTTTCCTGGATTCTATGAAGAGGTAACGAGTATGCGGAATTATCCATATGCCAATGGAGCAAACATTCTTGGATACCTTTCGGAAGTTACCAGAGAGGAGATCGATGAGGACGCATTCTATAAACCCGGTAATAACATTGGCAGGGCGGGAATAGAGCGATTTTATGAATCCGAATTGCGAGGACAAAAAGGGATCCGCTATGTCGTTACATCGGCACTCAATAATGCTATTGAACCCTATGCCGGTGGAAAATACGATACATTGGCAGTTCAGGCTCCGCCACTAAAGTTGGGAATAGATATCTTGTTACAAGCTTATGGTGAGAAACTGATGAAGGGAAAAAGAGGCTGTATTGTCGCAATCGAGCCATCTACCGGTGAAATTTTAGCTATGGTTTCCGCACCTACTTATGATCCTAATTTGTTGATCGGGAAAAGGAACATTAGTGAAAATTACCCCAAACTTGTTCTTGATCCAAGTAAGCCGCTTTATCCGAGACCTCTTGCAGCTGAATATCCACCGGGATCAACGTTCAAATTGCTTAATTCACTTATTGGATTGCAAGAAGGAGTGATCACCCCTGAATTTGGGGCTCCATGTAACACCTCAGTGGTTGGCTGTCACAACCATCCAAGCGCCTCTAATCTTCCCGATGCGATCAAGCATTCCTGTAATCCGTATTACTACGCAGTGACCCGCAGGATCCTTCAGCAGGAAAAGAAAAAAAGCGTTTTTGCGGATGCAGAGATCGGGCTGAACAAATGGGCCGAGTACATGCATAGTTTTGGTTTGGGCATGAAGCTTGAAACAGATATTACCGGCTTGCGTCCGGGACTCATTCCGGATTCAAAATACTATGACAAGTGGTACGGACATCATAGATGGGCGTTCTCCACTATACGATCCATTTCAATTGGTCAAGGCGAGGTCATGATGACCCCACTTCAAATGGCAAACATCGCGGCGATCATTGCGAACAAAGGATGGTATATCACTCCGCATTTCGTGAAGTCAGTGGGTCGGAAAGGGCCCCTAGAGCAATACCGTAAGAAGCACTATGCTATGGTAGATGCCAAGCATTACGAGGTTATTCATGAGGGAATGCGACGCGTAGTGCATGAACCAGGAGGAACAGGTCGTCGTGCACGCTTAACAGATATTGTTGTCTGTGGAAAAACAGGTACGGTTCAGAATCCCCACGGAGATGATCACTCGGTTTTTGTAGCCTTCGCACCAATGAACAATCCAAAGATCGCAATTGCAGTTTTTGTCGAGAATGCTAAAGGAGGAGGGGGATTATGGGCCGCACCGATCTCAGGGTTGATGATAGAGAAATTCCTGACTGGAAAGGTCATGGAGAAAGACAGAGAAAAAACAATATTGGAAGCACAGTTCAGCTACAAGAAATGAGAAAGCAGGAATCGATCATAGGACATCTGGACTGGCCCTTGTTCATTGCATTCATGATTATGCTGATCATGGGCTTTTCGACAGTTTATTCAGTGTTGTATAATCCAGAGCATCCTATGATCTGGGATTTTTCGCAGAAATACGGCAAGCAGCTGGTCTGGATCCTGGTTTCGATATTTTTGGGGTTGATGGTCTTTCTAATTGATGCTGATATCTATCGGAAATTTGCTTTGCCCATCTATTTGTTCGCACTATCTCTTTTGGTTGTTGTTCTGTTCATGCCTCCGGTAAATGGGGCTCGGGCCTGGTTGGGTATTGGACCATTTGGTATTCAGCCGGCAGAATTTGCCAAGATCGGAACGGCCCTTTTACTGGGTAGATTCATTTCGAGCCTTAATCTCAAACAACAGACCATCGGGACTGTATTTACGGCTTTTTCGATCATTCTTGTTCCTATGGTTTTGATCCTCTTACAGCCGGATGCGGGAACCTTTGTTGTCTTCACCTCTTTCCTTTTTGTGATGTATCGTGAGGGGATTACGTTCGATCCACTTATCCTGAAACTGACCAATTCCATCCCTGGGATCAAGTTCAAGCAGACTTGGGTTGGAAGTCACTTTATCCCCATCCTGTTCGTTATCGTCTTTTTAAGTTTGGTAACCTTGCTCATTAGTAATGAAACTTTAGAATACAGTTTTCTACCAGGAATAGAAATCCCGGGAATGTATGGGGTCATCATGTCACTCGCCATTTTTGCGTCGGTAGGATACCTTCTTCTTCGCTGGGTTTCGACGCGAAGGGATCGCAGAAGGATCACCCTGATCGTGGTCCTAGGTTTTATCCTCGGATCGGCGATCACAATTGGTGTGAATCAGGGATTTCAGGGACTGGCACCTCACCAGAAAGAAAGGATCGAGCTCTTTCTTGGGTTGAAAGAAGATCCGGATGGAGAGGATTATAACAGGAACAGAGCCATGGCTGCTGTTGGTTCGGGAGGCTTTGTAGGTAAGGGTTATAAGAATGCGTCAGTTTCCAGCGTTGAAAGTAACCATGTACCTGAAAGTGAAACGGATTTTATCTTCTGTCCTTTCGCTGAGGAATGGGGTTTTCTGGGTACGATGATCCTTATTTTGTTGTATATGTTCATGCTCATGCGCATCATAACCATCGCAGAGAGGCAGCGATCAAAGTTCAATCGGGTATATGCGTACACCGTCGCCATGATCTTGTTTTATCATTTTGCCGTTAACATAGGAATGAACATCGGTTTTGCTCCGGTAATTGGTATCCCTTTGCCGTTTTTCAGTTATGGTGGTTCATCCATGATGGCTTTCTCTATGATGATGTTCATTTTATTAAAACTTGACAGTCAACGAAGAGATGTTCTACAATGATCAAACAGCGAAATTAATCCTTATTTTTACCCAAAATACAGCGCAATATGGGCAAGAAGGTCAAGCCTGAATTTTCAGAAAGAACCAAGAAGTATTTAACGATCGGTTTCTGGTCGTTCGCAGCACTTCCATTTGTTATGATCACTTCTCTGCTTTTGCTTCAGTCGGAGGAAGATCTTCCTCCTGTGGAAATGCTCGATAATCCACCTGAACTTTTGGCTTCTGTTGTTTATGCGGAAGATGGTCAGACCGAGCTTGGTCGTTACTGGAAGGTGAACCGAACCAGTGCGAAGTACAAGGATATTTCACCTTTTGTTACTGATGCGTTGATCTCAACAGAGGATGAGCGTTTCAAAGAGCACTCAGGAGTTGATTTCAAGGCACTGGGAAGAGCTGTCGTGAATGTCGGAGGTGCCGGAGGTGCATCTACCATTACGCAGCAGTTGGCGAAGTTGCTATTTACGCTTCAGCAGCGTGAGAGAGAGGAACTCGCCCGTGCGTCCGGTGAAACGATCTCAAGTGGAGGCGGAGGAAAGATCGGTAGGGTCTTCAGAAGGATCAATGAAAAGGCAAGGGAGAATATCATTGCAACGCGTCTTGAAAAAAGATACACGAAAGAAGAGATCATTACCATGTACCTGAATCAATTCGATTTCTTGTACAACGCGGTGGGAATAGAAAATGCAGCGAAGGTATATTTCAATAAAAAACCCAAAGACCTGAGCAAGGAGGAAGCCGCAATGCTTGTTGGAATGTGTAAGAACCCTTCATTGTATAATCCTTACACGTACAAGATCAAGAATTATCGACGCAGCATTGCTGCCGATAAAGGCATTTCACCGGAGGCTGTTTCAAAAGAGGAGATCATGGAGAAACGAGCTTCCGATTCGCTTCGTGCAGTTTCCCGAAGAAATCAGGTGCTTTACCAGTGGCTGAAGAACAGTAAGTCAGGTAATGATGCGTTGAGAAATCAGTTGACACAGGAGGAATACGATCGTCTGAAGAATAAGCCGATCATAGTGGACTATCAGATTGTTGATCACAAGCAGGGAATGGCACCGTATTTCCGTGAGTCACTTAGAAAAGAACTGACAGATCTGTTACGAGAAAAGAACGAGGATGGATCTTTCAAGTACAAACGTGCCGATGGATTGCCGTACGATATTTACCGAGATGGGTTGAAGATCTACACTACGATCGATGCGAATCTTCAGAAATATGCCGAAGAAGCAGTTGAAAGACATCTTAGAGAGAATCTTCAGACTGTTTTTGACCAGAACAACCGAGGCTTGAAGAACTGGCCGTTCACCAATTCGATCTCTGACGATCAAGTAGCGAGCATCATGAGAACGGCTCGTCTCAATTCAATGCGTTTTGCTGTTCTAGAATCTCAGGGTTATTCAAACGACGAGATCATAAAGAATTTTAAGACGCCGGTTCCAATGAGAGTCTTCTCATGGAAAGGAGAAATTGACACTGTAATGACTCCGGATGATTCGATCCGTTATTACAAATCTTTCCTTCATGCAGGTTTGATCTCTATTGAGCCACAAACCGGATTTGTGAAAGCATGGGTTGGGGGAGCGAATTTCGATCACTTTGCATACGATCATGTTAAGCTGGGGAAACGCCAGGTGGGATCAACAATCAAACCATTTGTGTACGCCACAGCTATGGCCATGGGGGTTGTAAAACCTTGCACCATGTTTGAGAATCGGGATTATTGCGTAGATCTTCAGGAGCCGGATGGGAGTATAACAGGCAAATGGTGTCCAAGGAATGCCGGTGGTTCGGAAGCGGGTTCAGTGTCTGCCTCAACGGGACTGGCCATGTCAATGAACAACATTACCGTTGCTGTTATGCAGCAGATGGGGGGGTATGCCGGACCAAAAACGATCTCCAAATTGTTGAAGGATGTAGACATTAATCTTCGTCCTGAGGATGAGGTGCCTTCCCTTTGTTTGGGTGTAATGGACCTTTCACTTTACGAAATGGTTGCAGCTCAAACGATCTTCGCTAATCACGGGATCTACAACCGACCTACAACGATCCTTCGTGTGGAAGATCGAAACGGAAATGTCATCTATAACGCTCAAAACTATTCCAAGGAAGTATTGAACGAAAACGTTGCATACGAAACTTTAAAAATGATGAAGGGTGTTGTCAACAGCGGTACCGGTGGAAGTTTAAGAGGTGGAAGATCATGGGGGGGAATTACGGCTCCAACCGCAGGAAAGACAGGTACGACACAAAGTAACGCGGACGGTTGGTTCATGGGATTGACTCCGGAATTGGTTACCGGTGTGTGGGTTGGGGCAGAAGACCGTTCTGTTCGCTTCCGATCAATGGATTGGGGTCAGGGTGCTCGAATGGCTTTGCCAATCTACGGTTACTACATGCAGAAAGTATACAAGGATCCGATCGTGGCATTGTCGACAACCGATTTTGAAGTTCCGGCGTCGTACGATTCTAAACAATTCTCCTGCAGTGGAGAACAACAGATTACGGATACCCCTGAAATACCAGACTTAGGAATTTGATATGAATAAAGTTGTAAAAAACGTTGAAGAAGCCTTGACAGGCATCGAAGATGGAATGACCTTGATGCTGGGTGGATTTGGATTGTGTGGGATTCCCGAAAATTCGATCGCTCAATTAGTGAAAATGGGAATAAAAGACCTGACTTGTATTTCGAACAATGCAGGCGTAGATGATTTTGGACTTGGTTTGTTGCTTCAACAACGACAGATCAGAAAGATGATCAGCTCCTATGTGGGTGAAAATGCTGAGTTCGAGCGTCAGATGCTTTCCGGAGAACTTGAAGTAGATCTGATCCCTCAGGGATCACTTGCAGAGCGTTGCCGTGCAGGGGGTGCCGGAATACCGGCTTTCTTTACACCGGCCGGATACGGAACCGAGGTGGCAGAAGGGAAGGAAGTTAGAGTATTCAACGGTAAACCGCATATTCTGGAAACAGCCCTTACCGCCGATTTTGCAATTGTTAAAGCGTGGAAAGGCGACACGGAAGGAAATTTGATCTTTAAGGGAACAGCCCGAAATTTCAATCCAATGATGGCTATGGCCGGAAAGATCACGATCGCCGAAGTGGAGGAACTAGTTCCGGCTGGTGAACTGGATCCTAACTTCATTCATACTCCGGGAATTTTCGTTCAGCGCATCTTCCAGGGAGAGAGATTTGAGAAAAGAATTGAACAGCGTACGGTAAGACAACGATAATTAAAGCTATGGCACTGAATAAAGAGGGAATCGCTAAGCGCATTGCACAGGAACTTAAGGATGGGTGGTATGTCAATCTTGGGATTGGTATTCCGACGCTTGTTGCCAATTATATACCGGAAGGAGTTGAGGTTGAATTCCAATCAGAGAATGGTATCCTTGGTATGGGTCCATTCCCTTTTGAAGGGGAGGAGGATCCGGATCTGATCAATGCGGGTAAACAAACTATCACAGCAAGAAAAGGCGCGGTTTTCTTTGATTCTGCGACATCTTTCGCGATGATCCGTGGACAGCATGTACAGCTCACTGTTCTTGGTGCAATGGAAGTATCTCAGGACGGTGACATCGCAAACTGGAAGATCCCGGGCAAGATGGTTAAAGGAATGGGAGGAGCAATGGACCTTGTTGCCTCAGCTGACAACATTATTGTGGCCATGATGCATGCCAACAAGGCTGGAGAGTCCAAGATCCTGAAAAAGTGTACACTGCCTCTAACAGGTGTAGGCTGTGTTAAAAAGGTCGTAACGGATCTTGCGGTGTTGGAGATAAAGGACGGTAAATTCTACCTTATCGAGCGAGCTCCTGGAGTGAGTGTTGAAGAGATCATATCACTCACAGAAGGAGATCTTGTCGTTCCTGATTTCGTTCCTGAGATGGACATTTAAAGAATAGGTTTTGAAAGCGCTGACAACCGGACGATCATTGAAGTTCTTCACAGCAGCGCTTGCCTTTTTCTGGCTTTTTCTCACTGCCCTTTCGAATCAGGTTCCTGCCGATGTCGGAGATGGGATCACCCATTTTAATATTGCTCAGGCTTCCTGGCGTCATTCTGAGTTCTTTCTGCATCACTGGGGGAAACCTTTCTTCATTCTATTGTCATCCGGATTTACACAATTCGGATATAATGGAATGATCCTATTTGAATCACTGGTTTTCCTGTTCACTATTTTGTTGGCCTATAGGATCCTCTCACGTTTTCAGGTCCAGGATCATCTTCAGGCTTTGTTTCCTTTTTTGCTTTTGCAGGCGAACGACATATCCATGACGCTAATGGGTGGGATGACAGAACCTCTGTTCAATCTTGCCTTGATGGGCGCTCTTTGTAGTTTGGTGGAACGCAAATACGTTCTTTTTGCATTGATCGTTTCCTTCATGCCCTATATGAGAAGCGAAGGTCAATTGCCTTTGATCCTGGCGTTGATCGTTCTTGTTGTTCAACAACAATTTCGCTTCATTCCTTTTTTACTTGCCGGAACACTTTTGTACTCTGTTTGGGGAAGTGTTGAGTTTGGAGATCCATTGTGGTACTTTACCCAAAGTCCCTACCAAATGGATAACGATATGTATGGTCATGGATCATGGAGCCATTACCTCCTCTCAGCAAAGCAGTATCTCGGATATTTTGGGATAGGCTTGTCTTTGCTTGGCATTTTGCTGGCCATTGTTTTCCTGTTCAAGAAAGACTGGGACAAATTGAAAATCGAGATCCTTTTTTTTGCTTCCGGTATTTTCTTTGGGGTGCTTGTTGTTCATTCTTATTTCTGGGCAAATGGATTAAACGCCTCTCTTGGTCTCACAAGAATTGCAACACAAGGGGTGCCATCATGGTTTGTTCTCAGCCTGATCTACGTTTCGTCAGCTTTGCCATTCTTGAAAGGCACTGCTGGCAAAGTTTTGAGTGCTATCCTCTTGATCAGCACGGTATATTGGGTATTCAGTAACCCCATGTTCCCTAAAAAAGCTGATCCGATGGACCGACAGATCTTTCTTGTGAAAGAGTATATCAAATCATTACCTATTGATGACGAGCGCGTTTTTTACCATCATCCTCTTTTCGGTTTTTTGATGGAGAACAATCCTTATATCGACAGCAGTCGTTACATTTTTCACACCATCCATAACATGGAGCACGACCTGAAAAGTGTTTTTAGACCTGGAGATATCATTATCAGGGACAGTCACTTTGGACCCATTGAAGCCGGGCTCCCCTTGGAGAAATTGAGTCAATATCCACAGTGGGTCAAAATAGCTGAATTCATTTCTTCGGAACAGATCGATGATCCCAGAAATGAAACTGAAGGTGTAGCTATTTTCCAGTACATTCCCCTCAAGGATCAACAGCCGGTGCCGAAAGAGACGCGTTCAGTAGTGGTCAATAAACGCGTTACGATCAAAAAAGAACATGAGTTCATTGATTTCCATACCTATGTTGAACCGATCAGGGAAGACCAGCGCATACGACTCGAGTTGATCTGTGATAAAGGAGATTATCGACTGGTGTTTGACAGGGATCGGCATGCCGATTACAGTGCTATAGAATTGAAGGAAGGCATGCAATTGGATAATACTTACAGATTTATAAAGGGTTCAAGTAACACACTTTACATTTGGAACCTGTATGGATCAGAAGGTAGTATCCTGATAAAGGAGATCTCTTCAGAGACGGAGAAGTTTCACCCCTTTGTGGATCACTTGTAGAAATTCATCTCATCAATGTATTTTTGAACCGGATCGGTCAACAGATATCGAACATCCTTTTTCTCTCGGATGGCATTTCGAATGAAACTTGCTGACACCTTCATAACCGGCGCATCTTCGCAGAGTATCACATTCTCATGTTCTGAAAATGCATTCTTGGTTTGTTTACCAATCTCCTGCACCTCTGCCTCTTCCTGAATGGTCAAAACCCTCGGATAAACGTATATCCGGTGGTTCTTCAGCAAATAATCGTAATTGTACCACTTATGGAGTGTGCGCAAATTATCTTCTCCCATGATCATTGCGAATTCATGTTGAGGGAATCGCTCTTTAAGATGGGTAAGGGTAGTAACCGTATAACTCGGTTTGGGTAATTTGAATTCGATATCAGAGGCCCTTAGTCGATCGTTGTCTTCAATGGCTATTTGAACCAACGCCAAACGATGATGATCCGCCAGCAAAGTTGATTTTTCCTTGAGCGGATTGTGAGGTGAAACGACCAACCAAACCTGATCCAGGTCTGTAAACTCGGCCATGTAATTTGCAATTACGAGGTGACCTACATGGATAGGGTTGAAAGTTCCGAAATACAGTCCTATCTTCATTTTTTTCCAAGGAATTCCTTTACTACATTCGTTGCATCATCTACCGCCGTGAGGAGATCATCATTCACGATGACCACATCAAATTCAGGTGCGCGTTCCAGTTCGATCTTTGCTTTTCCGATACGTTGCTGGATCTTTTCTTCGGTTTCGGTGCTTCTATAGCGCAGGCGTCGCTCCAATTCTTGAACGGAAGGTGGTTGAACAAATACAGCTAGAGCTTGATCACCGAAAATCCGTTTGAGGTTCAGTCCACCAATGACATCCACATCAAAAATGACAGCATTTCCGCGATTCCAGATCTCGTCGAGTTGGGAACGGAGCGTGCCGTAAAAGTTGTTTTCATACACCTCTTCCCATTCAACAAAAGCATCTTCTTCGATGAGTTCCTTGAACCCATGAAGTCCAAGAAAGAAATAGTCCTTTCCATGGATCTCATTTGGACGAGGCTCTCTACTGCATGCGGAAACAGAGAATTCCAAAGCAAGCTCAGGGTCCTTCAAAAGAGAATGGACGATGGTGGTTTTACCTGCTCCTGACGGAGCCGAAAAGATGATACACTTGCTCATCTGAAATTATAATGTGTTTAGAACTTGTTCCTTGATCTTTTCTAGACTGTCTTTCATGTCAACCACTAATTTCTGCATCTCAGCATGGTTGCTTTTGCTTCCAAGCGTATTGATCTCTCTTCCGATCTCCTGCGCGATGAAACCTAATTTCTTTCCACTATGTGGTAAAACCATGGTGTGCAGAAAATAATCCAGGTGATTGGCTAGACGCATCTTTTCTTCTGCTACGTCCATCTTTTCGATGTAGAAGATCATTTCCTGTTCAAGACGGTTATCATCGATCTTCACATTTGCGAGGTCTTCCATTCCTTTTCGGATCCTTTCCCTAACAGCTTCTATCCTTTCATTTTCATATTTCGGTACCTCGAGCAACAGATTTCGTATCTCTGTTATACGCTCGTAAAATTCTTTTTCCAGAGCCTGACCTTCCTGTCGGCGGAAACCATTAAGGTTATCGCAGGCATCGCGAACCAAACCGATCAACCATTCTTTTTCCTCTTCACCCAATTCATCTTTCTCGTTGATATAGATATCGGGCATTCTTAGGATTAGAGCCAAGTAATCTTCCGTTTTCTCACCGATCAATTCATTAACTGATTTCAAATCGGCGTAGTAAGCTTTTGCCAGGTCTTTATTTACGGCGTAGTTCTTAGTATCTCCGGTACTGTCCAGGTTGATGTTGACATCGATCTTTCCGCGGTCCAGAAGTTCCAGTACCACTTTTCTGATCTCTGCCTCTAGTTCTCGGTAAACACCTGATACCCTAACATTGAGATCGAGTGATTTGCTGTTCAGGGAACGGATCTCGACCGTTACTTTTTTACTCTGGAAGGTTCCGGTGGTTTTCCCGAAACCGGTCATGGACATCAGCATAGCGCTATTTTTCTGTAAAGTTAGGAAAATCGACGGAATAGCTCAGTGTTTCTGACGCTTGCTTCGGATCAGTGTATCTGTTAATTGTTCGCTGTAAGAGGTCAAGTAGACTCCCAGGAAAATGAGCAGCATGTAGATGATCTTTTCCCAGGTGATAGCTCCGGTGTAGTCGTCGGCGACCCCTAAAGCGCTCAGAAAGTAGGCAAAGAACATCACCAGCACCGGTTGAAGGTAAATGTAGGCACTCGAAACGGAAGCACTCAGGTATTTGAGTCCGTACATGGTCAGCAGGTATGTTAAAAAGGTAACTCCAACGATAACATAAACGATCTTGATCCATGCATCTCCCGGTATTTGTGAGAAATCCGTTTGTAGAAATTCCTGAAAAGTAGGTGGGTAAAGTAGGACGAAGAGTAATCCGAAGGTGAACACGTAGGTGATAACGGTTAATGGGGCATATTTTTTCATCAATGGTTTGGCGATCACCAGATACACGGCATAACTTGCGGCATTTATGAAAAGGAAAAGATCCCCAAGGATCGAATCTCCCATTGCCGTTCCGGCTTTTAGGGTGAGAAGTATAGCTCCTGCCGCTCCCAGGAGGATACCTATCGCCTTCAGTCCCGTTATTTTCTCCTTCAGTAAAAAGAAGGACAGGATCACAACAAGAATGGGATTGACCGTCATGATGATCCCGGAATTGATGGAAGATGACAGGTTTAATCCGTGGAAAAAGAACAACTGATTGACCGCAACGCCAAAAACACCGCAGGTAGCGAGAAGCAAAAGGTCTTTTCGGGCAACTTTTTCACGTATAAAAAGTAGTTTGACCAACCAAAATAACAGTGTCGCTCCGGAAACTCTCAGTAAAATGAAAACATTCGGACTCAAATATGCCGGCATTACCCCTTTAGCCAGAACGTGACTTGCACCGTAAAGTGCGTTGACCATGAACAAAGCGAAATGCGCGGCGAAATTTCCTTTCATCTAAAAAAAAGACAGGTAGTTCGAAGGATCATTGACCTTGGAAAGAACGAACAGCAGCTTCAACATCTTTTTTTGCATTTCCAATAAAGACCTCTTCACCATTGATCATGAACGGTCGCTTAAGAAAGGTATATTCTTCCAGCATGTACTTTCTGTAATCCTCTTCTGTAAGGTTCATTTCATGTAAACCCATCGACCTGAACTTCATCGCTCGTTTTGAAAAAAGCGCTTCATAGGACCCCACTTTTTCTTTAAGCCAGTCCAGTGTGTCGGAATCGATATTCTGTTCTTTGATGTCCTGAAGTTGAACATCTTTTCCCGGATTGATCTCAGCTATGATACGCTGACACGTACCACAGTTTCCTAAATGATAGATCTTTTTCATATTTCGTTTTACTGCTTAACAATCGAATGGATCCGAGGTTCAAGCTGGATCAATTGTTTTGCAGGTATTCTTCGTTTCGTTTGCGGTCCTCCTCACTTCCCGGAGTATTGCAACCTTTTGGTTTCTTTGTGAAATGATGGATCCATTTAACCTGCAGATGGGCAGGGTAATAGTTACTGCTGAACCACTGTACTGTAGGCTTGAGTTTGTTCATTTCGTATACACCTATTGCAGGCAAGAAAAGTCCAAAGGTCAAATAATCGCCTCTTCTGATCTTATAGTTCATTCCGATGTGGCCATGGATCTGTGCCATGAAATCCTTCTGAAATTTCCAAGGAGCAGGAGATCCCGGTGCATAAATGGTTTGAGGTGACGATAAAAGATTGTAGTTGAAATTAAAACCGATTCCTGTTTCAAGGTGCCAGCGATCACCCACTTGAGTAAAGCGATCGGCAGTGAATCGAGCAGTGAGATAACCGTTATAAAACTTGTCTTCATACTCCTCAGTACCAACAAGTTCATTGAATGGATTATAAATCTCAATGGTGGTTTGTTCTCTTCCTCCGATGTAATCGAAGCCCAGTCCCCAGTCAAAGCGATGAAAAAGATTTGATTTGACCCTTCTGCCAAAGAAACCGTCGGGATTTTTCTTTGCCAGTGCACCCCAGAACCTTGACGGTTTCAATCGATAATGAGCCATTCCAACATTGATAAATGCTCCTACACTTCCTGCAGGATCAACAATCGAAACACGTGGTCTGCCCATTTCATCTGTAAAGCTGTACTCCGAATTCTGTGAACGGGTGAAGGTAAAGTTTGGTCCTAGAGAGATCTGCAGACCATTTTTAGTAATGTCACGGTAGTCTTCAGCCCCGCCGAAATAATCTTTCCTGCTTTTCCCTGAAAAATCCCTGCTTTTCTGAGCCATCAGCGGTGTGATGCTCAAAATGATTCCTAAAATTATGATCTGTTTCATCCTGTTGTTTTCAGAAAGTTAATAAAAAACGAGTGATCAAGATACTTTCTCCAACATTTTTGACATGATACTTTCGTCATCCCAAATACCGTGAATGTTGTCTATTCCCATGATTTCATCCATGATCGCATCCTGAACTTTTCCTTGTTTGTATGCCTCGCTGTAGCGAATCGTGCTAAATGTCACCTGTGAATATAACGGTAACCATTTATCAGGGTACAAACTGCTGAATTTGGCTTCGATCTTTTTTCTTAACAAGAAGTCCGGATCTGCGACATAGTCACGCATCACGTAGTAATTTTCCAAAGACAGGTCCTGCAGCGCATCGCCATCTGGTTTGCGGGTCTTGCTGTACTCATCGAAAATCGCCGGCCAATTCTCCTCGTGTTTTTGCATAAGGTTCCACAGCACTGTACAATCTTCGAATCCGGCGTTCATTCCCTGACCATAGAACGGAACTGTAGCATGAGCAGCATCACCCATCAAAGCCACTTTTCCTTTGGACCATGGGTAGCAACGAATGATCGCCAAAGCGCTCAGCGGGTGATCCTCCCATGCCTCGGCTATGTTAGGCATCATTTCATAGAAATCAGGGAATACTTCCTTAAAGAATTTATCCACCGCTTCTTTTGATGTCAATCGGTCGAATGCATGTTCACTTCCTTCGTGCGGCATGAAAAGTGTGCAGGTGAAGGATCCGTCTTCATTGGCCAGTGCGATCAGCATAAATCGGCCTCTCGGCCAGATGTGAAGTGCATTTTTGTCCATGCGGTACGATCCATCAGGATTGGCTGGCAAAAGGATCTCTCGGTAACCATCGGAGATGTAATTCTGACTGTACTGGAAGCGATCCAGTTTTTGCATGGAATTGTAACGCACTGCTGAAAAAGCTCCGTCAGCACCAAATACAAGATCGGCTTTACGTTCAAATTCTTCACCTGTAACCGTATTCTTGAGGTAAACCACGCCATTTTCCAGATCAACTCTACGGCATTCTACATTGTAGTGGATCGTCGCATTTCCGTATTTCTCTGCGATATCCATCATTGTTGCATTGACTTTACCGCGAGAAACGGAGAAAATGGCCTGCCCTTCTTTTCCATAAGGCTGGTAGGTGAGATTGCCCTCAAGATCGTGCATCATTCGTCCGTACATCGGTATCGCGATCTTGCGAATTTCATCCCCAACTCCTACAGCATCAAGTGCTTGCCATCCTCTGACAGAAAGAGCGAGGTTGATCGATTTTCCGGCCGAAATATCCGCCTTTCTGATGTCGGGACGACGTTCATAGATGGTTACATTGTACCCTACCTTTGAAAGATATACGGCCCATAGCGACCCCACCAAACCGGCACCAACAATAATCACTTCCTTTCCTTGATCCATATCGGTCTTATTTTTTTCTCCACTGCCTTGAATAAGGCGTTTCAAAGAATTTGTTTCTATTTCGTTCTTGTTGCTTTTTCTTGTGATAAGCATTGGATGCTCGCCATAATACTAGTCCACCTATCAGCACCGCAATGGTTTGTACGGTAAGACTAATATAGGTCCCACTGCTGTCCAGCGTTCCTGAGAACTTGGCTTTGATCAGTGTTTGTATGGTGAGTTCATCCATTTAATAAAAAGTGTAAATTACTGAATGGCTTTTTCAAGTAGCTGACCGAACCAGTAGCAATCTTCAAAAGAATTGTACAGAGGTGCCGGTGCAACGCGAATCACATTTGGTTCACGCCAGTCAGCGACAACTCCCTGATCAGAAAGCACATCAAATAGTGCCTTTCCTTGTCCTTTCGCAAGAATAGACAACTGTGCACCTCTTTTTGTTTTGTCACGCGGAGTTATGATCTCAAAAGTACAACGTTCTTTATTGCGCTCTGAAATGTCATCAATAACGAATTCCAGGAATGCCGTCAGAATATCCCTTTTCTTTCCAATGTTATCCATTCCGGCCTCATCAAAGATATCCAGTGAAGCAAGATGGGCAGCCATTCCAAGTACGGGAGCATTGCTCAACTGCCAACCTTCAGCACCTTTCATGGGGTGGAATCCTGGTTCCATGAGAAAGCGAGATTCCTTATCGTGACCCCACCATCCGGCAAATCGAGGCAGCTCAGGTCGATCTGCATGCCGCTGATGAACGAACATTCCGCTTACACCTCCGGGAGAAGAATTAAGGTATTTGTATCCACACCATGCGGCAAAATCAACCCCCCAGTCATGGAGTTCCAAATTGATGTTCCCAGCAGCATGTGCAAGGTCGAACCCTACAATTGCACCTACAGCATGGCCTTTCTTGGTGATCTCTGCCATGTCAAAGAGTTGCCCCGTGTAATAGTTAACCCCACCGATCATGATCAAGGCAAGCTCATCTCCCAAACGATCAATGGCAGAATAGATGTCTTCTTCCCGGATCAAGTGCTCTCCATCACGTGGCCTGATCTCGACAATATGGTCATGAGGATCCAAACCATGGAAAAGAACCTGAGATTCCAAGGCATACTGGTCGCTTGGAAAGGCTTTAGCCTCACAGAGGATCTTCGTGCGCTTCCCTGAAGGTCTGTAAAATGAAACCATCAGCAAATGCAGATTGGTGGTGAGAGAATGTGTCACAACCACCTCAACAGGCAAGGCTCCTACAATTCTGGCAGCTTTTTCCGTCAGGTTTTCGTGATAAGAAAACCATGGTCTTTTGGCAAGAAAATGGCCTTCTACTCCATATTTGGCCCAATCACTCAATTCCTCCTGAATATAAGTATTAACAGATTTTGGTTGTAATCCGAGAGAATTACCGGTAAAATACCTCACCGTTTCACTGTGAAAAGAAGGAAAATAAAAGCGGTCTCTGAATGATCTCAAAGGATCTTGCGCATCCATTTGCTGCGCGAAAGAAAGCGTATTCTCAAATGTTGTCATTGCTCATGGAACTGTTTGTTGCGGTGAAAAATTCTCAGCGCCCTCAAAGATAAGCAAACTTCAGGTTGTGACTGAATTGTGTACAAGTTCACCAAACGCTGTTGAGATTTTTTGTGATTATTTTAACGCTAACTTATTCGATACAAGGAACTTTTTGATATTTTGGCTTTCTTAACGCAAGCTAGAACCATAAACTATGAAGAACAAACTGCAACTTATGTTGCTTGTTTTGGTATTTCTCTCCAGCCAGACAAGCATAGCCCAGCAATGGGTCGAGATGATGCATGATCCCAATGCCAATTTCTATGAAACCGTTGAATCCTTTAACCAATTCTGGGAAGGTAAGACAATCGAAAAAGGCAAGGGATATAAGCAATTCAGAAGATGGGAAGCCCATATGGCGCCTCGAGTATATCCAACAGGGGATGTGAAACTCGCTTCTCAGGCCTTTACCAATTACAGACAGTGGGAAGCGGATCAATTAGCAGCCGGAATTCCAAAATCAACCAACGGTAACTGGTCATTGATGGGCCCCGTTGGTAAACCTACCAATGGTGGTGCGGGAAGGATAAATTTCATTCGTTTTGACCCTACCAATACCAACACGATCTGGGTGGGAGCGCCTGATGGTGGTTTATGGAAAACAACGAACGGTGGAACAAGCTGGACAACCAACACTGACCAACTTACAGTAATCGGGTGTTCTGATGTAGCGATCGATCCGAGTAATACACAAGTAATGTACCTGGCTACTGGTGATGGTGATGGTCAGGATTCATACAGTATCGGTGTTCTTAAATCAACTGACGGCGGAAACACATGGAATACCACAGGACTAACTTGGACAGTAAATCAGGGACGAACGATCAGTAGGATACTTGTTAATCCAAACAACCCACAGATCGTTATGGCTTTCGCCAGCAATGGGACCTGGAGAAGTACAAATGGTGGAACCAGCTGGACACAAGTGAGTACGGCGGCATGTAAAGATGCCGAATTCAAGCCGGGCGATCCCAATACGGTTTATGCTGCAGGCACTGCATTCCGAAGATCTACTGATGGTGGTGCAACTTGGACTACGATTTCAACCGGATTGACCGGAATAGGAAGATTGGCAATAGCCGTTTCTCCTGCCAATCCTGCCTATGTCTACGTGCTTTCTTCAAAAAATTCAGATAGTGGATACCTTGCCACCATCCGATCGACCAACTCCGGAGGAACCTTTGCTTCCCGGTCTACCACTCCAAATATTCTTGGTTGGGACAATGGAGGAGATTCTGGAGGACAGGGATGGTTTGACCTAGCCATTGCAGTTTCTCCCACTAATGCAGAGGAAGTGATGATCGGTGGGATAAATATGTGGAAATCAACTAATGGTGGGACCAACTGGACTTTGAATTCACATTGGTACGGAGGATACAGTAAGCCATACGTGCATGCTGATATTCACGATATTGTTTATTTACCGGGATCTGGAACAACGATCTTTTCAGGAAATGACGGAGGAATTTTCAAAACAACCAACGGAGGTTCATCATGGTCGGATATCAGTGCCAATCTTGCCATCGCGCAACAATACAGGATCGGTCTCTCTGCATCCAATGCAACTTTGTTGATCTCAGGTCATCAGGATAACGGGACGAATCGGATGAATGGTACAACATGGGCTCAAGTGTATGGGGGTGACGGAATGGATTGTTTCATTGATCGCACCAACAATAATGTTATGGTGGGATCCTACGTTTACGGTGAATATTACCGTTCAACAAATGGTGGAGCTTCTTTTGCTGGCATTAACACAGGTATTCCGGCCGGAAATCTCTGGTTATCCGTTATTAGACAGGACCCTGTTACAGCAACAACATATTACGCAGGAGGACGAACGGCTCTTTACCGAACGACGAATTCCGGTACAGGCTGGACTGCCCTGGGAACGCCTACAGGAAGTGGATCGATCATTGAGTTCGCGATTGCTCCTAGTAATAACCAGATCATCTACGCCCTGAAAACGGGAACAAATGGCGTATCTAAGTCTACCAATGGTGGTACAAGTTTTACATCTGTCAGTACTGGCTTACCAACCACAGTAAGTCCGACTTATGTAGCTGTATCTAACACTGATCCGAACGTCGTTTTTGTGACATATTCGGGTTATGGTGCAACCAGCAAAGTTTTCAAGTCTACAAATGGAGGGACATCCTGGACAAATATTTCCAGCGGTCTGCCAAACATTCCAGTGAACTGTATTGTATACCACAACAATTCAACGTCGGATGCCATTTATATAGGCACAGATGTTGGAGTTTATTATCGGGATAACACTACTGCAGGCTGGGTAGAATTCAGCATGGGATTGCCGAGAACCGAGGTTGCAGAGCTCGAGATCTATTATCCAACTGGACGATTGAGAGCGGCGACATTTGGAAGAGGTACATGGGACAGTGATCTTTATTCTGCAACACCAGCTCCGCCAACAGCGAACTTCACAGGAACTCCAACTGCGATCTGTCAAGGACAAAGTGTTCAGTTCACGAGTACATCATCAGGATTCCCTGACACTTATTCATGGTCTTTTCCTGGAGGTACCCCGGCAATTTCAACGGCTGAAAACCCACTTGTGACGTACAATACGGCCGGAACTTATGACGTTACACTGACCGTTTCAAATGCCTTTGGTAACAATACACTAACTCAGACAGCTTACATTACTGTCTTGACGGGTAACGGAGATGCTTTGCCGGTAACTGAGGGATTTGTGGGCACTACTTTTGTTCCTGCTGGCTGGTCGATCGTTAATCCTGACGGAAGTACGACTTGGGTGAGAACAACTGCCGCAGGTAATGCTCCAACAACGGGCAATTCAATGATGTTCGATAATTACAACATTGACGATTCAGGGAATCAGGATGAGGTAAGGACTATGCGTCTGGACCTGTCGTCAACCAGTGCAAACCAGTTGACCTTCGATGTGGCGTATGCGCCGTATGACGCGACGTATTTCGATGGATTGGAAGTGTTGGTGTCATCAGATTGTGGAGCGACCTTTACATCAGTTTACAATAAATCAAATACTGTTTTGGCGACTGCCGCAGCAACGACAAATGCTTTTACCCCAACTTCTGCTCAGTGGCGAAATGAATCGGTTAGTTTGAGTGCCTACGACGGGATGACGAATGTGATCATTGCCTTCCGTAATCTTGCCGGTTATGGGAACCGTATTTTCGTCGACAACATCAATATTTCGGGAACAGCTGCCGCTCTGCTTCCTGTAGCTTCATTCACTCCGTCTGCAACTTCTGTTTGTGCAGGTGAAACGGTAACCTTTACCAATACGTCTACGAATGCAACATCCAGTTCATGGACATTTACCGGGGGTACTCCAGGGACTTCAACTGCAACAAGTCCTACGGTAACTTACAATACGCCTGGTACATACAACGTAACACTTATTGCCACTAATTCAACAGGCTCGGATACTGAGACAATGACAGGATTAATTACTGTTACTGCTGCCCCTTCAGCACCGGGAACGATCACTGGCACCACTAGCATCTGTGCCAACACTTCAGGTATTACCTATTCGATTGCTGCAGTTACGGGAGCTACGTCCTATACATGGTCTGTCCCTTCAGGAGCGACTATAACAGCAGGACAGGGAACAACGTCTATCACTGTTTCTTTCGGAGCTTCCTCGGGCAACATCAGTGTAACAGCAAACAATGCTTGTGGAACATCCAGTGCAAGTTCTCTGGCAATAACAATTAATCCGGTACCTTCAGCACCAGCCAGCATATCAGGATTGGCATCGGTCTGCGCAAGCTCTACAGGTGTAACCTATACTATCGGATCAGTGGCAGGTGCAAGTTCGTATACCTGGACGGTTCCAGCGGGAGCATCGATTACTTCGGGACAAGGCAGCACATCCATTACGGTGTCGTTTGGCTCAGCTTCCGGAAGCATTGGCGTAAGCGCCAACAATTCTTGTGGATCCTCAATTGTGACCAGTCTGCCGGTTACCGTGAATACTGTGCCGTCAACTCCGGGATCGATCAGCGGTTCAACTGCCGTTTGTCCGAATTCTTCGGGTAATAGCTATTCTGTAAGTCCTGTTGCAGGTGCAACAACGTACAACTGGACCCTTCCTGCAGGTGCTACGATTAGCTCCGGATCAGGTACAAATAGCATCGTTGTGAGTCTTGGTTCAAATGCCGGAAATATTTCAGTGACTGCATCAAATTCGTGTGGCACATCCGCTTCAAGCACTATAACTATCGCTCTCAGCGGCTCGGCGCCTTCAACTCCGGGGTTAATTACCGGCTCAAGTGATGTGTGTGCGGGTTCAACCGTATCGTACACAATTGCTGCTGTTAATGGAGCAACTTCTTACACATGGAACGTACCTGCAGGATCTGCGGTGAGTACAGGACAGGGAACAACTTCTATTAGTGTACTTTTCGGAGCAACAAGTGGTAACATCACTGTTAATGCTTCAAGCAGTTGTGGAACATCGCCGAACAGTGTTAAGGCAATCAATGTCAATGCTGCACCTTCAGCACCTGCCGTTACTGTCAATGATGACTGTGGACAGTCTACACTGACTGCATCAGGAAGTAACCTTTTGTGGTCTACCGGTGAGAACGGGACTTCTATCAGTGTTGCTGTACCTGGAAATTACACAGTTACTCAAACGATCAATGGTTGTACAAGTGCTAATGCGGTTGCAGTGGCCAGTCCGGTGGAAATTCCATCTGCACCGACGGTAAATGTGGTAGATGGTTGTGGTTTAAGTATTGTGTCAGCAACAGGAAGTAATCTCGTTTGGTCGACAGGAGAAACAAGCTCTTCGATCAATGTCACAACGTCCGGAACAGTTTCTGTGACTCAGACTGTGAATGGTTGTACCAGCCCACTTGCACAGGCGACCACCTCACCGTTCTCCATCCCAACTGTTACTGTTGCACCAATTGCTGATGTCTGTATTGATGACGCTCCGTTTACACTGACTTCAGGCTCCCCTTCAGGAGGTGTTTACAGTGGACCGGGAGTAAATAATAACATCTTCGATCCTTCATCCGCCGGATTTGGTACGCACATGATCAACTACCAGTATACTGATGTGAATGGATGTTCAAATTCAAATCATACCACCGTGACTGTTGGTTGCGCGAGTACAAATGAACTTCAAAACAATGAAGACGTTAAGATCTATCCAAATCCAAACAATGGAAATTTTGCGATCAGCGGATTGAAAACAGAGTTTTACGAAGTGATTGAGATCCTGGATGAAATGGGCCGAATTGTTTCACGCGTTGACGTTTCAGCTGTGGACATGGAACTAAAGGTCGTTGAACTGGCTTCCGGTCATTATACGGTGAGGATTTCCGGTATTGAAGGAACATTGATCCGAAAGTTGCAGATCATCAGATAAATCAGAACAGATTTGAGAAGCGCCATACCAAAACAGGTATGGCGTTTTTTCTTCTGTAAACTTGGAGATAGAATCATTAATTTTGCAGAAACGCATCAAAATATGGAGACGGTTACAGACATTAGCAGAAAGACATCAGCAGAATTATTTGAAAAGGCGAAGAATTATTTTCCGGGCGGAGTGAATTCTCCCGTGAGGGCGTTTAAGTCAGTAGAAGGGACACCACTTTTCATTAAGAAAGGAGACGGTTGTCGTATCTGGGATGAAGATGATAATGAATTTGTTGATTTCTGTTGTAGCTGGGGTCCGCTGATCCTTGGCCATAATCACCCTGCTGTATATGAAAAGATCGTAAGTACTTTGCAGAACGGATCTTCTTTTGGGGCTCCAACGCGTTTGGAAAACGAGTTAGCTGAGTTGATCCTTTCCAGAAATCCGTTCATTGAGAAAATGCGTTTTGTCAGCTCAGGAACAGAAGCTGTAATGTCTGCCATTCGCGTGGCAAGAGGTTATACCGGAAGAGATAAGATCCTGAAATTTGAGGGTTGTTACCATGGTCATGTTGATGCCTTATTGGTTAAGGCAGGAAGTGGACTTGTGACATTTGGTGAGTCTTCCAGTGCGGGAATACCAGAGGCTTTCGCGAATGAAACGGTTGTCATTGAGCTGAATGATTTGGAGGGACTGCGAAATGTATTCAAGCAAATAGGTAATGAACTGGCTTGTGCGATCATTGAACCAATACCGGCTAATAACGGATTGTTGCTTCAGGAAAAGAGTTTCTTGCTTGAGTTGAGAAAGTTATGTTCTGAATTCGGGACAATTTTGCTTTTTGATGAAGTGATCTCAGGTTTCAGAGTAGCTTTTGGCGGTGCTGCTGAATACTATGGTATAACACCTGATATGGTTACCTATGGAAAGATTATTGGAGGTGGTTTGCCTGTGGGGGCTTATGGCGCGAGTAAGGAGATCATGTCAAAAGTTTCACCAGATGGTCCGGTTTACCAGGCCGGGACACTTTCAGGAAATCCGGTGGCGATGGCTGCAGGAATTGCTCAGCTAAGCGAATGTGCAAAACCCGGATTCTATGAGGATCAGGAAGAACGAACTTCATTCTTTGTATCGAAGATCAATCAACACGCTACAGAAAAGGCTTATCCTTTCGAACTGGTTTCAATTGGTTCCATCTTCTGGCTTTCATTCAACGGTAAAAAGCGCATTCACAGCGCCGGTGAGATCGATCCGAATATGAATGGATTCAAAATGATGCACAAAGAATTACTGAACCGAGGGGTTTACCTTGGGCCTAGTGGTTATGAGGTGGGATTCATTTCATCCGCACACAGCCGTGAAATTCTGTCGGAAACTGCTCAGATCTTCTGTGACACGCTGGATGTGATCGTTTCCTGATCACAGGTCTGTATTGTCAAGTAATTCATTTGAATCACTGACAACGGGTGCCTTTTTCCAGTTGTTTTCAAGTATCTTGTAGAGTCCCCAAGTACAAAGTAAGCCCACCGGCAGGGCCATAAGTCCAAGGATGAAGTCATTGATCTCAAGGACGCTCATGTCGTTGGTGATCAAAGCGAAAACGCCTAATCCTATACCGAAGAGGAAGGTTCCTCCGTAGTAGGTCACAACTCCCAAAATGGCAAACAACCACTTGTTCTTGTTGAATTGAACAGCAAGTTCATAATGCCATTTACCAATAAAATAGATGAGTAAAAGTCCAAGCATGAGTATTAATTATTAGATGAACATTCTTTTTTTCTATCCAGCATTTCTTCCCCACTCATCGTTTGATAATCAGCACATGCTTTTTTCTTTTCTGCTTTTAGTCGCTTAAGCTCTTTAGCCTTTTCAGCATCGACAGATGTTTCCCACAATTCGACAGAGTATGAATTCAAGGCTTCCCCGGCTTCCAGACATTTGCAGAATTGCTCGTCCTTACCTGAACAGGACATTAAGATCAATAGGGAAAACCCATAGACTAATTTTTTCATAGGCAATGTATCGGGGTTCTTGATTTGAAGACCCCGGAAAAGTTAACGGTTACGTTTGATCTCGATCCTTTCGATCTCTTTTCTTTTTTCGCTCTTTGGAGCTGGGGCCGGTGCTTGATTACCTGCATTTTGAAGTTCTGTCAATTTGCGTTCAGCGGCCTCTCCAGTGAGCACTTCTGAAGAAGTAGTTCCGTTTTCAGTTCGTGTGACAGTCACTGTTTTCTGACCTTCTTTCTCAACAACGAAAACCTCCTCACGTACGCTTCCGTTCACGTTATTTTCTTTCTGAAGTTCAGCCAATTTATTGACAGCTGCCTCACCTTTATAAACTTCTACGGATTCAGTACCGTTGGATGAGGTGCGGATCGTTAGTGTTTTTTCACCATTGTTTTCCTCCATCTCGATCTCTTTCTTTAGCTCGTTTTTAACGGAAACACGTTCCTGTGAGCTTGAGTAGAAATTAAAAGTCAATAAAAATAGTCCTGTGATCAACAATGATGTTTTCATGGTAATTTCTTTTAGTGTCACAATTATAAGCAAAAAGATCTGTCCAAACAAGGGCGGAATGGCGATGATGTACCGTTCTATAATTGTTAACTTCGCACAAAATGCTTTATATGTCGAAACTTCCACACGTGGGTACAACGATCTTCACGATAATGTCCCAAATGGCGAATGAATACGGAGCGATCAATCTTTCTCAGGGTTTCCCCAATTTTCCTGTTGATCCCGTTCTGACAGAACTGTTGAAGACCAAAGCAACAGAGAACGTTCATCAATATGCACCAATGGGAGGTAATCCAGTTTTACTTGGTAAACTCTCGGAATTGGTGTTCAAACAATATGGCAGGACTGTACATCCTAACGAAGAGGTGCTTGTGACTGCCGGGGCAACCCAGGCTATTTTTGCATCCATTCAGGCAGTGGTAGGTCCGGGCGAGGAAGTGATCATTCTGGACCCCAGTTATGATTGTTATGAACCTCCTGTTATTCTAACCGGAGCAAAAGCGATCAGAATTCCTTTAATGGATGATTTCATGCCGGATTGGGAGCGCATCAGATCCGTTGTTTCGCACCAAACAAAAATGCTGATCATCAATAATCCGCACAATCCGTCCGGAACGATCTGGCCAGAATCTGACCTGAAGAAATTGGAGCGACTTTTCGAGGAATATCCGCAGCTAATCTTACTGTCGGATGAGGTATACGAATTCATCACCTTTGAAGAAAAACACCGATCGGTCAACAGTATTCCTTCTCTCCGTGACCGATCGATCATTGTGTCCTCTTTCGGGAAAACCTTTCACATTACCGGTTGGAAGATAGGATATATCGTGGCTCGTGGAGAGATCATGAAAGAGATCAAGAAGGTGCATCAATTCCTGGTTTTCTGTGTCAACAGTGTGGCACAAGCAACATTGGCAGATTATCTCGATAAAGTGGATGTTTCCTCTTTAGGGCTTTTTTATCAAGAAAAAAGAGACCTTTTCAGATCCCTGATCAAGGAGAGTAATTTTCGTCTTCTGCCTTCTGAAGGCACCTATTTTCAGGTAGCATCGTATGCCGACATATCTGATGAATCTGATGTGGATTTCACCAAGCGTCTGGTAAAGGAATTCGGAGTAGCAACGATTCCTCTTTCCGTTTTCAACGCAGATGGAAGAGATCAGAAGTTAATTCGTTTTTGCTTTGCGAAAGACACAAAAACACTCACCTCAGCAGCACAACGACTATGCAGGATCTAACAATAACTTTGGTACAGGCAGATCAGATCTGGGAGGATAAATCTGCGAATCTGAAAAATTACGAACGACTGCTCATTTCAGCAGAAAAGAGCGACCTTATTTTATTGCCGGAGATGTTCCATACCGGTTTTTCTATGAATGCAGCTGATCTGGCAGAGAAAATGGATGCTTCGGAAGGGCTGAAATGGCTTAAGGAACAAGCTTCAAAATATCAATCGGCTATTTATACGTCTTTGATCATTGCCGACGGTGAAATGTATCGTAACCGTGGAGTTTTTGTAAAGCCGGATGGACGAATTACTTTTTATGATAAACGACGTTCTTTTGGACTCGCAGGAGAAAATGACGTATATACTCAGGGTGAGGATCGCGTCGTTGTTGAATACAAAGGATGGAAGATCTTACTACAGATCTGTTATGACCTTCGATTCCCTGAATTGAGTCGAAACAAGATCGATGATAATAAAGAGCCCGAATACGATCTTTTACTTTATGTTGCCAACTGGCCAGAGAGAAGAAGTGAACACTGGAAAACCTTGTTGCGTGCCCGTGCTATTGAAAATCAATGTTACGTAGCCGGTGTTAATCGGGTCGGAACAGATGGTAAAGGCTTAGTTTATTCAGGGGACACGGTTCTGATCGACCCACTGGGAAATGAAAAAGTTGCCAGTCCGCATAAGGAGGAGCTTATTCACGAAAAGATCAGTCGCGAACAGTTGTATAAAGTGCGCGAACAGTTGCCATTTCTTAAGGATATGTAGAAGTTAATTATTTAACAGTTTGTAAATTACGATTCTATTGAATTATATTTGTTGTCTATCTAAAACACGAAGAATGAAAAAAGTTTACTTATTAGTTGCTGCTACTTCATTTGCTTCATTGACGTTTGCACAGGAGAAGGCTCTTGTAAAGAACGCTCAGCGAATGGAAGCGTATCAGGAATTGGGTGAAGCCGAGAAGACCATCGACAAAGCGCCAATTCATACCTTTACAAAAGCCCCTGGAGATCCTATTTTCACAGAAAATTTCTCTACAGGAATCGGTGCTTGGACGACTGCTGGAACCGATGGTGCGATCTGGGCAGCAGATAGCAATGGTCCAAACGGTCAGTACTCTAACCCTGCGAATGAGAGAATTCAGTCGACAACGGTTGCAAATGGTTTTGCGATCTTTGATGCCGATCTTGCGAACCCTGCACAGCCTTTTACGAACTGGGTAGGAAGTCTTGTTTCTCCGGTAATCGATATGACCGGTATTTCAAACGCTATCCTTTCTTTCGAGCAGCGATACAGAACATGTTGTTCAGGTGATTTCTATCCAAAAGTTGAGGTTTCAACAGATGGTTTTGTGACTTCACAGGAATTCAACGTTGCTATCCCTGGAGTTGCGGTTAATTCAACTTCACCAACTCAGAAAATGAAGGTGAACGTGAGTAACTTCCTTGCAACAGCAGGAAACCTTAATAACTTCCAGTTCCGATTCACTTGGGACGGTGGAGGAGGTACATCTCACTACCACTGGCAGATCGACGACGTTTTGCTTTATGAAGCGAATGACAACGACCTAACAGGACTTAACAAAGTTCTTGTTTCCGGTGTGAATGAGATCCCTTATCATTTTATCCCTGTTAACCAGCGCGCTCCTATCGTATTCTCCGGTGAGGTACGTAACGATGGTGGTACAACTCAGAACGGTGTTCAATTGACAGTTTCTGCGAACAATGGTGGAGGAAGTGTTTCTTCGCCAACTCAGACACTCGCAGCAGGTGCGACAGACTCATTGGTAACAACAGGATGGACTCCTCCTGCAACGACTCCGACAAACTATACGATGACTTATACTTTCAGTCAGACTGAAACGGACGCTACACCAACTGACAACGTGCTTACAGAGGCGATCAGCATTACACGTTCAACTTATTCAGTTGACAATGGAGTGGGTGTAAGTTTCATTTCTAACCTTTCTACTCAGCAGGGTCAGGGATTGAAGATCGGTAACGTGATGGAAGTAATGGCAAATGACAAGATCGACTCAATGTACATTACTACAGCTACAGCTACAACAAACGTTGGTCAGGAGATCTATGGTGAAGTGTGGAGAGATAACGGTACTGAGTGGGAATACTTGGGTACAACTCCTTACACTGCAATCACAGCTGCTACGAATGGTACAACAATGAAGCTTCCTTTAGAGAGCGTGATCGATGTATCTGCAGGTGATCTTCTTTTGGTTCTTGCTTGCCACACTGGTGGAGTATCAGGAGATGTTCGATTCAGAACTGCTCAGGCAGTACAGGAAGGAATCGTTCAAGGTTTCACTGCTGCCGGAGAAGGTTTCTTCCTTGCTAGCCCAAGTGCAGTGATGGTACGTTTGAACATTCAGCCTACTGCAGGTATCGAAGAAAACACTGCTTCAGTTTCTTTGGGTAACATTTTCCCTAACCCAACTACTGGAACTACTTCTATCAATTACACACTTGCAAACGCTACTGACGTTGTCGTAACTGTTGCTGATCTTACAGGTAAAGTTATGTTGACATCTGCAGAAGGAACACAGAACGCTGGTTCACACAGCTTGACATTTGATGCAGCACCGTTTGCAGCAGGTGTTTACTATGTAACTATCGCTACTGGTGAAACTACAGTAACTAAGAAGTTTATCAAGAAATAATTTAGCTTTTGCTAATTTTAAAGGGTCGACCAACAGGTCGACCCTTTTTTTGTCCATGGAATATATCGACTACGGTTATTTGGGTCTTTTTTTGATCAGTTTTTTATCGGCTACGATACTTCCCTTAAGTTCAGAAGGTGTACTCCTCCTAATGCCAACCGCCGGTTTTGATCCTCTTGTTTCATTGATCGTTGCCTCGTTAGGTAATATTCTCGGCGGATCAACCAATTATTGGATTGGAAGACTTGGCAACCCATTATGGTTGAAAAGAATCGGGATCCAGGAGAAAAGTCTACTTCGTTTTGAAAATGCAGTTAAACGTTTCGGAGTGTTTTCGGCTCTGCTTTCGTGGGTTCCGATCATTGGAGATCCATTAACTGTAGCTCTTGGATTTTTCAGAGTGAAGTGGTGGTCGGTTCTCATATTGATGTCGCTTGGTAAAGTAATTCGATATGCGATCATTTTATCTCCTTGGTTCTTTTGATCATTTTTATCCCTGCGATCGAATACGTAAATTTGAGCCATGAAGACGTTTTCAGTAATCATAACAGCTGGTGGAATTGGTAAGCGAATGAATCAGCCTCTGCCAAAGCAATTCATTGAGGTGGCGGGCAAACCGGTTTTGATACATACCCTAGAACGTTTCCATCAATTCGATCCTGATGCGGAACTGTTCATCACACTTCCGATTGAATGGAAGGAGCATTGGGATGAGCTTCTAAAGGAGCACAATTGTTCCATCTCCCACACTGTTATCGATGGTGGCGAGGAACGCTATCATTCCGTGAAAAATGCAATCAGACATTGTTCAGGGGATTATATCGCTGTCCATGATGGTGTGAGACCTCTTGTTTCAAAGGAAACCCTCCGCAATTGTTGGGATCTGGTTGCTATAACCGGTGCGGTTGTTCCCGTTGTTCCTGTAAAAGAATCGTTGAGAAAGATCGGAGAACATGGCTCCCAGGCAATGGTTCGTTCAGAATACAGGTTAGTACAAACACCACAATGTTTTTCGAAAGAAATCATATTGGATGCCTACTCCAAGTCATTTCACGCAGCAATTACAGATGACGCATCACTGGTGGAAGAGGCAGGATATGGGGTTGCATTGGTGCAAGGAAATGACGAGAACATTAAACTAACCACCCCGTCTGACCTCCTTTTTGCTGAAGTTTTATTAAAGGACACAAGCCATTTATGAAATACAGGATGCTAACCATGGAGGAGCTCGGTTTTCTGGAGGAAGAACTGAAACAGTTCCTGATCGTGAACGGCGTTCACGGTGATGAATGGGAAAAGTTGTGCAGGCAGGAGAGGGATAAGGCAGAAAAACTGATCGCGATGTTCAGTGACAATGTTTTGCAAACAGTTTACGAACGGATTAAATTTCTGGAATTTCGGACGGAGGATCTTTGGGTTTTGATGCAGATTCTCGATGATCTAGCTGAATCGATTACCATCAAACGTAAAGAGGGATCAGGAATTGATCTGTCTAGCGATGCTGTTTTAGACAATGTTTTTGAACATTATAGACAAGAGATCGAGGTATTCCGTGCTTCGAAAAGGCACAAATTATCCCGAGAGGAGGAGGTTCATAATTTAATCATGTCAGGTTGTGTTCCATCCAGCTCAGATCGATGGCTTGCTCTTGACAAGTTGATCCCTGCCCGAACATAAAACCGTTAATTCTGTTAACTTCGTAAACAAAAAAATATACCATGAAATTAATTTATACGATTCTTGCGTCTACCGTACTGACGATTTCAGTAACTGCTCAACAGATCCAACGTCCTATGGCCAGTCCTGCTGCCGAAGTGGAACAAACAGTAGGTTTAACAGAAATTGAGGTTGAGTATTACAGACCTTCAAAAAATAACCGAGTGATCTTCGGAAATGTGGTTCCTTACGAAGAGCTTTGGAGAACTGGAGCGAACGAAAACACGAAATTCACTACTTCTGATGATATCGTTTTTGGAAAAGATACTTTGAAGGCCGGAACCTATGCAATGTTCACAAGACCATCAGCTGAGAGCTGGGATATTATCTTCTATACAGAATTTGGAAATTGGGGAACACCCGATGAGTTTGACGAGAAGAAGGTTGCACTCCGTGTAAAAGCTAAAGTGAACATGTTGAACGATGAAGTTGAGACCTTCACAATTGGTTTTGATCGCACGACGACGAATGGAGCAGAATTGTTCTTTGCGTGGGATAAAACGCGCGCAGCGGTAAGCTTCACTGTGCCGACTGCGAAAAAAATGTCAGCAAATATAGACAAGGTAATGGCAGGTCCTTCTGCAAACGATTATTACGCGTCTGCTGAGTTTTATTTCAAAGAGAAGAAGGATATGAATAAGGCTTTGGAGTGGATCAACAAAGCAGTGGAGATCCGTGGTGAAGAGGCGTTCTGGATGACACGTCTTAAGTCGCAGATCCAGGCAGAGTTGGGCGATTACAAAGGAGCAGTAGAAACAGCGAAGAAATCCCTTGCTGCTGCTGAAAAGGCAGAATACAAGTCTTATATTGATGCAAACAAAGCTTCAATCGAAGAGTGGAGCAAGAAAAAGAAGTAATTCTTTATAGCATGTGAAAAAAAGGTTCGGTTTCAATCGGACCTCTTTTTTTTGTTCTATTCTTTCCTCCGGGTATTTTTCGGAAGAAGAAACATTTATGTAACTTTCTATTGCATTAGAGTTATTAATTCACTAGATTAGAACAAACTATAAATCTCTCCTATGAAAAAAGTAATTGTAGCTGCATTGTTTTTGGGCTTGGGTACAACTGGTTTCTCAGCTCCGGAATTGGATCACAGTTCCACCATTGTGAAAATTGACAAGAAGAAGAACAAAAAGAAAAAAGGTCACAGAAAAGGCAAGCACAAGAAATGTGAAGCTTTCCAAGGCTGATCACCATCAAGTTACCATACATAAAATGATAGTAAATGGAACTGTTTCTTCTGATTCAGTTCCATTCCTTTTTTGGTTGGTAATGCTTGGAAGGTCTCCTGCTTACGAGATTTGATTAAGTTTGTACTTCTTAAACATCAAACGTCTTGAATCAGAAATCAGATCTTCAAATTGCACTCCAGGAACGCTTTGGTGAACATCGGGTTTTGAGGGTCCCGACTGACGAAGGTAAAATGCCCCTTTTAGCCTTGGATCTTGAATTGAAAAGCCCGATCACTGTGATCATGACAGATGGTTTGAGCCAATACAAAATGCCGGTTCCTGAAAAATACGCAGGTCGAGAATATAATGAGTTGTATTTCTGTTTACCAAGTTACTGGGAATGGGAAACCCTGGATAACGAGAATATGAACTGGATCTACACCTGGATCCATAAAATGTCAGATTACGTTGTAAAGAACCAGACCTGGTTTGGTCACGGTCATACCATCCCTACCGGAAAAAGTAAGCTTTCCATATCGGGAACGATGAAGCAGAATCATTTTTTCCTTTCTGATCCCATATTACTGGATGATGCTCTGGCTCCACTGAGTTTTGCGTACAAGCAAATACACTTTCTTGCTATTGTTCCAATCTTCGAGGACGAGATGGATTACAAACAGGCACGTGGGGCTTTTAAATTGTTACAAAAATTCAATTCTGCCGGAGTTACGGAAAAGCTGGATGATTTCAGATCCTCCGTTTTAAAAAGTAAATGGAGGTTTTTCAAAAGGTGATCAATTCCTAATAACCAAGGTCAATTCTTTTGTTTGATCGAAGATCTGGAGGTGTTGATACGCGCCTTTGTGGCTTCACTATTGTTGTATTTGGAAAACTGTTCAGCAGTCAGCACTTTCTTCATTTCGTTTTTTTCCTTGTTTAGGATAGCCTCGATCCGTTTATTCTTTTCAGCAGAAATCAGTGTGTTGTCGGATTTTATCTTTTCGATCCCGGTTTCAGAATCTTTGATGATCTTTTGAACTCTGGTTTTTTGATCCTCTTTGAGTGAGAGCTCTTTTGAAAGCGTTTCAGTGTGCTTAGTGGCATTTTTTTCCGCTGCTTTCATGTCTTGGGCAAAAGTCAAAGAGCTGGAAAAATGATCGCGATAACAAGGAATAAACTTTTCGTTAGGTCCAAATTGATGTGTTAAAATAAAAACTTGTTTCCGGATTGGCAAGATTCATACCAAGAAAGATGTCGTAAAGGCAGAGAGCATTGACTTGATGAATATATTTCAGTAAACATACTGCTTCACTTGGCTACTTTTCTTTGGATGAAGTGGAATGAAAGTTTTCTTTGATCATGTTCTTGCAAAATCAATATAAAACATTAATTTTGCCCCCACTTCGATACCGAAGATGCCCGAGTGGCGGAACTGGTAGACGCGCTGGATTCAAAATCCTGTTCTGGCAACGGAGTGCCGGTTCGATTCCGGCCTCGGGTACTCAAAACCCTCTGAAACATTTGATTTCAGAGGGTTTTTTAATTTTTGGGTGATTGATACCGTATATTTGTATCATGAAAAAGATCCTCATAAAGAATATCAAGGCCTTGGTGCAAGTGGGTGAAGATCTCCCGCAAATGAGAAAAGGAAAGGAGATGAGCGAGCTTCCTTTGATCGAAAGTGCATTTCTTGCGTTAGAAGACGGTATGGTCGTGGCCTATGGTTCTATGGATGAATGGGGAGGTATCGAAGATTGGAGAGACCTGGAAATTGTGGACGCCGACGGGAAGTTCTTGTTGCCTGCTTTTTGTGATCCACATACACATACGGTATTTGCACGCAGTCGAGAAGAAGAGTTTGTGGATCGGATCAATGGCTTGAGTTATCAGGAGATCGCTCTGAAAGGGGGTGGAATCCTCAACTCGGCCCGAAGACTCGCTGAGATGTCGGAAGATGAACTGTTCGAAAAAGCACTGAAACGTGTTGATCTGCTCAGGTCATACGGAACAGGAGCACTTGAGATCAAATCCGGTTACGGACTTACAGTTGATGCTGAATTGAAAATGCTTCGGGTGATACGACGCCTAAAGGAAAGCTGCGGGATAGAGATCAAGGCGACTTTCCTGGGAGCACACGCCATTCCGACTGAATACAAGGAAAACAGAATGGCTTATATCGATCTGCTAAAAAATGAAATGTTGCCGCGGATCGCTGCTGAAGATCTTGCCGATTACATTGATATCTTTTGTGAAACGAACTATTTCACAGTCGAGGAGATGGAGGAAATTTTGAAAGAAGGGGCTAAATATGGTCTTATTCCTAAGGTACATGTGAATCAGTTCACCATTTTGGGTGGAATTCGCAAAGCAGTGGAACTGGGCGCTCTTTCAGTTGATCATCTTGAAGAGATCTCGGATGACGATATCGATGCCTTGAAGGGCTCCGCTTGCATGCCCACACTGTTGCCAAGTTGTTCTCATTTTATTGGAATTCCGTACGGCAATGCACGAAAGATGATCGATAACGGTTTGCCCATTGCATTGGCTAGTGATTTCAATCCAGGGACTACTCCAAGTGCTAATCTTTTGTTCGTTTGGTCGCTGGCATGTGTCAAGATGAAAATGACACCGGAAGAAGCCCTGAATGCTCTGACGATCAATGCGGCCTACGCAATGGGATTAAGTGAAACTCATGGTAAGATCTCATTGGGAACCCGAACACCGTTGATCCTGACAAAAGAGATCCCGTCACTGGCATACATTCCTTATGCTTTCGGTGATAATCATATCGAACGTATTTTTGCCTGATTGTTGTTGAATAAGTGTAAATTTGAACAACAACATGCGTCACATCATTTCCATCTTATCCGTATTCTTTATCCTGAATGCTTCAGCACAGGTGAGGGAAAAGCAAAATCAACTGCTTTGGGAGGTTTCAGGAAATGGTTTGAAGGAGAAAAGCTATGTCTACGGCAGCTTACATTCCAACGATAAACGTCTTTTTCAATTCGCTGATTCTGTTTATGTCGCCATGCACCGCGCAAAAGGAATTGTTCTGGAAACAGATCTTTTCTCCCTTTTTGACAAACTGGACACCCGTGTAGGCGAAAACAGTATGTTGTACGACGCAAAAGGCAATCCATATACAGGCTCTAACAGGGCTTCCAAAACGGTATATGGAAGTGAGGATGGAATGCCTCAGTTTCTCGATGCTTATTTTCAACAGTATTGCTACAACAGCGACAAGACCTTTTATGCATTGGAAAGTGTCGAAGAGCAGATGGGAATGTTGAACGGGATCGTTCGTTCCGATCTCAATCACCTCGGTTTACTTTCCGCAGAGATCGTTCAGGACCGTATGATCGACCTCTACCTTCAAGGAGATATCGACGGCCTGGATCGTGTAATGAAGGTCAACCTTACGGCCTATGATGGGGCTTATCAGAAACTCATCGTGGACCGAAACAGAGTAATGGTTCAGGGTCTGGATTCACTCATGAAGAAAGGTTCACTTTTCTGTGCTATTGGTGCGGGTCATTTACCGGGTGATAAGGGAGTGATCGCATTGCTCAGAAAAAAGGGTTATAAGGTCAGAACTGTAACGGCGCAGTACTCTGAACAAGGTCTGCCCGAAAAAGTGATCGTTAAAAGTCAGCGCACTTACGAATACGAAAACGAAGTATATCACCTGGCAGCAATTTTTCCGGGTAAACCTAACGTTATTGTGGACGGATCGGATACTAAACTCATCTACAGAGAACTTGGTCAGGGGAATACTTATATCATTCAGATCCTGCCAAGAGATGAAGAAAGAAGCTTATTGGAACAAGCTCAGATCTTTATAGCTAGTCCGGATGTTTCACCATTTCAATGCAAGATCCTGGATGATGACACGGAGATCTGTGAAGGAATTTCCGATGCATATCCGGAAGGATTGTATTGGGTCAGGATCATGCAGAATGAAGAGGTCCTGGTGATTATGAAATCTTATGGAGGGAACAAATTTATGAACTCCAACCGACCAAAGGATTTCTTCAATAAAGTGTGGTTTGATCATTAAACCGCAGAAATCAACAAATAGTAGCGAATAAATTATAATTTAGGGAAAAATTTCCTGATGATTCCACGATTACTTCTTCCTCGTTTAAAAGAGAATATTCAACAAAATAGACTAGTCCTGTTGAGTGGTCCACGACGAACAGGAAAGAGATCACTTGTGGAACTCGCACTGACGGAACTTGGTCATCAAGCCATCCACTTTGACGTTTCCGAACGGAAGGTTAAAAAGCATTTTACAGAGGTCAGTCGTGAACACCTTGAAGAGATGTTCGGAAACCACACTTATGTTGTTTTTCATGAGGCGCAATATCTTGATCGATTACAAGAGATCATTGAATTCATTCTTGCTGGAGAGATCAATGTAACGCTGATCCTTTGTTGTTCTTATAGACCAATGATGGATGAAGTGCTGCTGGAGGCTATTCGTTTGCAAGGATTGGAACTTCAGCTTTTTGCGCCATCCTTTTATGAGTTGGCACAGCATTATTCACTCCCGGAAGAAGAAAAGAATCTGGAGCAGCGACTCATCTATGGGAATTATCCTGAAGTGGTCTCCGATCTTACACATGCTGAGGACACGTTATCAACACTTCTGGATGAGGCTATTTTCACTCAGCTTGGTGCAGGGGACAGGATCAATAAGCAAGAACAATTGCTCCGGATGCTCCAGATCATTTCTTTTGGAATAGGAGAACCGATCTCTTATAATGAGGTAGGCGAACGATCCGGCCTGGACAATGAGACAGTAGAGCGATATGTTGACCTTCTCGAATTGTGCGGGATCTTGATTCGGTTCCCATGCTGGAACAATGGTCACAGATATGAGTTAAAGAAAAGTCATGTGATCTACTTTTCTGATAATGGGATCCGCAATGCGTTGATCCGCAATTTCAATCCAACTTATTTACGCAATGACTTGGATCAGCTTTGGAGAAACTGGGTTATTGCAGAACGTGTGAAATGGAATAGACTGAACGGAAATCAACCGGAATACCGTTTCTGGAGAACACATACACGTCAGACCATGGATTTTATAGAATTCTCAGGGTCAGGAATCCGTTCTTACAAAACAAGTTGGGAAAAGAAGAAGAAGATGAAATATCCTGAACAATTCACCAGGTGTTATCCTCAGGTTAGCACGAACACTGTCAATCGTTCAACGTACTGGGGCTTCTTAACGAAAAAATAAAGCATGCATTTCACTGACAGGATAGTACAATATATAGAAGAACAGCAGCTTGATCTTAAGCATCTGACGATCATACTTCCTTCGGAAAGAGCGATCAAATACATTTCAGCATCCTTCTTTAAACAAAAGGGAAGACCATTGCTTGCACCCAGGATGATAACTATTGACAGATGGGTGAAAGAGCTCTCCACAAAAGTGATAATCGACAGAACCCGTCTGTTGGTGAAACTTTTTTCTATTCAGATGGAAAATCCTGTCGACCCTAAAGACACTTCATTCGACGAGTTTCAGACTTGGGGTCAAACCCTGTTGGCAGATTTTGACGAGATCGACCGTTATTTATTGGATCCCAAAGTGGTTTTTAGAAATCTGGCGGATATACGAGAGATTGAAAACTGGTCTTTTAACTCTACTGAACCCACGCCCGCACAACAGAGGTTCATGGCGTTTTGGGATCGTTTACCCTCGTATTATCAGAAGTTGAATCAAGCATTGGATAAAGAAGGCATGTGTTATGCCGGTAAGGCGTATCGAGAACTTACTGAGCAGATCGATCGTGTATTCCAAACCGATAAGGACCGTGTTTTTCTGTTCGCGGGATTTAATGCCCTTTCGGCAGCTGAACGCTCGATCATGAAACAGCTTCACCGCATGGGAAGAGCGCATATCCTTATTGATTCAGATGTCTATTATTTGAACGATCCCCTGCATGAAGCCGGTTCTTTTTTAAGGGATTTGAGGACAGACCTTGATCTGAAGGAACTTCCCTTCGTAACAGACAGATTGGTCAAGGAAGCGAAGGAGTTCAACATCATAGAATGTGTTCAGCAGACAGGTCAGGTTAAAGCTGCGTCTTCAGTCCTGAACAAAATGACGAAGGAAGAATTGTCTGAAACACTTGTATTGTTAGCAGATGAATCACTCGTAGTACCCTTTTTACGCAATATTCCTTCGCGTGTTGGTAAAGCTAATATTTCACTCGGACTTCCCATTCGCAATACAGCGGTGAGAACCTGGATCGAATTGATGTTCAGTATTCAGGAACACAAACAACGATTCCGAACAGAAGCCTTATATTTTCAGGATGTCCAGAAGATTTGGAATCACCCTTTTGTAACGGCCATTATGACTGATTACGAAAGACAGGAAGTGACCAGGTTGGAGTTGATAGCAGTGGAGCGAAATCATATTTTCCGAAACACTGACAGCTTGAAGGTGAGTGATAAGATGGATACTTTGCTTGGCATTATTTCAGTGAACTGGGATGCCGATTGGGTTAAGGCGATCAGTGCACTCCGAACAGGTCTGACGTATCTTGAAGCCAATTTTTCCGAGGATGATACCTTCAACAAAGCACTTATTGCCGGATTCGATGCAGCGGTTATAGATTTTGACAATATCACCAGAGAGGGTTTGCCCGAGATGAACCTTAAAAGTTTTAAAGGTCTTCTGCAACAGCACTGGATGAATAAAAGCATTGCTTACCATGGAAATCCCATACAGGGATTACAAGTGATGGGTTTACTTGAAACACGCCTACTGGACTTTAAGAACATCATTGTTCTGGGTTTGAATGAGGGAAAGATGCCACCCACCAATCCGATCCAGACGATGATACCTATGGATCTTAGAAGATGGTTAAAACTTCCTACTCCAAGGGAAAAGCAGGGATTGTTTGCACATCACTTTTATCGATTGTTGCACACTTGTGAAAGGATGTGGGTCACCTTTACCAGTGCACGCGAGGCGATCGGTAGTAATGAGGCAAGTCGATACCTTATGCAAATGGAACTCGAACTTTCCCGAATGAACGAAAAGATCCGCTGGAACCGAATGTTGTACGCCGTTTCTGAGGAAGAGATCACAGATCAGGTCAATACATCGGTGGAGAAGACACCGGAGATGCTTTCCAAAATGGATGACAAGTTTGCCAGATCTGTATCAGCATCGGCCCTCAAAAAATACCTTACCTGTTCGCTGGATTTTTACTATCGCTATATTTTGGAATTTGATGAGGAGGACGATTTTGAAGAAGAGTTGGAAAGCCGCTCATTGGGAACATTTATACATGCTGTGCTTGAGGACATGTATAAACCATTTGCGCGACACAACAGTGACGGAACTCTTCGTACACCACAACCTCCTGCACTGACATCATTTGATGTTGAAAAGATGTTGGACTCATATGAAAAGCTGTTGCACGGAAAATTTCTGGAGCGATACAACAATGATTCAAAAGCATTTTTATCCGGCAAGAATTTACTGAGTTACGAAGTGGCAAAAGAATTAACTGAACGGATCCTTCGGAAGGAGATCGAATTTTTGAAAAAACAAAAGGATCCTGTTTTTATAGAATACCTTGAGTTGGAGATCAAAGTTCCGATTGAAATTGAGGTCCGTGGAGAGAAGAAGAAATTGCAATTACTGGGATTCATCGACAGGGTCGATTCAATTGGAGAAAAGGTCCGGATCATTGATTACAAATCAGGCAAGGTGAAAGAAGAAGAAGCGAAGATAGACCTTGTAAAGTGTGATGAAAACATCATAAAAGCGTTCAAGAACATCAAACATGCTGTTCAGCTTGCCATGTACAGTTTTATTTACATGGAAAAATTCGGCAAGTTGCCGGATGAGGTCGGACTGTTCTCTCTGATCAATGTGAGTAAAGGTTTGATCACACTTCATGAGAAAGGCGGTGCAGGACTGAATGAAATCACCAATCGTTTTCCTGAGTTTCTTCAGCAGCTAATGGAGGAAATGTACGATGTTGATCAACCATTTGAGCACACAACAGAAAAGTACAATTACTGCAATTACTGTGTTTAGTCAACCTGTAAATTCAGAAATACCAGAACATAAAAAAACCTGAAAAGAACTCTTATGAACGATCCTGTAGAAATCGTAGAGGTAGGAGCTCTTTTCAGGTACCTGCAAGGAAAATAAAACCAGTGTTGAGCAAGCGCTTTTGCTTCAACATACGAAAGACGTATGTGAGTTCCAAAAGGTTGGCTTGAACACAAAAAAAATCGCCAACCGGAAGGAAGGCGATCTCGAAATATTGTTTTTGATCAGTATAATTCCATCTTCAATGCTGAGCGGTAATCTTTGATCTCTTCACGGTTGATCTTGTGGTCAGCGTTCTTAAGTAATGTCAGAAGATAAAGAAGATTGTCCTTGTCCTCGATCTCGATAGGGAACTCATTTCCCTCTTCGTCTTCTTCGTACTGAGCTTGAACATCGAAACCATCACGGTCGATTATGTACTCGTAAGTCAGTCGCAACACCTTAGTAACAAGGGGGTCTTGTTCCTTCAAAGCATATTCACGAAGTTCCTTAAGGTCTTCGATCAGGTTATCTGCTTTCAAGCCCTTTTTCTCCACCTTTTCGAGGATAACATCTAATTTTTTGTTTGCTGCTGCAAGTTTCATAAGTACATTCTGTTAACGTTGAGGCGATCTACATTTTTCACCTTACGCATGCAAAGGTAAACAACTTCCCAAATATTTCTACAAATGACTTCAAATCGGTACGATTTTTTCCATTTTTAAAATTGCTTCAATTTTGATGGGCCGAGTCAACCCTGAAATACTATTTTTGTAAAAAAGAGCAATTTGAGCGAGCTTCTATTGAAAGGCATAGTTACCGGATTCATCCTGAGCATAATGATCGGGCCGGTATTCTTTGTTTTGCTCGAGACAAGTATCAGAAGAGGTATTCGCGCTGCTTTGGCACTTGACCTCGGGGTATTTATTAGTGATGTCCTTTATATTCTGCTGGCCTACGTCTTTTATGCTGAAGTTTCCGCTTTGGCAGCGGGAAGTGATCAAATGATCCTTAAGATCGTTGGCGGTATCTTGTTCATCATTTATGGGGCATACACCTGGTTTAAGAAGCCTAAGGAAATGAAAGTGAATGAAGTCGGCAAGGTAGTTCAAGGTTTAGGTGATTATGCCGTACTGACCCTTAAGGGATTTTTGTTGAACATTGCCAATCCGCTGGTTGTCTTTTATTGGTTCAGTGTGATTACTTGGGGGGCAAAAGCCTATCCTTCCGAAGATCTTCATAACAGCTCGATCCTGTTTTATTTAAGTGTGATCCTTATCACCTTCTTTTCCATAGACCTTTTGAAGATCCTGGGGGCGAAAAAACTCCGGCCACTTGTTACAGATAAATTGTTGATCGCTTTGAATCACCTGATCGGTATTGTTTTTGCCATTTTCGGTACAGTATTGATGCTTCAGGGATTCTTTGAAATGTAACTATGGCTTCATTTCAGGGTTATGAATGGTTAAAAAGTCTCAAATGCGATATTTCCTGCTTATTCTTCTAGTTTATCTTTCTCAGGTCGGCCTTTCACAAGAGGTTAAAAAGGAGAATTTATCTAAAAAAACAACGCTCTACTGGGACTTTCATAAAACACAGATCCAGGCGGTTGGTTCCCATTACGTAGATGAACTTGGAACCACAACGGATAAACACGGTAAGTGGTTGTATTACGATCGTTTGGGTCAGCTGGAAGAAGAGCGCAATTACTACAAAGACATGTTGCATGGTCGCGTAGCCTCATTTTATGGGAACGAGAAACTGCGTCAGGAAGGGTATTTCTATATGAACGCGCAGGACAGCATATATCGTGAGTGGCATGAGAACGGAAAGCTCAAGGTAGAGGGCACCTATAAGATCAATGAACCTGTTGGTGTATGGAAACATTTTTATTTTGACGGCAGAGAAAAGGCACAAGAAGAAACAAAGTTAGGCGTGAATTATGTCTGGGCATTCTGGTTGCCGGACCCGGAACATACACAGACCATCATTGATGGAAACGGGGAAATGACCACTTACCATCCGAGTGGAATGGTCAAGGAATGGTACAACTATAAGGACGGACTTAAAGATGGAGCATTCGAGGAAATAAGCATCCTTGGTTATCCAACTTTGAGCGGATTCTTTAAGTCCGGCGAAAAGGACAGCACTTGGACCTACTCCTACTATACCGGAGACAAAGAGAAAGTAACGAACTACAAGAATGGTGTGCTGGAAGGCAAGTATGCTTACTATTATGATAATGGTCAATTAAATGTAGACGGTCAGTACCATGGGGGTAAAAAGGAAGGTGTGTGGACGTGGTATACGAACAAAGGAAGTCGCGACATGCAGGGTGAATTCCGCAATGATCTTCAACATGGTAAATGGACCTATTGGTATCCAACGGGCGAGCTCTCCTATACAGCGAATTTTACCGATGGAAAGAAATCAGGACAATGGACCTATTTGTACCGCAATGGAAACAAATTCAAGGAGGGGACTTTTGTTAATGACGAAAAAGACGGATCCTGGAAGACCTGGTATGAAAGTGGAAAACTGCTGATGGAGGGTAAATACCTTGCAGGAAAAGAACAAGGAGAATGGACAAATTACTGGGAAAATGGCAACCTCAAGAATAAAACCAATTTCAAGAATGGATTAATGCACGGTGAATGGATCTCCTACTATCCAACCGGTAAGTTAAAACTGAACGGTAAGTACAAGAACAACTATAAAGTAGGTGAGTGGACAGATTATTTTGAGAACGGCCAACCAAAGGACATCAATACCTACAAGATCTACAAGCAACGCTCAAAAGTAGATTACGGGATCATGAAGGATCGCGTAAGGATAGAAAGCAAAGAACATGGAAAGGCCGTTTCTTTCTCTGCAAAGGATTTCAAAAGAACCGAGGAAGGCGAATACCGAAACGGAAAGAAACATGGACTCTGGACGGCATACTATCCCGGAGGAAGAGTTCCTGCAGTTACTTCAAACTACAAAGAAGGTGAGCTCAATGGAGTCATGAAACAGTATGACCGTAAAGGAAAGCTTCTACAGGAAGCAGAATACAAGGACGGCCTGAAACACGGTAAGTTTTTCATGTACGACAGTAAGGGCAAGGTCATTGTAGAAAAGACCTTTGAGTTTGGAATGGAAGTTATCAAGGAAAAGGTCTATGAAGGAGGTGGATTCACTCCGAAATAGACTATTCTAACTGATCTTCTGTCAAATGAGCTCCGACAAATTGGAGGTAAACAGTTTGATAGCGATAGCGAGAAGAATAATACCGAATACCTTTTTAAGGATGGCAATACCTCCTTCTCCAAGTAAATTCTCGATTCGACGTGTCAATTTTAGTGTTGCATAAACGATCAGAATGTTGATCAATATTCCAATAATGATATTGATCTCGTGATATTCGGCTTTCAAAGAAACAAGAGTTGTCATGGTTCCGGCTCCAGCAATGATCGGGAAGGCAAGTGGAACAACGCTGGCTGTTTTTCCGCTGACCTCGTCTCGGAATAGCCTTACACCAAGGATCATTTCCAGTGCCATCGCAAAAAGGATCATGGCTCCCGCGACAGCGAAGGCTTCGACCGTTACACCGAACAATTTCAAAATGCTGTCTCCAAGGAAGAGAAATCCGATCATTATGAAAAAGGAAACAACGCTGGTCCTAATTTCATGAATGTCTCCTGCACGTTCCTTGATCTTAATGATCAACGGAACAGATCCTACAATGTCGATCACGGCAAAAAGTACTGTAGAAACTTTAAAGAGTTCTACCCAGTTGAAACTTGAAAAGAAGTCTCCCATAATATGAATTTAAAGTTGTTCGATTATTTGTGAGATCACTTTTGCGAAATGACCGTGTTCCAGTTGTTGGATCTTGGAACGCAGCGTTTCGATAGTATCATCTTGGCTCACAACACAAGTGAACTGCTGAATTATCCTTCCTTTGTCAAATTCTTCATTTACAAAGTGTACAGTGATCCCGCTTTCTTTTTCATTGGATGAGAGCACGGCTTCGTGTACTTTGTCACCATACATATTCTTTCCTCCGAACTTTGGAAGAAGCGCTGGATGAATATTTACAATGCGTTCCTTGTAATGTTCGATCAGTCCTTCTGGGATCTTTCTCAGGTAACCGGCTAAAACGATGAGGTCAATTTTTTGCTGTTCACAAAGCCTTACAAGCAGATCGGCATTGGCAACTTCTTCGTTGTTCATAACAACAGTGGGGATACCTAGTGCAGAAGACATTTCAAGAACACCGGCATCTGGTCTGTTGGAGAGAACAAAGGCCACTTCTGCTTTTGGATCTGACTCGAAATGGCGGATAATGTTCAGGGCGTTACTACCCTTTCCCGAGGCAAAAATAGCGATGCGCTTTTTGTTCATGGGGCAAAAGTACAAACTTTCCGAACGACCCGCTTTCTTCATTTCATTCAATAACTTAGTTTTATATTTTATTAAGGAGATCAGTTATGAAATCAAACGGCTTTAAAAGGTATTCAGTTGAATGTTTCGAGGAGAAGGAAATGATAGAAAGATCAGCCAATTTTTATAGTTGGGCAGATCAACGGAGGTCTTTAAGGCATTTTTCCGACCGGGAAGTTCCATTGGAGGTTATGGAAAATCTCATTATGACAGGTTCGACGGCTCCATCAGGCGCACACAAACAACCCTGGACATTCTGCTTGATCTCCAATAAGGAACTGAAATCCAAATTGCGCGCCCTGGCAGAAGAAGAGGAGTACAGATCGTATAATGGACGAATGAGTGAGGTCTGGCTGAAGGATCTGGAACCTTTGGGTACGGATTGGGAAAAGGAATTCATCGACATCGCACCTTGGATCGTTGTTATTATGAAGCGCTCGTATGAATATGGTGAGGAAAGTGAGAAACTTAACAATTACTATGTCTCTGAATCCGTCGGTCTGGCTGCAGGATTTTTTCTGATGGCCGTTCACAATGCCGGTTTAGTTGCTTTAACCCATACACCAAGCCCAATGAACTTTATTTCAAAGGCTTTGGATCGTCCTGTCAATGAACGTCCATTCCTGCTGATCCCGGTGGGTTACTCCGCCGAAAATGCTGAAGTACCTGATTTGAAGAGAAAGTCTAAATCAGAGGTCATTGAATATTATCTCTAATAATTTTGTTTTTTAGCACATTGTTTTTTTCTTTGCAAGCTGAATTAACCCCTTAAAAAAGAAGAAATGTCTGACATCAAATCAAAAGTGATCTCAATTATTGTAGATAAACTAGGAGTAGAGGAAAGTGAAGTGACTAACGAAGCGTCTTTTACAAACGACCTGGGAGCGGACTCTCTGGATACTGTTGAGCTTATCATGGAATTTGAGAAAGAATTCAACATTGCTATTCCGGACGATCAGGCTGAGAAGATCCAGACTGTAGGTGATGCAATCAGCTACATCGAAGAGAACGCTAACTAATCGTTACAAAATCATTTTAGAACAAAGAGCTCCTTTATGGAATTGAAAAGAGTTGTTGTAACCGGACTGGGTGCGTTGACACCGATCGGAAATACCCTTGAAGAGTATTGGGACGGACTAGTGAACGGCCGAAGCGGTGCGGCACCGATCCAGCAATTCGATGCTTCTTTGTTCAAAACACAATTTGCTTGCGAAGTAAAGAACTTCAATGCTGAAGATTTTATTGATAAAAAAGAAGCAAGGAAATTGGACCAGTTTGCCCAGTATGCCATGGTTTCCTCATCGGAAGCTATGGCAGACTCAGGGTTAATGGAGTCTGATCCGAACCTTGATCGCATCGGTGTGATCTGGGGTTCTGGTATTGGTGGTTTGAAAACGTTCCAAGACGAGTGTGAGAATTTCTTCAAAGGAGATGGTAACCCTCGCTTCAACCCGTTCTTCATTCCCAAAATGATCGCGGACATAGCCGCTGGTCATATTTCTATCAAATACGGACTAAGAGGTCCGAACTATGTTACTGTTTCAGCTTGTGCTTCATCGACAAATGCTATTATTGATGCATTCAACTACATTCGTTTGGGTAAGGCTGACGCAATTGTTACAGGTGGATCAGAGGCGGCTGTGAACATTGTTGGTGTTGGAGGTTTTAATGCGCTCAAAGCACTTTCAACAAGAAATGACTCTCCTGAAACAGCTTCTCGTCCATTTGACGCAGAACGCGACGGTTTCGTCCTTGGTGAAGGATCCGGAGCACTTATTTTAGAAGAATACGAGCACGCCATGAAGCGCGGTGCTAAAATATATGCCGAAGTGATCGGTGGTGGTATGTCAGGTGACGCTTACCACATTACTGCTCCACATCCTGAAGGGATCGGTGCACGCAATACCATGATCGCAGCCCTGGAAGATGCTCAGATCGATCCAAATCAGATCGACTATGTGAATGTACATGGTACCTCAACTCCTTTGGGTGACATTGCTGAGGTGAAAGCTATTCAGCAAGTGTTCGGTGATCATGCGTACAATCTGAACATCAGTTCAACCAAATCGATGACCGGTCACTTATTGGGTGCTGCCGGTGCGATTGAAGCAATTGCTTGTATCATGGCCGTTAAACATGATATTGTTCCACCGACGATCAATCATTTCACTGATGATCCTGAATTGGACAATAAGCTTAACTTCACGTTCAATAAAGCTCAGAAGAGACTGGTTAACGTGGCGTTGTCCAATACTTTTGGTTTCGGTGGACATAACACTTCTGTTATTGTCAAGAAATTCAAAGGTTAATTGCTGAAATTCCCATTTTTTTCGAAAAGAAAGAGTCCTTCGGAACTCGAGTTGATTCGGTTCATTATCCTGAGATTTGGCTATCGACCGAAAGAACTAATGTATTTCGAAAAGGCGGTTACACACAAATCTTTTTCACAGGCTACAGATCTTAATTCGAATGAGCGTCTTGAGTTTCTTGGAGATGCGATTCTGGATGCGATCATAGCGGAATATCTTTTTCAGCGATTTCCTTCTGAGGACGAAGGTTACCTTACCAAGCTAAAATCAAAAGTGGTTAGCCGAAAGACATTGGCTGAAATAGCTGAGGCAATGGAGATTCGAAAGGTTCTTCGTTACAATGCGGGACGATCTATTAATCTTGCTACGATTCAAGGAAATGCCTTCGAGGCATTGATGGGTGCAATTTATCTTGATGGAGGTTTTGAAGCAGTTAAAAGTTGCATTCATAATCAAGTGCTGAGAAAGTATATTGACCTGAATAGATTGCTGGAAGAAGAGATCGATTTCAAGTCGAAGCTGTTCATTTGGTGTCAGCGGAGTCGACTCAATCTGGATTTCAAAGTGATCAATGAGGACAACAGCGGTGGGAACTGGGTCTATACTGTCCGTGTGATCATCAACGACAGGGAATACGGACAAGGTACCGGTTCATCCAAAAAGATCGCTGAGCAAGCTGCCGCTCAGGAAACTCTACAGTTGATGGGAGAGATCTAATCGATCAGCAGTTTTAAAAGAAATTGCCAGTTGTTCAGATAATGAGAATTGTTGCAGTAAAATTTTGAATATCCCCCATCCAGCACAAGCGTTCCTCCAAAGTGATTTGTCGAAAGAACCAGAGGCTCGTCTTCAATCCAGGTAACTACATCAAGTCTATGATCCAAAGGGAAGGTAACGACACTATTTCCCAAGCTGAGATCTTCTTTTTGATGAGTGCTTAGTTGCTCATTTCCCCAGAACTGTTTGTTGAACAACAAGGTAGTTATTTGATTGCCTTCAGCTTGAAGAGGCCAGTTCTCACACCCAATGTACAACTTACCGCCTTGTTGTAAAAAATTTATCAGGCTATCGCTTGAATGTACGGGAAGTTGGGAATTCGCAGAAGAGAAAATGAGAACACCGTCGTAGGTGCCTAAGGAATCAAATATGAAGGGAACAAATTTGATCGAATCGACAGTGGGAAAACATACGGGATCGACATTGCCATAATAGGCTAATTTCTCTTGGGCATTTGCCGACAGTGTCATGAGAAGAAAGAGATAAATAATTGATTTTGCATTCTTCATGAGGACCAATACATTAGGGTAGGAGATTGGTTCATTATGCTTGTATTTTAGGGTGGAAATTTGTAAATTCAATATAAATTAACTACCATGAATAACACTGAACTTGGGCAATTCGGCGAAAGGCTCGCTGAACGACACCTCATTGAAAAGGGATTTGATATTGTTGACCGCAATTACAGATCAGGCAAATTGGAGATCGATCTGATAGCGAGACACTCTAATAGGCTGGTTGTAATAGAAGTGAAAACAAGGCATACAGCCGAGATCGGTGAGCCATGGATGGCCGTAACGAGACAAAAACAACGGCAGATCATTAAAGCAGCGAATAGTTATATTCATTCTCGTGAAATAGATCTTGAAACCAGGTTTGATATCGTATCGATAGTCCATAATTCTTACAGAACTTCTATTGAACACATTGAGGATGCTTTTTCTCCTTTCCTCAGTTAGGACCCAGAAAAGAGCTCCTTACAAAACACTGAGAATGAATTCATTTATCAGGAAATAGGCATCGTCATATTTTTGACCTACCTTTGCACATTAATTCTGCTCGTGATGAACACAATGAACAATGGCGGTAGAAAATCCCGTTCAGGGAAGCCCGCCCCAAAAAAAGGCCCGCAGACGGCAAAGAACAAAGTAAAGTCTGCTACATCGAAAGGGCCAAAAACGGATGTCTCTGCCAGAGACAAGAGAAAATACATCGATTTTAAGGAAAAGGTTAAAAAGGGTGATCCACTTCCATCTTTCAATGAAGATGAGATCAGATTGAATAAATACCTGTCAAATGCCGGTGTCTGCTCAAGAAGAGAGGCGGATGTGCTGATCCAAACCGGGGTGGTTACGGTGAATGGAGAGATCATTACTGAACTTGGACACAAAATTAAGCTCGGAGATGTTGTTCAGTACGATGGAGAAACCATCAATGCTGAAACAAAACGATACGTCTTGTTGAACAAGCCGAAAGGATTCATTACTACTATGGATGACCCAATGGGTAGAAAAACAGTAATGTCTTTGGTTAAGAAGGCATGTCGTGAAAGGATCTATCCGGTTGGACGATTGGACAAGGAGACAACAGGTTTGCTATTGTTTACCAATGACGGTGATATGGCAAAGAAGCTGACCCACCCTCGTCACCGTGCTTCGAAGATCTACCACGTTGAACTGAACAAACCGGTTAGGGTGGAGGACTTGAACAAACTAATGTCGGGTGTTGATCTTGAAGATGGAAAGACCGTATGTGATCTTGCCGAGTTTGTAAAGGATGGATCGAACCGCGAAGTAGGTGTAGAATTGCACTCTGGAAAGAACCGAATTGTACGAAGATTGTTTGATGCACTGGGTTATGAAGTGGTTAAACTGGACCGCGTTCAGTTTGCCGGACTCACGAAGAAGGACTTACCTCGGGGAATGTATAGACACCTATCGGAAAAGGAAGTTGCGTTTTTAAAAATGTCATAATGAAGAGAATACTAATGTTCCTGCTATTGGCGGCGACACTTTTTTCTTGTAAAGACGAAGCAGGATTTGAATCTGTAAATCCATATGCTAAGTATTTTTATCCATACGATACCATTCCAAAAGTTTACCTCTACAGGGATGTAGCTAATGGATTGGATGAGCAATTCCATCGTATTTACGCCATCAAAGACAGCGAGGGTAATCACATTGTTGTTGAGACCTATTCAGCTGATGGAAGGATCCTTGAGGCATTAAATTACAATACAGATTCCCTAGACATCATGGATCACATGGTGGTCAATAGAAATGCAGAACAGATTAAAGCAGAGTTGTTCAAGTACAAGGTTTTTCCAATGGATAAGAGCGAGGAAACGTGGTTTGCAAGTCGTTTCCCTGGATTCCTGGATTCAACACTGATCCTTCGTGAGGTCAAAAGAAAGATCATTGAAGAGGTTAAAGATCACGAGGTCATGGGAGAAAAAGTACCTGCTGTCATCACTGCTGATCACATCAGAATGACCAATTTCAACCCTTTTACCGAAAAGGAATATGTTCAAGAAGGAGATGCAGTGAGTTATTTCGCAAAAGGCTTCGGACTGGTGGAATGGCATTCGAAATCGAAGAAGGTCCACTACCGTCTTGAAAAGGTCATGAGTCAGGAGGAATGGATGAAGATCATAACACGATAAGATGAGAATTCTTTTTTTACTATTGTTGATGTTGGCACCTCTGTTAGCAAGTGCTCAAATGGGTAAGCGAAAGCCGAAACGTTCAGATGCCAGAGGAACATTTTATGGTTATTGGGGATATAACCGCAGCTACTACACCCGAAGCGATATTCAATTCGTTGGGCCGGGCTATGATTTTACTTTGAATGGCAGTCGCGCCACAGATAATCCGGAGAAGTTTTCGTTCGATTCCTATTTCAACCCTGCCAAGATCACTGTACCACAATTCAATACCAGAGTTGGATATTATTTTAGAAATCATTGGGCCGTTTCTTTTGGTTACGAGCACATGAAATACATTTTTGCGGACAACAATCAAGTGCTTCTGAGTGGTACGATCAATCCTGGCGTTGATCAGGCGAGTAACTGGTCAGGTTCTTACAATAACGAAGCGGTAACCACTGACAGGGATCTATTTCATTACGAGAACTCAAATGGACTGAATTATCTCAGATTGGGTGTAGAAAGAACGGATAATTTATACAGGATCGGAGATTGGTTCATGTTATCCACCCATGCCGGATTAGGATTGGGAAGTATCCTTTCATTCAATGATTTCAATTTTGCGGGACAGTTTGACAGGGTAACTATATCAATGTCAGGACTGGCATATTCAGCTCATGCAGCTCTTCGTTTTGAGTTCTTCAAGCATTTCTTTATTCAACCAAACCTCAGTGGGGGCATGATGCATCAAATGCACGTTAAAACGCGCGCTAATGACCCGAATTCTTATGCCAGACAGAATTTTGGATTTCTGATGTTCGATACTTCTATTGGCTTTCTGTTATACATTCGTCCGACGAACGATTGCAACAGTTGTCCGAATTGGTAACACATATTTTCTAAAAACAAAAACGCCTGCTTTTGCAGGCGTTTTTGTTTTATTCTTTTTTCTTGATCTTAAAATCGATCTTGTAGTAGAAGATCGGAAGGAAGCCAAGTTGTGATTTCTCGGCAATCGGACGATAGGTAGGAGAATTGATCACAGCAGGGTCGAGTGACGGCGCGTACGCAAGGCTTAATAGGTTTCTTGTATTCAAAATGTTCACAAGGTCGAGGCCGATCTCATGCGTCACTTTGTTTGTGTTCAATCTCCAGCTGATCTTGAAATCAACCCGGAAGTAATCGGCAAATTGCAGTTCATTGAAAAGAGAATCCTGGAAAATGATCTCCTTCAGATCGTTGGTCTGTGCAATATCTACCAGCCCATATCTTCTTCCTCCCGCACGGGTGATCTTAGCTCCGATTCCAATGACATTCTTCGCTCCCACCTTGAATTCTTTACCGGCCAGCAAGTTTACAACGTAGTTTCCGTTGTAGGATGTATTCCTCAAAACACCATCGCTTCCTTTGTATTTTGAATCGTACAACGTTCCGGAGAACAGGAAGAAGAAGGATTTGTCAAAGTATTTCTGAACCGTAAGTTCTATACCGTAATTGTACCCTGTACCCGTATTTTCGAGGGAATCAGGAAAGAATCGTGCAAATCCACTTCCCACATTGATCATAGAGAAGGAAGATGGAGCAATCGTTACAGGAACATTGTACAAATGCTGGTAATAGGTTTCTGTGCGAACAGAAAATCCTTTATTGAAGAACTTCTCATATCCGATCCCTGAATGAGCACTTCGGGTAAAGTCCATTGACTTGTTGTGATAGATCTTTTCACCCTGTGCATCCAAAAGATTGTAAGTATACATGTAATAAGGCTGAGTCTGACTATGCAAGCCACCACCTGCAAAGATCGACTGATTTCCCTTCATGCGGTATTTCCATCCAACTCTTGGTTCGAACGGACTAACACTGTTGCTCATTGAGAAATACTGGGCGTGCACTCCAGCAGTCAGGTCCATGTGTTCAGAAACACGCCATTTCCATTGAACGAAAGGCTGTATGAGAGCTGCACTTCCGGCGTAATCCCATCTTGTTTTAAAGTTATCAGGAATATCAAGGTCAAATAACACCGAGTCGGTCTGGTTCATTGCAAAAAGATCGAAACTTATACCCGCTTTGATCAGATGTTTTTTATTGAACTTGTGATTAACAGAAGTATAACCGGAGAGTTTTCCGATCTTGAAAACATATCCCATCATTGGATATGTCGTGTCCACCTGAATGGTAGTGTCGCCATTTGGCGAAATGTTCAGACTGCGTTGAAGATAGACGTGCTGTGTATGCTGTTCTTCCAATGATGCTGCAAGAGTTGCCTGAACAAATGTTTTCTCGTTGACCGGCTTTTTGTAGGTCACACCGGAAACATACATGCTTGTTCCGAAGAATTGATCTCTGTCACCTTCACCATAGAATTCAGTTGAGTACTCAGTTTGCTCAGATATCTTGATTGAAATATCACTTTTTCCTCCCATTCCCCACAAGGAAATGTTACCACCGGATTTCAGAGGCCAGTTGAACTTGAAAGCACCATCGCCGTATACTGGAACAGCATCCGTTCCTATCTGTATCCCCATTTTCTGGAACAGGGACAAGGTTGAATAACGCCCCATTACAAGGTAACTCGCTTTACTTTTTTTGCTCATCGGACCTTCAGCAACAAATTCAGTCCCTAGAAAACCGAATTGTCCAGTAAACTCGGTTTGATTGTCATTACCATTTCTCAATTTGAGATCGAAAACACCCGAGGTGCTATTCCCGTATTCCGCCGGGAAGGCAGACATGAAAAAGTCCGAATTCCCTAGGATCTTATTATTGAGAATTGAAACCGGTCCTCCGGTACTTCCGGAAATGGCAAAATGGGATGGGTTCGGGATATCAATACCTTCAACGCGATAAATAACTCCTAAGGGCGAATTTCCGCGGACAATGATGTCATTACGACTATCATCTGCACCTTGCACCCCTGCGAAATTGGAGGCCATACGAGCTGGATCCATTCTTGATCCCGGATAGCGGTTTGTTTCTTCTACAGAGAATTGCTGAGCCGAGATCGTGGCAAGTTCGTTGATCACCTCGCCCTTACGTCGAGCGGTTACGGTCACTTCAGCTTGTTCTACATATGCTTCAGACATTGGAATATTGACGATACTCTCCTTTCCGGATATAACTTCTACGGTTATGATCTTAGATTCGTAGGTCATTAAGAGGACTTCTATCTGATGTTTTCCAATTGGGACATTTGTTATTCTGAAATCCCCGTTGGCATCTGAAACGGCCCTGAAGAATTTAGTTGTATCCGAAGTGTAAATCGAAACTTTTGCCCCAACAAGCGGGAAATAGGATTCGCTGTCAATCACCTTCCCTCTAACGGTCTGAGTGGGCTGAGCCATCGCTGAGAAACCCGTAAGCACTATGATCAATACAGAGCAGAATTTAAGTAGTAATTGAGCGGTCATTTGTGTAGTGTTTTGTTGTAAAAATAGTAGAAATGGGTACACCCGTCTAACTGATTTTCGAAAGTAGTTAAGAGTTATTTGTGATTTTTGCAAATGGGAGTAAGATCAAGTTTGCTAAAAATTCGGTTATTGAATTTTTTTCAATTGTTCCTGAAACTCCTTTTCAGTTAATTGCTTTTTGTACACCTCCTTGAAAACAAACATGTTCAGAGAATTGAAATGCAAGTTGCGTACATCGGAGTATATGATCTGAATATCACCACTGTACCAAAGCGGGATCAGAGGAGGATCCTGCATGAGGATCTTTTCAGCTTTTGCGTAATAGGTCATTGCTTCTGAGAGCTTACTACTGTTTTTCGCCTGCTCGTAGAGTTGGTCAAATAGGTCATTTCTATAACGTGATTGGTTGATCCTGGACGGTTCGTCTTTAGTGTCTGGGACATTTTTACCATAAAAGTTGGATAGGAATGTTTCAGGATTAGGATAGTCACCGGCCCAAGCACTTCTGAAAAGATCGCCTTTGGCCATTGCAGCGTCCTGGTCTTTCTGCTCAAAAGTCGAACCATCAATGTTCACATTGATATTCAGAACCTGGAATAATTGCTGAGCAATTTCATCGGCAACAGCCGAGTGAATGTCGCCAATATTGTAACGCAAATTGATTGAGCCAAATCCTAAACCATTCGGGTAACCTGCTTCGGCAAGAAGTTTTTTGGCTTTTTCCGGATCATAAGTGTAAGATGCTTCCCGCACTCCGGTGAAATCATATGATCTGAAAGTTGAAGAAATGGGAGGGACAATGCCGTAATATCCAAGTTCATAGTACTGGTTTCGAAGTACTTCTCTGCCGAGTCGCTCTCTGTCGATTGCGTAATTGAACGCTTGTCGAACTTTAACATTCTCAAACCGGGGATCTGTCATGTTGAAAAAGTAATAGTTCGTTGAAAGCAAGGGGTTATTGTTCATTACGAATAGCGGTGGACTGGAATTAAAGTCCTTGATCCTTCCTTCTAGCATTTTGGTGATCCTACTTGGAGGCAAACCCGTTATCAGATCGAGTTCGTGATTTTCAAACATCTCCAACTGCTCCAGTTTTCTGCCCTGAAAAAGAAATACGAGACTATCCAGATACGGCAGTGGGAAGCCCTGATCATCGGTCATGTAATACTCTTGATTCTTAACCAGAACAGCTTTCTTTACATCCCCTTTAACGTAACCGTTGAATATAAACGGTCCGGTTCCAATCAGTTCCGATTCCTTATCTTGTTCAATTGCCTGTGCTGAGCTGATCGCAGCGCATATATTGGTGAGTTTAGAGAGGAAATTGTCGTCTTTTTTAACAAGCTCCATGATTACCTTTCGACCGTTGATCTTTAGTCCGCTGATGCTGCTTGCTTTACTTTCGAAGAATTCATCCGCCCCCTTCAAGTTGTTCTTGTACAGAAAAGTATAGGCATGAGGGGCTTCTCCTTTAGAATTCTTGGAGCAGGCTTTTTCGATCGATCTTTTTACATCTTCTGTGGTTAGTTCTCTTTCCTTATCAGAACTGAATAGCGGGTTTGGGTGAAACAGTACTCCCTTTCTAAGCGTGAAGGTATATACTAATCCATCCATACTCATTGACCATGACTCTGCTAACTGAGGGTTCACTTTCAATGATTTCGGGTCCATCGAAACAAGGCCTTCAGCTATCTGTGTTAAAAATGTTGCTGTATAGTAATCTGTTACATCCCTTGCTACGTGCGTGGAAGGTTCAATGTCTATGGCCATTTTAAGACTTCCTCCGGCGTATTCAAACTGTTTTTTGTTGTTTCCAGAGCAGGCGTATAGTGTAGCGAGCAATATTGAAACAGCAAGGGTTTGCTTAAAAGTTGAATAGTAATTCATTAGGCTCAATGTGCTTAGAGGAACGAAGATAAAAATTATCCTTCATTACTCCGTCAAAACAAACACAAAATACATTGGATTCCAAAGCTTTTTACAATTGAAAGCAATTAGGTTAAAATTCGGAGGATTAATTTGCTAAATAAAAAAAATGAACTTAATATTGCGTAGTTATTTCAAGACCCCACTGTTATACTGCAGTTCATGAGGAAATTTTTTAGTATTCTTATTTTCGTTCTGACGGCCATCTCCGGTTTTTCGGCTCTCTCAATAGAAGGTACTTATCAAGGCAAGAATCTGTATGTTCAGAATCCTATGGACGATGAAGGATTTGGATACTGTGCTACCAAGGTTACGGTGAACGGCGATATCATGCCTGGCGGAACCAGTATGGGCGCTTTCGAAATCGATTTTTCAGACTTTAACATTGCAATTGGTGAACCGGTTTTTATTGTTATTGAACATCATGACGGGTGTAAGCCAAAGATTTTGAACCCTGAGGTATTGTTACCTAGAAGTACCTTTAAGGTGGTGGAAATGAATGTCAGTGCTTCCGGTAAGCTCACCTGGCAAACAACTGATGAGCAAGGGAAACTACCATATATTGTTGAACAATATCGTTGGAATAAGTGGGTGACCGTAGGAGAAGTACAAGGAAAAGGAACAAGTGGAACTAATTCTTACGAGTTCCAAATCACTCCGCACTCAGGTGAAAACACCGTGCGAGTAGTTCAGGTTGACCACTCGGGTACAAAAAGAACCTCGAAAGAAGTGAAATTCAGCTCAACAGTTCCGGCTATAGTGAAAAGCCCGGCTAAGGTGAAAGACATTATTAACTTTACAACCGCCGATGGGAAGGCTGTAGAAACTCGTTATGAGATCTATGATGCATACGGGAATATCGTGAAAAAAGGTGTTGGCTCGTCTGTAAACTGCGAAAATCTACTTCGTGGTGTTTACTATATCAATTTTGATAATGTAAACGAAAAGTTCATTAAGAACTGATCCCTCCATTTACTTGCAATGTTTAAAAAGATCGAACACCTGGGGATTGCCGTCAAAAGCATTGATGATTCTTTGGCGACCTTTGAATTGCTTTTAGGTACAAACTGCTACAAGACCGAAGAGGTTGTATCAGAGGGTGTGCGAACTGCCTTCATGCAAGTCGGTGAGTCAAAAATTGAACTTTTAGAAGCAACAAACCCGGAATCTCCCATAGCACGATATCTGGAGAAAAATGGCCCGGGCATACATCATATTGCGTTTGATGTGGAAGACATTTTTTTGGAAATAGACAGGTTGATTCAGGCTGGATTTCAATTGATACATGCTTCCCCTAAAGATGGAGCTGACAACAAGCTCATTGCTTTTCTACATCCTAAATCAACCGTCTCTGTTTTGGTTGAACTTTGTCAGGAAAAGAATCCATAAAGTTTCTCCGGGTCAGTAAGATGTATTGTCTGAAGGCCTATACTTTTTGCTCCTTCAATATGTTGAGGAGAATCATCAATAAAAAGAACGTTTTCAGGCTTCAACCCAATTTTGGAACAGACGTATTGGAATATTTCAGGGTCTGGTTTACGCAAATTGATCTGGTAAGAAAGAAAGACCTCTCTAAAATGCTTTTCAAGAGGAATATGGGTAGCTTTTTTCCACTCACGCCTCACCTTTTCCATATGAATTTCATTCGTGTTGCTTAACAGATAGGTTGGTAGTTTCTCCTTCAGCTCGGATAAAAGCTTCGTTTTTTCAACTGGCACGTCGAGGATCATCTCGTTCCATGCATGCACAACCGAGTTAGCACTCGTTCCGTCGGGTAAATGAGATAAGAGGGAATTAATAAAATGCTGGCTGGAGATCTGTCCGGTTTCGTAACGATCAAACAAGTTGCTTTGTGAAAGTTGGGAATAGACACTGTTGAAACTGGACATTCCTAATTGAACGAACGCATCAGTTGTTTTCTGATAATCCAGATTGATCAGTACGCCACCCAGGTCAAAGATGATGGCATCGTATTCAAATGTTTTCATCGTGCAAATAAACAAAAAAGAGGTGTCAATTCTGACACCTCTTCCTCTTTCGTGCGGGGAAAGATTATTTCTTCAATTTCAAATCAATGTTGAATTCCAGTTCCGGTTTCAAAGCCGGTTTCCCTGTTTCTTCGTTGATCCCTTGAGCGTAAGGCATGTTAGCAGATGAAATATCCAGTTTGAATGCTCCTTTGATGCTCACCTCCTCATTGGACTGTGTTAATTTGACAGGAACTTCTTGTTCGATTGCTGCACCCAAAAGATTGAAAGTAGCCTTCATTTTTCCGTCAGCATAGGAATGAACATCTACAGTTACCTGTGGGAAATCCGATACGAAGAAAAACGCAGTGTCCTTCAGATGTGATGCAAGATAGTCAAGTTTTTCTGCAGGATATCCTTCCGTTTTTGGTACGATCGACTTCATGTCAACAACGAATTTACCGCCTGTTAACTCTTCTCCTTTCATTGTTACTGTTCCTTCAGCCAAAGAGATAGTACCAATATGGAAGTGTTCATCGTTCTCAGCACCTTTCCATTCGATTACTGATGCTTCCGTATCAGCGTTGAATGTAACTTCAGCTGCTTCTTGTTCCTCCGTGTTGCCTCCGCATGATGCAAGCGATCCTGCTGCAGCAACCGCGATCATAAAGTTCATCAATTTCATATTTCGTTTTTTTAATGTTTGAACAAAGGTATTAAAAAAAATATACCATGGTAAATAAAATGAAAAAACTTTTTATTTGTGTTTTGAAAAAGGGTAAATTCGATGAAACATTTGGAATGAAATTATTTCTGGACCCTACAACATGGATCGACACGAACTTACCATTAGATCTATCGATCCCATTAAGGAATGACGAATTAAATCCGCGTGCATGGTATGTTGATCCCCCTCATTTTGAACCCGTTAGGGCAAACGGATTCGTTGGTTCTGTTAAAGAGGGTGGCTCCGTCAATTTCAGAGATATTTTTTTTAATCCGCACGGTCACGGGACGCACACAGAATGCCTTGGGCATATTACTGAAGAAGTGTATAGCATCAATCAGTCGATGAACAGTTTCATGTGCAAGGCACAGGTGATAAGTATACATCCGCAGGAATTCATTAATCCTGCAGATAATCGGGAGGATCGTATCATTCGCCTGGAGCAATTGGAAGGGATTCAGGTGGAAGAGGGCACAGAGGCAATTGTGATCAGGACCTTGCCAAATCTAATTGAAAAGAGATCAATGAATTATTCATCGATGAATCCAGCCTATCTGGAGGAAAACTGCATAGAATTCTTTGACAGGTTGGGGATCAGACATCTGTTGATCGACACTCCTTCCGTGGACAGGGAGGAAGATGGTGGGAAATTAGCCTTTCATCATGCTTACTGGAAGGTCCCACAACAACCCCATTTTAAGCGTACAATAACGGAGATGATCTTTGTACCGGACAGCGTAGAGGACGGTTCTTACCTTCTTGATCTTCAGGTCGCCTCATTTGAGAACGATGCTTCACCAAGCCGACCTGTGTTGTACAGCATCAATAAAGATAAAAATTGAAAACAAAAAAGGTTGACAGTGTGTTGTCAACCTTTCCCCGCTGATGATTAGTAGTAAGTTATTTTATTAGCGTCAACAAACTTCCCAAAGTAGTATGGAAGTAAATCGTTCAAATCGAAATTAAAAAACAGGTTACTTCTTATGGATCAACTTCCGTTGCACCCTTGAAGTATCAAGAGACAAAAAGAACTGTTATACTCTTAATCAAACTAGAAAATGAAACTGCCTCTCCAAGCAGTGCGTCTCTTTAACTATTTCAAAGTTCCATAAGAAGATAACCTGATTTCTCTCCTTATTTCTTACTTCGAATATAGGACGACTTTTTGAACAGATTCGGGAGAATGAACATTGACGACCTTTAATTGATCAAAACCCCAATATGGATTATTTTCTGTTTAGAGGTTTTCAAGTATTTTGAAGAAAACATCTCTTTTTGCCGGACTTAATGGCACCTCAGAACCATCTTTCATGACAACTGAACCACCATTCCCTTTGTCGTATCGATCAACGAAATCAAGGTTTATCAGGTGGGACTGTTGTACGCGCAGGAAATTGTGACCTGTCAGAAGTGTTTCGTATTCCTTAAGAGTTTTTGATACGAGGATCTTTTTTCCACCGGTCAAATAAAAGGACGTGTAATTTCTATCGGCTTCGCAACGGATGATGTTATCCAGTTCCACAACGTGAACACTTTCCTGTGTTTTCAGGACCAATCTGCGTTTATGGTTTGGATTGATATTATACTGAAGAGCTTCAAATTGAGATTCTTCCCGTTTTTCGTCTACAGTTTTTATAGCTTTCTCCACTGCCGATCTCAATTCATTCAGATCGATCGGTTTGAGGATATAATCCAGTGCCGAGAACTTGATCGCCTTGATCGCGAACTCTTCATGCGCGGTAATAAAAACTACTTCAAAGTTCTTAACTGCAACTCCCTTAAGTACATCGAAACCGGTACCATCAGGCATTTGAATATCAAGAAAAACGAGGTCGGGCTGTTCGCGTTCGATCGATTCGATCCCACTTTTAACATTGTCTCCTCCTGAGATCGCTTCAATATCAAATCCAAAAGAATTGATCATCTTAACGATCAATTCCCGGGTACGATTTTCATCATCAATTACTAATGCTTTGATCATGTGAACGGGTTATCTGGTTTCCGATTTAAATGGTAACGAAATTAAAACTTTTGTACCGGTTTCCAACACTTCATTATAATCTTGGATCAAAAGTTTTCCTTCGGTTTTATATTTTTTATTGAGATTATCAATTCGCTCTCTTGTTATGTTGAGAGCCATACTTTTATGTGCGCGGCTTTTTTTGTTTTGAGCGGATCCTTTTCTTCCTATACCATTGTCTTCGATCAGGATTTCAAGCATGTTTCCATTTTTTGAAAAGCTGACGCGGATAAACCCACCTTCGATGATGTGAAGTTGACCGTGTTCAATAGCATTCTCTATAAATGGTTGCGTGATCATTGGAGGGATCAGTGCACCTTCATCGATGACTTCATCCGTAACGTTGATCTCAAACTCGAAACGATCCTCAAAACGCAATTTCTGTGTTTCAAGGTATTTCTGAAGGATCTCAACTTCGGTTTCTATTGGGATGAACTCTTTAGGAGAATTTTCCAGGATCAAGCGCATGAGTCGAGAAAAATTCACCAGGAATTTGGATGAATTTACTGTATCATTTTCGTAGATATAACTTTGTATAACTGACATGGCATTGAATACAAAATGCGGATTCATTTGAGCTCTCAGCAATGTTTGGGACATCTCTGCCTCTTTCTGCTGCTGGAGAATTATGTTTTGCTTCCATCTGGAGAACACAATGAATCCTGCCAAAACGATGATCAAAATGAATCCCAGGATCACGTACATCTGAAAACTGCTCCTCAACTGAATATTTTCGAGTTTTGTTGAAGTCATCTCCTTTTCTTGTCTCTGTCGTTCAATTGAATCGGCCTGCATAAGGATCAAACGATCGCGTTCATCCGATCTATACGATTCACTCAGCTCCGCAATTTTTGTAGCTGACTGGATCGTCGTGTTACTGTCCTGATAATCCAGGTAAAGCTCAAGGTATTTTAGCGATTCATCTTTCTTACCAATATCGCGATAAACGTCGGCCATGGCTCGATAAGACTGATAAATGAGGTTTTTAGAACCAAACTGTTGCCTGATCTCTATCGATCGCTCCAGATAATTGAGGGCATTTCCATATTTCTTTTGTTTTTGGAAGACTGTCCCAACGTTGTGATAAACGTCAGCGATCTTTTCTTTGTTTCCGGTGGATTCGTAAAAAACTAGCGCTTTGTTGAAGTTGCTCGCCGCCTTCTCATAATCTTTCAACTCCCGGTATATCGTGCCAAGGTTATTGTGCGCTTCCCCCAGTCCGTTAAAATCATTCAGATCATTTAACTGACGGATCGCTTTCTGGGTAACGTTAATCGCTTTGCTATATTCTTTCCGACCGAAGTAAACCGTACCCAGATTACTGTTAGCCAATCCCATTTGGCGTTGATCAAAGATCTTGCTTGCGTGGTCGTAGGATTGCTTGAAATAGAATTCAGCGTCATCGAAGTTTTGAATACTTCTCTGGGATTTTCCAATTTCTCTATAATACTGGGCGAGTTTAAGGTGATCGTTGGCGGCTAACGCAAGCTGCAGACTCACGACATTTTTAGCTACACTCATTTCGATCTGGCCAAAGTAGGAGTATACCCTTGCCTGCGTATTGAAGCTTTCCGCAAGTATACTTTTGCGGTTGGTTCTCCTGGCAAACTGGATAGCCTGATCAGTATAAAAAAGTGCTGAATCCTTGTTGTTGTGCAACATAAAGTTCAATGCAATATAGTTGTTCGATTCAGCGATCCGCGAGTTATTTCGTTCGCGTAAGGCAATTTTTCTAGCGTTTTTGAGATAAAAATCGGCAGTCTCAAACTCAAGCAAGGAGCTGTGATAGTAACCCAAATGACGGTAAATCTTAAAAATGAACTCTTCTGATGATAACTTGCTCAAGAAGGACTGACAACCGAGTATGTCCCTGAAATATTCTTCCTGTTGACCCATGAGCTGGTTTACTTCGGCATGATACATGAGGGCCATAAAACGCAATGTATCATCAAATACCCTGCTTTTTTGCAACAAAACGTCTTTAAGGGAATCTGCCCGAAGAATGTTGTTCGACTTGTAATAATCCCCCAATGCCAACATTCTTCTGAATTTTCGGGATTCGTTGTTCTCCTTTTTTATAGCTTCCAAAAGCTGTATCTCCTTTGAACCTTGAGCAAATACATTGCACGAGTCAACTGAGAAAAAAAACAGTGCCAGCAGAAATATAGATATACGTATCAAGCTCATTCTGATGATAAAAATACGATTTAGATCAGTTCAATCAATTCGTGACAACTGATTCTTCACAGTATCAGTCCTATTGGCTATCTTTACCGCCCTATAATACAAACCCGATGGAATACGATTTTCGTTCGATTGAAAACAAGTGGAGACAGTTTTGGGCAGAGAACAAAACATACAAAGTAACTGAAGATACGAGCAAGCCGAAATATTATGTGCTCGACATGTTTCCCTATCCTTCAGGTGCGGGATTACACGTCGGACATCCCTTAGGTTATATTGCGTCCGACATTTTTGCCCGCTATAAGAAACTTCAAGGATTCAATGTCCTTCACCCAATGGGCTACGATTCATTCGGCTTGCCGGCTGAGCAGTATGCGATCCAGACAGGACAGCACCCCGCCATTACAACCGAACAAAACATCGCTCGATACCGGGAACAATTGGACAATATCGGTTTTTGCTATGACTGGGATCGCGAAGTTCGTACATCGTCACCTGAATATTATAAATGGACACAGTGGATCTTCAAACAACTGTTCGACTGCTATTACGATAATTCGACCAACAAGGCGGAACGCATTTCCAAACTGATCACTGAATTCGAAAAGAATGGAAACAGCAATGTGAATGCTTGTTCCGATTGCGAGATCAAGTTCAGTTCAAGCGAATGGAATTCCTTGAATGCGAAGCGAAAAGAAGAGATCCTCCAGGAATACCGATTGGCCTATCTGGCTGATAGTTGGGTTAACTGGTGTCCTGCATTAGGGACGGTATTGGCCAACGACGAAGTTGTCAACGGAGTTTCAGAGCGTGGGGGTCACCCGGTAGAACAGAAATTGATGCGACAGTGGTCGATGAGGATCAAAGCTTATGCGGAACGACTGCTTACAGGACTGGAAACAGTAGACTGGACGGAATCGATCAAAGAAATGCAGCGTTACTGGATCGGAAGATCACAAGGTTGTAGCCTTCAATTTGAAATAGCAGAGAGCACCTTGCATATTGAAGTTTTTACAACACGTCCGGATACCGTTTATGGTGTTTCATTCATGGTACTTGCACCGGAGCATCCGTTCGTTGACGATATCACTACCGCTGAATATGCTGAAGCAGTTGCTGCTTATAAGAAACAGGCATCTTTGAAGTCAGAACGTGATCGTCAGGCTGATGTGAAGAATATCAGCGGACAGTTTACCGGAGCGTATGCGATTCATCCATTTAGCGGAAAGCAAGTGCCGATCTGGATCGGGGATTATGTCCTCGCATCTTATGGTACCGGAGCCGTAATGGCCGTTCCGTGCGGCGACCAGAGGGATTATGATTTTGCGAAGCATTTTGGTCTCGAAATCCCGAATATTTTCGACAATGTAGACATTTCTGAAGCGGCTTACGCCGAAAAAGATGCGATCATTGCGAACTCAGATTTCCTTAACGGACTGGATGCAAAGACAGCAATCAGAAAGGCGATCGAGGCCATCGAAGAGAAAGGACTCGGAAAAGGAAAAACGAATTACCGTTTGCGTGATGCGGTTTTCTCCAGACAGAGATACTGGGGTGAACCATTCCCTGTTTTTTATAAGGATGAAGTTCCTTTCCTGGTAGATGACGCCAATTTACCGGTTGAACTACCTGAAGTAGATAAATATTTGCCGACAGAAGACGGCGAGCCGCCACTGGCACGTGCTGAGCGATCTGCATGGAACCATTTTGAAGGGGATCGTATGGAGTACAATACCATGCCGGGTTGGGCCGGGAGCTCCTGGTATTTCCTTCGATACATGGATCCGCACAACGAATCGGAATTCGTGAGCCGCGAAAAAGCAGATTACTGGAATCAGGTCGACTTGTATATTGGAGGTTCTGAACATGCAACCGGTCACTTGTTGTATGCCCGTTTTTGGACCAAATTCCTTTTCGATCAGGGATACATCTCCTTTGATGAACCATTTGCGAAAATGATCAATCAAGGGATGATCCTGGGAAGAAGTAGTTTTGTGTATCGTGTAAAGGATTCAAACAAACTTGTGACGGCCTCAAAGAAGGATCAATATGAGGTTGCTGCAATTCATGCCGACATTTCACTGGTAGATAACGACAAACTCGATATCGAAGGGTTCAAAGCATGGCGTCCTGAGTTTGCCAATGCTGAGTTCATTCTTGAAGATGACGGTTCATACATCTGCGGAACCGAAGTCGAAAAAATGTCGAAATCGAAGTACAACGTGCAGACACCTGATGAACTCGTTGAGAAATTCGGCGCTGATACACTCAGAATGTACGAAATGTTCCTGGGTCCGCTGGAGCAAAGTAAACCATGGGATACAAAAGGCATCAACGGAGTACATAACTTCCTGCGCAGACTGTGGCGTTTGTTCCACGATGCAGAAGGAAATGTAAACCTTTCCGATGATCAACCTTCCAAGGATAATCTCAAAACCCTTCACAAAACGATCAAGAAGCTGATCGACGATCTGGAGCGTTTTTCCTTCAACACTGGTGTTTCCAACTTCATGATCTGTGTCAACGAACTGACCGACCAGAAATGCAACAACCGTCAGATCCTGAGTGATCTTGTTATTTTGCTTTCTCCTTACGCACCTCATATAGCAGAGGAACTTTGGGTGAAATTAGGGAATGCAGCGGGTACTATGAATCAACAGCAGTTTCCAGTTTTCAATGAAGAACATTTGGTGGAATCGAGCTTTGCCTACCCGGTTTCCTTCAACGGAAAGATGCGTTTCAAAGTGGAATTATCACTGTCATTGAGTCCGGCTGAAGTCGAAAAACACGTTCTTGCTATGGAAGACGCCGCCAAATGGCTGGAGGGAAAAACACCTAAGAAGGTGATCGTTGTTCCCGGAAAGATCGTGAACATTGTTATGTAACTAAAAAGTATTGCATACCATAACCCGACTCATATTTACCGAGTCGGGTTTTTTATTTCCGGATTATTGCTGGATGCATTTTGGAATTACTGGGCAATTTGTTTAATTTCAACCATCGACCCGACCAAAAGATTGCCTATGCGCTTTATTGTAGTATTGTTTTCCACTTTTATCCTATCCGTTTTCGGACAGGTGCCGGTTGATCAGCGGGGAAAGGTTGATTCTCTGAAAAAGCGCTTACGATCCGAAAAGGATGTTATCAAGAAAGCGAGGGTTTACCTCGAATTATCAGAATCGTACTCTTACATTGATCTGGATTCGGTCAACTTCTATGCCGTTCAGGCCGAAATAACGGCAATGAAGTCAAATCCAGTCAACAAAAGCAAGATCAATGAAATAAAGACAATAGTAGCAAGTTCATACAACAACAGAGGATTTGCATATTTCAACATGGGCGACTTCCCAAACGCCTTAAAATACCACAAAAAGGCGCTTGATGAATGGAAAGAGATTCCGGACAGTGAAGGGATCGGAAATTCACTCAATAATCTTGGAGTTGTATACCGCCAGCTAAGTGAATATGAGAAAGCACAGAAATTTTTTATTGAAGTACTTCAAGTCTATGAAAAGAAAGGAGATGACATAACTGTTGCGTTACTGTTCAACAATTGTCCCAAAGGATCATGGAAATTCTTTTGGTCTGGAATTGATCGACACAATGGTTCAACAGATCTCTGGAAAAATAGCACATTATACAGATGAAAAAATGGGCAACCAGCTTTAGGATCACATTTGTTTAATTGGCGTAATGAGTCGAATATTTTGGCACATGAATTGATTATTGTCAGTCACTAAATTAGTTACTATGAAAAAGCTCTTTTATTTTTTCGGAGTGATAGGGATCTTCATCACAATGACAAGCAGTAGTGAGGTGAGTCTTCCGACTGTAACAAATAAAGCATTTCAGGTTGGTGAAAAACTACGCTATCGCGTTACTTATGGCTTCATGGATGCTGGTGAAGCTGTAATGGAAGTAAAGTCAACTACGAAAAAGGGATCCAATCGCGAATTGATCCATGCAGTTGGAACAGGGAGAACCTTGGGTGGATTCAATGCATTTTACAGAGTTCATGACGTCTACGAAAGTTATCTCGATAAAAAGGGTGTTTTCCCCTGGTATTTTGTCAGAAGGGTAGATGAAGGTGGTTACAAGATCAATCAGGACTATGCTTTTTATCACCACAAGTATAAAGTGGATAACGGTAAAGGAAAAGAGTTCAAGATTCCGATGGGAATTCAGGATATGGTTTCATCTTTCTATTATGCACGAACATTGAACTTCACAAACATGAAGAAGGGGCAAACCTTCGAATTCAAATGTTTTATGGATGATGAGATCTTCAACCTTAAGATCAAGTACGTTGGGGATGAGCAGATCAGCATTCGCAAAGGAAAATTCAAGTGTCATAAATTTGTACCGGTTGTACAGAAAGGGCGTTATTTCAAAAGTGAGGACGATGTAAATTTCTGGATAACAGCAGATGATAATAAGATACCTGTAATGGTTAAAGCCAAAATACCGGTAGGTGTTGTAAAAATGCACCTTGTGGAATGGAGCGGTTTGAAAAACGACTTGAAGAGCAAGATCTGATCATTACATAAAGTCTTTAAACGCCTCTGTTTTGGAGGCGTTTTTTATGTTCGTTAGTTTTCAAACATGTGATATTCAAAAAAAAAATCTAAGAGTTTTTACAAATGGTCAATTAGTTCATCTTTTCATTTATTTTTGCCCAAAAATCATACGATGAGCAACGAATTTGAATTGGTAGAGAAGGAAGATGTGGCTGGATTCAAGTTCCCCGATGGAGATGTTTTGAGATCTGCGAACGACCAGAAGTTAAGACAGGCGGATCTTGACCGTGCGATTGCTTTAGGCAATCTTGAACATCACAAGGTGAAGATCTATTTTGAAGACGACAAGAAGAAGAAAGTAGTTCACACCACGATATGGGCAGTAACTGAAAAGTATATCGTTCTGAAACAGAACGTTACCATTCCGATCCAAAGAATTCATAAACTTGAAATATAAAGGTCATGTCAAAGAAGAGAGCGATTATCAGTTACGATAAACTTACGATTGATCAGAAAAAACAGATCTTGAAGGATTTTCCGGATGGATACATAAACCATCTCACAACTATCAAAACACCGACTGGAGAGATGTTGGATGCTTTTGTCTGGGAAACCGATGAAGTGATCTATTTAGTGAAGATCAATAAAATGGTTCCAAAAGCTGCTGTTGTCGATGATGAGGACGATGACTTTGGCGATGATTTTGACAAGGTAGATGACATGAAGGATGATGAGTTGGATTCAGACGATGATGACGAAGATGACTACGATCAGCCGGATGATGATGCTGAAGAAGATGAAGATGAAGATTAAATAAAAAAACCGCTTGAAAGAGCGGTTTTTTGTTGATCAATATTTTTAGTCATTCAGTTTAAGAACGGCCATAAAGGCTTCTTGCGGTACCTCTACACGACCAACCTGACGCATCCTTTTCTTACCCTCTTTTTGCTTTTCAAGCAATTTTCGTTTACGCGTAATATCTCCACCGTAACATTTGGCAGTAACATCCTTTCGAAGTGCTTTGATGGTTTCACGGGCAATAACTTTTGCACCGATGGCTGCCTGAATAGGAATTTCGAATTGTTGTCTCGGGATAAGCTCCTTCAACTTCAAACAGATCTTTTTCCCCAGTTCATATGCATTGCTGCGGTGAACCAACGCCGAAAGAGCGTCGAGCTGTTCTCCATTCAACAACATATCCATACGGATCAGGTCAGATGGTTTGTAGCCGATCGGGTGATAATCGAATGAAGCATAACCGCGTGAAACTGACTTCAACCTATCGTAAAAGTCGAAAACGATCTCCGCCAAAGGCATTTCAAAGGTCAACTCCACACGATCTTGAGTCAAATAGACTTGATTCTTCAATTCACCTCTTTTTTCAATACACAAGTTCATGATCTGACCGATGTATTCCGACTTGGTGATGATCTGTGCTTTGATGTATGGTTCTTCGATTCGGTCAATACCTGCAGGATCAGGTAATTCAGAGGGGTTATTTACGATCATGGCCTTTGTAGGATCCTTTTTCATGTAACAGAAATAGGAAACGTTCGGCACGGTCGTGATCACCGTCATGTTGAACTCTCGTTCCAGTCGCTCTTGAATGATCTCCATGTGCAACATGCCGAGGAATCCGCATCGGAATCCAAAACCGAGTGCCGCAGACGATTCCGGTTCAAACACCAGTGACGAGTCATTGAGCTGCAGCTTTTCCATGGAATAGCGCAATTCTTCGTATTCATCTGTTTCTACAGGATAAATACCCGCAAATACCATTGGCTTCACATCCTCAAATCCCTTGATGGCTGTTTCGCATGGATTTGCAGCAAGAGTGATCGTATCTCCAACTTTAACTTCGTTAGCTTGTTTGATCCCCGAAATGATATATCCAACATCACCTGCACGAACTTCCTTCTTCGCAACAAGATCCATCTTTAGAATTCCGATCTCATCGGCATTGTACTCTCTTCCTGTATTGAAGAATTTCACACGGTCCCCTTTACGGATCACACCGTTCTTAACACGGTAATAGGCAATGATTCCACGGAAAGAATTGAAGACCGAGTCAAAGATCATGGCTTGCAACGGAGCATTTTCATCTCCTTTCGGTGCTGGGATCTTGTTAATAACTGCTTCAAGTATCTTGTCAACACCAAGTCCTGTCTTACCTGATGCTGGTATGATATCTTCAAGATCACATCCGATCAGGTCAATGATCTGGTCGGAGACTTCCTCTGGCATAGCTCCCGGAAGGTCCATTTTGTTCAGGATTGGAATGATCTCCAGGTCATGTTCGAGAGCCAGATAAAGGTTGGAAATCGTTTGCGCTTCAATACCTTGAGAAGCATCAACGATCAATAAGGCACCTTCACAAGCGGCGATCGATCTTGATACTTCGTATGAAAAGTCCACGTGTCCGGGGGTATCGATCAAATTAAGTACATAATCCTGTCCTTCGAATTTATAATTCATCTGGATAGCGTGACTCTTGATCGTAATACCTCTTTCGCGCTCAAGGTCCATATCATCGAGGGCCTGAGCCTGCATTTCCCTATCGGAAATCGTGCCTGTAACTTGAAGTAGACGATCTGCCAGCGTACTTTTTCCGTGATCGATGTGTGCAATAATACAAAAATTGCGGATGTTCTTCATATGTTCTTATCAAAAAGAATCGCTCAGAAAGAGCGGTTTTCAGTGTGCAAAAGTAAGTTAAATTATGATGATATCACTACTATAGATAGTTCTCATTAAGTGGGATGATAAAAAGAAAAGAGGGAACTGGCATTCCCTCTTTTCAAAACCTAAACTACTACTACTTATGAAAACTAACTTTTACTTCAGCGATGAATTTTCAAATTGTATGCCAATTTTCAATTTCGCTTTGTAACTGCTATGTTGTTCCAACGTAGAAATAACACGCATGGTATAAATTGGTTCGTTGATTTAACATTTTTTTAGAAATATACCGTGGTAAATAGAGTCATGAACACTGAATCGTTGGTATTATTTTCTGTTCAATTTCATGGTCTTCAAAGAATTCATCTATTTTCGTAAGCAATGAATTCAACAGCAGAAAAATACAGCAAACGAGGTGTTCAGACCAGTTATATTTCGACAGTGATCGGAATTTCACTTGTTCTGTTTATGATCGGACTTGTAATTGGAGGTGTTCTGGGCCTGGATAATATTCAGCGTCAGGCCAAAGAAAGTTTGAGGGGTGATCTGTTCTTTAAACCGGAGCTTAATGAATCGGACATCAAGCAGGTTGAACAGCAACTTAAAACCTGGAACCAGTTCGTTGAGGTCTATTTTGTTTCACCTGAAAGAGCTATTGAGGAATTTAGTGGGTCAGGTAAAGAGTCGGAGGAGATCCTTTCCATTTTCGAAGGAGAGAACCCTCTTCCTCCAACAGTAGGTTTCAGGCCTAAATCAGAATTCGCCACAAAAGAAGGTATGGAAAGGATAAAAGCTGATCTTTTAAAAGCTTTTCCGGATGAGATAGATGAGGTGAATTATGATGAGGCATCAGTAGAGTCTGTTAACCTCGGGTTCAAACAGTTCGTATATCTCTTTCTTGTAGTGGCTTTACTCTTGATCATTGTTGCGGTAGCCATGATCAACAATACGATCAGGCTGGCGCTTTATTCTAAGCGATTTACCATCAAGACGATGCAACTTGTTGGGGCTACATCTGCCTACATACGAAGACCATTTCTTTGGCAATCTATCCTACAGGGAGCTGTATCAGCTGTTACAGGAATTGCACTACTCATGACTCTTTTCTATGCGTTGAACAACGTCCTTGACACCTATGAGATCAGTTATTCACTGGAAATGTTCGTTGTGCTGGTTTTGTCTATGTTGCTGATAGGAATTGTGATAACCTTTGTCTCAACCTGGTTCGCTCTTAACAAATATTTGCGAATGCAGCTCGATGATTTATATTAATTTTGGTTCCTATGGAGGATAAGAAAATGAACTTTGGCTTTCAGCCGGAAAATTATAAGATATTGCTTGTTGGTCTTGCAATCAATATTCTGGGTTTCATCTTGATGATCGGTGGTGCGGCTCAGGATCCGGATACGTTTGATGCCAATGAACTTTTCAGTGCACGCCGTATTACCCTTGCGCCAATTCTCATTGTCTTGGGATATGTGGTGATCCTTTTCGCCATTATGAAGCGTAGAAAGTCGACTAAGGAATAATTTCTATGGGCATTATCGAAGCGATCATCCTTGCAATTGTCGAAGGATTGACGGAATTTTTACCTGTATCATCAACAGGTCACATGATCATTGGTTCTAAGATCATGAATATTGCATCCGATGATTTCACCAAACTTTTCACCGTTGCAATTCAGTTTGGAGCCATCTTGTCAGTTGTTGTCGTATACTTCAAGAAGTTCTTCCAAAGTATCAATTTCTACACAAAACTTTTCGTTGCTTTCATCCCGACAGGGATCATTGGCCTTTTACTGAAGTCGCATGTGGATGCCTTACTGGAAAACATTTGGGTGGTGGCCATATCCTTGTTACTTGGTGGGATCATTCTTTTGTTCGTTGACAAATGGTTTGAGTCCAATGAGGCAGACGGGGAGGAAGAGGTTTCTTTTAAAACCGGGTTTATCATTGGTATTTTTCAAAGTATCGCGATGGTTCCGGGAGTAAGCCGTTCTGCAGCAACTATCATAGGAGGATTAACACAACGATTAACCCGCAAAACGGCAGCGGAATTCTCATTTTTTCTTGCAGTTCCGACCATGTTTGCTGCGACCCTCAAAAGTATGTGGGACGAAAAGGAGATGTTGCTTGAATCATCCAATAATGAATGGATGTTGCTTTTATTGGGTAATGTGGTTGCATTTATTGTTGCCTACCTTGCTATCAAAAGTTTCATTTCATTCCTAAGTAAACACGGGTTTCGTTTCTTCGGTTACTACAGGATCGTTCTCGGTCTTTTATTGTTGATCCTTCTGGTCTCAGGAGTTGAGCTATCAATGGTTGGATAATGAGGAAGGAAGATTTTTCGGATGGTTTGACCATTTTAGTGGATAAACCGCTTGGATGGACATCATTTGACGTAGTGAACAAGATCCGGTGGAACATCAAAAGGAAATTAGGAGTTAAGAACATCAAGGTTGGTCACGCAGGCACGCTTGACCCTTTAGCGACCGGACTTTTGGTGATTTGTACAGGCAAACACACCAAAAGAATAGAAGAACTCATGTCCGGAGTAAAGACCTATACCGGAACCTTTTTGTTGGGTAAGACTACACCTTGTTTTGACCTGGAAAAAGACTTTGATGCAGAATACCCTGTTGATCACATTACGGAGGAACTTATCGAAAAGGCGCGTGTTCAGCTGACAGGTGAGATCGACCAGGTGCCGCCAGTATTTTCAGCCAAACAGGTTGATGGCAGAAGAGCTTATGACATTGCAAGGTCTGGAAAGGAGCTTGAGTTAAAAGCCAATAGAATAATTGTTCATTCATTAGAATTGAACACCTCACGTTTTCCTGAGATCGATTTCGAAATCACCTGTTCAAAAGGAACATATATTCGGGCTATTGCGAGAGACCTTGGGGTTTTGTTGAATTCAGGCGCCACTCTGATCGCATTGCGCCGCACGCGTTCAGGTGAGCAAGACGTAAAAGAGGCACTTTCCGTAGAGGATTGGATCAGCAAGATCGAAGGATTGGAGTAGGCCACTTGACAAGGCCTCATTAATGTTGTATCTTTGCGGACTTTATTGAAGAACTTTTTCTCAATTTTATTAAACCTTTGTTATGAGCAAAATGAAGCTTTCTGAATTCAGTTTCGACCTTCCTGAAGAACTGATAGCAGAATATCCAAGTGAAAACCGCGATGAAGCACGTCTGATGGTTGTGCATAGAGATTCAGGTAAGATCGAGCACCGACTGTTCAAAGATGTCATCGAGTACTTTAGCGAAGGTGATGTCATGATAATGAACAATACGCGAGTTTTTCCTGCGCGTATGTATGGAAATAAGGAGAAGACGGGTGCTAAGATCGAAGTTTTCCTTTTAAGAGAATTGAACCGCGAGAGCTTGCTTTGGGATGTATTGGTAGATCCTGCGCGCAAGATCCGTATAGGAAATAAACTGTATTTCGGTGACGATGATTCATTGGTAGCTGAGGTAATCGACAACACCACCTCAAGAGGACGTACCTTGCGCTTTCTTTTCGATGGACCGTATGAAGAATTCAAGGCTAAGATCACAGAATTGGGTGAAACGCCACTTCCAAAGTACATCAAGCGTGAGGTGGAACCTCAGGATGAGGACCGTTATCAGACGATCTTTGCAAAAGTTGAAGGAGCTGTCGCTGCACCAACAGCAGGATTACACTTTTCACGTGAATTGTTGAAGCGTTTAGAATTGAACGGAGTGAATTTTGCCGAATTGACATTGCATGTAGGGTTGGGAACATTTCGCCCGGTTGAGGTAGAAGATCTTACTAAGCACAAGATGGACTCAGAGCAGGTGATCATTCCTGAGAAGGCTGCTCAGATCGTTAATGAGGCAAAACAGGCAAAGCGCAGAGTTTGTGCGGTTGGTACTACTTCAATGAGAGCCATCGAAACTTCAGTTTCAACGGATGGAATGTTGAAGCCGTATGATGGTTGGACCAACAAATTCATTTTCCCGCCTTATGATTTTAGCGTTGCGGATTGTATGATCACCAATTTCCACACACCACTGTCTACTTTGTTGATGATGATCTCTGCTTTCTGTGGGCATGATTTGATGCACGAAGCTTACCGTCAGGCAGTTGAGAACAAGTATAAATTTTACTCATACGGTGACGCGATGCTGATCCTTTGATAGAACCAGTATGTTTTTCGGGGGGAGCTTGTGCTCCCCTTTTTTTATATCTCCATAATTGGTTTGGCCTCTAACTTATTTAGTTAATTTTGTGCCGTAATTCTAATGGATGGGATCCAAAGGCGACAATAGAACATTCGGACAGACTATCAAGGCCTATCTTGTATTTACCAAGTTCAGACTTTCTTCACTTGTTATTCTCTCGGCATTATCAGGGTATTTGTTTGCCGACGGGAATGATCTGGTAGAGATCACAGAGCTTTTGATCGGAGGATTACTGGTAACAGCAGCATCGAATGGATCGAACCAGATCTGGGAAAGACAGCTTGACCTTTTAATGAAGCGGACCTCCCAAAGACCTTTGCCACAAGGTCAGATGTCGGTAAGGGAAGGTCTGATCATTGTAGCACTGTGCCTTATCACCGGAACGGTTCTCTTACTTGATATCAATCTCGCCTCCGGCTTGCTTGGTCTTACGGCCTTTGTTTCATACGTATTCATATATACACCACTTAAGAGGATAACTCCATGGGCTGTTTTTGTCGGGGCATTTCCCGGTGCGATTCCTCCAATGCTTGGGGCAGTGGCAGCAACCAATAGTTTTGGTTTGATGCCCGGTGTTCTTTTCTTCGTACAATTCATGTGGCAGTTCCCACATTTCTGGGCAATTGCTTGGGTGGTATATGATGATTACAAGGCCGGTGGCTTTTCATTACTGCCATCTGAAACCGGACGAAGTAAGGAGTCGGCATTTCAGATCATGATATACTCTCTGGCATTGATACCTTTTAGTCTTTTACCTTGGATCCTTGGTTGGACGGGAAATGTCTCTCTTATTGTTGCGACATTGGCAAGTACCATTTTCTTTTTATATGCGTACAAACTATTTGTAACATGTGAACTCAAGGATGCACGAAAACTAATGTTTGCTTCATTTGTTTATTTACCGATCATACAGTTCCTGTACGTATTCGATAAAGTTTAGTATTTACACTATTATTCGTTAGGTTATGAAAAGAGATTTTTTGGAGGAAATGGATCCTACAGTTCAGGAAAAAGTAAAAAAGAACCTTGTTTACGTCGGCATCTTCAGTGTCGTAATGCTATTCGCAGGCTTTACGTCCGCCTACATAGTTTCAATGGGTGATTCTTTCTGGCTGAAATTCCCACTTCCAAACTCATTTTGGATCTCGACAGCAGTAATAGTGCTAAGCAGTGTACTTTTCGAGTTGGGAATTCGAAGAGCGAAGAAAGATGATCAGAAAGGATTAAAGATCTTCATGCTCTTAACACTTTCAGCCGGTCTTCTCTTTGTTGTGTTTCAATTCCGAGGATACCGTCAGCTGATCGATTTCGGCGCTCATGCCGTTAACAACCACATTATTGTTACAGAAGGGCGATACGGTGACTATTATGAGATCAAATACAAAGGAAATTTCGTTGAGGTAGATGGGAACGATTACCTGATCGAAGGACGAAAGATGTCAGATAAGGAGCTATCGGATTTGCAAAAATTCATGAAGCAGTTCGAAGTGGCAGATGTTAAGAAAGAGCCGATCGTTTCACAATATGGAGGAGATTATGTTCTGTACCTGAACAGTCAGCCTGTAGGACTCATCGATGGCAAACTGGTAACAGCGGAAGGGAAATCATTGGAATATGTTGATCGTCTTCGATTGAGTCAATTGGCTTTGAACATTAGAGATGGCAGGGGTGATTTCTTCGTTAAAGGTGATTATGGGAAAGACTTTAAAATCTACTTCAAAGGTCAGGAACTGCAATATTCCAACCGAGAGCTGCTTAAAGACGGTATGAAGCTGGACAAATTCCTTCAGATCAAAGCAATGGATACTGCTGATACAGCTACTTCATATCTGTATATCATTACATTTTTACATTTACTGCATATTATTGTTGCATTGATTTACCTCGTTAGACTCACAACATTCTCATTTTCAGGAAGATTCAATTCTCAAAACAATTTAAGTTTGAGAGTTGGAGTCATTTTCTGGCACTTTTTAGGTCTATTGTGGATCTATTTGTTGCTTTTTTTACTTTTTATTCATTAAACTTGCATAAAAAATTTTCATAATGGCTGGACACGTTACTAAAGAAATCGATGCTGCTACGCTATGGGGAGGTAAGATATCTCCATTCAGCACTAGCTACGGTAAGTTGATGATGTGGTTCTTCCTTGTATCGGATGCACTTACTTTTGGCGGATTACTTATTGCTTATGGTTATACCCGTCACAGTGCTCAGGATGCCTGGCCTATCGGTGAAGAGACTTTCCATTCCCTACCGTTTTTGGGACATGGATACCCTCTTTTCTATGTAGCCTTGATGACCTTTATCCTCATCGTTTCTTCCGTTACTATGGTGCTTGCTGTTGAGGCTGGTCACCGAATGGATAAGAAAGGTGTTGTTAAATGGATGATCGCGACGATCATTGGTGGTTTCTTCTTCCTTGGTTCACAGGCTTGGGAATGGTCTCACTTTATCCATGGTTCAGAGTTCGGTAAGATCGAATTGAATGATGGTTCTCAAGCTATTGTTAGAGGACATTTCGGAGAGATCGAGAATTTTGAAGTGATCGAAGCAGGTCATCACCACAAAAAAGGCGATAAGATCACGGAAGATCTGATGCACGAGTTCCAGCACGCAGCTTCTGCAGGCCATATCACTGCTGGTGTTATCACATTGCACGATGGTTCAAAAGCGAAGATCAACAAGAAGGCAGACGAGCATTTGGAATTGATCATCAAAAAGGATGGTAAGAATCATAAGGTTGGAGACCGTATCCATGGTGACGAGGCTTTAAAGGCTTATTATGACAATGGGATCTATAGCGGAACTGCTAACAAGGTTATCTATGGTGCTAACTTGGAACAGAACGAATACGGTCCACAGCAATATGGACAGTTCTTCTTCTTTATCACAGGATTCCACGGTTTTCACGTATTCTCAGGAGTTGTGATCAACATCATTATCCTTATCGGTGCAATGATGGGGATCTACCACAAACGTGGGCATTATGAAATGGTTGAGAAGACAGGTCTATACTGGCACTTTGTCGACCTTGTATGGGTATTTGTATTTACTTTCTTCTATCTGGTTTAATCTGAAACAATTCGTTTTATGGAAAGAGACGACATTATTGAATACTCGCTGGATGCACATCATAGCGAAGAGCATGGAAAAAAAGTACGTGCTACGATCTGGAAAGTAACAGCGATCCTTACAGCGATCACTATTCTGGAGGTAGGTTTAGGGATCTTCATTAAGCAAGGAACTTCTTTTTGGCCGGTTGTAAAGTGGTCATTCATCGCTTTGACGATCGTTAAAGCTGCATACATTGTATTGGTGTTCATGCATCTTGGAGACGAGAGAAAGTCCCTGCGTTACGTGATCTTGGTCCCATACATCCTTTTTATACTTTACTTGATCTTTATTGCACTTAAAGAAGGCATTTCAGTTGGAGATGCCTGGTTTATTTACGGAGGATAATTTGGCTTTATGGCTCAAAACACCAAAGCCGGACGAATAAAAGTATTGTTTGCATTTTTACTTTTATTTGGACCGGCTCTTTTATTGATTCTGATCTCAACGCGTGGTTGTGATCATAAGTTCAAAGAACTTGATGATTATGGTGCTGCCGTAAATTACAACTTTACAGATGCACGTGGTAAAAGTTTTACCTCAAAGGATTTTGAAGGAGATGTTGTTCTTATAACTACCCTGCAGGAACGTTGTCCTGATAGTTGTGCAGTATCCATGTGGCACCTTGATCAGGCGATCTATCAGCATATCCGCAAGAATAAAACTAAGAAACTCAAGAGGGTTCGAATAATTTCCTTTGTTACGGACGGAAATGGAAATCCATCAAATGATATTTCTGTAGTTTCAAAAATGCTTGAGGATCAGGTTGAAGGCTATGATCCTGAGCTGTGGATGGTTGCAAAAGGTGATGCAAAAGCTATCTACGATTTTGAACATAACGGTGAAACCCTGCTTAAACAAGGAGATCAGTATTTCGGAGGACAGGCCTTCCAGGAATTGATTTTGCTTCTCGATAAACAAAATCATCTCAGAATGGTTCTATCCGGTAGGACTGAAGGAATGATTCGCAGGATGAAGGAGCATGTCGCTCTTCTTCAGAAACAATACGACAAAGAGGCATTCAATAAGAAACATGGTAAAAAGTAGTTTTGTCAGCCTGGCGATTTTTCTTTTATTGAGCTCATTTGCTTTTGTTTCTTGTGGCAATAAAGAAACAACAGAACAAAAGGTTCTTCCATTCATTGGAAATTACGACATAGAATATAGTTTGATCGATGGTGTAGAAATTGCGGATACTGTCTACCCGACAATACCTTTTTTCCATTACTTAAATGAAGACTCCGTCAGAGTCAAATCAACAGACCTGAAAGGAAAGATCTGGGTAGCAGACTTCTTTTTTACGACCTGCTCTACTATTTGTCCAAAAATGACAACTCAAATGAAAAGGCTGAATGCGATGACTTCAGATCTGAAGGACCACGTTCAGTTTATTTCATTTACGATAAATCCACGTTACGATCAACCCTATATCCTGAAAAAATACAAGCAGCGCCATGGGATCGAGGCTTCCAATTGGATTTTTCTAACCGGTGATGAGGAAGAAACACATGCGTTGGGAATTGAGCATTTCAGGATCTTTGCAGGTCAGGATGATCTGTCAGAAGATGGATATGCACATTCAGAGGCTTTTACACTGGTCGACAAAGAGGGGTTTGTCAGAGGAGTATATAATGTAGCTGATCCGAAACAAGTAGATCAGTTGGAAAAAGATATTCGAAAACTACTAAAATATGAGTACAATATTACAGGATCCAAATAGGATCAAACAGGCAAGGTGGGCTATCATTGCAGTATCCATCGTTGTTCCGGCAGTTGTTGCTGTTTTGTTCGGTGTTAAAGTTGAAGGTTATGATCTTGGTTTTTTGCCTCCCATTTATGCCACACTTAACGCCATAACTGCTGTGTTGCTTCTAAGCGCTTTGTTCGCAATTAAGATAAAGAGACAGGAATTGCATCGTAAATTGATCAGAACCGCGTTGTTATGTTCCTTGCTGTTTCTTGTTGGTTATGTCGCTTATCATATGACTTCAGATCCAACTGTTTATGGAGATGCTGATCATAATGGTGCTCTAAGTAAAGCTGAGGTCGATGCAGTAAGTGCTTCTTCAAAATACTATTATGTGTTGTTGATAAGCCATGTTTTACTGAGCATCTTTGTGATACCTGTTGTACTGTTTACCTACTTCTATGCATGGACAGGTAATTTTACAAAGCATAAGCAATGGACGAATATTGCGTTTCCGATGTGGTTATATGTAGCGATCAGTGGTGTGTTAGTGTACATGCTTATTTCGCCTTTCTACCGCTAGTTTCAGTCAGTATTTGATTTATAACCTTCCAGACCTCGGCAGCTGATCTGTTCCAGTCAAATAGTGCTGAACGAGTAAGCCCTTTTTGAGAAAGTTCCACTTGTAATTCGCGATTTGTTGAGATGTTGATCAGCCCTTTACTTATCGAGTCAACGTCAAACGGATCACAGTAAATAGCCGCGTCACCTGCTATTTCAGGCAGGCATGAGCGATCACCCGATAAAATTGGTGTTCCACATTTCATTGCCTCAGCCAGTGGAATACCAAATCCCTCAAAATAAGGCACATAGGCTAGTGCCCCTGCTGCGGCGGTTACATGTACCAACTCCTCTTGGTTGAGTCGACCTAAAAAACGTATTCTATTTTTAAACTCATCGGAAATGGTGAACTCAGCTGAACCCGACCACATCGCTGTACCAACAATAACAAGATCCCAGTTATTATTTGGGTCCTGGCAATATATGGTGAAAGCTTCGATCAGTCTTTTTAAATTCTTTCTTGGGTGAATTGATCCCACGAACAGAAAATAGGGTTTGCCTGAAGAGAATCGCTTTCTAACTTCCTGAATTTGATCTTCCTCCAATGGATGAAAGGTTGATGATGCGCCGTTCCACACAGCAGTGACTTTGGATGTATCGATCTTGTATTGATTACAAATATCTTGTTTTGAAAATTCAGAAACCGTGAGAATATGCGTTGCTTTATTGGCAAAAAGCGGGAAGTATTTTATCAGGTACCAGCGCGGCAATTTAGGAACAGCTTCTGGAAAATGCTCGAAGCTGATGTCATGAATGGTGCCTACCTGAGGAATGGAAGTTCTCAAAGAAAGAAAACCGTCCGGTGAGAAGAAAAGATCTATTTTATACTTTTTCAAAGCCCTGGGAATAAGAAGATCAAACCAGAGAATGAATAGAAATGGATGTCTCGCTGGAGGACTCAATACTACAGTAGTGACGTTCTTTCCAAAAACAAAAGATTTGTCTACGTGACGATCGAAGAACAAATAGAATTCATGTTCCGGATGTTGTTCGGTAATTCTTTTTGTTAGCTCATAGGTATACCATCCGAATCCTTCAAGTTTACCGGGAAGTAGAAAACGTGTATTGATAGCAATTCTCGCCAAGAAACTTAAAATTGATGAATGTAATTAAAACGTTTCTCCGTTCCAATTGTTGTTTCCGGTCCATGACCACAATAAACCACGGTGTCATCCGGTAAGTTGAACATGGTTTTGAAGATACTTTCTTTAAGTGTCTCCAGGTCTCCACCGGGAAGATCGACTCTTCCAAAACTCCCCTGGAACAGAACATCTCCGTTGATCACAAATCCTTCTTCGGGTTGATAGAAGACAACATGACCTGGACAATGACCCGGGGTAAACAGTACTTTTAGTTTGATAGAACCAAAGATCAGTTGTTCACCGTTGTGCAGCAAGTGACTCGGTTCAGGTGATGGTTTGTATCCTGTAAATCCATATACATGGGCATAAGATTCAACCGCCTTTAACGTAGGTAAGTCCTTCTCATGCAGGTAGTGATCAAGACTGTATTGCGAACATACAAACTGATTGCCAAGAATATGATCGATGTGAGCATGTGTATTCAATAGGGCAACCGGTTTCAATTTATTGTTTTCGATATAGGAATTCAGCATCCTTTCTTCTTCACGGTCGTAGCACCCTGGATCGATAATTACACAAATACCAGTGCTATCGGAAAGAACATATGTATTTTCCTGAAATGCGTTGAATGTAAATTTTTGAATTGTGATCATAAAACAAAGTTAATTTTAAACATTGACAGGACTCATTTTAACGGTATTGTTTTTGTTGGTACGCAAAATATATCTTTGTAAAAAAAAAGAACATGAAGAAGATTTTAATTCTAATGATAGTGGGCTTGGTCGCATCGTGTGGTGTAAAGGTTCCATATACGAATGAAATTCGGGACGAATTCGGATTGGAGGATGAAAAGCAAGTAAAGAAAGTTCAGTTCTATACTTCTGCAACCATTATTTTGGAGAAAAGTAAATCAGCCGGAGGACAGGGAACATCTGATTCAGGTGTGCTTGTAGCAAGTTCAAGCAAAGAGGAGAACAGGGTCATTATTCCAATCAATTCAAAATGTATTTTTGAAGGGTATGGTCCTGAAGGACAATTGATCATTCGCTTTGAAACCGGAGTGGGCAAGACCCTCACGTTCGCGGCTCGACCGGGACAGCAGACAAGCAAGTATTATCTGGTAGCTGACTGGTCAAGTCAGAAGGGTGGTGAGTTAAAATATGGTTCAGATACATACATGACTTCTTCGGCTTCAGGAAACGCTTACTTGATGGTCGTGATGAAGAAACTTCAGCGTACAAAACGTAAAGATAGAATTGTAAGAGGAATGAAGGTGTAAATCATTGAGTTATGAAATTCAAAAATCCCGGGTAGTACTCGGGATTTTTTTATGCTCCTAAAAATACCTTCTATTTGAAAAAAGAGGTAAAATTTCAGTTTTGAAGTGAAAAATGACTTAAATTCGGGCAACCAAGGTAAAGAGCATTCGTCCTAACATTTGGAATTAATTGAATACCACTTAAAAAACCTAAGCAAATGCTGACACTATTAAGAATCAAGTCGCTGCGAATGCTATTCGCTTTTTGCATCCTAGCTATTTCAAATATCTCTTTTGGTCAAGAATTGGATTATCATTCTGTTTCTTCAGAAGTACAAAACAAGTTGGATCAAAATAAGGTTCAGGGTCTTGCTTTGTTGAGCGGGATTTGGATTGAATACGACCTTACTTTTTGGGCAAATGATGGTTCTGACAGGTTGAATGTTTTGAAAAATATTCTAACCTCAGAATTACAAGCAGAAGCGATTGTTTCATCCTCTTCCAACGAAATGAGGTTGACGTTCCATTGCCCGGCCATCAATGGGTTTGATCAGATCAAAGAGAAGATCAGTCCTGATGGTTTTGAGATGAATGAACTTCATCAGTATAATTTTTTTGTAAAGCAATAACCCAACACTACTGAAAACTAACTTCATGAAAAAACAGCTAACGTTAGGATGGGTTTTAAGCACGTTCATTCTTGTGCTGTCAATTCAATCATTCGGGCAATCAGATAACCCGTGCGGGGCACCATCATTGACACCCGGAGCGAGTTGTGTGAATCAGACCGGTTCATATTTGTCATCTTCAACCGCTACTGCTGGTGTTCCTGCACCGGGCTGTGGTAACTATCCAACAGGAGGTGATGATGTATGGTATCAGGTTACTGTTCCGGCCAGTGGACAGCTGACAATTGACTTGAATACCTCTACCGGAGGGCCTACTGACATGGCCATGGCCTGGTATTCTGCGCCTTCTTGTTCTGGTCCATTTACGTTGATTGAGTGTGACGATGATGATTCGAATAATGGTGCAATGCCGATGATCAACAGAACAGGATTAACACCTGGTTCCACGATATATGTGCGCATTTGGGAGTACGGTGCAAACTCCTATGGTAACTTCCAGATTTGTGCTACTTCAACAACCACAGGTGCATGTATTGGTGGCCAAAATAACAATTGTGCAACAGCAGATCCATTCTGTACAGGTACAGCATACAATTATTGTAACACAACGGGTGTTGCAAGCGCCGGAGCTTATAATTGCTTATTGACTACACCAAACCCAATGTGGATGTACTTGAATATTGCTACGGGAGGTAACATTGATATTCAAATTCAGCAGTTCACCAATGCAGGAACAGGTATTGATGTCGATTTTGCTTTATATGGACCTTACTCTTCTGTTGCAGCTGGATGTGCTTCCGTTACCGGTTCAACCACCCCCGTCGATTGTTCTTATTCAACTGACTTTACTGAAACAGCAAACATTACTGGTGCCGTCGCGGGACAGTTCTATTTATTGTTGATCACAAACTATAACGGTTCATCAGGTTACATACAATTTAGTCAAACCGGGGGATCAGGTTCAACGAACTGTAGTATTGTCAACCCATGCGATATAACCTCTCTAACGGCAACGTCAACCACCTGTAACGCGTCCAACCAATATTCCGTTTCAGGATCTCTTTCGTTCATTGACCAACCAACAAGTGGAACCTTAACTGTTTCTAGTAGCTGCGGTGGATCACAAACTTTTAATGCTCCGTTTACCTCTCCGATAAACTATAACTTGACAGGATTAACTCCTAACGGAGCTTCATGTACAGTTACTGCAACGTTCTCTGCAACAGTATGTTCTGAAACTGTAACATATACTTCACCAGCGATTCCGGTTGTGAATGCCGGTGCAGATGTTATTATCTGTAATGGTGGTTCAACTCCGTTAACGGCTACTGGGGCATCAACCTACACTTGGTCACCAACTACTGCGTTGTCGCCAACAACAGGAGCTTCGGTGACCGCTAACCCTACAGCGACCACAACATATACAGTTACTGGAACGAATGCGGCAGGGTGCACTGCATCTGACGCCGTGCAAGTTACTGTCAATCCAGTGGCTACAGTGAACGCTGGAACTGATCAGACGATCTGTGCCGGGTCAACTGCTACTCTTGCCGGTTCATTTGGTGGGGGTGCGACTTCTGCGACATGGTCGGCGCCATCAGGAAGTTTTTCCAGTACATCGAGTATGAATGCGGTTTATACACCGACAATCACTTCAGGATCGGTAACCTTGACTTTAACGACTAATGATCCTACTGGGCCGTGTCCATTGGTAACGGATCAGATCGTGATCAACGTTAACCCAAGACCTACGGTTACGGTAAACAGTCCAACAGTTTGTGCAGGTACTCCGGCAACTGTGACGGCTACACCATCTCCAGCTGGTTCATATAGTTACTTATGGACCGTGCCTGGAGGTGCGACCAACCCAGGAAACGTGACATCTTTCAATACCACTGTTGCCGGAACCTATAGTGTGGTAATTACGAATAGCACAACTGGTTGTACAAGCCTAAGTGCTTCCGGAACTGTGACAGTAAATCCTCTGCCAATTGTGAATGCTGGGGTAGATCAAACAGTATGTCAGGGAGTAAATGTGACCTTGGCGGCTACTGGGGCATCAACTTATTCATGGAACAATGGTGTAACGCAAGGCGTTTCTTTTGCTCCACCAGTTGGAACAACAACTTACACGGTTACCGGAACAAGCGCAGCAGGATGTATCAATACTGATCAGGTAGTTGTAACTGTTAATCCTACACCATTGGTGAATGCTGGTCCTGATGTTACAGTATGTACTGGAGGAACAGCAACATTAACGGCATCAGGTGCAACGACATATTCATGGAACACGGGTGCTACTACGGCATCAATTAATGTTACACCCGCCACAACAACAACTTACACAGTTACCGGTACTTCGTTAGGATGCACAGCAACTGATGCGGTTACGGTTACAGTTAGTGGGGCAGCAGCAATCAATGCTGGACTGGACGTTGCCATTTGTGCGGGTCAATCAACAACTTTGACGGCTACAGGTGGTGTTACCTACAACTGGAACAATGGTTTAGGTGCAGGTAACGGATTCAGTGTTTCTCCGGCATCAACAACAACATACACGGTAACAGGTACGGATGCTGGTGGTTGTATCGGAACTGATGCAGTAACAGTTACCGTGAACCCTCTACCTGTTGTCAATGCAGGACTGGACCAAACAGTTTGTGCTGGGACGGCCGTAACTTTGACTGCCACAGGAGCGGCAACCTATTCTTGGGACAATGGCGTTACTAATGGAGTAGCATTTACGCCAACTGGCACATTAACTTATACGGTTGTTGGAACTACTGCTGCAGGATGTACAGCATCTGATCAGGTGGTAGTAACCGTTAACCCATTGCCGGTAGTTGATGCAGGAACGGATCAGACCGTTTGCGCTGGGACTTCAGTTACATTGACCGCAAGCGGTGCTTCGACCTATTCATGGAACAATGGAATAAATCAAGGAGTGGCATTTACCCCTGCTTCAACTCTGACATATACAGTGACCGGAACATCTGCTGCGGGATGTATTGCTACCGATCAAGTTGTGGTTACTGTTAACCCATTACCAATTGTCAACGCTGGAACAGACCAGACAGTTTGTGTTGGAGCTTCAGTGACGCTATCAGCAACGGGAGCATCAACTTACACTTGGAACAATGGCGTTACGCAAGGAGTAGCCTTCACACCTGCATCAACACAAACCTATACTGTCACGGGTACTGATGCTAACGGGTGTATCAATACTGATCAAGTTGTTGTAACAGTTAATCCTCTGCCAACGATCAATGCAGGGGCTGATGTGGCAATTTGTATTGGTGCATCAACAACTCTTACTGCAAGTGGAGGAACAACTTACACATGGGATAACGGAGCAACACAGGGAGGTTCAGTCTCACCTGCAAGTACTACAACATATACTGTTTCAGGAACAAATGCCAATGGATGTGTGAATATAGATCAGGTGGTTGTTACTGTTAACCCACTCCCTGCTATCAACGCAGGAGCTGATTTTGCAGTTTGTACGGGAGGTTCGGCAACACTCACGGGTTCAGGCGGAGTAGCTTACACATGGAATAACGGTGTAGTGAACGGTGTATCCTTTGTTCCTGCTGCCACAAATACATATACAGTTACTGGTACAGACGCTAATGGTTGTGTCAATACAGATCAGATTACTGTTTCTGTACTAACAAACGCACCTGTTAACGCCGGTCCTGATGTAGCGATCTGTATTGGTCAATCTACAACGCTTACTGCCACAGGTGCGGTAACATTCAACTGGGATCAGGGACTTGGAACAGGTAATAATTTTACGGTTTCACCTACAGGCACTACTACCTACACAGTAGTGGGTACGGATGGGAATGGATGTACCGGAACAGATGTAATAACCGTTACGGTGAATCCACTTCCAACAACTAATGCCGGAGCGGATCAAACCGTTTGTCAGGGAACATCTGTTACTTTGACAGCAACGGGTGCTTCAACTTATTCATGGGATAATGGAGTTACAAATGGCGTTGCATTTACTCCTGCCGTCGGTGCCTTGACCTATACAGTTTCTGGAACGACTGCTGCAGGATGTATAACAACCGATCAGGTTGTAGTAACTGTAAATCCGCCTCCAACAACAGATGCAGGTTTGGATCAAACAGTTTGTGCTGGTGCAGCTGTAACATTAACAGCAACGGGTGCAGCTAGCTATTCATGGACAGGTGGGGTGAACCAAGGGGTGCCTTTTACACCAACTGCTACTACAACATACACTGTGACTGGAACCTCATCAGCTGGTTGTACGACAACTGACCAGGCTACAGTAACTGTAAATCCTCTTCCAACAACCAATGCAGGTCCTGATCAGACGGTTTGTGATGGTACAGCGGTGACTTTAACGGCTACTGGTGCGGCAACTTATTCTTGGGATAATGGTGTTACGAATGGGCTTGCATTTACCCCTGCCGTTGGAACAATTACTTATAATGTATCAGGAACAAGTGCAGCCGGATGTATTATAACCGATCAGGTTTTAGTAACGGTTAATCCGAATCCAGTACCTGTTATTCAAGGTCCAACGGAATATTGTACTGGTTTCTCAGCGACTTTGTCAACTACGGTGCCTTATACAACGTATAATTGGTCAACCGGTGCAACTAGCGCAACAATCAACGCAACAATTGCGAACAATCCAATTTCAGTTACGGTAACCAATGGTTTTGGCTGTCAGGCAACATCTTCGACTTTCACAGTTGTTGAAAACTCAGTCATTACTGCTAATTTCACCGAAACTATCTGTCAGGGACAATCAGTTCTTATTCATGGAGTAACGCAAACAGTGTCGGGGACTTACTCTCAAACTTTTGTTTCTGCATCTGGGTGTGATAGTGTTGCCAATGTAACCTTGATTATAAATCCTTTACCTCCGGTAAATGCAGGTGTAGATCAGGCTGTATGTGCGGGTAATTCCACTATTTTGAATGCTTCGGGAGCCATTAACTACGTATGGGACAACGGCGTAACGCAGGGTGTTCCTTTCACTCAGGCGATCGGTTCAACAGTTTATACTGTTTCCGGAACTGATGCTAATGGATGTGTTAACACTGATCAAGTAACGATTACGGTTAACCCGCTACCATTAGTGAATGCAGGTATTGATCAAGCAGTTTGTATTGGTGGCTCAGTTACGGTAAATGGTTCAGGAGCTTCAACTTATACATGGAATAACGGTGTTATTAATGGTGTGGCATTCGCTCCTTCTGTTACAACCACCTACACTGTGACAGGTACGGATGGAAATGGATGTATTAACACAGATCAAATGACTGTAACAGTAAATGCACTTCCAATAGTTAACGCAGGTCTTGATGTAACAACTTGTGCTGGTGGTACAGTAACATTGTCCGGCTCGGGAGCAACGAATTACTCATGGAACAATGGTATTTCGAATGGCGTTGCATTTACACCTGCGGCTACAGGAACTTATACTGTAACCGGAACAGATGGAAACGGATGTATCAATACAGACCAGGTTTTAGTCACGGTGGCTGGATTACCGGTAGTCAATGCAGGATTGGATCAAACAGTATGCGTTGGAATCTCAGTTACTCTCAGTGGTTCAGGAGCAGCGACATATACGTGGGACAATGGAGTAAACAACAGTGTTCCATTCACACCTGCTATCGGAACAGTAACATATACTGTAACAGGAACTGATGGTGGTGGTTGTATCAATACAGATCAAGTCACTATCACTGTTAATCCTTTGCCTGTAGCAGATGCTGGCTTGGATCAGACAATCTGTATTGGTGCTTCAGTAACACTTAATGGTGCGGGGGCAAACACTTACACATGGAATAACGGAGTATCAAATGGCGTTGCATTCACACCATCTTTGACCAATACGTATACCGTTACAGGAACCGATGCAAACGGTTGTGTCAACACAGATCAGGTTACGGTAACCGTTAACCCGCTTCCATTGGTTAACGCGGGCACCGACGTTACAACTTGTGCCGGTGGTTCAGTTACCCTTTCAGGATCTGGAGCTTCTAGTTATTCTTGGAACAATGGAGTAGTTAACGGAACTCCATTTATCCCTGCGGCTACAAACACCTATACCGTTACTGGAACAGATGTGAATGGTTGTGTTAATACCGATCAAGTCGTGGTGACAGTTTCCGGCCTTCCAAATGTAAATGCGGGAGTTGATCAGACCGTGTGTGCAGGTACGTCAGTTACTCTCAGTGGATCGGGTGCAGCAACCTATACTTGGAACAACGGTGTTACCAATGGAATTGCCTTTACACCTGCTGTTGGAACTGTAACATATACTGTGACGGGCACTGATGGTGGTGGTTGTATCAATACAGATCAGGTAACAGTAACTGTAAATCCTCTTCCGGTGGTTAATGCCGGTCCTGATCAGGCCATCTGTATAGGTGCCTCTGCAACCCTTGCAGGTTCAGGTGCTTCTACTTATTCATGGAACAATGGTGTGATCAATAACACACCTTTTACTCCGGCTTTAACAACAACTTATACTGTTACCGGAACAGCGGCTAACGGATGTATCAATACGGATCAGGCAGTAGTTACAGTTAATCCATTGCCAAACGTTGGAGCGGGTCCTGACCAAACTGTTTGTGTTGGAACGTCAGTTACTTTATCTGGATCAGGAGCAACAGTTTATTCATGGGACAACGGAGTAACTAATGGACTTGCCTTTACTCCTTCAACAGGCTCTGTAACTTACACTGTGACTGGTACTGACGGAAACGGTTGTATCAATTCGGATCAAGTGAATGTTAATGTGAATGCTCTACCAGTCGTTAATGCGGGAACGGATCAAACAGTTTGCCAAGGAACCCAGGTTACACTTACAGCAACTGGAGCATCGACTTATTCCTGGAGTCCGGTTATTACAAACGGAACAGCGTTCACGCCAACAGTTGGAACTACAACCTATACTGTCACAGGAACTGATGCAAACGGTTGTATCAATACTGATCAGGTGAATGTAACCGTTAATCCAACTCCAATCGTTAATGCAGGAGTGGATCAAGTTATTTGTATTGGTGAAACAGTTACGTTGACAGCTTCCGGAGCAACAAGCTACTCATGGAACAATGGAGTATCGAATGGCGTTGCCTTTACTCCTTCTGTTGGAACGGTTACCTACACTGTAACCGGAACAAGTGCTTTCGGATGTACTGCGACCGATGACGTGATAGTGATCGTTAATCCGCTTCCGAATGTATTTGCAGGAAATGACCTGAACATCTGTGAAGGTGAGTCCGTTACTTTAACAGGTTCCGGTGCGGTCAATTATGCATGGGACAATGGGGTATTGAATGGAATTGCGTTCTATCCTTCTGTTGGAACAGCCACTTACACAGTGACAGGAACATCTGCTGCAGGTTGTATAAATAGTGACCAGGTTGATATAACCGTTAATCCTTTGCCACTGGTGTCCTTTACACCGGGAGCAGCGAACGGATGTACTCCATTTACTACGACATTAACCAATACTACACCAGATTCGCAGAACTGTGTATGGACGATCAGTAATGGTACCGTTATTACGGGATGTGGAACAGTGCCTGTGACCTTCAATCAGGGCGGTTGTTATGACGTAACATTGACAACTACATCCATTCTAGGATGTACTGCGAGTTTCTCAGCGGATAACTTGATCTGTGTGGAGGATTATCCGATTGCTGATTTTGCGCCAAGTTCAAACGTGCTTTCAACATTGAATACAGAAGTTTACTTTGAGAACAATTCTACAGGCGCTACTCAATATTCATGGAATTTGGGTGTTGATGACGCTGTAACAAGTGAAGAGAACCCTATTTATACCTATCCAAATGAAGTTGAGGGGCAGTATGTAGTTACTTTGGTCGCGACATCTCCTTTAGGATGTACAGATACTGCAACCACTATTATTCAGGTTTATGAAGAGTTATTGTTTTATGTTCCAAATACCTTCACTCCGGATCTAGATAACTACAACCCTGTATTCCAGCCTGTATTTACTTCAGGTTTCGATCCTCAGGATTATGTTCTATACATTTTTAATCGTTGGGGTGAATTGATCTTTGAATCAAGAAATGCTGAGATCGGATGGGATGGAAGCTATGGAACATGGGATCAGTCGCAGAATGAAGTTGACATGGTTCAGGATGGCGTATACACTTGGAAGATAGAGTTTAAAGTGACACGGAACGATGAACGTAAGATGTATGTAGGTCATGTGAATTTGATAAGATAAAATAAAGAATAGAAATTTTTTAAAGAGGCTGTCTCAAAAGCACCTAAATTTCGTTGTACTCGATTCAAAAATGCTCATTTACAAAAGTAAACTCCGCTTTTTTCATCTTCGAGAGCCTCATTTTGGCACTTTTTAGCTCAGCCTCGAACAAAAAACAAAGAGGGCTGTCCCTTTTAAGACAGCCCCTTTTTATTAAAACGGGTATAGATACTTCAAATTTTGGATTAATTCAGATAATTCAATATTCTGCTGTTGCACGTGCTAAGTTGGAGTATGATATCTTCTCACTTGGATTCGTATATGATGTGAACCTTTCGCAATTGACACCTGTGTCACGAACCGTTGGAGGATTTGAGCTATTCCTTCGCTTCAAAATGGGCGACGGAGGAGGATTCCGTAATGCAGGCAAGATCAACAGGTACCGATTCCAACGAATTTTTGAGATCAATTGAATTACTGAACCCGGCAAAATGAAATTGTCGGGATTTTTGATTGAAAGATTTAACCCTAAAACATCTTGATCGAGCAAGGAATTTAACGAACAAAATACCCAGTTGATATGTTCTATACAATCATTGGTGATATACTTCCTCTGGATTAGATATGATTATTTTTGTAAATTTACCTTTCACAAAATTAAGTTGATGAAGAATCTGCTCGTTTTAAGTTTAAGTTTGGTGTTGTTCTATTCATGCAGCACCTCAGATAAAAAGAAGACCTACAAAATGGAGGATATTGAGTTCGTCTATGGAGGTCCGATCTTTGAAGGTTCCAATCCTGCGCAATATGTCGCAACTATTGATCTGAAGTCAATTCTGGGCGATGATTATGTGGAGGGAATGGAGATCGACAAGGCGTCCCTTAAAAAAGCATTGGTTCAAATGGTCGATCCTGAAAGTTTCACAGATATCAATGCCCTTGTTATGAGTTTGGCTTCTGACAATCCGGATCTTCAAATGCAGGAGTTAGCAGTGATCAATCCGATTAATTCTAATGTTGGTAAAGTAAATTTAAAACCTTCTCCATCGGCTGAGGCAACGGATTTTTTTGCCGAGAAAACAATTTACGTTATCCTAGATGCATCCTTTGTTAAAGATGTTGACATGGATGTTGTTTTGAAAGGGACATTTGAGTTTGAGTTGGAGTATTGAACTGACATTGAAACGTGGCGTAATTCTTGTAAAATATGATAATCACAAAATAATTCAGATTATGAAAAAGCTATCAATTATTCTTATTCTTTCTTTTAGTGCTATGTTGATCACTTCGTTCGTTTCGAGTGATACCGGTGGCGATCGTTTGTTGGGCGTTTGGGAACCCAGCAATGGAAGGGCAAGGGTCAAAGTGGAAAAGATCGGATCAAAATACTACGGAAAGATCGTTTGGTTGAAAGAACCAATCGATCCGGCGACCAAGCAACCGAAAACCGATAAGAACAACCCTGATCCAGCACTTCAAAATGCACCACTTAAAGGGTACAGAATGCTTAAAGATTTCGTTTATAAAGGGGATAATGAATGGTCAGACGGTACTATTTACGATCCGCTCAATGGGAGTACTTATTCTTGTGTGATCAAAATGACTGACGCGAATACACTCAATATTCGAGGATATATTGGCGTTTCTGCGTTGGGAAGAACGGATGTTTGGAAGCGTTTGTCTGTAAAAAAATAATATGATGTCTTTTCGCCGTAGTTATAAACAAACAGTATTCTCTACATTCCTATTGGTCTGTTTTTTCTGTTTGTCTTTGAATTCTTTCTCTCAAACAGAGCTTCCTGATTCAAGTGACACCTTGGTTGAAGAGGATTACAGCATGTATGATGATGTTGAATTTGCTGCCGACGGTGCAAAAAGGTACTGCAGCCCAAAGATTGAAGGTCTAAGTCCTGCAAAACTGATCAGTTTTGGTTATGATTATCAATTTGGTTATGATATTGATGCTGATACGCTGCGATCAAATCAGACACCTGCAATGTACAACCTAAATCCGCAAACCGGTGAAGTGCTTCGATCTCATGGATTAAGGCTTTCCTTTAATATTCCTGTGATATCTAAAACCAGTTTAGTTTGGCAACTCGGGGGAAATTACTGGGAGCAGCGCTATGATTTCAAAGATGCAGGGACCTTGACAAATCCGTTGCTTAAGACACTTAGTGAGTATGGATTGCGAACAGTTGGGGTGAATACTACCATCTTTAAACCCCTCAACGATAAATACTTCTTATTGTTCCAGGGTTCGGCAGACTACAGTGGCAATTATTCGTTGAAATCATTGATGCCACTGGACTATATGAAATATTCGGCGGCGCTGATCTATGGCAAAAGGCCTTCAGAAAGGAAACAATGGGGAGTAGGTGTAGCGAGAACGTACCGGGTTGGAGAGATCAATTACATCCCTATTGTTTTGTACAATTCAACGGATGTGGCCAACAAGTGGGGGACCGAGATCCTTTTTCCAGCAAGGGCTCATGTGAGAAGAACGCTGAACAGCCGAAACATGCTCTTTGCCGGTTATGAACTTGAAGGTCAAAGTTATCGTATGTGGAATAGTTCAAGTGAGGACGGATACGACATGCGCGATGATGAATTGGAGATCAGGAGGGGAGAGATCCGTTTGCGCATGGTCTATGAATTTTCGCTAAAAGGCTTCGTTTGGATGTCGGTTCAGGCAGGCTACCGAATCAACTATCGATTTGATGTTGACCGTCTGATCTCCGGAAAAGAGAATTACAGAGCATTCGGATTGATCGATGATGCACCACCATACGTCATGATCAATCGTCTGACGAATCCGTTGTATTTCAATATCAGTATCAACCTGGTTAGTCCTTGACAGTGATGTTATCGTGTATTAAAATTCCTCTGTTTAAATCACCCTTTATTTTCCTCCTTTAAACATTGGGGGTTAAAGGCTGTTTGGGGAATGGCTATACCAAGCATTGATTGCACTGTCTCCAGATGTAGAACATTTTGAATGTTGTACTGTTCAATCTTAAAACACATTCATGCGCGCATTTCTTTTCATTGCATTGTTTTTCAGTCAATTTGGTTTTTCTCAGGAGTTGTATCAGTTCAATACAAACCGTCTGAAAACTGATCAGAAAGTGATGTTAACATTGGGCTCCTGGTCGGCTATGAATCTTATTGGAAGTGGTATTGGATGGGCGACTTCCGGAGAAGGTGAGGCAAAGTATTTTCACCAGATGAATGTTATGTGGAATACAGTGAATTTGGGTCTGGCGATACCGGGTTACATTAAGGCCAGAAAAGCGAATCATGCGCTTTCACTTGGGCAAACGATCGATGAACAATTCCGCACGGAAAAGATTTTTTTGTTCAATACAGCGCTTGATCTTACTTATATGACTTCAGGCATTCTACTACGGAATGAATCAAAGTACAATTTGGAGAAAGGTGATCAATTTATGGGGTTTGGGAACAGTTTACTGCTTCAGGGTGGATTTTTGTTGCTATTCGATTTGGCAGCCTACACCATTCATGCGCGCCATCGCAAGAAGGCATTGAGTCCTTTGCTCGAACGTGTTTCAGTAAGTTCTAATGGGATGGGTTTGAGATTGACGATCCTCTAATTACCCTTAGGTGAATAAAGAAAAAAAGGGACTCATTTCAAAAACGAATCCCTTTCTAGAAGTGGACTTAACCGATCTGTTTTCGAACCGCTTTGTGGAGGGCTTGGATGGGATGTTAAGTTAAATCTCTCTTTTACACTTTAATGACCGTATATTTAGTTAATCTGTAAGAATTGCTCATTGAAAAAGATTTAAAGAAGATTGATGAAGTTTATTTTTTGATCTTAACTATGTAGCCAATAGTCAAGGTTTGCCAAACAATATCAATTTCTAATTGACCTGGAATTAAAGTATAAGTTGCTTCCAAGGAAAACATACATGTACTCATAGTTTTGTATATTTTGTCGTAATCCAGTCTTTTATTTTTCTTGAAATATTCTTCATCAAAAAGATCTTGATAACAATGGCCATTAGCTGTGGTTGGCTTAAAGAAGCTCACGTCATTTCCCAATCCGAGTTTGTTTTTGTAGTATTTGATAATCTCCATCAAGTCGTTCACCCATTTTTCAATATCCTCTTTCTTGTTCCATTGAATATTTGCATAATGGGTTGAATATACTGCATTTGCACCCGTATAAAATTGTTGACATGAATCGCTCGGTATAATGAGGAATTTTCCAGTGGTCTTTATTGGGATAAAACAATCCTCAAATAAAACATAACTCTGCGCTGATGGAGGTTTAGGAATTTGAGAAAAACCTAAATAGGAATTGAAGAGAATACAAATTGAAATCAGTATTTTTTTCATAAGTGATGTGAGCCTAATTAATTATTGACGTTAAGACATCAAAAACTTCGTAGTAATCAATGAATGGTTTAGTATTTAAAAAGTACGAACTGCACGCACTTTGTAAGTATGATTTCCTGTGTATCCGTAATAGGCAATCCCACCTTCAAAGTTGAAGGTTCCACGCAGAGTATTTGTGCAACTAAAGAGAATTCCACTCAAATCTCCGACCCCCATTTTAAAAAGATTCTCATACATCAATTCTAATTCTTCTACTGACGGTAGACGCCAATCACAATAGCCATTAATATTTAAATCATTACAGGCTGCCTTTGCATCACTCCACTCAAACTTTCCAATATCAAAAAGCGATGTTACCAAACCATGTCCATTTTTTTCAAAAACTAAATAGCCTCCATTTTTGAATTTAGATACGATTCCTAAAGGCTTTACAGAATAACCTGTCATTTGCTCTATTTCGCTCAAGGTTCTTTTATCGCTCCAACTGAAAGTACCTGCTGTTTGACCCGAAGTAGGGAAGTTAATAGTTACACTCCAATCATATGTTGAACCTGTAAAGGCAAAAATATTTTCCTCTCTATTGTTATTTAGTTCAAATATACCGGACTGCACAAAAAATAGCCTAGTATAAAAATTCCAGTTAGAAGTAAAAGAGTTTATAACATTTATAGAAGATTGTTTTCTTAAGTAATAAGTTACAGTTTGAGATTGATAGGTAACTTTTACCGGAAACACCTGCTTCTTCAGTGATTTGTAGGTTTCCACTTCCTCTGCAGAAAGTGATAGTGCCAAAAGAGTATTTCTGAAATAATTTGCACAAAAATCAATGTTTTTATTGCAGGTTGCTTTAACGACCAAAGGTATTTCCCAATTCTTACTTTCTGCGTCTAATGATTTCGGGTCGCTACTTTTAATAACATAATCAAAAGAAATTTGCATGGGTTCATGGAGTAGACCTATCATTTCTGCAACTGCCTTAATTTCTCCTTGTTCGTTTAACAACTGCTGCTTGATGTTTAAGGCGAACATTCCCCCTTTAATCTCAATTTCTATTCCTTTAGCCTGAACAAAGCTGGTAAGTTTGTCCACAGAAACAACGGATCTGATTGTAACCCCCCATCTTCCATCAGGTAATTGATCCTCGTTAAGAATTTCAAACGATTTAATATTTCCACTAGATACCGATGCCATCTGATCAGCAACTATATGGTCGTTGAACATTTCTGTTTTAGATGAAATAAAAGCACCAAAAGCTTGTTCAACGGCACTACGTAAAGCTGCCTGTTTTGCTTCTTCTATTGTCTTTCCGCTTCCACTAGTGGTAATTGTAACGTCTTTATTTTCCGTTTGTGCAGATAAGTGTAGAACAGATAATAATATAATTGCTGGTAATATAAATAATCTTACTAAAGTATCCATCGCATGATTTTTAAATTTTTGAAAAGTAAACATAAGTGGTTTTATTTGGAGTTATTTCTTTTGAAAATAAGAGTTCTAATCCTTGAATGAAACCAATAGCCTGCTCTTTCACGGTCTCTATGTTAGCGACTTCAGTTCTGCTATCAGATTCATCAGTTCGTATTATCTGATCGGAAGTGATAGTTGATCCATTTAAAAATGTATTGGTGTATTGTTTTGCTTTCATAAATGCCGCCTTATCTCGAATTTCTGTTGACGAATATTTTTCATTATCCAGAGATATGCTTGCCACAAGATATTTAACCCCTGGAGTAGAAATAATATTAACTCTATCTACTAATTTATTCATTAAAATTCCAGTAATAAACTCTTCGAGAGTTGTACATAAAAACAGATAAGTTAATTGATTACCGCTGGTAATGTAGTCGATCATTTCAAATTTCACACAAGGTTCAGCAAAGCCTTGTTCAGCGACTACTTGGGCTTTGACCTGAGCCTTAGCAACCATGGCCAGTACGGAATCATTAGGGATATTGACGTATGAAACTGATACAGCATAATAATTTGCTTGTTCGCCTTCAATTTTTTTCACCCCTTCAAAAGGCGAAGAAGCATATACTCGCTTCACAAAGTTTATTGCTGATGTTTTTTCGTCGCTAAAGGATTGTGCTAAACAATAGGTCTTATTTACGAATAGCATTCCAAGTATAAAAAGGATATATAGATTCTTGTTCATCATTGTTAAATTAAGTCTTTGCAAACTGTCTGAAATTATTCACCTTGGATAGAAGGTAGTTTCATTCTGTACCTAGTTATTCTGAAGCCATCAAATGTACCTTGAGGATTGTTGTTAAGAAATTCTTTAAACTCTAAAATAATCTTTGAGTTTCTTTTTGCTGTAGGAGAGGAAGAATACATTCGTCTCATAAACTTAGCAAGTGCCGTTTTGTCAGTGTTGAAGTATTGGGCTGATAAATAAATCCCGACAGAACCAAAAAGTAACAATAAAAAAGCTTTCATAGGCTCTGCAATCTATTTTTATGGATTTCGCCAATGGCTTTGCCGATAATTTTAAATTCTTTAAAGGTAAAATAGTTGGTTTTAGCATTATTGCACCAATAACAGGCGAGTGCTAAATTATTAATGTCGGCGCCATAATCACCAATAAAAGGATCTATTCTATCCAATTCTAATCTTTTACCTCTTTTTCCACCTCTAGTTGCCTCCGGATATTTCTCGAATAATACAGCACAATCCAGATCTCTAATCCCACAATAGGCACAACAGCTACCCTGATTGTGATACCATTCATTAAATTCATTCAAATCAATATTTTTTAATCCCTTTTTTGAACGGTATAATCTTCCTACATTATCTGAAACATTTGCATATTTTGATGGTCGTCCTTTTTTCATTTCGACATAAAAAAGTTAAATTAGTTGGAATCATAATTAACCAACAAATAATTAATCACTTCAACAAAACACCTGTCAGAATGACCATTTGCACAAAGCCATTGATTATTAATCTCAATTGGATTTGAAACACGGTTATTTCTTTGATATATGTGATTTGCTAAAATTAAAATCTCCGCTGGTATTGATTTTTGTTGAGTTGGATTAATTTGAAATTGTAACCCACCATTTGGCATCCACTTTATAAAGTGATACTTATTGCCCAGTAATTGCCCTGGAACCAATTGACTAATCAACAATTCTAAAAATTGAATCCCAGATATTTTTTTCATAATCACAATAAATTATATTCAAGGGATAAAAATACACTTGTTCAATAATCTAAAAGGATCGCACAGCACGTACGCAGGTAGAGTGGCTGACGAGCTTTGGGTACTGTCTTTGACTCCCATTGCCAAAATACTGGTTCACCGCGTGATTGTTAAAGCCCTCTTCAGAACTCCAATAGAATTCATCGGCAAAACCACCAACTCCTAACTGTTTCAAATTAACATAAAGTGCATTTAACTCTTCTTTTGAAGGTAAATGCCAATCACTATAACCATTTAATATTAACTCTTCACATACTCTTTTAGCATTGTTCCAATCCATAAACCCTAGATCTGTGATTGCGGCTACTAAACCATGCCCATTTTCTTCAAAAACAACAAAACCGCCATGCTTAAATTGTGAAACAACGCCTCTTGGCTTTACTGTATAAGCGGTCATATGTTCAATTTGTGAAAGTGTTCGTTTATCCTGCCAAGAAAATGTAGCAGCTTGTTGGCCTGTAGTTAAAAAGTTAATAGTTGGTACATCTTGGACATATGGGCTATTACCAAATTCATGAATCTGTCCTTTTCCATTTCCATTTGATTCATCCATTCCGGATTTCACGGTGAATAAACGTGTATAATAATCCCAATGACTTTTAAGAGTATTTAATATGTTTATACTACTTTGTTTTCTTAAATAAAAGGTTTTAGCTACTCCATTGTATTTAATTTTAAAAGGAAAAACAGCTTTATTTAAACTTTTATAACTTTCAACTTCTTCTGAGGATAGGCTTAAAGCTGCAAATGTTTTAATACAATAGGTTGCACAAAAATCTATATTTTTATTAGTAGTTGCTGTAACAACTAATGGTATTTCCCAATTCTTGTTTTCAGCATCTAAACTTTTAGGTTCAGCACTTACAAGTGTATAGTCAAATGAACTTTGCATTACCTCATGTAAGACACCAAACATATTATAAACAGCATTAACTTCTGCCTGCTCATTAAGCATTTGTTGCTTAACATTCATTGCAAAAAGCCCGCCTTTAATTTCTACTTCCACACCTTTTGCTTGCACAAAGCTGGTCAGTTTATCTACAGAAACAACAGATTTTAACGTAACGCCCCAGGAACTGTTGGGCAACTGAGAAGCATTCAAAACTTCATAACTCTTGATATTTCCGCTAGCAACTGAAGTGATTTGATCAGAGATAAGCTCATCGTTGAGTATTTCTGTTTTTGTGGAAATAAATGTACCAAAAGCTTGTTCTATCGCACTTCTTAGCGCATTTTGTGTGGCTTTTTCTTGTGTTGCACCACTACCGCTTGTTGTTATTGTAACATCTTTACTTTGGTCTTGAGCCAACAAACTGCCACTTAATAACAAAAATGCCATACATAATACATAGGCTGTCTTCTTCATTTTTATCAATTTATTTTAATTTTTCATTTCACGGCAATACACAAATACCCTCCTAAGTCCATCTGCATTATCAAAGGTCGTTAGCAATTCCATGCCTTGGGTAAAACCAGACGAATTCTCTTTAATGGTTTCTACCGTTTCAACAATAGTCTGGGTATTAGCGGTCGTATCAGTTGTTTCCGTAGTGCGAATTACCATATCCATTGAAATTGTCGATCCATTCAGAAATGTGTTAGCTTGTGATTGAGCTTTCACCTGGGCCACTCTGTTCATAGTAGATTCACTCGTGTATTTTGCTTTTTCAAGACTTATGACTGATATCAAAAACTGGTGATTATAATCATCTACAATTTTTACCCCTTCAAATGGTGATGAAGAATACATCCTTTTAATAAAATTGGAAAAAGCTGTTTTATCCTGATTAAAAGATTGCGAGAAAACAGCGTTGCTTGCAAGCAAGAATAAGCACAATAATCTACTCATACAAAATAAATTGATTTTGAAAAACGAGAACTCAGTCCTCTCTTATTGGAACTACCTCAATCTTGGATATTTTTTCTAATTCATCCAAAGTATATCTGTTAGTATATTGACTAACGTACTTGTAAGATTTGATTTTACTTAACAAAAGTACATCCAAGATAAAACAGTTTTTATCTGCTTTTGGAAAATTACTTTGGCAATAACCATCATGAGGTATATTCCTAAAATGCGAAATGTTCGGTATTTTTGGTAAATACTTATTCTTTTCTGTAGCTTCCATGTTTTGCTTTGAGCTCCATTTCCCATTGCCATTAAAGTAATTCTTGTACTCTTGAATGGTGGCTGAAAAATACATTTCATTAGATACAAGAAAATTACCTGTTAACGCATCTTGTTCGAATAAAAGATCAAAAGATCGTTTACTTGATGAATAATTATTGCCATAATCCAAGTAATTACTAACTCCAATTAATGAAAGTGGAAAACTATTCTTATCTAATTGCCATGACTTTACGGTTGGATAAACTTCTGAAATATTTGATTTAACCTTAAACAAATACGGGTATCGATTTGCTTTAATTAATAAATTCATTAACGCAATTACAGATCCCTCACTCCTAAAGTAAATATAATCTTCTACATCCTCTAGAGCACAATCTCCACTTTCTCTAACCTTTTGACGCTCATGTACTGGCTGATTTCCTGCTAAAACTTCATAATTAAAACGATAATTTCCGTCATTATAACCGATATTTGTGCTAGTCTCCAAGCCTAAAAGACCTACTCTATAAATAACTTTCTGAACTTTTCTATACTTTTCAATTTCAGGTAGTTTCATTGATAATGCTTTTAGATTCGAAACGAGGAAATCTATTGCAGAGGTAAAATTTTGATTAGTAGTTGATGTTACATGATAATTGACGATATAGGTGTCCTTATCCAAAATTGGTTCTGAAACTTCAACAGAGTAGTCAAAACAATTCCGGAGTAACTGATCAAAAACAAAACAAATGTTTTCAACAGCTTTTGATTCAGCTTCTTCATTAAGTTTTTGTTGTTTCATTTCTGCACCGAAGAGCGAACCAGAAAATTCTACGGTTACACCTTTTCCTTGTGCATATGAGATTAATTTATTTACGGATACCGTCACCTCCATAGTGTTATGATAGGTATTATTAAGTAAATCTTCTTTTAAAATCTTATAGTTTAAGATGTTCCCTGATGCTACTGTAATAATTTCATCTTTAACTAATTCATCGTTAAGGATTTCTGTTTTCGAAGAAACATAGGAAGTATATGCGAGTTCTATTGCATTTCGAAGTCCAACATTTCTAGCTTCATCTTTTGTGTTTCCAGTGCCGGTAACTGTGAGAGTAACAATCTTATCGTCCTCAGATTTATTCAAGTCATTTTTTAGGATGTCCTGACCCGAAGCCTTTGAGTTTTTTCCATATTCCGGATTACTATTTACCTTAGCAAGACCTAAATTGGGGTTTTCATCGACAAACTTGTTGATATCCTGAACTATGCCATTTATGAGTTTGTCCAAATCTTCCTGTTTGTATAAGGTGAGATATTTATCATTATTTTTTTTAATGTGATTCAGGTATTGATTTGCAAATTCGTAGAATTCTTTTGGATTCGAGGTTCTTACTATTCCAGCGCGAACTGATAGAATTTCGCCCTGATAATAGAAGTCACATTTATTGAAGTCGTTTTTGAGAAGGTCATCACCTATTTCAACTGCCTTATCAATTTTATCCTTCTCGAAATATTTCGCTATTTCTTCAAATTTTTTTTCGACGTCTTTATTTGAAACGATGAAACCATCAGAAGGGTTTTGTTGAGCAAAAGAAGTGTAAGCAGTGAAAAAAACTGCTGATAGGAGCAATTTGTAAAATCGAAATTGTTTCATAATGATTGAATGCTATATAGATTTAGTTTAAAAAAAATTGGTCCGTCAGATTACTTATTTACAAACTATTGTATTGATAAAAAATCACCACTTCATTGTTTTTTATTTCGGTAAAGCCATGCCTTAAAAGTTCTTTTTCGATTACGTCAACAACAGGTGTATTATTTGAATCGCTGAAATCATAACTTGGAAATAGACCCTGCTGAGCTCTAGCCCAGTCTTTAGGTGTGGTTACACTGAGAACTCCGTGATTATTAAAGATCAAAAAATGCTTTTTATACTTCCTTGCCATCTTTTTTAGTTATTCATTAATTCATCAAATCTTTCAATCGCTATTAGTCTAGAGTTTTCATCTTGAATATTATTCGATGCACACAACGTATCAATTACCCTAATCCAATACCGTAGAGAACATCTTTTTGTATTTGTAGGTCTTGAATCTTTTAAACCAAGAGCAAACCGCCCTTTAGATAAGATGCAAGGGCTGATTTGAATATTGCCATCATTAAATATTAACATAATTACCTCCACCTAATGTTGTAATTATTAATTGTTTTTGGCTGATTGCGCGCATATTCCAGTGCGACATCACGATTCGCATTTACCCGTATTTTGTCCAACTCATAATTTCTAACAGATTGCTTTTCCCTGGCTACATCATCCCGTTTCATACTCTCTTCGGCAATTCTCAACTGTTCTTTTTCAGTTGCAACTTTGTCTGCATACTGTTTCATCTGAAAATCCCATTTCTTCTTTTCGTCTGCCTTTAACTTGGAATCAATTGATTTAATTAGGTTGTCCACATCTGATTGGCAGTTAGACAGAGGGTTGATCGAACTTAAAATCGAACCCGCCCTTTCTGCTCCTTCCGGATTCAATGATGCAGACCATGCTGTTTTTGCTTCATTCAATTTGACCTTACATTCTGCATTGATCTTTTGCTGATAGATATATGTTGACGTATCTAAACATTTATTATAGCATTCCTGACACACCTCAGGTACAACAGCTAAGGTGTAAATAGCCTCGTCGTATTTTTCCAATTTTGCTAATGTCAGTGCATTTTTCAATATAAAATCACATTGACTGGTGTAATAGTCAATGATCTTCTTTTTTCCGGTCTCCAGAAAATCAATGATCTCTTTATTCTTCGGATTGATGTTCTTGATAGCCTCAATAAACGCCTTATTCTCGTTGGTTCCGACACCCTTTACATTGAGAATGACATTTGAATACATGGTGTTGTCAAGAGCATCACCAACGAAAAGTGTTATCTCTAAATTTTGAGCAACCATTTGAGGTGGTCCGGGAATAATATCCTTTGTACCCACATTGACTGCCGCGGTAAGAACAAAGCGAGGATTAACTTGACTTCCTCCCATCCCGTTATTCGTTGCTATTTGACTCAATTTGGTAGCGAGAAAATTTTTAGCTTCCGTAGGCATTGCCATATCGTCTGGCAAATAGGTGTTCAGAATTATTCTTCCGAAATCATCGAGTTTTGCTTGTCCTGTCACTCCTTGAGCAATAAATAGCAGAACGAAAACCTGTAGTAGTCTTTTCATAAGAAATAGTTATGTGTTTGGGGAATTGTTATTTCTCCCCGATTACAATGATGGCTTCTCCTAATCCGCGAGTCATCAACTTAACTTCATAGCTAAACGGAGCTCCTTTGAGATACTTTTGCAGTCCTTTAGCAAATCCCCGTGCATCTAAAGCATTATTATTGGCATCATAAACAGGGATTCTCACCTGTTCAAAATACATAACATTTTCTGATGCATCAGTTAGATTGAAACGACCGCTGACCGTATTCTTTTGAACCCAGGATTGAATGTGATCTATCAATTCTTCACCATCTACTTCTTCCTCAAGGTCATATTCCCAATTGTTCCATTTTTTCACTGTTAACCTGATTTCCCTTCCATTAGTTAAAAGATCTGTAAAGTGTTGTTGAAGTTGATTATTGAAAGGTTCAATATTGGACAAAACGGCTTGCTCTAAAATAACTGGAACAATATCTTTGTTATTCGGAGAACTATTTCCAGTGGATGATGCAATTCTTTTTGAAGTATAAGCATCGAATGCCTCGAGGATGAAGGAAACTACTTTTCCATCATCAGCTTTGGTAACTTTCCACCATATTTGAATAATAATATCGGCTTTCGCCTTATTCTTGAGACGATCCAATGGACTCTCTGAAAGGGTTGAACCACTTGAACTGCTCGATGTTACATTGTCTTCTGCAGTCCTGGCTTCTATTGCCTTTAACTCTTGTTCAGCATCTTTCAGAGGAAATCCTCTGTCGATCATTAGAGATCCAATTTTACTTATCACCTGTCCTAGTTCGGTATCCTCCTGAAAAGCTTGTTTGTAATTTGGCACTTTTTGTTTGGTACCCTGATTATCGAACTCCGTCATGAAATAACGTTGCTCGCACCAATTGTCGCTAGGCAAAATCATTAAAGTTGGCTTTTTGGCTTGACCAAAAATGACGTTCGAAACAACCAACGTCAGTGCTATAAGTAGTAGATTAAGTGTTCTCATGTTAGAATCCAGAATTTAATGGTTTGATAATTTTATTTTCCTCTAAGTACTTACGCAATTCTTTCCTTGCGATAGATACCTGATAGATTTTACAGGTCGCGGAGATATCATTTTTCGTGCCAAATGAATTTTCGGACGCATCTCTTGTAAACCTCGACCATTCCCCTTTTGCGGTGAAAAATCGTTTTTCAATAGACTTAAAATTAGATCGATCTTCGGGAGTATTTAATAATGCGGGCTGAGTTGAACAGCCATTCCCACCAGAAATTCCACTGAACAAAATTGCATGAATTGCCTCTTTACGGGCATGCTTCATTTTGTATTTCAAGCCTTTCTTTGTATTCCAAATTCGAATTACAACATGAGCGTCTGTATTAAGCGAAACGCATTCGGTTTGGTAATAAGCTAATCTTGCAGGTGCTACAACATTTGAAAAACTGATAAATGTTATTAATACAATCAGTGAGTTGTATAGTAAAAGGTGTTTCATTTTTAATTCTTTTGTTTTAGTCGTAAATGATATATGTTTCGAAAAGTAACAAATATTTTGCAATCAATTCCTAGTATTTCCTCATACATTCATGCAACAAATACCATTCATGTAAATTTTAAGAGTCGAATAATCAAACAAGTAGCCATTTTATTCACATTAATTCGAATAATCATGAGAATTATTTAATTAAATAATCACCTAATGCTTTTTGATCACTTTAGACTTTTATTAGAAATGCGTGTAAACTTGATTATTTACTCGTGTTTATACAGATTTACACGTATTTACCCGCATTTACGCGTGTAAAATGAATTAAACGTGTTTACACGAATTAAATCGTGTTTTTGAATACACGGAAATTGCCTGAAAACATGTTTTTAATCGGTGGGGATTAACCTGAATTTCAATAATAAATCAAGGGTGAGGGAATAGATATTCAAACTCTCCGGATTGAGAAACAGAAATGTAAAAGTGCTTGTAGGATTTTAATTGATTAAATAAGGCGGGACCTTTAAACCCGAAATGGTTCAATAGGTCGATGGCTATTTTTTTGATTTTATGGGTATCTTCAGCGAAGATTGACAATTCCCCAGTTTGAAAATATATAACTATTCCCTCCTCAAATTTGAGTGATAAGGTCATTATATACCTTGGCGAAAGTTCCTGTTCGATTTCGGAGATATAATCTCCCAATCTCACAGGCAAAATAGTGACACCTTCAAGATCGATCGCCTTTACAAAATGATCATTCTCAACCATTATGGATTGGATCATTTTTTGGTCCAAAAAGCGCATTGACTTTATATCATCTATTTCTGCTGAAGAGATGTAAAAATTCCTTTTGTTGGAGTTTAGCATGACTACTTTAGGGATGTCTATCATCACGATAATGAATAAGAAAATTCAGTTTTAATGGAGCAAGGAAACCCACTAATCAGATTCTGTCCAGTATAGTTTGTCTAGGTTTAAACATTAAAGATAGATCCTAACTATCAGCATGTACTCATCATAAAGTAACTTTGTCCACTTTACCTCCATCCCACGGCATAATGCTGACTTGTAATAGCTAGCTTCTCTTGTCTTCAATGAAGGTCTTTTAAGGTTGATATCCATAAGCTTTGCAAGTTCCGACATGAACGCATCAACCTCAGCCTTGTTTTTGCCAATGTAGCATGTAAACACCCCTTCATACTGATCAGTATACCATACACCATTCTGATACATATCTTCGTCTCTTAAATCTTCTGATTTTAGCAGATTGAAGATGTCTTGAGCAGTCACAGTATTGCTCATCCCAACTATTAAAGCGATTGAAAAAAAGATGATTTTCATGACAATATTTTTTAACTACTTAAACCTCAAGGGCTTTCTGAATGATTTATTTGCGTTAATCCAAGTCGAGGAAATTAACAATATTCTATATTCTAAGAAGAAATAGGCGTTCGAAGAACTGCTGTATTTGTACTAACTTGAAATCTTTGTTGTTTTAGCTAATACTGCCCGGCGTAGGGATTTCTGTAAATCATTATTTCGTATTGATCCCAGCTGTACATAAAAGCTACAATATAGTCACCGATTACGTAATCGAAACGTTCTTCGGATAGGTAGCCAATACTCAATTTCTTTTGGATCTCACTGAGAACAGGATGAGTGGCATAGTCCGTCACTGAAACAGCATCCGGGCTGTCCATTGGTCGACCGTTCGATTTCAGGATTCGATCAAGTTCGTTATAGAGTTTTTCAATGTGCTTATTGGTTAGTTTACCAAGTGTTTCATTGTCAAATGTCATATAGTATGTAGTGTCATCACCATATATAACCGAACAGAGACATTCACAACTGGCAGCTTCAAAATAACCCACATCCATCTTTGCATTCTCCAGGCCTTTGACCTGGGCTAAACTTGTGAATGTAACAAACAAGAAAGTTGTAATGATCGATACAGTTTTCATAATGTTGAAATTTCGGGGTTCTCTTTATAAATATTTTATCAGTAAAACTAATGTTGCCAAAACTGAAGCCAAACAAAAATGGTTCTACATGCTGTGCTACTATTCAATACTCTGAACGAGTAATTTCTTTAAGGACAGCAACATCTAAAACACTGGTTCTCACTCTTCGGAATCCAAATTATCCCCTGAATAGAAATTTATGTCATAATTGTGATTGTCACCATTGGTGTTGTTCGGGCTTTTCCGGCCCCAGGTTCGGGTTTTATTATCGATTGTTTTTCCTGAAGCGAGGGTCTTTTTTGTTGATCGAATCAACTTCATAGAACTCTTTACTGCTTTCCCACAAGATGCTAAAGTGCATAAAATGAGAGCTGTATAAATAAATAGCTTTTTCATATTGTAAGTTTTTATAAATCATTCCTTTCAGTTTTAATACTCGGTCACAATAATAATTTTTAACCAACCTTCTTCTTCTTCGGGAACAAGAAATACATGTGAAACGTAACCATTCTCTTGCGTGAATACCCAGAATTTATCTCCGTCCTCATCAATTTTATATTCTTCAAAGAATATCCGATTTTCCCCTAAGATCTCGTTGAGTTTTTCATGAACTTCTTGTGTATTATTGAGATAAATGACAGAATTCTTCCATTTTTTGTGTGCGTATGTATACCACTGACCAACCGGAACTTCTTTTGCTTTTTTGTCCAATGTGATCAATCCGATTTGAGCGGTGCATGTTGCTCCTACCAGGAGAGCCAATGCTAGAAGTACATTTTTCATAGAATTCGATTTATTGGTTTGGATTACTAAAAGGGAACTTGATCTTTAAAGGCTTTCAGGAGCCTGAAGATTTTTATCAGTATGATTGAACCAGTGATTTGTGGATGTAACCACGTTCCTTACTGTACCAAGCCGAACCACCATATTCTACGTGATACCAGTCACCATATCGTCCAATTACAGTTACCATGGAATATCTTGGTATGACCGTCACAACATAAGCACTTTTTGATGCGTATGCTCTGAGGTTTGAATTTGCAGTAACAATAGCTGTTCCTGAAACACTGTTATAGTTGTAATTAGTTGTGTTATTCACGTAGCGTGTGGTTGTATTCTCATATCCCCATCTTACACCACAGTGTGGGCAATAATCACCAACCTTTGCGCTGGAAGAAACCGGTTTATGACAAGATCCGCAACTTTTTGATGATTGACCCAACACAAGCGTGCTCAGAAACAATGAAATGATCATTGGAATTGCATAATTAAATACTGTTTTCATGGTTTTAATTTTTAAATGTTACAACCATTTATAACCAGACTTGCAAAAGGTAACCCTCTGAATGAAACTTTTTTTAAAAAAGGTCTAATTCAGCATATAAGTTGCTATAATTCAGATTGATAAAAAAGATAGTACCCCGGCTAATCTTCATTTTTTCGTGAGGACACCGCCATGCCTCCAATAGCGATGATGGCACCACCAATTACTAGAAATATCAGTTTATTCCTGAAGAAGTTTATAACAGTTGAAGAGGCGACTGTTTTTTGTCCTTCTTCCCGGGCAATTCTTCTCCACTCGGCTTGTTGCTCGGAGCTGGGTTCAGGATAATTCTGTGCATGAATGTAGCCTTGAGAAAGGATGATCATAGTTGCTAAAATAAATGTTCTCATATTTTTTGTTTTTGTGTTGTTCCAATAAAGTATTATTCATCATTTAATGTTGTAAACCAATTTTTTCTACTCTTTAGTCCAGAGCGTACGCTTTGTAAGGGTTGAAACCCAGATCATGGCAATGATGGGGAATAAAAAACCGAACAACGCCCAAATCCCGGGTTTACGATTTAAACTGTCTGCTTTTATTGCACAATATATCGGTCCGGCTAGACGTAATAAAAGCCATATGACTGCTAATGCTCCTGTCTCGTTCATGATCAAAAAATGTTAAGTTCAAGTTTTGCTCTTTCTTTAAGTGTGACCAATTCACCATAATTGGATTTGTTCTGTTGGATCAGCTGAAATAATTCGTTTGCATGATCTTCCAGATCTGTTCCCGCGAATCGGTCCGGATGACATTTTCGGGAGAGTTCTTTAAAGAGTCCCGATGATAGATGAAGGTCTTTCATTAAGTCTTGCATATCCACAATATTGGATTTGGCTTGAAGGATCTGATCCGTTTCAGTTGATCGTTCTTTCCTTCGTTTAACTGATCTATAGATTAACCAAATGATAACCAGTGTTTCAAGAACGACAAGTAATTGCCAGAAGTATAGTTTTAATGTTTCCATACGAATAGAATTTGATCAGTAATTTGTCCCCAGCATTCCACCTATTCCTGAGAAATCATAGAGCTTCCATTTAACTCCGTTGTAACCGGCATTATCATGAACCTCGAGTGTATCCCAACCCAGTGAGATCAGCTTTCTCACTAATTCCTGATTGTTCAGAACGACCTGGCTAATTGAAATCATCTCCTCTTTGTTCAATGCTCTACCTGAAAGTGCTTTTATTCTGAATCCTCCCGCCATGAATTTTGAAAATGCATGGCGGTATGCAGATTCGCCAATGGAGATACTTGCTTCAAGTAGCGTAGGCGCCATGCCTGAAACAAATGCTTCCCGTGCTGCCAGATTAAAATTTCTCACTAATCGTCGTCTCTCGGAGAAATCATTGAACCAGTCAACAATAAATGATAATCTGCTCCACATAGTTTAGAAGTTTGAAATTTTACTCTTCGGATCTTCACCGTATTTATTCGAACCACTTTCTCCAGAACCGAAGATGAGATAGAATGGAAAGAATGGAATCAACTGATACCAGCCACTCATTCCTACGTCGTGACAGCGTTTTGCTCCCTGAGCCCAGAAAAACCATAACATCGGAATCTGTAAAGCTAAGTAGACTGCTGTGAGATCTTGTCCTGACGAGGCTGCGGCTAGAAACATTCCTAATGCTGCTCTTCCAACTACAAGTATGAGGAAAGATAAACCGTACTCTGTTCTTCTGATTCGTCCTTCAAATGAAAATGGATTTTGAAACATGATAATAATTTTAAAGTTTACGTCAGTTTATATCCACTATTTAAAAAGGTAACCTTGTATATCTGTATATTTTTAAAAATTGTACAATTTGCTTAACTTGTGACGCCTTTAATTTGCACTGTTATGAGACTTTTTGCGTTGATCTTTATCGCTTTTTTTTCCTTTGGTTTTTATGCTCAGGAAAAGCGACTAGCACTGGTTATTGGGAATGCGAATTATGATAAAGGAGCATTACAGAACCCTGTTAATGATGCTCTTTTGATGAAGAAAACCTTAGAGTCATTGGATTTTGATGTCATTCTTGATACCAATATTTCAACATTAGCTGCATTCAATGAAGTGGTAAGAAAATTTGGCGAAAAACGGGATGAATATAATGTAGGCTTCATTTACTATGCGGGGCATGGAATCCAACTCAACGATGTAAACTATTTACTGGCTACAAAAGAAGAGTACAAAACTGAATTCGACGTTGAAGACAAAGCTCTAAGTGTTCAGAAGATTATGCGTTATTTGACCTCCAGAACAGACGAGGTTAATGTCCTCATTCTGGATGCATGTCGAGATAATCCTTTTGAACAGAACTGGAATCCAAAAGGGCGAAGTGTGGAAGGTAGCAGAGGCTTGGCTAAAATTATCACCCCAATGGGATCCTTGATTGCCTATTCTACGGAATCAGGCCACACCGCTGAGGATGGCAAGGATACAAATTCAATTTATGCAATTAGTTTGTCGAGAAATTTACAAGTTAAAGATCTCACTTTAGAGCAAGTGTTTAAAAATGTCCGACAAGAGGTTGCTAATTTATCTAATGGAAGACAAATTCCTGTTGAAGAGTCAAAGCTAGTCGGAGGTGAAATCGTTTTTAATTCATCTATAGATTTGGAGGTTAGTTCACTAAATGAGACTATACAATTCATTGATCAGTCGGATTTAAATAAACGAAATGGCATTCTGACCTACGTAATTGGCTACAAAGATTTTCATTCTAAGCCATCCGATGCAAATGATATAAGAATCCATTATATTGAAAAACTGATTGAGTCAAATAAAGAGAATCCAAAATTTATTCTCCATACAGATTTTAGCATTCATACTAATTATTCAAACCAAGAGTTTTACAATATTTTAAGCGATTCTTCAAATGTTTTAATCTTGAGTTTGATGAAAGGACTTAATCCAAGTATAAATAATGATTTTTACAACTCGAGCATACAAAAAATTTACACGTTGTATAGAGATGTGCGTATTTATATAGCTGTTGAGGAACTTAATAAGGATTCTTGTTTTTTGAATGTCCCTTGCGCAAAATTGATTAAGGAAATTTCAGAAAGTAAAAGATTAACAGGGGACAGATCGCTTTTTGTTGAAACCAACCAAACTTTTCTTGATTCTAAATTAGCCTGGGATGGAAAAAATATTTTTGAAGTTACAACAGTTGATACTTTTCAATTATCGACGAACAATATTCATTCACACTATCATTCCTTGAAAGAACAAGAACTTCTCAATTCAAAAATCTTACTTCTTGAAAGAATGAAATCATTTGCATTTAATATTCGTCCCAATAATAAAGTCGACTCAACAGTACTTTTCATAAATGATAACTGGAAATCTCAATTAATACATCAAATTGAGCTCTCAATTCTTCAGGATTGCGGTTCAACGATTGATAGTGTTTCATTGAACAAGTACTTAAGCACTTATTTAGATGTACTAAACCACTTAGTAACATCCCCTGATTTTGAAAACATTAGTAGTTTAAATGAGCTTACATATTATCATTATCCGCTAACTTTTTCTCTGTTTCAGCTGTTAGGTACGACAACATATCATTATGGTTTTTCATCCGAACAACAAAAGTTGGTTTTAAAATATTTTGAAAAACACGTTACAAATATTGATAATTTCTATCGTTACGTTTTGAACAATTTTAAAAAAATTAAAAAACAGGAATTTAGAAACTTTATAAACAAAGGTGATATTTTCCTTTTAATGAATCGAAATGAATCTTTTGAGAATGAACTGCGCGCATACTTAATTGATAATGGATCAGAAAAGTCATTGAATGCAAAATACGCTAAAGAAATTCACCAATATTGGATTTCTGAAAAATCATATTATGACGAAATATTAAAATTTGCATCGCGAGAAGAACCCATAATAAAGGATGGTAAATTATCCGGTTACACTTGTGATGACTGGGTAGTCTTCGGATCTTTGCAAGAATTTTCTGCTGGACTACATTTAGCTGATAGATTAAGGCTTCTGAATTATGAGTTTCAATTAGATTCCAACTTTCTAAGTATAAATCCTTCTTTACAGAAAAGAGAACAAATACTCGAAAACATCCTAAATGAATCAATAACTCCCTATTTATCAATATTTTACGAAAGAAATCCGGATGACATAAATTGGTTTTCGCAACTAGATTTTGCTCTCTGGTTTAATTACTTTCAGAAAATTCTCGAAACTAACCATACATGTAATGAAAACGAATACATTTTTACTCTTTTTTACTTAGAGTTTATCACTAATTCCAATTTAAAATTACCAAATACGATTGATTTTCAATACATTGAGAAATGTCTAGAAAAATTAATCCTTTGTAAAGATTTCTTTCGAAGTGACTTTAAGACAACAATGAATTTTTTTTTAATTAAAACCAAAAAGCATATTTCCGATTACTACGGAGAGGAAGAACTAAACAAATTTTCAGGATTAGTTGATCAGATTATTCAATTTTAATCCCCAACAATTATTAGCTGCTATTCAAACAATAAAGCTCCCGTAGGAGCTTTTAGTGTTAGAACACTTAAAATTATTTCTTGCTGGTAGCAAGGTAGATAATCCAAAGAATCCCTGGAACCGTATACCATATGAAGAAATTAAATAGTAAAATCCCATCTTTAGTTGATCTGCCAATAGGATCGTAGGTCAACTGGTAGGATGAAAAAAGAAAAAGAAGGGTGGCAATAACCGTTGTAATAATCGCTGCTGTTTTCATAGTAATGTATTTTAGATGTTTATGGATTTATGTTATTTCTCCCTACGTCGATCCTTCTCCTCGTAAATATCAAACAGATCGCTTTTCAGATTTCCGGAATATTTTGCGTGTTCGTAAGTACGAATGGATTCAGACATGTCATCCATCATATATCTGATATTCGCCTTATCGTAAGACATGATGTTCTCACTGCGGATATTCAGGTTCTGTGAAACACTCGAGGCATCCAATCCTGCACCGAGGAAACTAAACGTCCATTTTCCGGTTGCATCCAGCTCCTTGATCATTCCGCCGATCAAATGGCGGGTATAAAACTTAGATGCGTTTTCTCCGCCATCGGTCAAGATAACCATCACTACCGATGCTTTGTCCTGCCGGATCTCTTGATCATATTTTCTTCGAATGGCTTCAATGGATTTTCCTATTCCGTCCAATAAGGCAGTTAGTCCCCCCGGCTTGTAACTATCGCGGGACAGCATGTTGATCTCATCGATGGGAGCAAATTGCATTAAGTCCATTACCTCATCTTCGAAAAAAGTAACCGATACAATGTATTCGTTCTCCGGAAACTCTTGTTTCAATTGCTGAAGCGTTTTCAACTGCGAATTAAAGCCCTCAATGGTTGGACCTTCTGATCCCGACATAGATCCACTCTGATCGACAACAAAGTGATAAATTGTTTTTGTGTTTTTCATTTTCTTTTGTTGGTTGATTATTGATAATTTGAGAATTGAATGGCCATTCCACCGGTAATCAGTTTTACACCAATTGAACGATCATCGAAAAGTTGAAACTCCATAGGATTACCATCTTCATCCAGTGCATTGATGATCTGATAGCGTTTTCCTGACTCTGTATATTCTGTTTTCAAACCTCCAAGATTGCGGTAAACGACCACATTACCATCACCTCTGTAATGAATAATATCATTGTTTTCATTCGCATTGATGACAAACGTGTTTGTTGCCTCAAACCACTCTGACCATTCTGCATCAAGACTTGGTAGTATGGCTACCAAATTCATGTCTACTCTGAATTGATCCTGTGAAAAGGTATTTCCGGAGATCAGGATGGTTGTTAAGAAAATAAATAATGTTTTCATAGGTATTGAATTTTATGTTTTTGAATTATTTATGCTGCCAGCAGTATGAATCACCATAGTTCGATACACAATGTCTACAGCGCTGTCCGGTGCTTTTGGCTGTTGCTCTGCACTGATCATATTTACAGGTCATTGATACTGTTTCTTCAACTGTTGTTCGCTGAGGATGATGATCATTTGAATTGGCAAACGAATAAACGCCAGCAGAAAAGACTGTGATCATGGCGATCGTTGTGAGGATTCTGAATCTTTTTTTCATCTTATTTTTTTTAATTGTTCTACAGGTTTATAGTCGGAATTAAAAAAGGTAACCAACACGGTTTGTGATTTTTTGATGCCAAGCATTGAATTCACCATTATCAGTAATTTTCATGGTTGAAACAATGAGAATTATTTGGTTGTCCTCTCCGCTTATTCTGTATACTTTGGAGGTAAATCCATTATTTGATTCAACTACCCAGAAAAGATCACCATCCTCGTCAATTTCAGCGTCTTCATAGGCAATTTCGTATGGAGCAAGTAATCTTTGAAGGGCTGCGTCTGCATTTTTCTCATTATCAACGAGGAAGAGCTGGTTTTCATTTTTTTTCAATGTGAACCATTGTCCATAGTAAACATCGTCTCGTTTTTTGAGGGTTAGAACACCTATTTGAGCATTTGTTGGACTGACGAAATGCATCAGAAGTGCAAGAAGGAATATTTTTTTCATGACCAAACATTTTTGGGTTTGGTTATTTATATCGAATCGTTTTGGAGGTAACCCGAAATTGTATATTTTCAGTGTTTAAATGACAAATAACAAACAGTTGAACAGAGTTATTTTATCAATACTATTGTGGACTTTCGTTTCTTGTTCAAATGAGGAAAATAGGGGGGGCAATTATATGTCAAGGAATAGAATTGACATTAATGAACATGATTTTGGGTGTTCTTACAGTGGCGCTCTTGTCCTGGAAAAGATCTACCTATTTAAATCAAATGATGATGTTGAAGCAAACATATCACAGATCATGTCCCATACAGGACTTGCTGATAATTTTACAGTAAAAGCAGCTGATGTTGATAATGCCTGTGCTTTAATTAAGGGTAATAAGCGTTACATTCTCTACAATCAATTATTCATTCAGAATGTTGCCAGTGAGACAAAGTCAAAATTTGGTGCACTCAGTATTCTTGCACATGAGATTTGTAATGCTACCAATTATTAGGACAGAAATTTAAGTACAAATAATGTTTAAATTACCTGTCATGAAAAACACCAGAAGGAAGTTTACAGCCAAGTTCAAGGCGAAGGTTGCGATAGAGG